>JAZAMN010000025.1:0-67011 GCA_036229005.1 Myxococcota bacterium
CGCCCCCAGCGCGCCGCCCCGCCGCCGCCCCCACCCAGCGCGTCTGCTTCAGCCGGTCCTCGTCGACCCCAGAGGGCTCCGGTTGCGGCGAGCCAGGACCAGCCCAGGTCGGTGAGGAGGAGTGTGTCGGTGGCCCCACAGCCGCCCCCACCTCCTGCACCTGCAGCCCCCACACCACCCCGTCGCACCGCCCCCCCCAGCGAGGACAGGCGATCCGCGGGCCGCTGGTCCAAGCCCACCGGGCGTCGGCGTCAGCGCAGCATGGAGGGGGAGGACCTCTCCTCGCCGACCACCACGGCGGGCTTCCGGCTCTCCGCGCAGGAGCAGGCCGAGGTCTCGCAGCCGGCGGAGCGGCGTCCGCGGCGGGCACCTGGGGATCACCGACCCCGGCGGGCGGAGCGCCCCAGCTTCGAGACCCCTGATATGGCCGCGGTCGAGCAGCGGGAGCCTCAGCGCGCGCACCCGCAGGAGGCCTTGGGTGAGCGCCAGGCGCCGCCCGAGAAGGCCACGCGCAGCGCCTCGGATGTGATCGAGCAGATCCTGCAGGCCAGCTCCTCCGGGGACCGACCGGTGGAGGCCGCGCCGCCCCTGCGCACGCCTGAGCCCGACCCCGCGCCGGCTTCGCTGGAGGAGGCCTTCGGCGTGCCGCGGCACGGCTTCGGGTTCGGAACCGGGCTGGAGGGGCCGCCCACTGGACCGCTGCCGGACGACACCCACGACGCCATCGAGCGCACCCTGGACCCGGCCGCCGGGGTCTCCCACCGCGAGACCACGATGGAGCTGCCGGAGCGGGGGACCTCGGGCGCGGCACACCACCCCCCGAGCCGGGACCGGGGCACCGAGCCCTTGCCGGTGGTGGAGGAGACCCCCGAGCGCACCGAGACCCCACCTCAGCCCCTGCCGCTGACCCTGGGCACGCCGCTGAGGCCCCAGGGGCGCACGCCGGACCTGATCCCGCCCAGCCAGGGGGGAAAGGGGCGGGCCTTCCTGCTCAAGCGCGGGCTGGACGCCCGGCCCATCAAGACGCGCATCCCGCGGGCCTTCACCCTGGCGGAGGCGGTGAGCTTCCTGGTGGGGAACGTGGTGCCCGTGCGCCTGGACCTGCAGGGGCGCCTGCTCTTTGGCTACCGCCTGGGGCCCGAGAGCGGCCCGGCGCCCGGCAGCACGCTGGTCTCGGACTTCGAGGAGGGGAGCGTGCTGGTGCTGCACCCCGTCCCCGCGGAGGAGGTCTGGGTGCAGGTCGAGGTCCGCTCGGGCACGCCGGCGCGCTTCCGGGTGCCGGTGAACCTGGCCATGAGCGCCGCGAGCGTGACCGACGCGCTGGCCGGGTGGATGCAGCTCCCCCCGGGACGCTGGGCGCTGCGCCATCAGGAGCGCGTGCTCTCCCCCCACCTGCTCCTGGCTGAGCTGGACCTGCGCGAGGAGCCGAGCCTGGTGCTTGCGCGATGAGCAGTCGGGAACGCTGGGACGTGGTCCTCTACTTCGCGGAGGGCCCGATGAGCCTCCGCGGGGACATCGTGTGCCGCGGGCCCGTGGTGCGCATGGGGGCCAACCCGGGACCGGGCGGCCTCAAGATCGAGGGCTACCGGGGCCTGGATGACCGCCAGGCGGTGATCTCGGCCTATGACGGGGCGACCGTGTCCATCGCGCCGGTGGGCAGCAACCAGGTGCGCGTGAGCCCGCACCCCCACGTGGACTGGCGGGAGATCCAGCCCATCCGGGGACCCCAGTACCTGACCCCCGAGAGCGCCTTCCACCTGGGGCCGCCAGGGCGTGGCTGCACGGTGTGGTTCGTGGAGGCCCGCAAGCTGGGCGACTGGGAGCAGGCGCGGGTGCTCTCCGACGCGGCGGATGTGAACCCGGACGTCCAGCCCTCCGAGGTGCGGGAGCTCAAGAGCTCCAAGTGGCCGGTGTGGTTCGTGCCCTCGCTGGTGGTGATGGCGATGCTGATCTCGGTGGCCCTGGTGGCGCCCTGGTTCGGCCAGCTCATCGCGCCGCCCAAGCTGCTGGGCCCGGTGGACGAGGGCGTGGAGTACATCCAGGAGCCCCTGGACCTGGCGCTGGGCACCCAGGTCGACCTGGAGCTGTACCAGGGCTTCGAGCAGCCCTGGGTGGAGTTCGTGGTGATCCCCAACATGGAGGTCTCCGGCGACACCGACCTGCAGGACCCCGAGAACTTCGACCAGCGCCTGCTCAAGTTCAGCGCGGGCTACGCCAAGCAGATCGCGTCCGGCCAGAGCTTCTGGAAGCGCCTGGACGACATCCGCTACGACTACGCCGAGGTCGTGAAGATGCTGCGGGACGAGAAGATGCCCGAGGCCTTCGCCGGCGTGCCCTATGTCGAGTCGGTGTATCGACCGGACCCGGTCTCGCCGGTGTGCGCGGCGGGCTGGTGGCAGTTCATGCCCGAGGTCGGAAACCGCCTGGATCTGCGCATCGAGCAGTGCACCCTGCGGGGCAGCGCCGAGCGCTGGCAGCCCACCGCCATCGTGCCGCCCAAGGGCATCCTCAAGACCGCCCGCTACATCAACCGCAGCGACGCGAACTGTGGGCTGGGGGGCACCGGGCGGCCTGACCGCAACTGCTGCCTGATCAGCGCCTGCGAGGTCGACGAGCGCGAGGACCTGGCCAAGTCCACCCGGGCGGCCATCGGGCTCTTCTCCGAGGCCTGGAACGCGCCGCTGGCCCGGGACTCGGGCGCCGCCGTGCAGATCGCCATCGCGGCCCACAACGCGGGCTGGGACAACGAGGCCATCGACGGCAACCGCAAGCCCCGCAACCTGCGGCCCGCCTACGAGCGCTGGCTGGATCGGCAGGGCCTGGACCGGGACCCGAGCTTTGTGGGGGAACAGATCCGCTGCGAGGGAAACGACTTCCGCGACAGCGACTCCTGCGGCGCGGTGCTGCACCAGCACACCCAGCACTACACCTACAAGGCCCTTGCCATCCACTTCCTGGCCGTCTGCTACTACGCCACCAACTACCCGGATGACCCCGTGTTCGCGGACTGGAAGGGCTTCACCGGTCGGGAGGGCTACTGCCGCCAGATCGACGTGCCCACCCGCGAGAAGGTCCAGAGCTGGTGAGGAATCGACTCTGGGCGGTGCTGGGCTTCTCTCTGGGGCTCATCGGGCTGAACGGCTACCTGCTGCATCAGGAGGAGGAGGTCTACTTCTCCCACATGGCGGCGCAGGACAAGGAGGCCGAGGTGCTGCTGTCCCGGGCCACCGACCCGCTTGGGGACCGCTACCAGACGGACAAGACCCAGCGCGAGGAGGACTTCAAGGCCTGGGGCCTGGACGAGACCCAGGTCGCCATGACCATGAAGACCCTGCGGGGCATCGACGGGCAGCACCAGAAGCGCATCAGCGCGTGGTTCACCAACCCCAGCGAGCCCGACGACCTGCGCGAGTACCTCTGCGGCGACGGCGGCAAGAAGCCCCGCTACTGGGGCATGGCCCTGCTGGTGGTGACCGACAGCTCGGGGGAGCGCCGGCGGGTCCTGGATCCCGGGCGCACCTCGGAGCTCGAGGAGCAGGAGTGGTCCGTGCGCGCGCCCATCGACCGGGTCTACTCCCAGGTGGAGCTGGACCTGGAGCGCAAGGACGACGCCACCCGGATGGGGGTCGCGGCCATCATGGGCGGCCACGAGAACCTGGTGCTGGAGCGCACCAAGCCCTTCGGCTCGGGGTTGGTCGGCGGGTGGTCCTGGTCGGGCGCCATGGCCCTCTCCGCGGGGCTGGAGGACCGGGTGCTCACGTACTTTGCGCTCCTGCACCTGGTGCTGGAGGAGGCCTGGAGCGAGGGCGGCTTCTGCCACCAGTGATGGCCGCGGCGTATACTCCCGCGCAGTCTCGGAGATGCACCCCTTGAAGGCCCGCCGCCGCTTCCGCTTCATCAAGGAGCTGGCCTCTGGAGGCTTCGGCAAGGTCTACCTGGCCGAGGTCACCACGGCCGAAGGCTTCTCGTCGGTGGTCGCCATCAAGGTGCTCCACGGCAAGTGGTCCGCGCACACCGAGATCGTCAAGCGGGCCCGCGACGAGGCCCGCCTGCTGGGGCGCCTCCGCCACCGCAACATCGTGCGCGTCGAGGACCTCACCTCCATCCAGGGCCAGGCCGCCATCGTCATGGAGTACCTGGAGGGGGTCGACTTCAAGACCCTGGTCAACCACCTGGTCAAGCGGGGCGACCGGGTCGCTCTGCGCACGGCCTTCGAGGCGGTCGGGGCGGTCGCAGGCGCGCTGTGGGCCGCCTGGGAGCAGGTCCCGCTGCAGGGCGGCGAGCCCCTGCGCCTGATCCACCGCGACGTGAAGCCCTCCAACATCATGTTGACGGTCGAAGGGGACGTGAAGCTCCTGGACTTCGGCACCGCCCGCGGCAACTTCGAGAACCGCGAAGCGCACACCCAGGCCCTGGCCTTCGGGTCGCAGGCCTACATGCCCCCCGAGCGCATGATGGGCGAGCCGGACACCCCCGCGGGGGACGTCTTCTCCCTGGGCGTGACCGCCTTCGAGGTCCTGGCGGGCGGGGCCTTCGGCAAGCTCTACCTGCGCGAGGAGCGCTACGAGCAGGCTCTGGACGAGCGCCTGGGCAGCCTGAACCTTGGGGAGCTGGATCCCGAGCTCGCCCGCCGGGTCACGGGCACTCTGCGCGCCATGCTGGCCTACGAACCCACCCACCGGCCCAGCGCGCAGCAGGTCGTGGAGATCATGGAGATCCTGGCCGACGAGTCCCGGGACGCCGGGCCCCGCCGCTTCGCCCGCACCTGGGTCAAGTCCGCCATGGAGGAGCTCAAGCACACGCCGGAGGGCCCCACCCTCGAGGGCCAGTCCCTGGCCGAAGACCGCGCGACCGGCAGC
This sequence comes from Myxococcota bacterium, assembly GCA_036229005.1. Taxonomy (GTDB): domain Bacteria; phylum Myxococcota_A; class UBA796; order UBA796; family CAJQPC01; genus CAJQPC01. Next base: position 4,860 of record JAZAMN010000025.1, read on the forward strand.
TTCAGCCCCAGCAGCGCGCCCGCGCTCGGTGACGCGCCCCCCACCTCCTTCGCCGAGGAGGCCCCCGATCCGCTGACGCCGATGATCCCGCCGCCCCCGCCGCTTGAGGAGGCCCGCACCTACTACCCGGGTGACGACGAGCCGCCTCTGGTCGCAGGCGCCGAGCTCCCTGTGGGGCCTCCGCTGGCCGCGCCGCCTCGGGAGGGCCGTCCGTCCGGTCGCCCGGTGACCCTGCCCCCGCTGGATCAGCTCCCGCGGGACCCGGTGGGGCGGGACCTGGACAAGGTGGAGACGGTCCTGGATCCCGAGGCCGCCCGGCGGGCCTTCGAGCCTCAAGAGCAGGCCGCGACCCAGCGCCTGGATCCACCGCCCCCGCTGGCCCCCCCGAGCCTGGACGATCCCGACGCCACCCGGCAACGTCCAGGCTGGCGGCCGGCGCCGCCCACCGCTGCGCTCCCGCCTCCGCCCAACAGCGCGCCCCGCGTGAGCAAGCCGCCCACTGTAGCCCCCGCCGTCTCCCTCCCCAGCGTCCCCAGCGGGGAGCTTCAGCCGGTGGACGAGGGGCTGCTGGGCCCTACAGAGCGGATGCCCGTCACCCCTCTGGCTGGGGATCCCCCTCCGCCACCCCCGTCGCTCCCTGGCAAAGACGAGGCCACACTTCCGCGGCAGGAGTTCCAGGCGGCCGAGGCTGCGGAGCCGGCCCGGGCTACCTCGCCGGAGCCGCCCAGTGCTGATCTGCGCCCGACGCCTTCCGGGTCTGGTGGTGGAGCCGGGCGCATGCTGGCGGTCCTGGCCGCTGCCTTCCTGCTGACCGTGATCGTGGCCGGCGGGCTGGGGTTCTGGTGGGTGCAGCAGCAGAAGCAGGCGCCGGTGCAGACGCCGCCGACCACGGATGTCGCGGGGACCGAGACCCCCACCACGCCCGACCCGCCGCCCGAAGTGGACCTGAGCGCGGCGCCCGCCAAGGGCACGGGGCACCTCAAGCTGGAGCTGCCTGCCAGCGGCGCGGGGACCTTGACCCTCTCCGGTATGGGTTACAAGCAGGAGGTCCCGGGGCAGGCGCTGGTCGCGCTGGCCGACGTGCCCAAGGGAACGCTGCGCACCAAGCTGCGTGGCGGCGACAACTCGCACCGCGGCACCTTGGACGTGGAAGAGGGCAAGACCTGCACGTGGAAGCTCCCCGATCTGGACAGCGAGTGGCAGCGGGTGGGCTGCGACTGACCCTGCTCCTGCTGCTCCCGGCTCCGGCCTGGGCAGGGGACTTCGAGGCCGAGCTTGGCCTGGCGCGCGCGGCGGTCCTGGAGGGGGACGCCAAGGCCGCGGACAAGCACGTGGACGCCGCGCGGGACGCGGTGGAGAGCACCCAGACGGTGATCCTGGCGGATCAGGCGGCCAGTCCCAGCTTCTACCGGGGCGTGTTGGCCTTCCAGGCGGGGGACAGCGACGCGGCGATGGACCACTGGCGCCGCACCCTGACCATCGCGCCGCGCTTTGTGGTGGACGTGGAGCTGCTCCCGCAGGAGGACGGACAGGACCTCTTCGAGGCGCTGCGCTCCGAGATGCAGCAGGCCCCCATGTCGCCCCCGGGGGTGGACGACGAGGCGGTGGGCGTGCGCGTCTACGTCTCCGGGCAGCTCATGCACAGCTACGATCTGGTCTACCAGGGCGAGCAGCTCGTGCAGGTCCTGTGCCCCGACGATGCCCTGCATAGCTGGTGGCACGTCTATGGCGACGCGCCCGACTACGCGGCGGCCTGCGCGCTCCCGCGGCAGAGCCTGAGCGTCCGGGGGCAGGACCCCGCGGACACACCGGCCCTGAGCGCGGATCGCGACGGGAGCCTGCTGCCCTACGCGCTGCTGGGAGGCGGCGCGCTGCTCGTGGCGGGAGGGGCGACCGCGCAGCTCGCCCTGGCGCGCCCGGCCTATGCCCAGGTGGAGGCCGCCCGGGCCGCGCCGGACACGGTGAGCCGGGAGCAGGCAGACCAGCTCAGTGCGGACTTCAACCGGGCCCGCTGGGCCGCTCTGGGGCTCTACGCCGCTGGCGGTGTGGTGATCGGCAGCACGCTGGTGGTCGGCGTGGATGGCCAGGGCGTCGTGCTCCAGGGGAGCTTCTGATGGGCGAGCAGCAGGTCCCCGAGGCGCTCCGGGCCGTGGTCCAGTCCGCGCTGGAGCGGCAGGAGGTCGCCGACTGGGAGGGCGCCGCGCGCGCCTGGCGTTCGCTGCAGGAGGGCGCCGCCGAGCGGGGCCACGAGGCGCTGGAGCTGGACGCCTGGGTGCGCCTGGCGGACGTGCTCCGGCGCGCCGACCGGCCCCGGGAGGCCCTGGACGCGCTGGAGCAGGCGCTGGCCCGGCACCCGGATGAGATCCAGACCCAGCTCCTGCGCATCCAGACCGCCGCGCTGCTGCTGGACACCGGCTCGCTGGAGCAGGCCGAGGCCCGCGCGCGGAGCTGCGTCGCGGCGTCCCAGGGCCCTCTGCAGGCCATGGCGCTGGACTCGCTGGCCGCCGCGCTGGCCACCCGCGGGGACCGCCTGGCGCTGGCCGAGGTCGTGCGGGAGCTTGAGTCCATCGGGCAGGGGCCCGCTGCGCTGGCCGGGCGCTTCCGCCGGGCGCGCCTGGACCGCCTGGAGGGCCACCTGGCCGAGGCCGAGCAGGGGCTGGCCAGCATCGCGGACGCCCTGGACGGGGTGGAGGGGGCCGCCGGTGCTTCGGGCGCCGCGCTCACCCAGCTCGCCCAGCTCGCGCTGCTGCGCGGCGCCTTCGCCGACACCGAGCTGCTGCTGGCCGCCGCCGAGAAGGCCTGGACCCAGGCCGGGCGGGACGTCGGCAACATGGAGGTCCTGGCCCTGCGCGCCGAGCTGGCCGTGGAGCGGGGGGCGCTGACCTTCCTGCCGGGCTGGCTGGACACCGCCGTCCGCTACGCAGAGGAGCGGGGCCTGGTGCTGCTGGAGGCCCGCCTGCGCCGGGTGCGCGGCCTCTGTCGCCTTCGAGCGGGCTCCAAGGCCGGGCACGCCGATCTGGACGCCTCGCTGCTGCTGGCCTCCCAGGCGGGCGCCCCATTCCTGGCCGGCCGCACCCGCCTGGAGCGCGCCCGTGAGGGCCTGGGACCGGGCGGCCGCGAGGCCAGCATCGGCGAGCTGGAGCGGGCGCTGGACGAGCTCACGGGCGACCGCATCTGGGCCGCCCGCGCGCGCATCTCCCTGGCCCAGGCCCTGAACGAGGCGGGCGAGCGGGGGCAGGCCATCGAGCACGCCACCGCCGCGCTGGCCGCCTTCACCGCGGCGGGCCTGGACCGCGACGAGGCCACCGCCCGCGCCTTCCTCGAGGCGCGGTAGCCCCAAGCACCCGGCCTACTGGTCCGGCAGCTTCTCGGAGGCCGCGAACACCAGCGCGCTGTACCGGTTCAGGGCGCCGCGCTCCACCAGGGTGCCCCAGTCGCGGGTGCCCTCGGCGGCGATGGCCTGCTGGACGTGCTCGCTGCCCTGGTTGTAGCCGGCCAGCGCCAGCCCCCAGTCCCCGAACTCGCCGTAGAGGTCTGAGAGCAGCGCCGCGGCCGCCTGGGTCTCGAGCTGCGGCTCCAGGCGCTCGTCCACCTGGGAGTCCACCCGCAGGCCGTAGCTGCGCGCCGTGGTCGGGATGAACATCCACAGCCCCTTGCCGGGGACCCCGGGCGCAGCCGAGTTGCCCTGCACGCCCGCGCCCAGGTTCTCGTACCCGGACTCGATCAGGGGGACCGCCGCCAGCTCCGGGGGCAGCCCCCAGGCCTCCAGCTCCGCGTGCACCATCGGCGCCCACTGGGGGTAGCGCTCCAGCCCTCGGGCCACGAAGTCGGCCAGGTCGCCCTCCATCCGGGCCCGCGCCGCGTCGGTCACCGCGTGCTCCGGCACCTGGAAGGCCGCCCGCTCCTGCACCTGGGGCAGGCGGGCCTGCCCCGCGTAGGCCACCCCCAGCGTGCCCATAGAGCACAGCAGGCCCAGGGCCAGCAGGGGGAGGCGGGATCCAGCGTTCTTGTTCTTCTTCAGCATCAGCAGTCGTCGCTCCAGCAAGGTGGGGGTGTGCAGGCCGACCGCCACCAGCGGGCGCGCTCCGCGAGCCGCCTCCAGCAGGGCCCGGCCATAGGGGATCGGGGCCGTGTTCCGCGCCAGCAGGGCGGCGTCTACCGCAAGCTCCTCCAGATCGCGCAGGCCACGGGTCAGCAGGTGTACCGCCGGGTTCGGGAAGCACAGGGCCTTGAGCCCCAGCAGCGCCCAGGCCCAGATGGGGTCGCCCTGCCGCAGGTGTTGGAGCTCATGCCGCAGCGCCAGCCTCGAGTCTCCGCCGCCCAGCGCGACCACGGGCATCCCCGGGAGCCACGCCGACCACGCCGCCCGGTCCTGGACCACCCAGACGCCCCGGATCCGCCTGCCCGGCAGCCCATCCACACGGCGCTTGAGACCCAGCCCCGCCAAGGCCACGGCGCCCACGACCCCCAGTCCCAGCGGCCACACCGGGAGGCGGGGGAGGGAGGGGACCCGGCGTACTGCGGCTTGTGGGCCCACCACCGGGCCTGTGGACTGCGCCCTGGTCACCTCGCTGGGGGAGGGTGCAGGCGAGGACAGGCTGGGGGGCTCCCAGCTCCAGGCGGTGGGGGCGATGAGCGCGAGCACCAAGAGCCCTCGTCCCACAGTCAGCGCCAGGCGCGGCCGGGCGCTCCGAGCCAGGAGCTGGACGCCGATGGCCGCCGGAACCAGGCAGATCTGCAGCAGCAGCCACGCGCGCAGCATCAGGACTCCCCGTCGTCTTCGAGCAGCGCGCTCAGGCGCTCCAGCTCGTCCGGGGGGAGCTCGCCGTCGTCGACGAGCTGTCGGACCAGGGCGCTCGCGGAGCCCTCGAAGAGGCTGCCCACCAGGTGCTTGAGCTGGCGGCTGCGGTAGCTGCGGCGGTCGATGCTGGGGTGGTAGCGGTGGCTGCGGCCCTCTGCCGTGGTGTGGGCGAAGCCCTTGTCCACCAGGATGCGCAGGATGGTGGAGACCGTGGTGTGCGCGCGGTCGTCGCCCAGAGCCTCGCGGGCCTCGCGGGCGGTGCTGGGGCCGTGGCTCCACAGCAGCTTCATGAGCTCGAGCTCGGTGGGGGTGAGCAGCTTGGACATCGCGTCTCCGAGGGGGTGTACGGAGATTAACGAAAGTCTTCGTTGATAACAACTAAGATCTTCGTTGATTGCGCCCAAAAGAAAAGGCCGACGCGTCTGCGCCGGCCCTCACTCAGTCAAAAGCGCAGCTTCAAGCGGCGGTGCTCTTGGCGAACAGGTGCCGCAGCTCGTCCGGGGGCAGGGGCTTCTCGCCGGCCATCTGCTTCCAGAACTCCCCGTGGAAGTAGTAGGGGTGCAGCTCCTGGGGCACGATCTCCTTGATCTTCTCGTGGTACGCGGGCAGCAGGTACCAGGGCACGTTCGCGTTGGCGTGGTGCTCGAAGTGGTAGTTGATCTTGAAGGGGCTGGTGAAGAACTGCAGCGGGTACAGGTAGGTGCGCGAGCGCAGGATGGGGAAGGGCTCGAACTTGAGCCCGCCGCCGTGCTCCTGGGCCTTCTTGGTGTAGTTCAGGGTCGAGGTGAAGCAGTACCCGATGTACAGCGCGCCCACGCCCCAGAAGCCGGCCATCAGGAAGGCCAGCAGGGCCAGGGGACCCAGGAAGAGCGCGCCCTTGGCCAGGCGAGCGGCGCCGCCCTCGTACTTCCCGGAGGGGTTCTGGCTCATGAAGTAGAAGGGGATCAGCCAGATCTTGGCGAACTTGGTGTAGAGCTCGCGGCCGGTGATGGGGTCGCGATCCTGGGGGTCCACGTCCTCGCAGGGGCGGGTGTGGTGGATGGCGTGGCCCTCCTCCCAGTGCTTGATGTACTCGGTGAACACCATGGCGGAGGCGAACTTGCCGATGCGGCGGTTGAGCTCGCCCTGCTTGTCCCGGTCCTCGTCCAGCAGGTACATGTTGTGGCTGCACTCGTGGATGATCAGCACGAAGTGGCCCAGGATGACGCAGCCGATGTAGAGGCCGGCGAGCACCATCCAGACGGGCATCAGCACGGGCGCGAAGGCCCGCAGCAGGGTGCCGATTCCCAGAACGACGGGCACGGAGCCCCAGAGAGCGGCGGTCCAGAGCAGGTTGCGGCGGTTGTGTTCTTGGACGTCCTGCTTGCGCCAGTGAAACTCGTTTCCGGCCGAGGCCGCCTTCCGCATCCAGGTGGCTTTCTTCATGCTTCTCTCGTGGGCGCAGCTTCGGAAGCTACGTCGTCGTTACTTCTGGTCCTTCTATTGTGCGTTCGGATAAGGCGCCATCGCCAGCGCAACCCGCGGAAGCTGCGCAACCGCAGGGAATCGGACACATCTTGGCCCCTGGAGCCCCCCAGCCCATGCAGATCGCCGCAGTCGGCCACGCCTTCCCTGACAACTACTACGACCAGGACGCGCTCATCGCGAAGCTGATGGAGGTCTGGGGGCAGCGGCACCACAACCTCTCTCGGCTGGAGCGGATCCACCGCAATGTGCTGGTGGGCGGTCGACACCTGGCGCTGCCTCTGGACGCCTACGAGGACCTGCGGGGCTTCGGCGACGCGAACGACGCCTGGATCTCCGTCGCCGTCGAGCTCGGCGAGCGGGCCATCCGGCGCGCCCTGGAGGCAAGCGGGGTCCCCGCGGAGAAGGTGGGGGCCATCATCTTCACCTCGGTCACGGGCATCGCCACGCCCAGCATCGAGGCGCGCATCATGAACCGCATCCCGGAGCTGCCCCGGCACCTCAAGCGCATCCCCATGTTCGGGCTGGGCTGCGTGGCGGGGGCGGCCGGGGTCGCCCGGGCGGCGGATTACGTCAAGGCCTGGCCGGATCAGGTCGCCCTGCTGCTGTCCGTGGAGCTCTGCTCGCTGACCATCCAGCGGCAGGACCTGAGCATCCCCAACCTGATCTCCTCGGGCTTGTTCGGGGATGGCGCCGCGTGCGCGGTGGTCTGTGGGGAGCAGGTGAGCCCCGGGAACTCCGAGGGCCCCCGCGTCCTCGGCACCCGCTCGGTCTTCTACTCCGACACCGAGCGCGTGATGGGCTGGGACATCGGCTCGGAGGGCTTCAAGATCGTGCTCTCCGCGGACGTGCCCCAGATGGTCACCGACAACCTGCGCGGGGACGTGGACGCCTTCCTGGAGGCCCACGGGCTCAGCCTGGACGACATCGGCTCCTTTGTGTGCCACCCCGGCGGGCCCAAGGTGCTGCTGGCCTTCGAGTCCGCCTTGGAGCGCCCCCGCGAGGCCTTTCAGCTCACCTGGGACAGCCTGCAGCAGGTGGGCAACCTGTCCAGCTCGTCGGTGCTGCTGGTGCTGCAGGAGACCATGAAGCCCGAGCACCGGCCCCCCGCCGGCAGCCTGGGCCTGATGCTCGCGATGGGCCCGGCCTTCTGCTCCGAGCTGGTGCTGCTGCAGTGGTGATCTCCCCCAGCCAGTGGGCCTTCCTGGCGGTCTTCGCGCTGGTCGCCATCGAGCGCATCGTGGAGCTGTTCGTCTCCAAGCGCAACGCCCAGGCGGCCTTTGACCGCGGCGGCAAGGAGTACGGCCAGGGCCACTTTGGCGTGATGAAGGCGCTGCACACCAGCTTCCTGTTCGCGGCGCCCGCCGAGGTCCTCGTCTTCGACCGGCCCTTCATCCCGTGGTTGTTCGGGGCCTGTCTGGTCGGCGTGGTGGGGACGATGGTGCTGCGCTACTGGGCCATCACCTCCCTGGACGGCCGCTGGAACACCCGCGTCATCGTCGTCCCCGGCGCGCCCGCGGTCACCGGCGGCCCCTACCGCTTCCTGCGACACCCCAACTACGTGGCCGTCGTGCTGGAGCTGGCCCTGCTGCCCCTGATGCACGGCGCCTGGCTCACCGCGGCGATCTGGGGCGTGGCCAACCTGATCCTGCTCCGGGTCCGCATCCGCTGCGAAGAGCAGGCCCTGGCCGACGCCTGCGAATACGAGGCCCGAATGGGGGACCGCAGCCGCTTCGTCCCCGGGCTGCCCCCCTCCAAGGAAGAGACATGAGCGCACCCAGCGACGAGACCCTGCTGGCCGGCATCGCCGCCGTCGCGGCCGAGCACCTGGACCACCACGACCCCATCACGCCCCAGACCTCGCTGGTCAGCGCGATGTCCCTGGACTCGATCCGCATGCTCACGCTGGTCGTGGAGCTGGAGAACCACTTCAAGGTCATGCTCGAAGAGGGCGACGAGCAGGGCATCGAGACGGTCGGTGACCTGATGGGGGTGTTGCGCGCGCGCATGCAGGAGCAGGCGGGTGCCTGAGTACCAGACCCTCAACCAGGCGCTGGACGACCTGGGCCCTCAGCAGGACGCCACCCTGCGCTTTTTGGACCGGCGCGAGCGGGCCACCGAGATCCCCTGGTCCCAGATGCGCGAGCAGGCCCTGCAGGTCGCCGGACAGCTCATGGCGCTGGGGGTCGAGCACGGCGAGCGCGTCATCCTGGTGTTCGCGACCGAGCCCGACTTCTTCCGCGCCTTCTTCGGCTGCACCCTGGCCGGCGCCGTCCCGTGCCCGGTCTACCCGCCGGTGCGCCTGGGCCGGATGGAGCACTACCACGCCAAGACCGCCCGCATGGTCGCGCTCTCCGGGGCCCGCCTGATCCTGGCCGGGGACAAGGTGAAGAAGGTGCTGGGTGGTGTGGTCGAGCGCGCGCGGCCCACCCTGGGTTGCCTGCAGCTCTCCGAGCTCCCCAAGGCGGCTCCCGACCGCCGCGAGGTCACCCCGGACGATCTCGCCATGCTCCAGTTCTCCAGCGGGACCACCGTGGACCCCAAGCCCGTGGCGCTCACCCACGGGGCCGTGAGCGCGCAGACCAACGCGCTGCTCCACCACCTGCTCCAGGACGCCAAAGATGTGCCCCAGGCCGGCGTGAGCTGGCTGCCGCTCTACCACGACATGGGCCTGATCGGCTGCGTGTTCCCCAGCCTCTTCCACCCCGGCGACCTGACCCTGATGGGCCCCGAGGTGTTCATCGCCCGGCCGGCCATGTGGTTGCGGGCGCTGTCCAAGTACGGGGGCGTGATCTCGCCGGCCCCCAACTTTGCCTACGGGCTCTGCCTGGACCGCATCAAGGACGAGCAGCTCGAGGGCGTGGACCTCTCCGGCTGGCGCGTGGCGCTCAATGGCGCCGAGCCGGTGGCCCCCCAGGTGCTCCGGGACTTCCAGGACAGATTCGCCAAGTGGGGCTTTCAACCTGAGTCTCTCTCGCCTGTGTATGGGCTGAGCGAGGCGAGCCTGGCGGTGACCTTCTCGGATCTGGGCACACCCTTTCGGGCCACGCGCTTTGACCCCCACGCCCTGGCAGAGGGCCGCGCAGTCGAGGACAGTGAGGGCCAGGAGATCGTGTCCGTCGGCACGCCCATCCGCGGCTTCCAGGTGCAGATCCGCGACGCCGACCACCAGCACCTGCCCGACGGGCGCCTGGGCACGGTCTGGTGCACCGGCCCCAGCCTGCTGCGGGAGTACCTGGGCAACCCCGAGGCCACCGCCCGCGCCCTGGTCGACGGCTGGCTGGACACCGGGGATCAGGGCTTCATCCACGACGGCGAGCTCTACCTGAGCGGCCGCATCAAGGACCTGCTCATCCTCAACGGGCGCAACCACGCGCCGCACCCGGTGGAGCAGGCCGTGGATGGGCTGCCGGGGGTGCGCACGGGCTGCGCGGCGGCGGTGTCCTACCGGGACGAGAGCGCGGCGAGTGAGCAGCTCGTGCTCTTTGTGGAGCACGGCAGTGAGGCCTCGCCGGCGCAGATCAGTGGCATGGCGGAGGCCTGCGCAGAGGCCGTGTTGGTGGGGACGGGGCTGGTGTGCGCCCAGGTCCTCGTCCTCCCCCCGGGGACCCTGCCGCGCACCAGTTCGGGCAAGATCCGGCGCAGCGAGGCCCTGCGGCAGCACCTGGCCGGAGAGCTGGTTCCCCCCGACAAGGTGCATCTGCTGCGGGTCGCGGGGATCCTGGCGCGCAGCGCGCTGGGCTTCTGGAGAGCGCGGTGAGCCTGCCGGATGTGCTGATCGTGGGCGGCGGGCCGGTGGGCCTGGTCACCGCCATCCACGCAGCGCAGGCCGGCATGAAGGTGCAGCTCATCGAGGCGCGCACGCCCAGCCAGGACGGGCTGGACAAGGCCTGCGGAGAGGGCCTGATGCCCATGGGTGTGCGGCACCTGGAGTCTCTGGGGGTGAGCCTGGAGCCCAGCGGCACGCACCCCTTCACGGGGATCCTCTGGCAGGAGGGGGGACACCGGGCGGAGGCGACCTTTCCCCACGGGCAGGGCCTGGGGGTGCGGCGGCTCGCGCTGCATCGGGGGCTGGTGGCGCGGGCGACGGAGCTGGGCGTCGAGCTGCGCTTTGGGCTGCGGGCCCAGGCGCTGTGTCCGGGCGGCGTGTTCACCGAGGCGGGGCCCCTGAACGCGGGCTTGATCGTGGGCGCGGACGGGCTGCACTCCAAGCTGCGCAAGTGGGCGGGGCTGCACCGCGGCGTCGGGCCCACCAAGCGCTTTGGTCTGCGCCGGCACGTGGAGCTGGCCCCCTGGACCGACCGGGTCGAGGTGCACCTGGGCCCCCAGGCCGAGTGCTACCTGACCCCCGTGGGCCCCAATGAGGTCGGCGTGGCCTTCCTGTGGTCGGGCTTCAAGGCCAACTACCACCAGCTCCTGGCGCGCTTTCCCCAGGTGGCCCAGCGGGTGGGGCAGGCTCCCCAGCGCTCTCGGGACATGGGCAGCGGGCCGCTGGAGCAGAGGGTGTCCAGCCCCCTGAACCTGGAACACCGCCTGGCCCTGGTAGGGGACGCCGCTGGGTATTTGGACGCGTGCACCGGCGAGGGCCTCTCGCTGGGCTTCAAGCAGGGGCAGGCCCTGGTGCGCCTCTTTGGAGAGGGCCGGCTGGAGCGCTACCCGGCCGCCCACCGCCGCATCGTGCGCCTGCCCTTCTGGATGATGCGCGGGCTTCTGCTGGCCGGCAGGGTGGGGCTGCGGGGCCCGATGGTGGGGGCCCTGGAGCGCATGCCGGGGCTGTTCGGGCGGGTGCTGGCCGCCAACGACGGGGTGTGGCGGCCCTGAGCGCGGGTTTCAGTCCTGCAGGGTGAAGCGCAGGGTGAGCACGAAGGTCGCGGCCTTCCGGGTGCCGTCGACGTCCTTGTAGGGGCGGAAGCGCCACTGGCTGGCGGCCTTCACCGCAGCGTCCTGGAAGGCCACGGGGCAGCGCTCGACGCGCACCTGGGTCACCCGGCCGCGCTCGTCCACGAACATGCGCACCGAGCAGTCGCCCTCCAGGCCCAGCTCCCGGGCGCTGGCGGGGTACTGGGGGGCGACCTGGCGGGTGGGGGTGAGCTGGCTGGCGTGTACGGCGGTGGGCGCGGCCGTGCAGTCCTGGCCGCTGCCGCAGAGCACGCCGTTGGTCACGCCGCCCTTGGTGCCGCCGAACACGCCGCCGGCCTCCCCATCGGGATCGCCCATCAGGGTGCCGTCGGGGGTTCCCTTGGGTGGGGTGTCCAGGGCGGCCATGGCCGGCGCGGGGGTTGGGGTCAGGGTGTCCTCGTCTGCGGGCGCAGGGTCGGGCTCGGGCGTGGGGGCCACGGGATCTGGGGCGGTGGGGGACACCGTGTCGGGGGCCTCAGAGCCGTCCTCGACCCCCAGCTTGGGTGGCGGCGGAGGAGGGGCCGGGAGGTCGGCCAGCTCGTCGAAGTCCACCTGCACCGCCTGGACGGGGATGTGCTCCACAAGCTGACTCCCGGACATCAGCGAGGCGCTGCCCAGGGCGAGCAGGGCCAGCACCGAGAGCATCGCGGCTCCCGCCTGGCGCTTGCGGTTTCGGGGGGCGGGCTGTCCCAGGTGATCGAACATGGAGGCTCCGGTGTGCAGCTCTGGACAAGGGGTGCGCGCTGGGGTTCCCGCTGTTCACCGGCGCGGGATATGAGCGGGGCATGCTGCTGATCCTGCTGGCCTGCACGGCCCCCTCCGACACCGCCGACTCCAACCCCGCCGCGCTCCCGGAGCCCTGGGTGGACCACTACCAGGCCACCTCGGTGATCCAGGCCGGGGGCTTCTCCTTTGACGAGGAGTACCTGGTCCGGCGCATGGTGGACCCGCCCGCGGGCCGCATCGTGGAAGAGTTCATCGCCACGGCCGACGGCACCCTGACCGAGACCACCCTGGAGATCGACGCGGACGCGGCGACCTTCACCCTGAGCTTCTCGGACGACTCCTACTCGGGGACGGGCACGCTGGAGGGGCCGGCGTGGGCCTGGACGGGCTGGGAGAGCCACTCCGTCGCCCAGGACGGCAGCACGGTCGACTCCGTGGACACGGTGGACGAGGCGGGTGCCATCCACGCGGAGAAGGTGGGGTACAACGCCCAGGGTGAGCAGGAGTGGACCCTGGTCGAGGATCTGGCGCCCATCAGCGAGGACACCTGGACCGAGCTGCACGGCGCCCTCTGAGCCCGGGGTGCGCCTGGAGCTGAGCGCTCAGCAGGCGTCCAGCGTCTCCCAGCTCTCCTGGTCCCAGTCCGAAGGCAGGCAGTCTTCGTCCAGGTACCAGCCAAAGCCGTCGCCGTCGGTGGCGATGGTCGGCTCTTCGGTGCAGCCCAGGTCGGCGTCGCGGCAGCCCACGTACTCGAAGACCGCGCTGTCATCGAGGCAGTAGTCCACCCCGTCCGAGTCGGAGCCGGCCAGCTCGTTCAGCGGCTTGGCCAGGATCTCGGTGCAGCGCGGGTCGGCCTCGCAGCCGGTGGCGGAGAGCGCGGCGCAGCCCTCCAGATCGCCGTTGCAGCCTTCGGCCACGCAGACCTCGCAGGCGGTCAGCAGTCCAAGGAGCATCGCGAGCATCATTCCCCCCGAGGGTGTGGTGGTGTCTGGGCAGCGGAGCGCGGCTCTCTACCCCTCCGCCTGGAGAGCCCAATGTACTCCAGGCAGGTGGGATCCAGGCCCTCGATCTCCTCGGTCCACCCCTGTACCCGGGGCAGTAGCTTGCACGCTGTCCAGCGCACCTCGTCCACCGGCGAGGAGAGGGCGTCCACGAAGAGCTCGGGGCCTGTGTCCTGGCGGTAGAACGCGCCTTCGATCAGGGCGACCTGCAGATCCACCTGGGCATCGGGGCCCAGCAGCCGCGTGCTGCCCCCGAAGCCGGCCACGTGGGGGTGGCGCTCCATGCTGGGGGGCAGGATGGGGGGCGTGTAGCGACCCAGGGTGCGCTCCAGGGGCAGAGGCTCGCCGCTGGGGCAGGGGCCGCTTCCCTCCCAGCAGGCGCGGGCGATCTGCAGGCCCTGGGGGCCGCCGGGGCCCAGGCGCATGGCCTCGATGGCCCAGGCGCTGCGGGCTTGCGCGCTGAACGCCTCGGCGTCCTGGGCGGCGGTGGGGTCGGCGCTGCCGGAGCCGACGTAGAGGTTGAACCAGGCCCGGGCCATCAGGGTGTCGATGGCCTCGGGGGCCACGCCCGGGGGGGCGCCATCCATCGCGGACTCGATGAGGCCCTTGAACTCGGCCATCGCGGGGCCCGCGGGCTGGTCGGGGCGCAGACCGGGCTGGCGGGGCAGGCCCCAGGCGGCGTGGGTGATGCAGTTCCGGGCGAAGTCGCCGGCCTGCGCGCACTGGCGGAGCGCCGCGTCGGTGTGGCCGGCCTTGCCGAGCTCTTCGCCGGCACGGAAGCGGCACTCGTCGGCCCAGAGGCCCTGGAGGGTGGCGCAGGTCTGGTCGACGGTGACGCTGTCTCCCCGGCCCCCCGCGCTGGCGGCGCGGGTCACAAGGCAGGTGGTGCGGGCGCCGGCCAGGGGCATCTGCTCGCAGGGGGTGCCTGCTTCCGAGGAGAGCTTGCGGGCGAGCTCCTGCGGAGAGTCGGGGGTCCCGCAGCCGGTGAGCAGCAGCCAGAACATCACGGGGCCCTCGGCGGAGGCTCTGGGGGGCGGTCGGCCTTGGGCGGGGTGGACAGGTGGGGGCGGCCGAGGACCTGCAGGCACTGGCGCTCCCCGTAGTCGTGGTGGACCTGCTTGCAGATCCAGCCCTGGTTGCGCGGGTCGGACACCGCCAGTTCCACCAGCAGCATGTCGCGCTCCAGCGGGTCGGCGATGGTGTCGGCCTGGGCCAGGATGGCGTCGCGCTCGGCGGGCAGGTGCTGCAATCGGCAGAGGGTGCGGGCGTCCGGCGCGGACAGGGCGGCGCACCCCGCGAAGTCGGCGGGCTCAGGCGTGCAGGCCAGCAGCAACAGGGCGATCACGGCTCGAAGACCTGCAGAGGGCCCCAGGGCGGGCGCACGCCCTTGCGGATGTCGCCGAAGTTCTCGCGACCCACGGCGGCCTCTCCGGAGTCGGCGCAGAGCTCGTAGGCGCGGGCCTCGATCTCCATGCGCTCGGCGGGGCCGTGGCCCAGGGCCGCCAGGGTGGCGCGCTTGAAGGCGCCGACGGCGGTGGGGGAGTTGCGGGCGACCCGCTGGGCGAGGGCCTTGGCGCGGGCCAGGCCGGCCTCTGTGTCGGGCACGATCTCCTGCACCAGGCCGATGCGCAGCGCCTCCTGGGCGTCGATGCGCTCGCCGGTCATGCCCAGCCGCAGCGCCTGGGGCAGGCCGATGAGCTGGGCCAGCTCGGAGCTGCCGCCGGCGCCGGGGAGGATGCCCAGGCCGGTCTCGGGCAGGGCGAACACCGCGTCGGGGGTGGCGATGCGGTAGTCGCAGGTGATGCAGTATTCGCAGCCCCAGCCCAGGGCGGCGCCGCCAATCAGCCCCACGTGGAAGAGGGGGAGCTGGCGCAGGCTGGCCAGGATGGCGCGCTGCCGGCGCACGTGGGCCTTGACCTGCTCCAGGGACCAGCCGCTGCGCTCGGTGACGTTCGCGCCGGCCTGGAAGATGGGCGTCCCGCGGGAGGTGGTCTTGGTCGAGGTGGTGACCAGCGCGCCGACCGCGCCCGCCTGGAGCTCGGCGATGAGGACCTCCAGGGCGTCAAGCTGGGCGCTGCCCATCTCGTTGACGCGGCCGTGGTCGAAGGTCAGCAGCGCGACGCCATCTTGGGTCTGCACCTGAAATCGGAAGGGCTCGGACACGCAGGCTCCGGGGAGGGGGGGACTGCTCCTTGGGTAGCACGTTAGCCCCACCGCATGAGCATCCTGATGTTGCTGGCCTGTGGGCCATCGGACTTCGACGAGGTCCACGATCTGCGCGATCTGCAGTCCCTGCTGGACAAGGGGGCCCTGGCCGGCCGCCAGGAGCTGGCCCTGCGCGATCTGGGCCTGGGCCCGGAGCTGGCGCGGGCCATCGCCGAGCACCCCGACGCCGAGAGCCTGCGCAGCCTGGATCTGCGCGGCAACGGGGTGGGGCCGCGGGGGGCGCAGGCCTTGGCGGACAGCGCGCACCTGGGCGCCCTGGAGTCGCTGAGCCTGGCGCCCGGGCGGGTACACATCGAGGGCAACCGGGTGGGCGACAAGGGCGCCCAGTTCCTGCTGGCGTCCACCGAGCTGAGCAGCCTGCGCCACCTGGACCTGGGGCAGAACGGGCTGAGCGCCGCAGGCCTGGACAGCCTGTCCTCGCCGGGGGTCCCCAGCCTCACAGAGCTGGTGCTGGACTCCAATGGCCTGGGTGATGAGGGCGCGGTGGTGCTCGCATCCAGCAACCGCCCCCTCACGACCCTGCAGCTCGGCTGGAACGGGGTGGGGGACCGCGGGGCCCAGGCTCTGGCGGATGGACCGGGCGCGGCGCACCTGCACGTGCTGCTGCTGGCCAGCAACGAGATCGGGCCGGCGGGGGGCCTGGCGCTGGCGCAGGGGGAGGCGCTGGACAGCGTGGAGGCGCTCTATCTGTCGGGGAACGCGCTGGATGAATCGTCGGAGTCGGCGTTGAAAGAGCGCTTTGGTGAGGCGCTCAAGCTGGGTGGGGGCGAGGCGACGCGGCAGTAGGCGGGCTCAGTCCGGGCGTCTGCCCTCCAGGAAGGCGGCCAGGAGCTGCTCGGCGGCGCGGGTGGGGGCGAGGTTGCCGGTCTGGACCTGGGCGCTGAGCGCGGGGAGCAGCTCGGCGACGCTCTGGCTCTCGTGGAGGGCGCGGCGCAGGCCCTGGTCGACCATCTGCCACATCCAGCGGGTGTCCTGGTCGCGGCGGCGTTGCTGGAAGGCGCCTGAGGCCTCCTGGAAGGCGCGGTGCTCCTGGAGGGCGGCCCAGACGGCGTCGATGCCTTGGCTGTGGAGGGCGCTGCAGGTGAGCACCTTGGGCTTCCAGCCCTCCTTGCCGGGGTGGAGGGTGCGCAGGGCGCTGCGGGTGGTCGTGGCGGCGCGCTTGGCGGGGAGCAGGTTGTCGCCGTCGGCCTTGTTGACCGCGAGCACGTCGGCCAGCTCCATCAGCCCGCGCTTGATGCCCTGGAGCTCGTCGCCGGCGCCGGCCAGCAGCAGGACCAGGAACACGTCGGTCATCTGGGCGACGGCCAGCTCGGACTGCCCCACGCCGACGGTCTCCACCAGGATGATGTCGTAGCCGGCGGCTTCGCAGAGCAGCAGGGCCTCGCGGGTGCGGGAGGCGACGCCGCCCAGGGTGCCCGAAGAGGGCGAAGGGCGGATGAACGCGCCCGGGTGCCGCGAGAGGCGCTCCATGCGGGTCTTGTCGCCCAGGATGCTGCCGCCGCTGCGGGTGGAGCTGGGGTCGACGGCCAGGACGGCGACGCGATGCCCGGCCTCCACGAGCTGCATGCCCAGGGCCTCGATGAAGGTGCTCTTGCCGACGCCCGGGACCCCGGTGATCCCGACGCGGTGGGCCCGCCCGGTGTGGGGCATCAGGCGCGAGAGCAGCTCCCTGGCCTGGGTCTGGTGGCGGGCGCTGCGGGACTCAACGCGGGTGATGGACTGGGCCAGCAGGCTGCGGTCTCCCGCGAGCACACCTTGGGCCAAGACCTCGACGCTGGGACCTCTGCGCATGGGGGCTCCCTAGCGCGTGGCTTCGACGCGGGCCACGAGGGCGCGGAGGGCCTGGTTGACGCGCTGGGCGGCCTCCGCGCTCACGCCGTGGCCGGCCTCCGGGATCTCCAGCAGCTCGGCCTGCAGCAGCGCCGCCAGCTCCCGGCTGTTCTGGGGGCTGACCAGCACATCCTCCGTCCCGACGATGCACTGGCTGGGCAGGTGGGCGAGCTCGGGGAGGCGGCCGCGCAGATCGTGGGAGAACACCGCGTGGAGCTGGCTGGCCAGGGCGCTCCCGCTGGCTCTGCTCTTGGCCAGGCCCTTGGCCATCTCCCCGTCCAGCACGCCCTCAGGGCGCTCACGCAGGGTGCGCTCGGAGAAGAGCAGCCGGGCCATGGACTCCTGGCGGCTTCGCAGGTCCCGGGCTGTCTGGACCGCGACCCAGTGCTTGACCCCGGCGGGGGTGGGGCGGGCCCGACGGCCGTTGGCGGCCGAGGCGATCAGGCTCAGCGAGCGGATCGCGTTGGGCCGCTGGATGGCCATCTGCTGGGAGATCATCCCGCCCATGGACACCCCCACCAGGTGCAGGCTGTCCCAGCCCAGGTGGTCCGCGAGCGCCCACCCGTCCGCGGCCATGTCCTGGGGGCGGTAGCGCCCGGCCGGCGCCTGGCTGCGGCCCACGCCCTTGTTGTCGAACCAGCACACCTGGTGATCCCGCGCCAGGTCCCGGATCTGCGGGTGCCAGGCGTCTCCGGTCATGGCCAGCCCCATCACCAGGAGCACGGGGGGCCCCTCACCCAGCGTGCTGTAGCCCAGGCGGTGTTGGGGGCGGGGAAGGGTTCCGGTCTGAGGCGTCATCTGTCGGCTCGCTTGGATCGTTGGGGGAAACTTTCATTTGAGTTGCCGGGGCGTCCATCCGTAGCGCCGTCTGACGGAGGGGCGAATGCGCTTTCTACTTCACATGATGAAACAAGGGTATCTGGACGCGGAGGGGGTGATCTCCGCACTGCGGATCCAGGTCGACTCGGCTCCACCGCTGGGGCAGATCGCCCTCAAGCAGCGGTTGATGACTGTGCGGCAGGTCATGGACGTGATCAACCGACAGCTCGACGAGCCCAACAAGCGCTTCGGCGAGATCGCCCAGGAGCTGGGGATCCTCAAGAAGGAGCAGGTCGAACAGCTCCTCTGTTCTCAGGCCGCCAGCCGCATGACGCCAGAGGAGGCGCTCACCAGCCTGGGCCTGGAGGCCAGCGACGTGCTCCCCGAGTACGAGCGCTACGCCATCAGCGGAGGCGTCCGCCGCAAGCTGCTCCCTGGCTGCCCCGATCGCAACGGCGTGTGCCCCATGCGTTCGGATCGCGGCGGGCCCCGCTGCTCAGCCTTCCAGCACGCGGCTCAGCTCTCCGAGCATGCCACTGAGCCCCCGGTGGTTGACCAGGACGACGTTCTCCCCGCGGTAGAGGTCCGAGACGGCGTGGTCGAGCTCGGTGCCGCCCCAAACGACCACGCGGCTTGAGGTCCGAAGGTCGGCCTCGGCCTGGCGCTTCTGGCGTCGCGCGCTCCCCGAGACCAGCCTCAGCTTGAGGTCCCCCTGGGCCGCGAGCTGCTTGAGGGTCTTGCGGTAGCCCGTGCTGCCACCGACGATGCACAGCGTGTGGATCCCCAGCAGCTCGCAGGTCTCCAGCAGATCCCGGTAGCGCAGGGCCAGGCCGGTCTCGGACAGCTCGCAGCGCTCCTGCCCCACGGGGACGGCCCACTGACCGGGCTGCGGGGCCTCGGCACACTCCGGACCCACCAGCACGACCCGCTCGGACAGGAGCTGGGAGATGCGCTGATCCGGGGCCTGACGCAGGGCCAGCAGCAGCTCGGGCTCGTCGCTCTGCATCGCCTCCAGCACCAGCAGCATCTCGGCGGGCTCGAGCCCCCGGTCGGCCATCATCGCCCGCAAGCTGGGGCGGATCTGCGCCTGGGTCTGGAGCTGCTCCAGGCTCTGCCGGGAGGAGGATTGGTCCTTGCGCGCTGCGGATTCGGCCTGCACCGCTTGGGCCAGCTCGGCCTCCAACACCGCGATGCGCTCCTTGGCCCCAGCGAGGTCACGCTCGGCCTGACGACGCGCCCGTTGGTCCTGATCCGACTGGGCCCGCAGCACCTTGGCTTCGCGGCGGAGCTCCTTGGCCGTCGCCTCCGCGGCCACGGTTCGAGCGGCCAGCGCGTCGACCTCGCCCAGCAACACGCTGAGCTGTTCCTCGCGCCGGGTGGCGGCCTTGAGGAGGGCGTCGGGATCGGACTTGGGGAGTTGTACCGTCAGCTTGGGGCCGGCCTGGGCGCCCTTCTTCTTCTGCTTGCCCTTGCGCTGGCTGCCCAGGCGCTTGGCGAGCTCCGCGATCTGGGCGGGGCTGGCTTTGGGGGGCGCCTTCTTGGCGGGGGAGCGCCCGGCGCGGGACTGACCGGGGGCCTTGCCCTTGGCGGCGCCGGTGGGCGAGATGCCCAGCTCGGCCATCAGGGCGTCGAGGTCCTCGTCCTTGGCCACCCTCAGCCCTCCAGCAGCAGGTCGAGCAGCTCGCCAGCGGCCGCGGGGATCACGGTTCCGGGACCGAAGATCGCGACCGCGCCAGCCTCTTTGAGGGCCTTGTGGTCCTGGGGCGGGATCACGCCGCCGCAGACGATCAGGATGTCGGGGCGACCGAGCTCGTCCAGAGCCTTGCGCAGCGCGGGCACCAGGGTCAGGTGACCGGCGGCCAGGGAACTCACGCCCACCACGTGCACGTCGTTGTCGACGGCCTGCTGGGCGGACTCGCCGGGGGTCTGGAAGAGGGGGCCGATGTCCACGTCGAAGCCGATGTCGGCGAACGCGGTGGCGATCACCTTCTGGCCGCGGTCGTGGCCGTCCTGGCCCATCTTGGCCAGCAGGATGCGGGGCCGGCGGCCGTCCTCTTGCTCGAAGCGGTCGATCTTGGCCTGCAGGCTCTCCATCAGCTCCTCTCCGGTGCCAGACATTGCGGCGCGGTAGACCCCGCGGATGGACTGGGGGGTGGCCTGGTGGCGGCCAAAGGCCTTCTCCATGGCCAGGCTCATCTCGCCGACGGTGGCCTTGGCGCGGGCGGCCTCAACACACAGCGCGAGCAGGTTGTCGCTGCCCCTGGCGCCGGCCTCCAGGGCCTCCAGCGCGGCAGCCACGGCGGCCTCATCCCGCTCGGCGCGCAGCTTGGCGAGGCGGTCGAGCTGGGCCTGGCGCACGGCGGCGTTGTCCACCTTGAGCACCGGGATGTCCTCGGCCTCGTCCAGGGGGAAGCGGTTGACGCCCACCACGGACTGCTCGCCGGAGTCGATGCGCGCCTGGGTGCGGGCGGCGGCCTCCTCGATCCGGCGCTTGGGGATGCCGGCCTCGATGGCCTTGGCCATGCCGCCCAGGCCCTGGATCTCCTCCAGGTGGGCCCAGGCCTTGGCGGTCAGGTCCGCGGTCAGGGCCTCCACAAAGTGCGAGCCCGCCCAGGGGTCCACCGAGTCACAGGTGTCCGTCTCCTGCTGCAGGAAGAGCTGGGTGTTGCGGGCGATGCGCGCGGAGAAGTCCGTGGGCAGGGCCAGGGCCTCGTCCAGCGAGTTGGTGTGCAGGGACTGGGTGTGCCCGGCGGTGGCGGCCATCGCCTCGATGCAGGTGCGGGTGACGTTGTTGTAGACGTCCTGGGCGGTGAGGCTCCAGCCGCTGGTCTGGGAGTGGGTGCGCAGCGACTGGGACTTGGCGTTCTTGGGACCGAAGCGGCCGACGAGCTCGGACCAGATCCCCCGGGCGGCGCGCAGCTTGGCGACCTCCATGAAGTAGTCCATGCCGATGGCCCAGAAGAAGCTCAGGCGCGGCGCGAAGGCGTCCACATCCAGCCCGGCGTCCACCCCGGCGTGCAGGTACTGGAGGCCGTCGGCCAGGGTGTAGGCCAGCTCCAGGTCCGCCGTCGCCCCCGCCTCCTGCATGTGGTAGCCGCTGATGCTGATGCTGTTGAAGCGCGGCATGTGCTGGGAGGTGTAGGCAAAGATGTCGGAGATGATCCGCATGCTCGGCCCGGGGGGGTAGATGTAGGTGTTCCGGACCATGAACTCCTTGAGGATGTCGTTCTGGATGGTCCCGGAGAGCTGACTTGTCGCGACGCCCTGCTCCTCGGCCGCGACGATGTAGAGCGCCATGATGGGCAGCACCGCCCCGTTCATGGTCATCGACACGCTCATCTTGTCCAGGGGGATGCCGTCGAACAGCACCCGCATGTCCAGGATGGAGTCGATCGCCACGCCGGCCATGCCGACATCTCCGGTGACGCGCTCGTGGTCGGAGTCGTAGCCGCGGTGGGTCGCCAGGTCGAAGGCGATGGACAGGCCCTTCTGGCCCTGCGCCAGGTTGCGGCGGTAGAAGGCGTTGGACTGCTCGGCGGTGGAGAAGCCGGCGTACTGGCGCACGGTCCAGGGCCGCATCACGTACATGCTGGCGTAGGGCCCGCGGATGTAGGGCGGCAGCCCGGGGAAGGTCCCCGTGTGGGCGTGCTGGGCGGGGCCGTAGAGCGGCTTGACCGGGATGCCCTCGGGGGTCTCGCGGAGGGCGCTGTCAGGGCCGTGTCCGGCAGCTTGGCCAAACTCCTGGGACCAGCGGTCCGCGTCACACTGGGCGGGGCTGCTGAGCTCGAGCGAGGAGAAATCGGGGATGCGGCTCACAGGGCCTCCCAGAGATCGGTGAGCGCCGCCAAGGCATCGCAGCGCAGGTAGATGAAGGCGTCCACGCCGGCCTCGCGGAGGGCGGACTCCTGCTCGCCGGGCTTGCCGGCCAAGAGCACCCGCTGGGCGCCCGCGGACTTGAGGGCGGTGGCCAGCGCGGAGGCGTGCTCGGCGTACCCCGCGTCGCTGCCGCAGATGCAGGCCAAGCTGGCGCCGGAGTCGGCGAAGGCCTTGACGACGGAGTCCAGGTCCACGCGCTGGGGCGCGGGGGTGAATCCGCCGGCCTGCAGCAGGTTGCTGGCGAAACCCACGCGGGCGGTGTGGCTGGCGACAGGGCCGATGGCGGCCAGGAAGACGGCCGGGTTGCCCGCGGCGTCGCCGCGATCCCGCAGTTCCTCGTATGCGGACGCGTCTCTGGAGAGGGAGAGGGGGGCACAGAGCGAGGTGGTGGGGGCGGCAGTCCACAGACCCACCCGCTCCTCCCTCAGCTCGGGCCGCCGCTCGGAGAGCAGAGGGAACTCGGAGACGCCGGTGATGGGCTGACGGCGAGAGGCGATGCGGCTCTGGCGCTGGGCGCGCACCGGGGCGATCCAGTCGTGGATCCAGCCGCTCTGGAGGGCCTGCAGGTAGCCGCCCTGGCGCTCGATCTCTTGGAAGGCGGCCCAGGCGGTCTGCGCGAGCTCGGCGGTCCAGGTCTCCGGGGCGAAGGCGCCGCCGGCGGGGTCGATGACGCGGCCCAGGTGGGACTCCTCGGCCAGCACGAGCTGGGTGTTCCGGGCGACGCGGGCGGCCAGGCGCTGGTCGGCGGGCTGGGCGCAGTCGGCGAAGGGCAGGGAGCTGATGGCCTGGGCGCCCCCGACGGCCGCAGCGAACACGGCGGTGGTGTTGCGCAGCAGGTTGACCCAGACGTCGCGGCGGGTGGTCACGCGCCAGGAGAGCTGGGCGTGGATCACGGGGGCCCAGTCCACCCCGCAGGCCTGGGCCAGACGGGCGTGGAGCTGCCGGGCGGCGCGCAGCTTGGCGATGCCCAGGAACATGCGGGGGTCCAAGGCCAGCCGCAGCTCGGTGTTCTCGAACACCTGCTCGGGAGCGACGCCGCGGGCCTCCAGGGCGCGCAGGGTCTCGGCTTGCGCCGCCAGCCCCAGTGCGAGGTCCTGCACCTCGCTGGCGCCTGCATGGTGGAAGGTGGTGGTCTGCAGGGCCAGAGCCCGGGTGCTGGGCCCAGACTGCTGGATGCAGGCAGCAGCCACCTCCCAGGCTTGCTCCAGCGTCCCGTCCAGGCCACCCCGCTCCGCGAGCTCGGTCAGAGGAGAGAGACCCAGGCCGCCCGAGGCTACCTGGCCCACCACCTGCGCCGCCTTGGCGCTCGCGGGCCCCACCAGATGAATGGGCGCCAGCGAGGTGTCCACGGCGGCGACCAGCGCGGAGACCAGGTCCGGGTCCTCTACGCTCAGGCCGCGCGCCCCCTTGTGGAGCTCATCGAGGGCCTGCTCCACCGAGGAGGCCGGCTGGCGAATCTCCCAGCCGTCCCGGGTCGCACCCAGCGCGCTGGCGCCGCGGCGGTAGGGGAACTGGCCGGGCAGCTCGGGGCTGTCTGGACCGTCGGTGTAGAGGGGCTGGATGTCCAGGCCCTCCAGGGTGCGGGTCACCAGGGCGCGCTCGAAGTCGCGACCGCGGAGATCCCGGTCGACGCGAGCACGCCAGTCCTGAAGGGTGGGGGAGGGGGACTGGCTGCCGGGCATGCTCAACCTCGGGGACCCAGGGTGTCGGGGACGCCGGCGGGGACCGGCAGCGCGCCGTGGAAGAAGGCCTTGACGCGGCCCAGGCTGCCGCTGGCGTCGATCACGCCGCCTTCGCTGACCAGGGGCTCGGCGAACGCGAACTCGCCCACGTCCACGGCCTCACCGGAGACGGTCTGGGCCAGGTAGACCTGGATCTGCTCGGCGTCG
This sequence comes from Myxococcota bacterium, assembly GCA_036229005.1. GTDB lineage: Bacteria > Myxococcota_A > UBA796 > UBA796 > CAJQPC01 > CAJQPC01. The sequence goes on from JAZAMN010000025.1 coordinate 28,391, forward strand.
TCGTGGATCAGGAAGATGGGGCCGATGCCCTGCTCGTCGACGAGCATCAGGGGGGCCTCGTCGTTGGTGCGCACCCAGTGCCAGCCGGGGCAGCTCGGGGCGCTGCCTTCGACCTGCATCGCGCCGGACTCGCTGGCGGTGACCACCGCGCTCTGGGCGCCGGGGGTGACGGGGCCGAAGAACCAGGTGGGGAAGCGGGCGCCGGAGTCGTCGTCCACGCAGGTGAGGTCGTGCTCGCTGAGCTCCCGGAGGTCCGCCAGGGGCGATGCGATGCTGCCGTCCGCCTTGGCCAGGACCAGGCAGAGCACGCCGTCGCGGGCGTCGTAGGCGCGGGGGCCGACCTGGCGGGGGCGCAGGACCCAGTACCAGCCGGGCTGGCGCTTTGCGTGGTCGGAGAAATCGGTGTTGTCGGAGCGGAGCCAGGGCATCAGGGGGGACCTCCCATGTCAATCAAGGGCTAACACGGACGCTGGCATCAGACGGGCACTCGGCCTGCATCCGCATCGGTTAGTTGCCCTGCCCACGCACAGCGGAGTGAAGCATGCGCAGCGAGCTGTTCTCTGAACTGGAGAGCCAGGCCTTCGACATCGTGGTGGTCGGAGGCGGCATCACCGGCTGTGGCGCCGCCCGCGACGCGGCCCGCCGGGGCCTCAAGGTCGCCATGATCGAGGCGGACGACATCGCCTCCGGGACCTCCTCCCGCTCCTCCAAGCTGGTGCACGGCGGGCTGCGCTACCTGGAGCAGTACGAGTTCAGCCTGGTGTTCGAGGCCGTCTCGGAGCGCAAGACCCTCCAGGACATCGCGCCCCACCTGGTCAACCCGATGGGCTTCATGTTCCCCATCTACGACCACAGCCGGGTCGGGGTGAACACCCTGCGCGCGGGCCTGTGGCTCTACGACGGCCTGAGCATGTTCCGCTCCCCCAAGCTCCACGAGGCCTTCTCCCCCAAGAAGGCCCTGGAGGTCGAGCCGCTGCTGGAGGGCAAGGGCCTCAAGGGCGTGCCCCTGTACTGGGACTGCGCCACGGACGACGCCCGGCTCACCCTGGAGACCGCGCTGGACGCCTTGGAGGCCGGCGCCACGATCGCCACCCACACCCGCGTGACCGGCCTGGTCCACAACGAGTCCGGCCGGGTCTGCGGCGTGCGCGTGCGCGACCAGCTCCCCGGTGGCGGCCGGGAGTACACCGTCCAGACCAAGGCGGTCATCAACGCGACCGGCCCCTGGACCGACGGCCTGCGCGCCATGGCGGACGAGCACAGCAAGCTGCTGGCCCCCACCAAGGGCGTGCACATCGTGGTGCCGGCCTCGCGCCTGCCCATCAAGTACGCCGTGGTGCTCAACCACCCCGTCGACAAGCGGGTGCTGTTCGCCATCCCCTGGGGCACCGAGACCTACATCGGCACCACCGACACCTACTTCGAGGGCGACCCCGCCGAGGTCTGCGCGGATCTGGCCGACATCGACTACCTGCTGGACGCCTCGAACAGCTACTTCCCCACCGCGGCGCTGGTGCGGGACGACGTGATCGCCACCTGGGCCGGCCTTCGCCCGCTGATCTCCCAGGAGGGCGCCAGCGAGTCCAGCGTCTCCCGCGAGCACGAGATCCACGTCTCCAAGGACGGGCTGATCACCATCGCCGGCGGCAAGCTGACCACCTACCGACGCATGGGCGGAGAGGTCGTCTCCAAGGCCATGGACCTCATCAAGATGACCGGCGGATTCGACCAGGCCATCGAGGACCCCCGCACCGGCCGCGAGCCCCTGCCCGGCGCGGTGGGCTGGCCCGAGGACGACGACGCGAACACCGTCGCCGAGCGCATCGCCGACAAGGCCCAGGGCAAGCTCTCCCCGGAGACCGCCACTTTCCTGGCCCACCGCTACGGCACCCGGGGCGTCGACATCGCCGCGCTCGCCGTCAGCCACCAGGCCCTGCTGGAGCCCATGACGGACGGCCGCCCGGAGATCATGGCGCTGGTGGACTGGGCCGTGACCCAGGAGCTCGCGCTCACCGTGACCGACGTGCTGGAGCGGCGCACCCAGCTCTTCTTCCGAGACGTGGATCAGGGCCTGGGGGCCGTCGACAAGGTCTCCAAGCGCATGGCCGAGCTGCTGGGCTGGGACGAGCAGCGCCGCATCCAGGAGGTCGTGGACTACCAGGAGGAGGTCGCCCGCAGCCGGCGCTGGCGCAGCGAGATCTGAGCGCGGGCGCAGGCCCAGTAAGGAATCGGGGGGATTCCGAGCCCGGAGCAGCTTCCTAACTTGGTGTTGACATCAAACACCTGGAGGAAGATGTGTCCCGAAACCCCCTGCTCATCGGCGCTGGCCTGCTCGGCCTGACCCTGCTCACCGCCTGCCCTGTGCCCGTTGGTAGCACCCACACCGTCGAGGTCGCAGCCGGCGCCATCCTGGCCGTGGACGCCCAGCCGGGCAGCTTCGAGTACTGGCTGATCGACGAGAACGACGACCTGGTGGAGCACGAGGTGCTCACCGTGACCCCTGGACTCGGTGCTCTGGTGACGGTGGAGGCCACGGATGCTCGCGGCATCTACATCACCACCCCCAGCACCGCGACGGCCCCCGACTACTCCGTGAAGTTCGAGGGCAGCGTCGAGGACAACGCGCCCGTGTCCTACCTGCAGACCGATGAGCCCGCGTTCGAGGACCTGCGGCTGGACGACGAGGCCGCGATGCTCACCAAGCACGCTGCGATGGAGGCCATGAACGACCAGGTGCTCGCGAACTGGGCGCTGGACCACACCGCCCAGTCCGACGCCCTGGTCACCCTGGCCCACGACCAGGTCACCGGGAGCCAGTCCGATCTGCAGCAGGGGCTGCTGGTCATGCAGGACAGCGACGACATCGCGGCGGCCGAGGCTGGGATCGGCGGAGACCCGCAGTGGGTGGATGACGCCGAGGCCGCCATGGACCTGCTGCAGCCCCAGGCGGAGCTGGACGCGGGCATCGCCGAGGCGGAGCTGCTGGACCTGGAGGCCAACGCGCCGGACCCCGCGGTGCTGACCGCAGCCATCGAGGCCTGCGCCGACGACCTGGAGCTGGAGGCTCTGGAGGTCGAGGCCCTGGTGACGACCTACTACCCGGGCAGCGACTCGGAGAAGGAGGACCCTCGTCAGGACGAGATCGACGCCAAGTACGAGCAGATCCTGGAGCCGGCGCTGGCCGAGATCGAGATCAGCATGGGCGACATCGAGGACTGCGTGATGGAGGCCATCGGCGCCGAGCCCGACCCCGCCTACACCGAGCCCTCTGATGTGCCCTACGAGGAGATCGCCGCGGACGCTGAGGCCGCCGCCGAGGTCGGCGCTGCAGGGGCGGAGACCTTCCAGACCGACCTGGAGAGCACCTGGGCCGACCAGGAGGAGGGCGAGGGCGCCATGGCCTGGGACTCCCCGGGCTGGCACGCACCCGCGGACGCTGCGGTTGCCCTCATCGAGGCCGAGATCGGCGCGGAGTTGTTCGCATCCCCCACGGGAGGCGTCGGGGGGACCACGCCCCCGAGCGCCACGAGCGCCACCTCGCGCACCGCTTCGGCGAAGGATGACTCCAGCGCGGACGCCTGCGAGAACACCTCCTTTGTGTTCAACTTCCAGCTCCAGGGCGTGGGTGTGGTCATCGGCACGCCCTTCTCGGATGTCATGCGCGGCGCTGACGTCGACGACGGCTACGAGGTGATGGTCGGCCTCTGGGGGGACGACTGCATGAACGGCCGCGGCGGCCATGAGCTCATGCTGGGCAACTGGGGTGACGACGAGATGCACGGCGGGGACGAGCACGAGCTCATCCTGGGCGGGCACGGTGACGACACCATCTTCGCGGGGGAGGGGGCCTCCTACAGCTTCCAGATCCCGACCACGCCGCCCATCGACGTGGAGCTGGACCTGGGCTCGGTGATCTTCGGCGGCCGAGGCAATGACACCATCTCGGGCTCCGACCCCGACTACGACGAGAACGACGCTGGCGACACCGGCTACACCGACCTCATCTTCGGGGACGGCCTGACCGACGACACCGCGGGCAACGACACCATCGACGGCGGCGCGGGCATCGACTTCCTGTTCGGCCAGTGGGGCGATGACACGCTCCGCAACCGCCTGCCCGGCGCCATCGAGATCAACGGCGTGGACTGGCCCATCGGCAGCTTCCACTTTGGCGGCAAGGGCGACGACAACATGATCGGCTCGGACCGCTTCGACCTGATGGTCGGTGGCCGCGGCGACGAGACGGCGATCGAGGGCCGCGGGGGCCTGGACATCATCCTGGCCGGCAAGGGCGATGACGTCGGCGTGGACGGCGGCGACGGCCTGGACTTCGTGTTCGGCGGCCGCGGCGATGATGAGGTCACCGGCGGCGACGGCATCGACCTGGTCGCCGGCAACAAGGGCGACGACACCGTGCTCGGTGGCGCCGGGGTGTTCGACCTGGTGATGGGCGGCAGCGGCGATGACGTGGTCATGGGCGAGGACGGCATCGACTTCGTGTTCGGCCGCTCGGGGCAGGACTGGGTCTACGGAGGCGATGGGCTCTTCGATCTGGTCTTTGGCGGAACCGACCGCGACAGCGTGTTCGGTGATGACGGCATGGACCTGGTCGTGGGCGGCGAAGGACGGGACTGGATCGAGGCCGGCTCCGGCCTGGTCGATCTGGCCGTGGGCCGCTCCGAGACCGACGTGATCTACGGCAACGACGGCCTGGACGTGCTGCTCGGCAACGGCGGCTCCGACTGGATGAGCGGGGACGCGGGCATCGACCTGATCTTCGCCTCCGACGGCGACGACGTGCTCTTTGGCGGGACCGGCGTGGACGTGCTCGCTGGAGCCGACGGCGCGGACTGCCTCTGGGGCAACGACGGCCTGGACCTGGGCATCGGCGGCGACGGCCAGGATCAGCTCGTCGGCGGCGATGGTCTGGACCTGCTGCTCGGCGGGGCCGAGGGCGATGTGCTCTTTGGTGAGTCCGGCATCGACATCATGTTGGGCGGCGAAGGAGCGGACTCCCTGGACGGCGGCAGCCAGCTCGACATCATCCTGGGCGGCGCTGGCGAGGACCTGGCCTACGGCGGGACCGAGCTGGACATCGTGCTGGGCGGAGATGAGGCCGACTGTGTGGACGGCGAAGACGGCGAGGACATCCTGCTCGGCGGCGACGGCAACGACGTGCTGCTGGACTCCATGCTGAGCTTGGGCGGCGCGGGCGAAGATGAGCTGGAGATCCGCCTGCTCGCCCTGGGCGGCACCGGACACGACACCATCCTGCAGCAGGGCACCGGCCGCAACTTCGTGCTCGCTGGCGACGGCAACGACACGGTCTACCAGACCCCCGATGAGTACCTGTCCCTGATCCTGGGCGGCAAGGGCGAGGACACCCTGAGCATCCCCGGCTTCGAGGCCGAGGGCTCCGGCTCCAACACAAAGGGGATCGTGCTCTCCGGAGACGGCGGCGATGAGGTCCAGGCCTCCAAGGGCAAGTGCTACGTCTTCGGCCAGGACGGCGACGACTACCTGAGCGGCGAGGTCGACGGCACCACCAGCAACGACGACCAGCGTGACTGGATCCTGGGCGGCGGCGACCACGACAAGGTCTTCGGCGACAAGAAGGACAAGCGCGACACCCTGGTCGGCGAGGACAAGTACCGGGACGAGTGGCCCTCGGGGAGCTGGGGCAGCCTCCACAGCCCGCCGGTGCTGGGGAGCTGCGATGTCATGCCCGACACCATCACCTGTGACGCTCAGATGGAGCCGCCCGGAGACGTGGGCGCCAAGGGCTGAGCTGGATTGACCTGGGCGCCCGGTCCTCCGAGAGGGGGCCGGGCGTCTCTGCTCTGGGGCCGCTCTCTCAGTCCAGCAGGCCTTGGATCACCGCGGCCTCGGACTCCAGGTCCATGCTGGTCCCGATCCACGCCAGGGTGCCGTCCGGCGCCACCACAAAGTGCCGGGGGTTCCGGGCGAAGGCGTCCTCGCCGTTCTCCACGAACCACTCCCGACGCACGCTGCTGTCCGCGTCGTGCAGCACGGTCCCCTGGATGTCGGCCTCCTGAGCCCACTCCCGCGGGCGGTCCACCCCCACGCCCTCGGTGTAGACCCACACGCGCACGAGCCCCGGCGTGTCCCCGAAGCGCTCCACGAAGAAGCCCTCGGTCGCCGCCACCTCGCTCGAACAGACCGGGCAGCCGTCCTCGAAGAGCGCGATCCAGACCACCTGACCCGCCTGGTCCGAGAGCCGCCAGAGCGCGTCGTCCAGGTCGAACTCCTCCAGCGGGGGGGCCTGCACGCCCAGCTCCATGTCCGCCCGGGAGCCCAAGCCCAGGGACACCTCCTGTTCGTCGGGGTCGTCGCTCCACAGTGCCAGGGGGGCGTCCACCTGCTCCGGCAGCGCCCAGCGCGCCATGTCTCCGGGTGCGATGCGCTGCGCCTCCAGCTCGCCTTCCTGAACCGCCGAGATCCACAGGGGCGCGGTCCCGTCGTTCCAGAGCTCCACCGTGGATCCACCACGGGCGACCTCGGGGGTGATTCGCAGCTCCGGGGAGGCCGCGGTGGACACCAGGTCCAGGCGGTGGGGATCCGACCAGTCGGCCACCCAGATCCACCCCTCTTCGTCCTGCACGCTCTCCATGGCCGAGGTGCGCGACGGCTCCGCCCCCACAAAGCCCCCCGCGCGGTCCAGCACCACCGTGTGCGTCCAGGCCGAGGCCACGATGCCCGCCGGCCCCAGCGACACCCCGCGCACGTTCCAGGGCCCCCGCCACTGGGCGGTCTGCTTCATGGTCCAGGGGTCGATCAGCAGCACGCCCTCGCTGCCGCACGCCAGCGCCAACCCCGCGTCGTCCGCTTCGATGTCCCGGCAGTGACCCCACAGCTCCAGGCGGGCGAGCTCCCCTCCGCTCTCCAGGTCGTGCTGCACCAGGGCCTGGGGCTCCAGGCGGAAGAGGCGGTCTTGCCAGAGCAGCACGTGGGTGGTCTGCTCGGAGAAGCTCAGCTCGGTGACCAGAGAGCCCTGCTCGTCCACCCGCCGCAGGCTCGCTCCTCGGCTCCCGCGGGCGATGGCCACCAGTCCCTGCGCACAGTCGATCCCCCCGTCGTTCCCGCCGATCTCCCAGTGACCGGTCTGCTCCGGCCCCTCCGGCCCCAGGGAGAAGCGGTAGAGGCTGCTGTGCCGGTCCACGCCCCAGAGCACCTCGCCGTCCCAGCAAGCCTGTTGCACGTTGCGCAGGGCCGTCTGACCCAGAAAGGTGGGGGTCTCAGGCGCGGACACGTCAAAGACCCAGACCCCTCCGTCTCCCTGCTTCTGCTGCCCGGTCATCACCAGCGTGGTGGGCCCCGCCATCAGCGCGTCGGTCAGCTCGATGCCCTTGTCCTGGGTCTCAAGAGAGGGCCCGGGCACCAGCGGATCCGTCCACACCCCCGGACCCCCGGAGCCCCCAGTGTCCTGTGCGCTGTCGTCCATCGGCGAGGCGCTGCGGGTGCAAGCCAGCAAGAGCAGAAGCACAGGGAACTCCGGGGTCTCTGCCGGGATGCCGCCAGGGTCGCGGGGTTGCAATCAGGGGGGCGCGCTCTGGTCTCGCACGAAGGCGCCCTTCACGCCGAAGATCGGCAGCGTCATCAACCCAAAGCCGTAGGCCGTGTTGCGGTCGTCGATCCCCGTGATCACCGGCTCCGGGACCCGCCGGTTGTAGACGTTCTGGATGTCCAGGTAGTACTCCAGCTCCCAGTGCTGGAGGGTCTGAAGCCGCGCCACCTTGAGGTCCAGCGCGTGGTAGGGCTGCAGCCGCGCGCTGCTCGTGTCCAGGGGGACCTCGGTCTGGGTGAGGATGTCCAGGGCGTCGTCGGAGTCGGCCTCCCGGGGGTAGCCGGAGCCCACGCGGAAGCGCCCGGACAGGCTCCAGTTCTTGGGCAGCGACCACGCCGCCACGGCCACGAAGTAGTGGGGCTGGTCGTAGGTGAAGGGCACCCAGCCGTCCCCCGGCTCGTCCCGGCGCAGGCTGCGGCTGTAGGTGTAGGCCACCCAGCCCGAGAAGTCCCCGTAGGCCCAGCGGGAGAGCGTCTCCACGCCGTAGGCCTTGCCCTGTCCCTGGCCGGTGGACCCGTCCGACTCGAAGATGGTGAGGTCCTCCATCAGCCGGTAGTAGGCGTCCGCCTCGAAGCTCACCTGCCGCCCCCGCCAGCGCGCGCCGGCCCCCACACCGCGGCTCTGCTCCAGGTCCAGGTAGCGCCCGGTGGGCAGCCCGACGGCCCACTCGATGGGCGGGTACTGGTGGTAGATCCCCGCGTCGCCCACGAGCTGCCAGCGCTTGGAGGCCTGCACCACCGCCGAGGCCCGAGGGGAGGGGGCCCAGCGGAGCTGCTGGCCGTCCACATAGAGCGTGTCCAGGCGCCCGCCGACCACCAGGTGCGTGCCCTTGGCGTCGCCGAAGCGCAGGCTCAGGTAGGGGTCCGCCGAGGCCATCCAGGACCCCTTGGTGACGCTGGGGCAGTCGCCGTCGTCCGGGCAGTCGGTGCCCACCGAGATGCTGTAGTCGGTCAGCTCTCCGTCCAGGCCGAGCTGGTAGCCCCAGGGGGCGTCGTCCGGCGCGTCGAGCTGCAGCCGCAGGGCCCCGCTGGTGGAGTTGCGGATGTCCTGGTCGTCGGAGAAGTCCAGGTAGTAGGTGTCGTCCGCAAACACCGGCCGCACGCTGAGCGCCCCCAGCGCCGTGTCCTTCTCGATGCGGCCCAGCACGCGGTGCGTCCGGATGGTCACGCGCACCGTGTCGCCGTCCAGCCCGGTCGGCGCGTCGATCGCGTCCCGGTAGCCCAGGTAGAGCACGCCCGCGTTCTCGCCGTCCACCCGGGCCGACCAGTCGTAGAAGCGGGGGACGATGGCCGCCTGCTCCGGGGAGCTCACCGCCGACACGATGCGGTCCAGGTAGGAGCGCCGCAGGCTGGCCGCCATGCTCACGTCTTCGCCCAGGGGGACCTGCACAAAGGCCCCCGCGTGCACCAGATCCGCCCCCGCCTCGACCCGCGTCACGCCAGGGTCCAGGGTGCGGGAGGTCAGGTCCACGGCGCCCGCGATGCTGCGTCCGTAGCGCGGCCCGTAGCCGCCCGGCATGAAGTCCACCTGCTCCACCATCGCCGGGTGCAGCACGCTGGTGAAGCCGCCCAGGTGGTAGACCAGCGGCACCCGCTGCCCGTCGATGAACACCCCCGTGTCCCGGGGCGCGCCGCCGCGCACGATCAGCCAGCCGGAGTCAAAGGGCGTCCGCACCACCCCCGGCAGGTTCTGCACCGCCCGCACCGGGTCGCCCATGGTCCCCGGGGTCGTCCGCAGCTCCGTCGCGCTCAGGGAGCGGGTGACGACCTCGGACTGCTGGCGCCGGTAGGTGCCCAGCGCGACCTGATCGCTGCCCTGGGCGTCCGCCACGAGCTGCACCTCGGCGACCTCGCCTGCGCCCAGAGTGAAGCCGACTGGAGCCAGCCGCAGGCTGGGATCCACGATCTCGATGGTGTGCTCCCCAGGCGCGAGCTCCCGCAAGCCGAACCTCCCCATCTCATCGGTCTCCCCGACGAGCTGGCCGTCCAAGAGCAGGGACACCCGCGCCGCGCTGCCGTCTCCCGCGACCACGAGCTGCACCAGCAGGTTCTCGGGGGGCGGGGGGAAGTTCCAGGAGAAGGGCAGCTCCACCTCGATGGGCTCGCCGTTCTCCATGGCAGGCGTGAAGCCCAGGTGCGGAGCGGCCTCCACCGCCAGGCTCAAGAAGGGCTCCTGACCGGCGACCGGCGTCACCTCGGCGACCTGTCCCTGGGTGTCGAGGAGGAGGAGGAGCTCGACCTGGTGGTCCACATAGGGCACACCGGCCGGCCACGGGATGGCCGGGAGCTCCAGCAGCTCGGGCATCACAAAGCCCATGGGCTCGGCGAGGTCAGGCTGGGCCGGATCCACCGGGGGCGCCTCGGGCTGCGTGACCTGCTCCGGCTGCTGGGGCTCCGTCTCTTCCGACGCAGGGGGCTCCGGCTCGGAGGGCTCCTGAGAACCTCCCCAGCCCCCCTCTTGGGCCACCAGACTCGCGAACAGAAACAGGTGTGTCGTCACGCCCAGGACAGTAGCACCCAGAGTGGGGGCTATTCGATGTCCATGTCGATGGAGTCCAGCTCCAAGGTCGTCATCCCCGCCAGCATGCGCGCGTTGGCGTTGCGGACCATCCGGGCCAGGTGGTGCAGAAGTCGCCACATCAGCTTGGTGGCCAGCGCGGAGTCCTGCCGCACCAGGCGCAGGAAGGCGTTGCGCCCCAGCACCAGGAAGGTGGAGTCCGCCGTGGTGCGCACGGTGGCGCTGCGGCGGGGGCTGTCGATGAAGGACATCTCGCCGAAGTAGGCGGCCGGTCCCAGGTGGGCCAGGGTCACGCCGCCGCGCAGGATCTCGACCGCGCCCTGCTCGATGATGAAGGCCTCGCCGCCGTGCTCGTCCTCGCGGAAGAGCACCGTGTCCGCCGGGACCCGCCGGCTCTCACACATGCCCGCGACCTGAACGAGCTCGCGGTAGGTGCAGAAGGAGAAGAGATCGCAGCGGCGCAGGGCCTCGATGTGGCGGGAGGGGGCGGCGTCTTCGGGGTCTGCCTCGTCGGGCTCGGTCTGGACCTTGACCACCAGCGCGGTGATGTTGTCCCGCCCGCCGCGCTTGTTGGCGCGGGCCACCAGCTCTTCGGTCCCGCCGCCCGGGCTGCCCTCCACCGGGTCGATCATCTCGGCCGCGCCCACGTAGCCGTGCAGGCCATCCGAGCAGAGCAGCAGCGCGTCGCCCGGGGACAGCTCCAGGTGCAGCAGGTCCACCAGCACGGAGGGGAACACGCCCAGGGCGCGGGTGATGACGTTCTTGTTCTTGGCCTTCCGCGCCTGCTCGGGGGTGATCAGGCCCTCGCGGAGCTGCTCCTGGACCAGGGAGTGGTCCTCGGTCACCTGGTGGCACTCGCCGCTGCGCAGCAGGTAGATGCGCCCGTCGCCCACGTGGGCGGTGAAGGCCTGCCGGCCCACCATCAGCACCGCGTCCAGGGTGGTGCCCATGCGGCCGCCGTCTCCGGCGATGGTGGTGGAGGCCTGGTAGATCTCCTCGCAGGCGCGCTGCACCGCGTTCTGGAGCAGGGCCTGGACCGCGGCCACCGTGCCGGAGCTGGGCTGCTCGGCGTGCAGGGTCAGGGTGCGCTTGCCCGCGGCGATGGACTCGCGGACCACGGAGCAGGCCAGGGAGCTGGCGACGTCGCCGCGCTTGAAGCCGCCCATGCCGTCGCAGACCACGTACAGCCCCAGCTCAGGGTCCAGCAGGGTGCTGTCTTCGTTGTGCTTGCGGACGCGACCGACGTCGCTGGTCGCCCAGGCCTGGATGTGAGTGGGACTCATTTGAGCTTCGCCTCCAGGGCCGCGAGCTTCTCCGAGGTCTCCCTCAGGTTGCCCGAGAGCTGCAGCAGCATGTTCCAGAGAACCTTGACGGCGAGCGTCGGCTCTCGCTTGAGGAGGGCGAAGAAGGCCTCCCTCGTGATGAGCAGCGCCTCGCCGCTCTCGGTGGCCTGCACCGTGGCGCTGCGCTCCGGCTCGTCCAGCAGGGACATCTCCCCGAAGCTGGCCCCGGGCCCCAGCTCCACCAGGGCCTGCTCGTCGCGCACGACCTGCACCTTGCCGGCCACCAGCAGGTACATCGACTTGCCGGTCTCGCCCTGCTTGAAGAGCACCTGCCCCTCGCGGAAGTGCATGGGACGGGTGATGCCGGCCAGGGCCAGCAGCTCGCGCTCGGTGCAGTAGGCGAACAGGGAGATGCGGGCCAGGGTCTCCAGGCGCCCCCCGGGCCTGCCGCTGCGGCGCCCTTGCCCCTGGAAGAGCAGGATGCCGGCGGCCAGATCCTGGCTGGGGGCGCGCTCGCGGGCCAGGGACAGCAGGCGCGCGGTCACGCCGTCTGGGCTGGGGTCGGTGGAGACCTCCCGGATGCGCAGGTCGTCCACGCTGTTGGCCACCCAGGGGCTCGCCACCAGCACGCGGTCGCTGCGGCCCATGTCCAGGGCCAGGGTCTCCGGCTCGCCCTTCCCCAGCTCGCGGGTGCGCGGGGCGCGGGTCTGGTGGACGCGGCCGCCCTCGGCCTCGCTGGCCTTGACGTGGTCGGCGGTGAGCTTGTGCACCAGCCCCTTGCGCAGCAGGAACACGGCGCCGTCGCCGATGTGGGCCACGTGCAGGGTGCCGTCCAGGATCAGGGCGACGTCCAGGGTGCAGGGGATCTCCTGGTGGCGGCGCAGCGCCAGCGCCTCCAGCTCCTTGGCGGCCAGGTGCACGGCGGTGCGCAGGACCTCCAGCGTGTGGTCCGCCTGATCGCTGCCCTCGCGGCCGCGCAGGTCCGCGATGGACTTGGCGATGTGCGCGCGCAGGGTCTGGAGCACCCGCTTGGCGGCGGCGCCGGCCAGGTCCTCGTGCATCATCGTGGGCCTGGGATCGGCCTGAGCGATGGCCACCAGGCCCAGCTCAGGGTCCTCGACAGCCTGGGCGCCCGAGTGCTCTCGGGGGCCTGATGGCAGGGACACACAGTGGATCTCAGGGCGCACGCCTTCTCCTTCCGACCGCTATGGTAGAGCAACTCAGGAGTCCTGCTGTTGAGGCGCGTCCATCCCCAGGCCTGGATCGAGGCTGCGGCCCTGCTGCTCTTCGTGGCGCTCGCGGCCTTCTTCGTGGTCGACGCGCGGCGCTCGGAGCTGATCCCCATCCAGGCCGAGGCCCTCACCGCGGGGCCCTCGTCCGAGGCGTGGATGGGCATCTACTTCGAGGACCAGAAGGTGGGCTACGCCGTGTCCTCCCAGGCCCCCACCGTCGACGGCGGTCTGCTGCTCCGGAATCGCTCGGCCTTCGAGATCGCCGCCTTCGGACAGCTCAAGCAGGTGGTCACCATCTCCCAGGCCGTGGTCTCCGCCGACGGCACCCTGGAGCGCTTCGAGTTCTACATGGACTCCGATCCCGTCGCCATCTCCGGCCAGGGCCGGGTCGAGGCCAGCGAGATCGTCATGCAGCTCTCCCAGGCCGGCGAGATCCAGGAGCTGCGCCTGCCCATCGACGCGCCCCCGCAGATGTCCCTGTCCCTGAGCAGCTGGCTCCAGGACCACGCGGACGAGGTGGCCGTCGGCAAGCAGTTCTCGCTGCCCTACTTCGACCCCATCACCCTCTCCCAGCAGGACATGGTGATGACCGTCTCCGGCGTCGAGGTCCTCCCCGACGGCGAGGAGGCCTACTGGCTGGAGCGCAAGGTCGGCGACATGGACAGCCGCGTGCTCATCACCCCCGCCGGCTCCGTCATCCGGGAGGAGGGCGCCATGGGCCTTGCCCTGGTGCGTCAGACCCCCCAGGAGGCCCAGTCCATGCCCCTGGGCGCCGAGCCCGTGAACATCATCTCCCTCTCCGCCGTGCCCCTGGAGGGCTACCTTGCGCTCCCCCGCACCCTGCGGCGCCTGGAGATGGAGGTGCAGGGCGTGGGCATCGAGCGCATCGCCGTGGGGGGCGTCCAGTCCGTGGTCGGTCAGCATGTCCTCGTCGATGTGCCGATGATCGAGGAGCTGCCGCGGGACCTGCCCGTCCGGGAGGTGGGGGAGGAGCAGTCCGAGTACCTCCAAGCCACTGTCTTCCTACCCATCGGACACCGGGACCTCCAGGACAAGGCAGCTCAGATCGTGGCCGACAGCGAGGACAGGCTGGCGGCGACCGAGGCGCTCAACGACTGGGTCCACGGCTACCTCATCAAGGCGCCCACCCTGTCGGTCCCCAACGCCCTGGAGGTCCTGCAGACCGGGCAGGGGGACTGCAACGAGCACACCGCGCTCTTTGTGGCGCTGGCGCGGGCCTCGGGCATCCCGGCCCGCATCGCCGCGGGGGTGGTCTACTCGGACACCCTGGGGGACGACGGGGCCTTCTACTACCACGCCTGGCCCGAGGTCTATCTGGGGCCCGAGAGCGGCTGGATCCCGGTGGACCCCACCTTCGGGCAGCTCCCCGCCGACGCCACCCACATCAAGCTCGTGGAGGGCGATCTGGACAAGCAGGTCGAGATCATGGGCGTGATGGGCCGCCTGGGCTTCAAGCTCGTGGAGTCCATGTAGGCGGGACCTGCGGGAGGGTGCCTGTGGGGGGCGCGTAGGGACCGAGGCCCCGGCCCCGCGCTAAACTGCGGGCATGATTCGCACCCAAGGCATCCAGAAGCGCTACCGCGGCTTCCAGGCGCTGCACCCCCTGGACCTCGAGGTCCACGCCGGCGAGGTCTTCGGCTTCCTGGGCCCCAACGGCGCCGGCAAGACCACCACGATCCGCATCCTGTCGGGCATCCTGCCGCCCACGGACGGGCGCATCTTCATCGACGGCGTGGACATGGTGGCCGACCCCGTCAGCGCCAAGGCCAAGGTCGGCTACATCCCGGACCGGCCCTACCTCTACGAGAAGCTCACCGCGCGGGAGATGCTGCAGTTCGTGGGCGGGGTCTACGGCATGGGCCGCGGGGAGATCGACGCCCGAGGGCAGATCCTGCTGGAGGAGTACGGCCTGGGCGAGTTCGCGGACGAGCTGGTGGAGGGCTTCTCCCACGGCATGAAGCAGCGCCTGAGCCTGTGCTGCGCGATGCTGCACGAGCCCCGCCTGCTGATCGTGGATGAGCCCATGGTGGGCCTGGATCCGCGGGGGGCGCGGCAGATCAAGGAGGTGTTCCGCGGCTGGGCGGCCCGGGGCGGCACCGTGTTCTTGTCCACCCACTCCCTGGACGTGGCCCAGGAGGTCTGCGACCGGCTGGCCATCATCAACAAGGGGCGCATCGTGGCCCAGGGCACCTACGAAGAGATACGGGGAGCGGGTCGCGACGACGCCAAGGATCTGGAGGAGGTCTTCCTCCGCATCCTGGAAGAGCAGGACACCCCCCAAGGAGCCCCCCAATGACCCTCATGTTGCTCGCTGTGATCGCGTGTGCGGGCCGCCGCGAGGCGCGCCATGGGCTCAAGGCCGAGGGCCAGTACGTGCTGGGCGAGCTGCCCGGCTGGGAGCGCCTCAAGGACGCCGGCGGGGCCGACTACGCCTGGCGCAATCCCCAGGGAGCCGTGATCTTCGCGGACTCCAACTGTGGGCCCAACTACGAGGACTCCAAGCTGGAGGACCTCACCGAGAAGCAGCTCGCTGGCATCTCCGAGGGAGAGCCGCTGCTGTCCACCCCCCTGAGCCTCGCCGAGCGCAGCGCCCTCCAGGAGCAGTACCTGGGGCGCCTGGATGGGGTGCCCGTCGCCCTGGGCATCACCGTGGTCAAGAAGCACTTCTGCGTGTACGACTTCGTCCTGATCGCCCCCCGCGGCGCCTCCTTCGACGCCGCCTGGCCCGCCTACGCCTCCGCGGTGGAGGGCTTCGACCCCGAATGAGGCGTCCATGAGCAAAGCGCTGGCCCTGCTGGGGCACATCGGCGGCGTCGCGCGCCTCACCGGCCGGGTGATGCGGGAGTCCGTGCGCCCCCCCTTCGAGACCCGCCTGCTGATCCAGCACATCGACAGCTCGGGCATCGGCTCCTGGTCCATCGCCGTGCTCACCGCGGTGTTCACCGGCGCGGTCATGGCCATCCAGTTCGCGGTGGGCCTGGAGCCCTACGGCGCCAGCCTCTACACCGGCAAGCTGGTGTCCCTGGGCATCGTCAAGGAGCTGGGCCCCACCCTGACCGCCGTGCTGGTCGGGGGGCGCGTGGGCGCGGGCTACACCGCCACCATCGGCTCCATGAACGTGACCGAGCAGGTCGACGCCATCTCCGCCCTGGGCGCCGACCCGGTGCGCAAGCTCGTGGTCCCGAGGGTGCTGGCCTGTGTCATCGCGCTGCCCTTGCTCACCATCCTGGCCGACGTGGTGGGCTGCTTCGGCGGAATGCTCGTGACCATGGACGAGGTCGGGGTGACCTGGCGCTTCTTCGTGGACCAGGTCATCGACACCCTCTCCGTGGGCGACGTGCTGCACGGCTTGGGCAAGAGCGTGTTCTTTGGCTACTTCATCGCCATCATCGGCAGCTACGTGGGCCTGAACACCCGCGGCGGCACCGAGGGCGTGGGCCGCTCGACCACCACCACCGTGGTCGCCATCTCCATCACCGTGCTGGTGAGCAACTACCTGCTCACCAACCTCTTCTTTGCCCTGGCGCGCACCGCATGAGCACCCCCGTACAGGTCCAGGAGTCCGACTCCGAGCAGGCGCCCATCATCAGCTTCCGGGGCGTGAACAAGGCCTTCGGGCCCAAGGTCATCTACAAGGACCTGGACCTGGACATCTACCGGGGCGAGGTCCTGACCGTGCTGGGCGGCTCGGGCATGGGCAAGAGCGTGATGCTCAAGATGCTCATCCGCCTGCTGGCCGCGGACGGCGGCAGCATCGAGGCCTTTGGAGAGGAGGTCACCAACATGAGCGGCCGGGCGCTGCTCAACCTGCGCCGGCGCGTGGCCATGCTCTTTCAGGGCGCGGCGCTGTTCGACTCCATGACGGTGGCCGAGAACATCAAGTACCCCCTGGTCGAGCACAACTGGGGCACCCGCGCCGAGCAGGACAAGCGCGTGGCCGAGGTGCTGGAGATGGTGGGCATGCCCGGCATCGAGAAGCTGCGCCCCAGCGAGCTCTCCGGCGGCATGAAGAAGCGCGTGGGCCTGGCCCGCTCCATCGCCGTGGAGCCCGAGGTCATCCTGTACGACGAGCCCACCACGGGCCTGGATCCGCTGAACGTCCGGCGCATCAACGGCCTCATCCTGCGCCTGCAGGAGCAGCTCGGCGTGACCAGCGTCGTGGTCACCCACGACATGGACACCTGCTTCACCATCACCGACCGCCTTGCCTTCCTCTATGACCACAAGATGTCCTTCGTGGGCACCCTGGAGCAGGCCAAGAACACCGAGTTCGCGCCCCTCAAGGAGTTCCTGCAGGGCGGCCGCGGCGTGCTCAACGACGACCAGGTCAGCGCCCTGATCGAAGAGGGCGTCAACCAGTAGGCCTCACCCGCCTGGGGTCAATTCCCAGGCAGGTGGATGTCCAGGCGCAGGGTCCCGTCGCCGAGCTGCGCGCTGCCGTGCACATCGGTCCCGCTGGGCGCGCGCTGGACCTGGGCGTCCTGCAGGGGAAGCGCCACCCGCCAGGGCAGGGGAGGTCCACAGCGCAGCGGGGCCGAGGGCTCGTCCAGACAGAGCACCAGGGTGTCCGCCTCCAGGCCGCCTTGGAGGCCCCACAGCTCGGTCGCGCCCGCGCCATCTGGGCAGGTGAGCGTCGCCCGGCTCTTGGCCGCGTCGATGCCCGTGGAGCAGGGTACCGGCGGGGGCTTTGGGGCGCGCTGGCAGGCCAGCAGGGTGAGCAGAAGGGTCATGGGGCTCCACCTCAAGCACGCCTTTGGCGGCCTCAGGCTTACACCGCCGCGACCAACTGCCCCTGGCATCCCAGCTCTGATCGGGGCACTCTGCAGGCATGCCCTGCGCCCTCCCGCCCCCGCCCTGCGCCACCGCTGCTCTGCACGCGGCCGCGCCCGAGTGTCTGGAGGCGTGGGGGCTGCCGGAGCTGGACACCTCCGAGGCGCCTGCGCGCCCCCACCCCCCGCTCCCCGAGCTCACCGAGCGCGACAGCTACGGGACCCTGTACTCCGCGAGCTCCGAGCACCTGGTGCTGCGCTGGGATTCCGGGGTGGATGCGGAGCAGGCCCAGTCTGTCCTCGCCGATGGGGAGATCGCGCTGGAGGTGCTGGTGGAGCAGCTCGGGATGGTGGGCCCCAAGGGCGCGGACACCCACAAGCTGAACCTCTACCTGGGGGACTCGGGGGCGAACGCACCGCCGGCCTACGGGGAGGCCTACGCGTGGACCGACGCCGAGGGCTACCCGATGGTCGTGCTCTCGCCCGAGGTGCTGGCCGACTGGGAGCTGGGTCGGGTGGTGCTGGCCCATGAGCTCTTCCACGTGCTGCAGGACAACAGCCCGCACCCCTACGCCTACGAACCCGGAGCCCCCGGCGCCTGGCTCTACGAGGCGAGCGCGGTCTGGTCCGAGGCCCAGGTCTGGCCCGATGAACCCCTCACGGCGCGGTGGATCTTCGGCTGGTCGCTGCAGCCTCAGCACCCCCTGGACGCCTTCGCGTACCCCAGCTCCGGCGACATCGCGGAGTACCGGCAGTACGGGGCCTTTGCCTTCCTGCGATACCTGAGCGGTGAGCACGGGGATGCCCTGGTCGTCGACCTCTGGACCCAGGCCAGCGACCCCGATCCGCGCGTGACCCTCTCGGACTGGCTGGACCTGGACGCCGAGCTGGCCGACTTCGCCGCTGCCGCCGTGACCTGGGATCTGGAGCAGGGCGCAGACCTGGAGGCCGCGCACCTGGCCGCCGCCGAGCGCTGGCCGCAGTGGGACGAGCGGATCGCCGCGCAGCATCGGGGGCACTCGGAGGGCTGGCAGAGCCTGGAGCTGGAGGAGCTGGGGGTGCTCTACGTGCGCTTGCATCCCTCCAGTGATGAAGAAGATGTTCGCGTTGAAGTGTCTGATTTCAATGGAGAAGTGCGTGTGGTGATCCCAGGATCCGGGGCCCACCGCCTGGCCCCTGGAGCCGACCAGACCTTCGAAGGAACCGCCTCCGCCGACGAGGTCTGGCTGGTGCTGACCGGCAGCCATGACGGCGGGGTGCAAGCGGTGGAATACCGGCTGCGTTCGGTGAGCGCGGGCCCCATCCAGGAGCGCGTGCAAGAGGGCTGTGGGTGCTCGGGAGAGGGCAGCGCGGCGCTGATCTGGCTCCCGCTGCTGACGCTGGGGCTGCTGAGGAGGAGACGGGAATGGAGCGCTTGAGGGAAGGGGAGCTGACCGAGCTCCCGGGGGATGTGGATGGGACGGGGCCCGGCGGCCTGAGCTGGGTGCACGCTGCGGTGATGTGGGGGCGGCGGGACACCCTGCGGCGCCTGCTGGAGGCCGGGGCCTCGCCCAAGGCCAAGACCACGGAGATGCTCCACAACGTGCAGGTCGGCGACAAGCGCGTCTCGCACCCGGAGGGCGGATGGTTCTACCGCCCCAAACCCCAGCCCCTGCTGCCGGTGGGCTTCGCGCTGGACAAGGGGGCGACGCCGCTGCACGTGGCCGCGTCGCTGGGCGATCTGGAGGCCCTGGAGCTGCTGCTGGCCCACAAGGCCCGCGGGGTCAACGACGGGGTGGGGGCGCGCCCGCTGCACCTGGCGCTGCTCAAGGGCCACCGGGCCGTCGGGCTGCGGCTGCTGGAGGGCAAGCCCAAGGTGGAGGCGCCCATCAAGGTCCGCAAGGGGCTGCTCTTCTACGACGTGGGCATGACCCCCTTGCTGGCGGCGCTGGAGGGGGGCGAGCTGGCGCTGGTCCAGGCGCTGCTGGAGCGCGGGGCGGATCCCCTGGTCCGCACCAAGGCGGGCTGCTCGGCGGCCTTCTTCGCGGCACGGGGAGGCTGCGTCCCTGCGATGGAGGCCCTGGCCGCTGCGGGGGTGAAGGTCGATGACTGCGACTACAGCAACTTCCCCTTGGTCGAGGCCGTGGCGCGCGGGCACCTGGAGATGGTCGAGCTGCTGCTCTCGCTGGGGAGCCCCACCGCGGAGCCCGGCGGCTCACAGGCGCCGCTGCGGCTGGCGATCCGGAGCAACCAGCAGGCCATCCGCGCGGCTCTGTTGGCCGGGGGGGCGGACCCGCTCCCGGATCGCGGACCGGTGAGCGCCGCGCGGGAGGGGGACGTGGTCTACCTGCAGGCGTACCTGGCGGCCGGCGGAGACCCCGACGTGGTCGAGGGCGGGGCGACCCCCCTGATGCAGACCGCAGCGCAGGGGCACCTGGAGGCCGCGCGCGTGCTGGTCCACGGCGGCGCGGATCCGGCCCTCGGCCAGCAGGGGGGCGCGCTGGGGTGGGGCATCTCCAACGACCACTGGGACATCGTGCAGCTCATGGTCGACGCGGGGCCCGACTGCAGCGGCGTGGACAGCTACGGCAACGGGCTGCTCTTTGGCGTCGTCATGGCCGGGAAGGAGGCGCTGGCCACCCAGATGATGGCCCTGGGGGCCGATCCCCACCAGCAGAACCGCAGCGGCCGCAGCCCCCTGGAGCTGGCCCGGGAGATGGGCCTGGAGGCGCTGGTCCGGCGCTTTGAGGGGCAGACGCCGGGGGTGGATGCGCAGGCCAAGGTCTGGAAGGCGCTGCCCCAGTCCAAGGTGCTCAGCGAGGCCACCGGGGACGAGCCCTGGCAGGACCTGCACCAGGCCCTCTGGCAGGAGCTCGTGCCCCCCAGCGGTCCCGCACCGTCGCTCCAGGGCGAGCTCGTGCGCTGCATCGGCAGCCTGACGGACGAGGCCTACCGAAACGGCAACATCAACTGGGGAGCGCGCCACCGGGCCATGGTCGACACCCTGGAGCAGCACCTGGGCCCTGGCGCCAGCCCCGCCCTCAAGCAGGCGCTGCGGCAGCTCAGACAGCACCGGCGACCCGACCTCTCCGGCCAGGGCTCCCCGCACTACCAGGTCAGCGAGGCCGTCGTGCGCTTCTGCCTGGAGCACCGCGAGCTGAGCGCGCGCCCCTGACTCAGTGCTGGGACTCCAGGTCCGCGTCTTCGGGCTCGGGGTTGCGGCTGCGCTTCCAGGCCGCCCGCCGCGCCCGCCGGATGTCCCGCCGCGCGTAGTTCAGGGCGTCGATCTCCGCCCCGATGAACACCGCGGAGACCAGCGAGTAGAAGAGGATCAGCAGGCCTGCCGCGGCCCCCAGCGAGCCGTAGGTGGCGCCCAGGTCGGTGACGTTGTTCACGTAGAGGTGGAAGCCCTCGAAGATGACCACCCAGCTCACCGTCGCGAACACGCTGCCCCAGGTGCTCCAGCGCCAGCGTAGCGGCGTGTTGGCCCCCACCCGGTAGACCGCGTTCACCGCGAAGTGCCCCAGGGTGAACACCGTCGGCCAGCGCAGGATGCGGATCCACGAGGTCACGCTGGCGCTCACCCAGCCGCGGGCCTGGATGTTCTCCAGGGCGAAGTCCCCCAGCGCGAGCCCGACCAGCAGCAGCATCACGCCCAGCATCGCGCCGACGCTCATGGCGATGGCGATGCCGCGCACGATCATGAAGTTGCGGTCCTCCCGCGTGTTCCAGGCCTTGTTCACGCCCAGGATCAGCGCGTGCACGGCGCGGTGGGTGGCGTAGAGGCCCAGGCCAAAGCCCACGATGATGCGGCCGCCGGTCTCGGCGAACGCGATGCTCTGGATCTCGGTGACCAGCGCGTCCGCGAGCATCCCGGGCAGGGCCTCGCGGATCAGGTCCTCGAGCAGGTTGACCTCCTCCGCCAGGTTGAACTGCGCGAGCAGGCCGAGCAGGGCGACCAGGAAGGGGAACACCGAGAGCAGCAGGAAGTAGGCGACCTGCGCGCTGCGGTCGATGATCTCGTGCTCGCTGATCGAGTCGTTGAGGGCCTTGACGTAGTGCCAGGTCTCGCTGATGGCGGCGCGGATCATCGCCGCACCTGCAGCTTCACGCTGCTGTAGTCCCCCGAGCGGGTCACGGGGACCTGCGCGCCGTTGGCCCAGAGCTGCGCGTCGACCACCTCTTCGGTGGTGTTGCACTCAAAGCTTCCGGAGTCGGGGTGGACCATGCACTTGTGGGTACCGGATGCGGTGATTGCGAGCACGTGAACATCTGTGTGCAGGGAGCGGCCACCGAGCACCTCGCCGGCGAATCGCAGCGCAGAGGGCTGGCCGGCGGAGCCGGCGGCGGGAGGATCCGCAGGGGGTGGGCGCTGATCGTAGAGCTGGTAGATCCGCTGCCCACCGCCCTCCGCGAAGTCCCGTACGTCCACGGAGTAGGGCCTCAGGACGCCGTCGAGGTGCTTGAGTTCGGCCTCTTCGTAGACGCTCAGGTCCACGACCACGTACTTGAGGCCCAGGCCGGTGAGCCACGCGAGCTCCGAGTTGTAGGCGGCCGAAGGCGCGATGGCGTCGCCGGGCACCTGCTGCCCAAAGTGCGGGAAGCTCAGGTCGCTGAGGTGCTTTGCCAGCTTGCTGTCGGGGCCGGGCTTGGGGACCAGGGTGAGCAGCCCGGGGGCCTGGAAGCTGCCCTTGTCGGCCAGGGTGGGGAAGGCCACCCGCTCGGCGCCGGTCCAGACGGGCTCCAGGCCGCCAAAGACCTCCTGGGTACTGGTGCGCGTATCGCCGGCCTGCTGTGGGCTCGCCGGGACCTGGGTGGGCAGCATGAGCACGGTGGCGCTCTCGGGGTCTGCGGCCAGGTCCTGGACGAAGGCTGGGGGCTGCAGATCCATCAAGGGGTACACCGCCTGCAGACCTCCGGCGGCCGCGCCCCAGTTGAGCACCCACCCCCCAACGAGGACACCGAGTCCCGCATCCAGCCACCACCAGCGGCGCAGCAGGGGACCCAGGCCCGCGAGCCCGGCGGCCCCGGCCACCACCACCAGGGCGATGTAGCGGCGGGGGAAGCGCACGACGGCGCCGATGGGGCCCTCGGCCCAGAAGTGCAGGGCGCTGTGGTGTAGCGCCAGGCCCATGGCGAGCAGGGCCAGCACAGAGAGCCAGGCGTCGCGACGGAGGGCCGCCAGCGCGCCCACGCCCAGCAGGATCCAGTGGGGCCAGGGGGGCGCCCAGATGTCGGAGACCCGCCAGCCGCGGGCGCCCGGGGAGCGGGAGAGGAGCTGGAGCTGCTCCCAGGTGATCGCGTTCATCGCCTGGAGGTCGCTGCCGTCGCCCGTGCTGTCCATTCGGTCCGCCATCGAGGCGATCACGGGCCACATCAGCCCGGCCAGGGTGGCGACCCCGGCGAGCACGACGGCGGCGGCCAGCAGCAGCTCGCGGATGCCGCTCTTGGAGCGGATCAGGCTGAGGGTGGCCAGCACGCCGAGGGCGGAGAAACTGGCGTAGTACGCCGACTCCAGGCAACTGATCACAAAGAGCGCGCCGGCGATGGGCCCCCAGCCGCGCTCGCCCCGGGCGGCTCTTGCGCTGGCCCCCAGGATCAGCGGGACCCAGCCGATGCTCAGGACCTCCAGGGTGCCGTCGCGCAATGCGCCGCCCATCAGCGGCGTGCTGGCGATCAGAACCCCAGCCAGCAGGGCCATGCCCCAGCTCCCCTTGAGGGAGCGCACCAGGAAGGCCCCCCCGAGCACCGCCAGGACGCTGTGGCCCAGCACCAGCAGGCGCAGGGCGGGCACCGGACCCAAAAGGCGCGTGGGCAGGGCCACGGCGCTCAGGCTCAGGGCCGGGAAGGGCAGGAGCGTGACGCCGTTGGGGAAGCCGGCCTCGGCGAAACCCAGGGGCCAGGACCACCATCGCTCGCCCACCAGCCACAGGGTCCACAGGCCACGCAGGGCGTCGGAGCCGGGCTCACCCGGGATGCTGTCGGCGCTCGCCAGCAGCGGAGCGTGGAGGACAAGCGCGACGGCCAGGGCTGCGACGCAGATCAGCAGCGGCGGGAGCCAGGGGCGGAGGGAGGACATCGGAGCCCGACTTATCCCACAGTCCTGTGAAGGGTGGAACCGACCCCCGGCGCCTGGGGTTAAACATGGTGCGATGAAGATCTGTCCCAAGTGCGGCAAGACCTACCCCAACGACTCGACGGCGTTCTGCTTCAACGACGGCGTGCCCCTCAAGGCGGCCCCTCAAGAGAGCAGCCCCGCCGAGGCTGAACCTGCTGCGGAGGCGGCTCCAGAGGCCGCTGTCCCCAAGGACGCGGGTGTCCCCGCTGCTGGGCTCCCTGGTGCTGGGCTCCCCGGTGCTGGGCTCCCCGCTGCCGGCGCGTCCAAGCGCCCCCGGGGCGGCCTCTTCTCGGCGCCCAGCCCACTGCAGGCCCTGGATGCGCCGCTCCCGGCCGTGTCCAGCCACACCCTCTTGCCGGATGACTTCGAGGCCGAGGCGCCCGCCGCGGTGCAGCTCGGTCCCCACCAGCTCGGCAGCTCCATTCTCGCGACCCCTCAGCTCCTGCTCTTTGCCCTGGCAGACGGCCGCGCCGCGTGGGTGCACCCGCCGGATCGCCCCGGGCGTGAGCGCTTTGTCAAGCGTGTGGAGCTCGCGCGGCGGGGCGGTGACCCCAGCCTGCTGCGGGTTCAGGACCAGGGCGAGCACCAGGGCGTGGCCTACGCCGTGGTCGCCCGACCCGCGGGCCACGACCTCGCCTCGCTGATGGCCGGGCTCCGCGCCAAGGGAATCGAGCGCCTGGAGGCCCCCTACGTCTGGGAGCTCGGGCGCGCTCTGGCCGGAGCGCTCGCCGGCCTCCACCGCGTGCAGGACGGCGGCGTCGTCGGGGATCTGGCCCCTGGGCGCGTGTTCGTCGACCCCGAGGGGCGCATCCAGCTCCTGGCCCTGGTCGGGCCCACCCCGGCCCTGCCGCTCAACGACGAGCTGGACCGCTGGGCGCGCCTGGCCCCCGAGCAGTGCATGCGGCCGGAGTCCGTGGACGCCCGCGCCGATCTCTTCGCCCTGGGCTGCCTGCTCTGGACCCTGCTCACCGGCCGCCAGCACCACCTCAAGTCGGACCGCATCTCCACCATCAAGGCCCTCGCCGAGGGGCCCCCGGTGGACCTGGCCTCGCCGCTGCACGCGCTCCTGGCCCGCTGCATGGACCCCGACCCGGAGCGTCGCCCCCAGAGCGCCGCGGCGCTGTTGGACGCCCTCAAGCAGATCGGCCAGGCCGACAAGGCCCACTGGGGCGCGCTGATCGCCCAGGCCTTCCCCGCCGGGGCCCCCGCCCTGAGCGGTGCGGAGCTGGAGCGGGTCAACGGCGTGCTGGACATCCTGCGCGGGGTGGCGCCGCTGCCCCAGGTCGCCGAGCACGCACCCGAGATGCCCGACTGGCCCGCCCCCAAGGCCGCGCCCGAGCCTGCGGTGGAGCCCGAGCCGACTCCCGAGCCCGCCGCGGAGCCCGAGACCCCTGAGCCCGAGGCCGCCGAGCCTGAGGCCGCCGAGCCGGAGGCAGCCAGCCTGACCTCGTCGGCGCCCGATGTGGCTGAGGTGGAGGAGCCCCCCGAGAGCGAAGATGGTGGGGACGATGACTCCCTCGCGGGCGGGTTCTTCTCCGACCCGGCCCCCTCCGAGCCGCCGCCTGTCGCGGAGACCCCCGAGCCGCCCATCACCCCTCAGCGCTCCTGGGGGCTGCCCATCGCCGGGGCCCTGCTCGGTGTGCTCCTGCTCGGCGCCGCCGGCTACCTGACCTGGTCGTCCATGCAGGAAGAGGGGGGTGCGCCCGCCGGGGTCCCCAGCGCCGTCCAGGACGCCCCCAAGCCCCCAAAGGTGGAGCCGCCGCCTGCCCCTCCGGTCGATGAGGATCAGGTCCAGGAGGAGGAGGAGCAGCCCCCCTCCGAGCCGGAGACCACACCCCCCCAGGACGCGCAGCCCACCAACACCCCGGCAGCTCCGTCCACCGACGAGGCCACCTCGGCGCAGACCCTCCGCGCCCAGGACTCGCGGGCGTCCACGACCCGCTCCAGCGGGGGCAGCAGCCGGCGAGGCAGCACCTCGGAGACCCCGGCTGAGCCCGCGACCACGCCCAACAGCGGCGCAGCGCTCAACACCGCTGGGGGCACCGCCACCGACGGCCGCAGCATCGGCTCCGGAGCCCGCAGAGGCGGCGGCCGGGCAGAGGAGCCCAAGGAGGACGAAGGCTGGGAGGCCTCCCCCTGGGGTGCCTCGCAGGAGCAGCCCGCTTCCGAGCAGCCCGCCTCCGGTGGCGAGGACGACAACCCCTGGGGTGAGGTCGAGTGACCCTGGGTTGAGCGTCAAAGGGCTGGCGTTCTACCTTGGGTTTCGCCAGCGCTCCTGCAGGGCGCTGCGCTCCACCACCGAGACCAGCGCGGTGCGGCCGCTGAGCCCCCGCCGGCGGTTCAGGACCAGCTTGGCCAGGGCGTAGAGCTTGAAGAAGCGGCGCAGGCCGCGCAGCTCCGCGGCGGTGGGGGCGTGGTCGCTGGCGATCAGCTTGTCGTCGACCGCGCCCGCGTCGAAGAAGCGCACGACCCCCACCACGGGCAGGTCGTAGCGGGTCCCAGCGCGCAGGCGCGGGCCCAGGACCACCACGTCCTGCGGGTCCCCGTCGGCGCCGGGCAGCTCGGGCACGCAGCCGTAGTTGTAGGGGGAGGGCAGGGGGGAGATGAAGTCCACCGAGCCCCCCTCGTGCAGCTCCCGCTTGACGAAGCCCCCCTTGGGGACCTCGATCAGCACCTGCACACGCTCGGGGAGGGAGTTCATGCCCAGGACCTATCCCCACGGCGGCGGGCTATGCTACCCGCAGATGGAGGACCCCATGCGATACACCGCGCTGCCCCTGGCGGCCCTGTGCCTGTTGGCCCTGAGCGCCTGTGACAACGGCGACGGAAACTTCACCACCACCACCGACGGCCCCGACGTGGTCGAGGGGAACGGCGACCTGAGCCTGGAGGTCGCGACCCTGGTGTGGGAGGACCTGGAGGCCGGCAAGACCGTCGGCAACACCCTGGCCTTCGAGAACGTGGGCGACCTGAACCTGGTGATCTACGAGGCCCGCGTCATCGACTCGGCCGGCGGCGTGTTCTACCTGGGCGAGACCGAAGACGTCGTCGTGGCCCCCGGCGGCACCTTCGACATGACCGTCACGGCCACCCTGCCCGGCGACCAGCCCAAGTACGGCACCCTGCGCGTCAAGACCAACGACCTGGACTACCTGGAGTTCACTGTCGACCTGGAGGCCTACCCCACCGGCTGGGGCGTCGACACCGGCGACACGGGTGACACCGCGGACACGGGTGACACCGCAGACACGGGCGGCTCCGACACGGGCGGCTCCGACTCCGGCGACTCCGGCGAGTGAGGCTGCGCAGCGCCGGGCGCTGGAGCGCATCGGAGCTCGGCTTCCCCGCGCACGCCACCTTCCGCGTGCTCCAGGCCCTCCCCCAGGGGGGCCTCGCGGCGGGCTGCGACTACGGCATGGCCCTGTATCAGGGCGGTCGTTGGCGCCCCTTCCCTTTCCCCCAGGGCGCCCGCCGCGAGATGCGCGCCATCCTGGACGCCGCGTGGCTGGACGGCACCCTCCACCTGGTCAGCGAGCGCGGCAGCTTCCAGTGGTCCCCCGGTGACGCCCAGGCCCAGGGGCGCGGTCTGCCCAAGGACGGAGCCGGCGGCTACGACGACCTGCGCGCGGTCCACGCTGCCCCCAGCGGGCTCCTCCGCGCCTGGCGCAGCCACCTGGAGGGCGCCGAGGGCCCTCCGGAGTGCCTCTCCTTCGTCACCGGCTGGCAGCAGCGCGTGTTCGCGGGCACCCGGGACGGACAGCTCTGGGAGCTCGGCGTCGGCCCCATCCGCAGCTTCGAGCGCGAGGGCAAGGGCCGCCCCGTCCGCCACCTCAGCATGGGGGCCGGGCACCTGTGGGCCGCCGCCGCCGGTGCGCTCTGGCGCTGGGACGGCAGCACCTGGACCCGCCGAGAGGGGGAGCCCTACGCCCTGACCACCGACCCCCGCGAGCGCCTCTGGTCTCTGGAGCGAGGGGCTCTGTGGTGCTCGGAGCTTGGGGATCCACCCACCCCCATCGACTGGCCCCTGGAGCGCCCCTGGCAGCTCTGCGCCAGCGAGGACAGGCTGTGGATCGGCCGCCGCGGCGGGATCGAGCGCGTGGTGGTGGAGGTCGGCTACTCGCCCTGACCGAACGCGGTGTCCTTCGGCCGCCAGATCCACGCCGGCTTCACCCGCCACCCCGTGCGCGTGCGCATCGCGGTCCCCCGCACCCCCTGGGGCCACGAGATCTTCTCGGCCTTGAGGTAGTCCTCCTGGAAGCCGTACTTGAGCGGCTTGTCCGCGCAGAGCACCGCGTCCCAGCGGTGGGCCTGGAAGCCCTCGGTCATCACGCTGGGCTCCTGGTAGAGCGGCCCGCGCTTGTGCTGGATGTCCCAGAGCGCGATCAGCGGGAAGCTGGGCTCCTTCCCGGCCAGGTAGGGGTACCAGGGGAACTGCGGAGCGAACACGCTGCCCTGAATCTCCGAGAGCTGCGCGATCAGCGCGTTGCCAGCGGCCAGGTCGTCCTCGTCTGGGATCAGCCTGCCGGGATCCCAGCGGTCCTGGAAGCAGCGGGAGGTGGGGACGTTTGCGTCGAGCAGACAGATCCGCTCCTTCAAGGAGCCGTCCTTGGGGCCGTGCTTCCAGTCGTACTTGTAGCGGCCCTCGATGCCCTGCAGGCCCAGGATCAGGCTCAGGGGGATGCCCCAGGCCCAGCTCCGCTCGGCGACGCTGGCCACCAGCATCGTGCCGCCGATCGCCATCACCCAGTGGCCGGGCATGAGCACGTTGATGAAGCCGCCGTGGTGGGCCCGCATGAGCACGCAGGCCACCAGGGCGATGCCCGTCATCACGCCCCAGTACACGCCGCCGGCGGACCAGCGCTTGCGCACCGCGTAGACCGCCAGGATGCCCAGCGCGGCCAGGTTGCTCAGGATCAGCGCGGCCAGCATCTCCTTCTCGGAGAGCGGGAAGGCGCGCTCGGCGTTGAGGGGGTGGGAGCCGGGGACCCCCAGCAGGTAGGTCAGGTAGTTGCCGTCGCTGGCGATCTGGATGGCGCCGGTGAGCACCAGCGCGGGGATCACGCTCGCCGCCGCAAAGAGCAGGGCCAGCTTGCGATCCCGCCAGAACAGCCAGCCCACGATGCCCACGCCAAAGAGCGCGAAGTTGTGCTTGGTCAGGAAGGCCAACACCAGGAGCAGGCCGCCGGCGACCACCCCCCCGCGGGACTCCGTGCGGCAGAGCACCAGCGACCAGGTCAGCAGGCCCATGGCCAGGGCGTCGGTGCGCACCAGCTCGTAGAAGGTGCCCGACTCGTCGTAGCAGCTCAGGTAGAGCCCGGCGGCGGCCAGCCCCCAGAGCGGCGAGCGGCCTTCGCGCCAGAGAGCGAAGATCCCGGCGGCGGCGGCGGCCAGGGTGCCCACCAACGAGATGCTGCGGCCCAGCAGGTAGGAGGGCTCGCCCAGCGCGGAGATCAGCCAGGGGTAGAAGGGCGGGTAGATGTAGGGCACCCAGTCGGGCGAGGGCGCGGCGTAGAGCGGCTGCCCCTGCTCGATGCGCAGGGCGTGCACCAGCATGCCGCCCTCCATCCACTCGATGTCAAAGGGGAAGTCCAGGCGCTGCAGGGCCAACCCCACCACCAGCCAAGCCACCCAGAGCGCGACCAGGGCGGGGGGGAGGGCCAGCAGGTGACGCAGCCACCAGGGCGCGGGCTTGGGGGTCTCGCTCATGGGCTGTACTCGTTGCAGCGCCCGCCGCGGGCGAACCCGGCGAGCTGCATGCCGGCCTGACGCGCCAGCTCGACGGCCAGAGTGGAGGGCGCGCCCACCGCCACCAGCACGGGGATGCGGGCCATCAAGGCCTTCTGGGTGATCTCGAAGCCCGCCCGGCTGCTCACCACCAGGATGTGCCGGCTCAGGGGCATCGCGTCGTTGAGCAGCGCCCAGCCAAGCACCTTGTCCACGGCGTTGTGCCGCCCGATGTCCTCGCGCACGACCAGGAGCTCCCCCTGGATGTCGAACAGCGCGGCGGCGTGCAGGCCGCCGGTGGCCTGGAAGGTGGGCTGGTGATCCAGCATGCGCCCCGGGAGCCTGCAGAGCCGCTCGGGAGGGAGCTGCATGGGCCGGTCCAGGGGAGGGGAGCGCTTGAGGAGCTCGGAGATCCGGGTCAACCCACACACACCGCAGCTCGAGCTCGCATACGTGCTCCTCTGGGCGCTGACGAGGTCACCGGTCTGCAGCCGGGCGCCGGAGGCCAGGCGGGTGTCCACCACGTTGTCGGGGGCGCCCTTCACCATCCCCTGCAGGTCGCGCACGTGCGCCAGGGCCGCCAGATCATCGGCCCCGTCGATCAGCCCCTCGCTGTAGAGCCAGCCTGCGGCCAGCTCCCGGTCGTGGCCGGGGGTGCGCATGGTCACCACCAGCGGAGTCCCCTCGACGCGCAGCTCCAGGGGCTCTTCGACGGCGACAGCGTCCTGGGCGGGGCCAGAGAGCTCGGGGTGTCGCCGGACGGGCAGGGAGCGGTGGGTCATTCCGGGCAGCTAACCCGCCGGCTCCCCTCGGTGGGCGCTCAGACCTGCTTCATGGTCCCGGCGGAGAACATGAAGATGGGCGCCTCGTAGGTGACCGAGGTGGTCTGACCCTCCTGGATCGGACATCCGGCCTCCCGTTCAGGTTCAACGAACTCTATCGCAGGCTGTTCGCGTGTTCAGCTCCGCTCGGCTATAGGTTCGTTCAGTCGCCCCGCCCTCCCGTCTCCCCACGGGACCCATGGACATCCACCAGATCCTCAAGGATCGCTTTGGCTTCGAGGCCTACCGGCCCGGCCAGGAAGCGATCGTACAGCACCTCGTCGACGGGGACGATGCCCTCGTCGTCATGCCCACCGGCGCGGGAAAGTCGCTGTGCTACCAGGCCCCGGCGGTGTGCCGCGGTGGCACGACGCTGGTCGTCAGCCCCCTCATCGCCTTGATGAAGGACCAGGTCGACGCCCTCAACGCCAAGGGCATCCGGGCCACCTTCATCAACTCCTCGCTGAGCATGGAGGAGCGCCGCGACCGCACGCAGAAGCTGCTGGAGGGGCACTGGGAGCTGCTCTACGTGGCCCCCGAGCGCTTCACGCCGCGCTTCCTCAAGATGCTGCGCGGGGTGGATCTGCGCATGCTGGCGGTGGACGAGGCGCACTGCCTGAGCCAGTGGGGCCACGACTTCCGCCCCGACTACCTGCGCCTGGGGCGCGTGCGCCAGTTCCTGCTGGAGGCCGGCAAGGACCTGCCCACGGTGGCGCTCACCGCGACCGCCACGCCGCGCGTGCAGGACGACATCGTCAAGACCCTGGGCCTGGAGCCGCGGCGCTTCATCCAGGGCTTCGACCGCGAGAACCTGGCCCTGGAGGTCGTGCAGGTCAACCGCCTCCGGGACAAGGTCGCGCTGCTCCCGGACCTGGTGCGGGGCTCGCTGTCGCTGGTCTACTGCGCCACCCGCAAGAACGTGGAGAAGGCCACCAAGGCGCTGCGTGAAGCGGGGGTGCAAGGGGTCGACTGCTACCACGGCGGGCTGCTCCCGGACGAGCGCACGCGGGTGCAGGACGCCTTCATGAGCGGCAAGCTGCGCTGCGTGGTGGCGACCAACGCCTTCGGCATGGGCGTGGACAAGGCGGACGTGCGCACCATCGTGCACTGGGACTTCCCCGGCACGGTGGAGGCCTACTACCAGGAGATCGGCCGCGCCGGGCGTGACGGCCTGCCCTCCCGCGTGGTGCTGATGTTCAACGAGAAGGACCGGCGCACGCAGGAGTTCTTCATCACCATGGGCCACCCGCCGGCGGCCTACGTGCGCTCGGTCTTTGACCGCATCGTCGCCGAGGGCACAAACCCGGTCTTCCTGACCCGCCAGCAGATGGCCGAGCGCCTGCCGGACGACGCCGGCGGGGAGCGCACCGCGTCGAGCTGTATCTACGTGCTCCAGCGCGAGGGTTGGGTGCGCCGAATCCACCCCGCCGACCGACCCGCGCGCGTGGTGCTCTCCACCCACCCCCCGGCAGACGCCCCCAAGGGACGCCGAGGCTTGATCCTGCAAGAGGTGCGGGAGCGCCTCAGCGAGTTCCCGGGCGACTCCCTGGAGCTCAACCCCCAGCGCATGGCCGAGGCCCTGGGCATGGAGCGCGACCAGCTCGTGGCGGCCCTGCGGGGGCTCGAAGACCGCGGCTACTTGAGCTGGCGGCCGGCCGAGCGCATCGGCGGGGTGGAGCTGCTGCGCCCCGGTCAGGAGCTGGTGCTCGACGAGCAGAGCATGCACAAGCGGCGGCAGGATGAGTTCGCCAAGCTCGACAAGATGGTGGACTACGCCTCCGCCACCTGCAGGCGCCGCTACCTGCTGGAGTACTTCGGCCAGACGCCGGCCTACGAGCGCTGCGGGACCTGCGATCTCTGCCGCTCGGGGGCCGCCATCCAGACCGGTCCGCGGGCCCTGGACGCCCAGGAGGAGGTCATCGTCCGCAAGGTGCTGGCCTGCATGGCGCGCATGGGGCGGCCCTTCTCCTCGGCCATGATCGTCAAGGTCCTGCGCGGCTCTGAAGACGCCGCCGTGCGCGGCTTCAAGTTCGAGCGCCTGAGCACCCACGGCATCCTCAAGGCCCACACCCAGGTCGAGCTCGAGCAGCTCCTGGGCGAGCTCACCCGCGCCGGCTGCGTGGACAAGCAGTACACGACCCGCATGGTGGGGGGCAGCGAGCGCAGCTACGCCGAGCTGTCGCTCACCGAGAAGGGCCTGCGCGTGATGCGTCAGCAGGAGCCGGACTTTGAGATGGTCTGGCCCAAGCTCAAGACCCGCTCCCTGCCGCGTCCGCCACCGCGCCGCCCCGGACAGCCCAAGGTCGCCTCCGATCTGCTGGTCTACCTCCGCGAGATCCGCCGCAAGGTCGCCACCGAAGAGGACGTGCCCGCCTACGTGGTCGCGCCCAACCGCACCCTCGAGGACATGGCCGCTCTGCGCCCCACAACCCGCAAGGGCATGCTCGAAGTGCACGGGATGGGCCAGCGCCGCTTCCAGCGCTACGGTCGCCCCTTTCTGGACGCCATCCGGAGCTGGACCGCCAGCGCCGCCGCTTCGGGCTGACTCACCCCGGAGCGGGGGGGGTAGCATGCGCCCATGCTGATCTTCCTGATGATGGCCTGCAGCCCGGTTGACCTCGTTCCGCTCTCCGAGCTGGACAGCCCTGCTGCGCGGGTCTGGCTCCAGGAGGTGGGGTCGGGTGTGAGCGTGTTCACGGACCTCTCCTTCTCCGTCAACGGCCGCTGCGGGGGCCTCTCGGATCTGGAGTTCGTCACCTTCAACGACCAGGAGGGCGACCTGCGCTTCGCCGAGAAGGTGAACGGGGAGTGTCATGGACCCCAGGCCTTCCTCACCGTCCCGGACTTCGAGGGCCCTCTGGAGATCAAGTGGGGCGCGTCTTCAGGCGAGGAGCTGCTGATCGTGGACGCAGCCACCGGCCCCACGGGCCTGGAGCTGCTCAGCCCCGCGGACGGGATCCTGGACACCGAGACCCAGGTGGTGGTGGGCTTTGACACCCCGGAGACCGTGAGCGGCGTCCGACTGATGATCCAGGGCGCCGACGGGGTCCCTCACCGGCACGACGTGGACAGCGTCGGTCAGGAGTTCATCGTGGAGAGCACGGAGGCCACGGGCATGCTGAGCCGCGTGGAGCTCAACCTGTTGGACTGGATGCCGCCGATCACCCAGTGCCCGGAGACCTGGGAGTGCAGCTTCTGGGAGGCTGTCTGGAGCGAGAACCTGGTGGTCCCCATCCCCGAGTAGGGGCCCGAGTAGGGGCCCCGATCCGGGAACCCGGATGGGGACTCAGTCCTGGCGGTAGAGCCCGCGGCCGAAGCGGTCGAAGCGGAACTCGCCCAGCACCGGGATGCCGCTCTCGCAGGCGTCGTAGCTCAGCCAGATGAAGTGGGCCTTGCCCTTGATGTTCTCGGCCGGGATGCCCTCCCAGGCGCGGGAGTCGCTGGAGTTGTCCCGGTTGTCGCCCATGCCGAACACCTGGTTCTCGGGCACCGTGAAGGGCCCGAAGTTGGCCAGCCCGGACTGCGCCAGGGGCAGGTTCCGGTAGATGTCGTGCTGCAGGTCGCCAAGCTGCTCTTTGTAGTGGGTGACCTTGGTGCTGTGGCAGGCGCTGTTGCGGAAGCTCTGGTCGCTCACCAGGGTCTGCTTCTGCTCCTCGCCGTTGATGTAGAGGACGTTGTCCTTGACCTCGATCACGTCGCCGGGGAGCCCCACCACGCGCTTGATGTAGTCCACCTCGGGGTTGGGCGGGTACTTGAACACGATGATGTCGCCGCGCTCGGGGAGCCGGCGCTGCACCAGGTTCACGTCCATCAGGGGCAGCGGGGCCTTGAGGGCGTAGCTGAACTTGGTGACCAGCAGGTGGTCGCCGATCTCCAGTGTGGGGATCATCGAGCCGGAGGGGATGCGGAAGGGCTCCACCACGGCGGCGCGGACGCCCAGCACGATCAGGATGGCGGGCACCCAGGTCTTGATCTGGGACCAGAACCACGCGCCGAAGCTGTCGTCTTCGCCGTCGTAGTCCAGCAGATCGGCGTCGTCCTTGGCCATCCAAAGCTCCCGGGAGTCTGGGACGGTTAACACCCCCAGCGAGAGCCTGTACGCTGCGAGCGGCTCCGAACATTGCGATGGCCCCAGACTACGAGCACATCCGGCGTGTCCTGCAACCGCCCGCGCCCCTCCCGCCCATGCCGACCGGTCCGGTTCGGGAGGCTGCGGTGGCCCTGGTGCTGCGCCCTGGAGCCCAGGGACGCGAGCTGCTGATGATGCAGCGGGCCGAGCGGGAGGGGGACCCCTGGTCCGGCCAGATGGCCTTCCCTGGCGGCCACCGCGAGCCCGAGGACCCGGATCTGGTCTGGACCGCGATCCGCGAGTCCCAGGAGGAGATGGGCCTGGATCTGCGCCCCACCCAGCTCCTGGGGCCGCTGCGCCCCGTCGTGAGCCCGCGCCTGCGCAGCGTGGGCCGCCAGCGCTACGTGCACGCCTACGTGTTCGGGCTGGACGCGGTCCCCGAGCTCCGCCTGAACCACGAGGTCGCCGGCGCCCACTGGTTCTCCCTGGAGCGCCTGCTGCGCGGCGATGGGCGGGGGGACTTCCCGCTTGAGTACGAAGGCCAGAGCTTCCGCATGCCCCGCGTGGATCTGCAGGGGCAGCGCATCTGGGGCATGAGCCTCAGGCTGCTCGATCAGCTCCTGGAGCGGATCCGCCAGCTTCCCTAGGGGATGGTTCAGCCGCCATCCAGAGGCAGCCGCCGGTGCTCCCAGACGGGCATGCGCGCCCGCAGCTCCCGGAGCGCCTGGAGGTCCAGGTCCGCGATGCAGAAGCCCTCGCCCGTAGCCTGCTCGGCCAGCACGCGACCCCAGGGGTCGATGATGCAGGAGTGGCCCCAGCTCTCGCGCAGGCCCTGGTCGTCGTGGGGGCCCCAGTGTCCGGGGGCCAGGACAAAGCACTGGGTCTCGATGGCCCGGGCGCGCAGCAGCACCTCCCAGTGGGCCTCCCCGGTGCGGGCGGTGAACGCGCTGGGCACGGCCAGGATCTCCGCTCCCTGGTCCCGAAGCGCCTGATACAGCGGCGGGAAGCGCAGGTCGTAGCAGATGCTCAGCCCCAGGTGGCTGCCGGGGATGGGAGCGCTGACGATGCGATCTCCGGGCGTGGTGGTCCGCGACTCGGAGAAGCGCACGCCGCCTGGCACGTCCACGTCGAAGAGGTGCAGCTTCCGGTAGTGGGCCTGCAGGGCGCCGCTGGGGGAGAAGAGGAGGCTGGTGTTCGCGGGGGGCCCCTGGGTGCACCGCTCGGCTACAGAGCCCACCAGCAGCGTGATCTGGAGCTCTCGTGCCAGCGAGGACCAGCGCAGCGCGCGCGGCCCATCCAGCGCCTCGGCGATGTCCGCTTTGGCCTTGTGGGGGCCCAGGTAGTCGGTGGCCTCGGGGGTGGCGATCAGCGTCGCCCCCTGGGCAGCGGCCTCCCGGATGGCGGCCTCGGAGACGCTCAGGTTGCGCTCCAGGTCGGAGCTCCCCTGGAGCTGGATGCAGGCGGCGCGTAGGTGCATGTGGGGTGTCAAGCCGATCTCTGGGGGTTAGGATGATTCCATCATGGCTTACTCAGCGCACATCACAGAGAGCCTCCGGGACAAGGGGCTGGTCCTCACCAGCCAGCGCCGTCGCATCCTGGACTATCTCGACGGCAACATGCAGCACCCCACCGCGGCCCAGATCCACAAGGCGGTCTCCCCCGGTGTGACCCTGTCGACGGTCTACAACACGCTGGCCCTGCTCAAGGACCACGGGTTGGTCCGCGAGCTGCCCCAGCAGGGCGGCGAGGCCCGCTTCGACCCCAACCCAGAGCCCCACCACCACCTGGAGTGTGTGGACTGCGGCGCGCTCCATGACCTGCCCGCCACCGCGGTCAAGGTCGAGCTGCTGCTGGACGCCAAGGTCGAGCAGGCGCAGGTCTCCTTCCTGGGCCACTGCCCCGGCGGCTGCGAGGGCTGAGCGGCTCAAGGGGCTCCATCAACTCTTGAGCCCTTGGGTCGTTCTCCGGCGCGCTACCCGGCCTGGGACCCGGTGTCCTCGTCGGCGCCCGGATCGCTACCCGTTGATGTGTCGGGCAGGCCGTCCTGGAGGAGCTTCTCGAAGCCCAGGAGCGCCACCGCACCCATCCCCACCCCAAACCAGAGGGTGGCGATGCGGACCAGGAGTGCGCCCGTCACGGCCACGGCCTCCGTGGTGCCGATGAGCTGGGTGGTCATGCCCACAAGCGCGCCATCGGCGATGCCCAGGCCGCCAGGGGAGGGGCCCCCAGCGACGGTGGCGAATGCGTAGATGAAGGTGCTGGCCGACAGGGTGGCCTGCTCGACGCCCAGGCCCTGGAGCACGATCTGGAAGCCCCAGCACTCGGCACCCCAGGCGATCAGCGAGAGGACGACGGTGTAGAGCAGCGGGACGGGGGCCAGGCAGGTGACCATGGCCCGGTACATCTCCTCCAGCTTGGGGGCCACGCGGCCCACGACGGGGACGCGGTGGAGGAGGGCCAGAATGGCGAAGGAGAGGCGCTTCCAGGAGAGCACCAGCAGGCCCGCCAGGATGACGCCGCCGATGACCCACAGGGCGCCGTCGGCGGAGACCTCCACCCCGAACACGCTGCGGGAGTCGAGCTGCTCGGCGTAGGTGCCGACGGAGACCGCCGCCAGGATGAGGACCGCGATGGCGTCGGTGAGGCGCTCGGCGACCAGGGCAGGCAGGGTGGTCGCCATGGTGGCGCCGCTGCGCTTGGAGACCAGGTAGGGCTTGAGCAGCTCGCCGGCCTTGGCGGGGGAGATGACCATGGCGAGGCCGGCCAGGAAGATGCGCAGGTTCTCGCGCCAGTCGACCTTCACGCCGAGCTGGCCCAGCAGGTAGTGCCACTTGACGAAGCGCAGGCCGTAGTTGACCAGGGTCAGGGCCAGCACCGGGAGGGCGACCCACCAGGCGAAGGTGGCCAGGGTCTCCTGGACCTGGGAGAGGCCGGCCCAGACGCTGCCGCCGACGTAGAGCAGGGCGCCGGCGGCGATGGCCCAGATCACCCACTTTCGGAAGCGGGTGACGAGATTGCTGTCATTGCCTGTCAGGGCGGGCTCCTATGCCTTCGGTTAGCCTCTGGGGGCTCAGGAGGGCGTCCCGTGCCCCTATTCTCCGTCACCCGCCGCGGCCAACCTTCGGTCACCGTGAACGCCGCGAACTGGATCGTGGCGATGGGTGAGGCCATCCCCAAGCTGGCCGGAGATGTCGCGATCGACCGGCTGGCCTGCGAGATGCTGGTCAACGGGACGGTAATCGCTCGGGATGTGCGCAGCGGTGTGGGCTACGTCATCCTGCCGCTGGCCGCCTCCGCCAAGGAGCCCGACACCGAGACCAGCGAGCAGACTGCGAACGAGGCCCTGGACGCCGTCGGGGAGCCCAGCGAGCCAGAGGACGAGGACTCCCTGGACTCCGACTCGCTGGAGGAGCGCCTCCAGGAGATCCGGGACGCCGAGCGGGCCACCGGGGCTTGGGAGCTCGCGCTGGACCTGGCGGCTGAGCTGATCTCAGTGGAGGCCGCCAGCGCCGTCGAGGCGACCCCCCGCGCCGGGCTGCTGTTCGCCGCGGTCAAGGGCGAGCAGGCCTCCAAGCTGCGCGCGCTGCGGTTGCCCTATGGGGCCGGGTTCGTGGGCGTCTGCGTGGACCAGGGCCTGCGCCTGCGCGTGAACGACGTGGACCAGGACAGCCGCCACTACACCGCTGTGGACGAGGCCACGGGCTTCCATACGCGCAACGTGCTCTGCGTCCCGGTGCTCAGCGAGAAGCTCTGCTACGGCTGCCTGCAGATGCTCAACGCGGGCGAGGGCCGCTTCACCGGGCGCGACGCGGAGCTGGTGACCCGGGTGGCGGATGTGCTGGCCGAGCGCCTGCTGGCGGCCAAGGTCGGCGGGCGGCTGCGCAGGTCTGACTGAGCGGGGGCCGACTGAGCGGCAGAGCGACAACGCCCGGGCACGGGGCCCGGGCGCTGGTGGTCCAGAGAGCGCGGCCTACTGGAAGCGCAGGCTCTTGGGGAGGGTCTTGATCTCCTCGCGGAGCTGGCCCTGGAGCTGGGTGTACATGTCGTAGTTCTCACCCTGCTCGTCGTCGATGGTGACAGCGCGCTCGTCCTGCATGCGGACGGGGTACTTGGCCAGGTAGAACTCGACCTCGCTGCCGTCCTCGAACACAAAGTGCCACTTGTGGCGGGTGTTCGCCTTCCAGGAGCTGCCGTCCTTGAGCTTGACGGTGGTGGGCGTGCGCAGGGCGCAGGTGTACATCCACGGCGTGTAGTCGGAGCTGTAGGTGCAGTCGACGTCGGAGGGGATCTTGCCGTGGGCGATGGTCACCGAAGCGACCTCGGTCCAGGGGACCTCCTTGAGGGTGCCGTTGCCCTCGAGCTCGATGGTGAGCTTGCGCTCCTCGTCCGTCCAGCCGTTCTCGGCGTACCAGTCCTCGCCGCGCTCGATGCGCACCACGTGACCACCGACGCTGCTGCCGTCCTTGTTGCTCAGGGTGAGCTGCAGGTCGGCGTTGTTGGGGG
>JAZAMN010000026.1:0-32867 GCA_036229005.1 Myxococcota bacterium
CGCTCCATGGTTCTCAGAGGCTGAGGGCGGGCGGGGAAGGCGTTGAGGTGGTTCGCCGAGAACGTGTTGGGCTTCGCAGGCTGGCGCGCCCGCTCCTGGCGGGTAGCTCGCGCGCCTGCCGCGAAGCCGCGAGGCTCATGCCTGAGCCGAGCCGGGGCTCCCTCGGGGAGCTCCGCTTAGGGGGGGTGGGGGCCGTGCCCCCCCAGGGAAACGGGAGTTCGCCTGCGAACTCCCGCTCCGGCGCGCCCGCTCCTGGCGGGCAGTCTGCGCGCCGGTCGCGAAGCCGCGAGGCCCATGCCTGAGCCGAGCCGGGGCTCCCTCGGGGAGCCCCCCACAAGGAAACACTGCGTTGCTGCGCAGCTCGACGCCCAAACCCAAGCCCCAACCTCGGATTCGTAGGCCGGCGCGCCCGCTCCTGGCGGGCAATCTGCGCGCCGGCCACGAATCCCGCGAGGGCCATGCCTGGCCCGAAGCCGGGGCTCCCCCGGGGAGGCCCGCCCAGGGGGGCGTGGGGGGCCTGCGCCCCCCACAAGGAAACACTGAGTTGCTCCGCAACTCAGTGCCTGAAGTGCCGATGCCCCGTCATGACCATGGCGACGCCGGCGGCCTCGGCGGCGGCGACGACCTCCTCGTCCCGGATGGAGCCGCCGGGCTGGATGATGGCGGTCACGCCAGCCTCGACGGCGGCCTCGATGCCGTCCGCGAAGGGGAAGAAGGCGTCACTGGCCAGCACGCTGCCGGGCACGGCGCGGGTGGCCTTGCGGATGGCCAGGTGCACGCTGTCCACGCGGCTCATCTGGCCGGCGCCGGTGCCGTTGAGCACCAGGTCCTCGGCCTCGGTGCGGGCGAGCACGATGGCGTTGGACTTGACGTTCCGAGCGACCTTCCAGGCGAACTCCAGGGCCCGGGCCTCCTCCTCGCTGGGCTGCTTGGTGGTGGCCACGTGCCAGTTCATGTCCGCCCCCACGTCCCAGTCCTGGGCCAGCCAGCCACCCTGGACCCGCCGGAACTCCTGACCGGAGGGCGCGCTGGCAGCCCAGTCCTCGGGCAGCTTCATCACGCGCAGCTTGGTGCGCTTGGCCAAGAGCTCAAGGCCCTCCTCGTCAAAGCCCGGCGCAGCCAGGATCTCGAAGAAGGTGCGGCTCTGCCGGATGGCCTTGACGTCGTCCACGCTCAGAGGGCGGTTGAAGGCCAGGATGCCGCCAAAGGCCGAGACGGGGTCGCCGGAGAGCGCCAGCTCGAAGGCCTTGGCGGGGCCGGCCTCGGACACGCCGGCGCCACAGGGGTTCATGTGCTTGACCACCACGCAGGCGGGCTTGTCGAACTCGAAGCAGGCCCGCAGGGTGGCGTCCAGGTCGGCCAGGTTGTTGAAGCTCAGGTGCTTGCCCTGGAGCTGCTCGATGCGGCCCATCGCCCGGCCGGTGGCCAGGGGGTCGGCGTAGAACACGGCGGACTGGTGGGGGTTCTCGCCGTAGCGCAGGCTCTGCACCTTGCGCATGGGCAGGGCCTGCTCCTGGGCCACGGGTGCCGTGGTCTGCTCAGCCAGCCAGCTTGAGATCAGTCCGTCGTAGGTGGCCGTGTGCCGGAAGGCCTTCACCGCCAGGTGCTGACGCGCCTGGGCGTCCAGCTTGTCCACGCCCTCGATGAGCTGGGGGTAGTCGGAGGGGTCGGTCACCACGACCACGTGCGCGTGGTTCTTGGCCGAGGCCCGCACCATGCAGGGGCCGCCGATGTCGATCTGCTCGACCGCCTGGGGCAAGTCGGCCCCACCCTTCACGGTCTGCTCGAAGGGGTAGAGGTTGCAGACCACCACGTCGATGTACTGGATGTCGTTGTCGGCGGCCTCCGCATCGTCCTGACCGCGCCGGGCCAGGATGCCGCCGTGGATCTTGGGGTGCAGGGTCTTGACCCGACCGCCAAAGACCTCGGGGGCGCCGGTGTGGTCGCTCACCTTGGTGACGGCGACGCCACCCTCCTTGAGCGCGCGGGCGGTCCCGCCAGTGGAGAGGATCTCAAAGCCCTGGGCAACCAGGGCCTGCCCCAGGGGCACGATGTCGGTCTTGTCGCTGACGGAGAGCAGGGCGAAGCGAGGCACGGGAGACTCCAGGGATGGAGTGCGTGGCTAACGTCGGCTCCCCGGCCCGCTCAGGGGCGGTTGCCACAAGGTTGCACAGGCAGCGGGCAGGTGTCGGGCCCGTGACTCTGCAGCGCTTGACGGGGGAAGAAACAGCCAGCGCCAGCTCACTCCGCCGGCTCCATGCTCAAGAGTCCCTTGTCCACGCCCTCCGTCCCAACGACAACCAGCCACCCTCGCTGGACCTCGCCGCGCTTGGCCCTCAGGTGGTACTCGC
Organism: Myxococcota bacterium; assembly: GCA_036229005.1. Lineage (GTDB taxonomy): Bacteria > Myxococcota_A > UBA796 > UBA796 > CAJQPC01 > CAJQPC01. Next base: position 2,352 of record JAZAMN010000026.1, read on the forward strand.
CGGGGGGCACGTTGGGGAAGCGGTAGCTGTCGCCCTCATGCAGCGAGGGGAGGCCGAACATGTCGCTGACCGTCTTCTCCTCGCCGTCGGGTAGCTGGCGGAGCAGGTAGGCCCACTCCACTGGGCCGTCAAAGCGCACGGAGACGCTGCCGGTGAACTGCGCAGCATCCAACACCACCTGCTCCCCCTCGGGCAGCGCCACATCCTGCGAGAGCCAGCGCACCGTCATGTCCCGCGAGAACAAGCCGTGACAGCTCTGGAGGTCGCTCCTCAGCCAGGCGTTGCAGACCGCTGAGGCGTTGGGGCTGTCCAGGGAACCTGGGAGGGCCTCACCGGTGGGCAGGACCCAGGTCTCCGGACTGTTTGGCTCCAGCGTCAGGGACCCGGAGCGCTTCCATCCGGGGACCATCCCAAGGCCAGAACCCTCCGTATGAACCATGATGAATGGAAAGTGCCCTGCCCCCACACCCAGCCGCCCCTCAGCATCGGTCACCACGTACTGCCCGCGGCTCTGGCCCGCCATGACCAGCACCAGCTCCCTGGGGAGCGGGTCGCCGGCCGCATCCAGGATCTGCAGCTCCAGCTTGGGTGCGGCCTCCCAGGTCCAGGTCACCTCGCGCATGCCCTCTGGTCCCGTGACCCGTGGCTCGCTCGCCTGCCAGCCCAGAGCGGTGGGCCGCATGAACTCACTACAAGGCATCAGCACCCGGTCCCCCCGCCGGATGTCCCGCGTGGCCGGAGTCCGCCTCCAGGGCGTCACCGGGAGCTGGGCGACCTCCGGGCCCTGGTCCCGTCCGAGCTCGGTCCAGCAGAGGCCCTTGTAGGCCTGGAAGTGGATGTGCCCCATCCCGTCGCCGCCCTGGTTTGGACAGGCCACCCCCCAGACCGGATCCCCGACCGACCAGGCGCCGTCGTGGCCAGGGGCAAGCACGCCGTCCTCGCCTGCATCCACGCTGAACAGGGGCTCGCAGGCGGCATTCAGCGCCGTGAAGCGCTGGGTCTCCAGGTCTGGGTGCCAGGTGGCCGTGACGCTCTCGACATCCAGCTCCTGGGGGCAGTCGCACGGCCCCTGCGGAACGATGTCCTCGGTGGCGGTCCAGAGCTCAGGACCCTTGGGCTCACAGGCCAGCAGCAGCAAAAGGTGCACCACGATCTCCCCCTCACCAGGCTCTTACTCCTCTCCCGCCGACTCTGCATCCACTCCGTACCTCCGAGGCGCGGTTGAGAACGCTGATGGTCGACCAACCGAGCACAAGCCCGTGCTGAGTGAAACTGGCTGCCCCTGACGACCATGGAGGGTGTCGGCCCGATGGGCTGCTTTTGACGACCATGGAGGGTGTCGGCCCGATGGGCTGCTCTTTGCGCTGTTTGGGCAAGCCGCAGGCTTGGGGCTGCTGGCAGCCCTTCACCCAAACAGCGCGAAGTGCAGGTCGCTCTGCGACCCGACGCCGAGGGGGGCTTGCGCAAACCTGACCGGACCGCGGGATTCATCCCGCGAGAGTCCGAGTCTGGTTTCGCAATTGGGGGACCGGCGAGGGTCCCCCGGGGGGCAGGCAGCTGTGCTGCCGAGGGGGCTTGCCCCCCTCAGAAAAGACAGACGGCGTTCGGACCCAGGACGCCGCTTTCTACGGCGAATCACCACAATCGCGGTCTCCTCTCAACCTCGCCGGCTGGCCCTCCACCACCCACCCCTCCAACACCTCCGCCCTCATCGCCCCCCCAAGGCCGCCTCAGCCGCGTCCACCGCCTCCCGGGCCGCCGCCGCCTCCGACTTCGCCGCCTCCAGGTGCCCGCGCAGCGCCTCCAGCTCCTGGGCCGTGAGCGACTCCTTCAAGAGCAGAGCCTCCATGGCCTCCATCTCTTCGGTGACCGCCCGCGCGTGCTCGCCCGCCTGCACCTGGGCCTGCAGCGCCTGCGCATTGGCGCTCTCGGGGCGCGAAGGGCCGCCCTCCTGAATACATGCAAGCCACAGCCACCACACAGCCCACCTCTCCGGGAGAGTCTGCCATGTTGCTGCCCGCCGACCAGCTTTCCAAGCGCCAGAACTACTTCCTGATGACCTCGCTGGTGGTGCCGCGTCCCATCGCGTGGATCGGCACCGCGGGCCTGGGCGGTGGGGACGAAGGGGAGGACACCCACGACAACCTCGCCCCCTTCTCCTACTTCATGGGCGTCTCCTCGGACCCGCCCATCGTCGCCGTCTCCATCGCCCGCGCCCGGGGCGGCGCCCTCAAGGACACCCTGCGCAACCTGCTCGCGACCCAGCGCTGCACGCTGTCGGTGGTCTCCCAAAAGCACCTGCTGCCCATGCACGCCACCGGCGGCAGCTTCCCGCCCGAGGTCGACGAGTTCACCGAGGCCGGCCTGGACAAGGAGCGCTGGGAGGGCCTGCCCGTGGTCGCCGACGCCCCCGCCGCGATGCTCTGCCAGCTCCACCGCGCCGAGGACCTGGGCAGCACCCACCTGGTGCTCCTGCGCGTGCTCGCCTACCGCGTGGACCCCGCTGGCTTCGACGCCGAGAACACCCGCATGCGGCCCGACTTCCTCAAGCCGGTCGGGAGGTTGGGCGGCTCCTATGCCCTCCTGGGACAGGAGATCACCCCTTGAGCCTGCTGCTCGTCCTCCAGCTCGCCTGCACCCCGTCCCCCGGCGAGGCACTGCGACTCGCGCTCGACCCGGCTGCGCCCCTGGACGAGGCCCTGTCCGCCTGTCAGCACATCCCGGCCCCCGACGCCCAGGGGGACTGCCTGAGCGCCGCCCTCGAGACCCGGGGCGACTACGAGCGGGCCGACTGCGAGCAGATCCAGGCGCGGCGCTGGCGCGATGAGTGCGTGTTCCTGCTGGCCGAGCGACAGCGGACCGAGGGGGCCCTGGCCGCCGCCGTCGACACCTGCCACGAGACCGCGTTCGCCCGGGAGTGCGTGTTCCACCTGATCCGCGACGAGGCCCGGCTGGTGGCCGATCAAACACCCGCCGCCGCCCAGGAGCGGGTCGCCCCATTCATCGGCGCGCCCCGGGCCCCCGACGCCGCCGCCGTGTTCTGGAAGGAGTGGGCCACGGCGCGCATCAAGACGCACGATCTGCCCGTCGCCCCCGAGACCTGCACCCAGGTCGACGACACCGTGGGCTGCCAGGATGGCCTCAAGCGGGCGGGCTCGGAGCTGCTGCGCGGCATCCCCAGCAAGCAGCGCTGTGAGCGGGTGGAGGCGGGGGAGCCGGTCCTCCAGCTCGCCTCGGGGGAGCCCTCGCTGGTGCCGGCGAGCGAACAGCTCCGGGCGGCCACCGCACACTGCGACTGAGGTGTTATGAGCGGCCCCCTTTGGAGGCCCACATGGCGACCGTGGTCGAGACCCTCACCAACATGCTGCAGCAGGCGGCCGACAGCCTGGGGATCCAGGCCCAGATCCCCGCGGTGAGCCCCACCAAGAGCGCGGACATGGGCGACTACCAGTCCAACTGCGCCTTCCGCCTGGGCAAGGCCCTGAAGACCTCGCCGGCGGGCGCTGCGCAGATGTTGGCGGACGCCCTCCAGGTCGGGGAGGTGATCCACAAGGTCGAGGTGGCCGGCCCCGGCTTCATCAACCTCTTCCTGACGGAGGCCTACCTGGGCCAGGCCCTGGCCGAGCAGTGCGCCAGCCCGACCCTGAACGTGCCCCAGACCCAGGGCACCGTGGTCATCGACTACTCCAGCCCCAACGTGGCCAAGCGCATGCACGTGGGGCACCTGCGCTCCACGGTCATCGGCGCCGCGCTGCACAAGCTCTACCAGGCCTGCGGCTGGACGGTCATCGCGGACAACCACATCGGCGACTGGGGCACCCAGTTCGGCAAGCTGATCGTGGCCTGGGACAACTGGGTGGACGAGGCCGCCTTCGCGGAGGACCCCATCGGCGAGCTGCAGCGCATCTACGTGAAGTTCTCCCAGGAGGCCACCGACGAGATGCAGGACCAGGCCCGCGAGGAGACCGCCAAGCTCCAGGCCGGCGATGAGCGGAACCGGGCGCTGTGGCAGCGCTTCATCGACGCCAGCATGGTGGAGTTCAACACCATCTACGACCGCCTGGGCATCCGCTTCGACGTGACCTACGGCGAGTCGCACTACAACGACATGCTGCAGCCCATGGTCGACCAGCTCCTGGCCGACGGCACCGCCGAGACCTCCGAGGGCGCGGTCATCATCCCCTTCACCAAGGCCGACGGGAAGGGTCTGGACAAGCAGCCCTTCCTCATCCGCAAGAAGGACGGCGCGGCGCTCTACGGCACGACCGACATGGCCACCGTGCGCTACCGGTTGGACACCTGGGCCCCCGAGCGCATGGTCTACGTGACCGACACCCGCCAGCAGCTCCACTTCAAGCAGCTCTTCGCCGCCTGCAAGAAGGTGGGCTGGACCGACTCCAAGCTCATCCACGTGTGGTTCGGCCTGCTCTCCCTTCCCGAGGGCAACATGTCGTCCCGGAAGGGCAACGTCATCCACCTCAAGACCCTGCTGGACACGGCGGTGGAGAAGGCGCGGGCCATCGTCGACAGCGCCTCCGCCGAGCTCCCCGAGGACCAGCGCGCCGCCATCGCCGAGGCCGTCGGTGTGGCCGCCGTGCGCTACGCCGACCTCTCCCAGAACCCCCAGGCCAACGTCGTCTTCGACTGGGACAAGATGATGGCGATGGAGGGCAACACCGCGCCCTTCTTGATGTACGCCCACGCCCGGCTGCGCTCCATCCAGCGCAAGCTGGAGCTGGACACCACCGTCAAGGCCGCCGCTCCCACCAACGACGGCGAGCGCGCCCTGGCCGCCCTGCTGCTGCGCTACCCCGAGACGGTCCCCGCCGCCCTGGAGCAGAACCGGCCCACCATCCTCTGCGACTACCTCTTCTCCGTCGCCCGGGCCGTGAACCGCTTCTACGCGGGCTCGCGGGTCAAGGGCGCCGAGGGTGCCGAGCTGCAGGCCCGGGTCGCTCTGGTCGCCGCCGCCGCGCAGACCCTGGAGGAGGGCTTGGCTATCCTCGGGGTGCCGGCCCTCCACCGCATGTAGCCTCTGGGCCCTGTCCTCTTGACAGGACAAGACCCACCGGCGAGGTCATTTCAAGGTAGATTGGAGCCGATGCAGACGCCTGCCCAGCCCCAAGCCCAGATCCCGGAGCGCCTGGGGCGCTACCGCTTGGTGCGCTGCATCTCCGATGGCGGCATGGCGCGGGTCTACGAGGCCCGCCGCGAGTCCCTGGCCGGGGTGGCCCCCAAGGTCGCCCTCAAGGTCATCCTGCCCGAGCACGCCGAGGACGCGACCTTCCAGCAGCTCTTCGTGAACGAGGCGCGGATCGGGTCCCAGCTCCAGCACCAGAACCTGGTGCAGATCCAGGACTTCGACCGCGTGGGGCAGGTCTACTTCCTGGTCATGGAGTTCGTCGAGGGCATCACCCTGCGGCGCATCGCCAGCCTCTGCAGGCGCCACGGCGTGCCCATCCCGATGGCGGTGATTGCGGAGCTCGGACGCCAGGTCTGCGAGGGGCTCAACGCCGCCCACATGGCCCGCTCCGAGGACGGCCAGCTCCTCCACCTGGTGCACCGGGACGTCAAGCCCTCCAACCTCATCCTGAACCCCCAGGGTGTGGTCAAGGTGCTGGACTTCGGCATCTCCAAGGCCGTCCAGGCCGCCGAACACCGCGGCACCGTCAAGGGCACCTGGGGCTACATGAGCCCGGAGCAGGCGCGGGCCAAGGACGACGTCTGGCACGCCGCCGATCAGTACGGGCTGGCCTGTGTGCTCTACGAGCTCGCGATGCTTCAGCCCTTGTTCACTGAGCGGGAGCCCAAGGACCTGGTCCGCCTGATGATGGCCGACGAGGGCGCCCGCCGGGCCGCTCGACTCACCGGTCCCCACGCCGGCCTGGGACGCGTCCTCATGCGCGCCCTGCAGCGGGACCCCCACGCCCGCTACCCAAGCTGCGGCTCCATGGGAGAGGAGCTCGCCGCCCTGATCTCCGAGCCCCTGCGCGCCCGCGAGCAGCTCCTGCGCTTCCACGCCACCGTCGAGGCTCTGGCCCGCTCCGAGGCCAACGGTGAGCCCCGCGGCTCGTCCACGCTCTCCCGCACCGGCGCCTCCAAGGGGACCATCGACCCCTACAGCCAGGGCCTGCCCGTGGGGATCGGCAACGGCCAGCACCCCCACCAGAGCGTGGAGATCCCGCCCCAGGACCCGCCCCCCGCGCGCAGCGGCTGGAGCACCGGCGCCCTGGCCTGGATGGGCGTCGGCCTGGTTGTCGTGGCCTTCGTCTGCGTCAAGCTCTTCTGGCCCGAGGGGGTTGTGGAGCCGCCCGTGCCTGCGGGGCCCACCACCGAACAACAAGACCCCACAGCCACCTCCCCGGATCCCTCCACCAGCGAGGTCACCCCGACCGAGCCCGACACCCCGGCGGAGCCCACCCCGGAGCCGGTGGTCGAGCCCCCCGTGGAGCCCGCGGTGGAGCCCGCGGAGCCCAAGCCCGTCGTCGTGAAGGACCCGCCCAAGCGCAAGGTCGTGGTCCCCGCCGAGCCCGCGGAGCCCAAGCCCGTGGGGGAGCCCGGCCTGCTCACGGTGTCCAGCCTGCCCAAGGCCCGCGTGTCCGTGGACGGCCGGGTGGTCGGGCAGACCCCCTTGTACCAGTACAGCCTGCCGGCGGGCAGCCACCGGGTCGTCCTCACCGCGGAAGATGGTCGAAGCAAGAGCTTCAACCTGGATCTTGGTGGGGGAGAGGAGGCCCGGAGGATCTGGCACTTCGACCGCGAGGAGTGGGTCGAGCGCTGAGCCGGCTCAGTCCTGCAGCCAGGTCCCCACGGTCGCCGAGAGGGCGAAGGTCTGGCCGTCGCGGAGCGCGTGCTGCGCGTTGTGCCAGGTCACGAAGGTGGTGCCCGAGCGCATCTTGCGGGGGAGCCGGAGCTGCCCGTCGTCCGAGCTGCGGCACATGTGGCTGCGCTCGCCGCTGCCCAAGGTCACAACCCTGACCTCGTCGGCGCCAGAGGGCTCCCAGGTGAGCTCTCGACCTGCGCGCTGGGGCGCGCCCAGGGAGGGTAGGGGCGGGAGCTCGTACACCTGATCCCCCACCTCCACATGACAGATCGTGCCGGTGGGGGGGATGGCGCTCAGCTCGTAGTTGACCAGGCCGGAGCTGCGGCTGGTCTCCCGCAGGTCCACGCCCGCGCACACAGCCTTGAGGGGGACCTTGCGGAACACGAGGTCGTTGCCGAAGCTCTCCGGGAGGATGCTGCGGCAGCCGTCCATGGGGATGCCCTGGCGCTCCTCGGGCAGCAGGGAGGCCGCGGGCAGGAAGGCCTGGATGCGCAGGGTGGCGGCCCCGCGCCAGTGGTCGACGGACAGGGAGGCCTGGCCGCTGAGGGTCACCGCCTCCTGGGCCAGGCTGGGGGAGACACAGCCGGTGGCCAGCAGGAGCAGGATCAAGGCTGCTCTCTGGGGATCTGGTCGACGAAGCCGGCGACGCAGCGGGTCAGGATCTCGCGGGTCTGCCGGAAGCGCCGCCGCCAGCCACCCAGGGGGTCCTCGACCTCCATCAGGCCGCCGAAGCTGCCCAGCAGGAGGATGCGGTCGTCCAGGTCGGGGAAGCGGTCGCGCAGCTTGGACGAGTGCCGCAGCTCCATGCCCAGGATGTAGTCGGCCCAGTGGGCGAGCTCGTCGGTGACGGGCTGGGCGCGGTGCTGGGAGAGGTCCAGCCCGACCTCCTTCATGACCGCCTGGGCGTGGCGGTGGGCGGGGTTGCCGGACAGGCCCATCACGCTGGCGGAGCGGACCTGCAGGTCGCGCTTGCGACGGAGGGCGTAGTCCTGCATCAGCACCTCGGCCATCGGAGAGCGACAGATGTTGCCGGTGCAGACCACCAGGATGTTCTTAGCCATGGGCCCAGGCTAACAGGGGCGCTGTGTCTCTGGGGGCCGCTGAGTGGGCCGATGGGGTGGGCCGCTGAGGGGCGGGCCTCAGAGCCAGGTGCTGGTCCGGCAGGTGAGCGCGGCGTCCTCGCCATCCAGGGCGTAGCTGGCGCAGTTGTCGCAGCGGTCGTTGCCCTCGAACTCGAGGCTGGCCTTCTGGTCGCCGTCCGTGAAGCTGAGGGTGCCCGAGGGCTCGGAGGCGCAGCCGTCGTCCTCCAGCAGCTCCGGGGTAGCGAACACCAGGCCGCCGTAGGCGTTCTCGAACACGCCCTCGGTCTTGAAGCTGCGCAGGTCCCCGCCAGCGTCCAGCCAGGTCTCCCAGATCCCGGAGAAGGCCAGCACGCTCCAGGCCTCCTCCAGCTTGGGGCGGCTGCCGCGCTCCCAGTAGCCCTCGGTCTCCAGGATGAAGTTGCTCTCGGTGTGGGACTGCAGGTCCTCGCCGTTGCTGCCGGCGAACCAGAACTCCCCCTGGAAGGCGATGCGGTCGAAGCTGCGGCTGTCGACCTCGGAGCTGACCACCATGTCGAAGGTCCAGCGCTCCCACTCCTGGCCCTCCTCCTCCCAGACCACCTGCTGGACCTCGCCCTCCCAGTCGTAGCCGTCCTGGGAGCGGCAGCCCCCGGTCCAGGTGCGGGTGCTGCCGTCCACCACGTCGTAGGGGCAGTTGCCGGGATCCGCGACGTTCACGCCCATCACGTGGTCCCACATGTCCAGGACGATGTGGGTGCTCGGGGAGTTGCCCCAGTGCAGCTCGGGGACGATGTGCTGCGCTGCCAGGTAGGCCTCGCTGCCGTCGTCCAGGGGGTAGGCCGAGCTGCGGGCCAGGGGGGTGCCGCTCGCGCGGGGTTCGATGCGCCAGGAGTCCACCGAGGTGTCCTCGCCGGTGCAAGCCAGCGTCCAGATAAGCGCGTACATGAGACAGACGATAGAAGGTGGGGGTGCCTGTACGAAGCCCCAGAGCCCACTCTTCGCGCTTTCTTGTCGCGCTGCTGACCGCGATCATCGCTCTGCCGGCCCTCGCCGCTCGGGCCCCGGATCCGGAGAAAGCGAGGCGCTTCGTGCAGGAGCTGCTGCTCGCGATCTCCCAGGGCGCCGACGCCCAGGCGCTGGAGCCCTTCTTCGCTCCCGGGGACGGCCAGGATCTCCACCCCGGGCAGCGGCGGGCGTGGCTGGCGCAGCTTGACGTCGAGCTGAGCCAGGGGAGCCTGGGGCGCAGCCTGTCGGCCCAGCCGGAGATCCACGGCGTGGTCCAGGGGCCCGACTACGTGCGGGTGGTGCTGGAGACCGAGCCCGCCCTGAGCACCCGCGTCATCCGCGAGCAGGGGGAGCTGCTGAGCCGGGGCTTCGAGCCCGCCGTCTGTGACCTCTGCCCGGAGCCGGAGCGCTTCGTCCGGGAGCTGCTGGACCGCATCCAGCTCTACGAGCAGCCCCGGCGCCTGGTGGCGGGGGCCGACCTTCACGTGGACGCCAAGGCCGAGTACCCGCCCGACCCCGGGGCCTTCCTGCTGGCCTGGCACAACCGCAACATCGACGCCGGCTACCTGCGCTGGCTGCTGATGGACGCTCAGGTGGTCGGCTCCACGGGGACCGACGTCAAGGTCTCCATGCGCGACCGCACCGAGAGCTGGCCGGTGGTCTACCGAGGCGGCCGCTGGATGCTGGACTACGCGGGCCTGCCCGCTGACAGCCCCCTGCGCCTGGACCCGGAGTCGGTGGGCCCCTGGCACTCCGGCCGTATTCTGGAGGACAACGCGACCCAGTGGTGGCTGCCCTCCATGCGCCAGACCCCCGCGGGCCTGGTCGTGGCCGAGGACGTGCTCTACCTGGCGCCCCGGCCCGTCCAGGGCGACGTGCTCGCCTACATCCAGCCCCTGGACCGCACCTTCTCCCTGCTGGCCCTGATGGACGAGGATGGCGAGGTCCACGCCCGCTTCTCCGTGCCCACTCTGTCCCGGCAGCAGAACTTCTCGCAGCGGCGCTGGCGGGAGCTCTTCCGCTTCTCACTCTCCGCCGACGGGCGCCTGCTCGCGGTGGGCGCCTGGGACCGCATGTGGGTCATCCGGGTCGACGACGGCGAGGTCCTGGCCGAGCGCTACGGCCTCTCCGGGCTGGACGTGCTCGCGTGGTCCCCGGACGGCCAGACCCTGATCGCCGCGGACCACCTGGTGCTCCTGGAGCTGGACCCTCAGACCCTCCGCGACCGCAGCCGCCGCCCTCTGAGCAAGCCACTGGTGGGAGCGGCTTTTGGGCTCGAAGAGCTCTGGGTGGTCAACCGCTCGGGCTTGGTGGAGCGCCTGGACACCCCGGGACTCGACCCCATCGGCGAGGACACCGAGGCCTGCTGCGGCGCCGCCCGCTCCTGCACCCTGGACCCCGCCAGCGACGAGCTCCTGGTCTCCTGCACCCTGTCCTGCCAGCCCGCCTGGCTGTGGAGCTGGGATGGGCAGGCGCCCCCCGCGCAGCTCGCGGACGATGGCTTCGCGGGGGAGATCGGCGCCCTCGCCCTGGACCCCAGCGGCCGGCTGCTGGTGGGCCCCTCCGCCGACTCCGCGGGGGCCCTCTACGACCGCCGCCGGGAGGAGAGCGTGGGGGCCTTCGGCGGCCCGGTCCCGCTGCGCCACGCGGTCTGGTCGGCGGACGGGCAGATGCTCTACGGCGTCGACAACCTGGGCGTCGGCTGGCGCTGGACCCGCGAGCAGCTCCTCAAGCCCTGAGCGCCTTCAGCGACGGGCCCGACGCAGCAGCGCCTGCACCCGGAGCAGCAGCTCCTCGGGGTCGAAGGGCTTGGGCAGGTAGTCGTCGGCGCCGGCCATCAGGCCCTGCTTGACGTGTCGGGTCTCCCCGCGGGCGGAGAGCATCAGCACCGGGATGTCCGCGGTCTCGGGATCCGCCTTGAGCGCCGTGCAGACCTCGTAGCCGGTCTTGCGCGGCATCATCACGTCGAGCACCAGCAGGTCCGGGCGGTGGGCCTGCACCTGTTCCAGCGCCTCCTGACCGTCCTCCGCCTGGAGGATCTCGCAGTCGTCCTCCAGGGTCAGGGCGACCAGGTCGCGGATCTCGGGGGCGTCGTCCACCACCAGCACCAGCGGGCGTCCCGTCTCGGGTGCGGTCGCGGGCCGGGCTTCCCTTGGCGGCTTGGGGCGAGGGGAGGGGAGGGGCGCGCTGACCTGTGTGTCCACCGCCTGCACGATGGGGCCCTCGCGCTCAGCCTGCACCCTCTCGGCATCGACGAGGGACTGCCGCAGCGCCACGGGGTAGTCGCCGACCGGGACCACGCGGGCGACCTCCTCCAGGGTGGTCACGCCGGCGCGCAGCTTGTCCAGGGCGTCCTCGAACAGAGTGCGCATGCCGGCGGCCCGCGCCAGCTCCCAGAGCTCTGCCTCGGTCACGCCGCCCTTCTGGACGGCTGCCGAGATGTCCGGGCCCAGCTCCAGCAGCTCGTAGAGGCCCACGCGGCCGCTGTAGCCCACGTACTGGCAGTGGGGGCACCCCGGGCCGGCGCGGCGCGCGGCGGGGCCCAGCTCCAGGGGCTCGATGTCCAGGCGCAGCCACTCCTCGGGGGTGTGGTCCGCGGGGAGGGAGCACCAGGTGCAGACGCGGCGCACCAGGCGCTGGCTGACGACGCCCGCCATGGCCGCTCCCAGCAGGTAGCCGGGGACCTCCAGGTCCAGCATGCGGGTGACCGCCGCGACCGCGTTGGAGGTGTGCAGGGTGGACAGCACCAGGTGGCCGGTGCCCGAGGCGTCCACGGCGGCCGCTGCGGTCTCGGCGTCGCGCACCTCGCCGATGACGATGACGTTGGGGTCCTGCCGCAGCAGCGCCCGCACCGAGTTGGCGAAGTGCACGCCCGCCTTGTCGTTGATCTGCACCTGCGTGATGCCGGGCAGGGTGTACTCGATGGGGTCCTCGAGGGTCGCGACGCTCAGGGACTCCCGGTTCAGGCGGTGGATCGAGGCGTAGAGGGTGGTGCTCTTGCCGCTCCCTGTGGGCCCCACGACCAGCACGAGGCCCCGCGGGCGCGAGAGCAGGCGGTACCAGAGCTTGAGCTGCGCGTCGGACCAGCCGAGCTGGCTCAGCGACAGGGTGACCATCTCGGGGTCGAGCACGCGGATGACGATGTTCTCGCCGAACTGGGCGGGCAGGATGGAGACCCGCAGCTCGATGGTGCGGCCCCCCAGGCGCGCGCGGGCCTTGCCGTCCTGGGCCCTGCGGCGCTCGGCCACGTTCAGGTCGGAGATCACCTTGACGCGGCCGGCGATCAACGGGCCCGACCACTGCGGCAGGCGCACCATCTCGCGCAGCAGGCCGTCGATGCGGTAGCGCACGCGCAGGTCGTCGGCCCCGGGCTCCAGGTGGATGTCGGAGGCGCCGCGCTCGATGGCGTTGATCAGCAGCAGGTCCACCAGGTCCACCGCCGCGCGCCCGTCGCCCTGGTGGATCTGGCGCTGGATCTTGTCGGCGTCGAGCTGCAGCCAGTTGGGGGCCACGGTGAGCTCGCGCAGGTGGGGCTGGACCCCGTCGAGCAGGCGGGCCGCCACGGCCTCGACCGAGAAGTGGCGCTGGATGGCCTGGCTGATGCGCGTCGGCTCGGCGATCAGGGGGACCACCGGGCCGTTGAACGCGAACTCCAGGTCCCGGATGGCGCCGGGGTCCTGGGGGTTGGCCATGGCCACGCGCGGGCGCCCCCGCTCATCGCGGGTCAGCGGGATCAGCTTGCTGCGGACGGCCAGGCTGCGGTTCAGGCGCCACACCAGCTTGGGGTCGACCTCGGCCTCCAGGGGGTCCACCCGCTCGATGCCGAGCTGCTCGGCCAGGGCCTCGGTGACCTCCTCCTCGCTGACGGCGCCCAGGCGCACCAGGGCCATGCCCAGCTTGACCTCGCTGTCGACCTCCTGTATCACCAGGGCCGCGTCCAGCAGCTCGCGGGTGAGGTTGGTGCGCTGCAGGAGCAGTTCGCCCAGGCGTGCGGTGCTCATTCGGTCTCCACGGCCGCCAGGGGCAGCCTCAGGGTGAAGGTGCTGCCCTTTCCGACGGCGGAGCGGACCCCCATGCGGCCGCCCATCGCCTGAGCGAGCTGGCGGCAGATGTAGAGCCCCAGGCCGGCCCCGCCGCTGCGGCGACGGTCCCCGTGCTCGACCTGGTAGAACTTCTCGAAGAGGCGGTCCAGGGCGGGCGCCGGGATGCCGCGTCCGGTGTCGCGGACCGACAGGAGCAGCTCGCCGTCGTCCACCTCGGCGTGGACCTCGACGCTGCCGCCCGCTGGCGTGAACTTGATGGCGTTGCGCACCAGGTTGCCCAGGATCTGCTGCAGGCGGAAGGGGTCGGCGTGGACGCGCTGGCCCGCCGGGAGCCGGTCCGAACCGCTCAGGCTGAGGCCCTTCTCGGCGGCGGTGCCCTGGAAGTTGGCCACCACCTCGTCGATGGCCGCGCGCACCCCCAGCGCCTGTGGCGTCAGGGTCAGGTGGCCGCCCTCCAGGCGCGTGGCGTCCAGCAGGTCCTGCACCATGCGGTAGAGCACCTCGGCCTGGTCCTTGCTGCGGGTGAGCAGCTTGACCTGCTTGTCGTTCAGGGGCCCGCCCTTGCCCATGAGCAGCAGCCGGATGTAGCCCTGGACCGAGGTCAGGGGCGTCTTGAGCTCGTGGGTCACCACGCTCAAGAACTCGCGCTGCAGGGCCTCGACCCGCATCCGGTCCGTGATGTCCGAGAGCACCAGCACGTGGCCCTGACTGCGCAGCGGCTTGAGGGCGACCAGGTAGTGGCGCTGCGCCCCCGTGGCGTCCTGGGTGTCCACGCTGCGGCGGGTCGTCACCGGACCGAAGTCCGCTGGATCCGCCAGGCCATCCACCCGGTGTCCTCGCTGGAGCTGCGCGTCGCAGAGGAGTCGGTAGGCCTCCGCGGCCCCGGGGTTGTAGTCGACCACCTGCTGACGCTCATCCAGCAGGATGACCCCATTGTCCAGCGCGTTGAGCATGGTCTTGACGACCTGGGCCTGGTCCTCGGCCTTGTCCAGGGACTCGACCAGGTGGGTGCGCATGCTCTCCAGGGCCTCGCCCAGCGCTTGAAGCTCAACGCCCCCGCGCGCCTGAGGAAAGGGCTGCGTCAGGTCCCCGTTCGCGATGTCCTGGGCCCGCCCCGCGAGCTCGAACAAGGGCTGGGAGAGCAGGCTGCGCACGCGGTAGGCCGCGAACAGGGTCGCCCCCGTCACCCCAAGCACCCAGACCAGCAGCAGCGAGGACTCCAGGTACAGGTCCTGGGGTTGCGCCGCCGGGGCGGTCAAGAAGGCGATCACGGCGGCCAGCAGCACGATGCCGTTGAGGGCCGAGAGCAGCAGCACGACGCTGATCTGGTAGCGCAGGGTCATGGGGGAGCGTGCCATCGCCGGCATGGTACGCCATCCCGCTGTCGCCAGGACCGTGACAAGGCCCTGACCCCACGGAGGCCCCCGCCTCGCTACCTTGCGCCCCGAGAACCCCGGACCCCGCTTGAGGCCCTCGATGCTCTGGCTGCTCGCCACCGCCGCCCTCGCCGCCGACCCCATCCTCCTGACCCAGACCCCCGTGGTCGGAGACGGGGAGCAGACCGCCGTCGTGCTGGTGCAGGTCCCCGGCCTGCAGGAGAGCGACCGGGTGCGCCTGAGCCCCAGCCAGGGAGAGGTGCTCGAGGTCTCCCGCCAGGGCGAACTGTTGGCCCTCACGCTGCGCCCGCCCACGGCCCGCCGCCAGGGCGACGACATGCCCATCGAGCTCAAGGTGCGCGGCTCCATGAAGCTCAACGCCGAGCTCGCCGTGCCCCTCGCGCAGCCCACCCGCGGCAGCCTCAACCTCCAGGCCGAGTCCACCACCTGGAAGCCCGGGGACCGCGCCCGCCGCGAGATCACCATCACCCCCGGCGGCACCCACAGCCTGCCCGTGGGCGCCCGCGAGATCGCGCTGCGGGCCAGCCAGGGCAGCATCAGCGCCGCCACCCCAAACGACGACGGCACCTGGACCGCCACCTGGACCCCGCCCTCCCGCGGCAACGGCGAGTCCGAGGTCCTCATCGTCGCCACCGATCTCTCCGCCCCGGAGACCCTGGTCGGCATGCTTCGCGTTGGGGTCCAAGGTTCCGAGGACGGCAAGGCCCCTGTGCTCGTCGCCCCCACAGCCCAGCGGGTCCAGGCCGGTCAGAGCCTCCGCGTCTGGGTCGCAGCGCCCCAGTCCCAGGCCAGCGTCGGGGAGCTCTCCCTGGAGAGTGAGGGGGTTGGCTTTCGCAGCGCCGTCCTCACCGCCCCGGACTCGGTGGGCACCTGGAGCCTCAAGGTCAGCGGTGACGCAGACGAGGACACCCTGAGCCTGCGCGTGGACGCCCCCGCCATGCCCGTGCAGCTCCGCACCGACCCGCCGCTGCTCGGCGCGGACACCCGCTCGCTCAGCGCCATCGCGACCGTCTCCGGTGGGGACCGCACGGCAGCCTCCAGCCTGCGCTGGAGCGTCGAGGGCGCCAAGGTCAACGGCAGCCCCAAGGTCTCCAGCGGCCAGGCCACCCAGGGCGTCCGCGTGGCCTCCAACTCCAAGCAGGTGCTGATCACGACGGCCATGAGGCGCTACGACGCTGGGTTGCCCACCGCCCGGCTGGTCGCGTGGAGCCCCAACCAGGCGCTGCCCAACGACGGCAAGAGCGAGGGCACACTGGTCGTGGTCGCGGTGGACGCCCTGGGCAACCCCGTCGCGAACGTGGACCTCAAGCTGCGGGCCCCCATCGGGGACGCCCGGATCAAGCCCACCGCGCGCACCGACAGCCGGGGAATCGCCCTGGTCAGCGTCGGCGCGGGTCTCCAGCAGGGGCCCGTCCGAGTGGTGGCCGAGACCGCCCAGGGCCTGGAGACCGAGCTCATCTTCTGGCAGGGGGCGGGCGCGCCGAGCCTCCCCGAGGCCGGCGGGAAGGACCAGCAGGACGCCAGCGCGCTGGTGCGGGCGCAGGTCCCGGTGCTGATGCTCCCGCGCATCGAGGGCAGCGTCGGCAAGCCCGCCACGGTGTTGGTCCAGGCCAACCCCCAGTACACGACCCCCGGCGCCGCCGTGCTGGTGTCCCTGCGGATCCAGGACGACCAGGGCCTGCCGGTGGTGGGGGTCAAGCCCCGCATCGAGCCCTCCGTGGGCAGCGTGGGCCCGGTCACGGACAACGGCGACGGCTCCTACCTGGTGCCGGTGCAGCTCCCGCCCGGCGTCGACGGCCCCCTCAGCCTGAGCGTCAGCGCCGAGAGTGCCCAGGCCAGCCTCAACGTGCCCACCCTCCAGTCCCTCGGTGGCCTCGCCGCCCTCAACCCGGACGGCAGCACCTCCACCCCCGAGCCTGAGGGCCGCCCGGAGCGCACACCCCGCGGACCTGGGGGAGCGCCCATGGCCACCCTGCGCCTCCACGCCGTGGACCAGAGCTACGCCGCTCAGCAGAGCAGCTCGGGCACGGCCGGCGTCCCGCTGGGGGCCTCCTTCAACAACAGCTTCCCCCTGGGCGCACCCGGCCTCGCCCTGCAGGCCTCCGTCTTCCCAACCAAGGGCAGCGTCGGCGTGGACTTCCGAAGCCAGTTGGCGGTCAACCGCATCTCCCTGGGTGCCGGCCCCACGCAGGAGGTCGCCTGGGACACCCTCTACCCGACCATGCTCGGCGTCCGGTACCGCACCCTGGATGGCCCCGTGCGGGTGGGAGGCGGCGCCTGGCTCCACGCCCACGACGCCCCGGTGTTCGTCTACGGCAGCGATCTCAAGAGCTCGGCCGTCATCCAGCAGGAGCGCCTCCTCGCCGCGCGCCTTGGAGCCGTGCTCGAGGTGGACACCTCCATGGTGGGCCTCGAGCTGCTCGTCGCCGAGAGCTTCGGCCCGCTCCCCCAGGCCACCCACGGCAGCCTCTCGCTGGACCTCAAGGTGCTCCCGGGCCCGGCCTTCCTGAGCCTGGGCGGCGCCGCAGACCTCCAGCACACCCAGCTTGACATCGACGGCGAAGCGGTCACCCTGCGCTCCCAGGCCTACGCGGCCCGCGTGGGCGTCGGCGCCAGCTTCTGATGGAGTCCCTCATGCACAGCACCCGCAGCCTGCTCGCCCTCGGCTCCCTGGTCGGCCTCGCCTCCCTGGGCCTGACCGCCTGCGCGCCCACGCCGGTGACCTTCGAGTGCCTGGACGACGACCCCCTCTGCTCGCTGGCCGAGAACCTGGAGACGCTGCCCCCCGCCGTGTCCGTGGACATCCAGGCCATCGCCCTCTACCAGACCGCCGAGAAGGTGCTGATGGAGGACGGCGAGGCGGTCGATGACGGCCTGTCTGTCGCCGAGGGCCGGGACGCTCTGCTGCGCGTCTTCCTGAGCCCCGCGGACACCTACGAGGAGCGGGATCTGGCTGTCCGCGCCCTGATTTACCAGGGCGAGGACCTGGTGGACGCCGTCATGGTCAAGGAGGCCTTCTTGGGAGGAGGGGACTGGGACGATCTGGGCTCAACCTTCAACCTGGAGATCCCTGGTCGCAGCATCGGATCGGACTTTGGTCTCGTCGTCGAGGTGCTGGAGTCCCAGGGTGAAGTCAGCTTCCCCGGCATCCAGGGCCTGAACACCTGGCCCGAGGAGGGCTGGGCCGCTGTGGAGACCACCCGGACCGGTCCGCTGCGCATCCTCATGGTCCCCATCCAGTACGACGCCGACGGCTCCGGGCGGCTCCCCAACACCTCGGACGAGGAGATGGACCGCTTCGCCGCCGACTTCTACGCGCACTACCCGGCCACCGAGGTCGAGATCGAGGTCACCGAGCCCTACTCGACCGCAAACGGCATCCGAAACGGGGGCTTCTCGGGCCTGCTGAACGAGGTCACCGCCCAGCGTGACGCCCTCGGCGCGGACCCGGACCAGTACGTGTACGGCATCTTCGACCCGGGCTCCGATCCCACCGGCGGCACCGCTGGGCTCTGCTGGGTGGGCGGCGTGATGGTCTGCATCGGGCTCACCGGTCAGACCGGCACCGCCATCCACGAGGTGGGGCACGCGCACGGCCGCCTGCACTCCCCGGGCTGCGGCGCGGGGGACCCCGATCCCGCCTACCCGGAGTCCGACGGCACGCTGGGGACCCGTGCATACAACAGCTACCTGGGGACCCTCTACGGCAGCACCGAGGCCTACGACTTCATGAGCTACTGCGGGCCCACCTTCACCAGCGCCCACACCTGGGAGTCGCTGGTCACCCGCGTGAAGGGCATCAACGACACTCTGGCCAGCTACGGCCAGGAGTCCATCGAGTGGCAGATGCTGTTCGTGGACGCTGCTGGGAACAGTGAGCTCGGCGGCCGGAGCTGGTACGCCCAGGCGCCCGCCGGGCAGGCCGTACACGTCCTGCTCCTGGACGCTGACGGCGTGGTGCTCTCCCGGGCGGACGCGGTCCTCAACGAGCAGGACCACGCCCTGGGCAGCATGCTGCGGGTGCCGGCCTGGGTGGACCTGGACGGCGTGGAGCGTGTGCAGGTCGTCTCCCTCCAGCAGTAGGCGGGGGCCCCTGAAAAGGGCGCCTCTGCTGGGCTCAGCGCAGCAGCAGGATGCCCAGCGCTGCAGCCCAACCCGCCACCGCGAGCACCGCGGTGACCACCAGCGGCAACCGAGAGGGGGGCTGAGGCAGCGTGTCCTCGCTTGGGACGGGATCGACGAGGGGTTCGGGCTCCTGGGGGGTGATGGAGGTGCGCTCCCCGAGCTGGCGAGCCAGGCGGCGCAGCTCCTCCCCCAAGGCGGGGTCGGGCTGGATCAGCAGCATCGCGCTGGCCCGGGCGGAGGGGATGCGGCCCCTGGCGAGCTCGTAGCGAACCATGGTCGCGACGGCGGCGTCGTGCTTGTGCCGAGCGGCCACGTTCTCGGGATCGTCCTCCAGCACAGCCTGGTAGCCAAAGCGGCAGGCGCCGAAGAGCTGGTGGACCTCCAGGTCGGTGGCCTGGGGATCGGTGCTCAGGCGCTGGAACTTCTCGTGACGCTGCTCGGCCTCGTGCAGGACCGTCTTGACCCGTACGGCGTTGGTGGCCTCCATCAGCGCCCGGTAGAACGCGCCGCCGTCTTCGGGGCGCCGGTAGGGGTCGGTGTGGAGGGCGCTCATGCAGAGCTCTTCGAGCTCCTTGGGCACGCCGCGGGGGAGGGGATTCACCTCGCCGACGCGGGCGTTCCGGAGCGCCGTGCCGTTGCCCATGTGGGGCGGTCGGCCCCCCAGGATCTCGTAGAGGCAGGCGCCGAGCATGTACACATCCGTCGCCGCCCGCTGCGCGAGGTGGTTGGCGTGGGCGAGCTCGGGGGGCATGTATGCGGGGGTGCCCACGGGGCCGTCGCTCGCGGGCGCTGGCAGGCGGGTGGCCAGGCCCCAGTCCATCAGCCACACCTCGCCGTAGTCGCCCAGCAGGACGTTGTCGGGCTTGACGTCGCGGTGGAGGATGCCCCGGTCGTGGGCCAGCGCGAGCACCTGGCTGATGCGGCCCAGGATGTACAGGGAGTCCCGCAGTTCAGCCCACGCCAGGCCGATCTCATCCCGCTGGCGCAGGTCATCGCCCCAGGTGCGCCCCTGGACGCGACGCATCACCAGCAGAGGCATGCCGCGGCTGTCGGCCCCCAGGTCGTACACCGGGATGACGCTGGGGTGCTCCAGCTCGGCGGCGATCAGGGCCTCCTGGCGCAGCGCCTTGACCCCGCTCTGCTTGAGGGGGCGCTTGACGGCGACCTCTCGCGCCAGGGACTGCTGAACGCCCAGCAGCACCTCGCCCATGCCACCCCGCCCCAACGGAGGCCCGAGCGAGAGCCCGACGAGCTCGGGGAGGGGGCCTCGATGCTGAGCGCGCGCGCGCTCCACGGTGGGCCCATCGAGGGTGTAGGTGTTCTCCCCCCCCGAGGACAGACCCATGGACGACTCGACCTCCAGGCCGAGCTGCGCCAGACGAGCCAGCGCTTCCCGCTGACTGCGCTTGTCCTTCGTGCTCACGGTCAGAGTCTACCCCGTCTGGGGCCACCAGACCTTGCCCGAGTGGCCCTGTAAGATAGGATGGGGCGCCTCCCAGGGAGACCCCATGCCGTCCGAGCGTGAACTTGACGAGCTCGTCGAGGCCATCGCAGCCCGTGTCCAGCAGCGTCTTGAGCAGGCTCAGCAGCAGCAGAGCGTGCCGCCTCTCCAGTCCGTACGGGGGAGCTGGCAGGATCACAGCGCTCAGAGCCTGGAGCAGCGCGGAATCGCGCGCATCGGCAGCGACGGGCAGCCCCCGGCGGGTGGGCAGGGCCTGAACCGCTACATCGATCACACCAACCTCAAGCCGACCGCGACCCGGGCGGACATCCTCAAGACCTGTCAGGAGGCGCGGGAGTACAGCTTCGCGTCGGTCTGCGTGAACAGCGTCTGGATCGCCATGGTCGCGCGGGAGCTCCGGGGCACGTCGGTGATGCCCATCTGTGTCGTCGGCTTCCCCCTCGGGGCGGCCATGACGGAGGCCAAGGCGGCGGAGACCCGGGCGGCGGTGGCCGCAGGCGCCGAAGAGATCGACATGGTCATCAACATCGGCTCCCTCAAGTCGGGCGACCATGACCTGGTGCTGCGCGATATCGAGGCGGTCGTCCGCGCCGCCCAGGGCCGGCCGGTCAAGGTCATCCTGGAGACCTCGATGCTGGAGCGGGACGAGAAGATCGCCGGCTGCGCGCTTTCCAAGGCGGGTGGCGCTGCCTTCGTCAAGACCTCCACCGGCTTCGGTGGGGGGGGCGCCACGGTCGACGACATCGCCCTGATGCGGCAAGTGGTCGGCCCGGAGATGGGCGTCAAGGCCTCGGGCGGGGTCCGGACCGCACAGGACGCTGAGAATATGATCAAGGCGGGGGCCACCCGGCTCGGTGCCTCGGCCAGCGTCGCCATCGTCACCGGCGGCACCGGCAAGGGCAGCTACTGATGCACATCCAGACCTTCCTTGAAGAGAAGCGCGAGGGCCAAGAGCACAGCGCCGCGGACATCCAAGCGTTCATCAAGGGGGTCGTCGACGGGAGCATCACCCGCGCCCAGGCCGCCGCCTGGCTGGCCTTCGTCAACGTCCGGGGCATGAGCGACCGGGAGACCACGACGCTCACCCAGGCCATGACCGACTCCGGCCGCGTGCTGGCCTGGCCCGGCCTCTCCGGCCCCTTCGTGGACAAGCACAGCACCGGCGGGGTGGGGGACAAGATCTCCCTCATCCTGGCGCCGGTCTGGGCCGCGATGGGCATGCGTGTCCCCATGATCAGCGGCCGCGGCCTGGGCATCACCGGCGGCACCCTCGACAAGCTCGAAGCGATCGACGGATACCGCACCACCCTCAGCCCCGAAGAGCTGCGCCTCGTCCTGGCCGAGGCCGGTTGCTTCATCAACGGGCAGACCGGGGAGCTCGCGCCGGCAGATCGCTTCCTGTACGCGCTGAGGGATGAGACAGCCACCGTCCCCTCCATCCCCCTCATCACCGCCTCCATCCTCTCCAAGAAGCTGGCCGAGGGCCTGGACCGCCTGGTCCTCGACGTCAAGTGCGGCTCAGGCGCCTTCATGCGCACCCGCACCAGCGCCCGCAAGCTCGCTGACAGCCTCGTGCGGGTAGGGCGGTCGGCTGGCCTCCAGGTCGAGTCGGTGATCTCCGACATGTCCCAGCCCCTTGGCCTCGCCGTCGGAAACGCGGTCGAGGTCCAGGAGTCCATCGACGTCCTCAAGGGCGGCGGGCCAGACGATGTCCGCAAGCTCGTCCTCAGCCTCTCCGGCGACCCCGAGGCCGCCAAGGTGGTCATCCGGGATGGCAGCGCCTACGAGCGCTTCGAGCGCATGGTCCACGCCCAGGGCGGCGACCTGGCCAAGCCGCTGCTGGGTGGCAAGGTCCAGGAGGAGGTCGTCTTGGCTGGTCGCAGTGGCCGCGTGGAGCGCTGTGATGCCCTCGGTATCGGGCAGGCCGCCTTCCTGCTGGGAGCAGGTCGGGTCAAGGCCAGCGACGATGTCCACCCTGGCGTCGGTGTCTTGCTCACCGCCAAGCGGGGCGACATGGTCGAAGCCGGCCAGCCCCTGGCCCGTCTGCTCCACGCAGAGGGGCACGGCCTCCATGACGCCCTCGATGAGGTGCGCTCCGCCATCGAGATCAAGGAGATCTGAGTGCTGACCCTGACCTGGCTGACCTCCACCGTGTTGGCCGCCCCCGGCAGCGCGCCCGTCGAGAGCGGCAGCTCCTTCCTGGAGCGCTCCGTCAGCTTCATCGGCATCTTCGTGATGGTCGGCATCGCCTGGCTGATGTCCGAGAACCGCAAGGCCATCAAGTGGCGCCCGGTGCTGTGGGGCATCGGCCTGCAGCTCGTGTTCGCGCTGCTCGTGCTCAGCCCCTTCCTGCAGGACTTCTTCTTCAACGTGGTCGACGGCGGCGTCAAGCAGCTCCTCTCCTTCGCGGAGGCCGGCGCCAACTTCGTCTTCCAGTCCGTGCAGCCCCACCAGATCCTGGACGGCGGCGGCGACGCCGAGTTCGTGGTCGGGCGCATCAGCCCGCCGGTCAAGACCTTCGCGTTCTGGATCCTCCCCACCATCGTCTTCTTCTCGTCCCTGATGAGCGTGCTGTACCACCTCGGCGTCATGCAGGTGCTCATCCGCGGTATCTCCTGGGTCATGCAGCGCACCATGGGGACCTCCGGCTCCGAGTCCCTGGCCGCCGCCTCCAACATCTTCGTCGGCCAGACCGAGGCCCCCCTCGTCATCAAGCCCTACGTCGACAGCATGACCCGCTCGGAGCTGCACGCCCTGATGACCGGTGGCTTTGCGACCGTCGCGGGTGGCGTCCTGGCCGCATACGTCGGCTTCCTCGGGGGCATCGAGGGCATCGCCGGACACCTCGTCGCGGCCTCCATCATGTCCGCGCCCGCCGCGCTCGCCATCTCCAAGGTCGTCGTCCCCGAGACCCAGGAATCGCCCACCGCCGGCGAGATCAAGCACCACGTCGACAAGGCCGCCGGGAACGTCCTCGAGGCCGCAGCCAATGGAGCCGCCGAGGGCGTCAAGCTCGCCATCAACGTCGCCGCCATGCTCATCGCCTTCGTGGGCCTGGTCACCATGTTCGACTGGAGCCTCACCCTCATCCCCGTGGCCTTCACCGACACCGGCGCCGCCTTTGGTTGGGCCCTGGGCGCCGATGAGGCCGCCGCCATCGCCGAAGCTGGAGAGACCGTCGGGCGCATGAAGGTCGTCGGCGCAGAGCCCCTGACCCTCTCCCGCCTGCTCGGCTGGCTCTTCTTCCCCATCGCCCTGGCCATGGGCGTTCCCTGGCACGAGGCGGGCCTCGTCGGCACTCTGCTCGGCGAGAAGATCGTCCTCACCGAGTTCCTCGCCTACATCCACCTCGGCGAGCTCACCAACCCCGAGAACCCCCAGCTCTCCCAGCGCTCCGCCATCATCGCCAGCTACGCCCTCTGTGGCTTCGCGAACTTCGCGTCCATCGGCATCCAGCTCGGTGGTATCGGCGGTCTGATGAAGCGGGAGGATGGGATGAGGGAGCTGTCGTCCCTGGCCCTGCGGGCCATGGCCGCGGGATCGCTCGCAGCCTTCATGACCGGGACGATCGCCGGAATCCTGTTGGGCTGAGCGGCGCAGGCGAGGTCACCCTGGCGTAGACGGCTCAGAAGCCCTTGCGCCCCTCGTTCGCGTCCATCACGAGCTGCGGCATCATGAAGGCGTCCACCAGGGTGCCGATGCCGCAGAGTCCGCCGGTGCACAGCCAGAGCAGCCCGCTGCCGATCCGGCCCACGTAGAGCCGGTGCAGCCCCGCCACGCCAAACCAACTGGCCACCCACAGGATGTAGGCGATCGACGCCTGGCGCTTTTGAACGACGAGCTCGGACACGGTCCCTCCAGATGGGCTCAGGGCTTGTACACCCTGTTACGCCAGAGCGCCTGGAGTATTTGCCCATGATCGAGTCCTTCCGCGAGCACAGTCCCCACCTTGAGCCCGGCGCATGGGTACACCAGAGCGCCACCGTCATCGGTCAGGTCAGCCTGGGTGAGAACGTCAGCATCTGGCCTGGCACCGTCCTGCGTGGCGACATGGGCCGCATCCAGATCGGCGCCAACTCCAACATCCAGGACGGCAGCGTCGCCCACATGACCGATGGCCTCTCAAGCTGCGTCATCGGCGAGCGCGTGACCGTCGGACACCGCGCCATCCTCCACGGCTGCAAGGTCGGGAACGACTGCCTCATTGGGATGGGGGCCATCCTGCTGGACAACTGCGTCATCCCGGATGGCTGCGTCGTCGGGGCTGGTGCGCTCGTCACGGGCGGCAAGACCTTCCCCCCGGGCAGCCTCATCCTCGGCTCTCCCGCCAAGGCTGTGGGCCCCGTGAAGGCCGGCCAGCAACAGTGGATCGCCTATAGCTGGAAGCACTACCTCGACACCGCAGTGCACTACGAAGGCCACCCCGGACTCGCCCCGGACCAGGGTGGGGATTGACGCGTCAAGTCCTCGGAGTTCCATCGTTTTCTCCGTGTGACTTCGCCTTGCATGCAGGGCGCTGAACCGGTACTTTCGGGCCACCTCACCGGGCGCTCCTCCCAGGCGCCCACCCCGCTCCGCAGGCCCTCCGCAGATGCGCATCCGCAAGCTCGAGCTTCAGGGCTTCAAGTCCTTCGCCGACCGCCAGACCTTCCACTTCGGCAACGGGATCGCCGGGGTTGTCGGTCCCAACGGCTGCGGCAAGTCCAACGTCGTGGACGCGGTCAAGTGGGTCATCGGAGAGCAGTCCGCCAAGAGCCTCCGTGGCTCGGCCATGCAGGACGTCATCTTCAACGGCTCGGCCACCCGCAAGCGCGTGGGCCTGGCCGAGGTCATCATCACCTTCGTCGCAGAAGGGGAGCCCTTCCCGGGTGACTACGCCCGCCTCGAAGAGCTGCAGATCGGCCGGCGGCTCTACCGCGACGGCACCTCCGAGTACCTGCTGGCCGGCGTCCGGGTCCGTCGCAAGGACATCGTCAACCTGCTGATGGACACCGGTGTCGGCAACAAGCTCTACAGCTTCATCGAGCAGGGGCAGATCGGCCAGATCGTCCAGGCCCGGCCCGAACAGCGCCGCGGACTGCTGGAGGAGGCCGCGGGCATCTCCCGCTTCAAGGCCCGCAAGGACGAGGCGGAGCAGAAGCTCGAGGCCACGCTCGCCAACCTGGAGCGGGTCTCCGATGTCGCAGACGAAATGGGCCGCCGCCTGCGGGTGCTTGAGCGCCAGGTGGTCAAGGCCGCCAAGCACAAGCGCTACTCCGCGCAGATCCGCCAGGGCGAGATCTTCTTGGGGCTGGTCCAATACAGCGAGCTCCTCGAAGACCGCAAGGCCCTCGGCCAGCGCTTCGGCACCGAATCCGCGCGGCTGCGCGCCCTGGCCAAGGAGCTGGAGCAGCGGGAGCATGAGCTCGCGGGCCGGAAGCAGGAGATCCAGCTCCTCGCGCGGGCCGTCGGGCGGCTCCGGGATGAGCTCTCGGAGCTCGAGGCCAGTCGCCGCGAGACCGAGAGCGCCCGGCACTACCAGGACAAGGAAGCCAAGCAGCTCGACACGCGCCTGCAGGTCCTGGCGCATGACCTCTCCGAAGCCCGGATGCAGCTTGAGACCGGCAAGACCGAGGCCGAGCGCCTGGAGCAGGAGCTCAAGGACGCCCAGGATGCCTACCAGGACCGGGCCAAGGCCATGGCAGAGCTGCAGCAGCGCGCCGACTCCGAGGCCCGGGAGCTCGCGCGCGTTCGCGCTCAGGTAGAGGACGGAAAGCGCAAGGTCATGGGGCTCGTCACCGCCCTGGTCCGGAGGCGCGCCCGCATCGAAGCGGATCAGCGCCGCGAGACCGAGATCCAGGAGCGCCTGGGCAGCTTCCTGCGAGACCGCGAGAAGGTACAGAATGACCTCTCCAGCGTCCAGAGCGGGCTCGCGGACGCCGAGCGGGCCGTCCAGGAAGCCCAGGCCCTGCGCGAGGCCCGGAACCAGGCAGTCGTGGAGGCCCAGCAGGCCGCCCAGGCCGCTCAGCGGGAGCTGTCTGACATCTCGCGCCAGCTCTCCCAGGCCGACCGTCGCGTGACCGACGCCGAGCGTGTCCTGGCTCGGACCGAGGCCCGCCATCAGTCGCTCCAGGAGCTCGCGGACAGCCACTCAGGCGTGGAAGGCGGCGCCCGCAAGCTGCTCAACCGGGGCCTCTCCCAGGGCGTGCTGGCCGAGCACCTGGACGTCACCGAAGCGCTGGAGGCCAACCTCACCGCCGCTCTGGACGGCGGCTTGGAGACCCTGCTCTTCAAGGACCCAGACGCCCTCCTCAAGGCCGCGGCGCAGGCCAAGGATGGCGGGCGGGCTGCGCTGCTCATGGTCCCCGAGAGCGCCGAGCCGCAGGGCCTCGCCTCGGAGATCGGTGGCAGTGAGCTCGGGCGCAACGCTGTCTCCGCCTTGCTCGGGGACACCCGGGTGGTCGACACCGTCAAGGATGCCCTGGACATCCCCCTCGGCGTTCGGGTGGTCGTCCGCGACAGCGGCCTGCGCCTGGAGAACGGCGTCTTCCTGGTCGGAAAGGCCGGCAAGGGGGCCGGAGCCTCCCTCCTCAAGCGTCGCCGGGAGCTGCGCGAGCTCGCCGAGCGGATCGAGATCGAGCGCGGAGACGTCGAGGCCGCCAAGGAGGCCACGGTCACCCTCCGGGAGGCCCTCAAGACCGCCCGGGAGAAGGCCAAGGCCGGAGAGGCCAACATCGAGCGCCTGCGCATGGAGCTGCGGGAGGCCGAGCGCGATCTTGGTGAGGCCCGCCATGGCGTCCGGGATGTGGAGCGGGAGATCCGCGCCCGCGAAGAGCGCGCCCGAGCCCTCGCCACCGAAGAGGGCCGCCTGCGCGCACGCCTTGAAGCTGTGCAGGCCGAGATGCGCTCTGAGACCGAGGCCATCTCCCGCGATGAGGCCCGCCAGGAGGAGGCGGAGCTTGCCCTCAAGGGGGTTCAGGCTGAGCTCGTCGAGCGCGAGGCCTCCAGCACCGCCGCCCGGGAGCGACTGCTGGCCGTCCGCGGCGAGACCAGCGGCTTCCAGGAGCGGGTACGCACCCTCGAGCAGGCCGTCCAGAGCGCTCGGCGCCAGCGCGATGAGGCCCAGAGGCGGAGCAATCGCCTGGAGAAGGAGCAGTCCAAGTCCAGCGAGCGCATGCTCTTTCTGCGCTCCGATGACGCCCGCCTCCAGCGCAGCATCCACGAGATCGGCGAGCGCCAGAGCGAGCTCCGCGACAAGCTGGGCATCGAGAAGGAGCGCCTGGGCAAGAGCCGCTCGGGCCTCAACGCGGACGAAGAGAAGCTCCGCGGACTGCGCGAGGGCCTCTCTCAGACCAAGGCCGAGTCCCAGCGGCTGGAGCTCAAGCTCCAGGAGGTCAAGCTGGGCATCGAGACCGTGCGCGACCGCATCGAGGGCCGCTACAACTACCGCCTCGCCGCCATGCTCGATCGCTTGGAGCGCAACGCCGCCTTCGTCCTCAAGGCCGGAGAGGCCGCCCAGGCTCAGGTCCCCATCCCCGGGCTCACCTTGGACGAGGTCGCCGACCTCCGGATCACCCCCGAGCTCCTCCGGGACCCCGCCGCGGTCAAGGCCTGGGTCGCCCAGCTCGAGCACTCCCGCGACGCCCTCCAGCGCCTGGGGGACGTCAACCTCGCCGCCTTCGAGGAGTACGCCGAGGTCTCCGAGCGCCACAAGTGGCTCGCCGAGCAGCAGGAGGACCTCGAGAAGTCCGTCGAGTCCATCCGCAAGACCATCGCCAAGATCAACAAGACCTGCCGCGAGCGCTTCCGCGACGCCTTCGACCGCGTCAACGCCTACTTCAAGGACATCTACCCCCGCCTGGTCGGTGGCGGACAGGCCCGTCTCAGCCTCACCGACCAAGAGGATCTCCTGGAGACCGGCGTCGAGATCTTCGTTCAGCCGCCCGGAAAGCGCCTGCAGAACCTCAACCTCCTCTCTGGCGGAGAGAAGGCCATGTGCGCCATCGCGCTGCTCTTCTCCCTCTTCAAGGTCAAGCCCTCTCCCTTCTGCCTGCTGGACGAGGTCGACGCCCCCCTGGACGAGGGCAACGGTGCCCGCTTCAACAGCGTGCTACAGGAGATGAGCAGCCTGACGCAGTTCATCGTGATCACCCACAACAAGAAGACCATGGAAGTCGTCGACACCCTCTACGGCGTGACCATGCCCGAGGCCGGGTCGTCCCGCCTCGTCTCGGTTCAGGTGGACTGAGTGGATCCCGCCCTGATCGGAGGCGTCACCGGCGCCGTCGTCGCCATCGTCGTCGCGGTGGTCCTCAGCTTGCGGGCCCGGAACAGCAAGCAGCTCACCGACGGGGATCTTGAGCCCTCCGACTCCTCTACACCCGCCTCCACCAGCGAGGTCACCCCGGCGCCCACCGGCCCCAGCGTCCTGGATCGCTTCCGGGCAGGCCTCGCGCGCACCACGGACTCCCTGGGGCTCGCGCGCATCTTTGGCCAGAAGGTGGACGAGTCCCTCTTCGAGGATCTCGAGACCGCCCTCATCTCCGCCGATGTCGGCATCAAGACCACCACGGCCGTCCTGGACACCCTCCGCAAGACCGCCCGGGAGCAGAAGATCCAGGACGGGGACACCCTGCGCCTGGCCCTCATCGACCAGCTCAAGGCCAGCGCGGCCCGCTTCGACCCCAGCCTGAACGCCTCACCCGCCGGTGAGCCGCACGTGATTCTGGTCGTCGGGGTCAACGGAGCCGGCAAGACCACCACCATCGGCAAGCTCTCCCACCGCTTCAAGGAGGAGGGCAAGAAGGTGGTCTTGGGTGCCGGGGACACCTTCCGGGCTGGCGCGATCCAGCAGCTCCAGGCTTGGGGAGAGCGCACCGGCGTCGAGGTCATCGCCCACCAGGAGGGGGGGGACCCCGCGGCCGTCCTCTTTGACACCCTCAAGGCCGCCAAGGCCCGGGGGGCCGATGTCGTCATCTGCGACACCGCGGGCCGCCTCCAGTCCAAGAAGCCCCTGATGCAGGAGCTCGGCAAGGTCACCCGCGTCGTCGCGAAGGCACAGCCAGGCGCCCCCCATGAGGTCCTCCTCGTCCTGGACGGGACCATGGGGCAGAACGCCTTGTCTCAGGCCAAGACCTTCACCGAGGTCACGGGCGTCACGGGGCTGGTGGTCACCAAGCTCGATGGCACAGCCAAGGGGGGCGTGGTGCTCGCAGTCCAGGAGCAGACCGGGCTGCCCATCAAGTTCATCGGAATCGGGGAGGGGACTCTGGACCTGCGCCCCTTTGACGGGGACGCCTTCATCGAGGCTCTGCTCTCCTGAGCCTCGCCCGGGGGCCCTCCGTCTGCCTGCGCGGCGCTTCGCGGTTAGCTTGCCAGCACACCGGAGGTTCCGTGGCCACGCAGATCACGATTCGAGGGCGCCAATACACCCTTCGCAGCGACGAGCCCAGCGAGGACGTCGAGGCCGTGGCCGCCTATGTCGACCGGAAGATGGCGGAGATCGCCCGCAGCTCTTTCGACGAATACACCGTCGCGCTGCTGGCCTGTCTGAACGTCGCTTCCGAGTTCCACCGCTTCCGCAAGCGCGTCAACGCCGATCTCGAAGAGCTCGACAAGGAGGCTGGCGCGATCGGCGCGATCCTCGAGGCTGCCCTCCCCGAAGAGGTCGCCCCGGACGAGGAAGAAGCCCAAGCGGAGCAGGCTTGAACCCGACCTGGCGGGATCGCGGCCTGGCGCTCCTGCTGGGGGCTCCGGCCTGGACGATCCTGGGGATCGCGCTCTCCCTGAGCCCCGATCCCATCGGGCACGGCACGCACAAGCAGCTCGGCCTGGGCACCTGCAGCATCCTGTCCTGGACCGGGTACCCGTGCCCCATGTGCGGCATGACCACCACGTTCACGCACATGGCGCACCTCCAGTGGTGGCAGGCCCTCAAGACCCAGCCTTTTGGGGTGGTGCTCTTCCTGTTGACCTTGGTCACCGGGATCCTGGCGATCGCCGAGATCGCGATCCCCAAGGGCCGCTTCAAGGCAATCTGGGCCTGGATCATGGAGCGGGAGCTGGCCGTCTCAGCCGGCCTGGTGGCTGGTCTCCTGGCGGGCTGGGGCTACAAGCTGCTCATCTGGCCGCTTTGACGATCGGGGATCTTCTTCCTGGAAGAGGGCAGGGGAAGGTGGCTTTCGCCTCTGTCCTCAACGCATCGGGTTGCGGGGTGATGGCCCCCTGTTAAAAGGCGGGGGCTCCGAAACGAGGTCAACGCGACCCGGACTTCGGAGCGACGGTCTCTCCGGCCTCAACAAATCGGTTTGACGCCCAAGCGGCACACCGATAGAAGCCGGGGGCTCAACTCGCTGAGAGCTTCATCCGATGAACACAGCGAGTCGTCGAAAGAAACTGCCTTGACGCTTCGGTGTTGGCAGGATAAGACGGCGGGGCCAAAAACGGCAGGGTCGCTCGAAAAGAGCACTGAACGCCCTCCCGGTCTTTGAAAAATAGGTAACAGCTCTGTTGATTCTTATAGAGTAAGTAAGCTGGAATCTAAACCAGCCAGTTTTTTAACTGGAGAGTTTGATCCTGGCTCAGAGCGAACGCTAGCGGCGGGCTTAACACATGCAAGTCG
>JAZAMN010000027.1:0-38286 GCA_036229005.1 Myxococcota bacterium
GGACGACGGCACCGAGTACTACACCGAGGGCACCGACCCCCTGGACAGCGACAGCGACGACGACGGCCTGAGCGACGGCGCCGAGGTCCTGGACGAGGGCACCGACCCCCTGGACACCGACACCGACGACGACGGCCTGGACGACGGCGCTGAGGTCCTGGAGTGGTCCTCCGACCCGCTGGACGAGGACAGCGACGACGACGGCCTGCTGGACGGCGCCGAGGTCAACGAGCACGGCTCGGATCCGGTCAACGTGGACTCCGATGGCGACGGCGTCGAAGACGGTGCCGAGGTCAACGAGCACGGCACGGACCCCGCCAACCCCGACACGGACGCCGGCGGCATCGACGATGGCACTGAGATCCTCAACGGGAACGATCCTCTGGATGCGCTGGACGACACCGGCCGCTACGCCGGTGGCTGGGGCTGCTCCACCCTTCCCCTAAACCCTGCTGGAGTCTGGCCCGTTCTGATCACCCTGCTGCTGGGCGGGGCTGTCCTGCGACGTCGCCGCTGAGACCATAAGATTCTGGAGACAAGCTGATGTTGTTGCTGATGATGAGCCTGGTGCAGGCTCAGGATTTCACCAATGGCCAGGTACCGGAGGGGCTCAATGGCCAGCTCTTCCGTCCGAGCCTGGACGCCAAGAACACCCTGTGGGTCAACGACTCCCTGCGTGCACCCAGCGGGTACACCTTCGGGAAGGCGATGATCCACTACGCCAACGATCCCGTCGTGTACCTGCGCGATGACGGCGAGCGCATGGAGCTGGTCTCCGGCATCTGGCAGCTCGACGTGATGGCCGGCTACACCCGCGGCCCCGTCCGGCTGGGCGTGCAGGTCCCCGTGTACCTGCGCACCAACGGCTCCTCCGGCGGCGAGACCGGCCTGGGTGACCTCGGCCTGGACGTCAAGGTGAGCGCCCTGGATCGCACCGAGAAGCCCGTTGGGTTGGCCTTTGCTGGTCGCGTCTTCGTCCCCACCGCCACGGTCACCGCCCCCCTGGGCAACGACGGCTTGGGCTGGGAGGTCGAGGCCATCGTGGACAAGGAGCTGAGCGAGAAGTGGCTGCTGGCCGCCAACGTCGGCACCCGCGGGGTCCCCACCGTCGAGCTCGAGAACCTGACCTGGGACGACCAGGTCTTCGTCCGCGCTGGCGCTGGCTACACCATCCGCCCCAATGACCTGGGCCTCAGCCTGGATCTGGCCTCCCACTTCACCTACGGCGAGTTCTCCAACCCCGCGGCGCGCCCCATCGAGGGCATCGTCGGTGGTTGGTACCGCTTGGCGGGCAACTGGGTCCTGCGCGGTGGCGTCGGAACGGGCCTGAACTCGGCGGTGGGCAGCCCCCGCTTCCGCCTCATGGCCGGCATCGGCTGGGAGCCTAGCTGGGGCCCCATCGACACCGACAACGACGGCGTCATGGACGATGTCGACCAGTGCGTCACCGATCCCGAGGATCTGGACGGCGTGATGGACAGCGACGGCTGCCCCGAGGCCACTCGCGTGACCGTGCTGGTGGTGGACGCTGACGGCAACGAGGTCCCCGGCGGCACCTGGAGCGGCGCGGGCAACTCCGGAGCTTCCGGCGACGTCATGGAGATCTTCGGCGGCAGCGCTGCGATCTCCGCCAAGGCCGAGGGCTTCCTGGACGGGGCGGTCACCGCCGATGTCCCGGACGCCGAGTCCTTCACCGTCTCCGTCCCCCTCACCCCGGCCATGATCCCCGGCACCCTGCTGGTCAAGGCCATGGATGAGGCGGGCAACACCGTCGAGGACGCCGTCTGGAAGCACCGCAAGCTGGCCCCCCAGGGCCAGGCTGCTGGCGAGAGCCTGGATGTCGAGCCCGGCGAGTACGTGATCACCGTCGAGGCCCCCGGCTACGGCACCCAGCGCGCCGAGGTCGTGGTGGTCAAGGAGTCGGTCGCCGAGGTCGTGCTCACCCTCAAGCCCGCCAAGGTGGAGCTGGAGGCGGAGCGCATCACGATCAAGGACTCGGTCTACTTCGAGACCAACAAGGCCATCATCAAGTCCGAGAGCCACGAGCTCCTGGACGAGGTCGCGGCCATCCTGATCGCGCACCCCGAGCTGACCAAGATCCGCATCGAGGGCCACACGGACTCCCGTGGCGCCGCCGACTACAACAAGGATCTCTCCCAGCGCCGCGCCGAGGCCGTCCAGGACTACCTGGTGTCCAAGGGCGTCGAGGCGGGCCGCCTGGAGGCCGTCGGATACGGCGAGGAGAAGCCCCTGGACGAGCGGAACAACGCCGCCGCCTGGGAGAAGAACCGCCGGGTCGACTTCTTCGTCGCTGAGCGCAGCGACTGATCTCTGCGCAGGGGGCCCTCTGGGGGTCCCCGCACGATCCATCTCAGCAGGCCGCCAGAAGTTCGTCTCCTGGCGGCCTCTTTGCTTGCGGGGGACCGCCGGTCAGGGCACTGTCCCCCAGCCGGCCAGAGAGATCTGGTCGCGACAGTTCTTGGAGACAGACATGCGTCGCTTGACCGCTCTACTCGGGGCCACTGGCCTCTTCGCCATGCCCGCCATCGCCAGCGCTGCCTGCGGCGACGGGACCATCGACTCCGGGGAGACCTGCGATGACGGGAACACCACCGACGGCGATGGCTGCGACGCGAGCTGTGCCACGGAGGCCGGCTACGAGTGCACCGAGGCCACCTTCGAGCTGGACTTCGAGGAGACCCTCTCCAGCAGCAGCTCCGGACCCGTCTGGACTCTGAGCAGCGACAAGCGGACGGTGAGCCAGAGCCGGAACTCCGCCGCGGGTGTCTACATGTCCTCGCTGCCCGCCAGCGGCGTGACCATCGAGATGGACATCGCGGTCAACACGACCTCGGATGACGACTTCAACGGCTTCGTGATCGGCTACGAGACCGGCGAGTGGAGCTCCTCCTCTGCGGAGTGGCTTCTTTTTGACTGGAAGCAGTACACCTCGGGTGGTGGCAGCGCGGGGACCGCCCTCAGCTACATCGACGGCCCCGTCACGGACTCCACGCTCTGGTCCCACAGCGGCAACGTCAACGAGATCACCCGCGGCAGCGCCTACGGCAGCACCGGGTGGCGCGACAACCAGTCCTACACGATCTCGGTCACCTACACGACCAGCCAGATCGACATCTATGTCGACGGGACGCTGGACTTCTCCGTCGTCCCCGCAGACGCCGGGCTGAGCTCCTTCCCCACAGGCAACTTTGGCTTCTACACCCTCTCCCAGGCCTACAACGAGTTCAGCCTGGTGTCTCCGGATGAGGGCCTGAGCGTCTGCGCCGAGCTGGACAGCGACGGCGACGGCCTGACCGACCCGGTCGAGATCGCCGCTGGCCTGGACGAGACCTCCACGGACACCGACGGCGACGGCATCGACGACCTCAGCGAGTACGGCGACCCCACCGGCTCGGGCACCGACACGGACAGCGACGGGGTCATCGACGCGGCCGACAGCGACGACGACGGCGACGGCATCGACACCGTCGACGAGATCTACGGCACCGTGACCGCTCCGGAGGACCAGGACAGCGACGGTGACGGCACGCCCGACTACCTGGACGTGGATGACGACGGCGACGGAGTCAACACCGAGGACGAGGTCTACGGCTCGACCACCGACCCCGCCACCCAGGACACCGACGGCGACGGCACCGCCGACTACCTGGACACCGACGACGACGGCGACGGCATCCTCAGCGCTGACGAGGTCTACGGCTCCGAGACCGACCCGGCCGCCCAGGACAGCGACAGCGACGGCGTCCCGGACATGGTGGACAGCGACGATGACGGCGACGGGGTGCTCACCTCCCTCGAAGACGTCGACGGCGACGGCGACCCCACCAACGATGACAGCGACGGCGACGGCACCTACGATTACCTCGACCTCGACGATGATGGCGATGGTGTGGCCACGTCCGACGAGGACACCGGTGGAGACGGTGATCCCACCAATGACGACACGGACGGTGACCTCCTCCCCGACTACCTGGACAGCGACGACGACGGCGACGGCATCGGCACCGCAGACGAGGTTTATGGCTCGGTGACCGATCCGGCGGATCAGGACAGCGACAGCGACGGCATCGCCGACTACCTGGACAGCGACGACGACGGCGACGGCATCGCCACCAGCGCTGAGGACCTGAACGGCGACGGCGACCCGGGCAGCGACGATAGCGACAGCGACGGCACCGCCAACTACCTGGACAGCGACGACGACGGCGACGGCGTGGGCACCGCGGACGAGGACGTCGACGGCGACGGCGACTCCACCGACGACGACACGGACGGTGACGGCATCGTCGACTACCTGGACGTGGACGACGACGGCGACGGCGTGAACACCGCGGACGAGGCCTACGGCTCGGTGACGGACCCGGCGGCCCAGGACAGCGACAGCGACGGCACCGCCGACTACCTGGACACGGACGACGACGGGGACGGCATCGCCACCTCGGCCGAGGTCTACGGCGGCGTCACGGACCCCGCGTCCCAGGACTCCGACGGCGACGGCGTGGCCGACTACCTGGACACCGACGATGACGGCGACGGCATCGCCACCAGCGACGAGGACCTGGACGGCGACGGCGACCCAAGCGACGACGACAGCGACGGCGACGGGATCCCCAACAGCATCGACAGCGACGACGACGGCGACGGCGTGGCCACCGCGGACGAGGACATCGACGGTGACGGCGACTGGAGCTCCGACGACGCGGACGGCGACGGCATCCCCAACTACATCGACGCCGACGATGACGGGGACGGCGTAGCCACCGTGGACGAGGACCTGGATGGCGACGGCGACTCCAGCGACGACGACACCGACGGCGACGGCACCCCCGACTACCTGGACAGCGACGACGACGGCGACGGCGTGCCCACCGCCGATGAGGACGGCGACGGCGACGGCGACCCCACCAGCGACGACAGCGACAGCGACGGCGTGGCCGACTACCTGGACAGCGACGACGACGGTGACGGCGTGCCCACCGCGGACGAGGTGTACGACGGCGAGACCGACCCCGTCGCGCAGGACTCCGACTCGGACGGCGTGGCCGACTACCTGGACAGCGACGACGACGGAGACGGCATCGCCACCTCGGATGAGGACAGGGACGAGGACGGGGACCCGACCAACGACGACACCGATGGGGACACCACCCCGGACTACCTGGATGTCGATGACGACGGAGACGGCGTCGCGACCGCAGACGAGGACATCGACGGCGACGGCGACTCCAGCGACGACGACACGGACGGAGACGGCACCGCCGACTACCTGGACAGCGACGACGACGGCGACGGCGTCGACACCGCGGACGAGGTCTACGGCTCGGTGACCGATCCCGAGGACCAGGACACCGACGGCGACGGCACGCCCGACTACCTGGACAGCGACGACGACGGCGACGGCATCGCGACCACCGATGAGGACCTCGACGGCGACGGCGATCCCACCAGCGACGACTCCGACAGCGACGGCACCCCCGACTACATCGACGCGGACGATGACGGCGACGGCATCGACACCGCGGACGAGGGCACCGACGGCGACGGCGACCCCCTCAACGACGACACCGACGGCGACGGCATCCCGGACTACCTGGACAGCGACTCCGACGGTGACGGCGTGGACGACGCGGACGAGCTCACCGGCGGGACCGATCCCTTCGACGACGACTCCGACGGCGACGGCCTCAGCGATGGCGAGGAGCTCGAGCTCGGCCTGGACCCCAACGACGCCTACGGTGACGCCGACGGCGATGGCCTCAGCGACTCGGACGAGGTCAGCATCCACGGCACCGACCCCAACGTGGCTGACAGCGACGGCGACGGCCTGGGCGACGGCGACGAGGTCAACACCCACGCCACCGACCCCCTGGACGCCGACTCCGACCAAGACGGCCTGGACGACTACGAAGAGGTGGTCGACCACGGCACCGATCCGAACTCCGCGGACACGGACGAGGACGGGCTCAGCGACCTGGACGAGGTCGAGATCCACACCACGGACCCCACCGTGGCCGACACCGACAGCGACGGGCTGGACGACGGCGAGGAGGTCGAGGACTTCTTCACCGACCCCCTGGACGAGGACACCGACGACGACGGCCTGCTGGACGGTCGCGAGATCGACGAGACCGGCACCGACCCCCTGGATGAGGACTCCGACGACGGCGGCCGCAGCGACGGGGAAGAGGTGGACATCGATGACACCGATCCCAACGACACCGCCGACGATCTCAGCGATCGCGACGACGACGGCGTGACCGACTGGGCCGAGGAGAACGAGACCTTCACCGACCCCGACGACGCGGACTCCGACGACGACGGCCTGCTGGACGGCGAGGAGGTCTACACCGCAGGCACCGACCCCAACGACTCCGACAGCGACGACGACGGCCTGCTGGACGGCGAGGAGCTCCAGGAGTGGGGCACCGACCCGCTGGTCGCCGACACCGACGAGGACGGCCTGGACGACGGCGCCGAGGTGCTGGATTGGGGCTCCGATCCCCTGGTCCAGGACACGGACGAGGATGGGCTGCTGGATGGCGCTGAGGTCTACGACCACAACTCCGATCCCACCTTGGCGGACACCGACTCGGACGGGCTGGATGATGGCGTCGAGGTCAACGAGTGGGGGACCGACCCCGCTGATCCCGACACCGACGACGGCGGCATCTCCGACGGCGACGAGGTCGAGCGCGGCACCGATCCCCTGGTGTCCAGCGACGACGTCGGCCACTACGGCGGCGGCTGGAGCTGCTCGACCACCTCGGGCGTCGGTGGGCTGCTGCCCGCCCTGCTCGGTGTGCTCCTGGGTGGCCTTGTCCTGAGGCGTCGGGAGGACTAAACCCGGCCGATGCACTGGTACATCATCGCCTTGGTCGTGGGCTTCTGCGTCGCGCTGCAGCCCACCGTGAACGCCGCCCTCCGAAATGAGGTGGGCGTCGCTCCGGTCTTGATCCTGGGCAGCGTGCTGGTGCTGATCGGGTCCATCGTGGTCGGGCTGCTCTGGCCCGAGCAGGCCCGCTGGGACAAGCTGGGCTCCGTGCGCCCGGACCTTTGGCTGGGCGCCATCTACGGCTTGACCATCATCCTGGGCGGCATGCTGGCGGTCCCCAAGCTGGGGGCCGCGCCCGCTCTGGGGCTCATCCTGGTCGGGCAGCTCAGCTTCGGCCTGCTGATCGACCACTTTGGGCTCTACGGCGTGCCGCGCACCCCCATCAGCGCCAGCCGCGTGCTCGGTGTGCTCGCGGTGTTGGGCGGCTTCCTGCTGATCCGGAGGGGCTGAGCGTGGACAACCTGCTGATCCAAGGCGACAACCTGCTCGCGCTGCGGGCCCTGGAGCCCAAGCTGCGGGAGCGCTTCCGCTGCGTCTACATGGACCCGCCCTACAACACGGGCGACAGCAAGGGCCAGGGTGACTTCGTCTATGCCGACAAGCGCAAGGATTACCTGGGCTTCATCCGGTCCAGGGTTGAGGCTCTTCAGCCTCTGCTGCGCCCTGACGGCCACCTCTTCATCCAACTCGACGACAACGAGCTGGACTACGTGAAGGTCGCGCTGGACGAGGTGATGGGGCGGGAGCAGTTCATCGCCCGGATCACCATCGACGCGCGGGCGCCGTCGGCCTTCTCGACGGTCAACAAGGGCCTCTTCAAGGCCAGCGAGTACCTGCTCTGGTACTGCCGCGACCGCAGCGCGTTCCGGGCCAACAGCGTGCGGGTGCCTCGGGCCCCGGATCCCGCCTACCGCATGTGGCTACAGAACCCCCAGGCCCCCCCGGTGGATTGGCGCTTTGGCCGGCTGCGGGACGCTTGTCCCCAGGGGCGTAGCCTGGAGGACTTCCAGGTGAACAACGCCGAGCGGGTCGCGCGCCTGGCCAGCATCTCCGACAAGAAGGCGGGCAAGGCCACCGTCGCCGCCAAGCGCGCCTCCAAGGCCGATCCAGAGCGGGTGTTGGTCGTCGAGCGCCCCGGTCGCGAGCCCCAGTACCTGCTGCGGGGTCAGCAGATCCTGTTCTACGGAAAGCAGGTGCAGGTGATCGACGGCGTGCGCTGCGCGTCCCGGCCGCTGACCAACGTCTGGACCGACATCGCCTGGGAGGGCATCGCGCGGGAGGGCGGCGTGCGCCTCAAGCAGGGCAAGAAGCCCGAGCGGCTGCTGCGTCGGGTGCTGCAGCTCGCTACCGACCCTGGGGACTGGGTGCTGGACCCCTTCTTGGGATCGGGGACCACCGCGGCGGTCGCCCACAAGATGGGTCGGCAGTGGGTGGGGATCGAGCGAGGCCCCGCGTTCGGGCTCGCCAAGGAGCGCCTGGAGCGCGTCGTGTCGGGAGAGGACAGCTCCGGAGTGAGCGGCCTCTGCGCCTGGAAGGGTGGGGGCGCGTTCCAGACCCTGCAGGACCCGGGCGCCTGATCCGATCCCCGGGGCACAACGGAGCGCCCCATGGCCACCAACACCGCCCTCGCCCTTCCCGAAGAGGACATGGGCATCGTCGACCTGCTGGACCCGGAGGTCGAGTACACGCCGCCGCCGGAGCCGCCTGCACCCCGCCTGGAGGTGATCGTCAACGACAACCCCAGGGTGCGCGGGGGCTACGGGAAGCTGCGCGAGGTGGATCTGCGCATCTACGACGGGGACCCCACCGCCGGGCTCCTGGAGGAGTCCTCCTCCTGGGCAGACGCGACCATCAGCGAGGACACGCTGGACCAGGAGGGCGTGCTGGTGGACGGCGCCGATGGCGCCTTGCCCGAGGCCCACGGCCCCCGGGATCTGGAGGAGCACCAGCAGGCGGTCGCCGGCCACCCTCAGGACGCACTGCAGGCCTACTTCCTGGAGGGGATCCCCCGGGAGGAGCTGGACGCTGCCGCCGTGGCCGCTGCCGCGATCCTCAAGACCCGGCACGAGCTCTTCCTGCTGGAGTCCCAGCGCTGGGTGCCCGAGTCGCTGGGGACCTTCCGGGAGAGCAGCCTGGGGACCCTGCTGGGGGCCATGCCTCCCGCGGAGCTGACGAACCTCTACGGTGCCTGGCGGGCCGCGATGCGCAGCCTGTCCGAGTACTTCGACTCGGCCGACTGAGCGCGGCGGCAGCCACGCTCACACAGGGGGGGGCCAATCTCAGCCGCGAGCGCTCGCGCGGGCCTCGCTCACGACCGCGCGGGCCTCATCCAGCCACAGCGCCATGTCCGGTCCGTCCATGTTGGCCTGGAGCTCGGAGATCCGCTCCAGCCAAGGCTGCTGGCGCTCTGGCGGCGGGTCCAGCATCACGAGCTCCGCGGTCGCGGACGCGGTGGCGATCACGCGGGACATGTGTCCGGTGGAGACGCGCTCACAGCGGATCGAGGGGTCCGGGGCTGCGTGCCCGATGCAGATCTCGGCCAGCTCTTCGGGCAGCCCCCACTCCCAGGCCAGCCAGGCGCCCAGGCGGCCCTCGGCTTCGGCGCCCTGGGCCTCTTCGGCTTGGGCGAAGGGGACGGGGTTGCCGAGCTGGTATTCCCAGATCGAGGCGGCCATCTTGGGGTCCATCCGCCAACGGATGAGCTGGCCGCTGGCGTGCATCATGCCGGCGAAGCGCGCCCAGCCAAGGGGTTGGGTGGCGAGCTGCCGGCGGGAGAGGCTCGCGGCCCGGTTCGCCGTCGCCATCGAGTGGGTCGCCCACTGCTTGAGGGCCGCTGTGGGGATCGGGCCTGCGCAGTTCATGACCGACAGAGCCAGGACCATGTGGCGCACCTCGGCCAAGCCCATGAGTGCAACCGCGTACATCACGCTCTTTACGGGCCGCCCAGCCGAAACCAGGGGGCTGTTCGCCATGCGAACCAGGCGGGCTGACAGAGCCGGGTCAGTCTCAATGATGGCGCTCACTTCCCGCAAGGAGATATCTGGATTTGCAAGCGCTTCATTGAGCTTCGCCGCGACATGGGGGAGTCGCGGCAGCTCGGTGAGCACATCTTCGCGTTGTTTTGCCAAGCTCACGACAGGCTCCAGTTGACTGGATCATCGGAACTGAACTCAAGAACCTGAGCAAAGTCCCCGTCCTGTTATGCAGCGCGGAGCAGACGCCTGTCGCAAACTCGCCTTTCCTGGAGGGCCCCCCAAGATGTCGATTGTGCATGTCGTGGACGATGATCCGACGATCCGGACCTTTCTGCAGAAGCTCCTTGAAGGCAAGGGCTTCGAGGTCCTCGTCCACGAGTCCGCCGAGAGCCTGCTGGAGTCTGCTCGCAGCGGGAGCCGGGGCGTCGTCCTCCTGGACGTCCACATGCCTGGCGGGCTGAGCGGCTTGCAGCTCCTGGACAAGCACCGACCCGATCCCATCTGGATGCCGGTGATGATCCTCACGGGCCACGCCAACGTGGACATGGCCGTGCAGGCCATGCGCGCTGGCGCGGACGACATGCTCGAGAAGCCCGTCGTGCCCGAGCAGCTCTTCAAGCGCCTGGCCCCCCTGATGGAGGACGAGGAGCGGCGCCACAACCTGCGCGGCGAGCGCCTGGAGATGAAGGAGTGCATCGCCCAGCTCACCCCCCGGGAGACCGAGGTGATGGCTCTGCTCTTCAAGGGCCTCACCAACAAGGACATCGGCTTGGCCCTGGGGATCTCCCCCCGCACCGCCGAGGTCCACCGCGGCCGCGTGCTCAACAAGACCATGTCCGACGGCGTGACCGATCTCGTGCGTCAGCTCATGCGCTTGGGCCTCGCCCCCGAATAGAGGGCGTCCAGGTAAGGCCCGAGTGAGGGGCTCCGACCAGCTCTGGCGGGGGGCATACAGCCTGATAGGGGAGGGGGGCCACAGGAGTCTCCCGATGTCCCCCGCTGCGCCCTACGTGCCCCAGAACCACGTCCGCCTCGTCACGGCTGCGTCGCTCTTTGATGGCCACGACGCCGCCATCAACATCATGCGGCGCATCCTCCAGGCCTCCGGGGCCGAGGTGATCCACCTGGGCCACAACCGCTCGGTGCAGGAGATCGTGGACTGCGCGATCCAGGAGGACGCCCAGGGCATCGCGATCACCTCCTACCAGGGCGGCCACGTCGAGTACTTCAAGTACATGGTCGACCTGCTGGCCCAGCGCGGCGCGGACATCAAGGTCTTTGGCGGCGGCGGCGGCACCATTCTGCCCACCGAGATCCAGGAGCTCCACGACTACGGCGTCGCGCGGATCTACAGCCCCGACGACGGCCGCTCCATGGGCCTGCAGGGCATGATCAACGATCTGCTCTCCCAGTGCGACTTCGCCACCCGCACCCCCGATTCCCTGTCCCCCGCGCTGGCCGGCCTGCAGGAGCGGGACCCCCAGAAGCTGGGCGCGCTGATCTCCATCGCCGAGAACCTCCCTGCGGCCCGCGAGCAGCTCCGCGCTGAGCTCGCCGCCCACGACAGCCAGGCCCCCGTGCTGGGCATCACCGGCACCGGCGGCGCCGGCAAGTCCTCCCTGGTCGACGAGCTGATCCGCCGCTTCCTGCTCAACTTCCCCGACAAGCACCTGGCCGTGCTGTCCATCGACCCCTCCAAGCGGCGCTCCGGCGGCGCGCTGCTGGGCGATCGCATCCGCATGAACGCCGTGGACACCCCCCGCGTCTACATGCGCTCGCTGGCCACCCGCCAGGCCAACCTGTCCATCTCCGAGCACGTCCAGGACAGCATCTCCATCTGCAAGGCCGCCGGCTTCGACCTGGTGATCGTGGAGACCTCCGGCATCGGCCAGTCCGACACCCAGATCGTCGATCACGCGGATCTGACCCTCTACGTGATGACCAGCGAGTACGGCGCCGCCACCCAGCTCGAGAAGATCGACATGCTCGACTTCGCCGACGTGGTCGCCATCAACAAGTTCGACAAGCGCGGCTCCGAAGACGCCCTGCGCGACGTGCGCAAGCAGCTCCGGCGCAACCGCATGCAGTTCCACGGGCCCGACAGCGAGCTCCCGGTCTACGGCACGATCGCCAGCCAGTTCGCGGATCCCGGGGTCGACAGACTGTTCTCCTCGCTGATGGGGCAGATCGCCGACAAGACTGGGGCGCCGTTGGGTGTCCAAGCGGTGCAGGCTGGTGACTCCAAGCGCCGTCACCTCCTCCCCCCTGAGCGGACCCGCTATCTGGCCGAGATCTGTGACACGGTCGACGCCTACAAGGCCCACCAGGACCGGCAGGTCTCCCTGGCGAGGACGCTCTATGCCCTCCACGGCACCTTGCAGCACCTCCTGAGCCGGCAGCTCCCTGGATGCTTGCCAGAGCTCCCGTCCACCGGCGAGGAACTGTCGGGTGCAGCCGCCGAGCTGGCCGCCCAGTACCGTGAGCTGCGCGGCCGCATGGACCACCGCAGCCGCGCGCTGCTGGAGGAGTGGCCCCAGGTCCAGGAGCGCTACGCGGCGAAGGAGTTCGTGTTCCAGGTGCGCGGTCGCGAGCTGCGCCAGCCCCTGACCACCACGTCCCTGTCGGGGACCGAGCTGCCCCGCGTGACCCTGCCCCGCTACCAGGACTGGGGCGACATCCTGGCCTGGCGGATGCAGGAGAACCTGCCTGGCAGCTTCCCCTACACCGCCGGCGTGTTCCCCCTCAAGCGTCAGGGCGAGGACCCCGCCCGCATGTTCGCAGGGGAGGGTGGCCCCGAGCGCACCAACCGGCGCTTCCACTACCTGTCCAAGGGCATGCCGGCCAAGCGCCTGAGCACGGCCTTTGACAGCGTGACGCTCTACGGCGAGGACCCCGACCACCGACCCGACATCTACGGCAAGGTGGGCAACTCGGGCGTGTCCATCGCGAACCTGGACGACGCCAAGAAGCTCTACTCGGGCTTTGACCTGGCGGACAAGAGCACCTCGGTGTCCATGACCATCAACGGGCCGGCGCCCATGGTGCTGGGCTTCTTCCTGAACGCCGCGATCGACCAGGGCTGCGAGAAGTTCATCCGCCAGCAGGGAATGGAGGCCGAGATCGAGGCCAAGATCGCGGCGATCTACGCGGCCAAGGGCATCGAGCGGCCCCGCTACCAGGGGGAGCTCCCGGAAGGCAACGACGGCCTGGGCCTGATGCTGCTGGGGGTCTGCGGCC
The DNA here is from genome assembly GCA_036229005.1 of Myxococcota bacterium. Taxonomy (GTDB): domain Bacteria; phylum Myxococcota_A; class UBA796; order UBA796; family CAJQPC01; genus CAJQPC01. Next base: position 13,066 of record JAZAMN010000027.1, read on the forward strand.
ACGAGGTGCTGGACGCTGAGACCTACGAGCGCATCAAGGCCGAGACCCTGACGCGGGTGCGCGGGACCGTGCAGGCCGACATCCTCAAGGAGGACCAGGCCCAGAACACCTGCATCTTCTCCACCGAGTTCGCTCTACGGATGATGGGGGACATCCAGCAGTACTTCATCGACCACGGGGTGCGGAACTTCTACTCGGTGTCCATCAGCGGGTACCACATCGCCGAGGCTGGAGCGAACCCCATCAGCCAGCTCGCCTTCACCCTGGCCAACGGCTTCACCTTCGTGGAGTACTACCTGAGCCGGGGCATGGACGTGGACGCCTTCGCGCCCAACCTGAGCTTCTTCTTCTCCAACGGCATGGACCCCGAGTACGCGGTGCTGGGCCGCGTCGCGCGCCGGATCTGGGCCAAGGCCATGCGCGAGAAGTACGGGGCGAACGCCCGCTCTCAGAAGCTCAAGTACCACATCCAGACCAGCGGCCGGTCGCTGCACGCGCAGGAGATCGCCTTCAACGACATCCGGACCACGCTGCAGGCGCTGTACGCGCTCAACGACAACTGCAACAGCCTGCACACCAACGCGTACGACGAGGCCATCACCACCCCGACCGAGGAGTCGGTGCGGCGGGCCCTGGCCATCCAGCTCATCATCAACAAGGAGCTGGGGCTGTCCAAGAACGAGAACCCCATCCAGGGCAGCTTCGCGGTGGAGTGGCTGACCGACGCGGTCGAGGCCGCCGTGCTCGAGGAGTTCCGGCGCATCTCGGACCGCGGGGGCGTGCTGGGCGCGATGGAGCGCATGTACCAGCGCTCCAAGATCCAGGAGGAGAGCCTGTACTACGAGGGGCTCAAGCACTCCGGGGAGCTGCCGGTCGTGGGCGTGAACACCTTCTTGGACGAGAAGGGCTCGCCGACCATCATCCCCAGCGAGGTCATCCGCGCGACGACCGACGAGAAGGACTACGCGATCCGCTCCCGGGATGCCTTCCAGGCGCGGAACCAGCAGGCCGCCGAGCAGGCGCTGGCGGAGCTCCAGCGGGTGGCGTTGGCCGGTGAGAACACCTTCGACGCGCTGATGGCGGCCACCCAGGTGTGCACGCTGGGGCAGCTCTCCAGCGCGCTGTATCAGGTGGGTGGGCAGTATCGGCGGAATATGTAACGTCGATTCACAGAACCGGACCGACCGGTCCGGTTCTTGAATCTGACGGGCGTCGATTCGCGGTACGGCGCCAACGGCGTCGTGCCCGAATCTGACGAGTGTCGATTCACAGAACCGGACCGACCGGTCCGGTTCTTGAATCTGACGAGCGTCGATTCGCGGTACGTCGCGAACGGCGTCCTGCGCGAATCTGACGGACGTCGAGTCGCGGTACGTCGCCAACGGCGTCCTGCACGAATCTGACGGGCCGCCTGGGGCGCCGGAGCACCAGCTCCGGTCACCTCACCAGGAGTGTTGAGGGGTTGCTATTCGCACCCCTCCTCATCACAAGAGAAGCTCACGTCGTCCCCGTAGTCGTAGGAGTCGCTGAGGATCTCGATGTCGCTGGGGCTGTTGTCGTCGCCGCCAGCCTCGGTGCCGAAATCGCAGGTGGTCGACGTGAAGCTGGCCTGGCTGCCGTCGGTGGAGAAGCGCACAGCCCCACCTCGCTGGTCGGCCTCGTTCCCTACAAAGCCCGCGCTCACCGAGGAGCTGGTGGCGGTGCAGGTGACGGTGGATCCACCATTCAGCCACAGGCCCCCTCCACGGTTGGCGACGTTGTCGTGGACCAGCACGTCCTGGAGGCTGAGCACGCGGCTGTCCGCGACGTCGTAGGTGTCGGAGAAGCCGATGACCTCGAAGGCGCCGCCGTCCTCGTCTGCCTCGTTGTAGCCGACCGTGCCGTCGACCAGCTCGAGAGAGCCCTCGGTCAGGTAGACCGCGCCGCCGTCCTCCCAGGCCCAGCCCTCGCTGAGCTCGAAGTCGCTGAGGCTCAGGCTGCACTCGTCGCTGAGGTAGACCAGGCCGCCCTGGACGGTGGCGATGCCGTCGTTGATCACGACGTCGCTGCCGCTGATGTCGGCCATCGCGTCACAGCGGATGCCGCCGCCCTTGCGGGCCTTGCCGCGCTGCAGGGTCACGCCGTCCAGGGTGACCACCACGTTGTCGCGGTTGACGTGCAGGTTGGAGCCGCGCTTGCCGGCGTCCAGGACCGTGGTCTCGGAGCCGTTGCCGACGATGTCCAGGTCGTAGGAGGTCTTGATGGTGACGTACCAGGTGCCGCCGCAGACCTCCAGGGTGCCGTGCTCCTTGGGCTTCCAGCTCGCGGGGGCCTTGTCGGCGCCGGCCGCGAAGTTGGTGGTCAGGTCGGTGAGGGTGCCGCTCTTGTCGCCCAGGAAGCCGACCGTGCCCTCTTCGGAGGTGCTGCTGTCGCAGTCGTTGTCCAGCCCGTCGCAGGTCTCGGGGGCGCCGGGGTAGATGTTCTTGTTGTAGTCGATGCAGTCGCTGTCATCGAGGACGTAGCCGCTGGGCTGCTCGCAGCTATAGTCGATCACCGTCGAGTCGCCGTAGCCGTCGCCGTCGTAGTCCACCCACCAGACGGTGTCGGGGTTGTAGAAGGCGTCCTGGTCGTCGCAGTCCTCGCCGTCCTTGACGTACTCGCTGCCCGGGGTCTGGCAGGAGAGCATCTCGGTGGCCGGGTCGCCGTAGCCGTCGCCGTCCGCGTCGACGTACCAGCTCTCGCGGTCCACCGCGTCCTCTCCGTCGACCACGCCGTCACAGTTGTTGTCGACGTGGTCGCAGACCTCGTCCATGCCGGGGTTGATCTCGGGGTAGAGATCCTTGCAGTCGCCGGCCTGGGAGGTGTAGCCCTCGGGCGCCACGCAGGCCTCGACGACGTTGGTGCTGTTGCCGTAGCCGTCCAGATCCTGGTCCTGGTAGAAGAGCTGCACGTCGCTGCTGCCGTTGTCGAGCTGGCCGTCGCAGTCGTTGTCGACGCCGTCGCAGATCTCCTCGGCCGCGGGGTTGCGGGCCGGATCGTGATCGGCGCAGTCTTCGTCGATCCCGTAGCCGTCGCCGTCCAGATCATCGTCGATGGTGCTGGGATCGCAGTCGTCGTCCTTGCCGTTGTAGACGACCTCGGTGCGGCCAGGGTTCACCTTGCTGTCCTGATCGTCGCAGTCGTCGGCCAGCAAGAAGCCGTCGCTGTCCAGATCGTCGTCCAGAGTGCGGGCGTCGCAGTCGTTGTCGACGCCGTCGTAGACGATCTCCTCGACGTTCGGATTCACCTCGGGGTCGGCGTCGTTGCAGTCTTCCCCCTCGGTGAAGCCGTCGCCATCTGCGTCGACGGCGACCGGAGCGGTGTCCTCGACGATGGGTTCTTTGTCGCACGCCAGTGCGAGCAGAAGCAGCATGGACATAAGGGGCCTCCCTGACTTTTGTCCTCTCTTTTACCTCAGCGCGCTGCGCTCTGCTGAGAGATGAGAGGGGATCGGGACCCCTGACCTCCGGATCTCAGAGGTCGGCGATGTCCTGGAGGATCCACGGGCCGTTCTGGACCACCGAGGGCTTGGGCAGCACAATCGTCTCGTTGGACAGCCGGATGGCGCTGCCGCTGCTGTCGGTCGACAGGGTGACCCAGCTCCCGGACATGAACGCTTCGTAGACGAACCCGTAGTTGTACTCCCCGGCGGTGGACGACAGGCGGCCGGTGCTGCTGTGGCTCCAGCCGTAGTAGCCGCCGTACACATAGGGGGCCCAGTCGGCGTCCCAGTTCTGTCCGTCGGCCTCGACGGCGGTCTGGAGGTCGGACTCCAGGGCGCTGAGGGGGCCGATGCCTACGCCCCAGCGCATGTCCTCCAGGTAGCCACCGGGGGTGCTGTCGCCCCAGACGCTGGCGTCCATGCCGGCGCAGTCGGTGCCCAGCTCGCTGAGGCTGACCTCCTGGCTGTAGAGCATGTCGCCCTGGCCCATGTCGTCGGCGCCCAGCTCGGTGATCCCGCCCACCCAGCTACAGGCGTAGCTGGTGTCGCCGCTGGTGAAGTATTCGGCCTCGTAGAAGACGATGTTGACGTAGGCCTGGGACCTGCCGCTGTTGCCGTCGTCCCAGCCCACGTAGTTGCCGTCGAAGCCGGTCGTGAGGGCCAGGCTCCAGTAGTCGGGCTCGAAGGTGACCGGGTCGGCGTCGGCGTCGCTGTCGGAGTCCGCGTCGCTGTCGGCGTCGGAGTCCGCGTCGCTGTCGGAATCGGAGTCCGAGTCGGCGTCGCTGTCCGAGTCGGAGTCGGCGTCCGCGTCGGTGTCGGCGTCTCCGTCGACAAGCCAGGTGTCCTCGCTGGTGGAGCGGTCTCCAAAGGAGCAGGCCAGGGCCAGCGAGGCGAAGGTGGTGAGGACGAAGCTGAGGGGTAGACGGCGCATGCTCTTCTCCCGAGGGGGCTCCACGGGTACCCCCGGACAGAGGGGGCCGCAAGCCCCCCCTGGGAGACCTACTCGCCGGTGAAGTTGGTGGTGTAGGGGAGGTACCAGGCGAGGCCCTGGAGGAAGGCGGCGCCCGGGAGCTTGGTGGCGGTCCCCAGGGTGAGCTGCACGGCGTAGCCGTCGGAGTCCTCAACAAGGCTCATGTCGCTGGGCTTGACCTCGAAGCCCATGGCGTAGCCGTAGTCGGAGACGCTCTCGGAGTCGGCGAAGCTGGTGCTCGCGCTGTCGGTGAAGCCCAGGTAGTAGGAGAAGGTGTAGGGCTCGAAGTCGGTCTCCCAGTCGTAGCCGGCGGAGTTCACGGCGCTCTCCAGGGAGGGACCCACGTTGTCGCCCAGGGGCCCCCAGCCCAGACCCCAGCGGATGCTCTCGAAGGCCTTGCTCGGGGTGGTGGAGCCCCAGCGGGTGCTGTCGAAGCCGGTGCAGTCCGTCGAGGCCTCGGCGAACTCGAGCTCCGAGCCGTACCAGAGGTCGGACAGGCCGAGATCGTCGGTGCCGACCTCGTAGATGTAGCCGTTCCAGGTGCAGGAGTAGCGGTCGTCGCCGGCGTCGAAGTAGGCGGCCTCGTAGATGGTGATGGAGACCCAGGGGGCGGTGGTGCTGCCGTCGGTGCCGGTCCAGGAGACCAGGGCGCCGTCCTGGTAGCCGCTGTAGAAGGCGAACCCGGCCGCGTAGTCGTCGAAGTCGGCGTCCGCGTCGGAGTCGGAGTCGCTGTCCGAGTCGGAGTCTGCGTCGGAGTCGCTGTCGGCGTCCGAGTCGGCGTCGGAGTCGCTGTCCGTGTCGGAGTCGGCGTCCGCGTCGGCGTCCGCGTCGGTCTCGTCGACCAGCCAGGTGTCATCAGCGGTCTCGCCGCCAGCGCAGGCGAGGCTGAGGACGATGGAGGTTCCAAGGACAAAGGGAAGGGCAAAGCGGCGCATTCGGTCTCCAGACGCTGTCAGGGGAGTACCTCGAATTGTCAGCGCTGCGCAACACGAATGCGGCGACATTGCTTAGAGAGCCCCACAGGCGCGACAATGGCCCCTGGAGGTCCCTCTGCCCCGCGAAGATCAGCGAATCGGCCCCTTCCGTCTCATCAGCCTTCTGGAGGAGGGCGCGGGGGTGTCCCTGTGGTCGGCGCGGCGGGACGACGGGACGCAGAAGGAGCCCCGTCTGGCGACCCTGCGCGTCGCGGACTCCCTGGGCGACAAGGAGGCCACCGAAGCTCTGCGCGCTGAGTACGAGGCCCTGCGCGTTGTGGACGACCCCCGCGTGCCAAAGCCGCTGGGCTTCTACGCGGGGCAGGGGGCTCTGGCCATGGCGCAGCGCCCCGGGATGTCCCTCAAGGTCGTGCTGCTGGAGGTGCAGGAGGGGACCATCGCGCTCTCGCCAGCCACGGTGTTGGACCTGGCGCTGGAGATCGCCCACGCGGTGCGGGCGGTGCACGCCGTCCTGCTGGAGGGGGACCAGCGGATCGCCCACGGTCACCTCGGGCCGGGACGGATCTGGCTGACAACGGACGGCGAAGTCCAGGTCCTGGGGGTGGGGGCCCGCCTGGAGAGCGCCCAGAGCACCCTCCCTCCCGAACGCCTGGAGGGCGCCCCGCCCAGCACCCTGGGGGACCAGTGGCAGCAAGCCGCCATGCTCTTTGAGATGGTCACGCTGGAGCCGCTGTTCGCCGCCGAGCCGCGCCCGTCGGTCTCCGAGCGCCTGGAGGGCCTGGACCACGCCTACCCTGCGCTGGCCCGTGTCCTGCACCGCGCTCTGGCCGATGCCCCCGAGGACCGCTACCCCGTCGATCGCGAGTGGATCCGCGCACTGCACGCCCTGCTCCGGGACAGCGTCGGGGTCTCGGAGCGCCGCGAGCTGCTCCCCAAGCTGCTGGCCAAGCGCAAGGCGCGCCGCGGTCCTTCGCCGTCCTCGCAGCTCCCCCCCGAGCCTCAGGGGCCGCCCCCCGGTGACCCCGAGCTGGTCGTGCCGCCGCCGCGCTCCACCGCCCCGCGCCTCAAGGTCGTGGAGGGCGGGAACGAGCCCACCGAGGACACCGGACCGCCCCCCGGACTGCGCCTGTCCCCGCCCGCCGCCGAGCTCCCCAACCCCCAGCGCCAGGCCCGCGCCGAGACCCGCGACTGGAAGGAGTTCGTGCCCCCCCTGGAGGACGAGCCGGACCCCACGCTGGTCCCCGAAGAGGACGACCCGGTCGTCGCCGCCCTGGCCGAGCCCGAGAAGCCGCCCCTGGTGCTCCCGGAAGAGGAGGGCAAGGGCCGCGAGCCCATCGAGATCCTGGCCATCGGGGCCATCGCCGCCCTGGTCGTGGCCGTCGTCTTCCTGCTCCTGGGGAACCTGGTTTGAGCCTCCGCTGCCTGCCGCTGCGCAGCCCCACGCTGCCCCCCGCGACCCACACCAACTGCTACCTGCTGGGCCCCGACGATGCCCTGGTGGTCGTGGATCCCGCCTCACCCTATGCTCACGAGCAGGCCCGCCTGCAGGCCGAGATCGAGGCCACCGGGCAGGTCGCGGCCATCCTGCTCACCCACCACCACCACGACCACATCGGCGGGGTGGAGGCGCTGCGATCCTGGTGCTCGGCGCCTGTGTTGGCCCACCCCCTGACCGCCGACCGCGTGCCCTTCGCCGTGGATCGGCAGGTCAGCGAAGGCGAGGTCATCGGGGGCTTCACCCTGCTCCACACCCCCGGCCACGCCACCGGGCACCTGGTGCTCTGGAACCCCAAGACCCGCGATCTGGTCGCCGGAGACATGGTCGCGGGAGAGGGCACCATCGTGCTCGAGCCCCCCGAGGGCGACCTGGAGGACTACCTGCAGAGCCTGGAGCGCCTGGGCCGCCTGGGCGCCGAGCGCGTCCACCCCGCCCACGGCCCCGTGCTCGACTCCGGCGTCTTTCCCCACTACATCGAGCACCGCAACGCGCGCTCGCAGCAGATCCGCCAGGCCCTCAGCGCCACCCCGCAGTCCCCCATGGACCTGGTCACGCTGGTCTACGGCGACACCATCCCCCGGGCCGTCTACCCCCTGGCCGCCCGGCAGGTGCTCTGTCACCTCCAGTGGCTGGAGGGGCGCCGGCAGGCCCGCGAGCTGGACGAAGGCTGGGTGCACGTCCCGCCCCGCAACCGGGGGGTGCGCGAGGACTTCGACGACATGCTGGGAAGCGCCGCCACCGACCTGCGGGGCCTGCTGGGTCGCCGCAACCTGGAGGCCGTCGGCAGCGGCGCGCGCAAGGTCGCCGAGGGCCTCTCCGCGGTGGCCGGCGAGCTCTTCGACGTCGCGCTGGATCAGTCCGCCCGGCGGCGCACCCGGCTCAGGGAGAAGGCCAGCCAGGACGACAGCGAGAGCTGAAGGACCAGGGCCATGGACTTGGCCTCCTGCATCCACCAGCGCAGGGCGCCCGCGTCCTTCGCCAGGGCCTTCCAGCTCGCGATGGGCCAGCAGGCCACGACCAGCGCCGGCAGCAGCAGCGCGACCCAGCCTCGGTGCAGCCTGCCCTCCCACAGCGCCACGCTCAGGGCCACCCAGGCCGGCAGGGCCCAGACCACGTGGTGCTCGTAGGTGTAGACCGGGGTCAGGGCCATCAGGATGAAGAGGGCCGAGGTGCCCAGGAGCGCGGGCAGGGGATCCCGCACCTTCCGGGTGGCTGCGAACACGCACACCACGAGGATCAGGACCGACAGCGAGGTCACGCGGTGCGCGATCGGCGAGAGGGCATCGGGCGCGGGCCAGAGCTGGGCCCACAGGTTGGCGATGGAGTGGTTGCCGAAGAGGCTGATCGGCACGGTCAGCCCGCCGTACCCACCGCTCGAGAAGCTGGGGAGCACGTCCATGTAGAAGTGGAGCTGCTGCTCCCAGCCCAGCACCGGGAGGGTGGCCACGGACAGCAGGATCGCGGCCCCGACGGCGCCTGCGGCTGCTCTCCACTGTCCTCGCAGGAGCCACCAGGCCACCAGGAGTCCGGGGGACATCTTGAGCATGGCGGCGAGCCCCACCAGCGCGCCAGCGGACACCTGCCAGCCGCTCTCCTCCCGCGACAGCGACAGGTGCATCCCCCACAGAGTCAGCGCGAGCACGGGGAGGTTCATCTGCCCCATCAGGTGGTTGTTGGGGATGGGGGAGAAGGCGGCCAGCAGCACGCCCATCGCGACCAGCGCGCCCGGTCGGGGCAGCCAGCGGTAGAGGGCCAGTCCGGCCGCGAGCAGAGCCAGGGCGTCCAGCCAGAACCACAGCTTGTACGCGGACTCCAGGCTCAGCGGGCGGGTCCACTGCATCGCGAGCAGGAAAGGCGGCGGGTAGAAGAAGGGGTGAACCGACTTGCGGGTCTTCTCCTGCCTGGCGAGCTGCCCCAGGACCTTGGCGTCGTAGGGATCCAGGCCCTGCTCGGCGGCCTGTACGGCGTAGTGGTAGCTGGCGAAGTCGCGGCCGTGGCGCGCCGTGCGGGTCTGCTCCCAGGCGGGCATGAGGGCCGCGCCGTGGATCAGGGCGCCCAGGAGCAGGGCGAGCCAGGGGAGCCAGCGTTTGGAGGGGGACACGGCCCGCTTCTAACCGGTGGATTGGGTGGAGCAGGCGCGCAACCCGGTGTGAGTGCACCAAGCCAGCGCAACCCGGTGTGAGTGCACCAGCGCGCAACCCGGTGTGAGTGCACCAAGCCAGCGCGCAACCCGGTGTGAGTGCACCATGCAGGCGCCGATTGCGCTCCAGAATCCCGCTTTCGCCGGCGTCGCGGTGCATTCGGTCGGGGTTGTGTCGCCGCCGGGTGCACTCGGTCGGGGTTGTGTCGCCGCCGGGTGCACTCGGTCGGGGTTGCGTCCGCCTCAGGTCCCCTCGGGTGCGCAGCGCAGCCACCACTGCAGGCGCATCAGGTCGTCCTCGTCCACGCCGCCGTTGGGGGGCATGGTCGGGCTGTCGCTGGTGGTGGTGTAGAGGATGCCGCCGGCGTTCGCCCAGACCTGGTCCACCGTGTCGAAGGTCACGTTCTCGGGGGCGCCGTAGCGCTCGGTCGCCGTGCTGGCGTGGCAGCCCTGGCAGTTGCCCACCATGAAGCCCTCCCCAAAGTTGTTCCAGCGGACCACCGGGGCGTCGGCGCAGAAGTCCTCCGCCCCCGTGTCCGTGGGGGTGCTGTCCACCGGGGCTTCCCGGCAGGACAGCGCCAGCAGGGCCCAGATCAACCCAGCAGCCCGCCGAGCACGCCGCCCAGGCCACCGCCTTCGCCCTTGTCGTCGTCATCCTTGTCCAGGGCCGCGGCCAGCATCGGGGCCACCGCCAGGATGGTCTGCAGGGTGCCGGGCTTCACGCGGGACTTGAGGAAGTTCAGGATCAGGGGCGCAACCAGCGCGGCCTTTCCCGGCTCCACGTCGAACTCGGAGAGCACAGCGACCACGGCCACGGTGTCCTTGGCTTCCTGACCACCCAGCGCGCCGGCCGCCGCGCCCAGCAGGCCGCCCATGCCGCCGCCGGACTGACCACCGCCGCCCAGCGCACCTGCAGCCGCGCCCAGCAGGCCGCCCATCCCGCCCTGGGAGGCCTCGCCGCCGCCGCCCAGCAGATCGCCCGCCTGGGACTTCCAGTCGCCCAGCTCCGGTACCGCCTCAGCGATCTCGGCGGCCTTCTGCTCGCCGCCCTCTTCGTCCTTGACCGCGTTCTGCACGCCGCCGATCACGGTGCCGGCCAGGGCCTGCGCCTGCTTCTCTTCGATGCCGAGCTGTCCGGCGAGCTGTCCGATGAGATCCATTGGGTCCTCCTTGGGGTCCACACCCCCCTAAGCGCGTCGAGGGACCGTCACTCTGACATGCCTGTGCACTCTCCAGGAGTCCGGCCGTCACGCACCCCCGCGCCGCGCTACCCTTGCAGCCTGGAGGTAGTACACGTGAGCGGGATCTTTCTCGGGCAGGACGTCGACACGCAGGCCCCCTACACCCTGCGCCCCAAGGACCTTCGCACCCACGGCGTCGTCCTGGGCATGACCGGCTCCGGCAAGACCGGCCTGGCCCTGGTCCTGCTCGAAGAGCTCGTCCGCGAGGGCGTCCCCATCATCGCCCTGGACCCCAAGGGCGACCTGGGCAACCTCGCCCTGCTCTTCCCCCAGCTCCAGGCCAGCGACTTCGCCCCCTGGGCCGACGGCAAGGACCCCGCCCAGCTCGCCGAGCGCTGGCGCAGCGGCCTGGGCAAGTGGGGCCTCGGCCCCGAGGCCATCGATCAGCTCAAGTCCGGCATGGACCTGTCCCTGTTCACCCCCGGCTCCACCGCCGGTCAGCCCGTCAACGTGCTCGGCGCCCTGCGCCGCCCCCACCCCAACGTCCTGGACGACCCCGAGGGCCGCCGCGGCCTCATCTCCGGCGTGGTCTCCGGCCTGCTGGGTCTGGTCGGTGTCTCCGCCGACCCCGTGCGCGACCCCGAGCACATCGTGCTCTCCCAGATCCTGGAGACCGCCTGGATCAATGGCCAGGACCTGGATCTCGAGGGCCTCATCCTCCAGCTCGTCGACCCGCCCTTCTCCAAGGTCGGCGTCTTCCCCCTGGACACCTTCTTCAAGCCCGACGACCGCATGAAGCTGGCCATGGCCTTCAACGGCGTCATCGCCAGCCCCAGCTTCGCCACCTGGACCCAGGGCGCCGACCTGGACATCGACCGCATGCTGCGCACCGACGGCCCCACGCCGGTGAACGTCTTCGCGATGTCCCACCTGAGCGAGCCCGAGCGCCAGTTCTTCACCAGCCTGATCCTGGGCCGCATCCTGGCCTGGAGCCGCACCCAGCCCGGCACCGAGCGCCTGCGCGCCGTGCTCTTCTTCGACGAGGTCGCCGGCTACCTGCCCCCGCACCCCAAGAACCCGCCCAGCAAGGCCCCCATCCTGACCATGATGAAGCAGGCCCGCGCCATGGGCCTGGGCGTCGTGCTGGCCACCCAGAACCCCGTCGACCTGGACTACAAGGCCCTCTCCAACGCCGGCATGTGGGCCGTCGGTCGCCTCCGCACCGAGCAGGACCGCAAGCGCGTGCTGGCCGGCATCCCGGGCGAAGGCCTCGACGACCGCGTCGCCGGCCTCAACAAGCGGGAGTTCCTGGTCGCGCTGGCCAAGGGAGGGCACAGTGTGGTCGGCTCTCGCCATGCCATGTGCTACCTCCGGGGACCCTTCACCCTCCAGGAGATCCGCACTCTGGGCGCCAGCGAGGACACGCTGAGCCGCACCTCGCCGGCGGACGGGAGTGTCGAGCAGGCCCCGGCCACCCCCCAGCCCCAGGCGGTGAGCCAACAAGCTGACGATGGCCTGCTGCCCGCTCCTCCCCCGGTGGACCTGCCCATGTTCACGCTGGACCCGCGGGTGGCCTTCGCCGAGCGCTTCGGTGGGGTGTTCTCCGAGGGCGCAAAGCCCGCGCGGGAGGACGGCAAGATCGAGTTTCAACCTGCAGTCTACGCGGAGCTCTCCCTGCGTTTTGATGAGCGCACCGGGTTCGTGGAGGACAAGCACGAGCACCGCGTCTGGTTCCCGCTGGGGCAGCGCCTGTCGGCCCACTCCCACACCGTCGCGATCGAGGCCCGGGACCTGCTGAGCGACCCGCCGGACAACGGGCGCTTTGGCGCTCTGCCCGAGTGGCTGGACGAGGAGCGGGAGCTCAAGGCGCTGCAGAAGCAGGTCGAAGAGGACCTCTACCGGACGGAGACCACGGGCATGTTTGTTTGCCCGCCGCTCAAGCTCTACGGCAAGGCCGGCGAGTCGCGAGAGGACTTCCTGGCGCGCTGCGAGGCCGTGGTCGACGAGAACATCGACGCGAAGGTCGCCAAGCTGCGGGACAGCTACGAGACCAAGGCCGACCGGCTGCAGGACCGCATCGCCAAGAAGGAGAGCGCGATCAACCGCCTGGAGCAGGACCTCAAGGCGCGGCAGGCGGCCGAGGTCGTGAACGTGGGCGAGATGATCCTGGGGGCCTTCATGGGGCGGAGGAGGAGGACGGTCTCGGGTGCGATGAGCAGGAGGACCACAACGATGCGGGCCAAGGCCCGCGTGGGGGAGGCGCAGGACGATCTCGAGCGCATGATGTCCGAAGTCGAGGAGCTGCGTGTCGAGCTGGACGACAAGATCGCGGACATCGAGGACAGTGAGCGCAAGGACCTGCAGGCCATCGAAGCCCGTGAGGTACGCTTGGACAAGTCCGACATCCAGCTCCGGCGCTTCGCCGTGCTCTGGGTGCCGGTGACCCGGAGGATCTGAGGATGTTTCTGCTCTTTGCCGCAACGGCGTTCGCCCAGGAGGACGCCGAGTGGGCCGCTTCCAAGAAGGTCATCTTCCTGGAGCGCAGCGTCTGGATCCACGCCCCCGCGGAGACCGTTCGGGCCACCGCCAGCGACCTGCACACCTGGCAGGAGTGGACCGCCTGGAACAACGAGGTGGACCCCGAGTGCACCTGGGAGTTCGTGGACGTCGACGGCGTCGTCGGCGACGAGATGAGCTGGGACGGCCCCGAGCTCAAGACCGGCCGGCAGGTGCTCACCGGGTATACAAACGGCGAGCTGGCCTTCGACACCTACTTTGGCAAGAACCCCGACCCCAGCAGCGGGCGCTTCCTCTTTGAGGAGGTCGAGGGGGGCACGCAGGTCACGTGGCAGATGCGCTTGGAGGCCAACCTATTCCTGCGGCTCTTCCGCAAGTCCATGGAACAGGCGCTGGGTCGCGACTTCGAGGAAGGGCTGGCCGGCCTCAAGGAGATGACCGAGGCCCAGGCCGCCGCGGACCGGGCGGCGCTGGAGAAGGCCGCTGCGGAGGCGAAGGCCGCGGAGGAGGCTGCCGCCGCTGAGGCTGCCAAGGCGGCGGAGGAGGCTGCTGCGCAGGAGGCGGCTGAGGGTGCGGAAGGGGCGGTTGAGGACGCGGCGGAGTAGACTCGGCTCCTGGAGGACCTTGTGAGCGAGGCTGTTCAAGCACTGAGGCTGTCGGGGTTCAGCATCGAGAACCTGGGGGGGATCGAGCACCTGGAGGTTGAGGGGCTGCCCGAGGCGAAGGGCGGGCAGTGGATCGTGGTGCTCGGGGACAATGGGTCGGGCAAGAGCTCGTTGTTGAGGGGCTTGGCGCTTTCCGCTTTGAGTTGGAACGGCGGCACGCCAGTTGGTCTTCTGGAGACCACGCCGCTCGCGCTGCGGCGGGAGGGCTCCCTGGCCAGGCTGTCGTTTGGGATTCGGTGGGACGTCTCCTCCCTCAAGGCCCAGAGAGACGGCGTCTGGTCGACGGGTCCGAACGCTTCCCGGTCGGGATCCACTCATTTTCTGGCTGCGTATGGTGTGGCTCGGGGCGGAGCGCTGGCCGGACCAGATCGAGCTGTAGACTTGGAGAATCCGTACGGGGCCGTCGCGACGCTGTTCGCACTTCCCAGTCAGCTTGTCCACGCCGAGACCTGGCTCGTTCAGGTGCGCTTTGAGGCCTTGGAGTCAGGGGACCCCCAGTTCTTCGACGCGGTGTCCTCGACGCTGCTGTCCCTGCTGCCAGGAGCCTCGAAGCTGGAGGTCAAGCGCGAGGGGGTGTGGATTGAGGGTGAGTTCGGTCGGGTCCCCCTCTCCGGCTTGAGTGACGGCTACATCACCACCCTGGGGTGGACCCTGGACCTGCTGGCCCGCTGGGAGAAGTGGGCACGAAGCAACGGTGTTCCGCTTGGCCAGAACTTCGCGAAGGAGATGACAGGACTCGTTCTGGTCGATGAACTGGACCTGCACCTGCACCCTCGCTGGCAGCGAAACGTCATCGGCTCTCTGCGGAGAGCCTTCCCCAACCTGAGCTTTGTCTGCACCACCCACAACCCCCTCACGCTCCTGGGGGCGAAGCCGGGGGAGGTGTTTACCCTGGAGCAGGAGGAGGGTGGGCACGTCCTGATCCAGCGGGATCTGCCCAAGGGGATCCGGGCGGATCAGGTGCTGACTGGGCCTTGGTTTGGGCTGTCGTCAACACTGGACCGGGGGACGCTGCAGATGCTCGGGCGACATCGCAACCTCCTTGCGGATGGTGTTGCGCGCGATGACCCGGACCGTGTCGCGTTGGAGGGGCGAATCCGGAGCCGACTGGGCAGCTACGCCGAACTCAGTGAAGAGAGGCTTGCCCTGTCTGCTGTCCAACAGCTCTTCGAAGATGAGCCTGAGCTCAGCGCAGCAGACCGCATGCGAGCGCTTGATCTCCTCAACGAGCGCGTGGGGGAAGGGTGATTCGCCTCGGGGGGCGGCCGCCGGAGCCTGCGCAGTTCGCAGCGAAGGTTCGCCCGTTTGAGACCGCCGTTCAGGCTGCAGCGGCCTCTGGAGATTGGCCGGGATTCAGCGCGGTGTTCAAGAGCAAGCACAAGGCGAAGCCCAAGAACCTCGGCGGGGCCGTCTGGCAGGACTTCAAGGACCGATTCTATCGGGTCCAGCATGGACGCTGTGGATACTGTGACGCAGTCATCACTGGCTCGGACGGAGACGTCGAACACTACCGGCCCAAGGCCAAGGTACAGGAGCTGGGAAAGAAGGGGACCGAGTCCAGGGACGGTGTGAAGGTCTCTGGGCAAACGGCCAAGAAGAGCAGGAGCTTTGTTCCCGGCTACTGGTGGCTTGCGTTGACCTGGACGAACTACTTGTTCTCTTGCGAGGTCTGCAATCGCAAGTGGAAGAAGAACTTCTTCCACATCCAGGGGGGCCGAGCTGGGGCCCCTGCTCAGGGCTCAGAGGCTATCGAGACACCGCTTCTGATGACCTGCTTCGATGGGCCTGACCCGATCCACCACCTTCGCTTCGACGACCTTGGACAGGTGGAGCCGCTGAACGGGAGTTCCTATGGTCGCCAGACGATCGACCTCGTTGGACTGGATCGGGAGAGCCTTCGGGCAGCGAGGCAGGAGAAGGCTTTCAAAGCCCACCAGCTCTCGAAGCGTGTTCTCAATCGAGCCTTGTTGGAGGACTGGTCGGGCGTGAAAGAGTCCGCTCAGGATTTGTTGGACCTCGGTGAGGAGACCACGACCTTTGCCGGAGTGGTCCGCTGCATCGCTGCTGGACACGGTCTGGCTTGGAACAAGGTGACCTTGCTGGCCCGCTAAGGCACATCCAACCGGGAAAACCGCCAAATCGCACCCGCCGTCACCACCACCAGCAGCACCGCCAGCCCGTAGATCGGCTCCATCGGCCAGGCGGCCTCCTCGTAGCCGGCCCAGGCGTCGAAGGCGGAGCTGGGCATCCACTTGGCGACGGGCTCGGCCCACTCGACGCCCCAGATGGCGCCGGCGGCCTTGAGGCCCAGGTTGATCATGCGCTCGCCGATGAGGGTCAGGATGGTGCCCACGACCACACCAGCCACGCTGGGCGCGAAGGTGGAGACCAGCATGCCCAGGCCTATGAGGGCGGCGTCGCTGACCCAGCAGAGCAGGTAGCCCATGGACACGCCACGGATGGCCTCGTCGTGGCCCAGAAGTCCCCACCCGAGTCCGAGGGCCACGAGGTAGGAGAGGAGTAGGCAGGCGCCCGAGTAGATCCAGAGCGCGCTGAACTTGGCCATCAACACGGACCCGCGGGAGACAGGGCGCAGGAGGAGCGAGCGCAGGGTGCGGCCAGACCACTCGCCGGCAAAGAGCTGGGCGGTGACCAGCAGCAGGATCATCGGCAGGATGAGCAGGTTGCGGCCGGTGAGGGTGTAGTCCAGGACGGTGTAGGCCTGGTCGGGGATCATCGACTGCATCATGGCGGCCTGCATGTCGACGTTGGCCGCGGGGTCCGGGGCGTCGGGCTGCATCCACCAGAGCGCCAGGCCCACCAGGATGGGGATCAGCAGGGACAGGCCCAGGCCGGCCCAGCCCGACACGCGGGTGAGGACCTTGAGGAGCTCGGCGGCCACCATGCGGGGGAAGTGCTTGGGCATCACGCGACCTCGTCGGACTGGGTCAGGGAGAGGAACACGTCCTCGAGATCTCGGCCGGCGCCCAGGTAGGACACGGGCACGTCGGCCAGCACCAGGGCCTTGTTCAGGCCGGGGCCGTCCAGCTCGTCGAGCGCGACGATCACGCCGTTCTCGCCCTCGCCCACCAGGGAGACGCCGGGCAGGTCCAGCAGCTTGGCGCGCAGCAGGTTCATGTCGGGGCTGCCGACCTCGATCTGGAGGCCGCCGGCGCCGTTGAGCAGCTCCTGCACGTCCCCCTCGGCCACCAAGCGGCCCTGCTGGATGATGCCGACGCGGGTGGCGACCGCCTCGACCTCCTTGAGGATGTGGGAGGAGATGAAGATGGTCAGGCCGTCGTCCTTGGCCAGGGAGGCCACCAGGTCGCGCACGTCCTTCATGCCCTGGGGGTCCAGGCCGTTGGTGGGCTCGTCCAGCATCAGCAGCTTGGGGTCGCCCAGCAGGGCCCGGGCGATGCCCAGCCGCTGCTTCATGCCCAGCGAATAGCCGGAGACCTTGTCCTCGCCGCGCTTGCCCAGTCCGACCCGCTCCAGGGCAGACGGAATCCGGGAGTCAGGGACCCCCGCGTAGGCACACGCGATCACCAGATTCTGCCTCCCCGAGAGCCACTCGTAGAAGCGCGGCGTCTCCACCAGCGCCCCGACGTGCTGCCGGCGCTTGACCGGGTCGGTCTCCCCGAAGATGGCGACCCGGCCGGCGTCTGCGCGGATGAGCCCCAGGATGCAGCGCATCGCGGTGGTCTTGCCGGCGCCGTTGGGCCCCAGGAAGCCGTAGACGGAGCCTTGGGTGACCTGCAGGTCCAGGTCGTCCACGGCCCAGCGCGCGCCGTAGCTGCGGCGCAGGTTGCTCACCTGGAGGGCGGGCACGTCGTTGGGCGGGGGTGCGGCCTTCTGGGCCAGGTCCATGGGGGCTCCGATCGTGGCAGGCCCCTATCCAATTGGAGCGCGGGCTGTCACCGGGGCTTTTCCCTGGTCTTGCGCGGAGGGGCCCTGGCTCGCGCTACTCTTGTCGCCCCAGGGAGGCCGCCATGCCCATCGACAGACGACAGCTCCTCAAGACCGGCGCGGCAGCGGCGCTGGGCTCCGCGACCCTGGGGGGATGCCGCGAGGGCGAGGACACCGGGACCGCGCAGGGCGTCGGCCAGATCGACCACGTGATCGTGGTCATGATGGAGAACCGCAGCTTCGACCACTACCTGGGCGCGCTGACCCTGGAGGAGGGCCGCGACGAGATCGACGGGCTCACCGGACTGGAGACCAACCCCTCGAACCTGGGCGAGGACGTCCCGGTCTTCAAGCTGGACATCTCCTGCCAGGAGGACCCGCCGCACTCCTGGGGCTCCAGCCACGCGCAGTACAACCAGGGCGCCAACGACGGCTTCGTCATCAAGCACGAAGGCAACCACGGCTACGAGGTCGGCTCGGAGGCCATGGGCTACTACGGCCGCGAGGCGCTCCCGATCCACTACGCGCTGGCCGACCACTACTGCGTGCCGGACCGCTTCTTCTGCTCGGTGATGTCGTCCACCTGGCCCAACCGCTTCTACGGCCACACGGGCAGCTCCAAGGGCATCCAGGGCAACGACACCCACCCCGACGGCTACGACCAGATGAGCGTCTACAAGGCCCTGGAAGAGGTGGGCGAGGACTGGCGCTACTACTACACCGACGTCCCCTTCATCGGCCTGCTGGAGGACCACTGGGACGGCGAGCGCATCGGCACCGTCGAGGAGTTCCTGATCGCCGCCCGCAACGGCTCCCTGCCCGCGTTCACCTGGATCGACCCGGGCTTCACCTACAACGACGACCACCCACCCCACCACGTGGGCCTGGGGCAGATGTTCCTGGCCACCATCTACGAGGCCCTGGCCCAGTCCCCCGCCTGGGAGCGCACCCTGCTGGTCATCACCTATGACGAGCACGGCGGCTTCTTCGACCACGTGCCCCCGCCCACCACGCCGGACGACTACCCCGAGTTCATCCAGATGGGCTTCCGCATCCCGGCGCTGATCGTGGGCCCCTGGGTCAAGCAGGGCGTGGATCCCACCGTCTACGACCACGCCTCGGTGCTCAAGTACGTGTGCGAGCGATTCGGGATCGAGCCCTGGAACACCCGCATCGCGGGCGTGAACTCCATCGCCGACGCTCTGGACCAGGAGCGCATGGCCCAGAACCTGCCTCTGGATCCCGTCGTGCTGCCCGCCTTCTCCGTCCCCGACGCCGAGGTCACCGAGGACTGCCACTACGAGGGCTTCCTGGAGGGCGAGCTCCCCGACAAGCAGATCACGCTGCCCCCCAAGGGCGCCCGACAGGGGAGCGGCGTGACCGTCTCCAAGAAGGCCTTCTCCACCCCCGGTGGGCAGCCTGAGCTGGAGGCCTGGGTGGAGCAGAACATGCCCTGGGCCGACCGCCGCCAGCAGGTCCCGGAGATCCACCAGCGCCTGCTGGCCACCGCCCGCGAGCTGGGGCTGATTCGCTGATTCCGCGTCTGACCCTGGCCCTGGCGCCGCGTCGGGAGCCCGACTGGCTCTCGCTCGCCGTCGCGCTGCTGGCCGCCTGCACTCTGGGCGCCCTGGCGTGGTCCCACCCCGGGCTGCGCTTCGTGGACTTTGCGTTCTTCTCGGAGCGCGCCCTGTCTCTGCGCAGCGGCTACCACTGGATCCACCCGCTCTACCCCGTCGGCTATCCCTGGCTGCTCTCCGGGCTCCAGCTCCTCACCGGCGACGTGCTCGTGGCCGGCCGAATCATCTCCGTGGCCCTGGGCACCCTGGGCATCTGGGGCCTCTCCCGCTGGCTCTCCCCCTGGGCGGGCCTCGTCGTGCTCGGCCACCTGCAGTTCCTGCTCTGGGGCAGCACCGAGGGCACCGACATGGCCGCCACCGCCCTGGCCCTGACCGCCCTCTGGGCCGCCGACTCGGAGTGCCCTGTCGCCGCCGGACTGCTCGCCGGGGCCGCCTGCATGACCCGCTACACCGGCATAGCCGTCGTGCCCGTGGTGCTCTGGGTGGGCGGCTGGCGGGCCGCCCTCAGCTTCGGCGCCACCCTGCTCCCCCACATCAGCGTCGCGCTCTACCTGGACCTGCCCGTCCTGCCCGACCAGTCCCTGAACATGAACATCGGCCAGGGCCGCGGCCCCCAGCTTGGCTTCTGGGCCGGCCTCTTGGCGGGGGCCCGCCGCGCCAGCGACCACCTGCTCCCTGCCTGGCCCTCGCTGCTGGGTGGCCTGGGCCTGCTGGTGGGCATCGCCCGCCGGGATCGGCGCGCCTGGATGCTCGCCGCCTACGCCGCCCTCCACTTCGCCGGCCTGTCCCTCGCCTTCGCCAACCCGCGCCTGGCCCTGCCCACGCTCCTGTCCCTGTGCGCCGGT
The DNA here is from genome assembly GCA_036229005.1 of Myxococcota bacterium. Taxonomy (GTDB): domain Bacteria; phylum Myxococcota_A; class UBA796; order UBA796; family CAJQPC01; genus CAJQPC01. The sequence continues at coordinate 32,760 of JAZAMN010000027.1, forward strand.
GTGTACTGGCTGCTGCCGCGCCGCTGGCTCCTCCTCCTCCTCCCCTTCGTCCTGAGCTGGTCCCTGCCCAGCGCCTTTGGGCCCACGCCCGCCCAGTTCGAGCAGCTCGCCGAGATGCAGCGGGTCACCGAGGGGATGGAGGGGCGCTTTGCCGCCAGCACACCCTGGTTCACCGTCCGGCGTGGGGGGTGGATCTACAGCACTGTCCAGATCTGGGAGGCCGGCGAGGCCGGGCTGCTCACCGAGGACAAGCTGGCCGACTGGATGGCCCGCGAGGGCATCCGCTACGTGGTGCTCGACAGCCGGGCGCACCGGGCGAAGGGCCTGCAGGGGCTGCTGGCGGGGCGGGGTGGCGCGCGCTTTGAGCTGGCGGGGCGGGGCAGGGGCTTTGTGGTGATGGCGCTGAAGGAGGCGCGGTGATGGACTCGGGCGCGGCTACGGGGTGTGAGTGAGCGGGACCCTGCGGCTACGGGGTGTGAGTGAGCGGGACCCCGAGGCTACGGGGTCCGACTGAGCGGTCTTCTGAGGCTACCGCCCACCAGTGAGCGATCGGGCCACCGTTTTGGCGTGTTCGAGGGCGAATTGGGCCAGAAATGGCCGATTTGAGGCTGAATCGGGGGCTGCACGGGCTGGATCGGTGGCCGGATCGCTCACTGAGTATGCCTGGCCTCAGCGAGTCGCTCATTCAGGGGGCGTAGCCACCCCTGGGCGCTCATCCAGGGTGCGTAGCCCCACCCTGGAGCCCTTCCTGGAGACTGGCCGCCCGCCATCCCGCCCCCAGCTCCTCCCGAGACAGCCCCGGCAGCCGCGGGAAGCTCCACACCGGCACATCCAGCAGCGCCCGCAGGTCCGCCAGGTTGGAGGCCCGGGAGAGGTCCTGGCCGGCGTCGGCCAGCAGGTCGTTGAGCACCACGCCGGCCACCTGCAGGCCACTGGCACGCACCGCGTCGACGGTCAGCAGGGTGTGGTTCAGGACCCCCAGCCGGTTCGCGGCCACGACCAGAACCGGGAAGTCCAGGGCCTGGGCCAGCTCAGGCACGCCAAAGTCCCAGGAGATGGGCACGCGCCAGCCACCGACGCCCTCCACCAGCAGCTTGGGGGCCGAGCGGGCCTGGATCCACGCCAGGATCTGCTGGAGGTCGGCGTGCCTTCCGGTGTCCTCGCCGGCGCGGTGGGGGCTCACGGGGGGGACCCAGGAGATCGCGGTCTCGGCGATATGCCCACAAGCTCTGGCCAGCAGCTCAGCGTCCTCTCCCGCCGTGCCAGGTGTGACCCCGCTCGCGATGGGCTTGAGGGCCCGGGCGCCGGTGGCGGCGGCGATGGAGGCGGTGACGACGGACTTGCCGACTTCGGTGTCGGTGCCGGTGATGAAGAGGCGGTCGGGGAGCATGGGGGAGGGCTATCCGGTTAGTCCGAGGGCATGGCAGACATCCTCATCCTGGGCGCCGGCGTCTCCGGTCTCGCGGTCGCCGAGTGGCTGCGCGACGACCACAACGTGCAGGTCCTGGAGGCGGGGCCCGGGCCCGGGGGAAAGGTCAGCTCGGAGGTGGTGGATGGCTTCACCTTCGACCGGGCGGCCAACGGCTGGCTGGACAACGAGCCGGCGATGGAGCGCCTGCTGCTGCGGGCGGGGCTGTCCCAGCAGGTGGTGAAGGCGACCCCGGGGGGCACCCGCTACGTGGTGGTGAACGGGAAGATGACGGCGCTCCCGGCCAAGCCGCCGCAGATGCTGACCTCTCCGGTGCTGACGCTGGGGGGCAAGCTGCGCATGGCCTGGGACCTGTTCGCGCCGGGCTTTGACGGCGAGGAGTCGGTCGCGCAGTTCGTCCGACGGCGGCTGGGGCAGGAGGCCCTGGAGCGCCTGGTGCAGCCCATGGTGACGGGCATCTACGCGGGCGACGTGGAGAACATGAGCGTGCAGGGGGCCTTCCCCAAGCTCAAGGAGCTGGAGCGCCAGCACGGCTCGCTGCTGCGGGGGGCCATCGCGCGGCGGAGCGCGGAGACGGGGCCCTCGGGCACGCTGACCAGCCTGGTGGGCGGCGCGGGGGTGCTGACCCGGACCCTGGCGGAGCGGGCGACGGTGCACTGCAACCAGGCGGCGACGGGCCTGGAGCGGGTGGGGGAGCGCTGGCGGGTGCAGACGGCGCAAGGCAGCCTGGACGCCGACGCGGTGGTGGTCGGGACGCCGGCCTATGTGGCCGCGGAGCTCACGGCGGGCCTGGACACCGAGCTGTCCCAGGCGCTGGGCGCCATCCCGTACGCGCCGGTGGCGGTGGTGGGCCAAGGATTGCCTCGCTCGGGCTGGGATCCGCCGGAGGGGTTCGGGGTCCTGGTGCCGGAGGTTGAGCGCATGGGCATCCTGGGCACCCTGTTCACCTCGTCCATCTTCCCCTCGCGCGCCCCGGAGGACGGGGTGACGCTGCGCACTCTGCTGGGCGGCGCTCTGCATCCGCGTCAGGCGCTGCTCGAGCCCGAGGCGCTGGTGGAGATCGCGCGGCGGGAGGTCGGGAAGCTGGTTGGAGAGCTGCCGCCCGCTCGGGTGATCCGGGTCTACCGCCATGAGCGGGCGATCCCTCAGTACACCCTGGGACACCCCGGCCGCGTCGAGGTCATCGAGGCCGCCGAGCAGCGGCACCGGGGCCTGGTGTTCGTGGGCAACCACCTGCGGGGGATCGGGGTGAAGGACTGCGCCCGGACCTCGGAGGGGGCGGTGCGCAAGCTGCAGGAAGCGCTGGACTGAAAGGCGCTTTCTCTTGCGTCCCCGCGGGGGCCTGGGAAAGGTTGCAAGGGCTTGACTCCGCAACGGGGCCCATCGGGGCACCCAATGATGCGGGCTGCACCGAGCCCCCCACCCCAGACTGGAGCCCCCGTGCTGCTGATCCTCTCGCTGCTGGCCTGCACCAAGGACACCCCGGAGACCCCGGACGACACCGGGACGGAGCGCCTGACCTGCGCAGACGGGCTCTACCAGCGGGAGTTCGTGGCCCCTGCGGAGCCCGGGATGCTGCGCCGGGACGCGGCCGGGGACTTCACGCTGCCGCTGGCGAATGGGGAGAGCTGGACCTTCTCGGAGCACTTTGACGGCTGCGACGTGATGGTGTGGGTCCCGCACAGCCTCAAGAACTTCAGCGGGGACCGGATCTGGGAGGACGGGGTGGCCGACCTGGTCGACCAGTCGCCGGCCAACGCCATCTACGTGTTCTACGTGGAGGGGATCTACGCGGACTCCGCGGTCGAGCACTACGAGGCGCAGCAGGCCCGCGTGGACGAGTACCTGGCCACCCTGGACGAGGAGCAGGCCGCCTGGTGGTCCGAGCGCCTGCTGGTGGTCGCGGGCACCACGCGGGAGGGCTGGACAGGGCCGGCCGCGGTGGCCACGGGGACCTTCGACAACGGCATGGCGATCGACCGGCTGCAGCAGCTTCGCGGGGTGGGCAGCTACGCGGATGTGCGGGATCTGAACAACTCGGTGGGCTGGTACGACTCCCGCCTGGAGCGCGCCCGCCACGAGGTCGAGTACCTGAACTGGGAGGCCCAGCGCGCCCAGGAGATGGAGGAGACCGAGAAGTTCGCGACCCGCGTGGACTTCTGGCAGGGCGACATCATCGAGGAGTACGAGGACATCACCGTCACGCTGCCCTCGGCCGATGAGATGTCCGGCTTCGACACCCTGGAGATCGAGGTGCTCATGGAGTGCCCCGACAGCGAGGCCATCGAGCAGAACAACTGCGGCGCCTGGGACTACCTGGCGTACATGTGGGTCCTGGCGCCCGACGGCGAGACCTGGTGGGAGGTCTCCCGCTTCATCACCACCTACCACCGCGAGTCGCACTGGGTGGTCGACGGCACGCACGCGCTGCCCTGGCTGGCCGAGGGCGGTGAGCACACCTTCCGCTTCCAGTGGGCGCCGAGCTGGAACACCCAGCCCACGGCGGTCACCGCCAGCCTGCGCCTGAGCAACCAGGGCAAGGGCTACAAGCCGGTCAAGACCACCCCCCTGTTCACCGGCGGGGACTTCACCGCTGGCTACACCGACGACTACGAGCCCATCGAGGTCGAGGTCTCAAGCGACGCCGCCCACGTCGAGCTGGTCACCATCCTGACCGGCCACGGCATGGAGACCAACAACTGCGCGGAGTTCTGTGACCACCGCCACTTCTGGGACGTGGACGGAGCCGTCAGCGAGCAGAGCTTCACCGACGTGGTCGGCGACCAGGAGGGCTGCTCGGGCCGCGCCAGCGAGGGCGTCGTCCCCAACCAGGGCGGCACCTGGTGGTTCGGTCGCGGCGGCTGGTGCCCCGGCGAGAAGGTCGAGCCCTTTGTGGTCGACGCCACCGAGGCCGCCGCCGATGGCAGCGTGACCGTCGACTACTACTCCACCTACAAGGTGCAGCCCTCCATCCCCTCGGGCAGCGGCAACATCGAGCTGCGGAGCTGGCTGGTCGAGTATCAGTAGCGGGTCCAGAAGCCTCTACCTGCCGGGATCCCCGGAAAGCGGGGGTCGCCCAGGAGCAGGGCGGTGCGCTGGACGTGCTCGTCTGGCGGACCTTGGCGGCGCAGCGTGGCCGGGCTCGTGTCCAGCATGTCGGCCAGCTCGCCGGGTTTGGCGCAGATCAGGGCCTTCGCTGAGCGGAGCAGCAGACTGCGGGCCGGTCCGCGTTGATCGAGCTGGTGGATGGGCATCCGGCAGTAGCCGGAGACGGCCGCCTGGAGCTCGTGCAGGGTAGGGTCGCGGCTCATCCCGCCGGGCAACTGGCTGCCCTCCAGGGAGACCGACTCGTCTTGGGAGGTGTAGGCGTGCAGCCGGTGGGGCTCGCGGTGCTTGGGGCGCACCGGGCTGTGGGCGAACCCCACCGCATCCCGGTAGGTGGACCAGGGCCAGGCCAGCGGGTCGTCCACCATCCCGGCGCGGCAGGGGTTCAGGTGGATGTAGCGGGTCTCGCGCCGCCGCTTCTGGTCATCGGCCGCCCAGCGCGACTCGGGCAGCTTCTCGATGCGTCTACCCTTGAGGCCCTGGGCGTGGTTCAGGCTGCGGCTGTGCGCCCGCAGGGCCTGGGCCAGCTCCAGGCGCAGATCCTTGTGGTGCTGCAGGTGCACGTGGTTGGGCATCAGACAGAGGGCCTCCATCCCCGCGCACGCGCGGGTGATGCGCTGCCACAGCGCGGCCGCGTCCTCCCAGGTGGAGATGAGGAGCCCGGCGTCAGCGCGGGCGACGATGTGGTACATGCTCGCTCCCTTTTCGGGGTGGGGGAGCAAAGCGCGTGCCGGCGCCAAGTGGCTGAAAGCACGTGTGGTGTCGGCTGGGGTGTCGGGTCTTCGACACCTGGACGGGCCCTTTCGACGGGCCAGCGGTGGTGAATGAGCGCGACCCGGTGGCTACGGCCTCCGAGTGAGCAACCGTCTTCTTCAAGTTGTTTGAACGGCCGGCGCAGTCGGCTGCGCAAGGTAGCTCCTCATCGTGCTGTTGAGGTGGATGAGGAGCTTCCGCATGCAGGCCACGATCGCGACCTTGGCTGGCTTTCCCTTG
>JAZAMN010000028.1:0-26804 GCA_036229005.1 Myxococcota bacterium
ACGTGCCGAGCAGCTCGTCCAGCAGCTCTTCGCGCTTCTTCTCAATCTCGCTCTTCTTCTTGCGTGCCATCGGGCATCTCCGGGTGGAGGAGATCACCCGGAGGGCTTGACGCGTCTACACAGAATTCTGGACACCCTCGAGTGCGCGTTTTCACGAGCTAAGCGTCCCGAATGCACGGATTCCGGTCGGAGAACGTGCACTGAGACCCCGTAGCTCGGCCAGAGCGTGCACTGACGCCCCGTAGCTCGGCCAAAGCGTGCATTGAGACCCCGTAGCTCGGCCAGGGCGTGCACTGAGACCCCGTAGCTCGGCAAGAGCGTGCACTGAGCCCCCGTAGCTCCGCTCAGCGCGGCCGGTGCTGGGTCCCCTCCCCTGCCGTGATGAACAGGGCGGTCGCTGGCTCGGTCACGTCTGCGGTGTGCCAGACGCCGGGCGGGTTGATGGCGTACTCCCCGGGGCCCAGCTCGACCTGGTGCACGCTCCCGTCCAGCAGCTCCTGGGTCAGGGTGATGCGGCCGGCGGTGCAGACCACGACCTCGGCGCCCTTGGGGTGCATCTCCCACATGCTCCAGGGTTCGGTGAAGGTGTGCATGGAGACCAGGCGGCCCTCGGGGCCATCGTCGCCGTGGCGCTGGTCATAGCCGGCGTACCACTGCATCCCGTCAAAGGGGGGCTGCGGGACGGCGGTTGCGCCGAGGCCCAGGTGGATGAAGTCCTGGGAGAGTCGCTTGGGCATGGGGGCTCCTGGGGCGGACTGCGAGCCTACTCCAGCCTGTCCTCGCTGGCACCCAGGGCGTAGAGCGGTGGATGGGCTATGCATCTGTGAGCGTTGGAGATGCCCATGGTCAAGGTCCTCACAGTCTTTGGAACCCGCCCGGAGGCCATCAAGATGGCCCCCCTCGTCCAGGCCCTGGACGCGCACCCCCAGATCGACTCCCGCGTCTGCGTGACCGCCCAGCACCGCGAGATGCTCGACCAGGTGCTGCAGCTCTTTGAGCTCACCCCGCACCACGACCTGGACCTGATGAAGCCCGGCCAGAACCTGGCGGAGCTCACCGCGCGCATCCTGACCCACCTCCGGCCCGTCCTGCTGGAGGAGAAGCCCGACGTGGTGCTGGTCCACGGCGACACGACCACCACGCTGGCCACGGCCCTGGGCGCCTTCTACGAGGGCATCCCGGTCGGTCACGTCGAGGCCGGGCTGCGCACGGGCAACCTGCAGGCCCCCTTCCCGGAGGAGGCCAACCGCGTGCTGGCGGACCAGATCTGCCGCTTCTACTTTGCGCCCACCCAGCGTTCGATGGACAACCTGGTCCGGGAGCACCTGCCGCAGGCCGACATGCACGTCACCGGGAATACGGTGATTGATGCGCTGCTCTGGGTGCGCGAGAAGGTCGTGGCCCAACCTCTGGACACCTGGAAGCAGGCCTACGGGTCGGCCTACGATGTCATCGCCGGCGAGGACAGGCTGGTGCTGATGACCGGTCACCGCCGCGAAAACCACGGGCAGGGCTTCCTGGACATCTGCCGCGCGGTCCGCATCCTGGCGGAGCGGCACCCCGACGTGGCGTTCGTCTACCCGGTGCACCTGAACCCCAAGGTCAAGGGGCCCGTCCACGAGCAGCTCGGGGACCTGGCCAACGTGCACCTGATCGCACCGCTGGACTACGCGCCCTTCGTCCGCCTGATGGACCGCTGCACGCTGATCCTGACGGACTCCGGCGGCATCCAGGAGGAGGCCCCCTCCCTGGGCAAGCCCGTGCTGGTCATGCGCGAGACCACCGAGCGCCCGGAGGCCGTGGACGCCGGCACCGTGAAGCTGGTGGGCACCGACGTTGGGCGCATCACCGAGAACGTCACGCGCCTGCTCACGGACCCCCAGGCCTACGGCGAGATGTCCCTGGCCCACAACCCCTACGGGGACGGCAAGAGCTGCGCGCGCATCGCGCAGATCCTGGTGGACGCGCTGGGGTGAACTGGGCCGACCCCGCGCTCTAAGTTCTGGCTTACATCCTTGCTTTTTCCTGCGACCCCAACATCGCGCGGGGAAGAATCGGGCAGACCAGCAAGGAGTCAACCATGAGTCAGGTTCTGTTCGTTCTGCTCACAGCGTGTGCCCCCGAGGGGGAGTCCCTGGACACGGGGTGGAGTTTGGATGCGTCCGTCAAGGAGGACGTCCAGGTCCCCTACGAGTGTCCATCCACCAACTATGAGGGCGGTCTCGCCCACGCCGAGCAGCGCTTCGACACCCTGTTCGGGACCTACACCAAGGACGAGGCCTACAAGATGGCGGGCGATGCAGCCCTCGCCCAGGCGGCGTCGACCGCGGCCAGCGGCGGGAGCTGTGAGGAGCCTTGCACGCCCCGCTACAGCTACCCCAGTTGCTACTACACGGGGTGGGGAGAGCTCACCGTGAGCTACCTCGAACGCCGGCCCGTCCCGGCGCCCTGCTACGCCTGCGCCGTCGAGTGGGAATGGGTGACGGTCACCAAGGTGGTTGGCGTTTGGGTCGACGCATACTGCGAGACCACGCTGACCTGCAGCGAGGACTGAATCGCCGCTCCGGGGCCTCACACCGAGACCCCGGAGCCATCCCTCCCCTACTCGTCCACGCTCAGGACCAGGTAGGCCGCGCCCGAGGAGCTACCCCCCAGGTCCGCGCCCGTCGCCCCGATGAGCAGCTCGTCCGCGCCGTCGCCGTCCGTGTCTCCAGCGAAACCAACGCTCGCACCGGCGGCGTCGTCGGAGGCCGCGCCCTCGAAGCGCCCGTCGGCGTCCGAGAGCGAGATCGTGCCGGAGACGCTGCTGTTTCCGTAGACCAGGTAGGCCGCGCCCTGGTCGGCGCTGCCGTAGTTGGCCGCGCCGATGAGCAGGTCGGGGTCGCCGTCCCCGTCGAAGTCGCCGCCCGTGGCCAACTGGGCGCCCGCGCGGTCGCCGCCACCCTCGCCGGTGTAGGTCGCGTCCGCGCCGCTGACCGAGCCGCTGGAGACGGGGCCCATGAGCACGAACACCGCGCCGGCCGCGCTGCCGCCGCTGTCCTCACCCGGAGCGCCGATGACCAGCTCCGCGTAGCCGTCGCCATCCAGGTCGGGCATCACGGCGACGGCGGCGCCCACCTCGTCGGAGGCGGTGTCGCCGGTCAGCAGGGCGTCGTAGTCGGAGAAGGGCACGGAGCCGTTGATCCCGCCGTAGAACACCCCCACGCTGCCCGCGCTGGAGCTGGCCTCGGTGTAGCCGACCACCAGGTCGTCCTGGCCGTCGCCGTCCAGGTCACCTGCGGCCAGGTTGCCTCCCAGGTTTGCGCCGGCGACGTCGCCATAGATCTTGAGGTCGTAGAGGTCCTCGACGCTGCCAGAGGCCGACACGCCGCCGAACACGTACACCGCGCCGCCGTCCGCGCCGCCCTCGTCGTTGTAGAGCGAGCCGCTCATGAACTCGGCCTGGCCATCGCCATCGGTGTCGCCGGCGAACACCAGGTTGGAGCCCACGCGGTCGTAGTTGGTGTCGCCCTCCAGGGTGAAGGTCGCAGCGCTCCCCAGGTCGTAGCTGCCGCTCCAGGCGGTGGCGCCATCGAGCACGTAGATCTCCCCGCGAGCCAGGCCGCTTCCGGGTGCGCGCAAGGCGGCCACCAGCAGGTCCTCGACGCCATCACCGGTCACGTCCACGGTGCCGAGCACACCGGATCCGGCGCGGTCCTTCTCGTTGGCCCCGAAGAAGGAAGCGTCCGCGCTCGCGGAGCTGATCGAGCCGCTCACGCTCCCGTAGAACAGGTAGGCCGCGCCGTTCTGCTCCTGGACCGAGGACTCGTGGTGCGCGGCGATCAACAGCTCGTCGTTGCCGTCTCCGTCCAGATCCGGGACCGCAGTCAGATCGCTGCCCAGCTCATCAGCGCCCGAAGCCCCGTAGAAGATGGCGTCCGCGTCGTCCAGGCTCAGGTTGCAGAAGTCCAGGCCGGTGCTGCAGTCGTTGTCGATGCCATCGTTGCAGATCTCGATGGCGTCGGGGTTGACGGCGTCCGCAGTGTCGTCGCAGTCCGTGTCGTCGGCCACGTAGCCCAGCGGCTGGGTGCAGCTCGCGGTGCTGTCGCTGGCGTCGCCGAAGCCGTCGCCGTCGTCGTCCGCGTACCAGTCCCCGGCGTCCGTCGCGTAGTCGTCGTCCACCACGCCGTTGCAGTCGTTGTCGACCAGGTCGCAGGTCTCGGTGCCGCCCGGGTTGGCCGTGCTGTCGGTGTCGTCGCAGTCGGTGGCGTTGTCCGCGTAGCCGCTGGGCTGCTCGCAGGAGAAGGTGATGTTGGTGGTCGCGCCATAGCCGTCGCCGTCGCCGTCCTCGAACCACAGCGTGTCGGGGTTCAGGTCGGCGTCCGTGTCGTCGCAGTCCTGGTTGTCCTGGGTGGTCCCGGAGGGCTGCTCACAGACCTGCTGGGCGTCGTCGGGGTCGCCGTAGCCGTCGCCGTCATCGTCCGCGTACCAGAAGGTCTCGGGGTTGATCTCGGCGTCCAGGTCGTCGCAGTCCTGGTTGTTGTCGGCGTAGCCCTCGGGCTGCTCGCAGGCCTGCCGCGCGAAGCTGGCGTTGTCGCTGCCGTAGGTGTCGGCGTCGGCATCCAGATACCAGGTGCTGGCGTCCAGCGCGCCGTCCTCGTCGATGTCGCCGTCGCAGTTGTTGTCGATCTCATCGCAGTACTCGGGCGCGCCCGGGAACACCTCGGCCACCGAGTCGTCGCACTCCTGGCAGGCCGCCCAGCCGTCCCCATCGTTGTCCGCGTAGCCCACGGAGCCGTCGCAGTTGTAGTCGTTGGGGTCGGCGCAGTTGTCCTCGGGCGCGCCCGGGTAGTAGGCGGTGTCCCCGTCATCGCAGTCGCCGCCCACCTCCACCGCGCCCTCGGGGGCCTCGCAGGCGTTCAGGATCTCGCTGTCGTCGCCATACCCATCGCCGTCGGCGTCCAGGTAGAAGTCGACGCCGTCCACCGGCTCCTCGTCCACGGCCCCGTCGCAGTTGTTGTCGACGCCGTCGCAGTATTCGGCGGCCCCCGGGTAGACGGCGGCGTTGTTGTCGTCGCAGTCCTCGTCGTCAAAGTAGGAGTCGTTGTCCGCGTCGACCCGCGAGTCACCGGTCTCATCGACGGTGTCCTTGTTGCAGGCGAACAAAGAGAGTGCGAGAAGCAAGGTCATCAGGGACTCCAAGGCGCGACAGACGCTGAGAATGGGTGTCGTAGGTACAAAGTAGAGAGGGCCAGCAGGACTGTCAACTGATGGGTTACTGCCAAGTCCACCTTGTCGCAGCGGGCCCCGTGCGAGCAGCTATAGATGGGACTCGGAACAAAGAAGGCAGAAGTGAAGCTCTCCACCACCCTCTCCGTCGCGGTCGTCGCGGGCGCCGTCGTGGGCCTGTTCTGGTGGCTCGCCTACACGCCCCAGGTCTACTCCGCCCCGCTGCTGATCGGGGGCTACAGCGCCGCGCTGGCCCTGGGACACGGCATCCTGGGGGCCCTGGACGCCCGCTTCCGCAGCCCCATCGTCGTGGCCTTCGCTGCCACCACCGGCGGCCTGTTCGCCCCCGCTGCCATGGCCAACCTCCACGCCGCGGGCATCCTGGGAGGCGTGCTCGGCGGGGTGATCGATCTGGCCGTGATCTTTGGCGCGTGGCTCCTCACCAGCCTGGCGATCGCCTTGTCGAACCCTGCAAAGCGTGCGCAGGGCCTGATGGCCGCCGCCGGGATTGAGGGCGCACTGATCGCCACCTGGGCCATCGGTCTGGTCAACATCCCCAGCCAGGACGTCCAGGCCCCCACCGCCCAGTCCGCCGGTCAGCCCGCCCCCACCAGCCCCATCCTGGTCTTTGGCATCGACGGCGCCGACTGGCAGGTGCTGGAGCCCATGATGAGCGCCGGCGAGCTCCCCAACCTGGCCGCCCTGGTCGACCGCGGGCAGCGCGGCGTGCTCCGGAGCGCCGAGCCCATGGCCAGCCCCGTGGTCTGGAACACCATCTTCTCCGGCGTGAACCCCGAGACCCACGGCCTGGAGGACTGGTACCGCTCCGACGCCCGCAGCCGCAAGGTCCCCCTGCTCTGGGACATCTACGCCGCCACCGGCGCGGAGACCCTGGCCGTCAACGTCCCCGGCACCTGGCCCCCCAACCCCGTGCCCCAGGGCCTGATGGTCTCCGGCTTCCCCATCCCCGGCCTCTCCAGCGGCGACACCGGCCAGCTCCGGGGCAGCATCGTCAGCTCCACGCGCAGCAGCGCCGAGATCCCCGTCCACCCCGCCTACGGCGCCGCCCCCAGCTTCACCGCCCAGGTCCCCGTGGGCACCGACGTCATCACCCGCACCATCCCCAACGTGTCCAACGTGCTCATCGACACGGCCGGGAGGGAGGGGCTGATCCCGGTACGAAGCCACGATCTGAACCTCCAGATCCAGGTCGGTGACTCCGCCCGGATCACGGGCAACTTCCCCGGCGAGGTCACCCTGGCGCCCGGCGAGTGGTCCTCCTGGCTCAAGGTCGACTCCCCCGGCATCGACGCCTTCATCCGCCTGCACTGCCTGAGCGTGGACAGCGGGTCGGTGGAGCTCTTCGTGAGCCCCGCCTTCCAGGACCCCACCGCGCCCCGCTCCGCGTACGCCAGCGAGCCCCTGGGCCCCGAGCTGGTCGGCGGGGAGACCCCCTACATCGTCGAGCCCATCGGGTGGACCGCCCACCGCGAGGACAGCATCGCCCACCTGGTCCCCCAGCTCCTCCTGCAGGCCCAGGAGCGCCAGATCGCCTTCTCCGAGGCCTGGCTCCAGGACCACAGCCCCGTGCTGGTCGCCCAGGTCTTCACGGCCACCGACCGCATCCAGCACCCCTACTGGAGCCTGCACGAGCGGGCCCCCTACCAGGGCCTCTGGGAGGCCCCGCCGAACATCGCCGAGCACGACTACGTGGCCGACGCCTACCAGGAGGCCGACGCCGCCCTCGGCCGCCTGATCGAGGCCACCCGCCAGGCCTCCGGCGAGCCCATGGTCCTGGTCGTCAGCGACCACGGCGTGTTCTGGAACGACCCGAAGCACCACCCCGAGCTCGGCGAGTCCGGACACCGCGACGCCGGGATCTGGATCGCCGCCGGCCCCAACGTCGATCACCGCGAGGCCCAGCAGGAACTCCGCGTGGTCGATGTCGTGCCCACCATCGCCGACTGCATGGGCCTGGCCCAGGCGCAGGACTGGGAAGGAGAGGCTGGTGGGATCTGCCGGGTCGGGACTCCCACCACTGTAGACACCTATGTGGATCGGGCAGGATCCGGGAACGTGAGCGTCGGCGAGGCCAGTGAGGATCAGCTCAAGGCGCTCGGCTACATCGAGGAGTGACCGTGAAGCTGCAGCACCACCCGGGTGAGCCCGGCCCGCCCGTCTCCACCCGCTGGAGCGGGGGCCTGGAGGACCTCTCCACCCTCCCCCGGATGGCCGCAGGCGTCTGCATCCTGTTGGGCGGAGGCCTCGCGCTCGCGGCGGTGTACGGCGGCGCCCAGCTCTACAACGGCACGCCGGCCCCGGCGCTGGAGAGCTGGCCCGTCATCGCAGCAGCGGGCCTGGCCAGCCTCCCCTTCCTGGGCCTCCTGGCCATCCTTGCGCTCTGGGGCATGCGGGCCCGCGTCCGAGACCAGACCCGCTACTACAAGCTGGGCAAGGTCCAGCCCCTCAGCCCGGAGCAGCGGGCCGCGCTCCAGCTCGACGTACTCAACGCCACCAGCGGCGTGTGGATGGAGACCCTGGAGTACTGGCCCTGCGAGCGCCGCGTGGGCGACGTGCGCTTTGGGAGCTTTGAGCTGGCCACCCCGGCCGAGGCGCTGGAGGCCCTCGAGCGCGACTGGGGCGTGGTGGACCGAGAGAGCTGGCTGCAGACCGCCAACGCGCTGGTGCGGGGGCTGCACAGCCAACACCTCGCCCGAGAGATGGCCGGCGACGCCGCCCCCCAGGTCCGCGCAGATCTCAGCGCCCTCACGGGCCTGCCCCCCCAAGCCGTCGACCAGGCCCTGAAGGCACACAACGGAGCGCCCGCCTTGGTCTGGGCCTGGGACCTCGCCCGCGTCATCCCCCACTGCCGCAACGGCTACACCGCGGGCCTGATCACGGAGGCCGAGGCCTGGGGCTGGATGCTCAGCGCGAGCGAGACCGCCCGCACCCTCTACCCCACCCGCCAGGCCTTCTTGGACGGCTACCGACTCGGGCACGCCTTCTGGGCGGGCGATCCGGAGGCCTGCGGCCGCCGGCTGGAGGCGACCCAGGCCTACCAGCGCCTCGGCGACCTGGTCCCGTGGCAGCCGCTGCCTTTCTCCGCGCTCTCCGAGCAGCAGCAGAGCCGGCTCCGCGCCGCCTACTGAATACAGCCCACCAGCATCGCCGCGTGGCTGTCCATCGCGCCGCGCTGCATCTTGGTGGCGGTGAGTCCAAAGCGCCAGCTCCCCGCAAGCTTGGGGGAGAACACCACAAAGTCGGTCATCGCGTCGCGCTTGCCCATGGAGCCGCGGCCCACGATGCCGCCGCCGGGCTCGAGCACGTCCACGTCCATCTTCTTGGTGCGCTCGGTGTCCGCGGTGCCGATGGCCACGCACTCGGAGAAGGTGGTGTCCACGGGGATCGCGATCTCCACCCGGTCGCTCTCGGAGACCGTGGTCCAGCCCGCGGCCTGGATCTGGATGCCCTCGACCTCGATCATCACCGCGGAGAGCATCACCGTCAGCACGGTGTTCACGATGCTCACCGGCTTGCTGCTTCCGTAGCTGAGCACCGAAGAGTAGAAGCCCACGCCCCAGTCGTCCGCGCCGTCCTCCAAGTCCACCTGCAGGCTGTGGTAGCCGCTGACCTCGGGCGTGACCTTCACGCGGCGCATCACGGGGACCGGCAGGGGCTCGCCCTCCTCCGTGCTGCCAAAGTCCACGCCGGAGAAGTCCTCCCCCACCGCGATCTCCTTGCCCGCAGGGTCCAGCACCGAGACCCGGAAGTCCGTCACCCGCTCGGGGTCTCCGAGCACCGTGAAGTACACGGGCTCCCCCGCGGCCAGCAGGTGCTGCTCCACCGCCGGGGTGTCCATCCGCACGGTGGCGAGCTGCATCGCGGTGATCTGGCTGCCCGCGTTCTCCAGGTGCAGCACCACGTTGACCAGGCTGCCCAGGGTGGGCGTGATGCTGCCCAGCTCGGAGGGCAGCAGGCGCTTCGGGGCCTGGACCTGCTCCACGAGGACCGGCTCGTCCACGGTGTCCGCGGCGTCCTCGACCAGGTCCTCGTCGGAGGCCTCGGGGTCCAGTGTGGGGGCCTCGGTCTGCTCCGTGGTTGGCGCGAGGGTGTCCTCGCCGGTGGAGGAATCCGGGTCCAGGGCGAGGGCAGCGAGGAGCAACAGCGGTGAGGTCATCAGGTCTCCAGAGACAGGATCCTGATTCTACCCGCTATTCCTCCTCTTCCTCGAACCCGGGGAGGACCTCGCCCTTCTCGTCGATCTTCTCGCCGGCCACCCGGCGCTGGAAGATGCTCCACTTCTCGGCGTTGTGGAGGTCATTGAGGAAGCGCACGGTGGTCAGGTCGTGGCCCTGTCGGTGGATGATGCCGACCACCTTCCACTCCGAGCCGGTCCACTCCAGGCTGACCGAGCGCAGCTTGCGGGTGCGCTTGTGCTCCACCACCACGTGGACCATGCCCTCCTTGCCGGCGCGCACGGCCTTGAAGTCCCCGAGATCGCTCAGGGCGTACTCCGTCCAGGGGGAGCCGTCGCCGGCGCGCTCCTGGCCGCGGGGGTGTGGCCCGACCTGCAGCAGGTCCGAGGGGGTGCAGCTCCCGTAGACGCCCTCTTCGAGCAGGTTGTAGCAGGAGATGTGCTCCAGGGCGCCCTGCCAGTCGCGGCTGTAGATGGCCTCGTCGAAGGCCTTGAGCGCGGCGACGGCCTCCTGCTTGGACGGGGTCTTGGGGGCCTTGGCCTTGGGCGCCTGGCTGGCCGCGCGCACCTCGCCCTTGGGCATGGGCTGCGGGCAGTCCCCCCGGAACATGCGCAGGTCCTCGTCCACCACGCGGAGCTGGCCGCTCTCGTCGGCGACCACGTTGACGCTGCGGTTGCGGAAGTCGCTGCGCAGGCACTCCGCCCAGGGGGTCGAGGTGCCCAGGCTGTAGACCAGCGGCACCGCCCAGGCGTCCTGGTTGCGGGTGGGGGTGCCGACCTCGACCTGGATGTCCTGGCCCATGTAGACGCACCAGCCCTTGTCGGTCGCGGTGGTCAAGAAGTGCTGGTTCTCGTAGGTGGGCGAGATCGTGTTGCCTTGATCCGTGAACGCCAGGTCCTTGGACATCAGGCACTCACGGTCGAACTGGGGGCCCTTCACCCACTGTCCCTTTCCGATCAGCTCCAGGCCCACGCGGCCAGCGGGGTTGACCTGCGTGGCCTGCTGCTGGACGAAGGCCTGGGCGTCTTCTGCGGTCACGCCGCCAGGGTTGCAGGCGGCAAAGGCGAGGGCGAACAGCATCAGTCAGCTCCGAGAGAGGCGCGCACGATACACCACGGGTTAGCGAATCCTTGTGGAACGCTCTCGCCCCGACTGCGCCTGGGACGTGCTGCACGAGCAGCGCATGCGCGAAGAGAACCAGGACTCCTGGGTCATGGTCCAGGCCGGCTCCGGCTGGCTGCTCGCGGTGTGTGACGGGATGGGCGGCGTGCAGGGCGGCGCCCGGGCCAGCGAGCTCGCGGCGAACACCCTCCGGGAGCGGGCCGACACCCTGGACGTGGAGCGCCCCACCGAGCCTCTGACCCAGGCGATCCAGGACGCCAACACGCGCATCCTGAACGAGGCCCGGCAGGACCTGAGCCGCGCCGGGATGGGCACCACCATGGTCTGCGCCTTCGTCCGCGGCCGACAGGTCCACATAAGCTGGGCTGGAGACTCCCGCGCCGCGCTGCGTCAGCCCGACGGCACCCTCCGCTGGCTCACCACGGACCACACGCGGGTCCAGGAGCTGGTGGACATGGGGCTCATCCCCCCCGAGCAGGCCGAGGGCCACCCCTACGGCCACATCTTGAGTCGGGCCGTGGGCGTGAGCGCCACCCTCCAGGTCGACAGCCTGGAGCCCTTCGAGCTTGGCCCCGACGAGCGCCTGCTGCTCTGCTCGGACGGGGTGTCCGGGGCCGCCAGCGCCACCGAGCTCGCCGAAGCCCTGGGAGCCCCCAGCGCCGAGCAGGCCATCGACGCTGTGAACCTGCGCGTGGCCCAGAACGAGGGCGACGACAACGCCACCGCGGTGCTGTGGATCCCCGATCTGCCGCCCGCCGAGTTCGAGCGTCCCAGGCCCCAGCCCTCCGCCGAGCGCACCGAGCCCGCTTCCAAGGGGCCGAGGTGGGATCTTGTGGTGGCCGGCGCACTTGGGCTCACCGCTCTGGGGGCCTTGATCTGGCAATGGCTCTGAGCTGTCCCATCTGCGAGGTCACCGTTCCGCCGGGTGCCCCGTTCTGCTTGAGCTGCGGGTCCGCCGTCACCCCGGTGACCTCGCCGGTGGACAACAGCGCAGGGGCGGTGGAGGCTCCCCGGGTGCCCGAGCGGTTGGCCCCGACCGCGCAGATGCCCCACCCCACCCTCGCTCCCCAGCCCCCGCCCCCGGTCCAGCGCCCCGCTGAGCCCACCCGCGTGCTGGCCCAGGGCGAGGCCCGTCGGCGCCTGGTGGGGGTGGTGGCCAGCTTCGACTTCGATCCTTCGGGGCAGCTCTGGCCGCTGCGCCTGGGGCGGACGGGGATCGGCCGCGATCCCCAGGACAACCTGATCCACCTGGACCGCGACCCCACGCTGTCCCGCCGCCACGCCCAGCTCATCGCCCGCGAGGGGGGCATCTGGGCCCAGGACAAGGGCTCCGAGCACGGGACCCGGGTCAACGGCCGGGACATCGGGATGGACGCGGTGAAGCTCTGCGACGGCGACCGCGTACAGGTCGGTGGCTACACCCTTGTCTTGAGGCTGCTCTGATGCTCCTGCTCCCCATCCTGCTCTCCGCCCCTGCCCAGGCCGCTCCTGAGGTCCACGCCGAGCTGATCACCATCAAGGACGTCCAGGTCGGCATGCGCGGGGCCAGCTTCACCGCCGTGGTCGCCCTGACCCGCGAGTCGGGCATGGCCTCCACCCTGACCGACGTCGAGGCGGAGCTGTGGCTCAACGGCGTGATGATCGGCGACACCGCGCTGCACGACCAGAAGATCAAGCTGCCCAAGGGCCAGGCCGTGCTCATCGAGGTGCCCGCCCAGATCGGCCTCTCTGCTGGCACCGCCCTGATGCGCGCGGCCGAGACCGGTCAGGTCGACATGCAGGTCAAGGGCGAGGCCACCGGCAAGGCCCTGATCTTCTCTCGGTCGATGGTCTTTGAGGCGGTGGTCGACCCGGAGAAGCTGTCGTTCTGAGGGGAGGGGGAGGGCACCGCTCTCCCTACTCAGCCCCCTCCCCCTCACCAGCAACCTCCTCCTTCTTCTCCTCCGCCGGCTTCCCCGAGAGCATCGCCATGATCTCCTTGGTCTGGTCCTCGGGCAGCTTCTTGAAGCCCTCGTCGCACTCCTTGGCGTTGACCTGGAACCAGTTGGGATCCAGACAGCGCGCCAGGTCGGTGTCCTCGATCCCGGTGCAGAGCTTGGTGAACTCGGCCTTGGTGGGCAGCGGCGGCATCTGCGCGCCCTGCTCGGCGGTCATGCCCTGGAGCTGCTTGTCCCGGAAGCCGTCCATGCCGCCGTAGGCGCGGCCGCAGACCTTCTCGATCTCGGACTGGGGCTCGTCGGGCAGCACGTCGGCGCCCCCGCCCTTCTGCTCGCAGGCGACGGTCACGGAGAGCAGCGCGCCGAGGGCCAGAGCGCTGGGGAGAAGTCGGCGATGCATGGGAACTCCAGGCGATTGTGACGGAACAGAAACACGCTACCACGGCGCCCCCCGCGGGCGAAGGACTGTCTCGGTGGATAGGACACCCTCGTGCTGCTCCCCCTCTTCGCCAGCGGGCTGCTCTCCTGCGCAAAGCCCGCACCGCCCCCCAGCCTGCCCGACGCCGCCCTGGTCGAGCGCTTCGAGGCTCTGCACCGGCCCATCTACGGGGTCTACGAGCTGGGAGAGGACCGCGACGCCATCTGGGAGCTGCTGGACGGCAGCTTCACCGGCGAGGCCCTGACCCGCGAGTACATCGAGCACTTCACCACCCTGGCCAGCATGAAGTCCGAAGAGACCAGCATCCAGGTGCTACGCGTGGACTACGAGTCCGTGAGCGTGCTGGAGCGCCTGCCCAGCGGCCAGGTCCGGGTGGAGGCCGACTGGTCCGTGGGCGGGGTCGTGACGCACCAGGCCCACAAGCACACCCGGGTCAACCGCTACGTCGCCGTCTACACCCTCACCGAGACCGGGGCGGGCTGGCGCATCGAGGACACCCGCATGCGCGACCTGGAGCGGGTGCGCAGCGTGCTGAGCAACTGGGCCAGCGACGACGCCTTCCTGCTGGACGAGATGCCCACGGGGGCCAGCGGCATGATGGACCCCCTGGAGATGCTCAACGCCGGACTGGGCGCCAAGCAGGACGCCCCCAGCGACGAGGATGCGGATCCAGACCCGGTGACCTCGCCGGCGCCGGAGGGTGAATGAGCCAGCTCGCAGTGGACATCCAGGGACTGCGGTTTGCCTATGAGGGCGGCTTCTCCCTGAGCCTCTCCTCCTTCCAGGTCGCCCCCGGAGAGCGCGTGGCCCTGCACGGCCCCAGCGGCTGCGGGAAGTCCACGCTGCTGAACCTGATCGCGGGCTCCCTGGTCGCCGACAGCGGCACGCTCAAGGTCCACGGCACCGAGCTCTCCGGCCTGTCCGAGGCCCAACGGCGCGCCTGGCGCGTGCAGAACGTGGGCTTTGTGTTCCAGGACTACCCCCTGGTCGACTACCTGAGCGCGGTGGACAACGTGCTGCTGCCCTACCGCCTGAACACGGCGTTGAAGCTCGATTCCCAGGCACAGAACCGCGCGCTGGAGCTGCTCGGGACCCTGGATCTGGCCGCCAAGACCGCCCGCAAGCCCCACCAGCTCTCCCAGGGGGAGCGCCAGCGCGTGGCGATCGCCCGGGCCCTGGTCACCCAACCCCAGCTCCTGCTGGCCGACGAGCCCACCACCGGCCTGGATCCGCAGCGCAGCGAGGCCGTCCTGGGCCTGCTGGAGTCCCTGGTCGAGCGGCACAAGCTCACCCTGCTGCTGGTCACGCACGATCCCCAGCTCCGCGCCCGCCTCCCCCGCGCCCTGGACCTGGGGGCCTGATGCTCAGACACGCGCTCTACCTGGCCCTGCGCTACCTGGCCTCCGCGCCCGGCCGCACCGCCGTGCTGGTGCTCGGGACCGCCGTGGCCTTCTTCCTGCCCGGCTTCACCCGCCAGGCCGCCGCCGTGGTCGAAGAGACCCTCATGGCCCGCGCGGAGTCCAGCCCGGTGCTGATCGGCCACGTGGGCAACGAGTTCGACCTGACCCTGAACGCGCTCTACTTCCGCGGCGCCGTGCGGGACCCCATCACCTACGGGGATCGCCACCCCGCGCAGGACGCGGACTACGGCGTGGTCGTGCCCCTGTACGTGCTGCACTCCGTCGGCGGCAGCCCTCTGGTGGCCACCAGCCTGGACTACTACGAGCAGCGGGGCCTGAGCCTCTCCCAGGGGCGCGCCCCGGCCGTTCTGGGCGAGGTCATCGCGGGCGCCGAGGTCGCCGAGGCCTTCAACCTGCAGGTGGGCGACACCCTGCGCTCGGACACGCGCAACCTGTACAACATCGCCGGCTCCTACCCCCTGCTGCTCTCGGTCGTGGGGGTCCTGGAGGAGGCGGGGACGCCCGACGACAGTGCCTTTTTCACCGACCTGCACACGGCCTGGGCCCTCGACGGAGCGCTCCATGGCCACGACGAGGTCACCCGAGCGCAGGCCCTGAACCCCTGCGCAGCCGACGGCGAAGCCCTCACCGCCACCGCTGCGCTGTTCATGTTCCAGGAGATCGACGCAGCCAACCGCAGCAGCTTCCACCTGCACGGCAGCGTGGACGAGATGCCGCTGTCCAGCCTGCTGGTGTTCCCCCGCGACCGCCGGGCCCACGACCAGCTCCTGGGCGACTACGCGCTGGAGAGCGACCGCCAGGCTGTGCGGCCCACCCAAGTCATCGAGACCATCCTGGGCATCGTGCTGCGGGTCGAGGCCGGCATGCGCGTCTACTTCGGCGCGGTGGCCGCCAGCACCGCGGCATTCTTCTTCCTGGTCATCCTGCTGAACCTGCGCCTGCGCCGCACCGAGCTGCAGCTCATGCGCCGGATCGGCTGCTCCCGCTTTACGATCGCCGCCATGGTGGGCACTGAGATCACGCTGATCCTGCTCGCCGCCAGCGGCCTCGCCGCCGGGGTGACCGCCCTGGCCCTGAACCTGCTCCGCGCCGGCCTGAGCTGACGCCAACCCCCTGGAGTCCCCATGCTCGCCCTGCTGCTCACTGTCCTCGCTTGCACCACGGAGCCCGAACAGGGCGCGGACAAGTCCTCCGCTGATGCGGTGCAGGCCCCCGCGGAGAAGGCCAAGGTCATCACCTCCTCCTACCCGGCCGCCTGGCTGGTGGACCGCCTGGCCCAGGGCAGCGTGGACCACGAGAACATCCTGCCCGCCGGCGAGGATCCCCCCTTCTGGTCCCCCAGCGGAGAGGTCGTCGCCAAGGCCCAGCAGGCCGACCTGGTCGTGCTCAACGGCGCGGGCTTCGAGGCCTGGGTGAAGACGGCGTCGCTGCGCGAGGGGCGCGTGGTGGACTCGGCCCAGGGCGTCGAGACCATCTCCGTGCAGAGCAAGACCCACAGCCATGGAAAGGACGGCGAGCACAGCCACGCCGGGCTGGACCCCCACACCTGGTCGGACCCGGTCGGCTTCTCCCAGCAGGCCCAGGCGGTGCACGCTGCGCTCTCCAAGCTGCCCGGCGCGGATCAGGGCGCTCTGGACGCGGCGCTGGGCACCCTCCAGGCCGATCTGCAGGCCCTGGACCAGGAGCTCAAGGCGGCCACCGAGCCCCTGCAGGGCAAGCCCATGGCGGCCTCCCACCCGGCGTTCAACTACCTGGCGCGGCGCTACGGGCTGGAGATCACCAGCTTCGACTTCGACCCCGAGCAGCCCCCCACCGACCTGCACGACTTCGAGCACTGGGCCGAGGGCAAGGCCCCCGTCGTCCTGGTCTGGGAGTCCGCCCCCACGGACGCCGTCAAGGCCGCCTTCCCCGCCGACGTGCAGCACTTCGTGATGGACCCCCTGGAGCAGCCCGGCGACAGCGGCGCGTACGACTACCTGGCGCAGGCCCGCGCGAACCTGGACGTGCTGGGCAGCCTCGCCCAGGCGCAGTAGGCTGGGACCATGCACCCCGCGCTCCTGGCCCTGCAGCTCTCCCAGCCCCTCCCCGTCGAGCTGGGCCCCGCCCCCACTCTGGGTGACTTCGGGCGCAGCCCCCTGACCCGCCCGGTGCCCACCTGGGTCATGCGCCACGGCCCCGACGGCCCCGACGACGTGCCGGAGGACGGCTACGAGTTCAAGCCCTCCAAGTCCGACAAGCCCACCTTCATGTGGATCGGCCTGGGCGCAGTGGCCATCTCCGGGCTGACCGCCGCCAACGCGCGCAGCCAGTCCTACGTGATGCGCGAGGCCACCACCATGGCCGAGCTGGACGCCGCCTACACCCACCAGAAGCGCATGGCCTACGCGACCTACGGGCTGCTGGGCGCCGGCGCGCTGTGCATGATCCTCGAGGTGCCGTTTTGATCTGGCTGCTCACCCTGCTGTCGCTTGCCTGCCTGGTGGATGAAGAGACCTACCAGGACAAGGCCGAGGAGCTGGACACGGCCCAGGACACCGGGGAGTAGCCCCCCTCAGCCCTTGGGCCGCACCTCGATCTCCAGGTCCCGCATCGCCGCGTCCTTGGACCAGCGGCCGGGGTTGGACAGGGGCGTGTCCACCTGGTCGCCCAGCGCATCGCGCGAGCTGTCCCGCACCAGCTCCCAGGGCCCCTGCGCGGTCGCCGAGCCGCTGTAGACCATGGGCTTGTCGGGGTAGCTGCGGTTCTCGATGCGCAGCACGTAGCCCTCCTTGGGCAGCTCCTGCTGCAGGTCGAAGCCCACCAGATACACAAAGAAGCCCTCGGCGCCCTTGCCGTTGGTGGGGTGCTCGATGGGCCGCCAGGTGCCCTTGACCGGCTCGCCGTCCACCGTCAGCGTCAGCCCCTGGGCCATCTGGTCCCAGGTGCCGGTGTTCCAGTCCTCCAGCGCCTTCTGCTGCTTGCGCTGGGAGTCGCCCTCCTGCACGTCCAGGCCACTCAGCACCACCTGCATGGGCACCTCAAGCACCACCAGGGCCGTCATCTGGCCGCTGTCGGCGATCTTCACCATGGTCCGCAGGGAGTAGAGGTCCGTCTCGAAGGGGTGCGCGCTGGCAGACCGCGTCAACAGGGGACTGGCCGCCAACATGCCGCCAAAGAGCAGGGCGCAAGCGAGGACAACACGGCGCATGGGGACTCCTTTGCCGCAGTCTTAACGCCTGGCGGGCCCGCTTTGTTCAACGGGGCGCCGCCCGGGGTTCAACGGGGCGCCGCCGGAGTGGAGACCTGAGCAGCGCCAGCCTGTCCTCGTCGGCGCAGAGCAGCGGCGATCAGCAGCAGCACGCCCAGCAGGCCGGAGCGGTGGGACCCGATGCTCGCGCACCCGCTGGCCTCCTCCTCCCCGCCCCCGCAGGCGTAGCTGTCGCGGATCTCGGCCAGGGCGGCCTCGCTCTCGGCGGGCGGGACCCAGACCCAGAAGGCCTCGGTGTCCACGTGCGCGCCCAACCGAGCGGTGACAGTGACGCGCTCGCTGTGGCCTTGCAAGGTCTGGGCGCACTCCAGGTTCCAGACGGGCGAGTCCCCGGTGACGGTGCCCCCGGCGCCCAGCAGGCTGTACTGCACCGGCGCTCCCACGACGGGGTTGCCCAGGCTGTCCACGAGCTCGTACCAGGCCCCGACCACCGGCAGATCCGCGGCGTCCGGGTCATCAGGCGACATCACCCAGACGTGCAGGCGCGTGCGCAGGTCCCAGGTCTTGTCCAGGCGGCTCCAGCGCCCCACCTGCAGGCTCTCTCCCCCGCTGGTGACGACGATCGCACCCCGCTCCTGCTCCGGGTCCAGGCGCCAGAGGCCGTCCCCTTCGTCCCGCGCTCCCGGCAGGTCCAGGCGCCAGGGGCTCGCCCAGCTCACCTGCCCGCCCTGGTCGTCCCAGAGCAGCGGTCTGGGGCGGAAGCGCTCCAGCTCCGGCCAGATCCGGATGTGCTGGACGCGGCTCTCGAAGGGCGGGTTGAACAGCTCCGGGCCGTGGGTCTCCAGGCTGTAGCCGTCCATGGGGTAGGCCTCCAGCATGTAGGCCACCTGCGCGCGCTCCCAGGAGATCACGCTGCCCTCGACGGCGTCGCCGTCCAGGATGTCGACCGCCAGCCGGTCCTGCCCGAAGGAGGCCAGGGGCTCGCCGTCATCCCCGGTGCAGTCCTGCCCGCTCAGCGTCAGCTCCGCGGCGTCGGCGTCCTCGAAGTAGACGCAGCGCAGGCTGCTGTTGGGGGGCTCGTAGACCTCCAGGTCCGTCTCCAGGCTCCAGCAGCTCCGGGCGTGGTAGGCCATGCACTGGCGGCTGCCCTCCAGGATGGCGCCCCCGTGGACCAGGTCGGCGCCCTTGAGCCCATCGGCCTCCAGCGCCACCGCCTCCAGCTCCGGCACGATGCGCGGGACCGGTTCGTACACGCAGGCCAGCCACAACAGCAGGTTCACGACACACCCCCAACACTCCGACGCGCTGGCTTCTGCTCGAACATACGGGCACCTCCCCCTGACCTGCGCCAGAGCCTACACTGCTCCGGCCGATCCTTCCAATGAACCGACGCCTGCTGCTGATCCTGATCCTGGCCCTGGCCAGCCGCCTGCTGCTGATGGCGCAGTCGCCCTTCGAGCTGGACAGCGTGCTGCTGATGCGCGGGGTCGAAGCCTTCGATCCCACGGCCATGCGGCCCCACCCGCCGGGGTACGCGGGGCTGGTCTTTCTGGCAAAGGGGCTGCCCCTGGCCCCCGACACCGCGCTGCGCACCCTCTCGGCCCTGGCGGTGCTCCCGCTGCTCTGGGGCACCTGGACCCTCAGCGAGGACACCGGCAGCGACCCCCTGCTCGCCACGCTTCTGGTGGCCTGCAACCCGGTGGCCTGGATGCTGGGGCTGACCGCCAACGCCTACGCCCTGCCCGCCGCGGCGGCCCTGTGGTTCGGCATCGCCGCACTTCGCCTGCGCCAGGGTGCCGACTGGAGGATGGCGGGCTGGACCGGGCTGCTCTGGGGGTGTGCTACGGCGCTGCGCCCCTCCCTCAGCCTCTTCCTCCTCCCCCTGCTGATCTGGGCGAGTCGCCGCCAGCTCGGGTGGGCGCTGCTGGGCGCGATCCCGCCTGTGGGCGTGCTCCTGGGGCTCTCCGCGCTGGGCTCGGGCGGGCTGCTCCCCTACCTGGAGGCCACCTGGGCGCAGTTCGCGTTCATCCAGCAGAGCCACCCGCCCAACTGGCGCCTCCACCAGCTCCACCACCTGGTCGTCTACGCCGCGCAGATCTGTGGCGGCGGGCTCCTGCTGCTCCCCTGGCTCAAGCGCCCCAAGCAGGCCGGGGGCTTCGCGCTGTGGGTGCTGCCGGCGCTGGGCTTCTTCGCGCTCATCCACCTGGCCAAGGCGGGCTACCTGCTGGCGCTGCTGCCTCCAGTGGCGGTGGTCCTGTCGGGCGCGCAGGCTCCCAAGGCGCTCAAGTGGGCGGCCCCGGTGCTCAGCGCGGCGTGCTTTCTGCTGGCCCGCCCCATCGACGTGGAGCTGGACCCCAGCCCCAAGGCGGCCTTCGCGGACAAGCAGTGGAGCCAGCGGGTGCGCGGCGAGCTGTCGTTCTGGGGCTCGGCCTCCCTGGAGCGGGTGCGGCAGCAGGAGCGCAGCAATCGGGCCTACGTGACTCTGCTCCAGCCCCTGGTGATTCCGGGGCGGACCGTGCTGGTGGGCGGCGATCGCTGGGAGCCCACCCTGGCCTCGGAGCTGCTCTCGGGGGTCGAGGTGGTGGATGGGCAGACCGAGCTGAGCGCCCCACCGTCTGGACTTCGGGTCCTGCTCCTGAGCTGGCAGGGGGCCCCCGAATTCAGCGAGGTCACCGGACCGCAGGGCCACGGGGTGTGGCTGCGGGATCTGGACGCCGCCCAGCAGGAGCTCGGCGAAGAGCCGCCCTCCACCGCGGGGAACTGAAGCACACAAGTTCCTGACAAGCTGCGCGTGGGCGTCTATGGTGCGGACACCGAGAGGAGGGACGCCATGCTGCTGCTCCTGGGGGCTTTGGCCTGCAGCGACTACGAGATGGTCGACGACAACGACGCGACAACGCCCAAGCCCGACACCGGGGTGGACTGCCCACCGCAGATCCCGGACTGCCACGACACCGACGATCCGGTCGACACCGACATCCCCCAGGACAGCCCCGTGGACTCTGACTGCGAGGTCCGGCTCGCGCCCGCAAAGACGGTCCCGCTGGCCGAGGAGTGCGAGGGCACCGACAGGGGCGACACCATCGTGGACGCCTTCGACCTGAGCATCGAGTACCAGTACTCCAGCTCGGGCAGCGGGGTCATCGTGATGCCCGCCATCGGCAACATGACCGACGACAACGGCGACGGGAAGGTGGACGAGCTCGACATCCCCGACATCGCCTTCACCACCTGGATCTCCGACGAGCTGGTGCTGCTCTCCGGCGACGGCAGCGGCCAGATCTTCAAGCTGCCCGGCTACAGCGGCCAGGGGGGCGTGGCCATCGCAGACGTGGACGCGGACGGGACGCCTGAACTTGTGGCCTTCACCAACACCAAGCAGATCGCCGCGGTGGACGCCACGGGCAGCCGGGAGTGGCTCTCCGACAGCTTCATCATGAGCACCTACCCGCAGCCCACCGTCGCCGACCTGGACGCCGACGGCCAGCCCGAGGTCATCGCGGACCGGGCCATCCTCAACGGGGAGGACGGGACCACGGTGGGCACCGTCGGCGCGGTGAACAACACCTGGCGCACGCCCATCGCCGCAGACATCGACCTGGACGGCACCCAGGAGGTCATCCTGGGGGACCTGGTGTCCTCGCACACGGGCGACGACGAGTGGAGGGGCCTGGGCCGGGGGGACGGCAACTTCGCGGCGGTGGCGAACATCGACGCGGACCCCGAGGCCGAGGTCTTCTTCGTCTCGGGCGACACGCTGGACATCCACGAGCACGACGGCGAGCTCATCCGCAGCGTCACCATCCCCGGCAGCGACCCAGGGCCCCCTTCGATCGCCGACTTTGACGGCGACGGCCAGGTGGAGATCGCCATCCCGGCCAACACCCGGCTGAGCGTATTCGAGGTGGACGGGACCCAGCTCTGGGCCACCCGGATCAGCGACCCCTCCGGGCTGGCGGGGTGCTCCGGCTTCGACATCGACAACGACGGCGCCTACGAGGTCCTCTACGCCGACCAGGAGGCCCTGTACATCTTCGACGGGGCCACGGGCGACACCCTCTACAAGAACGCCTCCCACAACTCCCACACGCTCTGGGAGTACCCGGTCATCGCCGACGTGGACCAGGACAACTCCGCAGAGGTCTGCATCGCCTCCAACGGCACGGGCGACTTCCAGGGCGTGACCTGCTTTGGCCACAACGGCGACGGCTGGCCAAGCTCCGGACCCACCTGGCCCACCCACGACTATGCGGTGACCAACGTGCTGCCGGACGGCTCAGTGCCCAGGGTCCCCGAACCAAGCTGGGAGACCCACAACCTCTTTCGGGCGCGCCCCAGCATGGATGACCCGGCAAGCCCCGACCTGTCCGGCGCCTTCACGGAGTTCTGCCTGGCGGACTGCGAGGACGGCCCGGTGCGCGTGAGCTTCCAGGTCTGGAACGAAGGCGGCGTGGATATCCAGCCCGGCCTGTCCTACACGGTCTACGCGGTCAACGGCGACAGCGAAGAGCTCGTCTACACAGGCACCCTGCCCGCCATCCCCTCCGGCACCGCCCCCGAGGGCATCGAGTTCGCGCTGACGCCCCAACAGTGGGGCGAGATGGGCATCATCATCCGCCTGGACGACGACGGCTCGGGCGCCCCGCTCGGGGTCTTGGGCGAGTGCGATGAGTCCGACAACGCCATCGCGTTCTACGAGTCGCTGTGCTGAGCGGCAGACAGACCACGAAAGCCCCCTTGAATCCAACAGAACTCACGCACACAACTCCCTGACAAACACCCTCTGGGGCCCTATAGTGGCGCCAAGACTGGAAGACCCCCATGCTCCTGCTCCTCAGCGCGCTGGCCTGCAGCGACTACGAGATCGTCGACGACAACGACGCGACCACCCCCAAGCCGGACACCGGGGTGGACTGCCCACCGCAGATCCCGGACTGCCACGACACGGACGAGCCGGTCGACACCGACATCCCCCAGGACAGCCCCGTGGACCCCGACTGCGAGGTCAAGCTCGCGGCCGCCAAGACGGTCTCCGTGGTCGAAGAGTGCGACGGCACCACCGGCGTGAGCGGCACCATCAAGGACGCCTTCGACCTGAGCATCGAGTACCAGTACACCAGCTCGGGCAGCGGGGTCATCGTGATGCCGGCCATCGGCAACATGACCGATGACAACGGCGACGGGCAGGTGGACGAGCGGGACATCCCAGACATCGCGTTCACCACCTGGACCTCCAACGAGCTGGTGCTGCTCTCCGGAGACGGCAGCGGCGAGATCTTCAAGGTCTCCGGCTACAACGGCCAGGGCGGCGTGACCATCGCGGACGTGGACGCGGACGGCGAGCCCGAGATCGTGGCCTTCACCACCGGCAACCAGATCGCCGCGGTGAACGCATCGGGCAGCCAGGAGTGGACCTCCAGCAGCTTCGGCCTGAGCGCCTACCCCCAGCCCACCGTCGCGGACCTGGACGCCGACGGCAAGCCCGAGGTGATCGGCGATGTGGGCATCGTCAACGGCGAGGACGGAACCACGGTGGCCACCATCGGCGGGCTCACCAACTCCTGGCGCACGCCTGTCGCCGCGGACATCGACCAGGACGGCACCCAAGAGGTCATCCTGGCCAACCAGGTGGTCTCGCACACCGGCGCCTCGGAGTGGACCAACCCGGGCACCGGCGCGGGCAACTTCGCGGCCCTGGCGAACATCGACTCGGACAAGGAGGCCGAGGTCTTCTTCGTGTCGGGCAGCACGCTCTACATCCACCAAGACGACGGCACCCTGATCCGCAGCGCCACCATCCCCGGCACCAACCCAGGACCGCCTTCGATCGCTGACTTTGACGGCGACGGCCAGGTGGAGATCGCCATCCCCGCAAACACCCGCCTCAGCGTGTTCGAGGTGGACGGCTCCAAGGTCTGGGAGAGCACGATCAACGACAGCTCCGGGCTGGCGGGGTGCTCGGGCTACGACATGAACAACGACGGCGCCTACGAGGTGCTCTACGCCGACCAGGACGCGCTGCGCATCTACGACGGCGCGACCGGGGCCATCCTCTACGAGAACTTCTCGCACAGCTCCGGGACAGTGTGGGAGTACCCGGTCATCGCCGACGTGGACCAGGACAAGTCCGCGGAGATCTGCATCGCGTCGAACTCCTACAGCGGCGGCGCCGGCTACCGCGGGATCACCTGCTTCGGCCACAACGGCGACGGCTGGCCCGAGTCCGGCCCCACCTGGGGCACCCACGACTACGCGCTGACCAACGTGCTGGCCGACGGCTCGGTGCCCAAGACCCCTGACGCGAGCTGGGAGAAGTTCAACGTCTTCCGGGCGCGCCCCAGCGTGGATGACCCTGCCCGCCCCGATCTGGGCGGCGCCTTCACCGACTTCTGCCTGGCGGACTGCGACAACGGCCCGGTGCGCGTGAGCTTCCAGGTGTGGAACGAGGGCGGCGAGGACATCGAGGCCGGGCTCCCCTACACGGTCTACGCGGTCAACAACGCAGGCGAGGAGATCGCCTACACCGGCACCCTGCCCGCCATCCCCTCCGGCACCGCGCCCGAGGGCGTGGAGTTCGCCCTGACGCCCCAGGAGTGGGGTGACTTCGGCATCATCATCCGCCTGGACGACGACGGCACAGGCACCGAGGGCGGGACCCTGGGCGAGTGTGACGAGTCCGACAACGTGATCGAGTTCTACGAGTCGGTGTGCTGAGCGCGCGGGGGGCCGGCTAAGGATCCCCGACACTCCGGAGTCCCCGATGTCGGCACCCAAGGCCCCCCAGCGCCCCTACGTCCACCGCGAGCACGGGGTGGAGCGCCCCGACCCCTTCCACTGGATGCGGGAGCGCGAAGACCCCGAGCTGCTGCCCTACATCCAGGCCGAGAACGCCTACATGGAGGCCGGTCAGCAGCACCTCGCTGGCACCCGAGAGTCCCTGTATGCGGAGTCACTGAGCCGGGTCCAAGAGGATGACCAACAACCCCCGGTCAAGGACGGTCCCTTCTTCACCTACACCCGCACCGAGACGGGCAAGGCCTACCCGGTCTACTGCCGGAAGCCGGTGGACGGGGGCCCCGAGCAGGTGATGCTCGACCCCAACGCGCTGGAGCACGCCTACATCAGCATCGGCGCGCTGGAGACCAGCCCGGACCGGACGCGCATGGTCTACGCCATCGACACCAGCGGCGGCGAGGTCTACGACCTGGTGGTGATCGACCTGGAGAGCGGCCGGGAGCTGGACCGCCTGACGGGCACCGCCGGGAACGTGTGCTGGGGCGACGACGGGCACCTGTACTACACCGTCCACGACGACGCCTGGCGGCCCTTTCGCCTCTTCCGGCACGCGCTGGGCGACGCCCAGGACCAGGACACCCTGCTGCACCAGGAGGACGACACCCGCTTCCGTGTGCACATCGCCCGGACCCGCAGCGACCGCTTCGTGATGGTGGGCATCCACGCCTCCAACACCGGTGAGATCCGCTGCCTGGACGCCCAGGATCCCCAGGCCACGCTGCGCCTGCTGGTCCCCCGCCTGGAGGGCCGCGAGGTCGACCTGAGCCACCAGGGCGAGCGCTGGCTGGTGCACACCAACGGCGAAAAGCGCGACGGCGTCCAGCAATTCCTGGAGTTCGCCCTGTTCACCGCCCCCCTGGACGCGCCCATGGAGTGGACCGAGCTGGTCCCCCACCGCCCCGACGTGCAGCTCGTGGGGGTCCACGCCTTCGCCGAACACATCGTCCTCAGCGAGCGCAGCGGCGGCCTCAAGCAGCTCCGCGTGTTGGACCAGAGGACCGGCGCCGACTGGAAGATCCCGCTGCAGGACGACCCCGCCGTGCAGTGGATGGGGGCCAACCCCGAGTACACCCAGCGCACCCTGCGCTACGGGAGCTGCTCGCTGATCACCCCGAGCTCGGTGCTCCAGATCGACCTGGACACCCGGGAGGAGGTGCTGCTCAAGCAGACGCCGGTGCCCGGCTACGACTCCGGGGCCTACCGCTCTGAGCGGGTGTTCGTGACGGCGCCCGACGGCGCCGAGATTCCCGTCGCTCTGGTCTGGCACGAGGACACCCTGCTGCAGGACGCCCCCACCCTGCTCTACGGCTACGGCAGCTACGGCGCGGTCATCGACCCCTGGTTCTCGGTGAGCCGGCCCAGCCTGCTGGACCGCGGGGTGGTCTACGCCGTCGCCCAGGTCCGCGGTGGCGGCGCCAAGGGCCGCGCCTGGTACGAAGACGGCAAGCTGCAGCGCAAGCAGAACAGCTTCGGCGACTTCATCGCGGTGGCCCGCTGGCTCATCGACAGCGGCCGGAGCTCCGCGGACAAGCTCGCCATCCAGGGCGGCAGCGCCGGCGGCCTGCTCATGGGCGCGGTCATCAACCAGGCCCCCGAGCTCTTCTGCGCCTGCGTGGCCCAGGTCCCCTTTGTGGACGTGGTCAGCACCATGCTGGACGAGAGCATCCCCCTGACCACCAACGAGTGGGAGGAGTGGGGCAACCCCCAGAAGCCCGAGCCCTTCCAGTGGATGCTGGCCTACTCCCCCTACGACAACGTGGCCGCCCAGGACTACCCCGCCCTGCTCGTGGTCTCCGGCATGAACGACCCCCGCGTCCAGTACTGGGAGCCCACCAAGTGGGTCGCCAAGCTGCGCGCGACCTCCACCGGGGACCGGCCCATCTTCCTCAAGACCCACATGGGCGCCGGACACGCCGGGCAGAGCGGGCGCTACGGGCGGCTGGAGGACGCGGCGCTGGTGAATGCCTTTGTGCTGGACCGGCTGAGTCTGGCTTGAGGCCGGAGGCCAGGGTTCAGAGCTCAGGTATCAGAGCTCAGGTATCAGGTATCAGGTATCAGGTATCAGAGCTTTGGTATCGGGCCCGGGGGTCGGGGAGCCCTGGCCCCTACTGACCCCGCCGTCACGCCCCATCCCTGGCGCTCGAGCCGCCGCATCCTCCCCCGATACCTGACTCCAGATACCTGATACCCCGCTCAGGTTTCGGGTGTCAGAGCCCCGCTATCGGGCCCGGGGGTCGGGAAGCCCTGGCCCCTACAGGCCCCGCCGTCGCGCCCCATCCCCGGCGCTCGAACCGCCGCATCCTCCCCCGATACCTGACTCCAGATACCTGATACCCCCCGCTCAGGTTTCGGGTATCAGCGCCCCGCTATCGGCCCCGGCACTGCCCCCGCCGTCACGCCCCATCCCCGGCGCTCGAACCGCCGCAGCCTCCCCCGATACCGTCACCCCCTACCCGGGACCCCCCCGCCGCCCCGGGCGGGCGAGCGGCGGGGCGGGCC
>JAZAMN010000029.1:0-34524 GCA_036229005.1 Myxococcota bacterium
CAAGGGAAAGCCAGCCAAGGTCGCGATCGTGGCCTGCATGCGGAAGCTCCTCATCCACCTCAACAGCACGATGAGGAGCTACCTTGCGCAGCCGACTGCGCCGGCCGTTCAAACAACTTGAAGAAGACGGTTGCTCACTCGACCGACGTAGCCAATGCCATAGGCGTGCTCCAGGTGGACCTGGCAGGCCCAAACGCTCAGCCGCGCGCAAGCACGGGGCGGGCAGGACCTAGCCAGGCCATGAACACGCTCCTCTTTGTCCTCGCCTGCACCACGACCCCCAGCTCCAGCCCGGCGGAGGCCGGGGGCAAGTCGATGTCCGAGACGGTGGAGGCCACGGCCCCCAAGGACCTGGGTGACCCCATCCTCCAGGACCTCTCCCTGACCGCGCTGGACGGCAGCGCCTTCGACACCAGCCTGCTGGAGGGCAAGGCCGTGCTGTTCGTGAACGTGGCCAGCCGCTGCGGGAACACGCCGCAGTACGAGGGGCTGGAGGCGCTCTACCAGGCGAACAAGGACAAGGGGCTGGTGATCGTGGGCGTGCCCTGCAACCAGTTCGGCGGGCAGGAGCCGGGCTCGGCCGAGGAGATCGCGACCTTCTGCAAGCTGAACTACGGGGTGAGCTTCCCGCTGCTGGAGAAGCAGGAGGTCAACGGCGAGGGGCGCAGCGCGCTCTACACCCGCCTGGTGAGCAGCCCCATGGGCGCCGGCGAGGACATCTCCTGGAACTTCGAGAAGTTCCTGGTGGGGCGGGACGGCCGGGTCGCCGCGCGCTTCTCCCCGCGCACACAGCCGGATGACCGCAAGCTGGCGGCAGCGATCGAGGCCGCGCTCCAGTAGGCGCTCACGCCTTGCGGGCGGTGCCCAGCGCCGTCCAGCTCGCGATGCGGGGCCAGCTCCGCTGGTCGAACTCCTCCAGGCTCACCGGCTCCAGGCCCGCGCCGCGGATGAGCTCCACGATGGGGCGGTTCAGGTGGCAGCCCCCCGCGAAGGGCATCCACAGCGGGTTGAGGCGGTCCTGCCAGGCGGCCACGGAGGGCTCGGGGTGGCGGCTGTGCTCCACAAAGCGGAAGCTGCCGCCGGGCTTGAGCACGCGCTTGACCTCCAGCAGGGCCGCCTCGACCTGGGGGATCGTGCAGAGCGTCCAGGTGCAGACCACGTGGTCCATGCTGGCGTCGGGCAGGTCGATGCGCGCCCCGTCCAGCCCGGCGTCCACGACCTGGGCGGGGGAGTCCGCGATGCGCTGGGCCGCCTTGTCCCGCCCGGTCTGGTCGGGGTCGATGATGTGGATGCGCTCGGTGCCCTCGCCGTAGAAGGGCAGGTTCAGCCCGGCACCGAAGCCCAGCTCCAGGACCTCGCCGCGCAGGTCGCCGACCACGCGGGGGCGCAATTCCCGGGCCGTGGGGTTGTCCATGACCAGGGCGACCAGGTGGGGCAGGATGTGGCGCTCGTAGAAGTTCACCTCTCCGGCATAGGGACGCACGCGCAAGGGAGCAAGGGGGCAGCGGCGGGTTAGTCCCGCGAGCATGTCCAGGCACACCACCGGGGTTGATCAGCGCTGCAGCCGTTGCCGGCTGGCCCCCAGGCTCTGCCTGTGCGGCGAGGTCACCCCGATCCCCACCGCCGTCGAGCTGCTGGTGCTCCGCCACGTCAAGGAGCGCCACAAGGGCAGCAACTCCGCGCGGCTGGTGGACATGGCCTGCCCCAACAGCAGCCTGCGCGACTGGGCCGTGCGCGATCAGCCCATGGACACCAGCGGCCTGAGCGGGCCTGGCGTGGCGCTGCTCTTCCCCATGAGCGAGGGGGCCGTGGCCGCAGAGCCTGAGCAGATCCAGCGCCTGGTGGTCGTCGACGGCACCTGGACCCAGGCCCGCAAGATGCTCAAGCGCATCCCCGGGCTCTCCGAGCTGCCGCGCCTGGACATCGGGGGGCTCTCCGCTGGACAGCGCGTCCGCATGCGCCGCCCGCCGCACCCGGGCATGGTCGCCACCGCCGAGGCCGTCGCCCACGCCCTGGAGCTGCTGGAGGGCCCCCAGGCCGCGCAGGCGCTGATCGACCTCTACGAGCTCCAGGTGAGCCGGGTCTGGCAGTCACGCGGCCGCGTCGGCGGGCGCCCCTGGGATGAGGCCAAGGACGAGCCCCCTCAGCAGGGCGGCTGCTCCGCGTAGCTGACCTCGACCACGGTGCTGCCCGGGTAGCTCTCCGCCAGGAGCACGCTCTGGTCGGCCTCGTCGTAGGTGAAGCCGCTCAGGATGCGCTCGC
Organism: Myxococcota bacterium; assembly: GCA_036229005.1. GTDB lineage: Bacteria > Myxococcota_A > UBA796 > UBA796 > CAJQPC01 > CAJQPC01. The sequence continues at coordinate 2,263 of JAZAMN010000029.1, forward strand.
CGTCTACCGTGACCACCAGGCTCTTGGGCACTGCCGCCACCTGCAAGGGCAGGCGCTGGGGGTCGCTCTGGGCCGAGAGCAGGAAGGGCTCGCTGAGCTGCCGCAGGTATTCGCCGACCGCGCCCAGCTCCAGCAGCAGGCGGTCGGAGCCGGCGCCCTGGGCGGTGAACTCCAGGCGCAGGCGGTCCGGGCCCTCGTCGATGGGGGCGTACTGCACCGACAGCCCGCCGGTGTCTCCTGGATAGAGCAGCCAGGGCAGCGGCTCCAGCACCGTCGGGTCCACGTCGAACTCGCTGCTGGCCGTGGTGGGCGCCAGGTCCAGGATCTCCACGGTCTCCGAGCTCGTGTTGTCCACCCACACCCAGAGCTGCTGGCTGCAGCCCACCAGCTCCGTCGGCAGGTCCCAGTCCAGGCTGGGCTGCTCCGTCGTGGACAGGTGCAGGCCCTCCAGCTCCACAGAGCCGGTGTCCACCCAGGAGTCCACCGGGTTGTGCAGGCCGGTGTCCGGCGCGCCCGTGTCCACCGGGAACAGGACCCGGAGCTCACAAGCCAGCAGTGTCAGCAGGAGCATCAACCCTCGCAGGCGTTGATCTCAGACTGCTCCACGGCGCTGGGGTTGTCCACGTGGCGCGTCAGCGTACGGACCTGCTCGCAGTCACCGTCTCGCCCGGCGAGCTGTACGGCGATCTCGCGGATCTCGGCCTGGCGAGGACCTCCGATCTCCAGGTACGCCAGGGCATCCCGCTGCACGGCGGCCCAGTCCTGGTCCCGGAAGGCGGCCTCCAGGCGCAGCGCGAGCAGCTCGCTGCGGACGGCGCCCTGGGCGTCGGGCAGCTCCAGCGCGCCCTGCACCTCGGCGTCGATCTGCGCGCGCGCCACGGGGCCCAGGGCCTTGAGGCGACCGACCATCGCGGCGGCGCTCACGGGCGCGCAGGTGTGGGACTGGCCGGCGGTGAGCACGGGGTCCGCGCCCCGCTCGCAGTCCACCCGCACCTTGCCCCGCTCGACGCTCACGCGGGTGCCCAGGGCGTCACGCTCCACGTCGAACACGGTGCCCAGCACGGCCACGCTGGCCTCGCGGGTGCGCACCTGCAGGTCCACGCCCTGGTCGGGCTCCAGATCCAGGTGCAGATCGCCCTTGTCCCACTGGACGCGGGGCGCGGCCTCGTCTCCGCTCAGGGCGCCTTGGCCCTGCCAGCGCAGGCGCAGGGTGTCGCTGGCCTGGAGCTCTCCGGCGGCGGCCAGCTCCTGCTGGAGGGGGGCCGGCTCGCTGGGCCACAGGCCTACACCCAGGGCGACCAGGGCGGCGGCCGCCATCGCGACGCCGCCGATCCACACCCGGCTGGGGCGCGGCTGGGCCAGGCGCGCGCGCACCCGGGCGGCGGCTCCGGCCTGGGGGCCCGGGAGCTTCTTGAGCAGCGGGGCTGCCGAGCGACCCGCCTCCAGCCTGGCGCGCAGGCGGGCCTGGGCCTCGGGACCGGCCTTCTCGTCCAGCAGGCGCTTGAGGGCGTCGCGTTCGCTCATGTGGTCCTCCGGCCGTCGGCGGGGGTCAGCGCTTCGGTGGCACCCAGGCGGGCCAGCTCGGCCCGGAAGCGCTTGCGCCCCAGGCGCAGGCGGCTCTTCACGGTGCCCTTGGGGACGTCCAGCATCTCGGCGACCTCCGAGTCGGCGCGCTCTTCCAGATCGCAGAGCACCAGCACCTCCCGCTGGGCGGCGGGCAGGGCCTCCAGGGCCTCCTGCACCGCCGAGGAGAGCTCCGAGAGCTCCGCCTGGCGCTGGGGTCCGGCGCCCTGGTCCTCGGTCAGATCCAGGTCGATCCCCGGAACCCAGCGCCGCACCCAGGCGCGCCGCCGGTGCTTGGCCAGGGTCCGGCGGGTGATGCCGAAGAGCCAGGAGTTGAAGGCCTCCGGGGCCTCCAGGCTGTGCAGCCGCCCCAGCATGGTCTCCAGCGCGTCGTGCGCGGCGTCCTCGTGGTCGACCAGCGGGCCGCCCAGGCTCGCGCACCAGCCCAGCACCAGCGGCAGGGCCACGTTCAGCACCTGGGCCTCGGCCCAGGCCTCGCCCTGCTGGGCGGCGCGAACGTGTTCGGTGAGTTGCTCGGAGCTCGGCATCAACGACTCTGTGCCTCCAGGGGCCGCTTTGGATCACTCTGCCAGGAGATTCCCAGGTTCACGCCGACCTGCCAGGGCGCGATGCTGCCCAGCGCCCGGTCGCCGAGCTGCAGCTCTGTCCGCGCCAGGTCCACCCGCAGCTCCGCCGCCGGCTCCACCAGCACGCGCCCCAGGGACAGCTCCCAGCCCACCAGCGCCCGACTGGTCGGCAGCCAGTGCGCCATCAGCGGCTCCCCCTCCAGGCTCCAGCTCCGCCGCTCCGCCCCCGCCTGCACCGACACCGTGCTCCCGCGCCAGGGCTGCACGCGCACCCCCGCGAGCGTCGCCACCCCCCCGCTGCGCCCCTCGGGGACCAGCGGCCAGCCCGCCGGCGCCGCCCACCAGGCCCCCACCCCGAGCTGCACCCGAGGCAGCCCCACCGCGGCGTCCAGGCTCAAGCCCGCGCTCATGTCCTGGTCCGGGCGGAAGCCAAAGGCGCTGCCCACCCGCACGCTGGTCGTCAGGGGAGGGGGAGGGGAGGGCTCAGCGAGCGCTGGGGCTGCCGCCTGCACCATCGGGACGCTGCGACCGACCACCCACCCCAGGGGCACCTGGGCGCCGGCGAGGCCAGGCTGGGGCGGCTCTGCGCTCTCCTGGGGTCGGGGAGCAGGTCGGGGCGGCGGGGGGGGATCCACCTTGGGGGGCGGCAGCTTCAGCCCGCCGCCCAGGCTCGGGCTCGGGTCCAACAGGCGGGCGGCGAGCGCCAGCGTGTCCTCGCGTTCGCCAGGGGTCAGCGGGGCTGGCACGCGCACCCGGTGTTGGGTCCCGGTGGAGTCCTGAACCAGCAGCACCCACATCCCCTCGCCCTCGATCAGAGCCGCCCAGGGCCCATCGGACGCGGGTCCGGGCTCGAAGTCGTGCAGCTCCATCGGCCCGGCCCACAGCGCCGGGTCCTCGTCGGGAGGCAGGCTGAGGGGGGCCGCCCAGGCTGCGGGGCCCAGCAGCGCCCAGATCAGGGGAGCAGCATGTCCGAGTAGATGAACGTCCAGGGCTGCAGCGACAGCAGGTGCCCCTCGATCTCATCCTTGGGGAGCTGGGTGCCGGTCACGGCGCCGTCCTCGTCCAGCTCGAAGCCCAAGCCGTACTGGAGCTCGTACCAGGTGACCCCCTCGGGGCTATCCAGGCCGAGCTGGCCGGCGAACAGGTAGGGCGCCCAGTCGGTCTCGTAGTTGTAGCCGGCTTCCTCGACCGCCACCTTGACGTCGGCCGCGAGCGCGTCGCTCATGGGGCCGAAGCCCAGGCCAAAGCGCTGCCCCGTCATGGTCTCGCTGGGGGTCTGGTCGGCGCCCCACTCGGGGGGCAGGCCGGTGCAGTCGTTGAAGCCCAGGTCCGTCAGGTAGACGTTCCAGGCCTGGGTGGTCACAAGGTCGGTGCTGGTCTCCTCCTGGATCTGGATGCCGCCGTACCAGTTGCAGGTGTAGGCCTCGTCCATGGTGTCGACGTATTCGGCCTCGTAGAGGGTGAGCTGCAGGTAGGGGGCCTGGTAGCTGCCGTCCTCGGCCTGCCAGCGGGCCAGGACCTTGTCCTGCCAGGCGCCGGCCCAGGAGATGGTGGCGTAGGCGGGATCGAAGGTGATCTCGGCGTCGGTGTCAGCGTCCGAGTCGCTGTCGGCGTCGCTGTCAGCGTCGGCGTCGCTGTCCGAGTCGGAGTCGGAGTCGGAGTCGGTATCGGCGTCAGCGTCCAGGGTGCCGCTGCCGGTGGCGAACGCGGAGCTGAGGGGGGCGCCCAGCTCCCCGACCTCCGAGGCCACGCCGGCCGTGATGTTCAGCGTGTAGTCGCTGTTTGCGTCAAGGTCGGCGTTGGGGTCGATCACCAGGACGCTGGGCTGGTCCTCGAACCAGCGCAGAGCCAGCGGGACGGGGGTGCCCTCGTCGTCCTGCAGGATGAAGTGCTCGACCTGCGGGTCCACCAGCGCCGCCGAGAACACCACGCGCAGGTCCGAGTCGACCGGGATGTTCTGGGCGCCGTGCGCCGGGTTGACGGTGAGGACGGACAGGTAGCTGGCGGGCTCGACGGGGTCGGTGCAGGCCAGGGTCATCAGCGTGATCAACATTGGGTACCCCTAACGGCCCCAAGGATGCCATCACAGGCCCGGGCTCGCAGGATAGAGGTCATTCATGCCCGCACAACTCGGCTCCCGCGCCGCCTTCCCCGACCTGCAGCCGCGGGTCTACGCCAACCACGCCGCCGTCTCTCCGCCCTCGCTCGCGGTGCAGGCGGCCGCCCAGACCCTGCTCCAGGACTACGGGGCCCGAGGGCTGGGGGCGATCCACGACTGGATGGCGCAGCGCGAGCGCCTGCGCGGCAAGCTCGGGGGCCTGCTCAACGTGCCCGCCGAGCGCCTGGCGCTGACCGCGTCCACCGGCCGGGGCTTGATGGATCTCGCCAACTGTCTCCCTTGGGAGCCCGGCGACCGCGTGCTCTGCTTCGAGGGCGAGTTCCCCGCCAACGTGACCCCCTGGCGCCAGGCGGCCCAGAGCTTCGGCGGGCGCTTCACCCTGCTGCCCCAGCCCGGATCGGACGCCGATGTCCTCGCCGTCACCGAGCAGGCCCTCAAGCAAGGCGCGCGCTACCTGGCGGTCTCGGCGGTGCAGTTCCAGACCGGGCGCAGGATGCCCCTCTCCTCCCTGACCGAGCTGGCCCACCGCCACGGCGCCGAGGTGATCGTCGACGGCATCCAGGCCGTGGGCGTGGTCCCCATGGACCTGCAGGCGCTGGGCGTGGACTACCTGGCCGGCGGCGCCCACAAGTGGCTGATGGGCCTGGAGGGCTGCGGCTACCTGTACGTCGCGCCCGGAAAGACCCTGGTGCCCCGCGTGGCCGGCTGGCTCTCCCACACCGACCCCGTCGACTTTCTGATGAAGGGCGCGGGCCACCTGCGCTACGACCGGCCCGTGCGCAGCAGCCCCGACTTCCTGGAGATCGGGTCCACCAACGCCCTGGGCTTCGCGGCCTTCGAGGCCGGGCTGGACCCCATCCTGGAGCTCGGCGTGCCCGCCATCCACGCCCACGTCCAGCGCTGGAATGCGGGGGTCGAGGAGGCCCTGGTCGCTCGGGGATTCCGTTCCCACCGCGACGCCACCTGTCCCTCCGGGACCCTGTCCCTGGATCCCCCCGCCGGCGAGGACACGCTGGTGATCGGCGCCCACCTGGCCGCCCAGGGCATCGCGGCGTCCACCCCGGACGGCCTGCTGCGCCTGTCCCCGCACTGGCCCAACTCCCTGGACGAGCTGCCTGTGCTGCTGGCCGCCATCGACGGGAGACCCCGTTGACCCACCTGGTCTTCCTGTTGGCGGCCTTCATGCTGGGGGGCGTGCCCTTTGGCCTGATCCTGGGCCTGCTGGGCGCCGGCGTCGACGTGCGGCGGCAGGGGAGCGGCAACATCGGCGCCACCAACGTGGCCCGCGTGCTGGGCTGGAGATGGGGCGGGCTCACCCTGCTGCTGGACGTGGCCAAGGGCGTGCTGCCCATGCTGCTGGCCGGCTGGTGGGGCCCGGCCTGGATGGTGCCGGTGGTGGGGCTGGTGGTCGTGCTGGGCCACTGCTACTCGCCCTACCTGGACTTCCAGGGGGGCAAGGGCGTGGCCACCGGGGCCGGCGTGATGCTGGTGATCTCCTGGAAGGCCACGCTGCTGGCCCTGACCTGCTGGGCGCTGGCCTACGCCCTGTCCAAGCGCAGCTCTGTGGGCGCGCTGACCGCCATCGCCGCCATCCAGGTGGGGCTGTGGATCTTCAGGCCGGGCTTCTGGGCCTTCGGGCTGCTGCTCGGCGGCCTGCTGCTGCTGCGGCACCGCGGCAACGTCCAGCGCCTGATGGCGGGCACTGAGCTCTCGGTGCGCTGAATCCATCTGCCTTGTGGCGGTACACCCCGCCGCACCTCGCGCGCGCTTTTCGGCCCTTTGACGGGCGCGCGTGCACCCCATGCGCAAAGGGTGGCACACTGTCGCCCCTCGGAGGTCCCCCCATGCTCCTTCTCCTCTCCCTCTTGGCCTGCAAGGACGGCGAGCCCGTCGTCGACGACAGCGCCCCCGTCGAGACCCCCGACTGCGAGCTGCCCCCCAACCTGACCACCTCGCCGGACGAGGACTGCTTTGGGTACCCGGACGCCACGGACTGTGACTGCGACGGCTACGTCAAGGACAGCGAGGACTGCGACGACCGCAACTCCTACACCTTCCCCGGCGCCGATGACATCCCCTACAACGGGGTGGATGATGACTGCGCGGGCGACGGCGATCTGGTGGACTGGGACGGCGACGGCTACGACTCGGTGCAGGTCGGTGGGGACGACTGCAACGACGGCAACGCGCAGATCTACCCAGGCGCTCCGGAGACCTGCTACAACGGCATCGACGAGGACTGCAGCGGCGACGACGACAGCAACGACTGCGACGGCGACGGCTTCCCCGGCATCGGCGACGACAAGACCGACTGCGACGACACCGACCCCGAGCGCAACCCCGCGGCGGACGAGATCTGGTACGACGGCGTCGACCAGAACTGCTCCGGCCAGGACTCCGACTACGACGCCGATGGGGACGGCGACGACTCCGCGGATCACCCCAACGCCGACGGCGACGTGGGTACGGACTGCGACGACAGCGACCCGCTGACCGCGGGCGGGAACCCCGAGCTGCTGGACAACCAGGACCGCGACTGCGACGGCGTGGTCGACCTGCTCAACAGCCGCGATGGCCAGGCCTGGTGGTACGGCGCGCTGGGCAGCGGGGACGGCTTCCTGGGCATCTCCGCGGCGGTGATGGAGGACTACGACGGCGACGGCAGCCTCTCCATCGCGGTGGGCGGGCACGGCAGCGCCAGCGAGACCGACCCCTACATTGGCTATGTCTACCTGCTGGACGTGTCTTCGGGGCAGGGCAAGCCCCAGGACCTGGCGCACACCCTGATCTACGGCGGTGTGGGCTACGACCTGATCGGCACCGACCTGGCCAACGTGGGCGACATGAACGGCGACGGGCACCCCGAGCTGCTGGTCGGCGCCCCGGAGGCTGGATCGAGCCTGGGCCACGCCTACCTCTTTGACGGGGCGGACATCGCCGCCGGCGGCACGCTGAGCCCCAGCGACGCGCTCTCCACCCTCGGGGGCGGGGCGGCCTACGCGGGCGCAGACGTGGGCAGCGTGCAGGATCTCGACGGCGACGGGGTCCCCGAGCTGTTCCTGGGCACCGGGTTCTGGTCGGCCGTTGGCAGCACGCCCCAGATCGTCGTCTACTCGGGCAGCGATGCGCTGGACGGCGACCTCTCCACCATCGACGCTCTGGCCCAGGTGGACGTGAGCAACAACGACGGCGGCGATGCCCTGTCCATCGACCTGGACGGCGACGGCCTGCAGGAGGTGCTGTTCCCCGCCTACACCGCGGACCCTGGACAGGGCGTGCTGGCGGTGATGTGGGGTGACGAGGTCGCCACGATGGGCGCTGTGAGCATCGACGACCTGGACTGGATCCGCGGCGAGAGCCTGGACCGCATCGGCTACACCACCGGCTGGTACGACGACATGGACGGCGACGGCTACCCCGAGCTGCTGGTCCGCTCCTACGGAGCCGACGGCAACGCCGGCGGCGGCGGCGGCGGGCGGATCTACCTGGTGGACTCGGATGTCGTGACCCGCGGCCAGGGCACCGACGTGCGCATCGCGAGCCAGGCCTTCGGCACCATCGAGGGCACCGTGGACTCCGGCCACGTCAAGACCCCCACCGAGCAGGGCGACTACGACGGCGACGGCGTGGACGACATCCTGGTCATGCACCCCGGCGACCGCGAGCACGTCAACCCGCTCGTGGGCGAAGGAGCGGCCGTGCGGCCCACTGGCTACATCCTCCAGGTGGACGACGTCAGCGGCGGCGGCTCCGTCTCCGCCGACCTGCGCGCGGACGAGCACCTGCTGGACGGCTTCAAGGACGATGAGCTCAGCGGCTTCTCCCTGATCGCGGCCGACTTTGACGGCGACGGCGTCGACGATATCTACTTCGGCTCCCCGGGCGCTGGCGGCAAGTCCACCTCGCGCGCTGGAAACGCCCACGTGTTCCTGTCCTACCTGGACGGCGACTACAGCGACCTGTGAGCCCGATGAGCGATCCCACCGGGCCGCTGGTGCTCCCCGAGCTGCACCGCGGCACCCTGATCCGCCGCTACAAGCGCTTTCTGGCCGACGTCCGCCTGGACGATGGCCGGGAGGTCACCGCGCACTGCCCCAACCCCGGGCGCATGACCTCCTGCCAGGAGCCCGGCTGGGAGGTCTGGCTCAGCCACCACCCCGACCCCAAGCGAAAGCTCAAGTGGAGCTGGGAGCTCTCGCGGGATCCCGCGGGCACCCTGATCCTGGTCAACACCCAGCGCCCCAACGCCGTGCTGGCCCAGGCCCTGCGCGCCGGCCAGGTCCCCAAGCTGGCCCACTACCAGCAGCTCCAGACCGAGGTGCGCTACGGCCAGGAGCGCAGCCGCATCGACGTGCTCCTGAGCGAGCCCGGCCTCTGCTACGTGGAGCTCAAGTCGGTCACCCTGCTCACCGAGCCCGGCCAGGCCGCCTTCCCCGACGCCGTCAGCGCCCGCGGCGCCAAGCACCTGCGCGAGCTCTCGCAGATGGTCGCCGAGGGCCACCGCGCCCTGCTCTTCTTCCTGGTCTCCCGGGGGGACGCCCAGCGGGTGCGCCCGGCGCGGGAGATCGACCCAAAGTACGGTCAGGCGCTGGATGAGGCGCTCTCGTCCGGTGTGGAGATCCTGGCCCACCGCCTGCAGATCTCGGACCCCGCGCAGGGCCAGGTGCACCTGAGCATCGGCGAGGAACTGCTGTTCTCGCCCAAGCCTTAGACTCTCTGCAGGAGGCCCCATGCTCTGGATGCTGCTGGCTTGTCAGTCGGACACGCCTGTCCTCGACAGCGCCATCGAGTCCGAGCCCGTTGAGCTCTCCCTGGCCCCCTGGGTGGTGTTGACGGGCAGTGACAGCGCCCTGCTGCGCTTCGAGACCCTGAACCAGGACGTGGAGCTGCCGGTCACGCTGTGGATCGGGGACCAGGACCCGGTGACCCTGACCCCAGAGCGGCGCGGCATCGAGTCCGACTACGCCTTCCCCCTGGTGGAGTGGGACCTGGACATCGAGCAGCCCGACCTGCCGGGGCTTCGGGTGCTGCACGAGCTGGCGCTGACGGACCTGCCCGGGGACACCGCGATCGCCTGGCGCATCGACCGCCTGGGCGGCGCCTTCGACGAGGGCGTGTTCCGCATCGCGCCGGAGCTGGACTTCAAGGCCGTGTTCACCGGGGACACCATGTCGCCGGACCTGGACGGGGTGGTGGACCAGGCGGCCGCGGCCCAGCCGGACCTGTACCTGCACGGCGGGGACATGCAGTACCAGACCTACCCCGCGGACACCTGGCGGGGGCTGATGGCGAGCGTGCAGCCGCTGACCGCGCAGGCGCCCTTCATGCCGGCGATCGGCAACCACGAGCACGAGGACTACGACGAGTTCGCGGTCATGTACACGCGCATGTTCGAGGGGGCCGGGGGCAAGCCCGCCGCGGACTACTACGCCTACAGCTACGGCGGGGTGCGCTTTCTGGCGCTGAACACCGAGAGCAGCGCGTCCCTGGGCGACCCCGACAGCGCGCAGATCGCGTGGCTGCAGCAGGAGCTGGAGGCCCACCGAGACGGCGTGGTGGTCGCCTACTTCCACCGCCCGCTGGTGACCCTGTCCGAGTCCCAGCCGCGCCTGGACATCCGCGAGATCGTGCACCCGATGTTCCTGGAGTACGGCGTGGATCTGGTGCTCACCGCGCACAACCACTGCTACGAGCGCTTTGACGTGGACGGGCTGGCCTATGTGGTGGACGGCGGGGGCGGCGCGCTGCTGACCAGCACGACGGTCAACGAGGACCTCTACCCCGAGGACCTGGCCCGGCGGCAGGCCCACGAGCGCTCGATGGGCTTCACCCTGGTGGCCTTCACGCCCGACGGCATGGAGCTGTCGCGGACCAACATCGACGGGGTCGAGATCGACCGCGTGGCGCTGCCCTACCGCAGCCCTCAAGGGAGCTGAGAGATGATTCTGCTGCTGCTGGCTTGCCAGTCGGACCCGGTTGTCCTCGACAGCACCCCCGAGCGGGAGATGGTGGAGCTGTCCCTGATGCCCTGGGTGGTGGTGACGGGGGCGGACAGCGCCCTGATCCGCTTCGAGACCCTGGACCAGGACGTGGAGCTGCCGGTCACGCTGTGGATCGGGGACGACGACCCGGTGACCCTGACGCCGGAGCGCCGGGGCATCGAGTCCGACTACGCCTTCCCCCTGGAGGAGTGGGACCTGGACGTGGACCACCCGGACCTGCCGGGCTTGCGCGTGCTTCATGAGCTGGCGCTGACGGACCTGCCGGCGGAGACCCCCATCGGGTGGCGCGTGGAGCGCTACGGCGGGGAGTTCGAGGAGGGCGTGTTCCAGTTGGCCGGGGAGCGCGACTTTGTGGCCGTGTTCACCGGGGACACCATGTCGCCCAAGCTGGACGAGGTCGTGGACCTGGCCGCGCCGGTGCAGCCGGACCTGTACATCCACGGCGGGGACCTGCAGTACCAGTCCAACCCCCTGGACACCTGGGGCGGGCTGATGGCGAGCCTGCAGCCCCTGACCGCGCAGGCGCCGTTCATGCCGGCCATCGGCAACCACGAGCACGAGGACTACGACGAGTTCGCGGTCATGTACACGCGCATGTTCGAGGGGGCCGGGGGCAAGGCCGACGCGGACTACTACGGCTTCACCTACGGCGGGGTGCGCTTTCTGGCCCTGAACACCGAGAGCAGCGCGTCGCTGGGGGACCCCGAGAGCGCCCAGACCGCGTGGCTCAAGCAGGAGCTGGAGGACCACCGGGACGGCGTGGTCGTGGCCTACTTCCACCGGCCCATCATCACCCTGGCCAAGCACGAGCCGCGCATGGACCTGCGGGAGCGCCTGCACCCTCTGTTCGTGGAGTACGGCGTGGACCTGGTGCTCACCGCGCACAACCACAGCTACGAGCGCTTCGAGCTGGACGGGGTGCCCTACGTGGTCGACGGGGGCGGGGGCGCGCTGCTCTATGCGGTGAGTCAGAACGAGGAGAAGTTCCCGGAGGACGCGGCCCACCGCCTGGCCTTCGAGAAGTCCATGGGCTTCACGGCGCTGCAGTTCACCAGCGAGGACATTCTCCTGACGCGCACGAACCTGGACGGAGAGGAGATCGACAGCGTCGCGCTTCCCTACCGACAGGCCCAGGATCTGTAGGGGCCCTTCGCTGCGACCCGGGAACAACGCGTGCTATGAGGCCGCCACCTGTCTAGGAGTTCCCGTGGAAGAGTCTTCCCCCACCCGTACGTTCCTGCTGTCCGCTGCCGTGCTGAGCGGCTTCTCCATGATGCCCAGCGCGGCGTCCGCCCTGTCGATCACCACGACCGTGGCGCCCACCGTCCTCACCACCGGAGGCGGCGTCGTCGCCGCGGTGCTGATCCTCAAGAAGAAGCAGGACGACGAGAAGAAGCAGGAGGACCTGGAGGAGGGCGAGAAGACCGCCCAGCTCATGGACGTGGGCCTGATCCTCTCCAACAGCGAGCTCCCCGCCCAGCTCCAGCTCCTGCTGGACAGCCCCAGCGCCATGGCCCAGCTCAACCAGGAGGTGCAGAGCACCCCCGGCGCGGCCACCCAGGCCCTGGCCCACGCCTCCGGCCTCAGCGTCGAGCAGACCCAGGCCACCTGGGCCGCGGCCCTGGCCGAGTCCGGCGAGATCACCCGCCGCGAGGACGCCCAGCGCGTGCTCACCGCCTACGTCGAGAAGATCAGTGACAACCTCCAGGTCTCTGAGCAGGTCAAGGCCGACGCCCTCTGGCGCCTGGCCCGCGAGGCCGAGACCGGCGGCACCCAGGAGCAGAGCTGGGTCGCCGACTGGCTGGGCCTGCCCGTCCAGGCGGTGCAGAGCGCCGTGGCCACGGCCTTCCCCGCCGGCGCCGACGCGGAGCTGCGCGAGGCCATCGCCGCCGACCCCCAGGCCTACAGCATGGCCCTGGCCGTCGCCCTGGAGGCCGAGAACGAGGCCGCCATCGACGCGCGCCTGGTCGAGCTCCAGAGCGCCGCCCTGAACTGATCCACCGGGCCTGACTCCATGTGGTTGCTCGCGGTCGCCGCCGCCTCTGCGGGGAGCTCCCAAGCGCTCACCCAGCAGGCGCTGGCGGGGCTGCCGCGGGCGCTGCAGGAGCGGGCCGCCGAGCTCCACATCGAGCACGGCCCCGCCCCCTCCCTGCCCAGCGAGCTGCGCACCCCGCACCTGCTCGTGCAGGAGGGGCCGCGCGGACTCCGGGTCCTCGCCGATGGGCTGGAGTCCCAGGTGGAGGCGTGGGGTCAATCCCAGGGCGTTGAGGCCGACCCGCACGCGCTCGCGGTCGTGCTCCTCCGCCGGAACCTCGCGCACGGGCTGGCCCACAGCCTGGAGCGCGAGCACCCCCTGTCTTCCCAGGAGCGCTGGCTGGCCCTGAGTGACTGGGGGCTGCTGCGGCCGGGCGAGCAGGACCCCCTCAGCTTCGGCGGGCCGGGGGCCACCGCCTCCCCGCGCGAGGACCTGGCCGCCGCCGTCGAGCACTGGGCCACCGGCCAGAGCCTCCCCGGGGACCCCACCCTGGAGGCGGCCTGCAGGATGCGCTCCAAGCTGGACCTCATCGAGGCGTCCTGGGGACCCGCGCCCGCCTACCAGCGCTGTGAGCAGCTCCGCGCCGCCGGGCTGGACGATGTCGAGGGCCTGGAGCTGCTGCTGGTGCAGGCCTCCAGCCAGGACCCCAGCTCCGTGGGCGGGCACCTGATGCTGGGGGTGCGCTACGCGCCCGATGCGCAGGGCTTCTCCCGCCTGGAGACCTTCACCATGATCGCCCTGACCGGGGACGAGCAGGTGGGCTCCGCCGCCTACATCGCCAAGGGCGTGGCCGGGGGCTTCCCGTCGGTGGTGCGCCGTGAGCCCTACCGCCTCTCGGTGCTGCGCTACGCCCAGGAGAACCGCGGCATCCAGCGCATCCCCCTGGATCTGGATCCCCAGCAGCTCAAGCGCGCGCTGGAGCGCCTGGACGAGCTGCAGCAGGCCTGGAGCCGCCCCTACCTGTTCTTCACGCGCAACTGCACCCAGCTCCCCCTGGAGATCGTGGAGGCCGCCCTCCAGCAGAGCCTGGACCTGCCGGGCTTCTACACCCCGGATGCCCTGATCGGCGCGGTGCAGCGGCGGGGCCTGCTGGCGCCCAGCGCCGGGGGACAGCCCAGCCCCCAGGACCGAGCTCTGCGCGCCCAGGACCTGCGCCTGGAGACCGAGATCGCCCTGCTCGCCACCGACCCGGCGCTGCGCGAGGACCTGGACCGGGCCCAGAGCCGCGACTTCCGGGAGCGAGGGGCTGCGTACCGCGCGCTGGGGGCGGCCTGCACCGCTCTGGACCCGGAGGCTTGCGAGAGCCTGCGTCGCTACCTGCTCTTGAGCGAGGACATCGAGCGCATCGCCCTGGGCGGCGGCGTCCCGGTGGGGGCCGAGCACCCCCTGATGGTCGACCTGTGGGAGGCCCTGGCCGCCAGCGGCGCGCTCACCCAGGGCCAGGCCGCCGTGCAGGTGCAGGCGCAGCTCTCCAGCTTCCCCGCCGCCCGGGTGCCCCCCAGCAGCAGCCACGCCCCGCTGATGCGCCTGGAGCTGGGGGTGGGCCTGCGCCGCTCGCCGGTGGGGGACGCCGCGGCCCTGCGCCTGGGCACCCAGCTCTACCGCAGCCGCCTGGGGGAGCGCCGCCACCACGGCCTGGCCGAAGGCGTCGAGCTGGCGGCCTTCCCAATCGAGCTGCTGCTCGCGGGCACCCAGTCCATCCAGGGGCAGTCGATCCAGGCGCAGGGCGCGGTCCTGGAGTACCACCGGCTCTTCGCCCAGCGGGCGGTCCTGAACCCCGGGCTCATGCTCACGGTGCTGCCGCTCAGCCTGTCCTCGGATGCGCCCTCCAGCCTCTCACCGGTGCTGCTTGGGGGGAGTGTGGAGTTGGTGCAGTCTGGCGGCCATCGACACCACCTGCTCCTCTACACCGGCCTGAGCCCGATGCGACTGCGCTGGCCCTCGTACGAGGCGGCCTGGGGAGTGGGGATCCCCGTCGCGCTGCGGGGGCGCCTGGGCTCGGCGCGGCACACCCTGACGGCTCTGGAGGCCCAGGCCAGCGTGACGCCCATCCGGGGCACGCAGCCGGGGCGCATCGACGCGCTCTCTGTGCAGGGGCAGCGGCGGCTGGGGGAGATGGCGGGGGCAGACCTGGCGTTGTCCCTGGATCTTGATGTGACGCGCTGGGAGGTCGGCGCGGCCAGCGGGCAGGCCACCACCTTGACCCTGGGACTCTGGATGGAGCGCTTCTGATGTTGGTGATCACCGGAACCGGACGCTCGGGCACCAGCCTGTGGATGCAGCTCCTGCAGGCTGGGGGCATGCCCGTGCTGGGGGAGCGCTTCCCGCCGGGCACCGAGGCATTCGCCGCCCTCAACCCCGCCGGCTTCTACGAGTCCGCGCTGCTCAACGGCATCCACGCGGGCAGCAACCCCGATCCCCGCAGCGGCGCCGAGCTGGAGCCCCAGATGCCCGTCGCCGTCAAGGTCCTGGGCGCGGGCCTGCGGATCACCGAGCGGCGCTACCTGGACCGCGTGCTCCTGAGCTTCCGCCACCCCTTCGCGTTCGCCCAGAGCGCCCGCCGGCTGGGCGAGCTGCACCCCCCGTCCGCGTCCCACGGCAGCGTGCGCGACCCCCTGCGTTGGTGGTTCTGTCAGCACATGGCCGTCCTGCTGGACGCGAGCACCCGCCGCTACGCCCCCCGGCGCGTGGCCTTCGAGGCCCTGCTTTCCCAGCCCGAGCCCGTGATCGCCGCGTGCTTTGACTGGCTGGAGCTCCCCCTGGATCCCGCCGCCGCCGCCCAGGTCCTGCGCCCCAGCCTGGTCACCGCGCGCCCCCAGGAACAGGAGGGACAGGAGGCCGAGGTCTGTCTGCGCCTGCACACCCTGCTGCACCAACCGGGCCCCCTGGGCCGTCGCGATCTGGCACCGCTGACCCCCGCATACGAGGACATGCTGGCGCGGCTGCGCGCCCAAGGCCTCTGAGGGCGGGCGCGGGGACGCCATCGGCGCTATAGGGGCCGTTATGGCCAACCGACCCTTCAAGCCCCGCAAGCGCCGCGCCTCCACCGGAGAGCGCCGCGGAGACAGTCCGCGCGGCAAGCGCAACACCGGCCGCCGCCCCGAGCGCCGCGAGGATCCCGCCGCCGGCTGGGGAGAGCCCCGCCGCGACACGCGCTCGGACGCCGGTGAGCGCCGCGAGCGCGACGACCGCCCCCGCGAGCAGCGCAGCCAGGGCCGGGACGATCGCCGGGGCCCCCGCCGCGACGACCGGCGGGGACCGCGCCGAGACGACCGCCGCGGACCGCGCCGGGACGACCGCCGGGGACCGCGTCGCGACGACCGCCGTGGACCGCGCCGGGACGACCGCCGGGGCCCGCGCCGGGACGACCGCCGGGACGAGCGCCGCAGCGTGATGCCCACCTACTGGTCCGATCGCGGCGAGGCCGTGATGGACGGCGAGCCCCCCGTCTGGGTCTGGGGTGGCATCCCCGGCGAGCGCGCCGAGGTCAGGACCCGCAAGAGCGGCCAGCACCGCCAGTACGTGGTGTTCGAGCGCACCGAGCAGCCCTCTCCGCACCGCGTGGAGCCGCCCTGCGACCGCTTCACCTCCTGCGGTGGCTGCCCCTGGATGCACCTGGATGTCATCGGTCAGGCCGACGCCCGCGTGTCCCGCGTGCAGGAGGTCTTTGACGCCGAGCGCATCCCCGTGCAGGTCTCCCCGCTGGTCGCCAGCCCCGATGGCCTCCAGGACTTCCGCCACGTCTCCAAGCTGCTGGCCGGCGTCTCCGACCAGGGCAACTACCGCCTGGGCGCCCCCGCGCGCTTCTCGCGGCGCATCGTCAGCATCCCCGAGTGCAACGTGCTCACGCCGGAGCTGCGGGCCGTCACCCTGGCCGCCGCCCACGCGATGATCGACCTGGACGTGCGCCCCTTCCACGAGGGCCGCGGCCTGCTGCGCTACCTGCAGGCCCGGCAGTCGCGGGAGACCGGCAAGATCCTGCTGACCATCGTGGCCGGCTACCGCGCCCGCATCCTGGACCGCTTCGCCGAGGCCATCATGGCCGCCGTGCCCCAGGTCAGCGGCGCGCACCTGCACATCAACGAGCGCGACGACAACAACATCTTCGACCGCGACGAAGAGGGCCTGGTCCGCACCCAGGTGATCTTCGGCGACGCCCACCTCGAAGAGCGGGTCGGCGACGCCCTGGTGCGCGTGGGCCCCTCCGACTTCTTCCAGACCAACCCCGGTGTGGGGGAGCTGCTGGTGCAGCATGTCCTGGACAGCGCCAAGCTGGACAAGGGGGTGCCCGTGGTCGACCTGTACTGCGGGGTCGGCGGCACCACGCTCAACGCCGCCAAGCGCACCGAGTGGGCCCTGGGGGTCGAGGTGAACTCGGTCGCCATCCAGCACGCTCGGGCCGCCGCGTCCTCGCAGGTGATCCCCGCCGAGTTCCTGGCCGGCTCCGTCGACGAGGTCCTGGAGTCCCAGCACAAGCGCCTGTCCGGCATGCGCCCCGTGGTGCTGGTCAACCCGGCCCGGCGCGGCCTGGAGGAGGGCGTCGGGCAGGCCATCCGCGGCCTGAACCCCCGGCGGCTGGTCTACACGAGCTGCAGCCCCCGCAACCTGGCGCGGGACCTGGCGGGCTTTGTGGCCGAGGGGTGGACCGTGGAGTCCGTGGTGCCCTTCGACATGTTCCCCAACACCCAGCACGTCGAGGTCGTCGCCACCCTTGTCCCTGCGGATGCAGGCGAGGGCGTGACGCGGCGCGCTCCGCGGCGTCGCACCGTCAAGCGTCGCTGAGCTGGAGCGGGCGCCGCGCTGGCGCCCGCCGGGCTGATGTCGGGGGCGGATCCGCTGTATCCTCCCGCCATGATCTCCCTGTGGCTCGCACTCAGCAGTGCCTCGCTGGCGCAAGATGACCCTTCGGTTGTCTTTGTCTCCGAATTCCAGCCGGTGAACAACGAAGCTGCGGGCATCGCGGCTCTGCTCACCTCCTACGTGGCGATGGAGCTGGGGATGCAGCCGGAGCTGTCCGTGCGCACCTCGGACCAGGCGCCGGATCTGGGCGAGCACAGCGCCATGGTGTACCTGCTGTCCTGTCCCCCCGGGCAGTACCTGGGCTGCGCCTACGTGGTCGGCGACACGGTGGACGCGCAGTACGCGGTGGCCGGGACCGTGGAGTCCATCAGCGACACGACCACCCTGGTCCACGTCTCCATCATCGACATCTTTGACTCCCGCGAGGCTGTGTCCTTTGGCGTGGAGCTGGGGGTGGGGGACGACCAGCAGTTCGTGGAGCTGGTCGCCGACATGCTGGTCGCGGTGGCCGAGGGTGAGGCCGGGCAGCTCGTGGACGAGCGGGACTTCGGGGATGGGGACGACCCCCGCTCCCAGGACGCGCGCATCGCCCGGCAGCTCGAGGCTCTGGCCGGGGAGATGGGGCAGATCAGCGACCTGAGCACCCGCGACCGGGCCATCGAGCGCCCCGAGTACACGATGGAGGACCTGGTCGAGGACGGCGAGAGCGACTCGGCGCCCCCCTGGGAGCAGCTCGGCATGAGCCCCCAGCAGTACCTGCGCTTCAAGAACTCGGGCATGACCGTGAACGAGTGGAACAAGGTGCAGGCCGGCCGGCGGGGGCAGATCATCCTGGCCGGTGGGCTGGGCTACGCCCGCGGTCCGGTGAGCAGCGAGTACCGCGGCTGGTACGTCATCGACCCGGACACCCAGCAGAACCTGGCGACCTCGGCGTGGCAGGCGCGCACCCTGTCCTCGGGCGGGGGCGGCCAGCTCTGGGCAGGGTACGGGCTGACCCCTTGGCTGGAGGTGGACGCAGGTTTTGGGCTCATCGAGGGCCGCTATGCCATGCAGATCCAGCAGGAGATCGACGGCGAGGACGTCATCCCCCGCGACGGCCAGGACTTCCCTCAGAGCAACTTCCTGCTCTCCGGGCGGGTGCTGGCGGCGCCCTTCCCGGCCTGGCCTGGGCGCCCGCTGATCGGCGTGGGCTTCACCTGGATGACCGGCGAGGGCAACGCCCAGAACCTGAACCCGGGCGAAGGCACGGGCCTGCCGTCCTTCCCGGGAGCGGGGCTGGGGCTGGCCACCCTGACCCTGGGCGGGGAGTTCGACCTGGGGGAGCGCGTGGGCATCTGGGCGCAGGTCCCGGTCTCGGCCGTCGTCGTGGGCGGCGAGGTGATGGAGGAGACCTGGGGCGTGACCACCAGCATCCAGAGCTATCAGAGCCCGGGCGCCGTCCCGAGCTTCTCCACCGGGGTCGAGGTGGGCGTGCGGGTGCGGCTCCTGGGCAAGGTGCAGGAGACAGAGCGCGACTGGGAGCTCCCCGATTGAGGGAGCCCCCGGTCAAGGCGCTGGATTTTTCGGCCTGAAGACGATCCTTGCGGGCGTCTTCAGTGCTTCCAGTTCTTGCGCGCTTCGGGGAACAGGTGGGGGAAGAGGGCGCTCAGGAGGCTGTCGGGGACCTCGGCCTCTTGGGGGATCAGGATCTCGTCCAGGCTGCCGTCCAGGTAGCGCTCCCGGAGCTGCGCCACGTAGGCTTCGCGCTCACCCGGGGCGTTTGGGGCCTGTGCGGGGAGCTGCTCGAGGGTGGAGATCGGCTTGTCCATTGTGGGGACCTCGGTGTCACCACCGGGACCGCCCAGGTGGTGTTGGCTTAGTGAACGGAACGGCGCATGCGGAACTTGAGGCGCTTGATCCCCTGGCTACGCAACTGACACGCGCGGGACTCGGTGACACCCAGCACCTGGCCGATCTCCTTGAGGGTCAGACCGTGCAGGTAGTAGAGGCCCACAGCGGTGCGCTCCTTCTTGGGGAGGTGGTGCACAGCCTGGATCACCTGCTGGGTGAGCTCATCGCGCATCCAACCCTCGAGCAGGTGCTCCTCGTCGGCGGCGACCTTCTCGGACAGGGGGGTGTGGGACTCCTGGTCCATGGGGGCGTCCAGGGACACGAGCTGGCGGATCTGGGCGTCGGCGGCCAGGTCGTCGTAGGCCTCGACGCTGATCTCCAGGGACTCGGCCAGCTCCTCGCGGGTGGGCTGACGGCCCAGGTCGCGGAAGAGACGCTCACGCTCGGAGTCGATGCGGTTGACCTTGCGGCGCACGCTGCGGGGGACCCAGTCGGCCTCGCGCAGGGCGTCGACGATGCTGCCGCGGATCCGGATCTCGGCGTAGGCCTTGAAGGGGACGTTGCGGCTGGTGTCGAAGCGGTCGACGGCGTCGATGAGGCCCAGGGTGCCCACGTTCACCAGCTCCTCCAGCTCGACGCTGGCAGGGAAGCGGCGAATCATCCGCGAAGCGATGGTCCGGACCAGGGGGTAGTGGTCCAGGATGAGCTGCTCCCGCTCGCTGCTGCGGGGGGGCTGCTTGTTGCTGTTGTTGCGGGTGGTGCTGCTGGCGAGAGCGGTAGCCATCGGGGGCCTCCAGGGGAGCGTGTTCGTCTCGCCCTGGGTCAATGCACCCCCCGTGCCAACTTTCCTAAAGGCCTGAACAGGACCCTAAGTGCCCGAAATCCCGTAATGTGGCCTTCAGGGGGGTCATTGTGGATCCATCCGCGACCGGTTCATTCACAATCCGGGGGGTTCATTTGAACCCCCCTCTGCGGGGGTGGATCCTCTCTGACCCCCCTTCTGTCCGGGGGTCACTGGATCAGCCGTGACCCATCCCCCTGATCGGCTGCGGGGACCCCACACTGAACCCTCCGGTGTGTAGAAGTCGGGTTAAGGCCGCTGGGCAACGCAGGAGGGTCTCATCTCGACGCCAGAGCCCAGCGCAGCGCGCACCATCTTCGGCCGCCTGGCCCGCTGGGTGCTGCACCACCGCAAGGCCGTCGCCATCTTCTATGTGGTGCTCGGGCTGGTCTCCCTGGGGCTGGCCTCCACGCTGACGGTGGACTCCGATGTCCTCAACCTGATGCCGGCCTCCGACCCCGCGTCCTCGGCCCTCAAGGAGCTGAACGAGGCCGAAGGCGGACTGAACCTGACCTCGGTCGCGGTTCGCGGCGACGACCCCGAGGCCGTGCGCGCCTTCATGATGGAGCTCCAGACCGAGCTCAACGCGCACCCCGAGTACGTGGACTACGCCCTCTACGACGTGGAGGACGACCTGGCCCTGCGCCTGGGGCTCTCCCACATCGAGACCAAGACCCTCCAGCAGCTCCGGGACCGCCTGCGCGGCGCCCTCGCCCTGGGCCCGGGTCTCACCAACCCCATGGTCGCCGCCCGCGTGCTGAACCTGGGGCCCATGACCGAGCAGCTCAAGCTGGCCGATGGGCGCCAGTCCCTGCTGGCCCAGGCCTCCGCGCAGGGCACCGAGCTCGGCAACCTGGAGCGCATCGTCGTGCGGGCCAGCGGTCCGTCCACCGACCTGCCCTTCTGTCGGGACTTCATCACCTTCCTCGAGACCACCATGGCGGACATGGACCCGGAGTCCCGCGGGGTCGAGGTGGTGTGGATCGGCGGCGCGTACAAGTACAACGTCGACGACTTCCAGAACATCGTCGGGGACATGCGCTGGACCGCCTTCCTGAGCGTCGCTTTGGTGCTCGGGCTGCTGCTGCTGGCTCTGCGCGACTTCCGCGTGCTGCCCATCCTGTTCACGCCCCTGGCCATCGGCGCGGCCGCCACCTTCGGCTTCGCCGCGGTCGCCATCGGCAGCCTGAACACCTACACCTCGGTCTTCGGCGCGGTGCTGGTGGGCCTGGGCATCGACTTCGCCATCCACCTCTACACCCGCTACCGCGAGGAGCGGGAGAGCTCCAAGAGCCTGGAGGACGCCATCGTGCGTGCCTGGGACTCCACCGGTCCCCCCTGCGCGGCGGCCGGCGTCACCAGCGTGGGCGGCTTCCTGGCCCTGCTGCTGGCCCAGTTCCAGGGCTTCTCCCAGCTCGGCATGCTCCTGGCCTTCGGCGTCACCGCCTGCCTGCTGACCGTGCTCACCCTGATGCCCGTCATCATCGCGTGGCGCGAGAAGGAGCCCCGCGCCTGGCGCCCCCGCGAGATCCCCGTCCCCGGGCGCATCCGCAACCGCCCCCCCACCTACCGCTTCGCCCCCGTCGCCCTGCTGGGCCTGCTGGGTATCTCCGCCGTGGCCGGCGTCATCGGCCGCAACCTGGAGATGGAGCTGGACCTGTCCATGCTCAAGCGCGAGGGCATGTCCTACACCGAGCTCTCCGAAGAGGACCGCGCCCTGGTCGAGCTCACCTACGCCGCCATCATCGCGGAGTACCCGGACAGCCAGAGCCTGCTGGAGGGCGAGCGGGCCCTGCGCGCCAAGCGCGACGCCGGCGAGACCCCCCACATCGGCCGCATCATCTCCATCCACGACGTGCTCCCCCCCGAGCGCGCCGAGCGCATGGCCCTGCTCCAGGAGATCCGCGCCCTTCGGGCCGACCCCAACTACATCTACCTGCCCCCCCAGCTCCAGCAGAACCTGGACGTGCTGGAGGGCGTGGACCTGAGCCCCGTCGAGATCGAGGACCTGCCCGCCGGCCTCCAGCACGTCACCGGCTCCGACGGCGACCACCACCGCCTGATGGTCTTCCCCACCGGCAACATCTGGCACCTCATCGAGGTCGCCGAGCTCAAGGAGGAGGCCGAGTCCTTCTTCGACGCGCAGGGCGTGCCCTACGCCGGCGAGTACCTGGTGGTCGGCAGCCTCTCCCGCATCCTCCGCCACGACGCCCCCGTGGTCGCCGCAGGCGCCCTCATCCTGGTCTGGCTGGGCACCCTGGGCCAGGCCCTCCCCGCGCTGCTCAAGGGCACCCGCCGCATGACCGCCCTGCGCCGCTCCCTGGGCGCCATGGCCGTGCTCGCCCTGGGCATGGTCTGGGGCGCCGGCGCGCTGGTGCTGGCCCGCGTGGACCTGACCGTCCTCAACCTGGTGGGCATCCCCATCCTGCTGGGCATCGGCGTGGACGTCGTCATCCACCTGCTCCACCGCCTGGCCGAGGAGGGCCCCGGCAAGGTCATCAAGGCCCTGAGCACCACCGGCTGGGCCTCGGGCCTGAGCGCCGCGACCACCATCCTGAGCTTCATGTCCCTGGCCTTCGCCACCAACCGGGGCGTCAAGTCCCTGGGCATGCTCGTGCTCGTGGGCCTCACCGCCGTCACCGTGGCCGCCTTCTTCATCGTGCCCACCGGCTGGATGACCACCTGGAAGCTGGGCGGCGTGGTCCCTGAGACCGACGACCCCGACGATGCCTGAGGCCCCCTGGGCCGCGCTCATCGAGCAGCGCAAGACCCCCGGCGCCCTTACTGTAGAGCAGCTCGACGCCCTGTTGGCCCAGCACCCCGGCGACCCCATCCTGCTGTGGCTGCGGGCCGCGCCCCCCTTCTGGGAGCAGGACTGGCCGGGCGCCCGCGCGTGGATCGAGCGCGCCCACGCCGCCGGTCTGGAGCACGCCGAGTTTGTCCTCGACCGGGTCGAGGTGCTGCTCAGTGACCCCCAGGTCGATGTCCAGACGGTGAGCCAGCTCGCCCAGGACGCCTACGGGCGCCTCTCGGACCACCCCGAGCACGGCCCCATCATCCGGGAGCAGCTCTTTCGGGCTCTGCGGGAGGAGGGATCTGAGGCCCTCAAGACCGGCCGACCCCAACGCGCCAAGGGCCTGTATGCCCGCGCCCTGTCTCTGGCTCTGGGCCCCGACGAGGTCACCCGTAGCCACTTGAGCCTGGGCATCACGCAGCTCAACCTGGCCCAGCCCCAGGCAGCCCTGACCCACCTGGAGGCCGCCGCGGACGCGCCGGATGCGGGGGTCCGCGCCAGGGTGGCCTCGTCTGCGGGCACAGCTTGGGTGCGGTTGTCGCGCGCCGACAAGGCCCAGGCGGTGTTGTCGCAAGCCATCGGTACCCTGGAGTCTGGCTCCCCAGAGAGAGCCGGGTTGCTGGAGCAGAAGCGGGCGCTGGGCGCGCCGGTCAAGCGGGGGAAGAAGGGCAGGAAGAAGCGGCGCTGAGGGGTTACCCTTGGGGGCACGGAAAGGAGCCTCCACATGGCAATCGTCTCCCACTACGGCAAGGCCCGCGGCCTGGTCAACAAGCTCTACCCTGACGCCCTGACCGCCGTGCAGCCCAAGGCCAACTGGATGGGGGAGAAGCCGCTGCCTGGCGAGATCGCCGATATGTACGCCAGCTTTGGGCCGGTGGACCTGCGGCTTTCCTACTACCCCGCGGACCTGACCGTTCCGCAGCTCCGCAAGCTCTGGGGTCTGCAGGCCGGCTACGCCTTTGACGGCGCCACCGGCGAGCTCTACGCCAACTGGCCGGAGAACTGGACCGTCGTGGGCCGCGCTGGGGACGAGTGCATCTACGTCTTCAACGAGGAGGACGGCAAGGTCCACCAGGCCAAGTACAAGCGCCTGCGCTGGAAGTCCAAGCCCGTCTGGGACAGCCTGGGCGAGTACTGCGTGACCGTCGTGGCCCTCTCCAAGGTCTGCAAGGAGCTCGGCCCCGCCCTGGTCGACGCTGACGGCAAGCTCACCCCCGACGCCGCCGACAAGGCCCTGCTGGAGCTCTTTGAGCTGATGGGCCGCGACATCGACCGGGCTGAGGGGGTGTTGGTGCGGATGGGGTGGTTGGATGAGGATGAGGACTGAGGGGCGTGAGCCAACCCGATTTGCAATAGAAAGCCAGGTCTGTGGGCGACGTCGGGGGGAGGGGGTGGCTGGCAGATCTCAGGTCTGACAGTTCATTGTGATACTTGAAGCATGGTTGTCGGACTTTCTGAGACATTGGGCTTGTTGTTGATGTCGAGGTCGTGCTCTTCTCTCCGTCCGATCGGCAGTCGGGGAGGAGCTTATGGGACCGATGTTTGTCGCGATGCTGCTTGGCTGCAAGGGCCCAGAGGTTGAGGACACGGGCGAGGGGGACGTCGCGCCGACAAGCCAGGTGGTGCCCATCTTTGAGTACTCCGCGCATCTCAGCTCGGCGTTCTGCTTCACGCTGAACGGACGTCCGGAGTGTTGGTACGAGGATGAGGGGGGCGATCAGCTGCTGTTCGGGGACTACCGGGCCGAGCGGGTCAAGCACCTGTCGGTGGTCGAGATCCATTCCGAGGACAACCTGGAGTGGTCAGGAGTCTCGGGGGGGGGAGAGCTCATCTCCAGCGACTTGGGGGAGGGGCTGGACATCGACTTCTTCTACCCCGATGCAGGCGACCCAAGCACCGATGTTGAGTTTGCGAACATGTTGGGCCTCGCCATGTGCGTGCTGACTGCCGGGGGCTCCGTTGAGTGTCCGGAGTACTCCTGGAAGGAGGGCTGGGCGTCAGCGAGCTTCCCCGCGGTCAGGGATCTGAGAGCCGGGACGTACCGTGAGCCCTGCGCTATTGATGCCCAGGACCAGATCGTCTGCGCAAGTCACCAAGACAGCACTTGGACCTACAACTCGCCTTGGGCTCCGGCCGCTGGCATCAAGCAGGTCGTCACTGCCGGAGAAGGTAGCTGTGCCCTGAGCTATGACGGGGAGTTCTACTGCTGGCCCTTGTACGGGGACTGGCAACTCATGGAAGCCCCGGTGGTGAACCCGGACTACAAACGGCTGCTCTGGTCCCTCAACCAGGACTATGCGTGTGTGCAGTTGGTGGACGGATCTTTGGAGTGCTTCGACGCCGAGGAGGGAGGCAATGAGCCTGCTTGGGTCTCGTCTCAGCCCTTCCCACTCCTGACGGATGGGGTCTCGTCAGTACACCCCAAGTTCTGGGGCGATTGGGTGATCTGCGGAGTTGAAGAGGCGTCCGGACTCCCGCAGTGCTGGGACCAGGACCTCAACGAGCGCTTTGATTGGTAGGGGGAGCGATGCCGGTAGTTCTGTTCTCGCTGGTGTTCGGATGCAACGATCCAGGGCCTGATGCTCTCGATCGATCCAACCGAATCCTGCGTATCTTTCGGCGCGACACCTACGTCAGCGCGACCTTCTGCTTCACGCAGGATGGCTACCCCCAGTGTTGGGCTGAAGACGGCTCTGGTGGCGATGCGCTGGTAGCGGGTGACTACCAGAACGAGCGGGTCCGGCACATGGCCTTTGTCGAGATGTACTCGGAGGACTCCCAGGACTGGGTCGGTTTCAATGAGGCGGGGGAGCTGGTCGCCAACCGCATGGATGAGGTGGGCTTCGGGCGCTTCTACCCGGAGGCTGGCGACCCGACGACGGACCGAGAGAGCGCCCTGATGTACAGCGGCTACGCCACCTGCGTTCTGACTGAAGAGGGCTTCGTGGAGTGCCCCAAGTACGAATGGGTCGGGGGTTTTGACACGGTGCACTTTGCCGCAGAGCGTGGGCTGATCACGGGGCCCTATGGGGAGGCCTGTGCGATCGACGCCAGCGACCAGCTGGTCTGTGCGGAGAAGGACCTGTCCGACTCTGGGCTGACTCCCGCGACCTGGGCCCCAGAGTCGGGGTTGAAGCAGGTGGAGCAGATCTACTACGGCCTCTGTGGGTTGAGCTGGGCCGGTGAGTTCTACTGCTGGCAACGCAGCGGGAGCTGGGCGATGATGGACGCGCCCCTGGCGGACCAGGAGTACCAGCAACTGACGCGCTTTGGCGGCGATGTCTGTGTGCAGCTTGAGAGCGGTGCCTTTCGGTGCTTCGAGGTCAGCGTGGATGGTATGACGCAGACTTGGGAGTCACCCGGGCCCATCGCTGTGACGGAGGCCGTCACCGTGCGTCCGGTCTACGAAGGGGACTGGAAGATCTGCGGGATCGAAGAAGGGTCAGGGCAGCCGCAGTGCTGGGACCAGGACTTGAACGAGCGATTTGACTGGTAGCTACTGACTCAACATCGACCCAAACCAAGCACTCAGATCCTTCAACTGCTGCGGCGCGTCCGGGTGCACGGCCACCAGCGCGTAGCCCTGGACGGCGACGCCCATGTCGCCCTGGCGGCGGTAGAGGTCGGCGAGCAGGTAGGTGGCGCGCATAAGCTCGACGGTGTCGCTGGGCTCGGTGGCCAGGTAGGCCTGGAGCTCGGCCATGGCGAGCTGCTGGAGCTTGGGCTCGACGTCGGTGACGATCCAGCGCATGGTCTGCAGGGCCTTCTTCTCCTCGGCGTCCAGGTCCCCGACGGCCTCGAACTGCTTGAGGTAGCCGTCCCGACGGTTGGCGAAGCCGCCCCGGTGGGCCACGCGGGCCAGGTTGTGGAGCAGGATCTTGCGGGTGTGGGCGTCCAGGTCGGTGCGCTTGAGCTCGGCGTCGCCCTGCTCCAGCAGCTCCCAGGCGGCGATGGGACCCTCCAGGCCCTTGTAGACGCCCACGGCCTTGTCCCGGGCGGTCCAGCTCGCCTCCAGGTAGAGCTGGTAGAGCTGGCGGTGGTCGGCGCCCAGGGTCTTGTAGACCTGACCGGCGATGATGTAGCGCTCCCAGACCTCCAGCTTCTCGGGGTCCTCGATCTCGCGGCGCAAGCCGGCCAGGGTGACCTCGACTGCGGTCTTCTGCTCGTCCGTGAGCACCATGTCCATGTCGTGGCCGTAGACGGTGAACAAGTCATCCGGACACGTCGAGATCGCGTACTCCCTGAACTGACCCTCGGTGGAGTAGCTGACCAGGTCGCTGTCCCAGCCGCCGTGGGTGTTCGCGCTGACCTTGGAGTAGACGCGGGCCACGCCGTTGCCGGTGGGGCAGCCTTCGGTGCGCATGTCCAACTGGGTGGCGAAGGCGAGGCTGGACAGGACAAGCAGCATGGGGTCTCCGGGGCCGGCACAACACGCGAGTGCGCGGGTGGCGTCCCCTCAGGTGCCCAGATCCAGCCGCTCTGTCAACTCGCGGGTGCGCCGGAGCAGGGTGGAGAGAGGGGCCTGGGCCTCGCTGACCTGGGCGCGCGCGCCGGGGGAGAGCTCGGGATCCATGGCGGCCAGCTCCAGGCGCCCCAGGGCCTCGGTGAGGGGTGAGGCGAGCTCGGCCAGGCCGGCGCGGGCGGCGTCCAGGAGTCCGCCGCGGGCCTCGGACTGGTGGAGCTGGTCGGTGGTGCGCTCCAGCGCCAGGCTGAGCTGCTCGCGCTCGCGGTCGTCACGGAAGATGCCGACGCTGGCGACGGGGCGGCCCATGGCGTCGTGGACCAGGGTGGCGGAGAGCTGGACCAGGATGGCCTCGCCAGTCTTGGCCCGCAGGCGCACGCTGTGGCCGTGGATGCGGTGGTCTTCGGCGGCGCGGAGCTGCTGCATGACCTCGGACGCGGAGCCGGCGGCGGCGTAGAGGGTGCCCACGTGGGCCTGCCCAACGACCTCGGCGGCGCGGTAGCCCAGCACCTTCTCGGCGGCGCGGGAGAAGAGCAGGACCTGGCCCTCCAGGTCGACGGCGACGACGGGGTCCGGGCTGGCCTCGATCATACGAGGGAGCAGGTTCGCGGCTCCCTTTGGGCCGTCGGAGTCGGGGGTCGTGTGCCGCAGCCAGCCCCGCAGGCGCGCGCTCAAGACGGCGGAGGAGAAGGGGGCACGCAGCACGTCGTCGGCGCCGGCGGCCAGGGCCTGCTCGGCCTGTTCGGTGTCCTCGCAGATGGCCAGCAAGGGGAGGTCGGGGGCGCGCTCACTCAGAGTGCGGATCCACTCACCGCCGGACACCGGACCATCCCCAAACCCCACCAGCATCAGGTCGCCAGCGAGGTCATCAGGGGTCCAATCGCAGCGGTGTCCGGCGCGCTGCAGGCGCTCGGCGAGCTCAGGGTCGGAGACCAGCAGGTGGGCCAAGGTCGGGCTCCTGGGCGAAGAAGGCGGCCAGGGCACAAGCGTACACCTTGGGCAGGGGGACGCCGTGCTCGCGGGCGGCGCGGGCGCAGTCCTGGTGCTCGGGGCTGTGCTGCAGCAGCTCGCCCTCCAGCCAGCCCAGCTTGATCCGCACGGGGCCGTAGGGGGTCTGCACGCTGCGGTGCTCGCGGCGGAGGGTCTGGCGCTGCAGGCGGCGCTGGCGCAGGCCGAAGCTGGTGGAGTGGGTGAGCAGGGCGCGGCCCACGGCGCGCGCGGCGGCGGGGGGGCACAGGGCGGTGACGAGCAGGGCGGGGCGGCCCTTCTTCATCTGGACGGGCTGGGTGAAGGCGTCCACGGCGCCGGCGTCGAAGAGGGCATCCAGCAAGGCGGGGATCCACTCGCCGGTCATGTCGTCGACCTGGGTCTGCAGCTCGATGACCTCGCTTGGGGTGGGATCTGCTGAGGTGGAGGAGTTGCCCAGGAGTACGCGGGTGAGGTTGCCCCACCCCGAGGGATCCCAGGTCCCTGCCCCAAAGCCCTGGGCTGTCGGCACCATCGAGGGCATCGGGCCCGGCTCGGCCAGGGTCGCGACGATGGCGGCGCCGGTGGGGGTGACGAGCTCGCCGTTGCGGCCGTCCTGGAAGCAGGGCCAGCCGCGCAGCAGGAGGGTGGTGGCGGGTGCGGGGGCGGTGATGCGGCCGTGGGCGGTGCGGATGGGGCCGCCGCCCAGGGGGAGCTCGGTGCAGACGATGCGATCGACGTCAAGCTGCTCCAGGAGCAAGCAGGCCCCGACGATGTCGGCGATGGAGTCGGCGGCGCCGACCTCGTGGAAGTGGACCTGCTCGACGGGGACGCCGTGGGCGCGGGCCTCGACCTGGGCCAGGGCCTCGAAGACCTGGAGGGCGCGGGCGCGGGCGCGCTCGGGGAGGGGGGCGGCCTGGAGCATGGCGCGGATGGCCTGCCAGGAGCCGTCGGCGCCGGGGGCGTGGCTGTGGTCGTGCCCGTGATCGTGGCTGTGCCCGTGGTCGTGACTGTGACTGTGGTCGTGCGCGTGGCTGTGGTCGTGCGCGTGGCTGTGGTCGTGCGGGTGGCTGTGGTCGTGACCGGCGTCGTCGGTGGGCCAGTGGGGCTGGGCGTCGGCGGGCTGGCCGGCCACCTGGATGCGGAAGTGCAGGGCGTCGAAGGCCCCGCGGGTGACCCGCTGGGTGCTGAGCTCAAGCTCGGGGAGACCCAAGGTGGAAAGAGCGCTTTGGAGCTCTTGCAGGGAGCCACCCGCGTCCAGCAGGGCCGCGCAGAGCATGTCGCCGGCCAGGCCCGCGCGGGCGTCGATCCACAGGGTGCTCACGCGTCCTTCTCGGCCGGCAGGCGGTTGATCAGGGTGGCCTGGTAGGCGGCGCCGAAGCCGTTGTCGATGTTGACCACGCTGACCCCGGCGGCGCAGGAGTTGAGCATGCCCAGCAGCGCGGCCAGGCCGCCGAAGCTGGCGCCGTAGCCGACGGAAGTGGGGACTGCGATGACGGGCCGCTCGGTCAGGCCGGCGACGACGCTGGGCAGCGCGCCCTCCATGCCGGCGACCACGATGACCACGCGGGCGCTGTGGAGCAGCTCGGAGTGGCGGAGGATGCGGTGGAGGCCGGCCACGCCCACGTCGGTGACCTGCTCGACGCGGTTGCCCAGGGCCTTGGCGACCACGCTGGCCTCGTTGGCGACGGGCAGGTCGGAGGTGCCCGCGCAGACCACGGCGATGGTGCCCTGGCCGCGGTCCTGCCACGCGCCGACCTGGCGGACCAGGACGCGGGCGAGGGTGTGGTAGGTGGCGTCGGGCCAGTCGCCCAGGATCTGCTCGGCGTGCTCGGGGACCAGGCGGGTGACCACCGCGGACTGGCCGGCGGCGTCCAGGCGGCCGATGATCGCGGAGATCTGCTCGGGGGTCTTGCCCTGGCCGAAGATCACCTCGGGGATGCCGCGGCGGAGGGCGCGCCGGGTGTCGGGGGTGGCGACGGCCTGACCCTCGAGCTCCAGGGCGTCCTGGGAGAGGGCGGCGGCGGCCTGCTGGGGGGGAACGGCGCCGGTGGCGACCTGCTCGAGCAGGGCCTGCAGTCGGGACTGGTCCATGGACTCCTCGGGGTGGACCCCCCATGGGACGTGGAGGGCTCAGCCGTGCATATCGCGCACCCTGCACCACTGCTCCCAGGCGCGGCGAGGCTCCAGGTCCACGTAGCCGCGAGAGCGATCCATGGCGCGGGCGGCGCCCAGCTCCATCTCGATGGTGGGGGCCTCATCGGCGACGGCCTCGACCTCGGCCTGGGTGAGCGGGCGGCCGAGCTGCTGCTGCTGGGACATCAGGATGGCGACCAGCGCGGGGATGTGCACGGGCTCGGGGTCCCGGAGCTCCAACGCGGGGGCGCCCTCGGGCAGGGCCACCCACACGCCCTGGGGGTTGTGGCGGCCATCGTGGGCGGGGTGCCGCAGGTCGGGCCAGCGCTCCAGGCTGCGGCGGCTGGCGTCGGCGGCGGGCGCGAAGGTGGAGCCGCTGCCAAAGACGGGGGACTCGTCGATGCAATAGCGGCAGAAGGCGTGCAGCCAGTTCAGGGCGGCCTGGGCCTCGCAGTCCTGGAGCTCCACGTCGGGCAGGCCGAAGTGCTGCATGCCCACGGAGAAGAAGCTGCGCTCGTCCTGGGCGACGAAGGCCACCGCGGCGGTCACGAGCTGCTCGGAGCTGCCGTCCTCCAGGCGCTCGATGAAGCGCTCCAGGCTGCAGCTCAGCCCGCTGGCCTCGGCGCGGATGGAGGCAGCCCCCAGCGCCTGCAGGGCACGCAGCAGCGCGAGGGTCTGCTCGCGGGCGGCGTCCAGGGGGTTGCAGATCTCCAGCAGGGCGGCCTTGGTGCACTGCCCGGCCGCTTGGACCACGGCCTCGGGCACGGGGCCGTCGGGACCCCAGTACATCGCGGCGGCGAAGCCCTCCGGCTCGTCGATGACCTCGACCCGCAGCTCCCCGCGGACGGGCGGCTCCTGGGAGCCTGCGGTGCAGAGCACGCCGGCCTGGGCGAGGGCGCCCAGCAAGCCGGGCGTGTGGTCGAAGGGTCCGGGAACCAGCAGGAAGAAGGAGGGGGTGTTCATGGGCGGGTGCTTAGCCCGGTGGAGGCGGCCAGTGGTTCGGTTCTCGGGTCAGGAACATGGTTCCTCAACCGCTGGGGCCCATCGGGACAAGTCACCTCACCGCAACTGTGGCCTGATGTGCTCCCGCACTGTCAGGGGTCGGGCGTGGGCGTGCCCGTGTTGGTCATCACCTGGGCGCGGCGAAGGTGATTCCGACGAACCGAGAACTCCAAGACTCGGTAGAGAAAGCCGCTGATGCCGACCACTGGGTCGTCGCTGAGGAGGACGACGCCGAGATCGATGGAGTCACCCGTCCGAAGTGTTGGAGCGTTCCTGGTTGTCGTCGCGAGTACTCTGTCGCGCCCGATGGAGCCGCCTCCACCGAGACCGATGGTCTTGAGGTGGGTGACCCACCAGCCCCCCGGCACCTGATGTACTCGGTTCGCCTCCAGGTGCAGTTCAAAGGTCGGAGTCTCGTGATGGTCCAGCATGAACACCAAGTACTTGTTCTGATTTGTAGAACTGGAGCCAATATAGAGGTTGTGGAGGACACCTGAGCGTGGAATCTCAAATCGGCCATAGTAGCCCCGGTAGTTTCCGCCCGGCGTTGGGGCGTCCCAGAGGGCAGAGCCCAGGTACCGGACACCACCGTGGGCGCTCTGTGACGCGGAGCCCTGTCGGTTGTAGTGGCCGAAGTGTCTACCGACCCACTCGTGAATCTCGTCTACTGCGGTAGCGCTCATTGCTCCCTATTGAACGTCCCCGGCAATGGGATCGCCTCTGCCGAAGTCTAACAGTGGGGAGTTGGGGCAGGACCGGCCGAGAGCAGGACGCGCGCCTGCGGCTACGCCCTGCGAATGAGCGCCCCCTGGTGGCTACGCCGTCCGAATGAGCGGTCCGCCGAGGCTACCCCCGACCAGTGAGCGCTGGACCCACCGATTCGGCCCTCTGAGCCCTCCAAGAGCCCCCCAACAGGCCCTCTGAGCCCCCAGATCCACCCCTGCACACCCGAATCGGTCGCCAGATCGATCACTGGTGGGCCGGAGCCTCAGCGAAG
Organism: Myxococcota bacterium; assembly: GCA_036229005.1. GTDB lineage: Bacteria > Myxococcota_A > UBA796 > UBA796 > CAJQPC01 > CAJQPC01. The sequence goes on from JAZAMN010000029.1 coordinate 34,397, forward strand.
CGCTTGTGTCTGCCATCGCCGGGTAGCCTGTTGAAGCCGGGGGGAGGCGCGGAGCTCGATGAAGCGCTGGTCCCGAGCAATCGAGACCGTGAGTGAGCTTGAGCCCGCGCCTCCTTTCGGTCACGCCC
>JAZAMN010000030.1:0-123722 GCA_036229005.1 Myxococcota bacterium
GGTAGCGTCCCAGGAAGTGGTGTAGCAGCCCCCTCAGGTTGAAGAGGCGGTGGGGTTCTCCATAGACGTTGACTTGTCAACAACAACAACCTGGAGACCCACCGCTCATGGCCGACGTAGAAGATTTGACCGCACTCAGCAACACCCTTGTCCAGGCCCAGCCTGACTTCTTCCGGGAGCTCCTCAAGGAGGCGCTTCGGGAGGTGATGGAGACCGAAGTCTCTGCCCTGACTGGCGCCACGCATGGAGAGCGCAGCGAGGCTCGCCTGAACCAGCGCAACGGGTACCGCTCTCGGGCACTCGAGACGCGAATGGGGACCGTAAATCTTGAGATTCCGCGCCTCCGAAAGGGAAGCTACTACCCAAGCTTTCTGGCTCCGCGTCGGCGTTGGGAGAAGGCCTTTGTCAACGTGGTCAGCGAGGCCTACGTCCTGGGCGTCTCCACGCGCAAGGTGGAGGACTTGATGGAGGCGATGGGGGCCCAGGGGGTCAAGCGCAGCGAGGTCTCGCGCATGGCCCAGGTCCTGGACCGCGAGGTCGACCTCTTCCGAAACAGGCACCTGGGGAAGAAGGCCCACCCCTACGTGTGGCTCGACGCCATCCACATCAAGACTCGGGACCACGGCCGCGTGGTCTCCAAGGCCGTCCTCATCGCCATCGGCGTGACGGAGACGGGCGAACGTCAGGTCCTCGGGATCGAGGTCGCGCAGAAGGAGATGGCCAGCTCCTGGTCCCACTTCCTCGAAGGTTTGGTCACCCGCGGCCTGCGCGGGGTGCAGCTTGTGATCAGCGACGCCCACGCCGGCCTTCGCGCCGCGATTCCACGCGTGATGAACGGCTGCACATGGCAGCGCTGCAGCGTGCACTTCCTCCGCAACGTCCTCAGCGTGATCCCTCGCAAGGCCCAGCAACTGGCCAGCGCCAGCATTCGCCACATCTTCCACCAGGCCTCCATCGAGGACGCCAAGCAAGCGCTCGGACGCGCAGTTGAGCTCCTCGAGCCCAAGTGGCCGCGCGCCGCCGAGCTGCTGCTTGAGGCCGAGGAGGACGTGCTTGCCTACATGCACTTCCCCGAGGCCCACTGGAGACAGCTCAAGTCCACCAACCCGCTGGAGCGCCTGAACAAAGAGATCCGTCGCCGCACGGACGTGGTTGGCATCTTCCCCACCGACGCCTCCATCCTTCGGCTGGTCGGCATGCTGATGGTGGAGCACAGCGACGAATGGGAGGTCGGTCGTCGCTACTTCAGCCTGGCGAGCATGGCCAAGGTCACTGGCGCCGACCAGGTCCCTCCCCGAGCGCTGGAGCGGCTGTGACCGCCCCTCTACCCTGAACCTCCTTCCACTTCAGCGAGAGGGGACACCCCTCTCGCGCTCACCCCGATGAACCCAACGGAGTCAACGGACTCGAAGAACCCCATCGACTCGTACACCACTTGACGGGACACACCTCGCTGCCCTTCTGCTTTGGAGCCGTTCCAAAGCAGGTGCTTCCTCTTGTTTCGCCGAGTCCCCGATTGGGTGAGGGGGCGATGTCAGACACGTGAAATGCGATGAAAGAGGGGGTCGCGGTACAAGTCAAATGCAAGTCGGGAAGAACCCATGGTGCCTACAGCTCCCAACGCATACTCCGCGCAGAACGACACGCTTTCCCTGGCCGCGCTGGCCTGGCGAGAGCGGTGGACCGGGACCCTGGAGATCCAGGTCGGAGAGTCCACCCGGTCGGTATGTTTCAGGAATGGCGGGCCGGTGAAACCATCTGATTTCACCCTGCTGAACGCCTACGCCCTGCGGGACGCGGAGTTTCGCTTCGTCGAGAGTGCCGGACCCAAGGGCCTTCACGAGAGCTTGGGGCAGCTCCTGCTGCGCCTGGCCTCCAAGAAGGCGCTGGAGCTGAGCGGTGGACGGGTTCAGCTCGGGATCAACGCCGGCGACGCTGAGCTGCTGGAGCTCCCGGAGCCCTTGCTCACCCTGAGCTGCCGCCCCGGAGCCCGGCCCCAGGTCAGCGATCTGGCCGAGGATCTGGAGGCGCCCGAGCTGCTCGGGGCCCTGCTGCGCCTCGGCTTCCTGACCCACCACAAGGAGCAGGAGGTCACGCCCTTCGCGGATCCCTCCGTCGGCAACCTGCTCTCGGGCATGGTCGACCTGAACGCGGTGCTGGGTGACCTGGAGATCCCCCTGGACGAGGCCATCGAGTTCGACCCCGTCGACGACCTGCTGGACCGGGTGCGCGGCCTGGCCGACCTGGGCCGCTGGGAGGAGGCCGATGGGCATCTGCGCAACTACGTGGGCTCGGTGGATCGCTCGGAGCTGGCGGCGTGGCGCGGTTGGGTCCGCTTGAACTGCGGCTCCGTCCCGGTGCAAGAGAGAGTGCAAGGGGCGCTCAAGTGGGCGCGGCTCTCGGAGAAGCTACCCTTCGATCCGGAGGCTCAACTCTTGGGCCTGCGAATCCGTCATGAGGCTGACCGGCTGCTCAGGTCCCAGGAGGGTGAATGCGCATAAACGCACGGAAGCGGGAGATCTCGCTCAAGATCGTCTACTACGGCCCCGGTCTGAGCGGGAAGACCACCAACCTCAAGTCCATCCACCGCTCCGCCCCCGACAGCAACCGCGGCGAGCTGCTCGTGCTGGACACCGAGACCGAGCGCACCCTCTTCTTTGACTACTTCCCCCTCACCCTGGGGGAGCTGGACGGCTTCCGCGTCAAGCTGGACTTCTTCACGGTCCCCGGCCAGTCCTTCTACCAGCGCACCCGCGGTCTGGTGCTCAACGGTGCCGACGGCGCCGTGTTCGTCGCGGACTCCAACCCCCGCCGCGAGCAGGCCAACCTCCTGAGCATGGAGGACCTGGTGGCCTCGCTCAAGGAAGAGGGCAAGGACCCGGCGAGCTTCCCCCTGGTGTTCCAGTGGAACAAACAGGACATGCGCGGCGCCGCCAAGCCCGCCACCCTCAACAAGCTCCTCAACCCCTACGGGCACCCGGCGTTCTCCGCCGTCGCCATCCGGGGGGAGGGGGTCTCTGAGACCCAGCAGGCCATCGTCAAGGGGGTGCTCGACTCGCTGCGGAACCGCAAGAAGGCCTCCGCATGAGCACCGACACCCTTGGGGGGGCGCTCTCCGGGCTGGACCTCGCCTCGCTGCTCACCCAACAGGATGTGCAGACGGAGGAGTCCGCGCTGGAGGCCGTCTCTCGGGACATCGCCCGGGATCTGGTCGAGGTCGTCGCGCTCTCCGGCTCCCAGCTCCTCTCCGGTCGGGACGAGGGGCGGGTGCTCGAGCAGCTCGCTGACGGCCTGGGATCCCTGATGCGCCTCGCCCGTGCCTCGCAGGACCCAGAGCACATCGCGCTGCTCGAAGGCCTGGATGGGGCGTTGGTGAGCTACCGGGGGAAGAGGGGCAAGAGTGGCCCTCGACATGCCTTCCTCAACACCCTCAGGGACTGGCTGCCCCGCTACGGTAGCTACCTTGGGGGTGACAGCGAGGAGCGGCTGACCGCGCTCGTGGAGTTCAACAGCGATGAGCTGCCCCTGTTCGCTGAACTCGCCAACATCCGGGGGATCGGTCCCCGTCGCCTGCGGCGGCTTCATGGCGCGGGCTTCTACCAGGCGGCCAGCCTGAGCCACGCCGACCCCGAAGAGCTCGCGGCCGTGACCGGCCTGCCCCGGAAGCTGGCGGCCGACGTGATCGCCGAGAGCGCGGCCTGGCAGGAAGAGCAGCGGCGCCGCGCTGTCGTGGACATGAACCGCCGGCTGCAGGACTTCCAGCGCGCTGTGTCCGCCCTCAAGCAGGAGGGGAACGGTGAGCTGCTGTCTGCGGCGCAAGAGGCGATGAACAGCATGCGGGCGATGCTCGCCGACCTGGAGGGCTGAGTGACGTTCAAGGAACTGCGAGAGCGCGTGGCTGCACGCACCGGTCTGCCCCAGGCGACCGTCGACAAGGTGGTGCGGGCGCTGCTCGCCGAGATCCAGGAGGCCATCATCGACGGGAAGCGCATCCCCTTGCCTGGGGTGGGCACCCTGGAGCGGAGCTGGCGGCCCGAGCGGGTGGTGCGCTCCATCCAGAGCGCGCGCCGCATGCCGGTGGACGCCCGCTGGTCGCCGCGCTTTCGGCCGGCGAAGGCCCTCAAGGAGGGGCTGCTGGCCCTGACCACGCAGTACTACGGGGACCCCGCGCACCAGGCGGCCTGGGCGGTGGCGGAGACCCTGGTCGGCGACCTGGAGCTGTACCACTCCGATCAGATCCCCGCGGACCTGGCGGGGCTCGACCTTGAGCAGGTCTCCGCGCGCTGCGAGCGGGCCTTTGGGGAGTCCTGGACCCGCGCTGTGGAGTCCTACCGGGCGAAAGCCAAGGTCGACCGGGACCACCTGTCCGCCGCAGCGCAGCGGGCCTGGGCGAGCTAGTTCTCCGAATCGCAAGTCCCAACACCCTTGGTGTCGGGACTTGCGGCTCAGAGAACTATTGTCTTCTCCGGGGGACACCCCCGGAATGCGCCTCCGGCGCACCCCCGCGGGCCCACTTGGGCCCGGCGTTCTGCCGGACTCTCCATATTGTGACTTCGGACCGGCAGAACTAGAAGGCGCTCGCGAGCCTGTACCCGGCCGCCGCGTGGGTTAGGGCTCCTGCACCAAGCAGGAGCGTGCTCGTGAGCCTCTTTGACGACGTGGTGGCCTTCTTCGACTCGGACGACTGGAAGACCCAGCGGATGGACGACCCCTCGGCCCTGGTGATGGGCTTCGTGGGCGACTCGGCGCGGTGGCAGTGCTACTGCAAGGTGCGCGAAGAGCAGCACCAGATCCTCTTCTACAGCATCGCGCCCGTCGCGGTCCCCGAGGAGCAGCGCGCGCAGGTGAGCGAGTTCATCACCCGCGCCAACTACGGCTTGATCGTGGGGAACCTGGAGATGGACTTTGTGGACGGCGAGGTCCGCTACAAGTCTGCCATCGACGTGGAGGGCGCCGAGTTCTCTCCGGCCCTGGTGCGCAACCTGGTCTACGCCAACGTGCTGACCATGGACCGCTACCTGCCGGGCCTGCTGGCCATGATCCACGGCGACGCGAGCGCGAGCGATGCGATCGCCAAGGTCGAGGGCTGAGGCGAGATTCGGGGCTGAATCCCGACTTCTGTGCGCAAAACAGGGGGCCCACGTACGGGGTTTCCTGTAATCGGGATGCAAGCGCCTCAGAGGGCATCTACAGGATGAATGCGGTCGTCAGACTTCCATTCTCTGGTGGTGCCCTATGGTTGACGACATCGACTCCGGATCTGCGCTCTCTGTTGCCGCCCTCGCCTGGCGGGAACGCTGGACGGGCCGACTCCAGATCCAGGTTGGACAGCGCTTGGTGGACATGCCCTTTCGCCAGGGTAGCCCCTCCAACGCCTCCCAGTTCAGCCTGCTCAACGCCTACTGGCGCAAGCCGGCGCAGTTCACCTTCGAGGAGCGCTCGGGGCCCCGGAGCTTCCGCGCCAGCCTCGGTCAGCTCCTGATCCGTCTGGGCAAGCGCACGGCCAGCCCGCTGGAAGGGGGCCAGGTGCGCCTGCTCATCCAGCGGGAAGACGTGGATGGGTTGGCGCTTCCCGAGGCGTTCGAGCAGCTCCTCGCCAAGCCCGGCGGACGCGCCTGCACCCAGGATCTGAGTGAGGCGCTGGAAGACCCCAAGCTGCTTGGAGCGATGGCCGCGCTCGGGATGCTCGAGCACAGCACGGCCCCGGTCGTCCAGCCCTCGGAGCCCTGCGTCAAGCAGCTCCTGGACGGCGAGAGCAGCCTGGATCTCTTCCTGGGGGACCTGTCCCTGGAGGATCTGGTCACCCCGGAACGCGACCCCACCGACCAGCTCCTGGGAGATGTCCGGGCCCTGACCGAGCAGGGGCAGTGGCGCGAGGCCAACCGCCTGATGCGCGACTTTGTGGGCAGCGTCGAGCGCTCCGCCCTGGCCGCCTGGCGCGCCTGGGTCGCCCTCAACGACGACAGCGTCGCCGAGCGCGAGCGGGTCGTGGAGGCGCTGCGCTGGGCACGGCTGGCCGAGCGACTGCCTCCGGAGGACGAGGCCGGCTGGCTGTGTCAGCAGGTGTTCGCCGCCTCCGAGGGCGCTGGCCAGACGCTGCGCTGTGCGTGAGCCGACTGCGGGTGACCTCGCCTGCGGCTAGGTGAGCTCGATGCGCTGGAGGGTCGTGAGCTCCAGGCGGAGGGCCCCGTCGCCGGAGAGCACACAAGCCCCTCCCTCATCCAGCCCCTCGATGCCGCCCTCCTTCTCCAAGGTGCACTCCGCCACGCCGCTGTCGGACCAGGGGATCTGCACGCGGGGGACCAGGCGGATGTCGCTGACGGCGGGGCCGGCCTCCAGCACCCAGAGCTCCAGGTGGAAGCTGTCGGGCAAGGGGCTGTCGCCGACCACGCCCAGGCTGGGGCGCTTGACGATGAGCTCGAAGGCGCCGTTGTCGCAGGAGATGGTGGGGGTGGCCTCCCAGAGCACGGTGCGGCCCATGCCCTGGTCGAATGCGGCCAGGCGCAGCTTGACCTTGTCGCGGTGCACCGGCATCTCGCGGTGGGTCAGAGTCCCGGCGAGCTTGAGGGCCAGCTTGGGGGGCTTGTCGCCCTTGGCCCAGGCGCGGGGGGAGGCGAGCAGGAGGGTGGCGGTCAGACCGCCCAGCAGGTGTCGGCGCGTGATCATGCGGGGATCATAGACCCCGCGGGCTCCGGTCCCGCGATAGCCTGCCGGAATGCTGCTCTTGCTCATCTCCTGCTACAAGCCGCCCGCCGCGCCCACCCCCTCCGCCGAGTCGCTGGGTTCCCCGTCCCGCGCCGGGCTCCCGGAGACCAGCCTGCGGGCCATGCATGTGGCCAGCATCACGCTGCCGCAGAACCAGGCGCTCAAGGGGGGCTCCCGCAAGGTCGACGTGCCGGGGGTGGTCAGCAGCTTCCTTGTCGAGCACCCCCAGGGCGACGTGCTGGTGGACACGGCCTTTGGTCGGCGCACCGCCATGGACCACAAGGACTACCCGGGGCCCTTCTGGATGATCGGCCTGCCGGACTTCGAGATGCACACCCCGCCGGTGCAGATGCTGCCGGAGATCGGCAAGTCGGCCGGGGACGTCGCGCACATCCTGCTCACCCACAGCCACCACGACCACATCGGCGGGCTGGAGGACTTCCCGGACGCCAAGGTGCACCTGGACGCGGTGGAGTGGGAGCACGTCCAGGGCGGCGGGCCGGTGCTCGCGCCGCTGCTGGAGCACAAGCACGTCGAGCCCCTGGTCCTGGATCAGGGCCCCTACGGCCCCTTCGCCCAGCACCGGGACTTCTCCGGGGACGGCAGCATCATCCTGCTCCCTTCGCCGGGGCACACGCCGGGCAGCATCATGGTCTTGGTGAACCTGCCCCAGAGCTCCGTGCTGCTGATGGGCGACGCCGCCTGGATCGACGACAACTGGACCCAGACCCTGCCCAAGGGCGGCTTCGTGCGGCGGCGCTTCGAGTACGACTGGGTCTCGGGGATGCGACCCTTGTACCTGGTCTCTGCTTGGAAGGAGGCCTGGCCTGAGCTGGTCGTGGTCAGCGGCCACGACGCCTCCACCCGCGAGCTGCTCCCCAGTTGGCCGGAGCCGCTGCGATGACCGCGCTGCTGCTTGCGGCCCTGACCGGCGTGGTCGGCGTCGGCATCAACTCCAACGGCATGCCCCTGGTCTCGGACCAGACGGTGGAGTGCCCGAACGAGGCCAAGGACGGCCGCTACCGCAAGGCCTACGAGCAGGGTGGGCGCTTCCTCAAGGGCGAGTGCCAAGGCGGCCTGGCCACGGGCGACTGGCGGGCCTGGCACGCCAACGGCGAGAAGATGTGGAAGGGCACGCTGGACCACGGCAAGCTCCAGGGCAGCTTCAAGAGCTGGCACGACACCGGCAAGCTGCGGGCCCGCGGGCGCTTCAAGGACGGCGAGCCCGTCGGGTTCTGGATCTACTTCCACCGCGACGGCAGCCTGGCCGCCCGGGGACGCTGGGTGGAGGGAGAAGAGGCCGGCTGCTGGAAGACCCGCTACGCCGACGGCCGCCGCCGCGAGAAGGGCGCCTACGTGGACGGCGACAAGGTCAAGAACTGGTACCGCTGGGGCCCCTCGGGGCGGGACAAGGAGAGCTTCGGCGGCAGCACGGAGCAGGGGCGCTGCTGGTGGCCGCTGCTCTGAAGTCCTCCGCGTGACGCCGCTGCTCGCTGGACTGGCCGCCCTGCTGCTGGGGATCGGTGCGCTGCTGCGCTCTCCCTGGGCGCGCGCGCCGCTGTCTCTGGGGTTGCTCGCCGTGTTGGGGCTGCAGCTCGCCCGCGAAGCCTGGCTGCTGCCGGGGATCCTGGCGGCCCTCGGGGCGGGGCTGTTGTGGCTGCCCCGAGAGCGCCTCCGCCTCTATGGCGCCGCGCTGGCCTCCCTGCTCTGTCTGGGGACCAGCCTCGCCCACGGGCGCCTGCGCCACGACACCCAGGCCTGCACGCTCCAGCCACCCGCGCCCCGCGCGCCCACCCAGCCCCTCCCAGAGAGCGCGCCCCCGGGCGGCCGGGTCGACCTCTTCACGCAGCCCGCCCAGGTCTCCGGCCAGGCCCAGGCCCCCCGCAGCCTCGCGGTGGAGCAGAGCTGGGGTCAGGGCGCCCAGGTCGCGGTGCAGGCGCCCTTCCCGGTGGCCTTTGTCGAGATCCAGGTCCAGGCCGCCGAGCCCACCACCCTGCGCGTGTTTCCCTCCGGCAGCGGCGACTTCACCGAGGTCGAGCGCGGTCAGGCGGAGCTCCAGCTCGCGGTCTCCGCAGGCCCGCAGACCCTGCGCGCGGACATCGAGGAGATCCTGCTCGGCGGCTGGAACGGGGCCCAGGCCCTCTCCGGACTGTCCCTGCAGTTGGAGGGCCCCGGCGAGATCGGCGAGGTCCGGCTGCTGGCCCCAGAGGCGCGCCTGGAGCAGCCCGTCTCCCAGGTGCAGGCGCAGGTCCAGGGGGTGCTGCGGCCTTCGTGGGCGGTGCAGGCGGGGGCTGAGGTGAGGCTCGTGGCCCCCAGCACGGGTGTGCTCACCTTCTACACAGCCAGTCCGGGTGGGGGATCGGCTCAGCTTGTCCTCGCCGGCGAGGAGATCGTCAGGCGCTCGGGACCGGGCTGGTCCCGGCACGAAGTGCCGGTCGTGGTGGGCCAAGAGCTGGTGTTCCGCAGCGAGGCCTCCTCCTCCTTCTTCGGGAGCCCGCAGATCCTGTCCCCGGCGAAGGCGGCGCCCAACGTGGTGGTCTACCTGGTGGACACCCTGCGGGCCGACCACGTGGGCTTCTGGGGCGGGGCGGCCACCCCGAACATGGACCGGCTGGCGCAGGAGGGCGCGGTGTTCTCGTGGGCCCTGAGCACCGGGAGCTGGACCAAGCCGACCATCCCGACCCTGATGAGCGGGGTGCACCCAGGGACCCACCAGGTGGGCGCCCTCAGCAACACCGACCGCGTGCCCCCGGACCTGCTGCTGATGCAGGAGCGCTTTGCGCAGGGTGGCTGGGCGACGGCGAGCTTCTCGGCCAGCCCGCTGGGGAGCACGCTGTCGGGGCTGGACCGGGGCTTCGATGTGGCCTTGCCGCCCGCCTACTGGGAGGTGGACCGCAGCGCCGCCCAGACCCCGCCGGACAGCGCGCTGATCCAGGAGCTGCTGGACTGGCTGGACGCGCAGCAGCGGCCGGGCTTTGCCTACGTGCACACCCTGGACGTGCACCAGTACTACCTGCGCGGCGGGGTGGAAGACCGCAGCCACGCCAACTACCTGGACGCCATCCAGCAGGCCGACGCGCAGCTCGGGGCGCTGATCTCGGCGCTGGAGGCCCGCCCGGAGCCCACGCTGCTGGTGCTGGTCTCGGACCACGGGGAGAGCTTCCACGACCACGGGCTCTGGTCGCACGGGACGGGATTGGCGCTGTCCCAGACCCATGTGCCCTGGGTGTTCTGGCGCTCCGACGGCGCGCTGGTCCCCCAGACCCACACCCAGCCGGTGAGCCTGATGGACCTGGCGCCCACGCTGCTGGACTGGATGGGCCTGCCGCCCCTGCCCGAGGCCGAGGGGGTGAGCCGCGTGCCGCTGATGCAGGGCCTGGGGATGGAGCAGCAGGCCCAGGTCAGCTCGCTGTTCCGCTTCACCTGGAAGCCCGACGCGCCGCAGCAGCACACCCTGGTCGGGCCCGGGGGCCGCAAGCTCTGGTGGACCGGGGAGCGGCTGCTGGCCTTCGACCTGGAGGCGGACCCCTGCGAGGCGCGAAGTCGGGTGCTTCAGGAGGACCCCGCGCTCCAGGCCTGGCTGGCGCGGCAGCCCCAAGACGCCCAACGCTTCACGGAGCGGCACGGTCAGGTGGCGGGGACGCTGAGCCCCCAGGAGGAGGAGCGGCTGCGGCTGCTCGGCTACATCGAATAGGGCCGGTCAGCCCTCCAGAGCCGTCCGCACGCGCTGCTCCAGGGCCGCGCGGTTCCGCAGCGACAGGGTCATCAGGAAGGCGACCAGGCCGCCGCCCAGGGCGAGCTCGCCCCCGATCAGCAGGGCCATCTGCGCGGGCCGGTCCGAGAACATCCCGCCCATCACGATGGCGTGGATGGGGAGCACGAACACAGTCGCCACCAGGGGCAGGAACCAGGTCAGCGCGTGCACCGAGACCGTGCCCTGGACCCGGGTGCCGCTGTCCTGGGGGTGCAGCGCGCACTCGGCGACGGCGATCAGGTTGCGGCCCGCGTGGCGCTTGAGGGTGAAGCGGTCGGGCCCGCTGCGCTCGACACCCAGGTGGTGGTGCATGCGCCAGAAGCCCTCGCTGGGTTGGGCCAGGGCCTCCAGGCGGGCCGCGCAGTCCTCCATTGAGAGGGGAGAGTGGAGGGAGAGGGGGAGGGTTCGCTTGGGCAGGGCCATGGGCTCACCTACTCCCCTGCGTTGGCCCCCGCACGGGCTGGGACCTCTGCGCGCCGACGAGGCATCCGGTAGGCGACCCGCACCCCCGAGGCCAGGGTGAGCGCGGCGACCGACCAGAGCGCGGCCTTGACCCCGAAGGCGTCCGCGATCCCGCCGGCGAGCAGGGCCCCGGCCGCGTACCCGGAGTCCCGCCACAACCGGTAGGTCCCCACGGCTTTGGCGCGCCAGCTCGGGTGGGCGGCGTCCCCGACGGCGGCGAGCAGGGTGGGGTAGACCAGCGCGGTGCCCAGCCCGAGCAGGGCCGCGGACAGGGCGAAGCCGGGGAAGGCCGCGCTCAGGGCGACGCCGGCGATGCCGAGCGCCTGTACCGCCATGCCGGCCACGATGAAGGGCTTGCGGCCCCAGCGGTCGGAGGCCGCCCCGGTCCAGAGCTGGCCCAGGCCCCACACGGCGGGCGTCAGGGCCACCAGCCAGCCGATGCGGCCCAGGGAGAGGCCGGCGGCGGCGAACACCAGGGGGAAGAGGCCCCAGGCCAGGCCGTCGTTGAGGTTGTTGAAGAAGCCGGCCTGGCAAGCCGAGGCCAGGGTGGGGTCCCGGAAGGAGGTGCGCAGGAAGGGGCTGTCCGGTGGCGGGGAGGGGGCCTCGCTGGCCTCCAGGGCGGCGTGGGTGTGGGTCTCCCGCACCAGGAGCACGGACAGCAGGGTCCCCGCCGCAGCGAAACCCAACCCCAGCGCGAAGGGCTCCGGGCCCAGGCCCCAGCGGGTGGCCGCGTAGCCGGTGAGCAGGGCGGCGCCGGCGACCGCCAGGTAGCCAGCGAACTCGTTCAGGCCCATCGCGAGGCCGCGGCGGGCCGGCCCGGCCAGGTCGATCTTCATGATCACGGTGGTGGACCAGGTCAGGCCCTGGGAGAGCCCCAGCAGGGCGTTCGCAGCCACCACCCAGCCCCAGCTCTTGGCGGTCATGAGCAGCACCGGGACCGGCAGGGCCAGCAGCCAGCCCAGGACCAGGACGGGCTTGCGGCCCCAGCGCTCACCCAGGGAGCCAGCCAGGGCGTTGCTGGCCGCCTTGCTCAGTCCAAAGACGGCGATGAAGCTCAGGACCGCCGTGGTCGCCCCCAGCCCGAAGCGCTGCTCGCCCAGCAGGGGGAGCAGGGTGCGCTCCAGGCCCACCATCGCGCCCACGAAGGCGTTGACCAGCACCAGCAGGGAGAACTGGGCCCAGTTGGCGCGCAGTCCCAGCCGGGGCGTGGCGTTCACCGGCCGGACTCGATGGCGCCGCCCGCGAGCCGCCACTCGGCGATGCAGGCCTCCAGGCGCACGGCCCGAAAGCCCTCGGCGCGCAGCAGCTCGACGGCCTGGGGGGCGAAGGTGCACTGGGGCCCGCGGCAGGTGGCCACCAGCAGGCGGTCGCGGGGGAGCTCGTCCAGGCGGTGGGGGAGTTGGTCGATGGGCAGGCTCAGGGCGCCGGCGATGTGGGCGTGCTCGAACTCGGGGGCCGGGCGCAGGTCCAGCAGCAGGGCGCGGCCCTGGGCCAGCTCGGTCTGCAGGGTCTGCGGGCTGATGTCCTCGCTGGCGCCGTGGGTCTCAAAGAAGCTGCGGCGGGTCTCGCGCAGGGTCGGTGAGCAGGAGGTGGCGAGGGCCCGGATCTGCACCATCGCTTGATCCACCCCCGGGACCAGGGAGTAGACGATCCGCTTGCCCCGCCTCTGGGTGCGCACGAGGCCACCGCGCTTGAGCACCTGCAGGTGCTGGGAGGCGCTCGCGATCGGCTGGCCGCTGCCCCCAGCCAGGCTGTCCACGGAGCGGGGTCCCTGGATCAGCAGCTCCAGCAGCTCCAGACGCTTGGGGTTTGCGAAGGCCTTGGAGACCTCCGCCATGGCCAGGTACGCGCTGTCCTTGAACGCGCGGTCCGTAAGTCTATCATTCAACATAAGTGTAGAGTGACATCCTCTGACACCATGGTCAAGCTCTGTCCCCGGAGTCCGTACAGGGATTGCGCATGGACAGCCCAAAGCTATCGACGGAGCCCTTGGAACAGGGCCGCGAGCGACTCCACGCGGAGTGGGTCGGCTGGCTGAACTACGTCCTGCCCCCACCGGGGCTGGCCCTGGGCTTCCTGGCGGTCAGCCAAAGCGAGCATCGGCTGCTCAGCGGCGGGGTGATGACCGCCTACTTCATGCTGAACATCGGCATGTCGCAGCTCACCCGCTGGGGCTTCCGCATCGACGCGGTGGGGTGGGAGCGCTTCCTGCTGAACGCGGGCTTCCTGCTGATCTTCTCGTGGGTCTGCGGGCCGGACACCCACGCCTGGACCATCGGCGCGGTGCCCATCTTCGCGGGGCTGGCCTCGGACATCCGGGCGCGGCGGCTGCGGGCCATGATCGGCTTCACGATCGCCCCCGTGCTCGGGGCCTGGCTGGGCGGAGACTCCCTGGGCGAGCTCGCGATGGCGGCCGTCGTCCTGAGCTCCGTGGCCTGGCTGGCCTGGCACTTCCACGAGAGCCTGGGCGGGGTCTGGCGCCGCGCGATGGACCGGGAGCTCGCGCTGGCCGCCAAGGCCGAGCAGCTTGAGCAGGCGCTGGACTCCCGGCGCAGCTTCCTGGCGACCATGTCGCATGAGATCCGCACCCCCCTCAACGGCATCCTGGGCATGGGCGAGCTGCTGCGCATGAGCCGCTTGGACGGGGAGCAGCGGCAGATGGTGGACAGCCTGGTGGGCTCCGGACAGGGCCTGCTCCAGGTGCTCAACGACATCCTGGACACCTCCAAGCTCGAGGCGGGCAAGGTGGAGCTGGTGGAGGAGGCCTTTGACCCCTCGGAGCTCGCGCGGTCCACCGTCCAGCTCCTGGGCAGCCGCGCGGGCCCGGAGCTCAGCCTCGAAGTCGAGGTGGACATGTTGCCGCCGGCGCTGCTTGGGGACGCCGGGCGGCTCCGGCAGGTGCTCCTGAACCTGGTGGGCAACGCGCTCAAGTTCACCTCGCAGGGGCGGGTGCTTCTGCGGATGCGCTGGGAGGCCGACCAGCTCCACGTGGCGGTGGAAGACACCGGCATCGGCATCGCCCCCGAGCATCAACATCGGCTCATGGAGCCCTTCGAGCAGGCCGAGGCGGGGACCACCCGCAGCTACGGCGGAACGGGCCTGGGCCTGAGCATCAGCCGGCGGCTGGTGGAGCTCATGGGCGGCGAGCTGCGCCTGGAGTCCGAGCTGGGGAAGGGGAGCTGCTTCTGCTTCACGATCGCGGCCCCCAAGACAGATGCGCCCACCGCTCTGGCCCAAGAGGAGTGGCGCCTCTCGGGGCGCGTGCTGGTCGTCGAGGACAACCCGGTCAACATGATGGTGACCTCGCGCTTGCTCGAGAGCATGGGGTGTGAGGTGCTGCAGGCTGTGAATGGGGTGCAGGCCCTCGCGGCGATCAAGCAGAGCCCCTCCGTCAGCCTGCTCCACATGGACTGTCGCATGCCGGAGATGGACGGCCTGGAGGCCACCCGCCGCCTCCGGGCGCAGGGGTTGGAGACCCCCATCCTGGCCTTGACCGCGGGCGTCACGGAGGAGGAGCGGAGGGCCTGCGCGGAGGCCGGAATGGACGGGGTCCTGCCCAAGCCGTTGGCCAGACAGGACCTCTTCCAGGCGCTCGCCCCCCGACTCAGCCGGGCGGCATAGGCGCCCTCAGTACGGAGTGTTCAGTACTGGGTCTTCAGTACTGGGCGACCAGGTAGCGCAGCAGGTCGGTGCTGGTGACCATGCCCTTGAGCACGCCGGCCTTGTCGACCACGGGGAGGGCGTGGAAGGGGCCCTCGGCCAGCAGCTCGGCGGACTTGCGGATGGTGTCGTGGTCGTTCACGCACACCGGCTCCGGGGTCATGAGCTGGTTCAGGGTGAACTCGGCGTCCAGGTGGGCGTCGACGCTGCGCTTGTCGTGGACGTAGGCGTCCAGGCTGAGCTTGGCGATGTCCTTGGCGGAGATGATGCCCACCAGCTTGTCGCCGTCGGTGACCGGGATGTGCTGGAAGGGGTTCTCGTCCAGCATCCGCCGCACGGTGGAGGGCTTCTGGCCCAGGTGCACGGACTTCACGTCGGCGGTCATGATGTGGTGGATGGGCTCGTTGCGGCGCATTCCTGCCTCCTCTTTGTTGGATGGAGAGGAGAGCAAGGGGCGTGCCAGCGCCAAGGTGCTGAGATCGCGTGGTCCGCGCGGGGAGCGATGTGGGATTTGGCCCATCCGAGGCCGCTGTCCTGGGCGATACGCCCACCGCGGCTTGATTAGGCTGCTCGCCGATCCGTCCAGCAGGCCAAGGATGGGAAGCTACATGGGTCGTTCGACGAGGCGCTGGGGGGCTGTGGGGGCCGCATTTGGGGCATGTTTTCCGCTGATGGCGCTGGGGATCCGCTGCTCGCAGGTGGGGGCCGCGGGCGTGTCCGAGCTGGTCCAGAGCGACCCGCTGCTGTGGATCATCGGGACCGCGCCGCTGTTCCTGGGGGCCTTCGCTGCCCTGGGCGGGCGACAGCAGGACAAGGTCAGCGCCCTGAACGAGGGCCTGGAGGCGCAGGTCGCCGAGCGCACCGGTGAGCTCCGGGAGAGCGTGGAGGCCCTCGCGGATCGGGCCGCCGAGCAGAGCAGCCTGTTGGCCGGGCTGGAGCTTGGTCTGGTCTGTTTCTGCCGGGACGGGACGCTCTCCTCCGTGCGCTCCCAGGCCTTTGACGCGCTCTTCGAGGGGGCCGGGGACTGCCCCAGCATCGACCAGCTCCTGGCGCGCTTCGCGGGGCTTGAGCCGGAGGATGTGGCCTGGGTGCGCGAGATGCTCTGGGACCCGGAGTTCCACAGCCCCTTCCAGGACACCGTGGCCATGATCCAGGGGCGCTCGGTCTGGCAGGGGCGCACCCTGGAGCGCCGCTTCGCCCCGATCCATGACGCCGAAGGGCAGCTCTCCATGGTCCTGCTCCAGGTGCTGGACATCAGCGAGCAGCTCGCCGCTCTGGAGGCGCAGGCCGAAGCCACCGCGCGCATGGAGCGCCTGGGCACCGCCTCCCGCTCCGTCGACGCCTTCCGCCGCTTCGTGCGCGAGAGCGAGGCGCTGTTCCAGAGCTGCGGGGAGGGCTGCTCGAGCGTGGAGCGGGCCCGGGCCATGCACACCCTCAAGGGCAACGCCCGCAGCTTCGGCTTCCACGAGGTCGCCCACAGGGTGCACCTGGCCGAAGACCTCATGGCCGCCGGCGGGGTCCCCGACCCCGGGCCTGTCTCCGACGTGTTCCACCGTCAGGTGCAGGAGGTCTGCGACGTCCTGGGGCTGAACCTGGAAGGCGACCAGATCATGGTCTCCGCCGGCCAGCTCGACGCCCTGACCGCCATCGCCCCGCCCGCCCTCAAGCGCCGCCTGGAGCGCCTGAGCTGGCAGTCTCCCCACCAGCAGCTCTCCCAGCATCTGGGGGCGGTGCGGCGATTGGCCCGGCAGCGCGGGGTGGAGCTGGACTTGGGGGTCGAGGGGCCCCGCCTGCCCGTGGGGACGCTCGCGGTCTTTGACGTGGCGCTCACCCACATCCTCACCAACGGGGTGGTGCACGCGGCCCGTCCGGATCGGCCCCTGCGCGTGTTGATCCGGGTGCTCGGGTCTCCCCAGGAGCTGGTGATCGAGGTGAAGGATGATGGCAAGGGCATCGACCACCACCGCCTGGCTGCCAAGGCTGTCCAGAGCGGTCTCTGGACCCCTGGTGAAGCCGAGGTCGCCTCGGTGACGGCCTGCCAGGACCTGGTGTTCGCCGCCGGGCTCTCCTCCCGCGACAAAGTCGATGAGGCCGCTGGGCGCGGCGTAGGTCTGGACGCTGTCCGCGCCGACCTGGAGGCCCTGGGAGGCAGCGCCCAGGTGCGCTCCGTGCTGGGTGAGGGGACCCGCTTCCTGCTGTCCGTGCCGCGAGCCACCCTGCGCGAGGCCGCGTGAGCGCTCAGGGCCTGGGGCTCGCTCAGAACCCCACCTGCGTCTGCAGGTACAGCGTGTGGTGCATCGCCTGGTCGTGCTCGCCCTCGTAGGCCAGGGTCTGCACCATGTGCCAGTTGTCCAGGTGCAGGTTCGCGCCGACGCCCACCCGGTGCAGCAGGGCGTCGTCCTGCTGGATGGTGTCCCAGGCCAGCACGGGCTCCAGGTCGAAGTTCTCGTGGAAGCTGAAGCGGTGGGCCGCCATCGCGCCGACCGCCCCGTCCCAGCCGCTGTCGTCCAGGCGGTGGCTGCCGATGAGCTCGGTGTGCAGCGTCCAGCCATGCGCGTGCCAGGTGGCCGCCACGTCGCCGGTGCGGTCGCCAACGGGGGCGTCCTCTCCGAGCACCTTGACGGAGACCTCGTCGTGGATCCAGGTCCCTGCCGCAGCGTGGAAGGTCCAGCCCCCCGGGTGGTAGTCCACGGCCAGTATGGTGGTGGTCCCCACCCCTTGGATCGGCTTGCTCCCGGAGGGGTTGTAGACGCCCCCGCGGATCAGCAGCTCGGGCCGGACGTGGTGGGAGAGCTGGACGCCCGTCGCGCGCCGGGTGGAGAGCCAGGAGGTGGCCGAGCGGGTGGGCAGCAGGAGCTGTCCGGCGGGCACCAGGAACTCGGAGCTCAGGGGGGTCTTGAAGCGGCCGACGATGAGCTGGGTGGACTCCTTGCGGCCGATCATCGCGGTGGCGTCCAGCAGGACCAGGGTGCCGCTCGCGGCCTCGATCTGCAGGACGGAGCCGAAGCCGTCGGGGTGGGTGTAGACCGTCTGCAGCCGGGCGAAGTGCAGGTAGGCGCCGGTCTCGTGCTCGTCGAAGTCGTCCTCGGGACCCAGGTAGGAGCGGAAGCCACCCTCGGCGAGCCCGTGGACCTTGAAGTCTCCGTCCGTGATGGGCTCGTGGGGCAGAGGGCCGGTCTGGATGGGGGGCGGCGACGCCAGGGCTGCGCTGAGCCCCAGCACCGCGAGCGCCGTCACGCCTCACCTCCGACCACGGACAGCTTGGGGGGCTTTCCGGTGGCCCGGTCGACGGCCTCGTGGACGCGCTGGACCAGGTGCTGTTCGCCGACCTGTTCGATGATGTGGGCGGAGCGCAGGCGGTCCAACACGGGGCCGCGCACGCCAGCCAGCCACACCTGGATGTCGCGGCTCTTGAGGTCGGCGCAGATCTCCTCGAAGGCGCTCAGGCCGGAGGAGTCGATGCTGCCGATGACCTTGGCGTCCAGGACGATGTGGTGGATGGGCTCGGTCTGCTTCTCCAGCAGGTCGTTGACGGTCTGCTTGAGGAAGAGGCTGTTGGCGAAGTAGAGGGGCGCGTCCACGCGCACACACAGCACGCCGGGGGTGACGATGGCGTCGTCGTTGCGCTCCACGTTGCGGTAGACGTCCGAGTCGGGCAGGCGGCCGAGCACGGCCACGTGGGGGGAGGAGGTCAGCCACACAAATCGGATGAGGCTGGCGGCCACACCCACCAGGATGCCCTGCTCGATGCCCAAGCCCAGGGTGGCAACGAAGGTCAGGCCCATCAGGGCGAGGTCACCGCGGTCCACCTGCCAGAGGTGCTTGGCCTCCTTGATGTCGACCAGGCCGAACACGGCGGTCATGATGATGGCGGCCAGCACAGCCTTGGGCAGGAAGTGGAACAGGGGGGTGAGGAAGAGCAGGGTGGCGATGACGACCACGCCGGTGATGATGCCGGCCAGCCCGGTCTTGGCGCCGGCCTGGGCGTTGACCGCGGTGCGGGAGAAGCCGCCGGTGACCGCGTAGCCGCCAAAGAAGAAGGCGCCGATGTTGGCCAGGCCCAGCCCCTTGAGCTCTTGGTTGGCGTCGACCTCGTACCCGTTCTTGCGGGCGAAGGCCTTGGCCACGGAGATGGACTCCATGAAGCTCACCAGGGAGATGGTGATGGCGATGGGGAGCAGCTCGCTGAGCACGCCAGCGTCCAGGGAGGGGAGCCCCGGGGCGGGCAGGCCGGCGGGCACGTCACCGACGATGGCCACGTTCAGGCCCAGGCCCCAGACGGCCAGGGTGCCCCCGACCACGACCAGCAGGAAGCGCGGGAAGCGAGGGGCGAACTTCTTGAGCACCATCAGGGTCACGATGCTGGCGGCGGCGATGCCCAGGGCGACCAGGTTGGTCTCGGGCGCCCGCTCGATGGCCTGCAGCAGGATCTCGTGCACGTGGTGGCTGCGCTTGATGTCCACGCCCAGCACGTGCTTGAGCTGGGAGAGCCCGATGATGATGGCGGCGGCGCTGGAGAAGCCGGCGATGACCGGGTGGGAGAGGAACTTGACCAGGAAGCCCAAGCGCACGACGCCCATGGCCAGCTGCATCACACCGACCATGCCGGCGAGGATGGTGGAGTAGAGGAGGTAGGAGGCGGCGTCGCCTTCGGCCACCAGCGGGGTCACGCCCGAGGCCACCAGCAGGGAGACCATGGCCACCGGGCCCACCGCGAGCTGCCGGCTGGTGCCGAACAGGCTGTAGAGGATGATGGGGATGGTCGAGGCGTAGAGGCCGACGATGGGGTCCAGCCCGGCGAGCATGGCGTAGGCCATCGCCTGCGGGATCAGCATGATGGCCGTGGTCAGGCCAGCGATCAGGTCGCTCTTGAAGAGCTCGCCGTCGTAGGACTTGAGCTGTCCGAGCAGCGGCAGGTTCTTGGTCAGGAACTGGGGCATCGGGAGGGCTCCGGCTTGTGCGTTTGCCGGGGCATGGAGCAAGGTCTGTGCCACCGGAAATCGGCTCGACCGAGGCATGGTGTTCCATTATGGTTCAAGGCCTCGCCAGGAGCTGTGTCATGTCGGGTCGTAGGCGTCGTCCAGAGCGGAGCCCCCGCATCTTCCACGGGATGGTCAGCGGGGACCCCCGCATGTTCGCCCTCTTCCAGAAGATCCAGAAGGCGGCCAACTCCGACGCGACCGTGCTGGTCCGCGGCGAGTCGGGCACCGGAAAGGAGCTGGTGGCGCACGCCATCCACGCGGAGTCCCCCCGGCAGGCCAAGGCCTTTCGCGGCGTGAACTGCGCGACCTTCACCCCCGAGCTGCTGGCCTCCGAGCTCTTTGGCCACACCAAGGGCGCCTTCACGGGCGCGGTCCGGGACAAGGCGGGGCTGCTTGTGCAGGCGGACGGGGGCACCCTCTTCCTGGACGAGGTCGCGGAGATGCCCGTGGACCTGCAGGCCCGGCTGCTCCGCGTGCTCCAGCTCCAGCGCTTCACCCCCGTGGGCGGCACCTCCCCGGTCGAGGTCGACGTGCGCTTCATCTCGGCGACCAACGCGCCCCTGCGCCGCATGGTGGCCAAGGGCCGCTTCCGCGAGGACCTGATGTACCGGCTCCGCGTGGTGGTGCTCTACCTGCCGCGTCTGGCGGAGCGGGAAGGGGACCTGGAGCTCTTGACCTGGCACTTCATCGACCAGTTCTCCCAGCGCAGCGAGCGCCGCATCCACGCCATCGACGAGCGCGCCTGGCAGGCGATGATGGCCTACCCCTGGCCCGGCAACATCCGGGAGCTGCGCAACAACCTGGAGTCCGCGTTCGTCCTGGGCGAAGGCCCGGTCCTCCACCTGGACGAGCTCGCCCCCGAGGTGCAGGGCCTGGGCGCGGTCCCCGGGGATGACCACTGGTCCTCCGCGAGCCAGCCGGTCCCCCTCGCCCCCATCGCGCCCGAGCCGATCAACCTGGAGCAGCTCGAGCGGGAGCGGATCCTGGAGGCCTGGCACACCCACAGGGGCCGCCGCTCAAAGATGGCGGAGGCGCTGGGGATGAGCCGCTCCACCCTCTACCGGAAGATGAAGAAGCTGGGCCTGGACCCCTGAAGGGACCACCGCTACCAGTCCTGCTGTCCGGTCCCCGGGCTGCACTCCAGGCCAAAGCGAGGTGCGTCTGAGCCCGCGCGCATCAGGCCCCTCCCGTACCAGGCCTCGACCTCGGGGCTGGGGGAGGTGGCGTGGGGCGTCAGGCTCAGGCGCAGCCAGTCGCCGCCGTCCACCAGGCAGGTGAACGCCCCCACCAGCCCCTCGTCGTGGACCACGATGGTGTAGGTCCCTCGGCGGGCATCGCGGTCGTAGGCCACCGAGCAGTGGGCCTTCCGCCGGGGGACGGCCTCGCTGGTGACCGCGTCGAAGAGCCGCCCCTGGGCCTGGCATTCGCCGCCGACGCCGCAGCTTGACACGCCACGGACGGGCACTTTGGCCACCAGCGCGCAGCCACGCGGGGGGCCGGGGATCTCAGGCACCCTGGCCTGGGACAGCTCCGAGGGGGGAGCCCCGTGCAGGCAGGCGAGCAAGGTCAGCAGAGGGGTCATGGTCCTTCCATCGACACCATGCTCCCACGACTTGATGCTCTCGGGGCTGGTGTAGACTGCGCGTCGGCAAAAGAGGTGACTCCATGGCGAAGGAAAGCGGGCGGCTCGGCGAGCTGCTTGTCCGCGAGAAGCTGATCACTCCCCTGCAGCTGCAGAAGGCGGTCAACGACCAGCGCTCCACCGGCGGCCGACTCGGCCACCACCTCACCAAGCTCGGGTACATCGAAGAGAACGAGCTCACGGCCTTCCTGTCTCAGCAGTACGGCGTCCCCTCCATCAACCTCTCGGACTTCGAGATCGACCAGGAGGTCCTCAAGCTGGTCCCCCGCGAGGTCGTCCAGCGCCACCAGGTCATCCCGGTGAACCGCGCGGGCAACGTCCTGATCGTCGCCATGAGCGATCCGAGCAACATCTACGCCATCGATGACATCAAGTTCGTGACGAACCTGAACATCGAAGTCGTCGTCGCCACCGACACCGCCATCGCCGACGCCATCGAGCGCTACTACAACCAGCAGGTCGACTTCAACGACGTGATGCTGGACTTCGACGTCGGCGAGGAGGAGGACGAGGAGATCGAGTTCGGCGACATGGAAGAGGACATCAACGTCCTCGACCTGGAGAAGTCCGCCGGCGACGCCCCCGTGGTCAAGCTGGTGAACCTCATCCTGCTGGACGCCATCCGCAAGGGCGCCTCCGACATCCACGTCGAGCCCTACGAGAAGCAGATGCGGATCCGCTACCGCATCGACGGCCTGCTCTACGAGGTGATGAAGCCCCCCATCAAGCTCAAGCACGCCATCGTCTCCCGCCTCAAGATCATGAGCTCCCTGGACATCGCCGAGCGGCGCCTGCCCCAGGACGGCCGCATCAAGCTCAAGATGGGCCGCGGCAAGGAGATGGACTTCCGCGTGTCGGTCCTGCCCACCATGTGGGGTGAGAAGGTCGTCCTCCGCCTGCTGGACAAGTCCAACCTGCAGCTCGACATGACCGTGCTGGGCTTCGAGCCCGAGGTGCTCGCCGGCTTCCGCGACGCCTACATGAAGCCCTACGGCATGGTGCTGGTCACCGGCCCCACGGGCTCCGGAAAGACCACCACGCTGTACTCGGCCCTGGGCGAGCTCAACACCGCGGAGACCAACATCTCCACGGCCGAGGACCCCGTCGAGTTCAACTTCTACGGCATCAACCAGGTCCAGCAGCACGAGGACATCGGCCTGAACTTCGCGGCCTCCCTGCGCTCCTTCCTGCGCCAGGATCCCGACATCATCATGGTGGGCGAGATCCGCGACTTCGAGACCGCCGAGATCGCCATCAAGGCCGCCCTCACCGGGCACCTTGTGCTCTCCACCCTGCACACCAACGACGCCCCCTCGTCGGTGTCCCGCATGCTGAACATGGGCGTCGAGCCCTTCCTGGTGGCCAGCGCGGTCAACGCCATCGCCGCCCAGCGTCTGCTGCGCAAGAACTGCAAGGACTGCAGCCAGCCCCTGGAGATCCCCCGGCAGGTGCTCCTGGACCTGCAGGTCCCGCCCGAGCTGATCGACTCCCCCGACTTCCAGCCCATGCGCGGCCAGGGCTGCGGCACCTGCAACGGCACCGGGTACAAGGGGCGCGTGGCCTGCTACGAGATCATGCTCTTCAACGAGGAGGTCAAGGAGTTCATCTTGAACGGCGCCTCCACCCTGGAGCTCAAGCGCGAGGCCATCCGCAACGGCATGCGCACCCTGCGCATGTCCGCCATCAAGCACCTCGCCGACGGCAAGACCAGCATCGAAGAGGTCGTCCGCTCCACCGCCGCCGACTAGTTCTACCGGCCCGGGTTTCGGAACTTGTGATTCGGAGAACGGGTCGCGTTAGCTGGCGCGGGTGAACCGCAAGCTCCTACAACTCCTGCTCGGCGCGCTCCTGATGGGGGGCGTGCTGGGCGGAATCGCGTGGTACCGCCACCCCGACCGCGTCGCCCTCCAGCCTCACCTGGTCGACGAAGAGGTGCGCGCGGACGACCTCGCGCAGCTCCAGCAGGCCCTCGCTGGCGCCCAGAGCTCCGAGGTTGAGGGGCCGGACCTGTTGGTCGTGGTTGTGGACGGCCTGGGCGCGCAGGACCCCAGCCTCTCCTCCCTGGAGGGCTTCCAGCGCAGCGATCTGCTTGCCTGCAGCGAACACCCCGTCTCCGCCCAGGCCTGCCTGCTGACCGGGCTGCCCCCCAGCGGCCACGGCGCGTATATGAATCAAGGCCTCAACGGGCTCCGGCGGCAGGTGCCCACGCTGGTCACGCGGGCGCACGATGCGGGCTGGACCACCCTGGGGTTCACCGGAGAGCGCAAGCTGCGCAGCGCCCGGACCGGCTTGGGGCGCGGCTTTGACGTCTACCTGGGCGAGGACCTGGCCCGCGGCTCCGAGAAGTTCCCCTATGCCCAGGCCGACCGGGTGGTGGACCTGGCGCTGGAGGGCCTGCATCGAAGCTCGGGCCGGCGCCTGATCTGGGTGCAGCTCGCCGATGGGCGCCCCCCCTGGATCCCGCGGCGTGGCTACGTCGATCCCCAGGGGAGCTTGGATGCCTACTACCTGCCAGAGGGGGGTACACGGCCTCGGGATCTGGGCTTCCGGGAGGCCCACAGAGCGCTGATGGATGACGGCGAGGTCCCCCCGGCGGCGATCCAGACCTGGGAGACCTCCCGGGCCGCGGAGTTCGCGTTCATCGATGCGGAGCTGAGTCGGCTGCTCGCGGGCCTGGAGCCGGACACGCAGGTGGTGGTCGTGGGCTCCGTGGGGACCGAGTTCCCCGGGCACCTGGAGCTGGGTGGCGTGCTCTCGGACTCCGTTTTGCGCGTCCCCCTCTACACCCGCAACCTGAGCCTGGACGCCCACACCCAGATCGAGCTGGCCCAGGCCCTGTCGGCGGAGCTGGCCCTGGTCCCGCTGTGGCGCTGGTCGGTGGACGACCCGGGCATCGCCGAAGAGCACCGCGGCGGCAAGCTGCGCCTGTGGATCGACGGGCAGATCGATGACCCCCACGCGCCCCTGACCGACCCCGAGCTGGCGGCGCGGGCTGCGGCCTGGCGCGCCGGTGTGTCCTCGCAGGCGGACGCGCGCGCTGAGATGGAGGAGAGCCCGTGAGTGTGCTTTGGTGGGCCCTGCTGGCTTGCGGCCCCGTTCAGCCTGTTGACCCGGTGACCGAGGCTGTCGCGGCGGATCGCGCCCTGCTGGACGCCGCGCTGGAGGAGCTGCCGCCCACCCAGGACGGCGGGCCCAGCGTGGTGATCATCGTCCTGGACACCCTGCGCGCGGACCACCTGGGTGCCTACGGCGATGACCGGGGGCTGATGCCCACCCTGGACGCCTTCGCGTCGGAGGGGCGGGTCTACAGCGAGATGCAGTCGGTCGCGCCCTGGACGCTGCCCAGCCACGCCAGCCTCTTCACGGGCGTGTGGCCCATCCACCACGGCGCGCACGGCGCTCCGCCTGACTCCAAGGCCAAGGCGCTGGGCCTGGGCAAGCAGCTCCCCACCCTGGCCGAGCGGATGCAGGAGGCCGGCTACACCACGGTCGGCGTCGCCGCGAACAAGGCCTTCCTGGACAAGCGCTGGGGCCTCTCGCGGGGCTTCCAGCTCTGGCTCTGCACCGAGCTGACCTCGGCGGGGAACATCAGCTACACCCAGGGGAACCGCATCTCGGCGTTGGGCGGTGCGGTCGCGCAGGCGCGGGGGCAGGGCAAGCTGCTCCTCTTCCTCAACTACATGGAGGCGCACTCCCCCTGGGTGGCGCGCGAAGGCTACGTGCAGGACCCCTCCCGGCTGCACCGGGAGTACATGTCCAAGGCCGGCTCTCTGCGGGGGCGGCGCTACGAGTTCGGCGACTACAGCCACGGGGTGAACGCGGGGCGGTACCCGGCCAGCCCCGAGGCGCTCGAGACCTGGGAGGAGGTCTACGCGGCCGAGCTCCGCTACCTGGACGACCAGCTCGCGGCGCTGTTCACGGAGCTGGAGGCGGGCGGCCACGACTTCGAGCAGGACTACACCATCATCCTGAGCGATCACGGCGAGTTCCTGGGGGAGATGGATCGGGTCGAGCACTCCAAGGGGCTCTACGAGATCGGCGTCCGCGTGCCGCTGATCGTGCGCGGGCCGGGCATCCAGGCCGGGGTGGACCCCACGCCCATCCAGACCGCCCAGGTGCCCGACCTGCTGCTGGGGTTGCTGGGCCTGCCGCTGCTCAACCCGGACAGCCAGGCCGATGCCCTGTTGGTCAGCGAGCAGTACTGGGCGCGCAGCAAGGCCCGCAAGCGCAAGGGCCAGCGCAAGCGCTTCGACCACCTCTTCCGCAGCTACACCCTGGATGGGCACAAGCTGCTGCTGCGCGACGATGGCCCCCCCGAGGCCTATGACCTGCGCGCAGACCCCGCTGAGGAGCAGAACCTGTACCCGAGCGCCCCCTGGATCCCGGAGCTGCAGAGTCAGGCCGACGCCTGGCTGAGCGCCCAGACCGTGGGGGAGGGAACAGAGACCGCTCTGGACGCCGAGGCCGAGGAGGCGCTGCGCGCGCTCGGCTACATCGAGTGAGCCGGGTCAGCCTGCATGTGCACCACTTTCGGGGTCAGCGGATGTGGTCGCTGCTGCAGATGCAGACCGCCCACCGCGGGCTGGCGGCCACCCCCGGGCTCTCCTTCTACAAGCTGCTGGGGACCGGCCAGGGCGCCTTCTCCGTCTGGCCCGATTTGGACACCTACGCGCTGCTCACCGTCTGGGACAGCGACGCCGATCGCCAGCGCTTCGAGGCCCAGAGCCCCCTGCTCGCCGAGCGCCGCGAGCGGGCTGAGCATGAAGACCGCTTTTTGCTGGAGCCCCTGCACTGCCACGGCGCCTGGGACGGCCAGCAGCCCTTCCCGGAGCCCTCCCGCAAGCAGAGCCCGCACCCCGTCGGCGTGATCACCCGGGCCACCATCCGCGCCCGGCGCCTGCGGGAGTTCTGGGAGCACGTGCCCCAGGCCGCCGCCGCCATCCAGTCCGCCCAGGGCGTGCGCTGGTTCAAGGGCATCGGCGAGCTCCCCTGGATCCAGCAGGCCACCTTCTCGGTCTGGGAGGACATGGAGGCCGTGCGCACCTTCGCCTACAAGCACCGCGTGCACGCGGAGATCGTCAAGAAGACGCGCCAGCGCCAGTGGTACAGCGAGGACCTCTTCGCCCGCTTCGCCGTGCTGGAGCACGCCCAGGAGACTCTGCGATGAACTGCATCGTCGTCGGCGGGGGAGTGGGTGGCCTGGCCTCTGCGATCCGCCTGGCAGCCGCCGGCCACCAGGTCCAGCTCTTCGAGGCCAACGCCTATCTGGGCGGCAAGCTCTCCACCTTCGAGTTGGGCCCCTACCGCTTCGACGCCGGCCCCAGCCTCTTCACCATGCCCCAGCTCGTCACCGAGCTCTACGCCCTCTGCGGCCAGGACCCCGCGGAGTTCCCCTACAGCCGCAAGGACATCGGCTGCCACTACTTCTGGGAGGACGGCACCCGCCTGCAGGCCCACGCCGACCGCCAGCAGTACCTCGACCATGTGCAGCAGGTGCTGGGGGTGGAGCCGCGAGTCCTGGGCGCGTACCTGGACCAGGCCGCCCAGAAATACCAGCTCACCGCCTCCCTCTTCCTGGAGCAGAGCCTCCACCGCCTGGACACCTGGCTCTCCGGCGACACCCTGCGCGCCATGGCCCGCCTGGGCAGCCTGGAGCTCTTCTCCAGCCTCCACCAGGTCAACGAGCGCCACCTGCGCGAGCCCCACCTGGTCCAGCTCTACGACCGCTTCGCCACCTACAACGGCTCGGACCCCTACCGCACGCCGGGCATCATGAGCCTCATCCAGCACCTGGAGAGCCACTACGGCACCTTCATCCCGCGACACGGAATGGGACAGATCCGGGACGCTCTGGAACAGCTCGCCCGCCAGCAGGGCGTCCAGATCCACCTCAGCGCCCCCGTCGAGCGCATCGTCATCGAGTCCGGCCGCGCCGTCGGGGTCCAGGTCGGAGGGGAGCGCGTGGCGGCCGAAGCCGTCGTCTCCAACATGGACATCGTGCCCACCTACCGACGCCTGTTGCCGGATCAGCCCGCCCCCGAGGCCACCCTGAGCCAGGAGCGCAGCAGCTCCGCGCTGATCTTCTACTGGGGGATGGACCGCAGCTACCCCCAGCTCGGCCTGCACAACATCCTGTTCTCCGACGACTACCGCGGCGAGTTCGAGGCCCTGTTCTCCGGCCGCATGCACCCCGATCCCACCGTCTACGTCAACATCACCAGCAAGGACGTCCCCCAGGACGCGCCCCCCGGGCACGAGAACTGGTTCGTGATGGTGAACGCCCCCCACGACAAGGGGCAGGACTGGGAGGGGATGCGTGAGCAGACGCGCGAGCGGACCCTCACCAAGCTGGAGCGGGTGTTGGACGCACCCATCAGGGATCACATCGCCGTCGAGGACACGCTGGACCCGCCCACCATCCAGAGCCGCACCGGCAGCCACCTGGGCGCGCTCTATGGCGCCGCCAGCAACGACCAGAGCGCCGCCTTCCTGCGGCACCCCAACTTCTCCCGCCGGCTGGATGGCCTCTACTTTGTCGGGGGCAGCGTCCACCCCGGCGGGGGGCTGCCCCTGTGTCTGCTCAGTGCGCGGATCGTCGCGGAGCTGGTGGGCCCCGCGCGGCCCTGAGAGCGGCGGGGTGTTCGCCCTCACCCAGCCGAACTGGGGCTTTTCACACACCCCCTGGGGTGCCCCAAAGTCGGCCTCCACCCCGGAGAGCGATCAGGCCTTGGCGGGCAGGGCCAGCAGCGGCTGGCGCAGGTTGCGCATCACCTGGTGGGTCTTGGAGCCCGTCAGCACGTCGCGCAGGGAGTCCTGGCCCTCGGTGCCCATGACCACCAGATCCACCTTGAGGCGGGCCGCCATGCCCACGATGGCCTCGACCACCTTGCCCTCCATGCGGTCCTGGGTCCACTTGACCCCGGGCAGGTCGGGCAGTTCGACGGTCGCCGGGCTGGTGCCGACGCTCAGCAGGTGCACCTCGACCTGGTGCTGCTCGGTCAGCGCGCCGATCAGCGCCGCCGTCTTGTCCACCGCCAACTGGTTCAGGGCGGCGTCCCGCGAGCAGGGGATCAGCACGCGCTTGAGCCGCAGCGTGCCCGTGGCCGGCTCCACGAATCCCTTGGCCTGGGTGGGCACGAACAGGGTGGGCAGCCCGCTGGAGAGCGCCACCGACTCGGACACGCTGCCCTGCGCCAGGCGGGAGAGCCCTTGGCGCTGGTGGGTGCCGACGACCAGCAGCTCCACGTCCTCGCGGGAGAGGGCGTCCAGCAGCGTGTCGACGGGATCCTCGCAGCAGGAGTGCACCTTGCGGCTGTTCTGGACGCGCTGGGTCCAGTTCCACTGCTGGAGCAGCCCGTTGGCCTCGGGCAGCATGTTCGGGGTCGCCGTGTCGGAGGCGTGCAGGGTCAGCAGGGGGGCCTTCTTGCGGGCGGCGAGGGCCACCGCGTAGGCGAATGCGTGCTCGGACTCGGGGGAGAGATCGGTCGCGTAGCAGATCTGGGCGCTCATGGGTGCAGCTCCTTGGTTGCCCAGAGCTCAAGCAAGGCCCGTGCCAGGATCCCCGGCGCGCCGCCTCAGCTCCAGCGCGCGTAGGCCGCCGCGGCTCTGAGGGCGGGACCCGAGGGGCTGGAGGGTGTCCCCGCCGCGGGATCCCCACCCTCTGCACCCCCGGAGCCCACACCACCCTCTGCACCCCCGTCCACCCGCGAGGTCCCCTCGGCGCCCTCCACCCCGCTGGGGTGTTCCTCCCCAGTGTCCCGGGATGACTCACCAAGCGGGGAGACGTCAGTCTCCTCCGCCGGGGAGGTCTTCGCCTCCTCCGAGGCTCCGGCCTCCCCGGCCTCCTCCGAGGCTCCGGCCTCCCCGGCCTCCCCGGCCTCCTCCGCCGCGGCCTCGGCCTCCTCCGCCTGCTCGGCCACCATCTGGGCCCGCGCCTCGGACGCCATCTGGGCCGCCTTGGAGGCCACCGACTTGTCCGCCGCGGAGGGCTGGGCGGGGGCCAGGGCCGCCGCCCGGATCCGGGCCGCCTTCTGGACCGTCTCTTCGGGCGTCGAGCCCGGCGAGGTGTCGATGGGGACGTGCCCGCCGATCGCGTAGTCCTTGCCGTCAGGGCCCTTCTCGGTGGTGTAGTGGATCGAGCCCGTCAGGCCGCCGCCGACCGCCTTGTGGGCCTGCTCGTGGGCGCGGACCTCGGCGTCGCGCGCCTTCATGGCCTTGATCTGCGCCTTGGCCTCCTCGGAGAGCTCGACGCGGGCGGCGGGCGCCTCTTCGCCGTTGCGTTCCGTGGCGGAGGCGGAGCCGGACCCGGTGTCCTCGCCTGCAGACTGAGGGCCGCTGGCTGGGGTGGGGGAGGGATCCGAGGCGGTGGGCCACGGTGTGGGGCTCGCGCTGATCTCCATTCTCAGGACAACGGATCAAGGCTGGCGGCGTTGAGTGCAAGGGGGCGCGCCTTGCTTCCGGTCGGGCTGGACCTGTACACTCGGTCCCATTCCGGTCTCTGTTCCCAAGGAGCGCGAGATGCCGACCTTTGCATATGAGGGCCGTGGTGCTGACGGCTCGGCCAAGAAGGGCAAGATCGAGGCCTCCGACATGGAGTCCGCGCGCGCTCGGCTGCGCCTGATGAAGATCCAGCCCTCCAATGTCAAGGAAGCCAGCGTCCTGGACATGGAGATCAAGCTCCCTGAGTGGGACTTCCTCAAGCCCAAGGTGACCACCAAGGACCTGGTGGTGTTCGTCCGGCAGTTCGCGACCATGATCGACTCCGGCCTCCCCCTGGTGCAGTGCCTGGAGATCCAGTCCAAGCAGGCCGGCAACCCCACCCTGCGCGAGCAGCTCACCAGCATCAAGGGCTCCGTCGAGTCCGGCACCACCTTCGCCGAGGCCCTCAAGAAGTACCCGGACACCTTCGACTCGCTCTTCCGCAACCTGGTCGCGGCCGGCGAGATCGGCGGCATCCTGGACACCATCCTCAACCGCCTCGCGGCCTTCATGGAGAAGAACGAGAAGCTGGCGCGGAAGGTGAAGGGCGCGATGACCTACCCGGCCATCGTCATGACCGTGGCGCTGATCGTCGTGGTCGTCCTGCTGCTGTTCGTGGTGCCCACCTTCGAGTCGATGTTCGCCGAGTTCGGCGGCGCGCTGCCCGGGCCCACCCAGGTCGTCATCTCGCTGTCCAAGTTCATGCAGAGCAACTGGTACATCCTGCTGGCGGTGCTGCTCTCCACCTTCTTCGGCATCCGCTGGAGCTACAAGCAGCCCAAGGGCCGCAAGGTCATCGACGCCTTCCTGCTCAAGCTCCCGGTGTTCGGTGACCTGCTCCGCAAGGTGGCCGTGGCCCGCTTCTGCCGGACCCTGGGCACCATGGTCGCCTCCGGTGTGCCCATCCTGGACGCGCTCGACATCTGCGCCAAGACCGCCGGCAACGTGATCGTCGAAGAGGCGGTCATGCAGGCGCGGCAGAGCATCTCCGAGGGCCGCACCATCGCGGAGCCCATCCAGGAGTCCGGCGTGTTCCCGGACATGGTGTGCCAGATGATCGCGGTCGGTGAGAGCACCGGCGCCCTGGACATCATGCTCACCAAGATCGCCGACTTCTACGACGACGAGGTCGACCAGGCGGTGGAGAACCTCACCTCCATGATGGAGCCGATGATCATGCTCTTCCTGGGTGTGGTCGTGGGTGGCTTCGTGATCGCCATGTACATGCCCATCTTCTCGATGGCCTCCGCCATCGGCTGATGCAATGAGCGCCCCCGTCGGCGGCGATGAGCTCCGGCAGCGCCTGGTCCAGTACATCGGCTTCCGGCTGCTGCTGGCCACGGCCCTGTTGATCTACGCCAGCCTGCTCTACGGCGCGGACGTGGGACAGCAGGGCATCGACCCCACCCTGGCGCTCGCCGTCGTCGCGGTGACCTACGCCGGGCTGGGGACCTCCGCGTACCTGGTCCGCCGCATGGAGCGGCCCGGTCGCCTGGTGCTGCTGCAGCTCTCCATGGACAGCCTGGCCATCTACAGCCTGGTCTTCCTCTTTGGCGGCACCAGCAGCCCATTTGTGCCGCTCTTCCCCGCGGCCGTGCTGGGTGCGGCCTACCTTGACGCCCGCCGGGGGGCGCTGCTCTCTGCCTTCATCAACGCGGCGCTGCTCGTGCTGCTGGCCGTGCTCGCCAGCTCCGGAGTGGACCCGGTGCGGGCCGCTGCCGTGGTCCTGACCGAGGTCTTTGGGGTGTTCTTGGTGGGCCTTCTCGCCGGGGAGCTCGCCTCCAAGCTGACGGCGCAGACCCGGGAGCGGGCGGCCGTCGAGAAGGACCTGGCGCAGGTCCTGGAGCACCTGCGGGTGGGGCTCGTGCTGGTGGACGCGCGCGGCGAGGTGCGCGCCTCGAACCCGGCAGCGCAGGCGCTCTTTCCTCAGATTCAGGGTGACCTCGTCGGCGCCATCCCGGGCTATGAGGTGGGGGAGGGCCCCACAGCCTGGGAGGTGGACGGCGCCGGTCCCGAGCAGGATCGCACCCTCCTCCTCTCCCGCAGCCCCACGGACGAGGGCGGGAGCGTGCTGGTCATCGAGGACGTCACCCAGCTCCGGCGTACCCAGCGCCTCAGCGCCCGCGAGGAGAGGTTGAGCGCCGTGGGCCGCTTCTCCCAGGGCATCGCGCACGAGATCAAGAACCCTCTGGCCTCCTTGTCCGGGGCGCTGCGGCTGATGGACCTGAGCGACTCGGACAAGCGCCTCCGCAACATCGTCCTGCGCGAAGTGGACCGCTTGGACCGGCTGGTCACCGACTTCCGCGACGCCGGACAGCCCGCGCCCATTCGCCGGGGCCCGGTGGATATCTGCGGGCTGCTGCGGGAGGTGAGCGAGGCCTTCTCCCACGACACCCGCTATGTCACCGCCCGGGTCGTGACGGTGGGGCTCACAGGGGAGCACACCCTGTCCGCAGACGAGGACAAGCTCAAGCAGGCGCTGTGGAACCTGTTGCTGAACGCCGCCCAGCACATGCCCCAGGGGGGCACCATCACCCTGAGCCTGGAGATCGGTGAGTGCGTGGAGATCGGCGTCGAGGACCAGGGGGTGGGCATCCCGGTGGAGCAGCTCCCGCTGATCTTCGACCCCTTCTTCACCCGCCGCAGCGGGGGCACTGGGCTGGGGCTCTCGGTGGTCGAGCGGGTCGTCCGCGAACACGGGGGCGAGATCGGCGTGAAGAGCCAGGTGGGCGAGGGGACGCGCTTCTGGCTACGCCTGCCCGTGGACGGACTGGAGGCCGCGAATGGCTGAGCATCTGCTGGTGGTCGACGATGAGCTCTCCATGCGGGAGCTGCTGGCCATCCTCTTCGAGCGCCAGGGCTACCGGGTGAGCGAGGCCGCCAGCGCCGAGGCTGCGCTGGAGATCCTGGCCCGCGGCGACATCGACGGCGTCGTGACCGACATGAACATGCCCGGGATGGACGGCCTGGAGCTGGTGCGGCTGGTGCGCTCCGGGACCCTGGCGGGGGTGGACGCCGGCCTGCCCATGGTGATGGTCACCGCCTACGGCACCACGCAGACCGCCATCCAGGCCATGAAGGAGGGGGCCGACGACTACGTCCTCAAGCCCTTTGACAACGACGAGCTGGTCATCGTGGTCGCCAAGGCGCTGGGGCACCGCGCGCTGGAGGAGGAGAACGCCGCCCTCAAGAGCGCGCTGCAGGGGGGCTTCCAGGAGATCATCGGCGTCTCGCCCGCCATGCAGGCCGTCTACGCACGCATCCGCAAGGTGCAGGACAGCCGCATCTCCTGCCTGATCCACGGGGAGTCGGGCACCGGAAAGGAGCTGGTCGCCCGAGCCATCCACCAAGGCAGCCCCCGGGCCGCGGGGCCCTTCGTCGCGGTGAACTGCGGGGCCATCCCCGAGGGGCTCATCGAGTCGGAGCTCTTTGGCCACCGCAAGGGCGCATTCACCGGCGCGCTGCGGGACCGGGTTGGGTACTTCGAGTCCGCCAACGGGGGCACCCTCTTCCTGGACGAGATCGGGGAGATGCCGCTGGCCGCCCAGGTCAAGCTGCTGCGGGTCCTGCAGGAGCGCCGCGTGGTCGCGGTCGGCGACACCCAGGCCAAGGACATCGACGCCCGCATCCTGGCCGCCACCAACCGGGACCTGGAGGCCGAGATCGCCGAGGGCCGCTTCCGAGAGGACCTCTACTACCGCCTGAACGTGGTGCGCATCGACCTGCCGCCGCTTCGGGAGAGGAGAGAGGACGTGGTGATGCTCGCTGAGCACTTCACCAAGCACTACGCCCGGGAGCACACCAAGCCCGTCACCGGTCTGTCCAGCGAGGTCATCGAGGCGCTGCGGGCCTACCCCTGGCCGGGCAACGTGCGCGAGCTGCAGAACGCCATCGAGGGCGCGGTCGCCATGGAGTCCGGGGCCCAGATCACCACGGCGAGCCTCCCGCGGCGCCTGTCCGGCGGCGCACCGGTGGGTCCGGTCGAGAGCGTGGGGGAGATCCGGGTGCCCGAGGAGGGCGTTGACCTGGCGGGGGTGCTGGAGAACATCGAGCGCGCATACCTGCAGGCCGCCTTGGACACCGCCCAGGGCAACAAGACCCGGGCGGCGAAGCTCCTGGGGATGAGCTTCCGCTCTTTCCGCTACCGGCTGGCCAAGCTGGAGCTGGGGGACTGAAGTGACGCTCAGCGTCACCTGACAGATTTTGTCACCCCGAGAGCTGACGCTCAGCGTCACCTGCGGCACATAGAGGCCCGTATACGGGGGATCGGAAAGTTGGCACGGACCTTGAATCGTTTCCTGGCGTCAACAAAGACTGCGAACCCCCACCGGAGTACCTGCCATGTTCAAGAAGGGCTTTACCCTCGTCGAGCTGATGATCGTCGTCGCCATCATCGGCATCCTGGCCGCAATCGCCATCCCGAACTTCATCGAGATGCAGTACCGCGCCAAGCGCTCCGAGGTCCCCTCCAACGTGAAGGGCATCAAGACCGCCGAGCTCGGCTACGACGCCGCGTTCGACACCTTCGTGCAGGCGACCGCGCACCCCACCTCCACCGCCTCCAAGCAGCAGGTGGACTGGGCCGGCGGCAACGCTGACTTCCAGAAGCTGGGCTGGGCTCCCGACGGCAAGGTGCGCGGTGTGTACACCGTGACCACCACCGCCGCTGGTGGCGGCTCCGCGGGTGGTGACTTCACCGTCACCGGTACCTGCGACGTCGACGGTGACGGCGTGATCGCACAGTACACCGCCACCAAGTCGGTGAACGCCACCTTCAACAACAACAACGACACCTACTGAGTCGTTGCGGTTGACCCCCTCGGGGGTGCAGAAAAGGGCAGGCCTTCGGGTCTGCCCTTCCTGCTCTGGGGCCCGAGACCCCGCCTGCTGTAGGCTGCCCGGATGAAGCGAGACCGGACCCTGTGGGCCTTCGGGGCCATCTGCCTGCTCCTGAGCGTCAGCTACGGCTCGCTGGCCTGGGCGGGCTTTGTGTTCGACGACTTCCCGCTGGTCGTCAACAACACGATGATCCGGGACCTGGGCAACCTGGGCCTCTTCTTCCGCACCGACCTCTGGGCCGGCGCCGACGTCGAGGTGGCCTCCGGCTACTACAGGCCCCTGGTGATC
This sequence comes from Myxococcota bacterium, assembly GCA_036229005.1. Taxonomy (GTDB): domain Bacteria; phylum Myxococcota_A; class UBA796; order UBA796; family CAJQPC01; genus CAJQPC01. The sequence continues at coordinate 34,811 of JAZAMN010000030.1, forward strand.
ACCTCGCTGGCTGTGGACTACGCCCTCTTCGGCGATTGGGCCGGCGGATACCACCTGCAGTCCCTGTTCTGGCACCTCTGCGGCTGCGTGCTGCTCCTGGCGCTGCTGCGCCGCTGGGTCCACCCGCTGGCCGCTTTGGTCGGCGCCGCACTCTTCGCCCTCCACCCCCTGCAATCCGAGGCGGTGGCCTGGATCGCCGCCCGCAACGACGTCATGGTCGCCGCGTTCGCCCTGGGGAGTCTGCTGGCCCTCGAAGGGGAGCGCCCCGGCCCCTGGCGCCTCGCGCTCGGTGGCACACTGGGCCTGTGCGCGCTGCTCAGCAAGGAGAGCGCGGTCCTGCTGCCGCTGATGGTCCTGGGCGCCGATCTGGCCTTCCACCGGCGCTTCTCCCACTGGAGCAAGTGGGTGGCCTTGGGGGGCGCCGCTGCGGTCTACCTGCTCTTGCGCAGTCAGGCGGAGCTCAGCCTGGAGGCCGGCCCCGACCGGGCGCTCATCCTGGCCGCCATCCAGAGCGCCCCCCGGATCGCTGGGCACTACGGCCTGCGCGTGCTCAGCCCCTACCCGCTCAGCGTCGGCGCAACCTTGGAGTACCTGCGGCCTTGGGTCTCCATCTCCAGCATCGCCGTGCTCGGCGTCTCGGGGCTGCTGCTCTGGCGCGGCGGGCGCAAGGCCGCCTACGGCCTGGGCTGGATGCTGCTCTTCTTCGCCCCCGCCGTCCTGGCCATCTCCTTCCGGGCCCAGCTCGGCGAGCGCTACATGTACCTGCCGCTGGCCGGTCTGGGGGTGGCGCTGGCCGCCGTGCTCCCCCAGGACAGGCGCCTCTGGCTGGCGGTGGGCGCCCTGGTCCTCCTGCACTTGGCCATCGTCCCCATGCGCCTTCTGGACTGGCGGGACAACGAGGCGCTCTGGGGGGCCGCCGTTCGCAGCGACCCCAACGGCTACAGCTACGCCGGGCTGGCCCACGTCTACAACCACCAGGGGCGGGTGGACGAGGCCGCGCACTACTTCCACGCCGCCCTGGAAGAGGAGCCTCCCTACACCGAGTTCTGCAACAACGCGGTCAGCCTGGGGCTCAACAACGGACGCCTGGACATCGCCTACCGGGGGGCCTTTCTGGTCGGTCAGAACTGCCCGGACAGCATCGAGAACCTGGGCCTGGTGGCCACTGCCCGGCTCATGGCTGGGGACATCGCCGGGGCCGACTCCGCGCTGGACCGCTGGGGGGGCAGCGAGCCCGACGAGCGCCTGGAGCTCGCCGCAGCGGCCAGGGCCTTGATGGAGGGGGAGGCGGCGCGCTACGACGCACTGGTCGGGGCCAACCCCCAGGACCCCGCGTTCGCCGACAAGGCCCAGGAGCTGGCGTCCATGGCCGAGGACAACCGGGATCAGGACGCCTACCGCGCGCAGCTTCGGGGTGAGCCGACGCCGGGGGTGCCGTGAAGACCCAGGCGCTCGCGCTCGCGATCGCGGTGTCTGCGGCTAGCCTCGCGCACCTCGCCCAGCGCCGCATCGATCCGCTGCGACGACAGGCCCAGGACCGCAGCGACAGGGACGCGGTGGCCTCGGGGGAGCTCGTGCGGGTCGCCGCCTCGGGCTCGGAGCTGCTGGTCGCGGACGTCATGTGGGTGCGCGCGGTCCTGGCCTTCGGAGAGGGCTTCCAGGAGCAGGGCCTGAGCGCCCCCGGCTGGTCCACCTGGTTCGCGGGGACCCTCGACGCTGTCACCACCCTCGATCCCACCTGGGCCACCCCCTACATCTGGGGCGGCATGATGCTCGAGGTCGCCGAAGACCCCCGCGCCGCCGCCGGGATCTACCGCCGCGGCGCCGCCAACCTGCCCGACGACTACCGCTTCTGGTTCAACCTGGGCATGCTCGAGTACTTCCAGTTCGACGATCCCCAGGCGGCCGCCGGCTACATGAAGCGGGCCTCCGAGTGTCCGGGCGCACCCGGCTGGTTCGCCAACGCCGCGGTGGCCTACGGCTCCGAGCGGGAGACCCGGCAGGCCGCCCTGACCTACCTGCGGCAGGAGCTGGAGAGCACCGCCGACCCTGACCTGCGCTCCGACATCCAGGCCCGCATCGCCAAGCTGGAGCACGAGATCCTGGCCGCGGACATCAACCAGGTGCGCGCACAACTCGAGGCACAGCTCGGCCGCAGCCTGAGCTCGCCCCAGGAGCTCGTCGACCGCACCGGGACACCCCTCCCGCCGGACCCCTTGGAGGGGGAGTGGATCCTCGACGTGGACGGCGAGATCCGCTCCTCTGTGCACGCCGAACTCCTGCGCGATGCGGCGCTCAAGGGCGCGCGCGGCATCCTCACCAGCCCCCGGATCCAGGCCCGGTGAGCAGCCGCCTGGTCGTCGTCGGTCTGGGCTCCAGCAGCGCCCGCGGGGAGGAGATCCTGCGCCTCGCTGTGCGGGTCCTGGACGCCCGGGTCGGGGTGGAGGCCTGCTCGCGCATCTACAGGTCTCCGCCCGCCGGGGGCGTCGCCCAGCGCTGGTTCTGGAATGCGGCGGTGCTCGTGCGGGCGCCGGTACACCCCCTGCTCACCCTGGTGCAGTCCATCGAGCGGGACTTTGGGCGCCGGCGAGGTCCCCGGTTTGGCGATCGCGTCCTGGACCTGGACCTGCTGTGGAGCCCGGGCCTGGTCTGCGAGCACCCCGATCTCAGCCTGCCTCACCCGCGCCTCGCCGAGCGGGATTTTGCTCTGGGGCCCCTGCTGGATCTGGTGCCCAAGGCGGTGGATCCCAGGACCTCCCAGCGCTACGCAGCCCTCCCTCGACCCCTCCCCAGAGCGCTGCCTGTGGGCGTGCTGCCAAAGGCCGGGATCCCCCTTGCCCGGGGCATGGGTGCGGCATACGCGCACACCACCTTGCCAGAGAGAGGCCCGGCCACCATGAAGTTCTTCATCGATACCGCGAACCTGGACGAGATCCGCACCGCAGCCCGCTGGGGGATCATCGACGGCGTGACCACCAACCCCTCGCTGATCGCAAAGGAGGGGCGGGACTTCATCGAGACCATCGCCGAGATCTGCGAGCTCGTGGACGGCCCTGTCTCCGCTGAGGTCGTCGCTGACCACGCCGACGACATGGTCAAGCAGGGTGAGCTGCTCGCCCGCGTGCACGACAACGTCGTGGTCAAGGTCCCCCTGACCCAGGAGGGCATCGTCGCGACCTCCCGCCTCAGCGCCCAGGGCATCAAGACCAACGTCACCCTCTGCTTCCAGCCCGTGCAGGCCCTGCTGGCCGCCAAGGCCGGCGCCACGTACATCTCGCCCTTCATCGGCCGCATCGACGATGTGGGTCGCGACGGCATGTCCATGATCGAGGAGATCGTGGCCATCTACGACAACTACCCGGACCTGGAGACCCAGATCCTGGCCGCGTCCGTGCGCCACCCCCAGCACGTCCTGCAGGCCGCACTGGCCGGCGCTCACGTCGCCACCATCCCCTTCGGCGTGCTCAGCAAGCTCTTCGGTCACCCCCTGACCGACAAGGGCAACGCCGCCTTCAACCAGGCCTGGGAGGGGGTGCCCGATCGGGACATCGTCAAGCAGGTCAGCGCCTGGCTGGAGAAGAACGAGCGCTGAGCTTGCCGCCCCAGCGGCTCCCCCTTAGTCAATGAATGAATACTCATTCAGAGGTCTGGAGTCTGTGGGTAGGGCCGAAGCCAGGAAGAGTGAAAAGCGCGGTCGCATCACCGAGGCCGCCATCGCCGTGTTCGCCGAGCGGGGCTTCCACGTCGCTCGCGTGAGCGACATCGCCAGGCGCGCGGGCGTCGCCGACGGCACCATCTACCTGTACTTCAAGAACAAGGAGGATCTGCTCCTCTCCATCTTCGAGGAGCAGATGGACCGGCTCAGCTCTGGGCTGGCCGAGGTGCTGGAGGGCGTGGACGACCCCCGGGAGCGCATCCGCCGCTTCGCCAGCTACCACTTCGAGATGGTGCGTGAGCACCGCAACGTCGCCGAGGTCCTGCAGGTCGAGCTCCGGCTCTCGACCAAGTTCATCAAGGACTACCGGCCGCAGAAGCTCTGGGACTACCTCGGCGTGTTCGCTGACTGTGTGCGCCAGGGCCAGGAGCAGGGGCTCATCCGACCCGAGGTCGACCCCTTCTCCACCATGTGGGCCTTCTTCGGGGCCCTCGACCAGATCGGTATGCAGTGGGTCCTGGCCCGCAAGAAGCAAAAGTTCAACCTGGACAAAGCAGCCTTGGATGTCGCGGAGATCTTCATCCGTGGCATGGCCGTGGAGTCCACCTGAGAGTGCGGCCTGTGGCCGCGACAACCCAATGGAGGCACCGTGAAGATCGGCGTTCTGCTCAAGCAGGTCCCCGCCTCTGATTCCCGCATCAAGATCAACGGGGATCAGTCCGGCATCGTGACCGACGACATCAAGTGGGAGATCAACCCCTACGACGAGTTCGCCCTGGAGGCCGGCATCCAGCTCAAGGAAGCCAAGGTCGCCGACAGCCTGGTCCTGATCACCATGGGTGACAAGGACGCCGAGGCTCGGGTCAAGGACGGTCTGGCCCGCGCGGTCAAGGCCAAGCCCGAGGCCATCCGCGTGGACGCTGGCGACTTCGCCGGCGCCGACTCCCTGGGTGTCGCCAAGGCCCTGGCCGCTGCCATCAAGAAGGCCGGCATCGACCTGGTCCTCACCGGCAAGCAGGCCATCGACAACGACAACGCCCAGGTGCCCGCGATGCTCGCGGAGCTGCTGGACCTCCCCCAGATCACCCAGGTCGAGAAGCTGGAGGTCACCGCTGACGGTGTGACCGCCCACCGCGTCATGGGTGGCGGCCAGGTCGACGTGGTCAAGGCGCCCGTGAACGCCGTCGTGACCTGCGACAAGGGCCTCAACGAGCCCCGCTTCGCCTCCCTGCCCGGCATCATGAAGGCCAAGCGCGCCAAGATCGCCGTCTGGGGCGCTGGCGACCTGGGCGTGGACGCTGGCGCTGCGCTGGTCACCGAGAGTGACTACCGCGAGCCCCCCGCCCGCCCCGCTGGTCAGATCATCGAGGGTGCCTCCGTCGCGGAGAAGGTCGACAAGCTCGTCAACCTGCTCCAGAACGAGGCCAAGGTTCTCTGAACCTGCCCACCCTTCAACGCACTTTCGTCCAAAGGACAAGAAATCATGGCTGGAATTCTCGTTTTCAGTGAGCACGAGGGCGGGCAGATCAAGAAGACCGCCTTCGAGCTGATCGCCAAGGCCGCCTCCCTGGGCATGGGCCCCGTGTCCGCCGTCGTCGTCGGCGATGTCGACACCGCCGCCCTGGGCACCTACGGCGCCACCACCGTGTACAAGGTGGCCGGCGACTTCTCGAGCTACACCACCGGTGCCTACGCCAAGGCCCTGGCGGCGGTCATCGAGAAGGCGGACCCCGCAGTGGTGCTCGGCGCCGCGAGCGCGGTGGGCAAGGACCTCTTCCCCCGCGTGGGTGCCCGCATCGGCGCCGGCGTCGTGACCGAGGCCACCGACCTGATCGCTCAGGACGGCGGGCTGGTCGCGCACCGCCCCATCTACGCCGGCAAGGCCTTCGTGACCGCCAAGGTCAACGGCCGCGCCCTGATCACCGTGCGTCCGAACTCCTTCGGCGCTCCCGAGGCTGGCGCTGGCAGCGCTGAGGTCGTCGCTGTGGACGCTGGCATCAGCGCCGCCGACTCCAAGGTGCAGGTGGTGGAGTCCATCAAGAGCACCGCCACCGTCGCCGACCTGACCGAGGCTGACCGCATCGTGTCCGCCGGCCGCTCCATCAAGAGCGCCGAGCAGTACGACGCCGTCGTGCGCCCCCTGGCCGCCACCATCGGCGCCACCCCCGGTGCCTCCCGTGCCGCCGTGGACGCTGGCTATGCGCCCCACAGCCACCAGGTCGGTCAGACCGGCAAGGTCGTCAACCCCAACCTCTACATCGCCCTGGGCATCAGCGGCGCCATCCAGCACCTCGCTGGCATGCGCACCTCCAAGGTCATCGTGGCGGTGAACAAGGACCCCGAGGCCCCCATCTTCGCCCACGCCACCTACGGCCTGGTCGACGATCTCTTCGAGGTCGCTCCCGCCCTCCAGGCCAAGCTCGCGTCTCTCTGAGATTCGGCTTCGCCCGCGCAGGATCGTCCAGTAGGGCCATCCTGACGACAACTTCGCGCCCCGTGTCGCTCCAAGTGGCGGCCCGGGGCGCGTTGCTATAGTGGGGCGGCTCCGTTTCGCCCGTGAGCCGCACCATTTCCTCCTCCGATCCCAGCACTGACGCCTCCTGGTTGGACGCCTCCCTCGAGATCCTCATGGATCGCGGTGAGCCCCGCTCCGTGGTGCGGATCGTGGAGCGCTGGGCCACCTCGGGTGAGCCCACCACGCACGCGCTGCTGCTCCAGGCCCAGGCCTTCCTTCAGCTCAACCTGATGGACCGCGCCTGGGTGCGCCTCAAGGAGGTCGGCGAGCGCGAGCCTGAGAACGTCCAGGCCTTGTTGCTCACCGCCCAGATGTTCATCGAGCGCGGCTGGCCGCTGCGGGCGCGCAAGCTGTTGGCCCGGGTGGAGGACGACTCCGAGCTCGCCCAGCACCTGCGCGCCGCCGCCGAGCAACCGGCCCTGGCTCCCCCCAAGCAGGCCCGCGAGATCGAGGCTGAAGGCACCCCCCAGCAGCAGCTTGAGCTGGCCGAGCGCTTCATGGCCGCGGGCACCTTCCTGCGCGCCAAGTCCATCCTGGAGCGCCTGCGCCGCAAGGGAGGCCCCACCGAGCCCCGCGCGGAGCTCCTGCTCTGGGCGCTTGGCGGCGGCTTCGTCAACGAGGGCGGGGACCCTGGCGCGCTGCTCCTGGAGCTGGCCCCCGAGCTCGAGGGTGTGGACGAGTCCAACACCCTGGACCGCGAGTCCACCTTCGACGAGCCCTTCGGAGAGGGGGAGGTCACCTCCACCGGCCTCGCCCAGGAGGAGAGCGGCGGCTCCGACGAGGGCTTCCCGGCGCTCTTCCGGCGGGCGGAGCTCCCCCGGGACCACAACACCACCGAGGAGGTCACCGCGGTCAGCGGGTTGGCCTCGCCGGCGGAGCTCCAGCACAGAGATCCGACCGAGGAGACCTACTCCGGCGGTGGGGGAATCGTCTCCGGCGACACCCAGATCATGATGGTCATCCGCAAGGACGGCCAGCAGGAGGACGCCGAAGGCGAGCACCACACCCTGGGACAGGAGGACGACGGACTGCGGGAGACCCTCAACCTGCGGGACTACCTCAGCCACATGGGCATGGACCCAGCGCTCTCCGATCTGGACGGCGACGAGGTCGACCTGGAGGAGGAGGACGATGACCTGATCGTCGTCACCCGCCGCGAGCGCCCCACCCGCGAGCCCACCGAGGAGCTCGATCTCGACCAGCCCGTACAGGTCGTCGAGAAGCCCCTGACCCCCATCCATCCCCCCGAGCTGCTTGAGGAGGATGAGGAGCGGACCATCGGCGCGCCGGCGCCGGCCATCCGGCCCCGGGATCCGGAGCCCACCTCCTCGGACCCCGTGGCTGACGCCCCCCTCGAGCCCCAGTCCGCCGACGAGGGCAGGCTGAGCCGCTGGCTGGGCCTGGCGATCATCGCGCTGGTGCTCCTGGTCGTGGCCGCCGTCACTGGCGTGTTCGTGAGCCAGCGGCTGGCGTCCAACGCGGTCGTCGACCACGCCCTCCAGGTCGTCGCCACCGCGGATCAGCGCGCCCTCCAGGAGCTCGAGGCCAGCCTGGAGAGCCAGCTCGCCGAGCACCCCCAGGATGGGGCGCTGCAGGCCAGCTACGCGCTGGTGGAGCTGGTTCTGTGGCGCGAGTTCACCGGGGACCCGGTGCGGCTGGAGCAGGGCTCGGCCGCCGCCGCCGCAGCGGCCCAGCTCAAGGGCGGCGGCGAGCCGATGGCCCTGGCCTACGCCTACCGGGCCTTGGCGCAGGGCGACCTGGAGACCGCCGCACAGAACCTGGAGGCCGCCGGGGACTCGGCCGAGGCCAAGGCTGTCGCGGCCATGATCGCCTTGGAAGCGGACCAGCCTGCAGAGGCCGTCCAGCGCTCCCGCGAGGCCCTGGCCCTCTCGGACGCTCCCCGCTACCACCAGATGCTGGCCCAGAGCTGCCTTGAGGCTGGGGACCAGCCCTGCGCCCAGGCGCAGCTCGCGGGCATGGGGGAGGGCGCCTCGGCGCAGCTCATGGCCCTCCGCGTCCAGGACCAGGGCAGCGCGGAGCAGCGCCTGGAACAGGTCGAAGCGCTGCTCGAAGGTCCGCTCCCCTTGCGGGTCGCCAGCGACGCTCAGCTCCTGCGTAGCGAGCTCCTGGTCGAGCTGGACCGGCCCGAGGGTGCTCTGCTTGCCCTCCACGAGGCGCTGCGCGAGGACCTGGACAACCCCGAGCTCCTGCTGCATCGCGCCGCGCTGGAGGCCTCGCTGGGACGACAGCGCCGCGCACTGGCCGCGCTGGAGCGCGCCGCCCGGGTGCGCCCCCTGGACATGGAGCTGCACACCGCGCGGGTGGCGGTGCTCCTGGAGCTCGACCGGGTCGAGTCTGCGAGCGAGCTCGTCCAGGCCCTCCCGGAGGCCCCCCGAAAGCAGGTCCTGCAGGCCTGGGTGGCGCAGGCGGAGGGAGGGGAGCCCGCCGCAGATCTGCAGGATTCCACCGACCCTCTGGCTCAGTATGTCCTCGCTTGGGGGCAGGGGGCGCAGAGGGGGGAGTCGGCCAAGGAGCTGGAGGGTGTGGCCCAGCAGCTTCGGGCCAGCGACGAGCCCTTCCTCTCCCGCCTCGCAGGTCCGGTGGAGGCCCTCGCGGCCCTGCGCTCCGGGGGCGAGACCCAGCAGGCGATCCTGCGGGACAGCAGCGATCCCTTGGCCTTGCTCGCCTTGGCCCAGGCGGTGTCCGAGGACCAGCCCCAGCTCGCCGCAGGTCTGCTCGACCGCTGCACCGAGTCCGCCGGCGCGCTGGCCCGGGCGCACTACGAGCGGGGGCGGGTGTACAAGCTTCTGGGCAGGGAATCGGAGTCCCGGGTCAGCCTGCGGGCCTACCTGGAGCTCTCGCCGGACGGCCCACGGGCGGTACAGGCCCGAGGCCAGTTGGCGCGTCGCTGATCGAGGTTTTGGGGCAAGCAACATTAGTCGCTTGCGAACTTGTCGCTTGAGTGACTAAGTTGGGTTGCTCGACGATCTCAGGCCTGCGCCGAAGGTCATCACACGACAAATCAACAGGGCCACCGGGCCCGTGATGGAGGAAAACAATGACTACCCGCACGCTCGGCTTCGGCCTGCTCACGGCTGGGCTTCTCGTCTCCCTGTCCGCCTGCAAGGACGGCAACGACTGCGACACCGCCGCTGGCGAGGTCTGTGACACCGGCTCCGAGGGCGACGCTGACGCCGACTCGGACTCCGACTCCGACACCGACTCCGACGCAGACGCCGACTTCGACGACTACGCCGCCGCCTTCTCCTTCTACTCCGGCTACCAGGACGGCGCGCACGTCAACTGGACCGCGAGCGATGGCTCCGTCGGTGAGCCCTGGGTCTCCGTGACCATCTACGAGGAGGCCTACTTCGACGACGGCGACGACCGCTACTCCTGCACCTGGAACGCCTACATCACCGAGGTTGCCACCGACAACCTGGGCGTGGACGGCCTGTGGTACGGCGCCGAGATGGCCTTCGAGGGCGTCGAGGGCGGCACCGACTGCGCCAACTTCAACGAGGAGGCCTGGGGCTCCACCGATCCCACCGCCGCCTTCGAGGCCATGCGCTGGGGTCTGGGTTGGGGGCCCCTGGGTCCGAACGTCGGTCCCTCCCTGGAGGAGGCTGTCAACGGCTCCAGCTACGACTGGGCCACTGACTTCGAGCCCTACGTCTTCAGCTACTACCTGGGCTTCACCAGCGACACCAGCATGACCTTCGCTGACAGCGAGACCGTGAGCGACTACGGCTACGCCTTCGCCTACGAGGTCGATCCCAGCGACATGAGCATGGTGTTCGACTCCGACGAGGCCGCCATCCAGCTCGAGCTCGGCTCCGCTACCGAGATGCCCTCCGCCGCCTTCCTGCAGGGCGCCGGCTGGTACCTCCCCTACACCAGCAACTTCACCGGCGAGTGATTCGGTCTCCGCTGGGCCTTCGGGCTCGGCGGTGCCATCAGCGAGGGTGTCTCGGAGCGATCCGGGGCACCCTCGCTGCCTCTGGGCCTGCGTTGTGAGAGACTGCCGCCATGCTCCTGTCCCTACTCGTTGCTTGCGCCACCCCCTCGGGTGAGGGGCCTCCAGGCTGGGCCGTCGCCTACGCCAACGTGGTCCCGGAGGCGGAGGGTTCCTGGCGGGGACACCAGGTCTGGGTGTTCTACGAGGACGGGTGGAGCCGACAGCCCGGGGCGGAGTGGCACCTGTGCACCCTGCTCCAGGGCCTGGAGGGCAGCTCCCCGGGGCAGGCACTGGAGGGTTGTCCGGAGTGCATCTCCCTGGTGCAGGTCCAGGTCCAGAACATCGAGTCGGACTGTCCGGAGGCCTGGCTGCAGGATCCCGGCTTCGAGTCGGACCTGAACATGGCCGTGGGGCCGCTCCCAGATGACCTCGCTGTTGGGGCACCAGACAACAGCTCGCTGGGCTGGTACAGCTCCTACGGAGATGAGCCCCTGTCGCCCCAGGGCTACACAACCTCCGAGGCCGCCCTCTCTGGGAGGGAAGCCCCCCAGGGCTTCGCCGAAGAGCAGCCCTACACCCTGTGGCCCGCCTACGCCTGGTCGCTGCGTTGAGCCCTCGACGCCAGGGGTCGCCGGCTCGGGATCTGGCGGCTATGCTCAGGGCAGGCAGGGTGGAGACACCATGAAGCGCGCAGCTTGCACATCGCTGCTGATGGCGTTCGCCGTGGCGTGCACGCCTCGCGGGGTCGCGGACACTGCTGCCCAGGCAGACGACACCTCCTTCGCGGTGGACGACAGCGGGACGGACGACACCTCGCAGCCTGAGCCCGAGCGCTTTCGGGTCCTGGGCACGCTGACCGTTCAGGATGGCGAGTACGTCGCGGCCGAGGTCCAGTATCGCCTGCTCGCGGACGACGGCACCGAGATCTGCACGCAGACCCACGCCGCGGAGACGGTGACCATGGCCCTGTCTCCGGAGCCCGAGTGGGTGTTCGACTGGGCCCGCTTGGACCTCGCCGACACCGACGAGTGGTGTCAGGCGAGCCTGCCCAGCAGCCTGGGGGTGGGGTTGGGTCTGTTGTACACCGAGGTCGTTCCTCACCTGGAGGCCAGCGGGGTGGCGGAGGTCCAGAGCTCGCTGCAGGGCTTCTACGCCAGCTTCGAGCAACCCTGGAGCGATGGGATCGAGCAGAGCACCCTGGCAATGGGCTACGCCGGGACCGAGCAGGCGCTCGCGGGTGAGGTCCAGGCCGCTGAGTCCGGCCCGCTCCCCGACGGCGTCTACAGCTTCCGGTCCGTGTTCACGCTGACCCTGGAGTAGTCACCAGCTCAGCGTGGGCGCGTCCGTGAGCGCCGCCGAGGCGAACACCCGTCCGTTCTCCGGGCAGTAGTGCCAGTCGGTGTCGACCCCCGTCAGGGTGGCCTGGTCCGGGACCTCGTTGCAGTAGGGGAGAACGCTGCCCTCGGCGGCGCTGAGCAGGTTCCGCGGCAGCCCGCCGGGGACCAGGATCCCGAGCGCCTGGCCCGGTCCGTCCCCGTCCAGGTCGTAGTGGTTGGCCTGGAGCTCGTCCAGGGTGGGCCAGTGGCGACCGGGGTGACGTCTGAGCTGTTCGTGGGCCTCCGAGAGCCCCGCCCGAAGCCGCGCCAGGTTCTCCTGTGTGCGGGCCTCTGCGTCGGGGGGCGGCCGGTAGTTCTCGGGGTTGGGGCCGGGCGCGGCCTGCTTGGGGGGCAGCAGCGCCAGCAGGGTCAGGGGGAGGAGGAGCAGCGCAGCCCACCTCAGCCTTGGGGCCCACCGCCTGAGCCTCCCGTCCCCCTCGGCCACCTCTACACCCCCTCCACCGGCGAGGACATGCTGGCGCGCGCTGGGAGAGAGCACGCAGTCGCGCAGCGTGCAGCCCTGGGCCTGGACGCCGTCGAGCTGGCATGCCCGGAGCAGCGCGCCGTCCAGCCGGCACCCCCGAAGGTCCGCGCTCCGCAGGTCACAGCGCTCCAGGGTCGCTCCGCGCAGGTCGCAGTCCCGGAGGCTCAGGACCCGGACATCACGCAGGTGGGCCCGCTGCAGGGAGCAGTCCTCCAGGCGCCCGAGCTCGCCGCCCTGGATCTGGGCTCCATCCAGGTCCTTGCCCTCCAGGACCTTCACTCCTCTGGACGGGCCAGGCAGACCTGCGTGTAGGAGACGGGGAATCCGGTGCCCTTGACGCCGATCTCGAAGTCCGCGCTGAAGGGCCGCCAGCCCTCCTTGCTCTGCTCGCTGGCCCACTGTCCGATGGGATCGTTGGGATCGGAGGTGGTGAAGATGCCGCCGTACTCATCGTCCGGCGTGACCCTGAAGGTCTTGCACATGAGCTCCGCGGGAGGCGGCGGGGTCAGGGTGGGGAGCGCCGGGGGGGCGTCCTGTGCTTGGGCCTGGGAGAGGCTGGTGCCGGCGATGGCGCCGATGGCGAGGGCGATCCCGGCGACGCCGAGCAGCTTGGGGGACAGACGCATGAAACCTCCGGGGGCAACGCTACCCCGGTTTGCGGGCGCCGTCCCGTCCGGTCTGGGAGATCGGGTGGAGACGGACAAGCGGACAATTTTTGGCCCCGGACAATTTTTGGCTCTCACCCCCTGGCTTTGTTCAGTATGTTGTTTGTGTCGATGACAGAGGAGTCGTCCATGCAGCCCCAGCGAATCACCCCCTCTCCGGTCCCCGCCCCCCGCCTGGCCCTGGCGGAGTCGGAGCTCTGTGCCCGCTTCGGCGGTCCTGTGGTGCGCGTGCTCGCGGGGCTCTCGGTGGACGGCCACCGCATCGACATGGGCGACCTGCTGCTCCTGGATCCCGGCGCGGTCGCGGGGGACCTGGTGGTGGTCGTCGCGCGGGGCCGGGGGCGTCCGATGCTCGCCCGCATGAGCGAAGCGGGTCCTCTCGGCGTGCCCAGCGGCGTGCCCTGCTCTCGCAGCCGCTGGCGGGTGCTGGGCCGGGTCATCGCGCAGGTCCGCCCCTCCACGCCCGCTCAGGACAAGGTGCTGACCTTCCCGGCCGCGCGCGCTCAGGGCATGCTGCCTCTGGCCCCCAGCTCCCTTGCGCAGGGCGTCGCGGTGCTGCGTCTGGAGCGGGCCCCGACCCCGGAGATGGTGGAGCTGGTCGCGGAGCGTCAGGGCGCGCTGCGTGTCCGGGGCTCCGAGCTGCATCTGCCCCTGGGGGAGCTGTCTCTGGAGTCCCTGGGGGCCCTGGTTCGGGACCTGGGCCTGCGCTTCGGGGTGCGGGTCCGGGGTGCCCTCGCGATGGAGCTGGAGCACGCTCAGGCGGCCTGTGCGCTGATGTCCTCGGGCCAGGTCGCTCGGGTGCTCCCGGGTCAGGAGCTGCTCCCCTCTGCGGTGGAGCGTGAGCTCGCCCAGGTCCAGGAGGAGGAGCGCATGGTGGCTCAGGCTGCGCAGCTCACCCTCTTCTAGGGCTGGGCACACAAGCTGGGGACACACACCGTCCCCAAGCGAGGACAGGGGGGGATAGACCATGGTCCATGCAGGACTTCAAGACACTGATCGCGCACGACCGGCCCTTGATCGGCGTGCTCCATCTGCCCCCCTTGCCGGGGGCTCCGCGGCCCTCTCCGGGCCTGGACTCCGTGATCCGGACTGCGCTCCGGGACGCCGAGGCGCTCGCGGAGGGCGGAGCTCAAGGGCTGATCGTGGAGAACCTGGGGGATGCGCCCTTCGAGCCGCTGGTCGAGCCGCATGTGTGCGCCATGCTGGGGGTGATCGCCCACCAGGTGGTGCAGCGCTTTGGGGATGCGCTGGTGGTCGGGGTGAACGCCCTGCGGAACGACGCGGCCTCGGCGCTGGGGGCGGCGGCCGCCGCTCAGGCGGGCTTTGTGCGGATCAACGTGCACACCGGCGCCATGGTGACCGACCAGGGCCTCATCCAGGGGCAGGCCCGTCAGACCCTGCTCTACCGTCAGCGGCTGGCCCCTTCGCTGGGCATCGCGGCGGACGTCATGGTCAAGCACGCCGCGCCGCTGGGTGTGGGGACCGACCTGGCCCAGAGCGCGGCGGACTGCTTCCACCGCGGGGGAGCGGACGCCCTCATCATCTCGGGGAGCGGCACGGGTCAGCCCACCTCATCCCAGGACCTGCAGGTGGTCCGGGAGGCTGTCCCGACCGCGCCGCTGTGGATCGGCTCGGGCTTCAGCCTCGAGACCGCAGCGAGCCTGCGGCCCCACTGCACGGGAGCCATCGTAGGCACCGCGCTGCACCAGGACGGCAAGTTGGCCGCCCCCCTGGACGTACAGCGGGTGCGGGACATCCGGAGCGCCCTGGACGGCTGAGGCCGGCTGTTGCCGCCTGGGGCTCAGCCTCCAAAGAAGCTCAGCAGCAGGTAGGCGCTGAGCACCACCGTGGCCCAGAGGGCGGTCTCGCCGCTGGGCCAGGGCTCGCCGAAGCTGCTGTCGCCCGGCTTGAACATCTGTCCGAAGCGGTCCGCCGCGCCCTGCACCGCGCCGCCCACGACGTCCTTGGTCTTCTCGGCCGCGCGGTCGATCGCGTGCACCACCTTGGACAGGCCGCCGGGCAGCCACTTGCGGTAGACCACGTCGACGTCCAGCACCGTGGAGCGCAGCTCGGGCGGGTACCAGCCCATCTTCTGCAGGAACACGAACGCCGCAGCGGAGCCCAGCAGGAGCTGCATCTGGGTGACCACGTGGGTCAGGTCGTAGGCGCTGTAGTCACCCACGTCGTAGGGCAGGATGGCGTAGAGGGGGGCGGGGAACACGCCCACGGCGATGCACAGGAAGGCCGCGATGGCCATGGCCACCAGCATGTTGCGGGGGGCCTCTCCGGTGACCTCGCGGGCCTTCTTGGAGTCGTGGGCAAAGAACGCAAAGTAGGGGATCTTGATGCCCGAGTGGTGGAACACACCCGCGCTGGCGAACAGCAGGATCAGGAAGGCCCAGGTGTAGCCCTGGTCGGCGGCCGCGGTCAGGATCATGGACTTGGTGACAAAGCCCGAGAACAGCGGGAAGGCGGAGATGGCCATCGCGCCGACCACGGTGAACCCGGTGGTCCAGGGCATCTTGCGCCACAGGCCGCCCAGCTCGGAGCCGTTGACGGTGCCTGCGCGCAGCAGCACGGCGCCCATGCCCATGAACAGCAGGCCCTTGTACAGGATGTGGGCGAACGCGTGGGCCGCTGCGCCGTTGATGGCGAGCTCGGTGCCCACGCCCACGCCCACGACCATGTAGCCGAGCTGGTTGTTGAGGCTGTAGGCCAACACCCGCCGCAGGTCGTTCTCGATGACCGCGTAGAAGATGGGGAACGCGGTCATCGTGGCGCCGATGGGCACCAGGATCTCGGTCCCGGCAAAGCCCCGCGCCAGCGCGTAGATCGCCATCTTGGTGGTGAAGGCGCTCATCCACACGGTGCCGGTGATGGTGGCCTCGGGGTAGGCGTCCTCCAGCCAGCTGTGCAGCATCGGGAAGGCGGCCTTGATGCCAAAGGCCAAGAAGATCAGCAGGTTGCCCAGGCTGCCGTCCAGCCCCATCAGGTCGAAGGCCAGGGAGTCGGTCTCGGCGTAGCGGAACAGGGCGCCGGCCAGCAGCAGCACGCCCGACAGCACCTGGATCACCAGGTAGCGCATGCCCACGCGGGCAGCGCGGTTGGTTCCGCGCACCCAGATCAGGAACACGCTGGTGAGCGCGGTGAGCTCCCAGTACACGAACAGCGTGACCAGGTCGCCGGCGAACACGGCTCCGATGGCGCCGCCTGCGTAGCTGAGCCCGGCCAGGTGCTGCAGGTCATCCCGGACGCGCAGGGCGTAGATCACCGAGAGGAACGCGGCGATGTGGAAGATGGTCCCGAAGATGCGGGCCAGGCGGTCGGCGCGCACCGGCTGGAGCGCGTAGCCGAACAGCTCGGTGTCCAGCGTGAAGCCCTCAGGGAGCAGCCAGATCTGCAGCAGCCCCAGCAGGGGGAGCAGCAGCATGAAGCCGCCCTTGAGGCCAACGGGGGAGCGGCCGCGCAGGGGCCAGATGCCATCCACCGGACCCTTCTCGGGGGTGGGCACACCTGGAAACAGTGGGACGAGCAGGGCGCCCAGGATCAGCAGCAGGCCAGGGGGGAGGCTGGCCGCGATATCGCCAGCCAGGCCGGCGGACAGGGTCTCAAGCATGGTGGCCCTCCTGGTCCGCGGGCTCGCTGGGCGGCTGGAAGGGGGCGTCGTCCCCGTAGTAGTCCTCGTCGCGCATCACCAGCATGCGGAGCACGCGGGCGGCCAGCACCAGGCCCACGCAGCCAGCGAACCCGTAGACCGCGTGGAAGGCCGGGACCATCTCGAATGCGTAGTGTCCGTGCTTGTGGCCGCCAAAGCCACTGTGGTCCTCGCTTGCGCTGGGATCTCCGTGGTGCTCGGCGGGCTGCTCGGGGGTGGGGTGGGCCCCGGTGTGGGAGGGCTCAGAGTGCTCCTCGCCTGCCGTCTGATGGGTCTCGGCCTCATGGCTGCCCAGGGAGGACAGCCAGCTTGGCCCGAACCACACCGCGTCGATCAGCACAAAGCCCAGGACAAGGGCCCACAGACCCCGGACGATCCACCTTACGGTGCCCAGGTCGACGCTGGGGGGGCCGTGCTCGTGGCTCATGGCAGGCCTCCGTTCTGGACGATGGGGCGAATGAAGGCCTCCAGCTGGGGGGCGAGCACAAAGAGCGCCACGCAGCCCAGGGCCGTGAACACGATGGGACCGAGCATCAGCAGGTGGGTCTCCCGGATGCGCGCGCCGATGGGCAGGATGGGGACCAGGGCGGGGTCCTCGATGGACTTCTCGTCGGGGTAGCCGTGGCCGTGATGGTCGTCGGCGTGGTGGGCGTCCCCGTGGTCGTCGTGGTGGGCGTGGTCGTCGTGGTGGTGGGCCTGGGCGTCCTCGGGCAGGAAGAAGGCTCGGACCACGATGGGCATCAGGTAGCCGATGGCCAGCAGCGAGCTGAGCATGTAGACGCCGACGAAGATGTAGTCCTGGGGCTGAGTCGTGGCGCCGATGGCCATGAACCACTTGGCCCAGGAGCCGCCTCCGGGGGGCAGGCCGATGATCGAGAAGCTGGCGATGGTGAACGCCGTGAACATCACGGGCATCTTGCGGCCCAGGCCGTTGAGCTCACTGACCTTGGACTTGTGCACCGAGACCAGGCAGGCGCCGGCGACAAAGAACAGGGTGATCTTGCCCATCGCGTGCATGGCGATGTGCATGCTGGCGCCGACCACGCTGTCCGGGGTGACCAGCATCGCGCCGAGCACGATGTAGGCGAGCTGGGAGATGGTGGAGTACGCCAGCCGGGCCTTGAAGTTGTCCAGGGTCAGCGCGACGACGCTGGAGATCAGGATGGTGCCGGCGGCCACCCACTTGAGGATGTCGCTGCCGCCGGTGCTGTAGAGCAACTCCAGCCCGAAGATGTAGATGACCACCTTGAGGATGGTGAACACGCCGGCCTTGACCACCGCGACGGCGTGGAGCAGCGCGGAGACCGGCGTGGGGGCCACCATGGCGTTGGGGAGCCAGCGGTGGAAGGGCATCAGGGCGGCCTTGCCGGCGCCGAACGCGAAGAGCCCCAGCAGGATGGGGATCATCGGGCCGTCGACCTTGGAGGCCAGGATGCCGCCCGGGGTGAAGTCGAGCGTGCCCGTGAGGCTGTAGGTCCACAGCACACCCAGCAGGAGCAGCCCCACCGAGGTGCTGACCAGGATGCCCAGGTAGATGCGCCCGGCGCGGCGGGCGGCCTCGTTCCCGGCGTGGGTGACCAGCGGGTAGGTCGAGAAGGTCAGCACTTCGTAGAACAGGAAGAGCGTGAACAGGTTGGCCGACATCGCGATGCCCAGCGCAGCGAAGATGGCCAGCGCGAAGCTGATGTAGAAGCGGGTCTGGTTGGTCTCGCCGTGGCCCCGCATGTAGCCGAAGGCGTACAGGGAGGTGGGCCCCCACAGGCCAGAGGCCACCAGCGCATACAGCAGGCCCAGGGGCTCGAGCTTGAAGGCCAGGGGCACGTTCTCGAACACGTGGAAGAACACGACCTCCGGGCGGGCGCCGGCGGAGATCTCGGGGACCATGGCCACCACGCAGCCAAAGGTCAGCAGCGCGGCCATCACCATCAACGCGTCGCGCAGATCCGGGATCTTGCGCGCGAAGAACATCAGGGGCACCACCCCCAAGGGGATGAAGAAGGCCACCATCATCAAGGTGCCAGCCATCTACTCAACCCCCATCAGGCTCGCGGCGGCCTTCATGGCGACCTGTCCGGTCCACTCGGTCCACAGGCCGAACACCACCGTGGCGCCGACCATCACGTAGGTGGGCCACAGCATGGAGAAGGGGGCCTCGCGGGCATCCTCCACTTCTGCGGAGGGCTCCTTGAGGTAGGCGACCTCGACCACCTTCCAGACGTAGCCCACGGCCAGCAGGCTGGAGCCCAGAGTCAGGGCGGCGAGCCACCACTGGCCGGCGTCCAGGGAGGCCTGGACCAGGTACCACTTGGAGATGAAGCCAGCGGTGCCGGGCACACCGATGAGCGAGAGGCCGCCCACGACAAAGGCCAGCATGGTCCAGGGCATCTTGCGGCCCAGGCCGGCCATGTCCTCGATCCTGGAGGAGTTCAGCCGGTAGGTGATGTTGGCCACCACCAGGAACAGGGCGCCCTTCATCAGGCCGTGATTGAAGAGGTGGACCAGACCGCCTGCCAGACCAAGCTGGCTGTTCATGCTCAGGCCCAGGGTCATGTACCCGATCTGGGCCATGGAGCTGTAGGCGAGCAGCCGCTTGATGTGGGTCTGGTACATCGCGGCGATGGAGCCCACGAACATGGCGACCACGGACAGGGGCAGCAGCAGCCACTCCAGGTGCACCGTGCCGAACACGAAGGCGGCGCCGAAGATGGTGAACACCACCCGGACCAGCACGAAGTAGCTGACCTTGGTCGCCGTCGCGCTCAGGAAGGCGCTGACCACGCTGGGGGCGTAGGTGTAGGCGTTGGGCATCCACTGGTGCAGCGGGAACACCGCCAGCTTGATGGAGCTGCCGACCACCAGGAAGCCAAAGGCCAGCAGCACCGTGCGGGTGTGCATGACCGGCTCCAGGCGCTGGGCCAGATCCGACATGTTGAGCGTGCCGGTCATCTGGTAGAGAAGGCCGACACCGAGCAGGATGAAGGTGCCGCCGATGGTGCCCATCACCAGGTAGGAGAAGGCCGCCGTCAGGGCCCTGCGGCCCTTGCCCAGAGCGATCAGCGTGTACGAGGACAGCGAGGTGATCTCGACGAACACGAACACGTTGAAGGCGTCCCCGGTGACCGAGATGCCCAGCAGGCCGGTCATGCAGAGCAGGAACGCCGTGTAGAACAGGTACTGGCGCGACTCCGGGATGGCCAGGCTCGCGGAGCCGGGGCCATAGGGGAGCACCAGCGAGGCGATGCCGGTGACGATCACCGCCAGGAAGGCGTTGGCGATGTCGACCCGCAGCTCGATGCCCAGGGGCTGCTCCCAGCCGCCCAGGGCGTAGGAGATCGCACCGGTCTCCAGGGTCGTGGAGAGCAGGGTGATGGCGATGGCCAGGGAGACCCAAGCGATGCCGGTGGCCCACACCCGCACGACGCCAGGGCGCCGAAGGAAGAGGGAGAGGGGGGCCGCCAGCAGGGGAATCGCCACTTGCAGGGCGGGGAGGTGGTCGCGGATCACGCGTCCTCCCGCGCGTCGATGGCCACGAGCTCGTCCTCTTCCACCGTTCCGTATGCCTCCTGGATCCGGACCACGAGGGCCAGACCCAGCGCCGTCGTCGCGATGCCGACCACGATGGCCGTGAGCATCAACACGTGGGGGATGGGGTTGGAGAACACCTGCTCAGCGTGCTCTGCGCCGTGCTCGCCGTGCATGTCCTCGAAGATGGGGGCGGTGCCGCCCAGGACCTTGCCGAGCGCCACGTAGAACATGATGACGCTGACCTGGAAGATGTTCAGGCCCATCACCTTCTTCACCAGGTTCTCCCGGGAGATCACGGTGTAGAGCCCGATCATCATCAACAAGATGACCACCACGTAGATCCACAGGCCGGCTGCGGATTCCATCATCGAGAGCTCCTCTGGGGAGGCAGGGGCTTGACCCGCTCCCGGCCGGCGAAGGCGTAGAAGATGGTGGTCATGGCCGCGGTCACGGTGATGCCCACGCCCCCCTCGATGAGCAGCAGTCCGTAGTGCTCGCCGTGGTGGGGGTCGATGGCCTTGTACTCCAGGAACTGGCCGCCCAGGAAGAGGGTCCAGATGCCCACGCCGCCGTAGAGCAGCACGCCCAGGGCGGTCAGGATCTCCACCAGGCGGGGGGGGACGGCGCGCTTGAGCGCGTCCAGCCCTTCGACCAGCCCATAGAGCACCAGGCCCGCGGCGAAGATCACGCCAGCCTGGAAGCCACCGCCTGGGCCAAAGTCACCGTGGAACTGCACGTAGAGCGCAAAGAGCAGGATGAAGGGGAGCAGGTGGCGCGAGACCTCCCGCAGGATCACCATCTCGGACATGCGCATGGGGGCCTTGGAGCTCACTCCTCACCTCCGTGCGCGGCGTCGTCGCCGGCCTCTTGAGCGGCGTCCTCCAGGGGGAGCGCGTCCTCGTCCTGTCGGCGGTGGGCCAGCAGCAGCATCACGCCGGTCGCGGCGGTGAAGATCACCGTGGTCTCACCGAAGGTGTCGTAGCCACGGTAGGAGCCCAGCACCGCGGTCACGATGTTGGGGATGTGGAAGTGCTCCAGGGTGCCTTCGATGTAGGCCGGCGCCAGGTAGTGGTGGATGGGCGCGCCCGGATCCGAGTAGTGCGGCATGTCCGCGATGCCCCAGAGCAGGACTAGGCCCATCAGCACGACCACCGCAAGGGGCAGGACCTTGAAGCGCCCCTGCCGCTCGTGGGTGGGCGTCAGCGCGAGGGTCCCCAGGAAGAGCACCGTCGAGATGCCCGCGCCGACGGCCGCCTCGGTGAACGCGACGTCCACCGCGTCCATCAGGGTGAACAGCCCAGCCGAGATCAGCGAGAAGATGCCGGAGAGCATCGCAGCCGCCAGCAGGCTTCGGGTGCGGATGATGACCACCGCCATGGCCAGCAGGAAGGCGAACAGGATGGGTTCGACGGTCACTGGGGCGCCTCTTCGTTCTCGTCCACCGCCTGGGCCTTGTCATCGTCCCAGCGCAGCCCGCGGGCGTAGGCCGCCTTGACCAGGGCGTGGCCGCTGGTGGGGCTGGAGATCAGCAGGAAGACCCCGATGGCGAAGAGCTTGACCAGCACAAGCCAGTCGCCCTCCAGGAAGTGCGGGAGGGTCTGCACGCCCAGCCCGGCCAACATCAGGCTGGCGCCCAGGGTGTCCGTCAGGGAGGCCCCGTGGGTGCGCGTGTAGAAGTCGGGGAGGCGGAGGATGCCGATTCCGCCGATGACACAGAAGATGCCGCCGCTCACCAGCAGCACCCAGGAGACGATGTCCAGGGCCAGGATCACAGGCGCCTCCGGGGCCGCTGGTCGTCGCGGGCCAGGCTGCCGAAGCGGGCGTACTTGAGGATGGCGACCGTGCCGATGAAGTTCATCAGCGCGTAGATCAGCGCCAGGTCCAGGAAGTCGGGCCGGCCGACCAGGAAGCCCGCGACCGCGATCAGCAGGACCGTCTTGGTCCCGAACATGTTGAGCGCCAGGATCCGGTCGAACACCGTCGGGCCCAGCACCGCGCGGGTGAAGGCCAACGCCATGGTGACCAGCACCGCGCTCATCGCCGCCCAGAACATCAGGCCTTCCCCGGGGCGCTCTGCCCCTCGACCCGCTGGCACTTGCGGTCCATGGTCCCTTCCTGCACGCCCTCGGCGGTGTCCTGGGTCAGCGCGTGCACCAGCAAGCTCCCGTCCCGCAGGTCCAGCGTGATGGTGCCCGGGGTCAGGGTGATGCTGTTTGCGTAGAGCGTCTGGCCCAGGGGGGTCTTGGGGCCGCAGGGCACGCGGATGAGCTGCGGCTTGATCGGCATCTTGGGCGAGAGGATGACCCGCGCCACGTGCAGGTTGGAGAGCAGGATCTCCTTGAACAGGTAGGGCAGGTACAGCAGCAGCCGCAGCCAGAACCCACTGTTCGACCCCTTCTCGTCCGCCCCCAGGCGGCGGGTCAGCAGCGCGACGAAGGCGCTGGAGGCCACCCCGAAGCCGATGGTGAGCGGCTCGTACACCCCGGACCACGAGAGCCAGGTGGCCAGCAGGACGACGAAGATGATCAGAGTGCGCGCCAAGAGCGAAGAGGCTCCCAATGAGGGCGCGATTAAAGCACGAAGGCGGGGCCTGACCCCCGGACTGCACAGTCCGTTGACACCCCGACGATCCTCAATGGATCCCGCCATCGGCCTGAAACAGAGGAGGGGCCGCCAGGAGACTCGGGCCGCACTGGAGGGGTGCTTCGGCGTCAGAATCCTGTTTCGCCCGTTGTTTCAAGAGTTCTTCAAGCGGTGCCCCGGCCTCCTGGGCCAGGCGATCCGCCAGCTCAGGGTGCCCACAGCCCGATGCCCACGCCGCCGCGTGTCCGGGGAGGGGTTGGGCCGATGCGCGGATCCCCTGACAAGCCAGCAGATCCGCCCGCAACGCCAGCGACTCCGGGAGCGGAGCGAGATCCCGGCTGCGCTCCATGGCTGTCCCCACCGCTCCGGCCTGTGCCAGGCCGGCCACCTCCTCCCACCCAGCCCACAGCAGGATCTCGTCCTCGGCGAGGACAGACTGGGGCGTCCCCGCCAGCGCCCCAGGACCGCAGTCCCCGATGCTCGCCGTGCGCCCCCCCGCGCTCAGGGTCCAGGCACCGGAGCTGCTGCGGGTGACCTCGACGGGGACGCCAGCCAGTTGCCCGATGGTGTGCGCCGCAAGGGCGGTAGCGGCGGGAGGACCTCCTCCGTAGCGCAAGGCCACCGCTGGATCCCCCCGTTGACCGGCCCCATGCGCCAGAGGCCCGTAGCTGTGGCCCGGATGCGCGACCAAGCCCAGCAGGCGGCCCGCCGGATCGGGGGCCTGGGCGACGCTCTCGGCCAGTGCGTGGAACAGCGGCAGATCGCCCTCGTGGACGCCCGGCAGCGGGGGGAGGGGAGCCGGTGCCAGCTCGGGCTCCAGCAGCGCCAACAGCATCGCCATACACGCAGGATCGGGGCTCGAGCAGTCGCTGTCGTGGTCCTGCAGCGCCAGCAGCGCCGGGGTGTCCAGCTCCTGGATGGGGCGGCCGTCCTGCAGGCGTGTCCGGGCCTCGCTGATCTCCGCGGGCGTCAGACCGAGCCCGTCCAGCGCCCCCGCCACCAGCAGCTCGGGCAGGCCGTTCAGCGGGTCGTTCTCGGGGACCAAGGTCGGCCACCGAAGCTCCCGCTCCAAGGCCGCAGCCAGCTCTCCAGCCGCTTGGGGGTTGCCCTGAGCGAATGCCAGCGCCGCATGCAGCCCCGTGGGATCCGGGGGAATCGCACCCTCGAGCTCCAGGAACATCGTCTGGGTAAGCGCCTGGCGGCTCCCGGGACCCAGGCGACCGCGCTGCAGCTCTTCGGCCACACGGGGCCGGTACTGGGACGGCTCCTCGCGCAGCAGGACCCGCGCCCCTCGGAGCTGCAGGCTCTCCGGGCCCACGACATCGGTCAGCGCGTTGTCTGCGAGCCATGTCAGGACCGCCGGGTGTTCACGGGAGAGCGCCTCAAGGTGGCCGCAGGGGTCCATCGACTCCCGATCCAGCAGCGCGATGAGCTCCGCGTCGGTGAGGGAGGGGAGCTGGGTGCACGGAGCGCTCGTGAGCACCGCCTGGGCTCGGTCCCCCACCCAAGGCAGCTTGGCTCTGCGCGCCGGCGAGGACATCAGCAGCGCGACCCCGCCGAGCACGGCGGCGGAGATCAGGCCCAGGAGCTGTCCTTTGCTTGGCACCCCTTCAAGCTAACCGCCCTCTGGAGGCCGTCAGGTCCCCACGCACGAAGAGGGTGGGCGAAGGGGCTCGCCCACCCTGTCCGTCGTGCTGAATCCTGCCCGCCGGATCTCCCGCGGCGCATCGGCACCCGTTTGGCTGGGCGCGACCCGGAGGACCCGGGCTGGGGCGGAGCGGCCCCGAGGCGTGGACGCTGGTGCCTGAACAGGCTGCGCTGCGGTCGTGAAAGGAAGGATTGGCCCCGCCCCGCGGCCCTTGGGGGGCTGCGGAGCGGGAGGGTCGGTCTGAGCGCGCGCCCCGAAGCGAGGCGGATTCTCAGGGGCCGGGCTGCCGGTCTCCCAGGGGGGAGGGGGAGGTGGGGGCAGCGGTGTGAGGGCGGGGTCCGGTGTGGCCTGGCGGGTCAGCGGGAGGGACTGCGGCAACGGGAGATCAGGCACATCGGAGCCGGGCGCAGGAGAGGCGATGAGCCTTCCAGCGGGGGGAGCTGGGAGTCTCGGATTCGCGCTTGGGTTCCCCTGTGCGGCGACCTGATGTTTGTACCGGTTCATGGGGGCAGGGTCAACGCGAAGAACTCCGATGACAGGCCGATCTACGGGCGCTAAGGGGCCTCGCTTGGGCTGTGGACAACTCTGGTCGAAGGGCCCTGGATCCGCGCCCTGATCGGGGTCCTCGATCCGGACCCGGGGTGTGGAAATCGGGGGCTGATTTCGGACCCTTTCACCCTCCCTGGCAAGGATCTGTGGACAACCTGTGGGGAAGGGGAGTGAAGGCCCTGACTCTGGCGTGATAGGACCCAACCGTGGCTGTACTCCCCCACCGGCTGCGCCCAAGGATCGCCTCCTTGCCCCCCCGAGCGCTGCGCTCCTTGCTGCGCTTCGGGCCGCGCTCCCGCAGACTCAGCGCTGCCCGCCGTCTGGCCGAGCTCGGAGACCCGGAGAGCGCGCTCCCAGCGCTGCTGAGTGCCCCCGAGCCCGGCCTGCGGCGCGTCGCTGCGGCCTGCAGTCCTCCCGACCAGGTCCGCGACGCCTTGGAGCGGGAACGAAGCACCTCGGTGGCGGTCGCGATGTCTCTGCGGTGTCTACAGGCCGGCCAACCTCAGGCGGTGATCCACGGGCTGCTCCGGCGCCGCTGTCTGGTCCCTGTCCCCCTCCCCGAAGGCTCCCGGGTCCCAGAGTCTGCCCTGGGGATGGGCCTCGCGAGCCCGGAGCGCCTGCTGGACGAGCGCCTGGACGGCAGCACCCGGGGCTGGGAGGCTTGGCAGGAGGCGTGGCGGCAGGCCGGAAAGCGGGAGCAGAACCGGCTGCTGGTGGAGCTGGGGTGGATCGGGGACCCCCGGGCGCTCGGGCTCCTGGAGGGACTGCTCGTCAGCATGGACGTGGACCCCGGGCGGGGCTTTGCGTGGCGTCGCCTGTCTGCGCTGGCGATCGGCCGCATCGGGGACCCGGGCGCGACCCCCGCACTCATCCGCGCGATCGAGGTCGAGGCCGCGGAGCACGAGGGCCGCCCCGGCGCAGGGCTGGGCATCCAGTTCCCCGTGCGGGCGGTGCTCCTGTGGGCGCTGGGTGAGCTGCAGGACCCCGCGAGCCTCCCGACCCTGCTCGGCCACCTGGACCAGGACGCAGGCAGCGCGCTGGGGGGACTCCACCTGCCGGCGCTGGGGGCGCTCTACAAGCTGGGTGAGGCCGCGCGGGAGCCTCTGGAGCGGGTCGCGTCGGGGCAGTCCAAGGCCTCGGCCCGGGCGGCTGCGCTGCTGCAGGTCCTCTGAGGCCTGGGCCTCAAGGCCGACTCAGGGGCGGGAGCTGGTGCTCGCGGTGCCGCCCTCGTGGGCCTCGTACTGGTCGCCGAAGCCGGCCTCGATGCGGACCATGCCGCCGCGGAAGACCTTGACCGTGTAGATGTCGTGGTCGGTGCCCTTCTGCGCCTTGTTCGCGAACACGTAGTCGATGCTGGACGCATTGCTGCTGTAGCCGAAGTCGGAGGCGTCGTTGGTGACCCAGCCGCGGGGGTTGAACACGATGGCCGTCACGTCCGGCTCGACCAGGCCCACGTTCTTGACTTTGTAGGTGCCCGTGGACAGGTCCCGCACGCCCTCTCCGCTGTAGGCGTCCGTGCTCTTGGAGGCCTCGTAGGGGAGTTGGTCCCAGAAGGTGGAGTTCAGGTTCTTGTTGCCGACGTAGAGCGACCACGCGCCCGCACCCGCGCCGGGGTTGTAGGGGTCGGTGTCGTAGTCGGTGACCACCAGCCGCGTCTCCTTGTCGTTCATGATCGCCATCATGCGGAGCTCTTCCACGTCGGCGGCGAACTGCTCGGCGGCGTCCCGGGCCTTGTAGCGGGGGATCAGCTCAGTGAGCGCGCCCACGCCCAGCGCAGCGAGCACGACGATGAGGCTGATGACGATCATCAGCTCGATCAGGGTGAACGCAGCGCGGGCTCGACGGTGCAGCATGGGGGGATTGTGGCAGGGGCTGGGGCGGCTGTCCATGGGGATCAGCCCAGCAACTCGCGCAGCGCCTTGTCGGAGGCCCCTGCGTACTCCTGCGCGCGGCGGGTGTTCAGGCGGGCCAGGAGCTTGTGGGGGTCGCCGCCCTCTTGCTTGAGGCGGCGGTAGCTCTTCTCGGGCAGCTCCAGCTCCTTGAAGCGGGCCTTGACCTGCGCCCAGGCGGCCTTGTCGAGCTTGGCCACCGCGTCCTTGTGCAGCCGCTGCAGCTCCTTGGCGCCGCGCTTGTCCCCTCTGGCCTTGAGGGCCTTCTGGATCTTGAAGGAGAGGTCGATGAGCTTGGGGAGGCTCGCGTCCTCTGGGACCACCTCCTGGTCCTGCAGGGCGCGCAGCCACGGGCTGTCCGACAGCGACTCCACCAGCGAGGACTGGCTGGGTGCGGGCGCCTGCTCCCGCGCCTGAAGGTCCTGGGTTCCGGACAGAGCTCCCTTGAGGGCATCCTTGAGCACCGCGTCCTCCTGGCTGTGACGGCTGATCCTGAGCGCCCCTATCCCCTTGACGGGCCCCCCGCGATCGCCTAATAGCGCGGGGTTGTCGCCAGGCTCATCTGACGGCAGCGCGCCCTGCGGGCCCACGGTCTCCGACCGAAACCCCTCGCAGGGCTGTACTTGCACCAAGAAGAATGGAGCGTGCCACATGGCTCGTTATCGTGGACCCCGGCTCAAGAAGTGCCGGGCTGTGGGTGTGGTGCTTCCCGGTCTGACGACCGCCCGTACCCTGGAGCGTCCGACGCCTCCGGGTGTGCACGGCGCTCGTCGTCGCGGCAAGCCCTCCGACTACAAGGTTCGTCTGATCGAGAAGCAGAAGCTTCGCTTTCACTACGGCATCCTGGAGAAGCAGTTCCGCCGCTACGTCAAGGAGGCCTCCCGCCGCAAGGGCGCTACCGGTCAGGTCCTCGTGACCCTGCTCGAGAGCCGCCTGGACAACGTGGTCTGGCGCCTCGGTCTGGCCCCCACCATCCCCGCCGCTCGGCAGATGGTTGTGCACGGCCACATCAAGATCAACGGCAAGCGCGTCGACCGCCCCAGCTACGCCGTGAAGCCCGGCATGCAGATCACCGTGCGTGAGAAGAGCATGTCCAAGAGCTTCGTGCAGGCACGCCTGGAGCAGTCCGCTGCCAACGTCACCCCCCAGTACCTCGAGTTCGACCCTGCAAAGGCCACCGGATCCATGATCCAGGCCCCTGGAATGGACGACCTGCCCTTCCAGTGCAACATGCAGGCCATCATCGAGTTCTACTCCCAGACCCTGTAAGGATAGGAGACTCCCATGGCTAAGAAGGGCCAGGGTCGCGTCATCGTGACCCTCGAGTGCACCGAGTCCCGTCAGGCCGGTGTGAAGGTGCGCGGTGTCAGCCGCTACACCACCACCAAGAACAAGAAGAACACTCCCGGTCGCCTGGAGCTGATGAAGTACAACCCCTTCCTTCGTCGGCACACCTTGCACCGCGAGATCAAGAAGTAGGTGGGTATGGGGCGCAATCGCCGCGCCCCTCCTTCCGCAAAGGCCCGCGCCGTGGACCTCCTCTCCAGGAGGGAACACGGGCGGGCCGAGCTTCTCTGGAAGCTGCTCCAGAAGGAGCACCCCCGGGGGGAGGCTGAGGCCGCGCTGGATGCCCTGGAGGACCTGGGGCTGCTGAACGATCTGCGCGCCGCGCAAGGTCTGGCCCGCTACTACGCCGAGCTGCGGGGCTATGGTCCCCGTCGCCTCCAGCAGGTGCTCACGCGCGAGCGCCGGTTGCCCTCGGACCTGGTGGATCAAGCCATCGAAGCGCTGGAGCGGGACTTCTCCGAGGCCTGCCTGGACGCCGCCCGACGCAAGGGGCTCAAGGGCAGCGAGCGCAAGGATGAGCAGCGGCTCCTGCGGTATCTGGTGGGGCGTGGGTACACCCCCTCACAAGCCTATGCCGCCCTGGACATCGTGCGGGCCGAGCGCGCAGACGAGGACACCGGGGCCTGATCCGCTCAGCGGGGTCGGCGCCCCTTCCTGCCCTTGCCTTTGCGGCGCCCCCGACCTCCCTTGGGCGGCGGCGGGCCCTGTTGACCGCGCGTCTGCTTTGTGGGGGCGGGCACCCCGGCCTGCTCCTGGCGAACACCCGGCAGCAGGTCCCCGCCGGGGGCCGGATCCAAGGAGAAGGCGCTGCCCGTGGTGAGCAGGTTGCGCGCCAGCACCGCGAGCACCACCCCCAACAGCGGCAGAATCAGCGCAGCCGGCTGCAGGGTGCTCACCTTACGGTTGTCTACAGACACCGCGAAGGAGAAGGGGTCTTTGTGGACCACCGGGGCGTCTACGGGGACCTCCATCGGGGGCAGCGCCTGGCGCTCCAGGGGCAGCCCCTTGGTGGTGGAGGCGGGCAGCACCCGCTCCTCGAGCTGCTGCCCAGGCCGCACGATGAGCACCTTTCGGTCGCCGTCCTCGCTGACCTCCTGGTCCAGCGGGCGCCAGCTCACGGCCTGGCCGTGGTAGCTGTCGAACCAGCCGCCCAGGGCCAGGAAGGCCAGGATGGCGATGGGGACTGCGACTGCAATCAGCTTGATGGTGGACCGTAGGCCCGGAGAATGGTCTCGCATCGGGATACGCTAACAGGAGGCCACAGCAAGGGAGGCCCGACCTCATGCTCTGGATCCTCGCCCTGATGGCCTGGCTGCTGTCTGCACCGGCCCAGGCGGCCGAAGAGGCCGAGCCTCGCGCAGAGGAGCAGGAGGAGGCGGAGCGGGACAGGGTGACCTCGGCTGTGGCCGAGAGCCTCTCGGAGTGGTGGCGGGACTGGACGCTCAAGCGGCAGGCCGGAAAACCCCCGACGGTGCGGGACATCTCCTTCCAGGAAGAGGACATCCCCGTGCGCATGTGGCCCCTCGGGCTGGTCGCCGAGGGGCAGCGGGCCTGGCGAGGGACCTCCGACGCCAGCATCCGCACCGCGATGGTGCAGCAGGAGAGCCCGCTGTTGACCCTCACGGACGCCCGGCGGGTGCCGCTGGACACCGAGCTGCTGGTCACCGACGCCTACCGGGTGGAGATCTGGTACGCGCACCAGGGCTACTTCGACGCCGAACTGCTGGGCTGGGAGATCGTCGAGGTGCGGCCCACCCCGCCCCTCAATGGCCTGCGCCCGGAGCGCCTCAAGCGCGGCGCGGTGGTGGAGGTCGTCGGGCACGTGGACCCCGGCCCCGTGAGCACCATCGCCACGGTCGAGCGGGTGGGGCTGGAGGACTTCCCGTCGGCGGCGGTCCTGCGCTCCATCGACAGCGACATGGAGGCGCTGCTGGGCGAACCCTTCAGCCTGGACGCCCCCGAGGCCCTCGCCCGCTCGGCGGTGGAGACCCTCAACAACAGCGGCTTCGCCCGGGCCCGGGCCACCACCCGCATCGTCGCGGACGCGGACAGCCAGGAGGTCCACGTCACCCTGCTCGTTGAGCCCGGCGAGCTCTGTGTGTTCGGCGAGGTCGAGATCGAGGGGCTCGTGGACGTCCCGCGCGAGCAGGTCGAAGACCGCATCACCATCCAGGCCGGCCGCAAGTACGACCCCGAGAAGCTCTCCGGCACGCACCAGGCCATCTTCGCCCTCAAGACCTTCTCCGTCGTCCAGGTCGTCCCGGACCTCAGCGTGGAGGGCAACGTCATCCCCGTGCGGGTCATCGTGACCGAGACGCGCTTTCGGGAGCTGCTGGTCGGTGGCGGTGGGGCCGCGGGCAACGGCGCCGTGGAGCTCCGCGCGCGCAGCCGCTTCCGCCACACCAACATGTTCGGCAGCATGCTGCAGCTCGATGCGGACCTGACCGGCGGCTACAAGGCCTACCCCCAGGCGGCCAACACCACCGAGGTGCTCCAGGCGGTCAGCGCCACCCAGGCCGGGCCCTTCGTCCAGTTCGACGCGGACTTCTACTACCCCCACCTGGCCGGCAACCCCAAGCTCTCCGCTCGCCCGGACGCCTCGGTCGCCTGGGTGCGGGAGCGCAACGCGAGCTACAAGACCGTCGAGCTCAAGCCGGGCATCACCTGGGCGCCCGCGCGCTCGCTGAGCCTCAGCCCCAGCTACCGCTACAAGACCATCTGGGACCTGGACTACGTCGAGTCCATCCCCGATGAGATCGACTACCTGGCCTGCCCTGCCGACGCGACCACCGACTGCACCTACACCCTGCAGATGGTGCAGCTCCGGATGATCAGCGACCGGCGCGAGCCCATCATCCAGCCCACCCAGGGCCACTACGTGGAGCTCACCGTCTCGGGGGCTGGCGCGGGCTTCGCCGGAGACTTCGACTTTGTGCGCAGCACCGTGGATCTTCGCAAGTACGGCCAGCTCCGCCTGGGACCCTACGACCGGGTGGTGCTCGCGGGCCGCCTCGCCGGGGGACTGGCCCAGCCCTATGGCTCCGACCCCGAGCGCGCCCAGGTGCCCGTGCCCGAGCGCTTCCTGCTGGGCGGCGGCACCACCGTGCGCGGCTTCTCCGAGGACCTGCTCGGCCCGCGCTCCTGCAGCTCCCGCGACACCGGCGAGTCCATCCCCAACTGCCACACCCCCCGCGACCGCAGCGAAGTCATCTTCACGCCCAGCGGCGGCCAGGCCATGGTCTACGGCAGCCTGGAGGCGCGGGTCCGCATGACCTCCGACTTCGATGTGGTGGTCTTCTCGGACTTCGGCGGCAACTGGGCCACCCTCGACGCGGTCGCCCTGGACGGCATCCAGCCCACCCTGGGCACGGGCATCCGCTACCTCACCCCCGCCGGGCCCGTGCGCCTGGACTTCGCCGTGCGCCTGCGCGATGACCCCGACTACGCCCTGGACTGGCCCTTCGGCGTGCACCTGAGCATCCAGGAGGCCTTCTGACTCCCAAGGGCAAGCGCCGACTGAGAGTCGCTGGCGGCACCCTGGCCCTGCTCGGGGCGCTGGGGGCCGGCGGCGTGATCTGGCTGCGCTCGGAGGCCGGGAACGCCTGGCTCGCGGCCAAGCTGGAGCAGGTCGTCACGAGCACCATGGAGGAGGGGGAGCTGCAGGTCGGCGGGGTGCAGACCAACCTCTTCGACCGCGTCGTGATCCGCGACATCGCCCTGGTGGATGGCCAGGGCCGCCCCGTCATCCAAGCCCCCACTGCGCGTGCGGAGATCTCTTGGGCCGGGCTGCTGCAGGGGAGCGTCACCGTGGAGCGCCTGGTCCTGGACCAGCCCCAGGTCGATCTCCAGGTGGATGAGGAGGGGCTGCTGGACCTCTCCCGCATGTTCCCGTCCACCGACGAGCCCTCGCCCCCCTCCGAGCTCCCCATCCGGATCGAGCTCAGCGAGGTCAGGCTGGATGAGGGCGGCATCCGCTACGACCCGGGCGGGCAGGCCCAGGCCTGGGAGCTGCAGGAGCTCTCGCTGCAGGGCGCCGCGCGCGGAGAGGGGACCGTCTGGACCCTCCCTGACCTCGCCGCCGCCGGGGTGTTCACAGAGCCGGAGCTGGGCGCATTCACCCTGAGCGGTGGGCTCCGATATGACCTCAACGGCGATCTCGACCTCTCCCGAGTGCGCCTGGAGTTGGCCGACTCCCGGGTGGATCTGGGCGGCTCGATCCACGACCTCAGCGGGACCCCCTCTCTTGAGCTGGCCGTCCGCGCAGACGCTGACCTGGACGCCCTGGAGCCCCTGACCGGGGACCTGGGCCTCAACGGCGCGCTGGGGGCCAAGGCCGACCTGAACGGCCCCCTGGACGCCCTGGGGGTGGTCGGCGAGATCACGCGGGGGGAGGGGAGCGCCACCGTCGACCTGACCGTGGACACCACCGACCCGGAGATCGGCTACCAAGGCAGCATCCAGGCCGAGGCCTTCGACCTGGGGCTGGTGGACGCTGTCACCGAGGAGACCGTGCTCACCGGCAGCGCCCAGGTCCAGGGGCGGGGCGTGTCCTACCCCGACGGCATCGACGCCAGCGGCAGCGTCGCCCTCACCGACTCGGTGGGCTGGGGCTACCCCTTGCCCGGGGTCTCGGCGAGCTTCACCTTCCAGGACGGCCAGATCCGCACCAAGGACCTGCTCTACGAGGCCTGGTGGGGGCGCATCGAGGGCCGCGGGCGACTGGGCGAGACCGACCTGGACATGGACCTGCTCGCCACCGTCTGGGACGCCCGCGGGCTGGAGGACTTCGGCGCGCCTGGGCTCCGCGGCAGCGCGGTCTTGGACGGCCGGCTGCAGGCCGACTGGAGCGTCTCGGACAACACGACCACCGATCTGGTGGGCACCCTGTCGGGGCAGCGGCTGGGCTACGAGAGCTACGTCACCATCGGCGAATACGACGGGCCCGTCTCCGTGTTCGTGGACGCCGGGGGCGTGCAGGTCTCGGCCAGCGAGGCCACCTTGCGGGAGATCGACGCCTCCGGAGTGACCGTGGCCATCCTGCAGGGGAGCTGGGAGGCCTTCGTCGACCCCGCCGGGGCGGTGGAGTACGCCGCCGAGCTGGACGGCGCGGTGCTCCAGACCTGGGAGATCCACGCCGACTCCTTCGGGGGCCACGTCAGCGGACGCACCGAGCCCGACGGGACGACCACCGTCAGCGCCAACCTGGGCATGCAGCGGCCCGGTATCGAGCGCTTCGTGTCCGATGGAGCCAGCGCCGTGGTGGTCCTGCAGGGGGACGAGGTGATGGTGGATCTGCGGTGCCGCAGCCACGGCGTGGAGGACTGCGCTCTGGTCGGAGGGGGCGACCTGGCCAGCGGGCGCTTCTCCTTCTCCGTGTTCGAGCTGGGCCCCCGCGACGCCCTCTCCTGGGTCAACGAGGGCCCGCTGCTCTTCACCCTCACGCCCACCTACATGGGCGCCACCGACATGGACATCCACCTGCGCTCCATCGCCGGCGAGGTCGATGTGGAGGGGGACCTGGACCTCGAAGGGCACCTGGATGCCACCGTCTCCATCCGGCGCCTCATGCTGCCGTGGATGGGGGCCCTCTTCCCCGAGGAGCTGGGCGGCTGGTCCGGCATGGCCGACGCCGAGCTCACTCTGGGGGGGCAGGCCAGCGATGCCCGGGTTCAGGGGCAGGCCTCGGTGTCCTCGCTGTCGATCCCCGGTCAGGTCTGGGGTCTGAATGGCCGCGTGGCCGTGGATGGTGGGGACGACCTGCTCAAGCTCAACGCGCGCGTCTCGGACCAGAAGGAGGAGGTGCTGGCTCTGCGCGCATCTCTGCCCATCGCCCTGGATCTCGCGGCCCCCGAGCCTCTGTTGGACTCGCCGCTCGACGTCGAGGTGCTGCTGCAGGACACCGCCTTCGGCGCAATCCAGACCCTGCTCCCTGGCGTCGGCGAGCTGCGGGGTGGCTCGGTCGCCGGGCTGGGGCACATCGGCGGCACCTGGCTGGCGCCCACCCTGGACCTTTCCCTGGGCACCGAGATCGCGCCTGGAGACCCCGTCGAGTGGGTGCGCATGGACCTGGACGTCACCATGGACGAGCAGGGCCAGATCCGCGTCCGGGGTGGCGGTCACAACCGCGGCGAGCGCCTGCTGGACATGGGCGGCGGCGCCTCGCTGGACCTGCCCGCCTTCACCGCGTGGATCTTCCAGGACGCCCCCGAGCCGGACATGGGCCACCCGGACCAGTGGCTCTCCAACCTCTCCCTCTCGCTGGTCCCGCTGCGTGTCCCCATGCGGGCCCTGCGCGGCTTCGCGGAGATCCCCGAGGAGCTGGACGGGCGCGTCACGGGCGCCATCGCCATCTACGGGGAGCTGGCCGAGCCCCAGGTCAGCGGCGCGCTCCAGCTCACCGAGGCCCGGGTCGGAGACCTCCCCCTGGAGCCCGCCGTCATCTCCCTGTCCCCCAGCGGCGAGGGCTACGGTATCAGCGGCCTCTTCGGCTTCCGGCAGGACGAGAGCACCCTGCACACCTTCAACGTCGGCGGCTTCGTGCCCTTCACCCTGGGCACCGCCGAGGAGTGGAGCGTGGACCGCCAGCTCGCCCGCGAGGGCCTGGCTCTGGAGCTCAGCGGCGACGGCATCCCAGTGGCCGCCCTCCGCCTGGTCGACCCCGGCATCACCGACCCCTACGGCCTGCTCAACATCTCCGGCACCATCACCGGCTCCCTGGCCAGCCCGGTCCCCGATCTGGACGTGCTGCTCCCGGACGGCGGCTTCTCCTACCCGGACATCAACACCCGCTTCAACGCCATGCACATCCGGGCCAAGGTCACCCAGGACGCCGTGGCTCTGCGCGAGATGCGCTTCTTCTCCCGCCCCCTCAAGGAGGGCCTGATCGCGGACATCAAGATCGGCGAGAAGGCCACCAAGTCGCGGCGCCCCGCCTGCGTCGCCAAGCAGGGGCTCAAGGAGGGCCAGACCCGCCTGGAGGGGCAGATCGCCCTGGACGGCTTCGCGCTGGGGGCCTTCGATCTGGGCATGTGCAGCTACCAGGCCATCTACTCCGCGACCGAGGAGTACCTGGTCGACGTCACCACCCAGCTCCAGCTCAGCGACTCCTGGCCCGAGGTCAAGGTCACCGGCAAGGTGCTCGCCGAGGACCTGCGCCTCAACCTGGACGAGAGCGTCTTCTTTGATGACCTCGGGCTCTCCCTGGATCCCCGCATCGAGCTCGTGCGCCGAGAGACCCAGGTGGTGCAGATCCAGAAGCCAGCGCCCGAGTTCTGGACCCTCTGGGACGTCGACGTCGAGGTCGACTTCAACCGCGCGACCCGCCTGGACATCGTGGTCCCCCTCTTTGACGGCTACGACGAGGCCCTCAAGCTGAGCGAGGTGCGCCTGCAGAACGCTGTGCTCGATGGCGTCGTGGACTTCGGCATGCAGCGCGACTTCTACGAGGCCACCGGCCTGGTCGAGGTCATCCGCGGCTCCATGGAGCTCATCAACAAGAGCTTCCGCATCGACGAGGGCAGCATCGACTTTGGCGGCGGCGACATCGAGAACCCCACCATCGACTTCACCGCCTCCCGCGACGAGGGCAACTACGGCAGCATCAGCGTCGGCGTCACGGGCACCGTCGAGAACCCCGAGCTCAGCTTCGGCTCGGACTCCGGCTACTCCAACACCGACGTGCTCACCATCCTGCTGCTGGGCATGCCCACCTCCGAGCTCGGCACCGAGAACGGCTCCACCGCCCAGGCCCTGCTGGGCGCCCAGCTCTCCGGCGTGCTGACCGAGCAGGTCGAGAGCAGCTTCCAGATGGACCTCTTCGACACCCTCCAGGTCAACTCAGGCGACGCCCTCCTGGACAGCATCGTCGTGGGCAAGAGCCTGGGCCCCAACACCTACGGCGAGCTCAAGTGGAACCTGGCTCCCGACGAGGACGAGTCCGGCGCGGAGATCACCGTCGAGTTCCTCATCACCCGCAAGCTCGCCCTCGAGCTCAGCCACGACACCGACAACTCGGCCGACCTGCTCTACTCCGTCAAGTTCTGAGGAGGAGCGGGCTCTGGGGTGTCCTTCACCCGCAGGAACACCGCCAGGGGCAGGGTCAGCGCAGCCACACCCGCTGCAACCAGTCCCACCGGCGAGGACACCAGATCTTCGACCCCCGGGAGGACCAGCAGGGAGATCGTGGCCAACCCGTTGAACACCCCGTGCATCACGGCGGCCCCCAGGATGGAGCCCGTGCGCTCGCGGATCCAGGTGAACAGGGGGCTTGTGACCATGCCCCAGAGCGCCATCACGCCGACGCCCAGCGTGGGGTTGTCGGGGAAGTTGTAGCCCTGCAGCACCACCGGCGCGTGCCACAGCCCCCACATCGCGCCCACCAGCAGGCTGGAGGGCCAGAAGCCCAGGGGGCGCAGGTGTCGGTGCAGGAAGCCACGCCAGCCCATCTCTTCGCCCGCGGCGAAGAAGGCGTTGATGGTCGCGCCGCCCAGCACCCCCTGGAACACCGCCATCGGGAGCAGCAGGCCGCCGAGCTTCTCCACCTCGGCCATCATCTCGGCGCGGTCCTCTTCGGGGAGCTGTGCCGCCATCTGGTCCAGGAAGGCCGTGCCGCTCAGGTCCAGCTCCACGCCGGGGACCAGCGTGGCCGCCAGCGCCGTGCCCAGCACCCAGACCACGGGCAGCACCAGGGCGGCGAGCAGCCAGAGGTTGAACTGGATGTCCAGCCCCAGCGCCTTCTTGAGGGGCGCCTTGTCGCGGAAGTGGTTCACCGCGAGGGCAGCCACCGTCGGGGTGAACATCATCACCAGCAGCATCAGGGTCGCCTCGGCGCCCTCCTTGCCGGCGCGGCCCCACAACAAGGCGCAGGCCCCGGCCAGGGTGAGCGAGATGCCGTAGAAGGCAGCGACAGAGATCCAGTCCACGCGACGCATGGGGGGGCTTTAGCCTATTGCCTGCAGCCAGGGAGCCTCCCCATGTTCTTCCGTCGTCCCGCGCCCGTCATGCCCACCGCCGACCAGGCCCTTCCCGGTCGCCACACCCCCATCGTGCCGCCCGAGCGCCACGCCGTCCTGGGCACCCCGCTGTCGGGCCCTTGGCCGGGCAAGCATGTCCTCGCCGTCGGCATGGGCTGCTTCTGGGGAGCGGAGCGCAAGTTCTGGCAGTCCGGCGGTGTGCACACGACCGCCGTGGGCTACGGCGCCGGCTTCACCCCCAACCCCACCTACAAGGAGGTCTGCACCGGCCGCACCGGACACAACGAGCTCGTGCTCGTGGTCTTCGACCCTGAGCAGACCAGCCTCCAGGCCCTGCTCCAGGTCTTCTGGGAGAACCACGACCCCACCCAGGGCATGCGTCAGGGCAACGACGTCGGCACCCAGTACCGCTCCGGTCTGTACTACACCACGCCCGAGCAGAAGTCTGTGATGGATGCCAGCCTGGCGGCCTACCAGCAGCGGCTGACGGCGGCTGGGCTTGGGGAGATCACGACGGAGGTGCTGGAGTTGGGGGCGTTTTACTATGCGGAGGAGTATCACCAGCAGTATCTCCACAAGAACCCGAATGGGTACTGTGGGATTGGGGGGACGGGGGTTTCTTGTCCGATCGGCGTTCTCTGAGAGGCGCTAAGTGTGCAAGGATTTTGGCCTGGAGTGACCTGTAAGGGCTTAGAATTCGGTTCACGCTCTTGTGCACTTAGGGCTGTACTGCCTTGGGAACGACGGAGGCAGTAGGGTGGCAGTGCGCGACCACAGCAGGCCCGAACCGGTGGTCCTGGAGGTCGGGGGCAAGACCATGGCCACCGCCTACGCCCGGCGCCCTCCGGGCAACCGAGCGGGGACCGAGCACTGGGCTTGGGTCGTCCACTACATCGACGCGGCGTCGGGGACGGCCGTCCAGCGCTCCATGGGGCGCATCGCACCCGAGATGGTCGGGATGGTGCTCGCTGAGTTCTACCAGGGCATCAACAAGTGCTGATTGAAGTTCCTTGGGTCCATGGACGGTACGTTAACGTCGGGAATCCGAATGGCCGTCCTGACATCAATGTTCCTACGAACGTCTTCAAGATTCAGGGTCTGAGGCCGCCAAAACCGGTCCCCGTGAATCCTGAAAAGGGGAATTGACAATGCCTCTCAACTACGACCTGCTTCGTCTGTCCGCGCAACGTGCGCTGCTGTACAACGTACCGCGATCTCTCCGTAACTTGTCGATGGCCGTTGAGGATGACGCTCTGCTCCTTCGTGCCTACATGACTCACGACCCAAGTGGGGATGAGAAGGATTTGCTCTATGAAGTCTCCAGCGAGATTGCTGGGGACTTCGTCGAACTTCTGGATTCCAAGAGCCGGACACAGTTTGTCGTGGACAACGGGCCGATAGACGGTTTACCTACGCTTCGCTGGGTAGTCTTCTCGCTCGCAGAGTAGGTTGCTCTCTATTGGCCGTAACCCCTCGTCCTCCTCTCGTATCACGCGTCAAGGTGGCGCCTTGCGGGGCCCCCCGGGCTCGCGGTCGGCTCGAGTCTCGGTCTGCTGCCAGGGATGGAGGTGGACTGAACCCGCTTTCGTGAACACAGCCGAACGTGCGGTTCAGGACCTACCCCCCTGAATACAAGGAGAAGCTCGTTGAGCCGTTCCGCTTCGGCGAGTCCGCGGAGAGCCTGTCGAAGGCCTTGGGTGGTCAGCTACAGGTGAGTCGCGCCTGATCTGGGAAATCGCTCTAAGTTATCACAGTGATCTACTACTCTCCGAGCCAAGACTGTCGCCACCGCTGCCAGCGCTCTGCGACCTCGGCGCCGTTGAGTGACAGTACAACCTGCCCCTCCAGCGTGCCCCACAATTCACCGGAGTCGGTTGCAATCACAGTCATGTAGTACTCTCTCAGTTCCGGAGCTGTTTGTTGCAGTCGTTGGAGGCCCTCCATCAGCGCGTTGCAGGCTCGTGTGGCGCGCTTCTTGTACCCACCCGGTGCCTCTGGCCCGAATGCCTTCTCGAGGTCAATGCTGGCTTGATCGAACCCAGGGGGATCCAACTCCAGGTCCCAGTCTACTGGCATCCAGAGCAGATCCGGGTCGTTGGAGTGCTGCAACAGGTAGGACCTGGACAGTGCCATCGCGTGAAGCGTCTGGATGTCAGTGTCGGTGACCAGTGCGAGGCCTACGATGGGATGAGGAAGGCTGCTGACCACCTGGGACAGCGCTACATCGACCGAATCTTGAATGCGCACAAGAGACCTCCGTGTCGCAGAGTATCAGGCTGTGGAGAACAATGTGACGATGTCTGCGGGTGTGGTCGATGCGGAGTGCACACCGTCTGCCGAATAGCCTTTGTCATACACCTTCGAGTGGCTGGAAGGGCCAAGCTTGGGCACGTTCAAGTCTGGAAGATCTCGTCGATCTGTATGTAGATCAAGGGCAGGAGCTCATCCAGATCTGCGGGCAGGAGGCCCTTCTGGCGAAGTGCAGCTGCGCAGCCTTCCAGGTGGAACGACAAGGCGTGCAGCGCGCCGGCGAGGTCCCTCTCCAGAACTGTGGCGCCCTCCAGCTCCTCTGTCAGATGCTCCAGGTCCTCCTGGAGTCGCAGGAAGCGCTCCTGGGGCACAGGAGTGGCCATTCGGAGGGAGACG
The DNA here is from genome assembly GCA_036229005.1 of Myxococcota bacterium. Lineage (GTDB taxonomy): Bacteria > Myxococcota_A > UBA796 > UBA796 > CAJQPC01 > CAJQPC01. The sequence goes on from JAZAMN010000030.1 coordinate 74,278, forward strand.
AGGAGGCCATCGGGGTGTTGGCTCTCGAACTGGATGCGTTGGCGGGGCGTGTTCATTTCAACGTGGTCCGAGTGCTTCGAAGGCGTGATTACGATGGCTTGGGGCCCGATCGTCCCCTCCACGAGGACCTCGGTGCTCTTCTCTGCGTATCCCAATGAGCGGCCGCGCAGGTGCTGTTGCCGCACGCTTGCCCCAGCGTCGAGTCTTCGTCCGGCCTGAGCAGGCGGTCGACGATGTTCCCCTGCTCCGCCGCCTCATCCCCGTTCCTCCGTACCAACGCAATCCCGAGCGCCGCAGTCTGCTTGACCTTGTCGTCCCAGAAGAGCTTGGCCGCGCCCTTGATCCCAACAGTCGACCTTGTCCACCAGGAACTCCATCAGGCTGTGGAGAACTGTTTGACGATGTCTGCGGCTGCGGTCGATGCCGAGAGTACACCGTCAGCCGAGTAGCCTTCGTCATAGTAAACCGAGGCTTGGCGGACAGGAGTTCTCGCTCTCACCCAGACTGCCCAGCGCGCGCACTCTTCAATCGGCCCGTCGACCACGACTGTCTGGCCATCTCGCAGGATGTAGACCTCGGCGGCCCCCTCTTCGCTCTCCGACCATTCAAGTATGTTGCCTGCAGGCTTGTCCCGGAGGTCCCTCAGAACAAGTGGGGCTTGAGCGGAAGACAGGTCATCAAGGAGCCGGTCGATGTCGAACCCCCAATTTGTCTTTGAGGGGGGAGAGATGTAGAGCTTCAAAAGGACTCCGTATCAGCGGACTTCAACGCGTCCTGGAACGCGAACCCTTCGGAGGGAGACGAGGAGGCCATCGGGGTGTTGGCTCCCGAACTGGATGCGTTTGCGGGGCGTGTTCATGGTCGCTACAGATGCCCATGCTCCATCTGTTCGAGGATCACGGACCAGTAGCTGTCGGGATCTTCGAGGGCGAGTGGGTCGCAAAGGGTCATTCGGAGGGCGACTTGAGACACCAATGCTTCGGCTTCCTCGTCGGAGAGTGTTCGTACGGATTCTCGATACTGGGAGTACAACTCAAGCATCTTGGAGAGCTGCTCGACTGACCCGTTCACAAAGCGAGAACCGTCGGGTTCAATGGCGATGACTCCCATGGGGCCAGCACAGAGAACTGTGGGGCCGTCCTCTGCCAGTGCAAGGTGGTCTGGAGGACAGCGGTCAAGCGCCTCTGTGGTCGGGGGAATCGCCAAGTACCCCTCTTCGCTGGATGGGAGGCCGACTGTCGTGAGGAAGCGGACATCACTGGCGGAGAGGTACTCCAGAGCCTGGGTATCGAGGGACCACAGGGTCCTAGGGAGCTCTGCCGGCATCTATCGTCCACAGATGTTCTTGTCGTTGCGGGTCATGGGGAGGGGGGCGGGGCTTGCGCTGGATTCAGGGGTGAGCGTCTGGAGCAGTTCTCGTGGAGCATCAGGGTGCCACAACGGCATCCAGGCCCACTCCATCTCGCAGCAGGGCTGTCAGGCTCTCGGACACAAATACAAGCTCATCGGGGTCCGGGTCTGCGAAGCTGGTCATGTAGAGTCCGGAGCCATCTTGGGCCTCCGCGAACACCAGCACGCCACTACCTCCGTTGTCAGCGATGGCGACCGCGTTCATGTAGGCCTGGAGCGCGTGGGCGTCGTTCAACTCGAGGATGCCGGAGGGGCTCCAGATCCGGAGATAGTCGACCTTGTCCACCAGGAACTCCAACTCCGTGGCGTAGTGGAAGAGCACCGCAACGTCCTCCGGTAGCTGCAGCCCCACAGAGCCGAAGAACTGCCGCGTTTGGAGGAGGTCCTTTGGGGAGGCCGGAGCGGAGCTGCGGGCCAGCTTGATCCTGGGATGTAGGGAGTCTGTGGGCAGGTTCATGGTGTCACTCGTTGGCAGGGGCCGACCTGCTTGCCTGGCGTCCTCTGGGTTTGTTGGAGTACATCGCCCCCCTCCCACTTGAGACGGCGCCACAATGACCGAAGCTTGGATGCTCACCAAGGATATACTCAGTTTCCGGAGAGTGCGGTCCAGAGCGGTGTCAAGTGTACGGACTCTCCGGGGTTTTTCCGGATGATGGCGCCAAGTACTGCTTTGGTCTCTTCCCGGGCAGCCCTGGGCAGTTGGTCTGCTGCAGCGCTCAGCGCCGCCCGGTGAGTCAGGCTCCTGCATGCCCGCAGAAAGAAGACCTCCGGCCAATGACGGCTGCGCTGAGAGAGCTGCGGTGCCTCAGCGAGGAGTGCAGTGGCGAGGACCCTTGGGGGCGCGGCTTCCAGCACTTGGAGGACGGAGAACAGCAGATCTTGGTGCTCGTCTTTGTCTGTGAAGAGTTGGATGAGCTTCGCTGCTGTGTGAATGTCCTGCAGTGGGTGGAGTTCCTCAAGGAGGACCTCTCCTTGAAGGAGGACGTCCTGGGAGGCGTCGTCTTGCAGGAGGGCCTCCAGGTGCGTGAGTGGGGACTTGGTGCTACTCATCTTCGGAAGACCCCGGGGCGCTGCAGTGTCTGTCATCATCGTCTGTGTCCGGGGGCTGGAGCATTTTGATGAATGCTCCTGTATCTGGCGCAAGTGCTGACACCGCCTCCTTGCCAACTGCCTCATGATGCCAGTACACCACTGGCGGCTGTGGGGTGCAGTCCAGCGTGCAACAGATCAGGTTGCCTCCGCCTGCGTCCGCAAAGGGGAGGAGTTGGTCATGTCCTTCTGAACGGAGCAGCCGGACGCACCACAGGATCGTCCCCACCCCCGTGCCGTCGGCCATCAGGAAGCTGGACACACAGCCCTGGAATGGCGCGCCTGTGTTGTCAATGAAGTCAAAGTCGCTGGGACTGTCAGGAACCCCGCCGGCTACGGCAGTGATCAGCTTCCTGATCCCCTCAGGCAGAGTCCTGGCGAATGTGGCTTCGATAGCAGCGATGGACTGGGCTGTTGCGCCAGCGGGGGGCTCGAACCAGTCGAACACCGACTCGATCTCTTTGTTGGCCATGCCACATCTTAAAGCCTCCAATGTGGCCTGTCTCGGTGTGGTCAAGGGCAGAAGTCTATCCAACTCGGCGGGCAAGAGGCCTTGTCGGCGAAGTGCCTTCACGCAGCCCTCCAGGTGAAACGACAACGCGCTTGCAGCGCGCCGGCGAGGTCTCTCTCCGTCATGGGATCCCTCGTGCCACGTCCAGCATCCGTGTGCGATCAGCTGCTGGCGAGTCGCGCCTGGGCTGCAGAGGCGAGCATTCGCCATCCAGGTCCCCCATCGGCACAGCAGATCACCAACACGCTGTCTCGCAGGCTGCTGTTCTCCTCTCTGGCTCGGGCCAGTGTTCGCTCGAAGAGGTCGACGACGAAAGCCTCCTGGTCGGGCCTGTCGGGGAGCGCTGCCGAGCACTCCGCGAGCAAGGTGCTTGCCGAATCGAATGCGTCTCCATGCCGCTCGTGATCCCAGTCGAAGGGTATCTCCAGGATCTCCTCGCCTTCGTCTTCGAGAAGCTCATGGCTCAGCCAGGCGGCGTAGACGCTTGAGAAGCCGGAATCTGTGACGAGTGCGAAGGCCGCGACCTCGGGCTGGTCAGTGAGGGTGGACTGGATGCAGTGCTCAAGGCGTGCTTGGAGTTGTTTGAGCATTGCCGCCTCCCAACAGTCGACCTTGTCGACCAGGAACTCCATCAGGCTGTGGAGAACAGTTTGACGATGTCTGCGGCTGCGGTCGATGCCGAGAGTACACCGTCAGCCGAGTAGCCTTCGTCATAGTAGACCAAGGCTTGGCGGACAGGAACCCTCGTTCTCACCCAGACTGCCCAGCGTGCGCACGCTTCAATCGGACCGTCCACCACGACTGTCTGGCCATCTCGCAGGATGTACACCTCGGCAGCCCCCTCCTCGCTCTCCGACCATTCAAGGATGTTGCCTGCAGACTTGTCCCGGAGGTCCCTCAGATCAAGTGGGACTTGAGCGGAAGAGAGGTCGTCAATCAGGCGGTCGATGTCGAACCCCCAATCTGTCTCTGAGGGGGGAGAGATGTAGAGTTTCATGATGACTCCGTATCAGCGGACTTCAACGCGTCCAGGAACGCGAAACCTGGTCATGAGATCTTCGAAGAAGGGGACTGCGCGACTATCACTTACCCTGACGATCAACTGTCGAACAGGGTTGGAGTCGTCCGCAATGACTGCTCCATATCTCCTTATCTCTTCGGCGACCTGGCCCGTGATCTTGGCTCTGATGAAGGGAGGAGCGGCGCTACCAGGAATGAACGGACTCCTCCCCGGATTCACCAAGCTCTTCGCCTCCAGCGCGGCTTGCTGTGTTGCGTCCAGTCCGTCAGCCCAAATCCGCTCTCCTCCCCCCGAGATGAGGTAGTTGTCTGGACCTGTCTGTGCGATTTCGTATAGATCTTGAGCCGTGTTTGAAGGCGTGGGTTTGCTTGGGAGTCCGTCGATGTAGGCTTCGAACTCTGCAATCCGAGCCGCTGCCTCGGCCCCTTCTGCAGCCTCATCCTTGTTCCGCCGCAGCAGCATCCCGCCCAAGGATGCTGCCTTCTTGATCGCATCGTCCCAGAAGAGCTTGGCCGCCCCCTTGAGCCCGACAGCCCTGACCACCGCGATGCCGCCCTTGAGCGCGAGCTTGGCCTCGCCGACGCCCGTGGCCAGCTCAACGACGGTCACCACGGCCATGACGGCGCTGGCCGCGACGTAGACACCCTGTGAGAAGCGACTGCCGGGGATCCAACCCAGCCAGCCGCCAGGCAGGCCGTAGCGGTCTCCGTCGGGGTCGCCGTCGCCGAACTCCAGGTTCAGGTAGCCAGCGATTGTGACGGCGGTGTCGAGCCAGGTCTCCTCGAACTCCTGGCCTTCCTTTGTCTCTTCGCCCTGGGGGCCCGACGCGCTGTCGGAGCCCTCCCCGACGCGGGCCTGCTCTCCCCGCTCTCCGCGGCCGCCGTAGCCCTTGGTGGGGTCGTAGGCCTGCCCGTCCTCGCTCAGAGGGGCGTCCAGTGGGGGCGGTGGGACGGCCTGGTCCGTGTTCCCTTGGCGGGTCTCTTCGGTGGGGGGGAGGGTGGGGTCTGTGGTTGAGCCGCGCGTGTCCTCGCTGTCGGGATCGGTGCCCTCGGGGTCTCCGTTGGGGGCCCCCTGCTTGGAGGTGTTCTCCCCGTCTCCAGACTCCCCAGCAGCCTCTCCTTCCTGAGCCTCTCCCTGGCCGCCCTCCTGGCCCTCCTGGCTGTCTCCGTCCTGGCCGTCTCCCTGCTCGCCCTGGCCTCCCAATCCGGGGATGCCGGTGCTGTCTCCAAGGTCGACCTCGCCGCTGTTCAAGGCGCCCAGGATGCCGGCGCTCTGGGCGATCTCGAAGTCCTCGACGCTCTGCTGCCTGGGGACGCGGGCGAACTCATCGACGACCCAACGGCTGCCGACCAGCCGCACCTGACCGGTGATGACGTATTCGCCGCCGCTGGCGTTGTAGGCGGCCTTGACCCGCTCCGCGGTCCAGCCGTCCGCGGGATCGTAGTTCACGCCCCAGGAGTCGAAGCTGTCCAGCCCGTCCGGGTCCACAAAGCGCATGGGGTTGTTGCGGACGAACCGATACAGATTCATCCCGTCCACGCCGCCCGCGGGGTCGGGTGAGAGCCAGTTGCCGATCCAGACAGCGTAGTAGCGGTAGCCGTAGTAATACAGACCGGTGGCGTCGTCCCGGATCTTGCCGCTGTAGCGGTACTCCTTGAGGTCGACCTCCTTCACGCGGTCCCCGGCGATGAAGGCCGAGCCGCCGTAGGGCAGGTACTCTTCGTAGGAGATGATGGCGCCGTCGGCGTCCAGCTCCAGAGACACAGATCCCAGGTGGTTGCCGATCTGGTAGTGCACCCGGGTGCTCAGGTCAGCGCTCTCCCGGCCGCGGCTGTCCAGGCTCCAGCGATGCACCAACGCCAGGCGCTGCCCCTGGTCCTCGATGCGGGAGGTCCAGCGCTCCAGGATGAGGGTGTCGCCGGAGTAGATGCGCCGCCGCTCACAGCCGTGCAGGTAGACCGTCTCGATGCGCTCGAGGCTGTCGCCCACCTTGCGCTGGGTCAGGCGTCGGACGCGCTGGCCGCTGGAGGCGTAGGTGTAGGTCTCGTCGTCGTCGGGCTCGCCTGTGCGCTCGATGATCACGGCGCGCATGAGCTGCCCGGCGTGGTCCCAGTCCATGGCCCGCAGGTTGGGCAGGCTGCTCCGGCGCCCCGCGCTGTCAAAGGCGCTGTCCACGCTCCCAGTGGGCAGGCCGTCGGGTCCTACAGACAGGATGGAGCGGTTGGAGCTGCTGGAGACCGTGAGCTCCCGCGTCCAGGCACCGCTGGTCCCCGCGTGGCGGGTCTTGAGCAGGTTGCCCGCCAGGTCGTAGTCGTAGGAGCGGGTGTAGCGCTCCAGCGCCGCGCCGTTGTTCAGGGTCAGGTGCTGGGTGCCCTTCCGGCCGGTTGTGTGGCCCCCCGGCAGCGTCTCGTAGGGGAGCAGGGCCTGGTGCACACGCCCGGTCGCGCTGCGCAGTCTGTACCAGGCGTCGTAGGTGAAGGTCTGCGCGGAGGACACGCTGGCACCCTGCAGCAGCGCATCGCTGACGCCGGGGTCCTGGTTCTTGTCCACCAGATGCACCAGGTTCCCGGCGGGATCCCAGGTGTAGCGGATGTCCAGGTAGCTGCGGGTGTCGCTGCTGGCTGTCAGGGCGCTCAGGCGGAAGCTCTTGGGGTCGAACGCCCACTGCGCCTGGACCCCGTTGCCGTAGAGCACCCGCGCGCGCTGGCCGCGGGCGTTGTAGTCGGCCTCCTGGATGTAGTCTGTGGTGGATCCGTCCAGGGTCGCGGAGAGCGTGATGGCCTGACCCAAGGGGTCCCAGTCCAGGGTGCGCTCGCTGCCGTCGGGGAGCTGCTTCCACCGGGCCCGGCCCAAGGCGTCGAAGCGGATCCGGGTCTCGATGAGATCCGTCTCCACCGTGTCCACACCCCAGTCCACGACACCGCTCTGCACCCGCAGCGCAGTCGAGGTCACCAGCGCGTTGCCCAGCGCATCGTAGCTGCTCACACGGTGCCGTCCCGCGCCGTCCCAGTGCTCCACCAGGCGGCCGACTGCGTTGGTCTGTGTGAGGGTGTCCTCGCCGTAGACCCAGCGCTCCACCAGGCGGCCGTCCACCCGGCGCTCCAGCGGTTGGCCCCGGGTGTCCCAGGTGCTGCGGAGCTCCTCTCCACTGGCGGTCCAGCGGGTGTGCTCGCGCCCCAGGGCGTCCAGGAAGATGCGCTGGGTGCCCGCGTCCATGCTGTGCTCGACCAGGGCCTGCCCGCTCAGGTCGCGCTCCCAGCGGGTGGCCTCCAGGCCTCGGGCGTCCTCTTGGGACAGGGGCTGATCGTGGGGGCCGTAGCGGGTCCGCTCCTGGCGGGTCTGTGTGCCGTCGGACTCGGTGATCGCGACCACGCGCCCGCGACCGTCCAGGTGCTGGACCACGGGGGTCTGTGCGTGGGTCTGGGCCTGCCGCAGCGCTTCGCGGTGGGGGTCGTCGGAGGGGAGGGTGCCGACCCAGGTCTCCCAGCCGCTGCCCACCACCAGGTCGTTCGCGTCAAAGCGCTCGGTGCGCCAGGGGCTGTGGTCCTGGCGGGTCTGTGTGCCATCCGGCCGGGAGGTGGCGATCTGGCGGCCCAGGGCATCCCAGCGGCGCTCGATGGCCTGACCGAAGCTCTGGAGCGCGGCGTCGTCCTGGTAGTCGGAGGTGTCGGAGAAGAAGGGCTCGTGCTCCCGAATGACCTGGCCCACCCCGTCCCGGTGTTGGTGCCCGGACACATGCCAGCGGGGATCGGCCACCAGCGAGGACCCGCTGGCATCGACCGCAGGCCCCGGGGCGGCCAGGCTGCGGATCTGCACGGGCTGACCCAGGCCGTCGAGGTAGCGGAGCGTGGCGGTCGCTTGGGCGGCTGTGCGCCCGCCTTCGCCGTCGTTGAGGTGCTCGCGCCGGGCCAGCGAGAGCCAGCGGACGGGGCCGTCGCCGCGCTCGTAGCGGGTGGCGTCGTAGAGCGTGACCTGGCTGGCGTCGCCGATGGCCGAATGGGGGTCGTCCAGGGCGGCGCTCAGAGAGACCGGCGTCCAGTCGCCGCCGCCTTCGTCGTGCACGGCGCCATCCAGGCCGGTGCGGGTGCCCACCAGGGTGGCGGCGATGGGCTGGCCCAGGGCGTCGAAGCGGATCTGTGTCTGGTTGCCGTTGGGGTCTGTGACCGCCCGGGGTTGGAGGCTCTGGGGGTCGACGCTGCGGGTCCAGGTGTGCCCGAGCTCGTCGGTCTGCGCTACGGTGAAGAGGGCGTCGGCGTCCCAGGCCAGGGTGACCTCGCTGGCGTCCAGAGCGTGGGTGTGTGAGAGGCGGTGGAAGGCCCCGGAGGTGTGCCGCACAGGGCCGGGGGCCCACCAGAGCCCCTCCTCCAAGAGATAGCCCGCGTCCGAGAGGGCAGTGGAGTCGAGCTGGCCATCCCAGAAGTCCGCGCCCTCGGGGAAGGCGGCGACGTCGACGTGGTGCACCAGACGGGGGAGGCCCGGGGCGGTCGCGGCGGCGGTCTGTGTGTCATCCCAGTAGTGGGTGCGGCTGGCGGAGAACAAGGTCTTGGGGCCGCTGAACACCGCGCTGTCGGGGGAGAGCAGGCCGCTGGCGCTGGGGCTGTCCAGGGTGTAGCGGCGCTGGGAGACCAGGCTGTCCAGTAGCAGGCGCTGTTCGGCGTCGACGTGGGCGTAGACCTGCTCGCTGAGCTCGATGTCCAGGGTGTCCTGGCCGGGCTGCTCGGGCGTGCGGCGAGGGTAGTGGACCGTGGCGGTGCGGGTGGCGGCGCCGTGCGCGTCGGTCTCCAGGGTGAGTTGGTGTTGGACGCGGGGGTCGGTGGGCTGCTCCTGGTAGTCGTGGCTGAGCTGCTGGGTCTGTTGAGGGCGCAGGGTGGCGCCGTGGCCGTGGACCACCCAGGCGCTCTCGGTGGTGTCCAGGGGGTGCTCGGAGACGCTGCCATCCGGGGAGACGGCGTAGCGCTCCTGACGCCACACGCGGCCGGCCAGGGCGCGCCAGGCTTGTTGGGCCTTGGTGGGGTCGGGGACGTCCTGCACGCTGGCTAGGGGGAGGCGAGAGTGCCCGGGGTCGCCGGAGTAGAAGTCCTGCTCCCGGTCGACGCGGGGCTCGATGCCCAGGTGGATCCAGCTCCGGGTCAGGGCGCGGGGGGAGGGGTCGTCCGGGTCGGGGGGGGGGCCGGACTCGACCTGGCCGAAGCCCACGAAGCTGCGCTGGTGGTCGTCAAAGTGGCCGTCTCGCCACGTGAACTCGGTGGGGTAGCGGGCGCCGGAGACGCCCTCGATGCGGGTGAGGCTGGCGACGACGCTCTGGTGGTGGGGCAGGCGGGTGCGCCAGGGCCGGGCGCTGTCGGCATCTCGCACAAAGTCCTGGGCGCTGGAGCGCCACGCGATCTCGGTCTCGACGCCGGCGCCGTCGCTGACCCTGGACAGGCGGCCGGCCCCCGCGCCTTGGTCCAATCGGAGCACCTGGGTGCTCTGCCCCGGGCGTTGCCAGACCAGGCAGCGTCCGCCATCGCCGTAGAAGTCGGCGACGCGCAGATCCTGGAGCTGAGCCACCCGGGGTACACCCCTGAGCACGGTGGGAGCCCCGAAGCCGTTGCCGCGCTGGTTGGCATAGACGAGGACCTGCTGGGCGTCCACGACCACGCAGTCGGCGGTGCCGCTGCGGGTGGTGTCCACCCAGAGGACGCGGCTGCGGTCCGGCAGGAAGGGGGCGTCTTCCATCTCGACCGGGGCGCCGAAGCGGCCGTGGCCCAGGTTCGGCCAATAGGTGACCCGGCCGGGGGAGATCTGTACGAGATCGGGCAGGCCGTCACCGCTCATGTCGGCAAAGTGGCTGTGCTGCTGCGCGCTCTGGCGCAGGTTGGGGGCGCCCGCGGGGTGGGGGAGCACGCGGGGGCTGTCCAGTCCCTGGCTGCCGAGGGAGGGGTACCAGACCAGCCGGTCGCCGTGGTCGACGACCAGTTCTGGCCGGCCGTCTCCGTCCAGGTCCACCCACTGGGCGCGGGAGGTGATCGGGTCGGCGTGGGCGACGCTGCGGAAGAAGCTGTAGGGGGACCACTGGCCGCTGTGGCGGTCGCGGCTGTAGTGGCCGGCCTGGGGACCAGCCAGGTGGCTGAGGTCGATGTTGCCGTCGGCGTCGCTGTCCGTGACGACGGCGACCGCGACGTGGCGGGGGAGCTCAGGGACGATGGACTCGGGGCCGAAGCGGCCGCCGCCCAGGTTCTCGCGGAAGAGCCAGGCGCCGCGGTGCCGACGGAGCAGGCCGGGGAGGCCGGTGCCCAGCAGATCCACCCACTGACCGGTGGTCTGGGTCCCGGTGTCCTCGAAGGTGGACTGGGGCTCTGGGGGTGTGGTGGTGAACTGGAGCGTGGGGGTGGGGACGGAAGTCGTGGACGCCCCATTCCACCTCCTCCCCTGGAAACGCAGGCTCTGCAGCTCGGCGCCGGCGGGGCTGAGGCTGTGGGTGAGCAGGTGCTCGCCGACGATGCGGGGGCCCCCGAGCTCGGGGAAGTCGTGGACGACCAGGATGCGGCGGCAGAGGCGCCAGGTGCGGACCTCGTAGCCGGGGCGGTAGGTCGAGAAGGGATCTGTGCGGGCGGGCCAGTCGCCGGAGGGGCCGGTGGCGAGGCCGTCGTCGTCCTGCTGGTCGCCCCAGTCGAGCAGGACCTGGAAGCGCCAGTCTGTGTCGGGTTCGCTGAGGGCGTCGACGGGGCGGGTGTTGCCGTAGAGGATTCGCTGGGGGTAGCGCTGGGGGAAGGCGCCCTGGGCGATGCGGGCGCGCTCGGCGGGGCTGTCGGCGGGGAGGTTGCGGGTGTCCTCGGCGCGGTACTCGACACAGATGGCGTTGCCGAGCTCGTCCACCCGGCGCTCGAGCAGCCAGCGCCAGGTGTCGCTGGGGGCGTCCGGGTGGTGGATGCGGGCGCTGCGGCCGTAGATCTCCAGGTGGCCATTGGGGCTGTAGACGCGCCAGTGGTCCTGGCCGTCGGGGGCGATCCAGCGCTCGAAGCGCTGGCGGGTGTCGTCGATCTCCAGGGCGTGGATCTGTACCAGGTGCTCGCCGTCCTGGCGGCTTGAGAGCAGGACGAGGCGCTGTCCCCGGGCGTCGGCGTAGGTCCTGGGTTTGTCGGGGGCGGGCAGGCCATCTCGGGTGTCTACGCCGATGAATGGCAGGCCGGCGAGACTCCAGCCCCGGCCGAAGGGGGAGGGGCCGCTGCCGGAGCGGACCAGGGCCAACCCGGGGCCCATGCCGTCGCGCCCTTCGGGGAGGCGGAGCGGGACCCGGACCGTGACCCCACCACGCACCCGGTCCACCTGGACGCTGTGGTCCAGGCGGAGCAGTCCGGGGTCGAAGCTGGGGAGGTCGAACACTCAGTCCACCGTGTACTGGAGGACCAGGAGCAGGTCGTGGAGCTTGTCGGGGTCGGCGGTCCAGGCGCCGGTCGCATCGGCGAGGTCGCCCGCGTCGTCCAGGGAGAGGCTGCGGGTCCCGCGGACAGGGCCGCTCAGGGAGGCGGTCGCGGTGGGGAGGCCGCCGTAATCGCTGCCGGTGGAGAAGCTGGCGGCGCTGCCGTCGACGGACAATGAGAAGGCGCCGGGGCTGTCGTCGACGACCAGGACCCACTGGGCGGAGTCCAGCGTGAGGGGCTGGCCGCGCAGGTAGCCGGGCAGGTGCTGGTCGCCGATCTCCAGGTCTACAGGCGTGCCGGGGGCCGCGCGCATCAGGCGCTGGAAGGTGCTGGAGAGGTCCTGCCGCAGGGAGAGGATGCGGGTGGAGGGATCTGCCCGCAGGGCGCTTGCCAGCACACCGTCTTCGGCCTCGACGGCCTCGCGCAGGACCCCGTCCGCATCGGCTTCATAGCTGACATCAACGAGGACATCGGTGATGCTGCGGTAGTCGAAGGTCCGGAAGCGCTTGGGCAGCTCCAGGCGCCAACTGCTCAGGGCGCCGGCGCCCTCGAAGGGCAGGGTGCGCTCGCTGCGGAAGCTGAGCTCGAAGACGCCGGCGTCGCCCTGGGCGGTGCTGGTGGCGACCGCGGAGCCAACCCCCGCGCTGACCGACTGGAGGCCGGCGTCGCCGGTGGTGGGCTCGGGGCGGATCTGACTGTCGAGCAGGGTGAGGGTGGCGCTGACGGAGGTGTAGGGCCCGGTCACGCAGGGGAGCGTGAGGCGCACCGCGCGCAGGCGACGGGCGTAGTGGCCGGGGTAGTGCAGGTCAAAGTGGCGCTCGGCCAGGGTGAACTCGCAGGCGCCGGTCTCGCGCAGCTCGATGAGGGCCTGGGGGTCGAGCTGGGAGAGGGCCAGGGTCTGGGAGAGTTCCAGGCGGCGGGTGGTGGTCTGGGCGTAGCGTTGCTCCATCTGGGCCAGGGCGAGTTGGAGTCGCTCGCCGGAGAGCAGGCCTGCGCGGGTGGCGTCCCAGAGGGCGGCGCTCAGGAAGCTGCGGTCGTCGTCGCGCTCGAAGCGGTAGGCGGCCTGGGCCATCTGCGCGGAGCTCAGCGCGACCTGCCAGGCCTCGCGGAAGAGGGTCTGGAGCTGTTGGGCGCGCCAGTCCAGGAGCTCGGAGTTGGTGAAGCGGCCCTCGAAGAGCTCCAGGACTTCGTCCACCTGCTCGATGCGCTGGGTGTGGGCGTCCAGGGCGCGCTCGGCGATCTCGGCGCGGAGCTCGGCGGCGGCGAGCTGGGGCTCGAGCTCGGCCAGCTCCCGCTCGGCCTGGGCCTGGGAGAAGCTCCAGCCCTCCTGGCGGCGGGTCCAGGTGGCGAAGAGGCCCATGGCGGTGGCCTCGGAGTCGTTGGCGGCGGCGTAGGCGTTCTCGTGCCCGGCGATGGCCTCGGCCGCGGCGCCGAGCTGCTTGCCGCCGAAGGTGATGGCGGTGGGGGAGCCCAGGTTGGGGATCAGGCGGAGGATGCTGGCCGCCAGGCCCAGGTTGGCGGCGCGGGAGCGGCCGGCGGAGGCCCGAAGTCGCATCAGCGCCTGGTTGGTCTCCAGCTCGCTCAGGCCGGTGTCCAGCAGGCCGGTGTAGTGGTCCAGGCGGGCCTGAGCGGAGGCGACCCGCTGCTCCAGGGCGCTGACCGCGTACTGGGCGACGGAGAGCTGCTGCTCTCGGCTCTTGGTGGCCAGAGCCAGGGCGTCGGACTGGTGGACCTGCTGGAGCTGCGCGAGCTCCTGGGCGTCGCGGCGCTCGAGGGCGGCGTAGAGGGCGGCGCCGAAGCCCTGGACCAGGCTGGCGTGGCGGCGGGCCAGCTCCAGCACCACGGGGAAGCGCAGGGGCGGGACCCCGCTGGAGAGGCCGGCGACCACGTCGCCCAGGTCCAGGCCCATCGCGGCGGCGCGGGCCAGCAGCATGGGGTCGATGAAGGGGGCGAAGAGCGCGAGCTGGCGCTTGACCCCGTCGATGTCCATGCAGTTGCGGAGCTTGTACAGCCGGTCGGCGACGGTGTCCCAGCGGGCGAGCATCTTGTCGTCGTTGGGGACGCAGAACACCAGCTCGAGCTGGGTGGCGAAGTCGGCGCCTGGGGCCCAGCTCCCCGGGCCGGGGCGCTGGGTGTGCTTGCCCTGGGTGACCTTTCCGGCCTGGGCCTTGGTGCCCAGCAGGCCCGCGAGCTTGAGGGAGCCGAGCTGTGCCTTGCCCGCGGTGGCCTTGGTTGGGGTGGCCCCGCGGAGGGACTGGAGGGCGATCTTGCGGGAGACGCCGCCCGCGCGACCGGCCTGGAGGCGGCTCACGAAGCTCTCCCACTTGGTGCCCATGAGCCAGCGCTCGACCTCCAGCAGCAGCTCGGAGCTCCCGAGCTTGTCCTCCAGGCCTCCGTAGGTCCGGGAGCCGGCGGTCTCGCCGCACTCGCCGACCTGGGCGGGGCGCTCCCCCAGGATGGACTCGGCCATCACGTAGTAGAGGGTGGCCTCGGCCACGGACTCGCGCGTGAACTGGGTGAAGAGCTGGTCGCCGGTGCCCAGCAGGTTGTCCACCAGGCCGTACACGCAGGCCTTCTGGTAGGCGGTCAGGCGCGTCCGGGCGATGGCGTGGGGGTTGAAGGGGTCCTCGGCGTAGTCGGCGAGCGCGGTGGGGTCGGTGAGCCGGTCCCGCAGGGTGTCGGGGGCCAGCTCACGGAACTCGCGGTAGCGCCAGGCGCGCTGGGTGTCGTCGCTGTCGCTGGCGTGGGCCTTGGCGGTGGGGTCGAACACCACGTTCCACCAGCGGCGGCCGGCCTCGAAGTCGCCGGCGTCGTCCAGGTGCTGGGCCAGCAGCATGGGCAGGTGCAGGTAGAGCTCGCGCAGGTAGACGCCCATGGGGCCGGTCCAGTCGACCTGTCCGGAGCAGGTGGCGTCGTGGACCACGTCGGCGTCGATCTTGAAGGCGGGCAGGCCGGTGGATCCGACCACGGTGTCCTCGCCGAGGCCGAGCTGTGTCTGGAGTGAGAGCAGCCCATCGACCCCGGAGGTGAAGAGGGTCTTGGAGAGGCCACCGGCCAGGCTCGTCCCCAGGCGCTGGATGTGGAAGCGGCCGTCAGCCCGGGCGCCGTCCTGGAGCAGGAAGAGCTCGTTCTGATAGGCGATCACCATGTCCTGGGGGGAGCCGGTGATGGGGAGCAGGCGGATTCCGGCGTCCTCCTTGAAGGTGCCGACCAGGTTCCGCTCCATGCCGGTCTTGATGTAGGCGGTGACGACGGGGTCCCACCAAGGGGTCTCGCTGCCGTCCGGGTAGGCCTTCATGGTGGAGGCGTAGTGGTCGACGGTCTCCTGGCGGGCGTGGATGAAGGCCCAGACCTCGTTCTCCATCAGGGGGATCTGGGGGTCGCCGTAGTAGAGGCCGCGGGCGTCGGCTTCGGGGCGGCTCCAGAGGATGCGGTCGGAGGAGAAGGTCAGGTCGGAGGCACCCAGGCTCAACAACCAGGCGATCAGGGCCTGCGCGGGATCCTTGGCGGGGACGCCGTAGTCGAGGTCACCGTGGTCGCGGGTGAAGATGCGCGGGCCCAGGCTCTTGGTGTAGAGGTCCACGCCGGAGATGGTCTGGAAGTCGCGGCAGCGCAGCAGGATGCGGTTGCCCTTGGAGACGTGGATGCGGTCCCAGCCCACCCCGCGCAGGGTGTAGTTGTCGATGGGCTCGTTGTGGGCCAGCTCGGCGTAGAGGGGGCCGATCTTGTCGGCGTCGGGGATGGGGAGCTCAAAACCCAGGACGCTGAGGCTGTCGAAGCCGCGGGTGACCTTGTAGTCGTCGATGACGCCGGGGTGAGCGGCCTCGAAGGGGGCTCCGTCCAGGGTGAGCTCCTGGGGCGCGGTCCAGGTGCTGTCGGCCTTGAGGCGGGCGTACTCGACGCGCATCTGGTGGCGGTAGCCGCGGAACTTGGAGCTGCCGTCCTCGAAGGCCTGGACGGGCTTGGTCTCGTAGCGGTGCCAGAAGAGGTGGAGGCGGCCGTCGTGGACGATGGGGGAGACCTCGCGGCCCGGGATCTTGAGGTCCAGGGGCTCCCAGGCGCGCCAGCGCACGCTGCGGTCGTCTTCGCTCAGGGCGTGCCGGGTGTTCTCGACGCGGCGGTAGTACCAGCGGGGCGGGTCTGCGGTGGTGGTGGCGAAGAGGTGCAGCACGTCGGTGCGGGCGTCTTCGTCGATCTCGCGGCAGGCGCCGCCGATCTGCAGTTCGGCGAGCTCTTCGAAGCCGGCCAGGTAGGTGGCGTAGGCCTGCTCGACGGCCTCTTCGGTGATGTCGCTGGAGAGCAGCTCGGACTCGATGCGCTCGAAGAGGGCGGTCTTGTTGTCCCGCAGCGAGGGCAGCAGGTAGCTCTCGGGGAAGAGGAAGATGAGCCGGTTGGCCTGCCAGAGGCGGTATTGGCGGCGCCACTCCCACTCGGCGGTGGGGATCAGGTCGACGTCCAGGGAGACGGGGTCGGGGGCGTCGCTGGGGCTGCGCTCCAGGCCGAGCAGGATGCGCTGGACGTAGAGCTGCAGGGAGTTGGTCGCCTGGACGATGCGGGAGGTGCGCGCGCAGCCGGAGACCTGGGTGTCCAGGAGGGTGGCGTCGTAGAGGTCGGTGGCGCTGTCGAACTGGGGGGCGCCGCTGTGCAGCAGCCAGTCGACCAAGGCGTCGCGGCGGGCCTCCAGCAGGGCGTCGCGGATGGGCTCCCAGGCCTCGTCGAAGGCCGTGGTGTCCTCGCTTGCGGCGCGCAGTGCGGCCAGGAGGCTGGCGCTGGCCCTGGCCAGCGTGGCGGGATCGCTGTCGGAGAGTTGGGCCAGGGTGTCGGCGGCGAGCCCCAGCTCCTCTGCCAAAGAGACCGCCTGCTTGAGGGCGCTCAGGTCGACAAGCGCGCTGCCCTGGGTGGGGAGGACGCGCGCGAGGCCCTGGGCCAGGGTGGGGTTGGAGCCAAGGGCGATGCCGAGGGCTTCCGGATCGCTGTCGGCGTAGCCTGCGTCCCAGGCGTCGAGGGCGTCGTGGAGGGCCTGGGCGTCGCCTGGGTGGAGGTCCAGGTAGAGGGCGATGTGGTGGGCGTCGTCCACCGTGGGGGCGCTGGGGTCGCTGAGCCCGAGGAGGGTGGGGGTGGCGGCCAGGTCGAGGAGGGTCTCGGCGTCGAAGCGGGCGTCGCTCAGGAGGAGGGAGAGGCGCCAGAGGCTGGTGGTGAGGGCCTCCAGGCCGCTGCGATCGCCGCCGAGCAGGGCGTCCTGGTGGTCGCCGAGGTCTGCCCCCAGCACAGCGAGCAGGCCGTCGAGGGCTTCGGAGTCGCAGTCGACGCTGGCGGGGAGCACGGAGCGAAGCAGGGTTGTGGCGTGGCGGGTGAGCAGGGCCTGGTGGAGCTCGATGGGATCGACGCTGGCGCCGGTGGGGGGGCTGGGGATGGCGCTGGGGTCGAAGTCGGCGTTGAGGATCCAGCCGTCGGCGGTGGACTCGGCGCCGGTGAGGGCCTCCAGGAAGCTCTGGGCCTGGGTCTCGCTGAGGCCCTCGAGGACAGCCAGGGAGGCGCTCTCGAAGGACAGGGAGCTCTCCAGCTCGACGATCATGGCGTCGACGGCGGACTCTGCGTCCAGGGACTCCAGGCCGGTGATGGCCTCGAGGTCGGACAGGGACCAGGTGCTCCAGTCGTGGAGGTCCAAGGCGGCGCTGAGGGCCTCTGCATCCAGGACGGGCCCCTGCGCGAGGCTCAGGAGGCTGAACAGCTCGGCGGGGTCCAGGTCCAGGCTGTCGGCGAGCAGGGCGTGGCGGTAGAGGAGGCTGAGGTTCTCCCGACTCAGGGCGAAGGCCACATCGCCAGCGTCCAGGTCCAGCCCCAGCGGCTCGGCGAGGCCAAGGACCAGGGCCTCCAGGCCTTCTTCGTCCACCCCGGTGGCTGCCAGCAGGCGGGCGTGGTCCAGGGCGGACTCCAGATCGGTCCACTCCCCCAGAGAGGGGTGGGTGTAGGTCCGGGTCGTGGGGTAGCTGCCCCCCAGGACCACGAAGCGGTCCAGGTTGAAGAGGCGGTCCAGCAGAGACTCGCCCTCGGGCTCGGTGGGGTGGATGGGGATGGGGGCCCAGAGGCAGAGGGCCTGCTCCAGGTCCAGGTCCAGGTGCTCCATTCGACGCAGGATCGCGGCCAGGTCGGCCAGCGCGGGGCCGTCGATGTCGTCGCTGCGGCCCAGCTCGGCCAGGGCGGTGAGGGCCAGGTCGAGCGCTTCGATCTCCAGGCCGGACGCGCGCCAGAGCCGCACGAAGCGGTGGAGGCGGTCCAGGGAGACCTTGTCGGCGTCGTGCAGGCGCTCGATGTCGTTCTGGATGCTGTCGGCGTCGCGTCGCTCGGAGACGATGCGCATGGCGCCGCCGGGGAAGCGGGCGGAGAGGAGGCGGCCCAGCTCGTCGCGGGACACGCCCATGGAGGAGAGCAGATCCTGGACGTCCTGGGGGCCGTAGTCCGCACCCCAGGTGACCTGGTAGAGGGTGTCCAGACGGGCTCTGCGTCGCTCGGCGTAGACGAGGACATCCGCCTGCGCTTGGGAGAGGCCCAGGCGCATCCGGGCGCGGGTCTGGCGGTCCAGGAGCAGGACCTGCCCCACGGAGTCCAGGCTGTGCTCCCACCAGCCCAGCAGGGCGTTGATCTCGGTGACCGCGAGGGTGTGGGGTTGGGTGAAGCTGTCCACGGCGGCGGGGAGCAGCGTGGCGTAGAGCGCGGCGTCGACGGCCTCCTGGTCGCTGGGGTCCACGCTGCTGCCGGTCTCGGTGAGCACCAGGCGCTCCAGCACCTCGACGACGATCTGGAGGGTGGGGATGAGGTTGTTGACGTTCTCGCAGGAGAGCTGCAGCTCCCACAGATCGGGGCGCCGGGAGCGCAGGGCCAGGACGTGGTCCTCTCGGGCGCCGGTGAACACCGCTTGGGTCGCGTGCTCGTCCACGAAGCGCATCAGATCGACGAAGTAGGCGGCCGCGCCCAGGATGGAGGCGCAGGCCTCGCAGTCGCAGTAGCTCTGCTCGCCAAAGAGTGCGTCAAAGCCGGGGAGTTCGGCGAACCAGGACTTGGCGTGCCCCGCCGCGCTGCCGACGCCCTTTGGGCCCTGCTGGAGCTCCGCGGCGATCGCGCCGGCGATGGCCCCCAGGCTCCCGGCGATGCTCTGGGCGGTCTGCTGGATGGCCTGCACGCGGTCGGGACCAAGGCCGCTGGCTTGGGCGAGGGCTGCGGGGTTGGCCCTGGCGACCTGACGCGGGGAGCTGTAGCCGGCCTTGTGCAGCGCGAGCCCGTCCAGCACGTCCCCGGCCAGGCCGACGGCGACCTGGGCGGCAGGGTGCTCCTCAGCGTTCAGGTGGTGCTTGAGCGCCTGGGTGGGGAACCAGTTGGCGGTCTTGCGGCGGAGGTAGGCGGCGTGGTCCTGGGGGGCCAAGGGGCTCTCCACCTGGGCCAGGAGCTTGGTCCAGTCCCCCTGGTCCAGGGCCACAAGCTGCTCGGGGGCGGTGGAGGGGAGCACCTGGAAGATGCCGTCGTCCTGGTCCACCAGTTGGAAGCTCGCGGCGGCGGCCCTGAACGCGGAGGCGCGGCGCTTGGGGAGGGCGCCGGACTCCACCAGAGCGTCGATGCGTGCGTTGTCGAGGGTGCCGATTCGGACGCCCTGTTCGGCGAGCCGCTCCCGCATCTTGGTGGACAGGCCGGCCCTCTCGGCCAGCAGATCGGTCTGGGCGACCGAGATCGCGGGGCCGAGCTCAGGATCCAGCAGGGCGGGGTGTTCGCGCTTGGAGGCCGCGAGCTGGGGGCGGGTCTCTGCGCTGCCGATGCTCCCCAAGCTGGGGGTGCTCTCCAGGACGGTCCGGGTCGCGGTCAGGGCGTTCTGACGAAGGAGTTCGAGGTCCTTGAGCTGCATCTGTCCCCCAGGGGTGTCTGCGGGGACCGTACAACAGGTGGGGCCTTGGCTTTGGCTGTCTGCCGGCCGTTGACAGTCTTTCGCTGCCGCTGGCGAGCTGTGCGCTCCACTCCAGGCTGGACCTTCGTTTTGGGAAACCCGGACCTTCGCGCCCTCGGGACCGGTTCCTACAGGGGTGGAGGTTCCCATGGAAGACAGCATCAACCCCACCCCGGGTACATACGAGTCCCCGGCCCGGGAGAATCACATCGGAGGGGAAGGGGGGCGCGCGATGCGCCTGCTCCTGGTGTCCCTGGACTGGCTGCGGGACAAGGACCCCAGGGTGTCGCTGGGGCACGGGTCGCTGTTGGCCAGGCTCCAGCAGGTGGAGGGGCTGGAGGTGCTCGCGCTCCGACGGGCCGTCAACGCTCCGGGGTTCGAGCGGCGGGAGCTCCTGGGGGCGGTGGTCGACGCCACCCGCGGCGCGCCCGCGGACCTGGCCATCGGGGTCTACGTCTGGAATGACCCGGACGTGCGCTGGCTGATCCGGCAGCTCCGGGAGCAGGGCTTTGCGGGACGCATCCTGCTGGGTGGGCCGCAGATCAGCTACGCACCGGCAGGCATCGCGCGCGTCTACCCCGAGGCCGACGTCCTCATCCGAGGCTACGGCGAGGACGCGCTGGCGCAGGTGCTTCTGTGTGAGGAGCCGCAGGCCATCCCGGGCGTGGTCTGGCGTGAGGGGCTCGATCTGGGCATGCCGGCCCAGGTCGCCCTCGAGGCCTTGCCTTCGCCCCTGCTGACCGGGGTGCTGCCGGTGCAGGCCTTCATGCGGTGGGAGACGCAGCGGGGCTGCCAGTACAGGTGTTCGTTCTGTCAGCACCGGGAGGCTGGAGCCCGCCTCCAGCGCAGCACGCTGTCCGCCGGTCGCATCGCCGATGAGATCGAGGCCCTGGTCCAGGGCGGGGCCCGGGACATCGCGGTGCTGGACCCGATCTTCAACAGCAACCCCGACGCGGCGGCCATCCTGCGCCGCTTCTCCGAGCTGGGCTACACCGGCCGGCTGTCGCTGCAGGCCCGCTTCGAGCTCCTCAACGATGACTTCCTGGACGCCGCCCAGCGCCTGGATGTCCAGCTTGAGTTCGGCCTGCAGACCGTGCAGCGCGCGGAGATGAAGGCGGTGCAGCGCATCAACAACCTGCCCAAGGTGGCGCGGGAGATCGAGGGGCTCCACCGCCGCGGCATCCCCTTCGAGGTCTCGCTGATCTACGGCCTGCCCAACCAGACGCTGGCCTCCTTCCAGGAGAGCGTCCGCTGGTGCCTGGACCGCGGGGTGCCGGTGGTCAAGGCCTTCCCGCTGATGCTCCTGCGGGGGACCAAGCTGGAGCGCGAGCGGGAGCGCTGGGGCCTCGTCGAGAGCGCTGGCCCCATCCCGGTGGTCGTGGAGAGCGACAGCTTCACCCGCGCCGAGTGGGAGCAGATGCGGGAGCTGGCCGAGAGCCTGATGAATCACAACACAGAGAGAGGTGCAGCATGAAGCCACTGTTCATCGTCCTGGAGGCCCTGGACGGCGTGGGGAAGACCACGCTGGCCAAGGGGCTGGCGGCCCGGCTCGGGGGCGTCGCCATGAACACGCCAGGGGAGGGCCTGCGGGCAGTGTCCGGGCAGATCCTGGATGGCCTGGGGCCCAACCAGCCGGCGCGCTGCCTGTTCTACGCAGGCTCGGTCATCGCGCGGGGAGAGGAGGCGCGGGCGCTCGTGGAGGGGGGACAGACGGTCGTGATGGACCGCTACTGGCTCTCTACCATCAGCTACGCCCGGGCGCGGGGGGTGGAGGCGGCCCTGGACCAGGTGGAGGCGCTGGTCCCGGCGCCCGACGTGACGCTGCTGCTGACCCTGGATGAGGAGGAGCGGCAGCGGCGCATGCAGGCTCGGGGGTTCACCGCTGCAGATCGGGAGACGCTGGAACCGGGGTTCCGGGACCGGGTGCTGCTGGAGATGCGGCGAGGAGATCGGCGCCCAGAGCTGCTGCCGCTGGACGTGGATCTGAGCGGGGGCGACCCGGCGGAGTGCATCGAGCGGGTCGTGCGGGCGCTCTCGCGCTGAAGGCCATCTGCCGGGCGCTGGAGCCGCTCACCCTTCACAAGGCACGTACCACCCCATGTGCCCCAGGTAGGCCTCGGCTTCAGCGTCGGCGTCGGGGTGGGCCTCGTAGCGAGCGGAGGCCCAGGCGGCCCAGTCCGCGTCGATCTGTGTGAGGGGGGCGCCCAGCAGGGCCTCGACGGAGGCGTCGTCCAGGCCCTCTCCGCCGGTGGCCAGGTCCATAAGGAGCTCCCGGCCATAGGCCTCGTCGATGTAGCGGAACCAGGAGGCCCGCAGGATGTAGGCCTGCCCCTGGCAAGGCATGTTGAGGGTGGCGTGGTCCGCGCGGAGCTGGGCCAGGGTGGGCCCGTCCTGCTGGAGCCAGTGGCCCACGACCACGTCCTCGTCGAAGCCGAACAGGGGGAAGCCGGTCTTCTCGGGGTCCACCTGCAGAGCGACGTACTCGGCCCAGCCCTCCAGGTAGAAGCCGCCAGGGTCGGGGTCGAGCAGGGCGGTCTCGGCCAGCATGGGGGCGACCAGGCTGTCGTAGGCGACCGCGTGCACGAGCTCGTGGGCGTACATGGCGCGGTAGCCGCCCTCGTACTCCGAGAAGCGCCACAGGTGCACGGTGCCGTCGTCGTCTACATACGGCGAGGTCTGGCGGTAGTTTCCGTGCAGCTCCACCCTGACCTCGTTGTCCATCTGGATGTCAGCGGGGTGCATGTCCACGATGGCGGTGTGGAGGTGTTCCCCGAGCTCCAGGAGCCACGCGACCTCCTCCTCCGAGCTGCTGGCGCTGTTGCCGACGATGTGCAGGTGCGCGCCCTGCGATTCCAGGGTGCAGCCGGTGAGGGAGAGCAGGGCGGTGAGCAGCATCGGGGACCTCCAGGGCACCTCGACGACGTACTCCGACGCCGGGGTGGGCGGCATGGACGCTCTGGGTACAGAGGGTATTCGACTCTGTATGGGGTCAGGTCCCAGTGAGCGCGGGGCCGTCCAGGAGTTGTTGGATCACCGGCCCCACGCTGTGGCTGACCCCAGACCGGACCAGCTCGGGGTGCAGGCGAAGACAACGGAGCATCCCCACGATGTAGGCGTTGGTGGCCCAGGCGGCGGCCTGCACGTCCAGGTCGGGGGGGAGCTGACCAGCCTCCACGGCCATCTGGATCAGGGCGCGCTGGTGGTCCACGCCGCGCTGGCTGTCGGACTGCAGGCGGTCGCGGATGCCGTCGCCCTCGATGGCCTCCGATTTCATGAAGAGGAGCTCGATGAGCATGCGCCGCTCGGGGTCGTCCTGGGCGCGGTCGATGACGAGCTGGAGCCAGCGGAGCAGGCCGCCCAAGGGATCCTTGGAGACGGCGGCGCGGTAGTCGGCCAGCGCGGCGTCGGAGCTGAGGTAGCGGTCACAGAGGGCGCGGAAGAGGTCGTTCTTGTTCTCGAAGTGCCCGTAGATGGCCCCTCGGGTCATGCCCACGCGCTCGGCGACCCGCGTGAGGCTGGGGCGCGACACGCCCTGCTCGGAGAAGACCTCCAGCGCGGCGTCGAGCAGGCGCTCGCGGGTCTTGGCGGCTTCCTCTGCGGTCACCTTGGCCATCGGGACTCCTTGGGACGGCGCCTATGCCGGGCGCACGCTGACTTTGATCAACTCTGCGTCTCTATCGCGATTCGGGGCTTGACTGGGTGAGGCCCTATGTCAATGATTCATGCATGAATCAATAGGCGCCCCCGGAGCGCCGGGAAGGAGCGCACATGGACATCCGCTTTGACAACAAGACCGCCATCGTCACGGGCGCCGCCGCCGGCATCGGCGCAGCCATCGCAGACGCGCTGGTGGAGTCCGGCGCCACCGTGATCGTGGTGGATCTCAAGCAGGACGCCTCCGACGCCAAGGCTGCAGAGCTCACCGCCAAGGGCGGGACCGCCTACGGCTTCGCCGCGGACGTGAGTGACCCGGCCGCTGTGGAGGCCATGGTCGCCTTCGCCAAGGAGAAGACGGGGGCCCTGCACCTGCTGGTCAACAACGCCGGCATCGGCGGCGCACAGGCCCCCACCGGCGCCTACCCGCTGGACAGCTGGAAGCAGGTGATCGACGTCAACCTGAACGGGGTGTTCTACGGGATGCGCTACGGCATCCCCGCAATCACCGAGGCCGGCGGCGGCGCGATCGTGAACATCGCCTCCATCCTGGGCAGCGTCGGGTTCGCGGGCTCTTCGGCCTACGTGGCCGCCAAGCACGCGGTGGTGGGGCTCACCAAGAACGCCGCCATGGAGCACGCCGCCGACGGCGTGCGCGTGAACGCGATCGGCCCGGGCTTCATCCGCACCCCGCTGCTGGACGCGAACCTGGACCAGGCCACCCAGGACTTCCTGGCCAGCAAGCACGCGCTGAACCGCCTGGGCACCCCTGAAGAGGTCGCGACCCTGACCCTCTTCCTGCTGTCCGAGCAGGCCGCGTTCATCACCGGCTCCTACCACCTGGTGGATGGCGGCTACACTGCCCAGTAGGAACACCTGATTTGACTGCCCCGTGACGGGAAGGTCCTGCGGGCGGCTCAGCTCTTTTGGGTCGCCCGCTTCTTGTTCCAGCTCAGGAAGCGACGCAGCGACAGGGCCAGCCCGCTGTAGGCCAGGAAGGCGCCGGCCAGGGTGGAGAGCACCGCCACCACGATGCCCAGGGCGCCGAAGTGCTCGCCGGTGTGCCCGAAGCGCACCAGGATGCGGGCCTTGCGTCCGGCGTCGGTCTGCGCCCAGCCGCTGCGCTCCCCGAGCTGCAGGCTGCCGGTCTCTGCACGCTCCACGGTCAAGGTCTCCTGCCGCTGCACCTGCCGGCCGTTGCCGCTGTCCACGGTCAGCGAGATGGGGGACTGCGCGTCGTCGGGGAGGCTCACGCGGATCCAGCGCCAGTCCGGGCTGTCCTGGGTGGCCAGGGTCACCGCGGCGTCCAGGTCGACCAGGCGGGGCTCCAGGGGGGAGCCGCTTGGGGGGTGTCCTGCGCACCAGGGCCTCCGGGAGGACCGCCACCCGGGCCGCCGCGACCGCCCCTGGGGCCTTGCTCGGTTGGCTCCGCTGAGGAGAAGAGGCCGACCACGGCGTCGTTCAGCCAGTGAAAGCCGATGGCCGCGCCGGTGAACGCGAAGAAGAGCAGCGGCAGCGCCGACCAGAGCCCCAGGGCGTGGTGCCACTGGAACTCCAGGCCCTTGCCGTAGGCCATGCGCTTGGGGACCAGCAGCTTGCGGACCTTGCGCAGGCTCCAGGGTCGGGGGATCCACAGCACCAGGCCGCTGGGGATCAGCACGACGAACAGCAGCGAGCTGCCCCCGGTCAGCAGGCGCGCGGTGTCCCGGGCGCCGTCCTCCAGGGCGAACCAGCGGTGCAGCTCCATGGCCGTGTGGAAGAGCCCATCCAGTCCGTCGCTGCCGACGCCCGGCTGGCCGGTCCAGGGGTCCAGCTTGAGGGTGTCCCGCCGGCCCCAGCTCGCGACCGCGGGGTCCCGGGGGTCGCGGCCGATCTTCACGCTCTGGGGCGCCTGGCCCCCTCGGGCCTCCGCTGCCGCCACGAAGAGAGGCTCAACGGCCGGCGGTCCGTGGATCTCGGTGGGGGCGGTCACCGTGCGGCGGTCCGCCCAGTTCGTGATGGGCAGCTCCAGGGCAAGCAGGGTGCCGGTGAGGCAGAGCAGGAGCACCACCAGACCGGTGGCGACGCCCACGACCAGGTGGATCCAGAACAGGATCTTGCGGAGCAGCTTCATGCCCCACTCCTATTCGAGCCTCTGCCGCCTTGGGCGGGACAGACCTTGCCAACTCCTGTAGGGATGTGAGCTTGTGCAGGGTGCTCCGGGACAATAGGAGAGGGCCCGCTGGAGGGGACTGTTGACCTCGCTTGTGCTGATGATTCTGACAGGTTGCTGGAACACGGGGGGGCCGGGGGGTGGGGATCTCACCCAGGACACCCAGGAATCCGCTTCCCTGGACACGGGGGATGGGCAGGACACCGGATCCTCGGACTGCACGGAGGAGGATTGGGTTCTGTGGTTTCTGGATGAGGATGGGGATGGATACGGATCCACGGTCGCCCCCACCATCTCCGACTGTGAGGCCCCCTCCGGCTACGTCGCAGTGGACGGCGACTGCGAGGACACACTTCCGGAGATCCACCCCGGCGTCGATGAGATCTGTGATGGGCTGGACAATGACTGTGATGGGCAAGTCGACAATGACCCCTTGGACGGGGAGGTCTACTGGCAGGACAGCGACGGCGATGGCTACGGCAACGCCGACGTGAGCGCGCGGCGCTGTGGGCCCTCGGTGGGGTGGGTGCAGAACACCCTGGATCCCGACGACAGCGACAGCGGCATGCCGGGGCGGCTGCCTGGAGACTGGCCGACGCTGGGCGGATCCACGGCGCACACGGGGTACTACCCGGGGACGGTCGACGGGGTCCTGCCTGAGCTGAGCTGGACCCTGGCGCTGTCCAGCCGGCAGCAAGCCGTCGTGGTCCAGGATGGGGTGGTCTACCGGGCCAGCGGGGGCTCGTACCTGGACGCTGACGTGGTCGCACAGCGGGCGAGCGATGGCCTTGAGATCTGGAGGCACACCCTGCCGGAGGACGCCTACTCGCTGAGCCCTCCAACGGTCCACGACGGGCGCGTCTACCTGCAGCGTTGCAACCACTCCTCGGACAGTCAGCTCTGGGCTCTGGACACCCTTGATGGACAGGCGCTGTGGTCCGCACCCTACCGGGCCCAGTGGGAGACCTACCTGGCCCCCGTGGTCGCCGAGGGGCGCGCCTGGTTCGGCAGCGGGAGCTACGGCGGCATCTCCGGCGTGCAGATCTTGGACGGGACGGAGCTGTTCTGGCAGAGCCTGCCCCAGTATGACGCCTGGGCCCCGGCCTACGCAGATGGGGAGCTGTACTCTTTTGTGGAGGGCGTGCTGATCTCGCACGAACCGGACACCGGCGAGACCCTCTGGTCGCTGGACCTGGGCTGGGACTGGTTTACCTACACGCTGAACACCGCGCCGGTGGTGGGTGATGAGCGCATCTACGTAGTCGGGAACTACTACGTGGCGGCGGTGGACCGCGACACGGGCGGCGAGCTGTGGAGCGTGGCCGGTGGCGACACCTTCGACGACCCCGTTTTCGGGGTCGCTGCGCTCGGGGATGGGGTGCTGTTCGTGCTCCGAGGTGGAGACGTAGAGGCCTACGACAGTGAGTCGGGCGCGCTGCTCGGCACCATGGAGATGGGGGATTGGTCGGTGTACGGGTCCGTGGTGGGCCGGGGGGCCGGCTATCTGATCGTCACCGACGACACTTTGATCAGCGCGTACGAGGACACCACCTACTTCTTTGATCTGGAGAGCTTCGAACTGCTGGGTACCCTCCCGCACGGGGGCGCACTGGCCCTCTCCGACAGCCGGCTGTTCATCACCGACTACGACGGACTGCTCGCGGTCTACCAGTGGCCGCTGGAGTGAAACCCGGTCAGCTCGCCACCTGCGCATAGCGGTCCAGGATCGCCTGCCACCCGGCCCGCTGCATGTCTCGGGGGGCCTGCCCGTCGGGGTCGAAGATCTGGGAGACGCGGGTGCCGCCGTCGCTCTCGGCGAAGCGGATCTCGACGCGGCGGCCATCCCCCAGCACCTGCACCAGGCGGCTGTGGGGGGCCACGCTCTCCCAGGTGCCGGCGAAGTCGAAGGCCATCGAGCCGTCCACGGCGGCCATGCGGTAGGAGAAGCGGCCGCCCTCCCGAAGATCGCTCTCGGCCGCGGGGCAGCACCACTCGGGGCTGGCGAAGTTCCAGCGCATCACGGACTGGGGCTGGGTGAAGGCGGCCCAGGCCCGCTCTGGGGAGACCGAGGTGTGCGCGCTCACGCAGATCGGCCCCTCATTCAGCAGGGCCTCCAGGGCCTGGTAGCCCTCCTCCATGCCCGCGAGCATTCCGGTCTGGAGCACGCCATCCCGTGCCTCGCCGGTGGGGTAGGTGAGCAGCATGTCCAGGCGGGTCCCGTCGTCCAATCGGTGGAAGCGGGTGTCGACGCGCACCTCCCCTCCCGTCCAGTCCTCGTCGAAGAGCTCGCTGTGGACGATGCGGGCGCCGGGCGCCAGGAGCACAAAGCGGCCCCCCATGCCCATCTCCCCGCCGTCGTGGCGCCAGACGTAGCGGAAGCTGCCGCCGGTCTTTGGCCGCACCTCGCAGGTCTGCAAGGGCATGCGCACCCCCAGCCAGCGGGTGAGCAGGGCGGGCTCCAGGTGGGCGTCGTAGAGCGGGGCGGGGGCGGCGGAGAAGCGGCGCTCCAGGCGGAGCTGGGTGTCGCCGACGGGGGCGTGCGTGAGGGACATCGGGGGCTCCGTTCGGTCGTCCTGGGGTGGCTGGGGGGCCATTATCCGCCGGGCGGATAGGAACACGCGATACTGATGTTCTTGGCTGCGCCGATGGCCCCCTCTCGGGCCTGCGCCCTCTGAGCCCCGGAGCCCCCAGATGAAGTCCTACCAGCACCCCGACGACTACTTCGAGGACGAGCTCCCCTTCCGCGAGGAGGTCAGCGCGCTGCGGCCCTTCCTGCTGGCCGAGGGCATGCTCGAGACCATCAAGTGGGGTCAGCCCTGCTACACGACGGAGGCGGGCAAGAACGTCTGCATCCTGGGCTACCGCAAGGCGGGGGCGGTGCTCAGCTTCATCTCCGGGGCCCTCTTGGAGGACCCCGACGGACTGCTCACCCAGCCGGGCGACTCCCGAGCGACGCGCTTTCTGACCTTCGCCAACCTGCAGGAGGTGGAGGAGCGGGCTGGTGTGATCCAGCGGATGGTCCACCAGGCCCACCAAAACGCGCTCGCCGGTCGGGAGGTGCCCAAGCCCGCCCCCGAGGACACCGTCTGGATCGCCGAGCTGCAACAGGTCATGGACGAAGACCCGGCCTTTCAGGAGGCCTTTCTGGCCTTGACTCCGGGGCGGCAGCGCGGCTTCAACATCCACTTTGGCAAGCCCAAGGGGGCCAAGGCGCGCTTCGGCCGCATCGAGAAGGCGCGGGAGCGGATCTTCATGGGGAAGGGGATCTTCGACTGCGTGTGCGGGCACAGCAAGCGGCCGCCGCGCTGTGATGGGAGCCACAAGCATCACCGCTGAGCTCAGCGCTTGAGGCGCTCCTTGAGCAGCGTGCCGCCCGAGGCGCCCAGGCAGAGCACGCCCACCCCCAGCCAGAGCCAGGCCTGGAGGCCGCTGCGGCCGGTCCCGCGCTCGTGGACGCTGGGATCGCTGGGCAGGTAGCGCACCGTGAAGCTGTCTCCCTGGGAGAACTCTGCGGTCAGCGGCCGCTTGTCGCTCTGACGGTGCAGGCTGCCGGTCACGGACTCGCCGTCCTGGGTCTGGAAGACGTAGTCGGCGTCCAGGGTGTACTTGTAGTCGCCAGGCCCGCGGAACTGGCGGCCGGTCTCGACCTGGGTCCAGGTGCCGGTGGTCTCCACCCCTTCGGCCTCCAGCTTGCTGGACTTCTGGTGCTGGTAGGCGCCGCCCCCCAGGGCGAGCAGACCGCAGACAGCCATCATGCGAATGAAGAAGCGCTGGGAGCTGGGATCCTGGGCCATCGGGCTCTCCTTGGGGGGAGCCTACAACGCGCGCGGCGGAGGGCTCAGAGGCCGGTCACCGCACCCTCGGGCGGGGCGAAGAGCGCGTCGGTCACCGGGGCGTTCCGCTCGAAGGCGCTGATTGTCACGGTCGCGGAGGGCTCACTGGGCTGCCCGTCCACCAGGTGCCAGCCCTCGTAGCGGCCGGCCAGCAGCAGGCCGTCGACGTCCTGGAGCTCCAGCCAGGTCAGGCGCTTCTCGCCGCTGCGGCCGCCGTCGGGGAACACCGTGGAGCTGGTGACGATGTAGGTGAGCGCGCGCAGGCGGTCGGTCTGGGGGTCGATCCAGGCCACGTAGTAGTCGTCCGGCGCGTCCCCGGTCCCGGGGTCGAAGGTGACCTTGACACGGTCCATGGTCTCCCCATCCAGCGGGGCCGGCTCCAGCAGCTCGTGCTGGGTCCCGGGGTCGGCGAGCACGAAGGGCATCGCGACAAAGTAGTAGGGGGTCAGGGCCCAGAAGCGCGCAGGGCTGGGGAAGGCGCCGCGCTCGGGGGTGATCCACGCCTGGGTCCCGTCCCATCCCAGGGAGACCTCACCATTGACCTGGTCCTGGCGCACCCGGGCCGTGGGGACGTGGACCTGGTTCACGCTGTAGCGGCGCTTCTCGGGGGCGCCCGCGGGCTCGTAGTTGAACGTGAAGCCCAGGCTCTCGGTCTCGGCCCAGCGCTCCAGACCGCCGTGGGCGTCGATGCTCTCGGCCAGGCGCTGTCCTCCTGGGGTGGCGGCGAGGTGGCGCTCCCGCTCGGCGCTTGGGGAGGTGCAGGCAAAGAGCAGAGCGAGGCTGGCGGTCATGGAGGTCCTTGGGGTGGCGCTGGTCTACGTCCTGGACGCCCCGGATCTTGCGCGCTCGCGGGGGTCCAATCCCGGGACACTGCGACCCGCCTCGCTCGGGAAACCAGCGCAGACTCAGGCGAGGGGCTTGCGGGCAGAGAGGAAGACCACGGTGTCTTTGGCACCCACGTCCACCTCCTCGACCTCCTGGAAGCCGGCCTCCTCGAGCTCGGTGCGCATCGTCGAGGTGCTCAGATCCGCGACCCACGGGGCCTTGCCCAGGCGCTGCAGCACCCAGATGGCCGCCCCCAGGGGCGCCCAGGTGTTGCCGATGCAGGTGGTGCTGGAGATGAGCTGGCCGCCGGGCTTGAGCAGGGCGTGGAGGCGCGCCAGGAAGGCCGCCCGCTCGGGCACCAGGTGCAGGATGGAGAAGGCCAGCGCGACGTCGAAGCTGGCGTCGGGGAAGGGGGCGTCCTCCAGGGTGCTCTGGTGGAAGCGCAGGGTGGGGGTGCCCTGGGCCTTGTCGCGGGCGATGCGCAGCATCTGCTCGGAGTAGTCGAGCGCGTCGTAGCGGCCGCAGGCATCGATCAGGCGCAGGGCCAGGGAGCCGGTGCCGCAGCCGACCTCCAGCACGCGGCTGTCTGGGCGAAGCGCCTGCCGGGTGAAGGCGATCTTGCGCTCGAAGGCCTGGGGGTCCTCCACCGGCTGGGCGGCGTACTTGTCGGCGAGCTGGTCCCAGAAGGCGGGGGGCGTGGGCATGGGGGGCTCCTGCTTGGGGACAAGCTATGTGTGCGCCAGTGGACGGGGAAGGTGTGTTTGCTGCCTGCTGGCGTGCAAGAATGCACGCATGGACTGGGATGATCTGCGCTTTGTGTTGGCGCTGCTCCGCGCCGGGCAGCTGAGCGAGGCGGGCCGGGCTCTGGGCGTGGCCCGGACCACGGTGGGCCGACGCATCCGCGAGCTGGAGCAGGAGCTGGGCGTGCGGCTCTTCGACCGGACGCCCGAGGGCTTCGTGCCCACGCCGGCGGGAGAGCGGCTGGCGGAGACGGCGGCCCGGGTGGAGGCCCAGGTCCTGGCCGTCCAGGGCGAGGTCCGGGGGCAGGACGCGCAGCTCTCCGGCAGGCTCCGGGTGTCGACCGTGGGCTTTGTGTTCGAGAACTTCCCCCAGGTGTTCCGGGGCTTCACGGAGCGCTACCCGGGGGTGGACCTGACGGTGCACGTCTCCTCGGAGCGCGCGAGCCTGCGCCGGCGGGAGGCGGACGTGGCGCTGCGCATCAGCAACACGCCAGACCCCCAGCTCTGGGGCCGGAAGGTGGGGCTGCTGCACTTCGAGGCCTACGCTGCGCGCGCGCTGGTGGAGCGCCTGGGCCCCAAGGCGCCGCTGTCGGCCTATCCCTGGCTGCACGCAGATGAGCGCGGCGACACCCGCTGGCTGGACGACTGGCTGGCGGAGCACGCGCCGGGCGCCCAGGTGGTGCTGCGCAGCAACGACTACGCGGCGATGCGGGCGGCGCTGCGGATGGGTTGGGGGGCCCACTTCCTGCCCACCTGCGAGGGGGGCCGGATGCCGGAGCTGCTGCCGCTGGGCGCGCGGCTGAGCCATCTGAGCCAGGCGCTTTGGCTGCTGACCCTGCCCGAGCTCAAGACGAACTCTCGGATCCGGGCTTTCATGGCGCACGCGGGGGACGCGCTGGCCGCGGAGTTGGCGGCCTGGCCCTGATGGCGTGCGCAACCCGGGGTGAATGCACCACGGGGCTGCGCAAGTAGGTGCGAACGCAACGAGGCGCTGCGCAAGTAGGTGCGAATGCAACTTCTGGACGGAGCGGGCGCGGGATCTGGCTTGGGGGTGGATTTCAAGTGGTTGAAATCACCTTGGTAGCGCGTCTTGGCCGCCCGGTGGTCTCCGAACTTGTTGCGTTGGGAGCGGGTTGCGCTGCGGGCTGTTGCGTTCAGGGCCACTTGCGCAGCGCGCTGTTGCGTTCAACCCGGCTTGCGCGCCGAATCGCCCGCCAGCACCCCATCCACATCCCGCAGCACCCCGCCATCCTCCACGGGGACCTCGAGTATGGCCCCCGGGCTGGCCTGCAGGATGGCCTTCCCACCCACGTCGCCGCGCAGCGCCAGGAGCTGGTCGAAGCAGCGGGTGGGCCAGAGGACAGGGTTTCCTCGCCGGCGGGAGGATCCCGCTCCGGCCACGGGAACGACCACCAGGTGCTGGGTTGAGGGCGTGTGTGCGTGGGCCAGGGTCAACAGCTCCTCCTGGCGCAGGAAGGGCATGTCCCCCAGGACCACGAAGGCGCCGGAGACGAAGTGGGTGGCCAGGGCCTGGACGCCGGCGCGGATGGAGCTGGCCATGCCCTCCGCGTGCTGGGGGTTGTCGATGAACTGCACGGGGAGGTCGGAGAGGGCCGCCCGGACCTGCTCGGACTGGTGGCCCAGGACCACGAGTACGGGGCCGAGCGCGGCGGCGATGCAGGTGCGGACGCTGCGGCGGATGAGGGGCTCGCCGCCCAGGTCCTGGAGCAGCTTGTTGATGGGGCCGGCGCGGCGGCTGCTGCCGGCGGCCAGCACGATGGAGGCGACGCCCTTGGGGGCGGCCTGGCGGCGGGTGGCGACGACCTCGGCCAGGATGGAGAGGGCGATCTCGGCGCTGCCCTGGGCGCCGATGGGGAGGCCGACGGGGCCGCGAAGGCGGGCCAGATGCTGGGGGGCGACGCCCGCTGCGCTCAGGCGCTCCAAGCGGCGGCGCTGGGTCTTGCGGCTGCCCAGCGCGCCCACGAAGAAGGCGGGGCTGGGCAGGGCGAGCTGCAGACCGGGGTCGTCCAGGCGGGGGTCGTGGGTGAGCATGACCACGGCGGTGTCGGCGTCGATCCAGGCGTGCAGGGCCTGCTCAGGGGGGCGGGGGTCCACGGGGACGGAGAAGCGGCCGGCGTGCGCGAAGCCGGGGCGGGGCTCGATGACGCGGCACTCAAAGTCCAGGCTGGCGGCCAGCTCCACGAGCTTCTGTGCGATCTCGGTGCCGCCCAGGATCAGCAGCCGCGGCGGCCGGGTCAGGGGCTGGAGGAAGCGACCGGCCTGCTTGCCGGGGTGGAGGCGCTCGCTGTCCTCCAGGGCTTCGTGGCCGGTCTCCAGGTCGAGGGCGCGGGCCAGGCCCTGACCGCGCGCCTGGTACTGGCGGAGCAGGCGGTCGCCGGGGGCGGGGCCGATGTGGATCTCGACGCGACCGCCACAAGGGAGGCCGATCTCGCCGGCCTGGCTGTTGGAGATCTGGAAGGCGCGCAGGGCGGGCCCGTCCCCCCGCTCCAGCAGCTCGATGCAGGCCTGGACGACGGCGGACTCCACGCAGCCACCGCTGACGGCACCTTGGAAGCGGCCGTCCTGGGCGACGACCATCAGGCTGCCGATGGGGCAGGGGCTGGAGCCGACGACGTCGACCAGGGTGGCGATGGCGACGGCCTGTCCCTGGGCTCGCCAGTGCATTGCGAGCGCCCAGGGGTCCTGGGGTGAGGACGAAGGCTGGGTGGGGCTCGGCGCTTGTTGTGCGTCACCGCTGAGCGCGAGCTGGGCGGCCTCGAAGGGGAGCACCGCGCAGGCGCGTCGGGCGGGCAGCTCCGCCAGGGTGGAGAAGGGCGCGAAGGGGCCCGTAGCGACGTGCCCACTTTGGTGTCCGCTGAGGGCGCTGCGCATGTCCTCGCTGGCGGAAGAGAGTGCAGAGAGGGGGTGGTGCACCAGGTGGCGACAGAGGGTGGTCGCGGCAGCCCGGCAGATCACACAGGCCTCTCCCTCCCAGCCGGCCTGCACGATGCGGTCACCCTGGACGTGCAGGGAGAGGGTCACGCGGTCCGCGCAGAAGCGGTTGCGCGCGGTGGCTTGGTGGGTGGGCGCGCTGGGGGGCGGCTGGGGGCAGTCCGCGAGGTCCAGGAGGGCCTGGTTGTAGGCGTCTGCGCTCATGTCCTGGCCTTCAGGGTGCGCTGGGCCTGCTGGAGGCCGTCGATCAGGCGGGCGATGTCAGCGGGCTCGTTGTAGACGCCGAAGCTCGCCCGGATGGCCGCGCCGATGCCCAGGGCCTCCAGGGCGGGTTGGGCGCAGAGGTGGCCGACGCGCACCTCGATGCCCAGGCTGTCCAGAACACTGCCGACGTCGTGCGGATGCAGGCCCAGGAGGGTGAAGGAGATCAGGCCCACCCGCCGACTCGGGGACCCCACCACCTGGCACCCGGGCAGCGTCTCCAACGCGACACACGTCCCATCAACGAGGTCAGGCTGGCCCTGATCCCAGTACGGGATGGCGGCGGCGAGCCCGATGGCGGCGTGGTGGTTGGGGGTGCCGGCCTCGAAGCACCAGGGCGCGGGCTGGAGGTGGGGGGTGCCCTGCTCGACGGCGCGCACCATGCCGCCGCCCCAGTGGAGGGGGCGGGTCTGGGCCCAGCGCTCGGGTTGGCCATGCAGCAGGCCGACGCCCAGGGGACCGTAGGCCTTGTGGCCGGCGAAGGCGACGAAGTCCGCGCCCAGGGCGCTCAGGTCGATGGGCAGGTGGCCCAGGGCCTGGCTGCCGTCCACCACGACCAGGCACTCGGGGGCGCGGGCGCGGACGCGGCGCAGGATCTCGGGCAAGGGGGCGACCCCGCCGGTGAGGTTGGAGACCCAGCCCAGGGCCAGGACCGCGGGGGCGTGGGTCAGGGCGGCGTCCAGGGCGTCCAGATCGAGCTCACCGCTGGGGGTGCAGGGGAGGGTGTGGACGCGGGCGCCGGTCTCGCGGGCGACGGCGCGCCAGGGGAGCAGGCTTGCGTGGTGCTCCAGGGCGCTGACCAGGATGCGCTGGCCGGGGCGCAGGTTGGGCAGGCCCCAGCCCCAGGCGACCAGGTTGAGTGCCTCGGTGGCGGACGAGGTGATGACGAGCTCGGAGGGCAGGGTCCCCAGGCGGTGGGCCAGGGCGGCGCGCGCGGACTCCAGCCGCTCCTCGGCCCCCTGTCCCCGCCGGTGGACGCTGCGGCCCGCGGATCCGCCGGAGACCATGCTGTCGCGCACGGCGTCCAGGACGACCTGGGGCGTCAGGGTGGTGGCGGCGCTGTCCAGGTAGAGGCGCTGGGCTTCGGCCTGGAGGGCGGGGAACTCGGAGTGGCGACGCACGCGCTGGGCTCAGCCCTCTCGCAGGCTCTTGGCGGCTGCGCGGATGGCCTCGCGGATGCGCGGGTAGGTGGCGCAGCGGCAGATGTTGCCGGCCATGGCGCGGTCGATCTCGGCGTCGCTGGGGTCGGGGACGTGGCGCAGCAGGGAGATGGCCTGCATGATCTGGCCGGACTGGCAGTAGCCGCACTGGGGGACGGCGTGCGCGAGCCAGGCCTGCTGGACGGCGTGGTCGCCGCCGAGGCCTTCGATGGTGGTGACCTCGCGGCCCTGGACGGCGCCGATGGGGGTCACGCAGGAGCGCACCGCGCGCCCGTCGATGTGGACCGTGCAGGCGCCGCACTGGGCGATGCCGCAGCCGAACTTGGTGCCGGTGAGCTTGAGCTCGTCCCGGAGCACCCAGAGCAGGGGCATGTTGTCGGGGACGTCGACCTGGCGGGACTCGCCGTTGATCTTGAGGGTGGTCATGAGCTACTCGGGGCAGGGGGCGCCAGCGTTGGCCCAGGTCTCGAAGCGGGCCACCAGCTCTTGGTGGGTGAGCGGGGGAGGGGTGCGGCCGGAGTGCCAGCTTGTCTGCAGCAGGTGGTCGCCGGCGACGTGCTCGGTGAGCTCCACGGGGCCGCGGCCGCCGTTGGTCTCGACGTCCAGGAGCTGGCTGCAGAGCTCGGCGGGGCTGCGGTTCTCGAAGACCATGGCCTTGGGGGCCAGGCTCCAGATGGGGTCCGCGGGGGGCAGGGGCGCGAGGCCGTCGCCCGAGGGGGTGGCCGCGTGGCAGGTGCTGCAGTGCAGGCCGCTGTTGGGGGAGAAGCGGTCCACGCCTTGGGTGTGGAGCTGGCCGTCGTCGCCCTGGTAGGGGGTGTCGCCGTCGGGGTGGCAGTTCATGCAGCGAGGGCTGGTGACGACCGCGTAGATGTCGTTGAACGCGGCCAGGCCCTCCTGCTCTGTGGCGCTGCCGGTGGGGGCCTTGGGCGGCGTGCGTTCGGGGCGCAGGGAGCCGATGTGGCGGATGATCTGCTCGATCTGCGCGTCGCTGAGGGCCTGGCTCATCGCGGCCATGGTCATGGCGTTGGGGCTGGAGCCCGGGGCGCCGCGGGCGCCCTCCCGGTAGTCCCGCAGGCTGCTCTCCAGGTAGCTGGGGCTCTGGTTGAGCAGGGCGGGGGCGCCGATCGTGGGGCTGCCCTTGGCGTCCTCGCCGTGGCAGCCGGCGCAGCTCGCATAGGCTTCTTCGCCCCCCTCGACGCCCGGGCCGGGGCTGCGCTGCTCGGGATCCAAGCCGGCGACGTAGGTGGACAGGTCCGCGATCTGAGCGTCGCTGAGGCCTGCGACGGCGGCCCGCATCGGCAGGGTGTTGGGGCCGGTGCGCTGGTCGGCGCGGTAGGCGCGCAGGGCGGCCTCGATGCTGGCGGCGTCGAGATCGCCGATGCGGGGGCCGTTGAGCTCGGGGCGGCCCTCGCCGTGGGCGCCGTGGCAGGACACGCAGACGCCGTACTGGAGCTCCATGTCCGGGGACGCCGGTGGATCCGCGGCCCCGGCGACCGCCGCGAAGGTGAGGGTCCCCAGGGCGGCGCCCAGGGCCAGCTTCCAGTGCTGCATTCCGGTCTCCAGATCCCGGTCAGCTTAGCGGAGCAGAGGGCGTCGCCGCCATCGCTGGTCCAGGATCCCCCCGGACAGTTTCTGGTCGGTGGGAGGATTAGGCTGCGTTCAATGAACGACGACTGGAGTCACACATGATCACTGGAATCCTCCCCTACCTGAACTTCGCCGGGAACGCTCAGCAGGCCATGGCCTTCTACGAGCAGGCCCTCGGCGCGCAGGTGCTCTCCAAGATGCTGTTCGACGAGATGCCTGGCGGTGCTCAGGGCATGAGCGGGGTGATGCACGCGACCCTGCAGCTTGGCCAGGCCACGATCATGCTCTCGGATGTCCCCCCGCAGATGGGGGGTGTCACCCCTGGGACCAACCAGCACCTGATGGTGAACCTGGCCGAGCCGGGACAGGTCGACGCGCTCTTCGAGAAGCTGGCCGACGGAGGCCGCGTGCTGATGCCGGTGGACAACACCTTCTGGGGCGCGCGCTTCGGGCAGGTCGTGGATCGCTTCGGGGTGTCCTGGATGCTGCACGCGGAGCTCCCCCAGGACTGAGGAGCCATCCCCCTGAGCGTCGGCTATGGGGGGCTGCCCTGGAGGTCCCCCATGTCCACCTTTTCTTCCCTGCCTCTGATCGACAGCCTCAAGGCGACCCTGCGCGAGCAGGGCCTGGCCCAGACCACCGAGGTCCAGGCCAAGGCGCTTCCGGCGCTGCTGGACGGCCGCTCTTCGGTCGTGGTCTCGCAGACCGGCTCGGGCAAGACCCTGGTCTACCTGCTGCCGGTGCTGCAGATCCTCAAGAAGCTGGAGGAGGACACCGTCCCCGTTCGCAACCCGGGCAGCCCCCGCGCCCTGGTGCTGGTGCCCAGCCGGGAGCTGGGCGAGCAGGTCGCCAAGGTGTTCAAGACCTTCACCCACAACACCCGCCTGCGGGTGCGCAGCGTGCTGGGTGGGCGCAAGCGGGCTCAGGAGCGCGAGACCGTGGGGCGGCTGCTGGAGGTGCTGGTGGCCACGCCCGGGCGCCTGGAGCAGCTCCTGGATCAGGGCAGCGTGCGCCTGGACGACCTGCGCCTGCTGGTGTTCGACGAGGCCGACCAGCTCCTGGACCGGGGTTTTGTGCCGGTGGCCCTCAAGGCCCTGGCCTCGGCCCCCGGAGAGGTGCAGCTCATCATGGCCAGCGCCACCATGCCTCAGGGCCTGCGCAAGGCCGTGCGGGAGCTCTTTGACAGAGAGCCCCTGTGGGTGGAGACCAAGCGGGCCCAGCGCACCGTGTCCACCCTCAAGACCCGCAACGTCCGCATCACCAAGGAGGGCCGCATGGTGGCCCTGCGGCAGGAGCTGGACCGGGACCGCAAGTCCCTGACCATCCTGTTCGTGAACTCCCGAAAGCAGGCCGACCGCGTGTGCGAGTGGCTGGACACCGAAGGCCACGGCTACGCGATCTACCGCGGGGAGCTGGAGGCCAAGGAGCGGCGGGACAACCTGCAGCGCTTCCGCGAAGGCAAGGTGCGCCTGCTGGTGGCCACCGATCTGGCCGGCCGCGGCCTGGACATCGCGGGCGTGCTGCGCGTGATCAACGTCAACCTGCCCCGCGACCCGGAGCTCTACCTGCACCGCGTCGGGCGCACCGCGCGCGCTGGCCGCCCCGGGCTGGTGGTGAACCTGGTGGGCGAGAAGGACGCGGAGATCTTCAAGACCATCCAGGCGCTCTGAGCCGGCAGCCGCTCCTGGCACGGGACTTGAAACCCCGGCCTGCAGAAGGAGCGGACATGCGCCGGGTGAAGAGCTGGATCGGACTGGGGTTGACGCTGTGGCTCTCTGCGGGCGCCGCCCTGCAGCTCTGGGGGGACGCCCAGGCGCCCGAGCCCGCGGACGTGCTGGTGGTGCTGGGCTGCCGCGTGGACCCCGGGGGTGTGCCCAGCGACTGCCTGGAGGCCCGTACGCGGGCGGCCGTGGACCTGTATGAGCAGGGGCTCGCGGAGAGCGTGCTGTTCACCGGCGGGGTGGGGGAGAACCCGCCCAGCGAGGCCCAGGTGGCGGCCGATCTGGCCCGGGAGCTGGGCCTTCCCGAGCAGGCCATCCGGGTCGAGACCGACTCCCACTCCACCGCCGGGAACGCCGCGGGGGCGGCCGCGCTCTTGCCCCCCGACGCCCGGGTCATCCTGGTCAGCGAGGGCTACCACCTGCTGCGGGCCCGCCAGGTCTTTGGCTGCCACTTCGAGCAGGTCCAGGTGGCCTCGGCGGACTCTCCACTGCTCTCTCGGACGCGGGGGGCGCTCCGGGAGGTCGCGGCGGTGAGCTGGCATGGGTTGCGGGGCTTCTGCGAATCGTAGATGGGGTGGGGCCCCAGCCCGCGCGTGAGGGGCGGTGTGGGATCCAGCTAGGGTTCCCCTCAAGAGGGCCTCGCGATACCCTCCCGCCAACGTTGGGAGTCCTTCGATGCGCCGTCCTGTCCTGCTGCCTGCTGTCTTCTTGGCATCCGCCTTGGCCATTGCCTGCTCCGGAGAGTCCAAGAGCACCACCTCCGCCCCCGCGAGCGGCAGCCAGCCCGCCAGCGTGGAGCCCGTCGGGGACGCCGCCGGCGGCGACTGCGCCAGCAAGATGGCCAGCTACGACGGGCGCTTCAAGAGCGGCGAGCGCCTGGACATGCGCGAGGCCCTGGCCATCCCGGCCGACGAGCTCCGCATGGTGCGCAACGAGATCTTCGCGATGCACCACCGCCCCTTCTCCAGCGAGGATCTCCAGTCCCACTTCGGCGCCAAGTCCTGGTACTGCGCCGACCCGGGCTTCGAGGACAGCCGGCTCTCCGACGCCGACCGCGCCAACGTCGCCCTGCTCAAGTCCCTGGAGGGCGACAACGCCGCGACGCT
The DNA here is from genome assembly GCA_036229005.1 of Myxococcota bacterium. Lineage (GTDB taxonomy): Bacteria > Myxococcota_A > UBA796 > UBA796 > CAJQPC01 > CAJQPC01. The sequence goes on from JAZAMN010000030.1 coordinate 113,636, forward strand.
CCAGGACCTCTCCGAGCTGCGCGTGGACGACGGCCGGGTGCTCACCCTGCTCACCGACGACTACATGGAGATCGTCCCGCCCGAGATGTACGGCGCGGAGTCCGAGGGCCGCATGTGGGCCTCGCGCGGGGACTGGCTGCTGACCTGGGAGGAGGGCGACTTCAAGCCCGACGCCGCCGGCCTGGAGGCCTGGAAGGTGAACCTCAAGACCGGGCAGATCACCGAGTCCATCATCCTCTGAGTGGCCGCGCTCTCCCGCGCCCTCCCGCTGCTCGTCTGCGCCCTCGTGGCCGCCGGGCTGCGGGCTGGGGTGCTGTTCCAGACAGACCTCGCCTATGGCTACGACGGCTGGTACTACGTCATCCAGACGGAGTCCTGGGCGGTGGGCCAGCCGGTGTTCGCGGACCGCAGCCTCCTCTTCCTGCTGACCGCGCCCCTCTCGCTGCTCTCCGGCGCGATCCTCGGCAACAAGCTGGTGGCCTGCGGAGCCGCGGCCTTGATGGCGTCTGGGGGGGCGCTGGCGGGCCGGCGCTGGCTGGATCCCCGGGCCGGGTGGGTCGTGGGCCTGTGTCTGGCGGCCTCTCCGCTGCTGCTGGGCATGTCGGTGGAGTACCTCAAGAACGCCCTGGGCCTCGCGCTGCTCCCCTGGGTGCTGGCGCTCTGGGCCGGCGCGCGCTGGGAGCGGGTGTTGGCCGGGGTGCTGCTCCTGCTGGGGCTCTTCGTCCACAAGCTCAGCGGCGTGATGGGGCTCTTGATGTTGCCCGGTCTGCTGCTGGGGGGCGCTCGCCTGCCGCGCTGGGTGTGGGGCCTGGGCGCGCTGGCTGGCCTGGCCGCCTTGAGCTGGGGTGTGCTGCGCCCCGAAGACCTGCAGCGCCTCACCGGGATCCAGGACGGCATCCCCCGCTTCCCGGCCCTGTTGGGGGAGCGGCTTGGGGGCCCCGAGCAGCTCGAGCTCACCCTCATGCACCTGCTGCCCCCGGGCCTGCTCGCCATCCTGCGCACCCGCGAGGACAGGCTGCCTGCGCGCGCCCTGGCCCTGGCTCTGCTCCCCCTGAGCCTGCTCTGCCTGGCCCCTGGGCTGCCCTTTGGCTGGGACCTGACGGCCTGGCGCCTGATGCTGGTCGGCGGGCTGCCCCTGGCCTTTGGCGTAGGCCTGCTGAGCGCCAACTGGCCCCTCTCCGCCGGGGTCCTGAGCGCCATCACCCTGGTAGGAGGCGGCCTCACCGCGGCGGCGCTCCCCGAGCGGGCCCCCGACTACGAGGCCTTCGCGCCCGCGCTGGCGCGGATCCAGGCCCGCGCCCAGCCCGGGGACCGGGTCGTCGCGCACCGGGGGATCTGCGGGCAGATCCAGGCCCAGACCGGCATCGTCTGCGAGAACTTCAAGCCGCAGGACCCCCAGGGCGGCTGGCTGCGGGTGGCCTATGGCGTGCGCGCCCAGGAGCTGCAGGCGGTGGATCCCACTGCAGAGCACCTCGTCGGGCCCTATGTGCTGCTGAGTGAGGCGGGCTGGCAGGCCTGGGTGGTGGGCCCCGGTGTGGACCGCGCCCTGGCCCGACATCCCCGGAACCCCTACCGCCCGCGACCGGACTTTGTGTACGGTCCGCCCCCTGACCCGGAGTCGCCCTGAGCCCGCCCCTGACCCTGGATCCCGACCGCCTGCGCCGACAGCTCGTGGCCTGGCACGCCCTGGACCGCCCCTGGCCGGAGTCCGGACCCGCCGCCCTGAGCGGACTGCTGGACCGCCTGCGCTGCATCCAGCTCGATCCCCTGGACCCCGTCGCCCCCAACGCCGAGCTGGTCGCGCACGCGCGGATCGACGGCCTGCGGCGGGGAGACCTGCACGCGACCCTGCAGCCGGATCACGCCTTCGAGCACTTCGCCAAGGAGCGCTGCCTGATCGCCCCGGAGCGCTTTGGGGCCTACCGGGCGCAGGCGGTGGAGACCCCGTGGTGGCGCGCGACCCAGCGGCACAAGCGGGTGAGCGAAGCCCTGCTGCAGGACGTGCTCGCCGAGGTCGCCGAGCGGGGCCCCCTGCTGGCCCGGGAGCTCTCGGATCACGGCCGCGTGGACCCCATCGACTGGCACGGCTGGGAGTCCACCGGCAAGGCCGCGACCATGGCGCTCCAGGTGCTCTGGCGGCGCTGTCAGGTGGTGGTCGCCGGGCGCGTGGGCAGCCAGAAGCTCTACGCCCTGCCCCCCGCGCACCTGCTGGAGCACCCGCCCGCCGCCGACTTCGTGGAGCAGGCGCTCTCGGATCGGCTGCAGGCCATCGGCATGCTCCCCACCGCCGACGGCCCCCAGTGGAGCATGCTCTCCAAGCACCGCAAGGGCCCCCAGGTGCAGCGCCTGATCGACCGGGGAGAGGCGGTCCCGGTCACCCTCCCGGGCAGTCGCCGGACCTGGCTCGCGCACCCCGGACTCCTGGCGCTCGAGCCGGCCGAACCCGATGACCGGATGCGCCTTCTGGGCCCCCTGGACCCGCTGCTCTGGGACCGCAAGCTGGTCCAGGCCGTCTTTGGCTTCGAGTACCTGTGGGAGGTCTACAAGCCCAAGGAGAAGAGGCGCTGGGGTTGGTACGTCACCCCCTTGCTCCACCGCTCCGAGCTGGTGGGGCGCGTCGAGCTCCGCAGAACCCCCTCCACCGTCGAGGTCATCCGTCTGTGGACCGAGCACCCGCGCTTTGATCCCGCCGCCTGGCGGGCCTGCCTCTCGCGGCTGGAGGGCTTCGCCTGCGGGTGAACAGCGGCTATTCGCCGGCCTCGTTGGGGGCGTCCCTGGCCCCCGGCCTACGCCGCCCAGGTCACCCTGTTCCGGCCGCCCTCCTTGCTGTCGTAGAGCGCCTGGTCGGCCCGCTTGAGCAGCCGCTCCAGGTCCTCCAGGCCGTGCATGGTCGCGCCCCCCACGCTGGTGGTGACGGGCAGCTCGCCGGACTCGGTGGGGATGGGGAGGCTGGCGATCAGGCTGCGGCAGCGCTCGGCCGCCGCCCGCCCCTTCTCGGGTCCCACGCCCGGGAGCAGGACCAGGAACTCCTCGCCACCCAGGCGGGCCACCACGTCGTCCGGGCGCACGCCCAGGCTCAGGCGGCGGACCACCTCGCAGAGCACCTCGTCGCCCACGGGGTGGCCATAGGTGTCGTTGATGGACTTGAAGTGGTCCAGGTCGAAGGCCAGCACGCTCATGGGCAGGGCGGGATCCGGGCGGGTGAGCAGCTCGGCGGCCACCTGGTCCAAGCGCCGGCGGTTGACCGCGCCCGTCAGGGGGTCGGTGGCGGCAAGGGCCTCCAGCTCCCGGTTCTTGCGCTCCAGTAGCTGGGCGAGCTCCTCGCGCTCCCAGAGCGTGCGCTCGAGCTGGCCGACCAGCTTCTCGTAGCCCCGGGCCATCTGCATCAGCGAGTTGGTGGCGCTGTGCAGCACCTCCTCTGCGCTGGGCTGCTTGCCGATGGGGATGCCCACCTCCTTGGCCATGGTGGGCATTGCAGCCTGGACCTCCTCCAGCAGCGGGGAGATCTCCAGGGCCTCCTGGGAGGGGAGCTGGGCCAGGGACTTGCGCACGCTGTGGACGGCGCGCTCGTCGTTGGGGGTGATCAGGAGGTCGGACACGGCGTCGGCGGCCGCCAGCAGCCGCGCCAGGTTGGCCTCGTGGGTCTTGAGATCGCGGAGATCTTCGTCGTGGTGGCGGCGGATCGGGGTGAGGATCGATGCCGGGAGGCCCCAGGTCCCCCCCACCAGCCCGACCACCTGCGGGTGCGCCGTGCCGAACAGGTCCCGCTCCAGGCGCTGTCGGCTGCGGGAGGGCATGCGCGCGACCTGCTCCAGCTCCACGCCGAGCTCCGGATCCTGAGCCGCCAACACCAAGGTCCCCAGCTCCTGCAGCAGGCCCATCGTGAAGGCCTCCTCGGGGTCGCCCAGGCGCAGGTTCCGGGCCAGGGTGCGGGCCACCAGCCCCCGGCGCAGGGAGTCCTCCCAGTGGCGGTCCATGTCCAGATCCCCGACGCTCAGGCCCTTGCTGGCCTGGTGGACCACCCGGAACATCGCGCGCAGGCGCACCTGTCGGATGCCCAGGCGTCCGATCGCCTGGCTGGGGGTGGTGACGCTCCCTGGACGCCGCACCTGGCGGTTGGCCGACTGGAGCAGCTCCAGGGTCAGCCCGGGGTCCTGGCTCACCAGTCGGGAGAGGCGGCCCACCGCGATCTCGGGGTCTGCGGCGGCTTTTGAGATGGCCAGCAGCGTCGACGGCGCCGCGGGAAGGCGGCTGGGGTCAAGGTCGTAGAACGCGGCGGGGGGCGGATTCATGCGGAGCTCCGGAGGGGGCGGTACACCCTGGGTCGGATTCCGAGAGCCGGCGTTTTATGCGGATTGGTGCAGATAGTGGAATCCCGTATGAAGCCGGGCCCCAATCTGCCGGTGCGCTCAGGGGGTGGGCGCCAGCAGCACACGCCCACAGCGTCGGGAATCCCGGGCCAGCGCGAAGGCCTCCTGCCAGCGCTCCAGCGGGAACACCTGGGCGACCTCCAGGCGCAGCCTGTCCTGGATCATGATCTCCGCCAGGCGGCTCAAGCGCGCATCCTCCGCGTCGGGGTGGACCCGGTTCTCGCGGAGCAGCCAGTAGCCCCGCAGGCGGATCTCGCGAAAGATGCTGTTGCGCACGGAGAGCTGCGCGGGTTGGCGCGTGGTGGCGCCGTAGCAGATCACCTCGCCGGCGGGATCGATGCAGGAGGCCAGGCGCTCGGTCAGGGCGCCGCCCGAGCCATCCAGGGCCCGCGGTAGGGGCGCATCTCCGACCACCCCCCGAACCGTCCTCCTCAGCCCCCGCTGATCCTGATCCAGCACCAGGTCTGCCCCCAGCGCCTCAAGCCTGGCCCGGCGCTCCGGCCGGCGGATCAGCGAGATCGTGTGTAGCCCCAGGACCCGGGCGAGCTGGATCACCGCCTGACCGACCGCGCCCGCGCCCGGAGACTGGATCACCCAGCTCCCGGGGGCCAGCCCGGAGAGCAGATCCCAGGCGGTGGGTGGGTTCAGGCGCAGCATCGCCGCCTGCTGATCGTCGAGGCCCTCCGGCAGCCGCAGACAGCGTTCTGCCTGGACCTGGGTGTGGGTCGCCCAGGGGCCCGCGCGCATGGGGAGCAGCACCCGCGCGCCCAGCCAGGACTCCGCCCCAGCGCCCGCGGCGATCACCTGGCCCATGCCCTCCAGCCCCGGGATCGCGGGCAGGGAGGGGAGGAGAGGATAGTGGCCCTGGACCACCAGCAGGTCCACCGGATCAATGGGGCTCGCCCGCACCTGGACGCGGATCTCCCCATCGGCGAGGTCACCGAGTCGCAGGGGCTCCAGGGACAGGACCTGGTTGGGATCGCCGTGGGCCTTGAGGGTCAGCGCGTGCATGCGGAGGCTCTAAATCCCTCCCTGCGCCCGTGCATGCATATACCTTGCATGACTATTCAGAACCATGTATAGGGTCGCCCCATGAGCAGCCCCCGCGAACACCGCCGCAGCGTCATCAAGCGCCTGATCCACGAGCACCGCATCTCCTCCCAGGAGGAGCTGGTGAAGCTGCTCGCCATTCACGGCGTTCAATGCACCCAAGCGACCCTCTCCCGGGACCTGCGGGACATGAACGTCGTGCGCCGCACCACCGCTGCAGGCCCCGTCTACCAGGCCGACCGCAGCCCCGCCTACCTGGCCGCTCTGCGGCGCGTGGTGGGCATGGAGATCCAGAACGTGCGGCACAACGGCTCGCTGATCGTCATCCGCACCCTCGCGGGCCGCGCGGAGGGCGTCGCAGCCTTCCTGGACGGCTGGGGGCACGGCAACATCCTGGGCACCGTCGCCGGTGATGACACCGTGTTCGTGGCGCCCGCTGACACCTCCAAGATCGAGAAGCTCGCGGAGCAGATCCGCGGCTTGGAGATCGCTGACCCTTCCTGAGCGGCCTGCGGGCCGACATCCCTGTCGCGGGGGCTCTCCCCGCATTTAGGAGCCTTGAAAATGGCTGAGATCAAGAAGATCGTCACCGCATACAGCGGCGGTCTGGACACCTCCTGCATGATCCCCTGGCTGTCCGAGGAGTACGGCGGCGCGGAGATCTACGGCTTCACCGGCGATCTGGGGCAGGGCGAAGACCTCAGCGGCATCCGCGAGAAGGCCAAGCGCACCGGCGCCGTCGACTGCTACGTCGAGGACCTGCAGGAGGAGTTCGTCGAGGACTACATCCTGCCCGCCATCCACGCCTCCGCCGTCTACGAGGGCATGTACCCCCTCCACACCGCGCTGGGCCGCCCCCTGCTGGCCAAGAAGCTGGTGGAGACCGCCCGCAAGGTCGGCGCCCAGGCCGTCTCCCACGGCTGCACCGGCAAGGGCAACGACCAGGTCCGCTTCGAGGTCGCCATCCGCGCCCTGGCGCCCGATCTGGAGATCATCGCCCCCCTGCGCACCTGGGACCTGGTGACCCGCGAGATGGAGGTCGAGTACGCCCTCGAGCGCAACATCCCCATCCCCATCACCCTGGAGAAGCCCTACTCCATCGACCAGAACATCTGGGGCTGCGCCATCGAGTGCGGCGAGATGGAGGACCTCTGGACCGAGCCGCCGCCCGACGCCTGGCGCATGACCAAGGACCCCAGCCACGCCCCCCGCGGCTCTGTGGAGCTGATCATCGGCTTTGAGCAGGGCACCCCCGTGTCCATCGACGGCCGCGTGATGAGCCCCACCCAGCTCATCAAGGAGCTCAACGAGCTGGCCGGCGGCTTCGGCGTGGGCCGCATCGACATGGTGGAGAACCGCGTGGTCGGCCTCAAGTCCCGCGAGGTCTACGAGGCCCCCGGCGCCACCTTGATCCACATGGCCCACACCGAGCTGGAGCGGATCTGCCTGGACCGCGCGACCTTCAACTACAAGCGCAAGATGTCCCAGGACTTCGCGAACATCATCTACGACGGCCTGTGGTTCAGCCCCCTGCGTGAGGCCCTGCAGGCCTTCCTGGAGGAGACCCAGCGCACCGTCACCGGTGAGGTCCGCATCCGCGTGTCCGCCGGCCTGGCCCGCATCACCGGTCGCCGCAGCAAGTACAGCCTCTACGACGGTGGCCTGGCCACCTACTCCGAGGGCGACACCTTCGACCGCACCACGGCCGAAGGCTTCATGGCGCTCTACGGCCTGCCCTACAAGACCATCGCCGAGGTCCGCCGCGAGGCCGGCCAGCCGATGTTCGTCAAGCGCCGTCCCCAGGGCAAGTAAGCCCAGCCTGTCCTCGTCTGGATCGAGGGGTGGGTGGGCAGTGGGACCGGCCCTCCCCACCTCTTGAGGTTGGCTGCTCAGTCTCCAGCGATCACGACCTCTCCCGACCCAGACGAGGACACCGTGGCGTCCACCGGATCGCCATACACATACAGGCTGCCCGAGCCCGTCAGATCGGCGTCCAGCGTGCCGTAGACCGCCACGGAGCTGCTGCCCGAGCCGCTGATGTGCACCGCGGCGTCCTCCACCGAGAGCCCCTGGGCGTCCAGCCCGCCGCTGCCGCTGGTGTCGAGGTCCAGGTCGCCCGCCTCACCTGCTGCGGAGAGCCCGCCGGACCCGGAGAAGTCGGCGTCCACGTCGCCGGCGATCAGGCTGTCGAAGGCCACGCCGCCAGAGCCGCTCAGGTGGACGCTCAGCGGGCCGGTCTCCGCGCTCTCCACGAACACGCCGCCGCTGCCGCTCAGGTCGATGTCCAGGGAGTCGGAGGCCAGGTGGGCCACCTCGACGCCGCCGGAGCCGCTCAGGGAGATCTCCTGCAGCTCGCAGCTCTCCTCGATGCTCAGGCCGCCCGAGCCGGAGCCTGCGTAGCGCCCCAGGCACGACGACTGCAGCTCCAGCGTGCAGGGCACGGTCGGGCGCAGGATGACGTTCATGTCGGTCTGGATGGTCAGGGCGCCGGAGTCGTCCTCGACCAGGGCCAGGAAGTCCAGCAGGTTGTCGTCGCAGGTCAGGGCGGCCGCGGGCTCGCCCTGGGTCCAGCTCACGTCGATGAGGGTGGCGTTGTTGAAGGCCGAGAAGTCCTCGACCTCCAGCTCGGCGGTGGCGGTGTTCCCGCTGCCTGCGACGATTGTGCAGGCCAAAAGGGAGAAGAGCAGGGTCATGGTGGTGCGCCTCCTGTGGTGCGTCCTTCGGACACCGCGCCCCCAAGTTAAGCGCACCTTGTGATCCACTCGGGGGCTCGATAGCCCACCGCCCTGCAATGGAGGCGCGCATGGCGCTCTGGTCCGGTCGTTTCGAGGGAGGCCCTGACGCGGCCTTCCAGCGCTTCTCCGAGTCTCTGGGCGTGGACCTGATGATGTTCGAGGAGGACATCGCCGGCTCCATGGCCCACGCGACCATGCTGGGCCAGGTGGGGCTGCTAAAGGAGGCTGAGGTCCAGACCCTGCTGGAGGGCCTCGCCCAGGTGCGCACCGAGCTCCGCGAGGGCCGCTACACCCCCGGCATCGAGCTGGAGGACGTGCACATGGCCGTCGAGTCCCGGCTCATCGAGATCGTCGGCCCCGTGGGCGGCAAGCTGCACACCGCGCGCTCCCGCAACGACCAGGTGGCCACCGACCTGCGCCTCTGGATGCTCTCCCAGACCCGGCAGCTTGACGAGGCGCTCGCGGGCCTGATCCAGACCTTGGTTCACCGCATCGAGCTGGATGGGCGCACCCTCATTCCCGGCTTCACCCATCTCCAGCGAGGACAACCGATCTGGCTCGGGCACCACCTGCTGGCCTACGCCTGGATGCTCTCCCGGGACCGGGAGCGGCTGGCCGATGCCCGCAAGCGGCTGGACCGCAGCCCTCTGGGCGCGGGCGCCATGGCTGGCACGCCGCACCCCATCGACCGCCAGGCCAGCGCGGAGCTGATGGGCTTCGGGGGGCTGGTCGAGAACGCCATGGACGCTGTCGCGTCGCGGGATCACCTCCAGGAGGTCGCGGGGGCCTGCGCCATCGCGATGACCCACCTGAGCCGCATGGCCGAAGAGCTGGTGCTCTGGAGCACCCCCGAGTTCGGCTTGGTGCGCATGGGCGAGGCCTACGCCACCGGCTCCAGCATCATGCCGCAGAAGCGCAACCCCGACGCCGCCGAGCTCGTCCGGGGCAAGGCCGGCCGCGTCTACGGCGACCTGCAGGCCCTGCTCACCATGGTCAAGGGCCTGCCCCTGGCCTACAACCGCGACCTGCAAGAGGACCGCCACAGCCTCTTCGACGCCATGGGCACCACCATCGCCTGCGTCGAGATGATGGCCGGCATGTGGGGGACCCTGACCGTCAACCGCGAGCGCTACCTGCAGGCGCTCGAGGGCGACTTCCTGCTGGCCACCGAGATCGCGGACTACCTGGTCGGCAAGGGCGTGCCCTTCCGCGAGGCGCACCACGTCTCCGGCTCGCTGGTCAAGTGGTGCGAGGAGCAGGGCGGCAACTTCAAGCTCCTGAACCTCAAGGTGATGATGGAGCACCACGGCGCCTTCGAGGGCGACGTGCTCGACTGGCTGTCCCTGGAGGCCGCGGTCGAGCGCAGGACTTCGCATGGCGGGACGGCGTGGAAGGAGGTCTGTCGGCAGGTGGAGTTGCTGAAGGGGACGCTGTCTTAGCGGGTATTGGGAGTCGGGTATCGGGTATCGGGTATCGGGTGTCGGGGGGGGGGCAGGGCGGCGGCGACAGGCGACCGGGGACCGGCAACCGCCGATGACGTCCTGCTGGGGCGAGGCGCTGGTGGCAGCCGACTAGTGGAGGCGCCTCGGGGAGAGGCCCGGCACTGCGTGCGGGCCACAGGAGCGTCGGTCCCCGGATGGCGTTCCGGGTCCGGCCTGGAGACGGCGCCTAGACGTCGAGCGGCGTGAGGACCGATACCTGACGCCTGATACCCGATACCTGAGCCACTTCGCGGCGACAGGCGACCGGGGACCGGCAACCGCCGATGACGTCCTGGTGGGGCGAGGCGCGGGTGGCAGCCGACTAGTGGAGGCGCCTCGGGGAGGGCCCGGCACTGCGTGCGGGCCACGGGAGCGCGGGTCCCCGGATGGCGTTCCGGGTCCGGCCTGGAGACGGCGCTTCAGAGGGGAGCGGCGTGATGACCGATACCCG
>JAZAMN010000031.1:0-293646 GCA_036229005.1 Myxococcota bacterium
CCTATCGAGCGCGGCCCCGCTGCCCCTCCAACACGGTGGTGACTACGGGGGCCGTCCTCGGTCGCAAGCTCCCTGCGGGCGGCCCCTTTGGGGAGTCAGATGTGTAAACAGGGTGCCCGGTCTGAAGTGCTAGCAAGGTGCTCGGCTTGACAGGGGGGCACGCCGCAAGCGGCGTTCGTTCTCCGTCTCCGTTCCCTGCGAATCGGTGCCAGTCCCGTGAGCGAAGACCCGGACTGACCCCCAACACCCGAGCCCCCATCCAAAAGCCACCCCCACCTCAAACCCGGCGTTGACGCTCAGTCTTCAAGAACAGACGAGGCACTCACGACTCCCGGCGAAGCTGAGCCTGCTCGCAAGCTCAAAGCGCAGGTCCCTGGACAAACTTGAGGTCCAGGTTTTGAACTCCCCTCGCCCTGGACGGCTCACTTCTCCGAATGGGGCGGGAAACGCCATTGGCCCGATACACACCTCGGTGGGCCTGCGGCCCGTGGAGAAGACCTCGACCTCGTCTCTCGCGAGCTGGGGGGTGAACGGCTCGACCCTCGCGGAGTGGCGAGAGTCCTTCCTGGAGGTTGGCCTCGGCGCGCTCCGCACCCGAGCCCGGGACGACCGGGACGAGCGCATCCGCGAACTCGAGCGGAAGCTCGGTCAGGTGACGGTGGACAACGAGCTGCTGTACGACAAGATCGACAAGATGGAGGCTGGCGTCCCTTTGGGCCGTCGGCGGTCGAAGCGATGAGCGAGGAGACCTCGCCGTCCACCTGCCGCCGCTACGGCATCGCCCGGACCGCCCGCTTCTGGGGTGTGGGCCGTTCGACTGTGCACCTTCATCGGGCCCGCCGGGAAGCGGGGTGCCCACTAGGTCGTCGTCGGGGCCCGCGGGGTCCTTGCCCCGACGAAGAGCTGGTGGAGCACATCCGCGCCGTCCTCTCCGCGTCGCCGTTCCATGGTGACGGCTACCGCAAAGCCTGGGACCGTCTCCGGCACGTTGGGATCCGCACCTCCCGCGACCGGGTCCGCCGACTGATGCGCGAGCACGGGCTTTCCGCGCCGTACCACCCCCTCCGTCGCCGGGGCTCCGAGGCGCACGACGGCCGGGTCACCACCGACCTCCCTGACGAGGTCTGGGGCACGGATGCCACCCAGGTCCTCACCCGCGAGGGCACCGCCACCATCTTCATCGCCGTCGAGCACTGCACCGCCGAGTGCATCGGCATCCACGCTGCCCGCAGGGGCACCCGCCACGAGGCCCTCGAGCCGCTGAGGCAGGGCGTCCGCCGCCATTTCGGAGACTACGACCGCGACGCCGCTCACGGCCTCACGCTGCGCCACGACCACGGCTCCCAGTACATGAGCCATGACTTCCAGGACGAGCTGCGCTTCCTCGGCATCCGCTCCAGCCCCTCCTTCGTCGCCGAGCCGGAGTGCAACGGCGTCGCCGAGCGCTTCATCCGCACCCTCAAGGAGCAGCTGATCTGGGTCGAGACCTTCGACACCATCGAGGACCTCCGGCTCGCCCTGCACGCCTTCAGGCGGCGCTACAACGCCTCCTGGCTGGTCCAGAAGCACCAGCACCGCACGCCCGACCAGGTCCGTGCGCTACTCTCACCACCGGTCGCTCACGCGGCCTGAATAGAACCTCTCCGGTGTCCAAGAAACCGGGGTGCGCAACAGGCCTGACCTGCCGCCGGGGTGGAGACCACGATGCGGCGTTCCCAGGTCTTGATGTGAAGGGCATCCATGCCCCCCCCTCCTTGTCGCTGCGTACTCACCGAAGTACACAAGCAACAACGAAACTCTGGAGGGGGAGATGCGACACAGGACTGCGACCATCGCAGGACTTCTGGGATTGATTGTGATTCTGGGGACCTTTGTGATGAGGGGGCATCAAGCAGCCACTCCAAGAACTCCTTCCGATCTGTCAGACAGCCAGGCCCATCCCCCCAAACCGGAGGCCTCGCCCCTTCCCGCCGACACACCAGATCGAGCGCCGGGCCCCCCTCAGCCAAACACAGAGAAGGCGCACCACGGCCGCCAAGCTCCAGGTCCATCTACGGCAGCGCCAGATTGGTTCGACTGGGATCAACATCAGCCAATTGAGGGCGCGACCGTCTGGCCGCTGACCCTGGGAGGATTGGAGGACGGCTTCACAGAAGCACGCACCCTGCTGGGACAGGACTGTGAGGACTTCATCGCTCAGGACGACAGGGTTGTATTCACGATCAACATCATCAATGTCGACGGGAAGGGTGTGGCAACGATCTTCGACATCGAACGGGGAGACGGCGGAGAGAACGATGACTACATCGACTGTCAATCCGAGGTCATCCGTCGCGTGGCATTCGATGCACCACCTGCGGGCGGCTATGGCCAGGTCCGACTACCAATCAACGCATACACAGCGATTGACCAGCACGCCGGCGAGTAGGTAGCGACAGCAACCGGGGAACGCTGACCCACCGCCGCTTCAGGCACCACAGCCAAGCAAGGCGGCCTGCATGACGGGCAGCATGGTGTGGGAGCTGGCGGTTGTGGGGAAGACGCTGGCATCCAGGACCTGGAGGTTCTCCACGCCGTGGACGCGGAAGTCCAGGTCAACGACGCTGGTGTCGGGGTCGGGGCCCATGCGACATGTGCCCTGGGGATGGGCGGAGATGAGCTGGATGGAGGCAGGCCGCAGCGGAGCGCGGTCGATGAGCTCAAGGTCGGCGGAAGAGGTGATGGGCCCGAGGCCGACGAGGGGCGCAAAGACACACTCGGCGCCCTGCGACAGAAAGACCTCGCTGGCGAGACGGATGCTGCTGCGGAGTCTGTGTTTGGTCTCTTCCCCAAAGGGGTAGGCGATGACAGGTCGGCCACCACTCAGCCTCACCTCCCCTACAGGACGGTCCGGAACCAGACACAGTGCTGCCGCCAGGCGGTCGTAGGCCCGGAACTGCTCCAACAAACCTGGGCCCCAACCAACGCCGCTCGCCGCAGCCATGCCAGGGGTGGCGGAGACGGACTCGATACGGAAACCTCCAAGGCCCTGCTCGGCGGTGCAGGTCTCCATGCCGTCCAGATAGGCGGCCTGGGGAATGCCCCGGAACATGCGGACGGGCTGGGGGAAGCGGGCGGAGACAGGAGCCTGGGGCTGGAGGCTGAGGTGCTTGCCGACCTGGGCGCCTCCGAGCTTGGAGGCCTGGAGGATGAGGGGGCTGTGGATGGCCCCCGCCGCGAGGATGTACCGCTCGGCCTTGACGGTGAAGGGACGCAGGCTGCGCTGCTGGGCATCGACGAGGTGACCGTGAGCGAGCCGGACCCGTCCCCCACCCCACGTGAGGCGCGTGACCCGAGCCTGGGACTGCAGCAACATGTTGCCGGTGGCGAGGCCGCGGGGGATCCAGGTGAGGTGGGTGCCCTTCTTGGCGTCGTAGGCGCAGCCGACCAGGCAGTAGCCGCTGCCGATGCAGCCGACGCGGTTGTGTTGGAAGGCAGCTCCAGAGACGCCGAGGGCCTGACCGCCCCTCAAGAGGATGCGGGCGTTGTCGTTGAGCTGGTCGGCGGGGATGAGGTTCGCGCCGATGGCTGCCTTGGCGAGGCCAGCAGCGCGGTCCCAATCGGCCTGGCTGAAGCGGTCGACGCCAAAGCGCTGGGCCCAGTGCTGGACGACGCCGGGCGGGATCGGTACGACATCGGCCATGTTGATGACTGTGCTGCCACCCACGGCGCGGCCCTGGAGGACGGAGATGCCCCCGTCGGCGGTCATCTGGCTGCCGCCGTCGCGGTAGAGCAGCGGATACATCTGCTCTTCGCGCTGGGTCATCTGCGACGCGGTGACGCGCTGGCCCTCTTCGAGGAGGACGACGGAGTGGCCCTGCTCGGCGAGGTAGCCCGCTGCGAGACCACCCCCGGCGCCAGACCCGATGACACAGATCTCGGTCTCCAGGTGGAAGCCATCCGGGACATCGGCCGCGCTGCGGTGGCTCACTGGGCGCCCACCCATGGGCCGTCGTAGCCCATCACAGACCACTGGCCGGGGTCGGCGAAGAAGGTGAACACGGCGGTCTTGCGGAGGGCCTGGAAGATCTGGCGGCGGAGGACGAGCTCGGAGGACTCCCAGTCCAGCAGGACCTGGGTGCGCTGAGCGAGGGGCATGCGGGAGAAGGCACGCAGGCCAGCGCCGTGCTCAAGGACGAGGAGGGCCAGGCGGAGCTGCTCGGCGACGGCGGGGTCGTCCGTGGCCAGGAAGCTGTCGACGCCAGCGGCGAGCTCGGGGGCGCGGGCTGGCTCGGGCAGCAGGACCTCCAAGGCAGCGACGAGGGTGGCTCGGGGGGTGGCGCCCAGAAAAGGCGAGTCGAGCCACTGCTGGGGAGGGCGATGCGCCCAGAGGACCGACCCGAGCCCCGCAGCGGTCGCGAGACTCAAGCCCCCGAGGAGCAGGTGGCGTCGGCTGGGCATGGGGCACGCTACCGCAAGGGTGCCCGCTCCGTGGACAATGCGGCCATGGAAAGCATCGACCTGCAGTTCACGCTGGATGGCGAGACCATCGAGCGCAGCATCCCCCACAACCTGTCCACGCTGGACCTGCTCCGCGAACACCTGGGTGAGCGGGACCTGCGCCCGGGATGCAGCCCGCAGGGGGTGTGCGGGAGCTGCGCGGTGCTCGTGAACGGGGTGTTCCGGCTGGGCTGCACGCTGCCCGCGCGCTCACTCAAGGGGAAGGAGGTGCTGACGCCGTCTTCGTGGGAGCTGGCCGAGTCGGCGGCGCAGGCCTTCGCCCGGAGTGGGGCCGCGCTGGGGGGCTACGAGCTGCCGGGTCTGCTCACGCAGGCGCGGGTGCTGCACAAGAAGGGCCAGACGGACAAGGCCGGCGCGGACAAGGGGCTGCTGATGCACCTGCTGCGCGGCGCGAGCTGGGAGAGCGTGGAGCAGGCGCTCGCCGAGCTGGAGGACCCCACCCCGGGACCGGCCTTCGCCGCCGACAAGGGGCTGGGATTGGTGCCCTTCGTCGAGGACCTGGAGCGCCCGGGGATGCGGCACGCGGTGCCGCTGTGGACGCCGGCGCCGCGGATGAAGCTGGAGGCGCTCGAGCTCCCGGAGCTGCCGGAGGGGTGCGCGGTGCTGGACGCACAGGCGCTGGGGCTGGGGCTGGGCGTGACGCAGGCCCCGCTGATGCCGGGGCCCGGTGAGCAGACGCGGCACCACGGCGAGATCCTGGCGCTGGTGGTCGCGCCCACGCGGGCGCAAGCGGTGGCCCTGAGGGACGCCATCGAGGTGCGGGGGGAGGTCATGGAGCCGATGACCTCGCCGGCGCGCTCCCGTGTCGCGGTTGGGAGCGCGCGAGAGGAGTCCGGGCGGTGGGCCGAGGGGGCCTCGACCACCCTGCAGACCTCCTTCCTCCCCCAACCGGCGGGCTGTCTGGAGGCCCCCGCGGTGCTGGCGGTTCCCCACTCGGAGGGCATGCAGGTGTTCGCGAACGGGGAGTGCGCCGGCGCCGAGGCCTGGGAGATTCGGGAGCTGACGGGGGTGGAGGCCCGGGTGGAGCTGCTGGGGAGCTCGGCGGGGCCCGGTGGGCGCGGAGACCTGGGGTTGGCTGTGCTGGCGGTCGCTGCGGCGCGGGAGCTGGATCGCCCGGTGAAGCTGAGCCTGGAGCTGGGGGAGGCGTCCCGGATCCTGGGGCGGCGGCACCCGGTGGAGCTGAGCCTGGAGCTGAGCGGTGGGCCGGAGGGGCTGAGCCTTGGCTGGTCGCTGCAGGCGGACTCGGGAGGCGACGGGCGGCAGGGCGAGGCCTTTGTGTACCCGGCGCTCGCGCAGGCCGCGGGGGCGTACCGGCTGGAGGGGATCCGGGCGGAGTTCCAGGCGCTGCAGACGAACAACCCGCCGGCGGGAGGCGTGGCGGGTGACGGGGCGCTGCAGACGCTGGTCGCGCTGGAGCTGGGGATGGACGCTCTGGCCCGCGCCCAGGACCTGGAGCCGTTGGCGCTGAGGCTGGCACTGCTGGATGAGGCCTCGGGGCTTGGGCCGCTGCTTGAGCAGGCACCCACGGGCGATGGATGGTCCCAGGCGTGCATCGCGCTGCGCTCTCCGGGCAGCACGCCGGCCGCGGTGGCGGTCGTGGAGGAGGAGGCCGGGATCCGGGTGCTGGTGGACCGGGCTGGCGCGGGGCTGGGCTGGGAGGCGGAGCTTCGGACGGCCGCGGCGGAGGCCCTGCAGCTTTCGCCCGAGCAGGTGGAGATCGAGGTGAGCTCGGACGCGCCGCCTTCTCCGGGAGAGGATCCTGGGCTGCTCCTGCAAGCGCTGCGCACCGCTCTGGCTGCCCACTCCCTGGACGCATCGGTCGGGCACCGCAGCATCGGCGAGGTCACCTCGGCGGAGGGCTACACGAGCCAGCGGGCCGTCGCGGCGGTGAGGCTGGTGGACGGGGAGATCGCCCAGGTCTGGGTGCGTAGCCACGCTGGAGAGATGCCCCACCCGAGGCTGCACCGGAGCCGCCTGCTGGCCGCGGTGCAGGAGGGCCTGGGCGCAGCCTTCACGGAGGCGATCGCAACCCAGGGCGGGATCGGCGATGAGCGCCTGCGCACCTACGGGCTGATCAAGTCCAAGCGCATGCCCCCGGTCGACGCGGGGCTGACGGAGGGGGGTGCTGCGGTCTCCCCAGGAGCTGCCGCCCGCATCGCTGTGGCAGCCGCATGTGCCTGCGCTCTGGCAAAGCACGAGGGGCGCGTGCGCGAGGTCTACCCGGCGCGGGACTGCCCTGCGGCCTGGCAGCTTGGGATCAAGAAGCCCCGGGGCCCCAAGACCGGTGGCGCCTGAGCAGGGCGCTGGCGCCAAGGCCGAGGAGGACCCCCGAGCCGGCGAGCACCCAGAAGCTGCTGGGGATTGGCGTGGGGCCGAGCTGCTCGAGGGTCGCGGGCTCGCTGCGGAGGGCGCGCTCCCACCGGTGGGCTGCGCGGAGGCTGAAGGTGACCTCGCGGAGGGACTCGTCCAGTGACCAGCGCTCCCCCAAGTAGGTGCCGGAGGGGTGAAGCGAGGAGTCCAGGAGCACCCACGGCCGACTCACCTCCCCCTCCACGCGGAAGAAGCCGGGCATGTCGGCGAGGTTCTCATTGCGCACGCTCAGCGCGTGGTCCCCGGGCTCCAGGGGGAGCCAGAGCTCCTGCTCGAAGATGAGGTAGACGTCGTTGCCCTTGGAGCTGCGGGTGTCCGGCAGCGGGGTCCAGCTCTGGAGCTCGCCGTCGACCTTGAGGACGAGGCCCTGCATGAGCTCGCGGTGCTTGCGATCGACGTAGGCGTCGGCGGCCTGGGGGCCGAAGTCGGCGCTGGGCTCCAGCGACTCCAGGACGTGGTGGACGGGAATCCGCGTCCATTGGTGAAGTCGCACGCCCTCAGGGCCGATGTCCCAAGACAGGTGGTGGCCCGGGAGGGCGCCGCCCGCTGGGTGCGCCAGGGCGAGGTTGGCGTACAGGAGCCACATGCTCCGCTGGCTAACCCCTCGCGAACATGGTGGTTAGCTTGGGTCCATGCGCATGAATCCCTCCGGCCTTGGTCTCCAGGTCACCCAGCTCCTCAAGCTGACGGTGCCCGCCCTGTTTGTGCTCTACGTGCTGCAGCTCCTGATGGGGAGCTGGCTGGGCTGGCCCGTGGAGCAGTGGCTGTTCATGAGCCCGATCTCCGGCGGCCACTGGCGCCCCTGGCAGCCACTGACCGCTCTGCTGTTCAACAGCAGCCCCATCTCCGCGCTGCTGGACTGGCTGGTGCTGGGCTGGTTCCTGGGACCGGCTGAGCAGGCCCTGGGGCGCAAGCGGCTGCTGGGGGCGATGGCGACGGCGGCCCTGGGTGCTGGCGCCCTGACCACCGGGCTGGACGCGATCGGCCTGCTGGCGGGCGGCGGCGTGTTCGTGGGCCTGGAGCCGATCCTGACCGGGCTGGTGGTGATCTTTGGCATGGCGCACCCCAACGCGACCATCCGCCTGTTCTTTGTGCTGCCCATCAAGGCGCAGTGGCTGGCCTGGGGCTCGGGCGTGCTGGCCCTGCTGTTCTTCCTGGCGCAGCGGGACCTGAGCTCGGCGATGTACCTGTTCGGGTGGGTGAGCACCTTCGCGTTCATGTCGCTGCGGGAGGACTTCTTCCGCCAGATGTGGCTGCGCTGGAAGGCGCGGAAGCACGAGAAGGAGCTGGGCAAGTTCACCGTGATCAAGGGCGGCAAGGACGAGAACGGAGACGACTGGGTGAACTGAGGGTCGGAGAGGCGCGTAGAAAATTTTTCTTCACCCTCCAGCGGATCGCTGCTATACCGATGGGTGTAGTCAGTGAGGGTCTGCCCAATGTCCATCGTTCGTACGCGTCAGAGAAAGGGTGCGGTGCTGGTGTTCATCGCCATCGCGCTCGTGGTGCTCTTTGGCTTCGCCGCCCTGGCGATCGACCTGAGCTACCACCGGACCCTGCAGCTCCAGGCCCAGAACGCCGCGGACGCAGCGAGCTACGCTGGCATGGTGGCGCTGCGCGAGTCGGACGACGAGACCGAGGCCTACAACGTGGCCCTGGCCATCCTGGAGCGCCACAAGGTTGGCGGCGAGATCCCGTCCGCCGACATCGTCATCGGGGAGTGGGACTTCAACTCCGAGAGCTTCTCCGAGGGCCCCAACCCCAACGCCGTGCAGGTTGCGGTGCTGCGTGACAACACGACCACGACGGGTGGGCCGATCGGCTTCTTTGGGCCGGCGCTGGGCTACACCCTGCCCCAGGTGACGGCGGACGCGACGGCGGCGATCCACCCTCGCGACATCGTGTTCATCATGGACCAGAGCACCTCGATGGTCTCCACCGTGAGCTACGCGAAGGAGGGCCTGCTGGCCGCCCTGGACGTGGTCAAGGAGTCGGACCCCAATGGCCTGGACCGCGTGGCGCTGGTGGGCTTCTCCGAGGGCGCCCAGGTGATGACCCCGCTGCAGGAGGCCACCTCGAACTACGGCACGCTCTACAGCGACTGGAACGACGAGCTCTGCATCTGCGGCCTGGACTGGTCCGGCTACAGCTCCTACTACGGCAACCAGAACTGGCAGTACCCCTACGGCAGCAACCACCACCCCCGCACGCCCGGTGACTACGCCTACGGCGGCGAGACCCACGCGGACCTGGCGGTGCCCTGCTGCTACCCCTACTGCAGCTCCTCTTCCCGAAACCCCAGTGTCTACCCCGGCTATGGCGGCACAACAAACACGGCCGAGGCAGCCCGCGTGGCCTACGAGCACCTGTCCACCTTCGGCCGCAACACCAGCTACAAGCTGATCGTGTTCCTGGGCGACGGGCAGCCCAACTGCTCGGGCCTGCGCTACGCAGCGGGTGCCTGCAGCAGCCACTCCGAGGTCATCAGCCTGACCGAGACCTACCTGGACGCAGCCGAGGCCGAGTACATCAACACCACGACCATGTTCTTCAACGCATCGGGCAGCGACGCCTATGGTGAGGCGGTGTTCGAGGGCTTCGTGCGCGGTGATGGCAAGGCCTTCGCGACCTCGGACAAGGACGAGCTCAAGGAGATGTTCGAGGCCGCCGTCCGCACCCACGTCGCGCTGGTGGAGTGAGCATGCTGTTGTTCTGGCTCGCGTGTTCCTCGCCGGCCCCCCAGGTGCCGGCCCCGTCCGAGGCCCCAGAGGTCCAGGCGGTGGGGCCCAAGGTGGTGGACACCCTGGAGCCGCGCTTCACCCAGGAGCAGTTGGCGGACCACCCCGAGGCGGTGACGCTGGAGGGCTACCTCATCTGCCCCAAGGTCGAAGGGCCTTGGACCCTGGCGGTCTATTCGGCGCACCCGGAGTTCACTGGCCCCAAGCCGGGCGAGCTGCCCTGGATGCCCCCGGTGACGACGGCTGGGATCGACAAGGCCGGGGTGTTCTCCCTGCGCACGCCCAAGGCCGAGAAGCTGCTGCTGATCGCCTTCCAGGACGGTGGCGCGGTGCAGGCGTTCACGGACGAGTCCGGCAGCTACATGCCGGTGGAGAGCGGGATCAAGGAGCTGGTGCTGGACTGCCGCTTCGAGCCGCAGTGGGCGGGCGCCGCGCCGACCAGGATGCAAGGGAAGCAGGTCGCCGCCAAGCCCAAGCGCAGCAGCGGTGACGACGCCTGGCTCTACGAGACGACCTCGGCCAAGCGGGACCTTCAGCACGACTACGACACCATCGAGGAAGGCATGGAGTACTACCTGGATGTGCTCGGAGACCGCCCGGACGCCGCAGACCTGGCCGCGTCCCTGGCGATGATGCCGGACCAGGACGCCGCCGAGCGGATCGCCCGGGAGATGCAATGAGCCGCCTGCTTCGCTCTCGCCGCGGCGCGAGCCACATCGAGTTCGCGCTGGTCGCCCCGGTGCTCATCGTGATCACATTCGCGATCGTCGAGTACGGGTGGATGTTCTACCAGCGCGCGTTCGTGCTGGACGCCGCCCGCCGGGGATGCCGCGCCGGCGCCGTGATGCACCCGGCCGAGGACTACGACCTCAAGGTGCAGCAGGTGACCCTGGCCCAGCTCGACGTCGGCGGCGTGGACTGCGACGCCCTGGACTGCGACGTCCGCACCAGCACCAGCGGCGACAGCCCCAAGGAGGTCCTGCACTGCGCCGTGGACGTGGAGTACCGCGCAATCACTGGCCTGATGCCCGTCCCCGACAACGTCACCGCCGGCTACATCTACCACTTTGAGAGGCAGCGATGAGCACCCGCCTGACCCGTCGTCAACGGACCGGTGGCGCCGCCATCGAGTTCGGCCTGATCTTCCCCGTCCTGGTCGCCATCCTGGGCTCGGTCATCGAGTACGGGCTGATGTTCAACGAGTACCTCTCCGTGGTCAGCGCGACCCGCAACGGCGCTCGGTGGGGTGCCAACTGGACGGTGGACACCGGCGACTCCGAGGCCGAGGCCATCGAGCGTGTGCGCGAGTCGCTGGAGCTGGTGAGCCTGTCCTGCAGTGAGGCCCAGCAGGACAACGGGGAATGCTCGGTGACCGCCGTGACCGACACGCTGCCGACCTACGGCTACACCTACGTCGAGGTCACCACCCGCCTGGACTACAGCCCCATCTTTGGCGGGCTGCTCCCCTACCCTGACCAGCTCGTCTACACCGCCACGATGGTGACCGCTGACCAGTAGCCGCTGACCAGTGGCCGCTGACCAGTGGCTGCTGGGAGCCTCCCCAGGTAGCCTGAGCCCATGCAAGCCATCACACTGCGCGGGACCTGGGCCCCGCGACCCGAGCTCCGCCTCCCCAAGCACCTGCTGGACCAGCAGCTCGCCCCGGGGAGCCTGGCCTGGAAGGACCCCCGCTTCGAGGCGGGCGCGGTCCCCGACCCCACCCCCGGTCACGGCGAGGTGGTCGTCCGCGTGCGCCGCGTGGGCGTGTGCGGCTCCGACACCCACTGCTACGAGACGGACGAGGAGGGCTATGTCCTGTTCTCCGGGCCGATGCGCATGCCGGTCATCCCGGGCCATGAGTACAGCGGCGAGGTGGTGGCGTTGGGGCCTGGCGTCCAGAGCCTGCGCGTGGGCCAACTGGTGGCCGCCGAGGGCATGCTCAACTGCGGGGTCTGCGAGGCCTGCCGCAGCTTCCAGCCCAACCAGTGCCCCAAGCTGCACATGGTCGGCTTCTCATCCCCGGGCGCGTACGCCGAGTACATCACCGTGCACGAGCGCTTCTGCTGGAGCCTGGACGGGCTGGCTGAGGCCCGGGGCTCCAAGGAGGAGGCCTTGGAGCTGGGCGCCCTGATCGAGCCCATCTCCTGCCCCTACAACGGCATCTGGGTCGCAGGCCGCGGGATGAAGCCGGGGGCCCACGTGGTGGTCTACGGCTGCGGGCCGATCGGCCTTGGGGCGGTGGCGCTGTGCCGGGCCGCCGGAGCCGCCTCCATCCTGGCGGTGGACCCTTCTCCCCAGCGGCGCGAGCTGGCCCTGGCGATGGGCGCTGACCGGGCGCTGGACCCCATCGGGATGGAGCGGGGCGCGCTGGCCCAGTCTGTCCTCGACAGCACCCACGGCTGGGGAGCTGATCTACAGGTCGAAGCGGCCGGAGCGGCGGGCCAACTCATGCCGGAGATCGAGGGCTGCCTCGCCCCCGGAGGAGAGATGGTCTACCTGGGCCGCACCGGAGAGCGCGCGCCCGTGATGCTGGACGCCCTGGTCACTGGCGCCGCCGGCATCCACGGCGCCCGGGGCCACGTGGGTGGAGGCTGCTTCCCGCGCGTGATCCGCCTGCTCGAGGCCGACCGCATCGCCGCGGCGCCCATGATCACCGCGCACATGCCTTTCTCAGAGTTTGGTCAGGCCATGGAGCGGAGCTGCCTGCGCAGCGACGGGAAGATCCTGGTCACCTTCTGAGAGCGGGGGCCTCAACCGCTGGGGCCTGGGATCCGATCCCTGCGCCAGGAGTCCCCATGCATCCCGAGATCCTGCCCAGCAGCGCCCTGACCTACCTGCCGGAGCTGCACCGCTCCCCGAGCGCTCCGCTGCCCCATCTGCTCCGCTCCGAGCGGGTCCAGTTGCGCAGCTTTGAGGAGCACGTGGAGGCCCTCCAGGGTGCCGCACTGGACCCTCTGCACTTGCTGCTGCGCTCGAGCATGGAGCCGGCTGCGTTCGCAAGCGAGGACACTCTGGCGGCGGCTGCGGTGCTCAAAGCCGAGCACGACCTGGCGCAGCTCAGCTCGGCGGCGGCCCAACTGGTGGATGGCTGGGACGCGCCTCTGCAGGAGGACCTGGACCGGCTCAGGCGCCACCGCCCCCGCAATGGGGTCCTCAAGCGCGCCTGGCATGGGGTGATGACCGCCATTCAGCAGACCCTGGTCCCCGAGGCGCTGGCCGCCTGAGTCCGGAGGGGGAAGCCCGCTGACCTGAGCAGGCGCAGGACCATGCGCCCGCCCCCGCGTTGACCCCCGAAACGCGCCCATGGTACTCAGTCCCAGCAGAGTGCAACCCAGCGGAGTTCCTTTTGGGCAAGGCCATTGGCATCGACCTCGGCACGACCAACTCGTGCGCGGCCATCTTCGAGAACGGAAAGGCCCGCCTCATCACCTACAAGGGCGGTGAGACGACCATTCCCTCGGTGTTCGCCATCGACGACGAAGGCAATCGCCTGGTCGGTCACGAGGCAAAGAAGCAGGCGCAGCTGAATCCCCAGAATACGGTTGCGGCCTCCAAGCGGTTGATCGGACGAAACTTCCACTCCAAGACCATCGACAAGGTGCGGCAGGTCTTCACCTACGAGCTGGTCGAGGGAGAGCAGTCCGACATCCTGATCAAGGTCAAGGACCAGGTGTTCACCCTGGAGCAGATCTCGGCCGCGATCCTTCGGGAGATCAAGCGCGTCGCCGAGGACGCTCTGGGCGAGGAGGTGGACCAGGCGGTGATCACCGTCCCGGCCTACTTCAACGACCGGCAGCGGCAGGCCGTCCGTTCCGCGGGTGCCCTGGCGAACCTCAAGGTGCTGCGGGTGCTCAACGAGCCCACCGCGGCCGCGCTGGCCTACGGGCTGGGGCGCAACCTGAGCGCGCGCGTTGGCGTCTACGATCTCGGCGGCGGCACCTTTGACATCTCGGTCATCGACATCAAGGACCGGATCTTCGAGGTGGTGGCCACCGGCGGTGACACCTTCCTGGGCGGCGTCGACTTTGACGACCGCGTCATGCAGAAGATCCTCAAGGACTTCCTGGACCAGCACGGCGTGGACCTGTCCTGGGACCGCGTGGCGATCCAGCGCATCCGCGATGCGGCCGAGGAAGCCAAGATCAAGCTGTCCACGGTCAGCAGCACCCGCATCCACGTTCCCTACATCTCCAACGGAGAGCAGGGCCCCCTGGACGTGGACCTGGAGCTGACCCGGGCGGAGCTTGAGGAGATCACCAACGATCTGGTCAAGCGCACGATCCAGACCTGCGAGCGCATCATCGGCGAGGCCGGCTGCCAGGTGAAGGACATCGACGAGATGCTCCTGGTCGGCGGTCAGTCCCGCATGCCCCTGGTCCAGAACCAGGTCACAGACTTCATCGGCAAGCCCCCCTCCAAGGGCGTGAACCCCGATGAGGCCGTCGCCATCGGCGCCGCCATGATGGCCCACAGCCTGGCCGGCACCGGCGACGGCACCGAGGGCCTGACCCTGCTCGACGTCTTGCCCATGCCCATCGGCATCAACAAGACCGACGGCACCATGCACGTGCTGTTCAAGAAGAACCAGCCGCTGCCGGACTACAAGACCCGCACGCTCACCACCTCGAAGGATGAGCAGCGCAGCATCATGCTCCGCCTCTACCAGGGCGAGTCCAAGTACTGCGAGGACAACGAGCTGCTGGGCACCTTTGTGTTCTCGGGCATCCGCAAGGCGCCCAAGGGCAAGGTGCAGATCGAGGTCACCTTCCACATCGACTCCGAGGGCATCCTGGGCCTGACCGCGCGCGACAAGGCGACCGGTCAGACCGTCGAGTCCCTGCTCAAGCTGGGCAAGGGCGGCCGCGGCGCCGAGAAGAAGAAGAAGCGGAAGAAGGCCGCTCCGACCGAGACCGCGCCCAAGGCCGCGCCCACCCCGCTCACCATGCCCACCTCCGGTCTGGCGGAGCAGCTCGCGGCCGAGAAGGGCGCCGGAGAGGGCCCCGCTCCCAAGGACCAGCCGATCGCCGACAAGGCGGACGCGGCACAGGACATGCGCAAGACGGTCACCCCCGACGAGCCGTCCAAGAAGGACGACAAGCAGGAGATCGCCAAGCCCAAGGAAGAGAAGAAGGGCTTCTGGGCGTGGCTCAAGGGCCTGTTCGGACTCTCCTGAGTGTCTGCCTCCGACCCTCGGCCGGGGCAGACCCTGGCCCAAGATGTGGTCATCGTCCTGGTCAACCCCCTGTTCCCCGGGAACGTGGGGGCGACCGCCCGCGCGATGGCCAACTTCGGTCTGCGTGAGCTGGTCCTGGTGGACCCGCTCGCCTTCGATCTGGAGCGCGCCCGCTGGATGGCGACCAGCGGCAAACCCGTCCTGGACGCCTGCCGTATTGTCGGCACCCTGGACGAGGCCTTGGAGGGCGTGGATCTGGCCATCGCGACCACCGCTCGGAAGCGCCGCTGGCGCTGGCCGGTGTACACGCCGCGCAGCCTGGGGGACCGCATCTTCGACGCCCCCGGTGGCCGCACCGCCATCCTGTTCGGCCGCGAGGACTTCGGCCTGGACAACGAAGCCGTGGCCCGCTGCCAGGGGATCCTGCGCATCCCCACTGGCCCCAAGGCCAGCCTGAACCTGGGCCAGGCCGTGCTCCTGACGGTCAGCCGGCTGCACGAGTCCGCGCGGGACCGCGGCTGGCGCCCGGAAGAGGAGCAGGAGGCCCTGGAGGACGGGGACACGCCCCACCGCCTGGAGGTGCCCAAGGGCAGCGGCCCCAAGCCCAAGAAGGTGGCTCCCCTCCCCCTGCAGAACGCGGCGATCCAGCGGGCCCTGGATGTGCTGGAGCGCACCGCCTACGGGCGGGGCTGGAGCCGCGAGCTGGTGCAGGTCACGCTGAGCCAGGTGCTCCAGCGGGCCGAGCCGACGCCGCAGGAGGTGCAGGCCATGCTCGGGATGCTGGCCAAGACCGCCTACGCGGTGGAGAACGGCCCCGACGAGCGCTGAGCGTCCCGGCGCCTACTGCGTCAGGGTGTCCTCGCAGGGGATGAAGCCCTTGTAGAGGGTGTGCTGCTCGACGTGAATCGGTATGCCCCGGACGCGGACCTTGAATGCGATCCGCTCCTCCTGGGGGAGCCCCTGAGCGTCCAAGCGCTGATCCAGTCGCAGCTCGCGGACCAGCATGTGCTCGCTGCGCGCGCTGTCCGCCTGGGTGAGGAGGCGGCGCACCTGTCCCCCAGGCAACACCCAGACCTCCTGCATGAGCTCACCGCGGCGGTTGTTGGCCCCCAGGGAGCGCTCCAGCACGTAGGCCTCCTGCTCGTCGACCTGGCCGGGGCGGACGCTGAGGGTGGAGACCTCGCCGCGCAGGCTGTCGATCACGTACTCCAGCGGCTGGATGGGGCTCTGCTCCGCTTGCGCTTCTGCGTCGGAGTAGTCCGGGGGCGGTCGGCGCCCGAAGAGCGGGGGGATGGCCGGGAACTGGTCGACCTGGATGCTGCTGTCGGGATCTCCGGGGTCGACGCTGTGCAGCGCGAGCTCCTGCCATACGCCGCCCTCCAGGCGCCCGGTCAGGCTGTAGGACTCGATGTCGTGGAAGACGCCGAGGGCGCGGTATTCGAGCGCGATGCTCCCCTGGGCCACAAGGCAGCTCCCTTGGTAGTCCAGCGCCTGGTCGGCCGCGTTGCTGAGGGCGCTCAGGTCCGGCTCGGGCAACAGGGCCAGCATCCACCACATCGCAGCCTCCTTGGGGACGGAGTGTACGGCCCCCGCTGACAAGATCTTTCCCCCAGAGGTGCGCTGGGTGGGCCGATTGCGTTAGAACTGCGGCCCACTAACCATCCTTGAAAGGAGCTCGACGTGGATAAGAAGGAACTGGCCATGGTTGGCGTGACCCTCGCCTCCCTGGGCGTCATCCCGTTCTTCTTCACCGATGCCTTCGCCGCCGGCTTCTTTGGCCACGAAAAGGCCACGCCCAACTGCAGCGGCTACGAAGAGTGCGTGACCGAGTGCGCCGAGACCGGCCCCTCCGAGCAGTACTGCGCCTTCGAGCAGTGCGCCGCGGAGAAGCTCTACGGCCCCACCATGGTGTTCGAGTGCCGCGAGGCCTTCGCCGACAAGGGCGCCGCCGCCAAGTAGCGGCCCCTCAGCGTTCCGAGCGGGACGCGATCGCGACGCCGACCAGGATCAGCGCCCCCGCCCCAAGCTCGGCGGGCTGGGGGTATTGGTCCAAGAGCAGCATGCCCAGCAGCGTCGCACCGACGGGCTCCAGCAGGATCAAGGTGGCCACCAGGCTCGCCTTGACCGTGCGCATGGCGTAGGCGAACCCGATATGCCCCAGGATCTGCGGGCCGATCGCCATGCCCAGCAGCGCCGCCCAGCTCCCCAGCCCGAAGCCCCAGATGGGCCCCGAGATCAGCGCGATCGGGAGCAGCCAGAGCGCCGCGGAGCCACAAACCAGCGCCCCGTAGGCCCCCGCGGAGACCCGCTGCCGCAGGCGCCTGCCGATCATCAGGTAGGTGGACGACAGGATCCCCCCGACCAGGGCGAGCCCGTCGCCGATCGGGTCACCTCCCTTGAGGCCCTCAGTGCTGCCGAGTCCCATGAGCACCACGCCGGCCAGAGCGGTGAGCACACCCAGCCAGAAAGGCCGCGAAGGTGCCCTCCCCTCGACCTTCCACTCCATCAGACCCACCCAGAGGGGCGCGAGGGTGACCAGCACGACGGAGCGCATGACCGAGATGCGCTGGAGGGAGGCGATCCAGGTCCAGAAGTGCAGCGCCAGGCAGAGGCCGCCCAGGAGCAGCGGGACGATCACGCGGCGGTCCAGGCCCTCGCGACCAGTTGCGCTGAGCAGCGCCGGGGAGAGCATCAGGCCCGCGAGCGCCACACGCCAGAAGCCGATGGAGGCCGCCGGGAGATCCCCAGCCATCACCGCCAACACGCCCCCCGCGCTGATCGCGACCACGGCCGCCGCCAGGGAGAGCAGGACCTTTGGGGGGTGGGGGCTCCGCATTGGGTAGGCTGGCCTCATGCGCTGGCGTGTACTGGCTTCGACCCTGCTGCTGAGCGTCTGTCTGGGCTCCCTGGACAGCGCGCAGGCCCAGGGACCCTACTCCCTCCGAGCCGTGGTCGGCGCGCCCGCCCCCGATCAGCTCGTGCTGAGCCCCGATGGCGGCCTGCTCGTCAGCGCCGGACAGGACGATCTCCTGCGCCTCTATGACGCGCGCACGCTGAGCCTGATCCGCAGCTTCGGGCACCGCGGCGCCGCGGTCGAGCGCGTCGCCCTGCAAGGGGGGACGATCTACGCCGGGGACGCTGACGGGGTCACGGTGGCCTGGGACCTGGATGGCTCACCGCTCTACGAACTCCCGGGGAACGGACGCCCGATCATCGCTCTGGCCGCAGACGAGGACACGCTGGCCGTTGGCGCACTGCATGGCCCCCTGATGCTGCTGGATGCGCACAGCGGCCGCCCCCTGGCGCGCGTGGACGCCCCGGCGGAGTGGATGGCCCGGGCGGCCTTTGACCTGCCGCGCAAGCGCGCCGTGAGCACCGGAGAAGACGGCGACCTGCACCTGTGGGATCTGGAGCGCGGTCTGCGCGTGCGGGTGCTAAAGGTGGGCGGCGTGGAGACCACCCAGCTCGCGTTCTCACCGGACGGCCGGCTGGTCGCGGGCGGAGACTGGGACGGGCACGTGCGCGTCTGGGAGGTGGAGACCGGCGCGCTGCTGCACACCCTGGCCGGCGTGGGCGACACCGGCGGCCTGAGCTTCTCCGCAGACAGCCAGCGGCTCTACACCCGCGGCGCGGACGACACCCCCGTGGAGTGGAGCCTCCAGGGTGGGGAGCGGCGGGGCTTCCCGGTGGTGCCCCAGTGGACCGGGCTGCCCCCCGAGGAGGCCTCCGAGGCCCGAGAGCGCGCCCTGAATGCGCGGGCCGACGCCGCCCTGCGCGCCGACACCCTGGTCACCGGCTGGGGCAGCACGCTGCGGAGCTGGCAGGTGGACGGCGCCGAGCTGCGCGCCCGCCACGACACGGGGCTGGCCGCCATCACGGAGGTCGCGGTCTCCCCGGACGGCTCCTTCGTCGCGGCGGCCGACACCCAGGGGCGGATCCGGGTCCTGCGCAGCAGCGATGGCGCCCTGATGGCCCAGCTCCTGCTCCCGGAGGGCCCCGCGCAGGGCATCTCCTGGCGGCCGGACAACCTGGCCATCGCCGTGGCCGGTCCGGACCGCCTGGTGCGCGTGTGGGTGCCCCTCTCCGGCGAGCCGGCCGAGGTGCTGTTCGGTCACGAGGCGCCTGTGCAGGACCTCGCCTGGGCCAACAGTCAAAGGCTGTGGTCAGGGGACAGCGGCGGCGCGGTGCACCAATGGGACCCGGCCACGCGTCAGAGCCTCTCCTCCCTGGAAGCCCCCCACCCCATCGAGACCCTGGAGGTGAGCCCCACCGGTCAGCTCCTGCTGTGGAGCCCCGCCGGGCAGGTCACGCGCATGGGCCTGGATGGGACGGTGATGGTCGTCGCTGCGAGCGAGGGTGAGTTCGGCGCGTGGGGCCCCGGCGGCGGGAGCTGGCTGAACGTGCAGGAGCAGTGGATGGAGCGCCTGGGGGCGAGCGGCTCGCTGCAGCTCTCCAGCGGCGTGGCCATCGTCCCGACGGCCGTCGACTGGGAGCGCGGACAGGTGGTGGCCGGGACCAACGCCGGCTCCGTGGTGCTGCTGGATCCCCAAGACCTGAGCCTGCAGCAGAGCCTGCGCGGGCAGTCGCAGGCGGTCTCGAGCGTCTCCCTGAGCCAGGACAGCAGCGTGCTCGCGGCCGGCTCCAAGGACGGAACGGTCCGCATCTGGTCGCACTGAGCGGGGGCGCTACTCCAGGGCCCGGGCGGCGTCCTGGACCTCGGGCTGGTCGCCGTAGTCGCTGAGGAGGGTGTCCAGCAGCGCCTGGGCGGCGGCGTGGTCTCCGAGCGCCTGGAGGGCCCGTGCCTTGCCGAGCAGCGCGCGCGCCTCCCAGCCCCGCTCCGGTCCGACGGCGAGCAGGGACTCGTAGGCGTCGAGGGCGGCTGCGGGGTCCTCCTGGCCCAGCGCGAGGTCCCCCAGTCCGAGCCAGGCCTGGGCCTGCAGGTCGCCTTGGGCGCCGGCGTCGAGCGCTGAGCGCCACGCATCCTGGGCGGCGGCGATGTCCCCGCTGTTCAGGTGCACCTGGACCTGCTGTTGGAGGACCGTGGCGGCCCACGCCTCACCGAGCTCCAGCGCGCGGGCCTCGTCGACATAGGCCATGGCCTTGCGCGCGCTCCCCCGCTCCAGCTCGATGGCGGACAGGCCCAGCGCGGCCTGCAGGCGCAGCTCGGGGTCGGGGTCTTGGCGCAGGGCGAGCAGCCTGTCCTCGCTGGCGTCCAGATCGCCTTGATCGACGAGGATCATGGCGGCCTGGAGGGTGGACCAGCTCGCCAGAGAGGGGTCCTCAGCCGTCCTCGCCACCTGCTCATAGAGGCCCCGGGCGGCCTCCAGCTCCCCGGCGTCGCGCGCGAGCTCAGCCAACCCCATGCGAGCGGTGGATTGAGCCTCGGTGTGGGCGGGGTGCTCGATGAGGAGGGCCTTGTAGGTGGCTCTGGCCTGCGCGCTGTCGCCGCGCTCCAGGTGGGTGGCGGCGAGCTGGGTGAGGCGCTGCACTTCGAGCCCGGGGTCCTGGGGGGAGAGGGCCTGGTAGCGGACCAGCGCGGCGTCGGGGTCCCCCTCGATGCGGTCCACCTGCGCGAGGCCCATGACGGACTGGAAGCGCGCCTCGGGCTGGTCGGCGAACTCGGCGCCGAGCTGGGTGAAGGCGGCCCGGGCGGCCTGGAGGTCTCCGCTGCGCACGAGGATCCAGCCGCGCTGCTCGGCCACCAAGGCGGCGGTGGCGCGGTCCGGGACGGGGATGTCCTCCAGCGCCTGGAGGGCCCCGGGGAAGTCCCACTCGTCGGCGAGGGCGGTAGCGGCGGCGAGCCCCTGGGACAGCGGGTCCTGGTCGAGGGAGGGATCCTCCTGTACGACCGGCTCGGGCACACCGCGCAGCACCCGGTCCACGCGGGCGAGGCCCTCCTGGACCACCTCCACCTCACTGGGAGGCAGCTCGGGGTCGGCGAGGAGCGACTGGTAGCGGGCCATCGCAGACGCGGGGGCACCCAGGACCTCGTCGATCTCCGCGAGGCCGATCTGCTGCCA
This sequence comes from Myxococcota bacterium, assembly GCA_036229005.1. Classification (GTDB taxonomy): domain Bacteria; phylum Myxococcota_A; class UBA796; order UBA796; family CAJQPC01; genus CAJQPC01. The sequence continues at coordinate 20,799 of JAZAMN010000031.1, forward strand.
GGCGCGCTGGGTGGGGGTCTGGGGCTGGGCCTTGGCGAGCTCGGCGGCGGCGGCGGCCTCCTGACCCTGCTGGCGGAGGAGGTTGGCCACGGCGAAGCGGGCGTCGAAGGCGCCGCTGTGTCCGGGGGGGAGGCTGCGGAGGTGGGCGCGCCAGGCCTCCAGGGCGGCCTGAGGGTCCCCCGACTCCAACAGGTTGCCGGCCAGCGCGTCGAGGGCCTGGGAGCGCAGCGCGGGGTCCTGGGAGCGGGCGATGACGGCCTGGTAGCCCCCGCGGGCCTGCTCCAGGGCGCCCTGGGCCTCCAGCACCTGGGCCAGCCCGAGCTGGGCGCGCAGGTCGATCTCGGAGCCGGGGCTGACCTCGGCCTGGAGGGTGGTGAAGGCGCGCTCGGCCTCCTGCAGGCGACCTCCGGCGAGCAGGGCCTCGCCGATGCGGGCGTCGAGCTCGGGGAGCTGCTCCGCACCAGCCTGGGCGCGGGCGGCGCGGAGGGCCCGGATGGCCCCCTCGGTCTGGTCCTTGTAGAGGCGCAGGTCGGCGAGCTGGAGCTGGGCGGCGAGCTGGACGTCGGGGCCGGGCTCCAGGCTGAGGACGCGCTGGATGCGGGCCTCGGCGGTGTCGGGCTGCTCGCGGGCCATCGAGAGCAGCAGCCAGCTCGCGGCGTCCCGGTCCCCGGCGTCAAGGCGGGCGGCGACCAGGGCCTCCTGCTCCGCTGGGTCCAGGGTCGCGGCCAAGGAGAGCTCGGCGGCGCGCAGGGCCTCGCGGTTGTCGGCGTGCTCCGCGAGCACCTGCAGCAAGTAGGGGGTGGGGTCCTGGCGCTGCAGCTCGGCGAGCTCGGCCCGGAGCAGGAGGGCCCGGGCGGTGACGCCGGCGTGGGCCCCCTGGGTGAGGAGGGCGTCGAGCTGCTGCTGGGCGGCGTCCAGGTCCCCGAGCTGCAGGTGGGCCTGGGCGAGCTGCAGGCGGAGTGCGCCGTCCTCCAGGCGCCAGGGGCGGCCTTCGAGCGCGGCGGACCAGGCCTGCAGAGCGGCCTGGAGGTCGCCAGAGGCCGCGTTGACCTCGCCGGTGGCCACGAGGACTGCGCGCTGCTGGGCGGGATCCAGGTCGTAGAGGTGGGCCAACCAGTCCAGGGCCGCCTGGGTCTCCCCTCGAGCCCCCAGAGCCTTGGCCGCGGCGACGCTCACGTCCACCTGGCGCCCGGAGTTCCCGGCGCTCTGCTCCAGGAAGCGCTGGCGGGCGGGGACGCCGTGACGCTCGAGCTCCAGCAGGGCGGCGGCGACGGCGCTGGGAGGGGCCCCCAGCAGCTCAGTGATGTCGGTCCAGCGGGTGATTGCCTGGTCCAACTGGCCTTGGCTGGCCTCGATGCGGGCGAGGCGGGCCTGGGTCTCCGCCTGCTCCTCGGGGCTCTCGGCCAGGGCCAGGGCCTGCTCGAAGCGCTCCACCGCGGCCGCCTGCTCCCCCTGGCGCTCCAGGAGGCTGGCCTGCTCCATGCGGTACATCCAGGCCTCGGCGGGGGTGGAGGCCTGCGCGGCGAGCTGCTCCCAGCGCTCCAGGGCGGTGCGCTGATCTCCGGACTGCAGGGCTTGGGTGGCCTCGCTCTCCAGGGTCTCGGCGCTGCGGTCGGCGAGCTGGGTGGCCAGGAAGCCCACGACACCGAGGCCGGCGAGCAGCGCGACGCCCCCGGCGAGCTTGGGCAGGGGGATGCGGGGGAGCTCCGGGAGGCGCGCCAGGCCCAGGTCGACGCCCTGCTCGGAGAGGGCCGCCCGGGTGGCCGAGGACAGGCCCAGGGCACCGGAGAGCTCAGCGCCCCGAAGCTGCGCCCCCAGCAGGCTGCTGCCGGAGAGGTCGGCCTGATCCAGCCGGGCCTCACGCAGGTCGACGCCCTCGAAGCTCAGGTCCATCAGGCGGGCGGCGATGAGCTCGGCCCCCCGGAAGCTGGCCCCCACCATCAGGCAATCCTCCACCCGCACACCCAGCGCACGGGTCTCCATCAGCGAGGCGCGGCGCAGGTCGCAGCCATAGAAGCGGGCGTCCTCCAGCTCGGCGCCCTGGAGCTTGGACTCCTGCAGGTCCACCTCTTCGAGCCTGGCGCCCCGGAGGCGGGCTCCCTGGAGCTGAGCGCCGCGGAGCTTGAGGCCCCTCAGGCGCATGCCCTCCAGGCGGGCACCGCGCAGATCCGCGCCGCTGAGGTCCAGGCCTTCGAGCCGGGCGCGGCGCAGATCCAGGCCGCTGAGATCCACCCCCGGGACCAGCTCGGGGAGCGCCGGTCCCTGGCGCCGGGCCTTGAGCGCCTGTACGAGGCCACCCAAGGCGCCCAGCGCCTGTCTCCAGGTCTCCTCGCGCTCCGGCTCAGGGTCCGGTTCACTGGCCTCGACCGCTCGAGCGGCGATCTCGGCCTCCCGGGCAGCAGCTTCGGCCTCTCGGGCGGCTTCGGCGGCCTTGGCCTCTCGGGCAGCAGCCTCAGCCTCTCGGGCACGCTGCTCGGCCTGCTCGCGGGCCCACTCCTGCTCGGCTGCCTGACGGGCTCGGGCGATCTTCTCGCGCAGCGCCTCGGCCTCGGCCTCCAGCTCGGCCTGCCGAGCCCGATCCGCAGCCTCCTGGCGGGCCTGGGCCTCCAGCGCCTGGAGGGCCGCCTCCTCGCGCGCCCGCTCCCGCTCCGCCTGCTCCCGCCGCACGCGCTCCTGCTCGGCCGCGGCGCGCTCCGCCCGCTCGCGGGCCTCCCGCTCGGCCCGCGCCTGCGCCTCCTGCGCTTCGCGCTCGGCCCGCGCCTGGGCCGCCTTCGCTTCGCGCTCGGCCCGCGCCTGCGCCTGCCGCGTCGCCCGCTCCGCACGGGCCGCGCGCTCCGCCTTCCAGTCCTCCACGCCGAGCGCGAGCGCGTCGGCCAAGGCGCCGCCGACCGACGCCCCAGCGCCGCGGAGGGCCACGCGCTGCGCGCGGTCCAGGCCACGCGCGCTCCCCAGCTCCGCGCCTTGGAGTCGCCCCCCAAGCAGCGTGGTCCCTCCGAGCGCAGCGGCCTGTAGCTGCGCTTCGCGCAGGTCCACCCCGGAGAGGTCCAGCCCTTCAAGCCTGGCGCCGCGCAGGTCGGCCTCGCGGAGGCTGAGGCCACCGAGCGCGCCCCCCTCGATGCTGAGCCCTTGCGCCTGCGCGCGCTCCAGCGACGCGCCCTCCAGGCGACACCCCTTGAGCAGCGCGTCCTCCAAGTGCGCGCCCCTCAGGCGCGCCGAGGTCAGGTCCACCTGATGCAGCTCCGCGCCGTTGAGCCAGGCTCCCCGCAGGTCGGCCCCCGCCAGTGAGCCACGCCGCAGCGTGACGGCGCGCAGGTCTGCGTCCCGCAGGTCCGCGCCGGCCAGGTTCAGGTCCTCCAGGCGCTGACCGCGCAGGGACACCCCCCGCAGCTCCGCGCCGGGGCGCAGGCGCTCGGGCGCGGGGACCGCCCCCCGCCGAGGCCCCAGCCGATCCGGGAGGGGGCCGGGGAGCTTGAGCGTGGAGAGGCTGGAGTCGAGCTGGGAGGCCCGCTCCGACAGGGCCTGCGCGCCACCGCGCAGCCAGCTCAGCAGGGCCTGGGCCCCCTCCGCTGCGACCTCGAGTTCGTCATCGGCCAGGGGGCTGTCATGACCGCGCCGCAGGGCCTGGACCTGCGCAGGCCGCAGGTTGAAGACACCCTCCAGCTCCGAGAGCCCCAGCTTCGCGCCGGCCAGCGAGGCATCCGCGAGGTCCGCACCGGCGAGCGAGGCCCCGCGCAGGTCCACCCCCGCCAGGTCCAGGCCGCGCAGGTCCGCGTCCCGCAGCTCGGCGTCCCGGAGCTCAGCGCCGGCCAGCCGCGCCCCACGCAGGCGCACACCGCTGGCCTTGGCGCCAAACAGGCGCGCGCCGCGCAGATCCGCCCCCTCCAGGCGCGCGTCCTCCAGGCGCAGGCCGCGGCCGCGGAGTCCGCGCAGGGAGGCCTCCTCCAGGCGAACGCGGCGCAGGTCGGCGCCCCCGAGTCGCGCCCCGTCGAGCACGGCACCCCGCAGGTCAGCGCGGCTGAGCAGGGCCTCGCGCAGGTCGGCCTCCCGCAGGTCGACGCCGCGCAGGTCCCGGCCCCGGAGGTCGGCACCGCGGAGCGCGGCCCCGGGGCCAAGCTCGGGCTGCGGCAGCCTGTCCTCGCTGGCGGCCGGATCTGGTTCAGGAGATTCTGGGGCCGGGGTGTCGGGCGGTGGGGGCGCGGGCTGGTGAAGGCCCAGCTCCCTCCTCTGCTCCTCACTCAGGCGACCGCGAGGCAGCCGAACGCCGTCCAGGGAGAGGCCCTGCAGGTCCGCGCCGTCCAGCAGCACCCGGTTCAGGCGAGCCCCCACCAGCTCCGCGCCGCTGAGCCTGGCCCCGCGGAGGTCGGCGCCCTCCAGCCCCGCCCGGGAGAGTCGAGCGTCCCGGAGGTCCGCGTCCCGCAGCTCGGCCCCGTCCAGGCTGATGCGGGTGCCCTGGAGACCGCGAAGGTCCGCGCCCCTCAGGCGGCTGTACTCCAAGCGCGCCTGGGATGCGTCGGCGCCCCGCAGGTCGGCCCCGGAGAGCTCGGACTCGGCCAAGAATGCGCCCTGGAGTGAGGCGCCTGTCAGAGACACCCCGCGCAGGTCACAGCCGGCGGCGCGCAGGCGGTTCAGGCGGGCCTGACCCAGGTCAGCGGAGCGCAGGGAGCAGGACTCCAGCTCGGCCTCGCGCAAATCTGCAGATTGAAGATTCGCGCTATCCAGACGCACGCGCACCAGGGTGGCCCTGCGCAGGTCGACCCCGCTGAGATCGCGCCCGGAGAGGTCCGCATCCTGGATGCGCACACCCCTCAGATCCGCCCCGCACAGGGGCATCTCGGCCAGCTTCTGCTGCCCGATTCGGCGTCCGAGCAGGGAGGAGGGAGACGGGGCCATGAGGGGATGATACCGGGGGCGGCCGCTTGGCACGGCGCTTGCTCTCCATGGGGGTCCCCCTCACTCGGAGCGCACCAAGGACAAGGAACCTTGACCTGACAAGGGCGCCACCCTACTGTGGCGCTCCCCCCCTGGGTCTCGTTCGCAGACCCGCCCCCAGGTCAGGCCCCCGAACTCCACCGCCTGCCCTCCCCTCTCTGGAGTCTCAGCACATGGACAAGATCGTCATCCGCGGCGGACGCCCCCTGGTGGGCGAGGTCCCCATCGCCGGCGCAAAGAACGCCGCCCTGCCCATCCTGATGGCGACCCTGCTGGCCCCCGGTGAGCACAAGCTGACCAACGTGCCCCAGCTCGTGGACGTGAGCAGCACCCTGTCCCTGCTGGGCCGCATCGGCTGCCCGTCGCTGGTCCACGACCACGTGCGCCTGGACACCAGCCGCATCTCCTTCTGCGAGGCCCCCTACGACCTGGTCCGCAAGATGCGCGCCTCGGTGTTGGCCCTGGGCCCGCTGCTGGCCCGCTGCGGCGAGGCCCACGTCTCCCTGCCCGGCGGTTGCGCCATCGGCGTGCGCCCCATCGACCAGCACCTCAAGGGGCTGGAGCTGCTGGGTGCCCGCTTCGAGCTCTCCGGCGGCTACGTGCACGGCCACGTGGACGGCGGTCGCCTGCAGGGCGCGCGCATCCCCCTGGACGTGCCCACCGTCACCGGCACCGAGAACATCCTGATGGCCGCCGCCCTGGCCAAGGGTGAGTCCGTCATCGAGAACGCGGCCCGCGAGCCCGAGATCGAGGACCTGGCCCGCTTCCTGAGCGCCATGGGCTGCGAGATCGAGGGCGCCGGCACCAGCACCATCCGCGTGCAGGGCGCCGACCAGCTCACCCCCGCTCCCCACAGCGTCCTGCCCGACCGCATCGAGGCCGGCACCTACCTGGTGGCCGCCGCCATCACCGGGGGCGACCTGACCCTGACCGGCGTCAAGCCCAGCGACCTGACCCCAGTCATCGAGTCCCTGCGCCAGGCCGGCTGCACCGTCACGGTGGGCGAGACCAGCGTGCGCTGCGAGGCCCCCGACCGCATCCAGCCGGTGGACATCACCACCCTTCCCCACCCCGGCTTCCCCACGGACATGCAGGCCCAGCTCATGGCCCTGATGACCCTGGCCGACGGCGAATCCCACATCACCGAGACCATCTTCGAGAACCGCTTCATGCACGTCCCCGAGCTGGTCCGGCTGGGCGCCGACATCCAGGTCGACGGCAACCGCGCCACCGTGCGCGGCGTGAAGGGCCTCACCGGCGCCACCGTCATGGCCACCGACCTGCGCGCCTCCGCGAGCCTGGTCCTGGCTGGTCTGGCCGCCACCTCCGGCGTGACCGAGGTCCTGCGTCTCTACCACCTGGACCGCGGCTACGAGCGCCTGGTCCAGAAGCTCCAGGCCGTCGGCGCCGACGTCGCCCGGGGACAGGACGACCCCCGCGTGCGTCACTTCCCCGCGCAGCCCAAGGCCAGCCAGGCCGGCGCCTGAGCCCCGCGGCGGCGATCCACTTGGGCCGCCGCCGCCGCACCCAATAAGGGCACCCCATGCCCGAGATACCCCGCCCCGTCATCGAGGAGATCCGCGCCCGGACGGACCTGGTGGACCTCATCGGGCGCTACGTGACCCTCAAGGCAAAGGGCGGGTCCTACCTGGGTTTGTGCCCCTTCCACCAGGAGAAGACGCCCAGCTTCAACGTGGTGCCCTCCAAGGGCATCTACCACTGCTTTGGCTGCGGTGAGGGCGGGGACGCCTTCAAGTTCCTGATGAAGCACCAGGGCCTCTCTTTCGTCGAGGCGGTCAAGGAGCTCGCCGGCCCCGCCGGGGTCACCATCGAAGAGCGGGCCCTCAGCCCCCAGGAGCGCGCAGCTCTGGCCCGAAAAGGAGGGGTCCGAGAGGCTTGTCAGCTCGCGAACGAGTGGTTTCACCGTCAACTCATGACAGCCCCCGGAGCCGAAAAGGCCCGTGAATACCTGCGAGGACGGGGTCTCGATGAGGCCGCCTGGGAGCGCTTTGGCCTGGGGTTCGCCCCCGACACCTGGACCAGCCTGCTGGACCACCTGCAGGGCAAGGGCGTCTCCCCCAAGCTGGCGGTGGAGGCTGGCCTGGCCCGCCGGAACGAGCGCACCGGCAGCCACTACGACGCCTTCCGCGGCCGCGTCATCATCCCCATCCTGGACCAGCGCGACCGGCCCATCGCCTTCGGCGGGCGCATCCTGGAGGGGGACGGCCCCAAGTACATCAACTCGCCGGAGACCGAGCTCTACAGCAAGTCGGACACCCTGTACCACCTCTCGGGGGCCCGCAGCGCCATCCAGCGCACCAAGCGGGTCATCCTGGTCGAGGGCTACTTCGACGTCATCTCCATGGTGCTCGCCGGCTTCGAGGAGACGGTGGCGACCTGTGGGACCGCGCTGACGCCGGGGCACATGAAGGTCCTACGACGCTTGACGGACCGCGCCTATGCCCTCTTCGACGCCGACGAGGCCGGCCAGCGCGCCGCCGACAAGAGCCTCCCGCTCTTCCTGGATGCCGGGATGGAGGCCCTGCGCGTCTCCGTCCCCGACGCCAAGGACCCCGACGAATACCTGCGCACCCACGGCAGCGAGACCTTCGAGGAGCTGATGCTCTCCGCTCGCCCCCTGATGGTGGAGTTCCTGGAGCGCGCCCACCGACGGACTGGTCTCTCGGCTGGCGGCCGTGAGCGCTCGGTCCGGGAGGCTGTCCCCCTGCTCGGCCGCCTCCAGGGCACCGGGCGGGACCTGGGTATCGTCACCACGGCCGGCATCCTGGGCGTCCCCGAGTCCACCCTGCGTCGGGCCGTGGGCGGCAACGCCGGCGAGGTCCCCGCCTACACAGGCGGCCACCACGGCGGCCGCTGGGTGGGCAACATCGAGCTGAACCACCTGCTCTGGCTGCTGCTCCACTTCCCCGCCCAAGCCGGCGAGGCCCTGGAGGAGGTCGAGGACCCCGAGATCGTGTCCGACCGGGAGGACGTCCGCTGGGTCATCGGCCAGCTCCTGGAGGGCGCAGGACTCCCGGAGATCCTTGCCTCTCTGGAAGACGGGGACGTCATCCGGGTCCTGCAGGCAAGCGCTGCGAAAGAGGGCCTGTACACGGAATCACAGGCCAAGCGCGTCACAGGTCAAATCCTGGACAGGCTCCAGATCCGCGCGATCGAAGCCCAGCTTCTGAGCGTGCGCGGCGAGCTTTCTGCTTGCGGACCTACGGCAGACGGGCAAAGGTATCGAAGCCTGTTGGGCCGAAAGGTAGAGCTTCAGCGCGATCTGCTCGCGCTCAGGAAGCGTCAGCGCTCCCAGAGAAGCTGAGCGGAGAGGCCGCTCTCCAACAGTTACCACAACCCCAGAGCGAGAGTCACGTTGAAGAGCAAGGACCTCAAGGAGATCCAGGCCCTCATCAACATGGGCAAGAAGCGCGGTTACGTCACCTACGAGGAGATGAACCAGGCTCTGCCCACGCACCTGATCGGGTCGGACCAGCTGGATGACGTGATGATCATGTTCTCGAACCTCGACATCGAGGTCGTGAACGCGGTGCGGAAGCGGGCCAGCGCAAAGCGCGGGTTCGCCGACCAGCAGAAGGCGGCCCAGACGCCAGCCGGACGCAGCACCGACCCCGTGCGCATGTACCTGCGCAAGATGGGCCGCGTCTCGCTGCTCTCCCGCGAGGGGGAGATCGAGATCGCCAAGCGCATCGAGGAAGGCGAGATGGAGGCCCAGCGCCTCATCCTCACCTCTCCCGTCGCCATCGAGGGCATCTCCGGCCTGATCGAGGAGGCCCAGCTCAAGGCCGAGAAGGCCATCCGCAACGGCAAGAAGCCCCGGAACTCGCCCGAGAAGCGCATCGCCTACCTGCGCGAGGTGCAGGCCCTGGCCCGCATCCTGGGTGCCCGCTACCGCGAGCTCAAGGCCGAGCTCAAGCGCTCCAAGAGCCAGCGCCGCCGCCGCATCACCGAAGACCGCCTCTACGCGACAGAAGAGGCCCTCTGCGTGCTGCTGGAGAACCTGGACCTGGACAAGGCCTGGCTGGCCCAGTGGTCCAAGACCCTGCACGAGGGCTGGGACACCATCGCCGTCTACGAGCGCGCCATCAACGACGTCGCCCGCGAGGCCTCCGTCCCGGTCCGGGACCTGCGCCGCTACATCCGCAAGGTACGCCGCACCCCCAAGACCGCCGGCAAGCAGGTGATCGACGAGACCGGCATCTCCGAGGAGACCTGGCGGGACTACGACAGCCGCGTCCGCCGCGAGCTGCGCAAGATCCGCAAGGTGGAGCAGACCCTGGACCTGACCCGCGATGAGGTCCGCCCCATCGTCATGGAGCTGCGCAAGGCCGAGCGCCAGGCCGACCAGGCCAAGTGCGAGCTGGTCGAAGCCAACCTGCGGCTCGTGGTGTCGATCGCCAAGAAGTACACCAACCGCGGGCTGCAGTTCCTGGACCTCATCCAGGAGGGCAACATCGGCCTGATGAAGGCCGTCGAGAAGTTCGAGTACCGCCGCGGCTACAAGTTCTCGACCTACGCCACCTGGTGGATCCGGCAGGCCATCACCCGCGCCATCGCGGACCAGGCCCGCACCATCCGCATCCCGGTGCACATGATCGAGACGATCAACAAGCTGGTGCGGACCTCGCGCTACCTGACCCAGGACCTGGGCCGCGAGCCCACCCCGGAAGAGATCGCCGAGAAGATGGAGATCCCGGTCGACAAGGTCCGGCGCATCCAGAAGATCGCCAAGGAGCCCATCTCCCTGGAGACCCCCATCGGCGAAGAGGACGACTCCCACCTGGGCGACTTCATCGAGGACAAGAACATCCCGAACCCTTCGGATTCGCTGATCGACGCGAACCTGCAGGAGCAGACCCGCAAGGTGCTGGCCACCCTCACCCCGCGGGAGGAGCGCGTGCTGCGCATGCGCTTCGGCATCGGCGAGAACACCGACCACACCCTCGAAGAGGTGGGTCAGGACTTTGAGGTCACCCGGGAGCGCATCCGCCAGATCGAGGCCAAGGCCCTGCGCAAGCTGCGGCACCCCAGCCGCAGCAAGCGGCTGCGGAGCTTCCTGGAGATCTAAGCGCCCGGCTGCTCACCACCAGAGGCCGCCCTTCGGGGTGGCCTCTGCTGCTCTGGAGCCCACTCTGGGGCCCATCAGGGCTCCATCCCCACCTGAGTGACCTGGGCGCTGGGCTGCGCGGGGTCAAAGTGCAGGTCCCGTTGGAGGCTGCGCCACATTGGCAGACCGTTGCGCTCAAAGCTGGTGTAGACCCAGCGCTCCAGCGCGCCGCGGGTGGCCTCGCCGAAGGGCTCGGTGCAGCCCCAGACTTGGACGTGGTCCACGTGGCCCTGGGGGTGGACCCGGATGCGAGCGGTGCACACAGCCTCCTCCTCCTGCCCCTGGGGATAGGTGGGCGCGACCCAGGCGGTGGGCTCGCCGAGGGCCTTGTTCACCGAGTCGGGCGTGTGGGTGGGCTCCGCGTAGGCCCAGACCAGGTTGGGCTGGTCCCCTTCGGCGCTGCAGTCCTGGGTGTGCTCGAAGCGGAGCTTGTAGGTCTCGGCCTCCCCGGTGCCCAGAGTCTTGAAGCCTTCCAGCGCCTCGAACGCGGGCCCCGCCATCCCCAGGTCACAGTCGCCCAGCTCCGTGGCTTCCACGCGGCCATCCGGGCCGACCTTCTTCTTGACCACGCACGCACCACAGCGGCCCTGGGCGCGGGCCCAGTCGAACGAGGGCTCCCGCGGCGCTGCCTCCTGCTCTCTGGGTTGGGGCCCATCGAGGTGGAACTCGAACGACTGGACGAAGGTGAAGGGCACCTTCTCCCCGTCGACCTTGAGGGGGAAGTAGGTGCTGGTGCTGGCCGCGCGCAGGACCTCGGGGACGAACACCTCCGGGCACTCGACAATCTGGGTCTCGGTGACCTTGCCGCGCGCGTCAACCCACACCCGCACGCTGCAGCGGCCCTCGATCCCCGCCTCCCGGGCGGCCTCTGGATAGCGGGGACGCCGGATGCGCCTTTGGGTGATGGCCTGGAAGTGGAGCTCCTTGTAGGAGCCCTCCTCTTGGGCGGGCGCCTGGTCGTCCGCGTCGGCGGCCAGCAGGTTCAGGAGCAGCAGCGGCAGCATGGGTCCCCCCGGGGGAAGCGCTGCGGGAGGATAGCGCAGACGCGGACGCGGTGGGGACGCGGATCGCCGCACCTCGCGGGGGGTGCAGAGCAGACAGAGCCAACCTGTGGGACCGAAGCCCCATAGGTTGGGTTGAAGTCTCCCGTAAGCCGGGTCCTGTTCCTCCCTTGGGTCACCCCGACAGGAGGCAGCGTTCATTCGTCTAGGGCCCCTGTTGCCAGAGGCCTCGAGCGGTCCACCGGAGAGACGGGGACGGGCCGCCCACTGCTCTCACTTCGACCTTGCACCAGCTGGGGTTTACCTGGCCGCCCCTGTCACCAGGAGCGCCGGTGGGCTCTTACTCCACCGTTTCGACCTTACCCGGAGACTGGCTCCGCCGGTCCTGCGCGGCCCCGTGCCCTTGTGCTCAAGGGATTGGCCCGCGTGGGTGCCGGAGCGGGTCTTGCGACCCCTGGCGGTTCTGCTTTCTGTTGCACTTGCCTTCGAGTCACCTCGACCGGCCGTTAGCCGGCAACCTGCCCTGCGGTGCCCGGACTTTCCTCCCGTGGCGGATGCCACCGGCGAACGCCTGGTCCACTTCAACCCCCCGCTGATAACAAGCGCGCCCGCTTTGGGCAGGTCCGGGGCGGCGCTCGGCGCATGGAGCGGGTGCTCAGCGGATCTCGCCCAGGATGCGGCCGCAGTGGCGGCAGAACATGACCTCGACCGCGCGGCGGTGGTCGGAGAGGTCGGTCGCGTTGACCTGCATGTTGCAGCCCCCGCAGGCGTCGCCGTTGACCGGCACGATGGCCGGACGCCGCTTCTTGCGCAGGTTGTCGTAGCGCTGGAGCAGATCCCGCCAGATGCCCTCCCGGGCCGCGTCCCGCTCGGCCGTGGCCGCGTCGAACTCCGCCTTCAAGCTGGGGTAGCGATCGTCGTAGGCCCTCTGGGCGCCCTGGTGCTGGCTGCTGACCAGCGCCTGGGTCTGGGTGGCGCGCTCCAGCGCCTCGGTGGCCTCGTCCAGGGCCTCCATCAGCTCCAGCTCCTGGGTCTCCAGATCGTCCAGGATCTGGCTGCACTTCTGGAACTGCGCGGTGGCCGCCTCGTAGTCGCCGATGCCCTGATCGATGCTGCGCTGCGCCCGGTCGCGCTGCTTCTCGTAGGTCTCGGCCTGGCGGTGGACCTCCTTCTCCTGGGTCTTGAGCTCCGCGAGCCTGGCGGTGGCCTCGCTGAGCACCTGCTCCGCCTTGACCGCAGCCTCCGCCCGGTCGGCGATCCGCGCCTTGAGCCCGCGAGACTCCTCCAACAGGGCGTCCCGGGCCAGGTCCTTTCGCCAGAGGGCCTCAAGCTTGAGTGAGTCTTCGTGCACCGCTGCCTCCGCGCGCCCCGGGCTTGGGGCCGTCCGGAGAGTGTACCCGCGGCGGCCATCGCCGGTTAGTCCACCCCGCGCGGGCCTATAGCTCAATTGGTCAGAGCATCCGGCTCATACCCGGCGGGTTCCAGGTTCGAGTCCTGGTGGGCCTATACCGGGGGCGCAGTCCCAGAACGCGGGCTGCGTCCCCATTCACGCGTGCAAGGGAGGGAAGGTGGCCCCGTCCCGGTAGCCACTGGTAGACTGGGTCCCATGCTTGTTCTTTTTTGCGCTATCACCTGGGCTATCACGCAAACTCAGTTTGAGGACTGGAAGCTAACTGAAGCGGAGGAGTGGTCCAGCGCCTCTACCCAGTCCCGAAGAGGAACCCCGGGAATCGGCATTGGGGCGGGCTGTGAGTCAGGCGTGCTCAACCTCTCGCTAACGAATGTCGCACTTCTAATGACCGGCCAAGTTGGGTATCAGACCCACCTCAGCTACGACGGTGGTGAGGTCTGGCATGAAGTCGACGACATGAACGTCGGCGTCGAACACCTCGACAGGTGGATGGACCCCAAGACTACGGTGGTTCACGTCCGCTGGACGATTCGCGAAGGCACGGTGTTCGAGGAGTTCAGTATGGCCGGGGCAGCGGAGGCCCTGACGCCGGTGGCCACCCGCTGCGGGGTGCCGATTCCGGTTTCGAAGCCGCAACCATCCGCCGACGGCTCTCCCTGGGGACCGCTGTGAGAATCTCAATTGCTACACACATGCCGTGGCTGTCTCGCGAAGTCGCCAACCCTCGACGTGAACTGGACGAGAAGTAGCCTGGGCGAAAAGGTGGAGCGGTTCCCCTCACTTTCCGCCGGTCGTTGGAGGCTGGCCCCTCCCCCGCTGAGCGCTCACCCCGGGAGCCCCGACCCCAGCGCCTGATAGCGCCAGCCCTCCATCAGGCTCTCGCCGTCCTCCGTCGTCTCGCTGTAGCTGACCTTCTCGATCCAGTCGCCGGGCATCTCCGCCACCTCCTGGCGGGTCTCGCGGATGGCCCGGGCCAGCTCCGGCTGGATGGGCTGCCAGTAGGTGATCTGGTCGTCGAGCGCCTGGAGGACGGTCGCCTTGGGGAGGATGTGGAGGGTCTGCGCCATGGCCGCATCATAGGCACGCCCCTGCGCTGCGTCAGCCCCCCGCCTGACCCTGCAACCCCAGCGGCTTAGCAGAATCCCTGCACCATGGACTTCTCCCCCCGAAATGGCCTGCGCCCCCGACCGATCCTGGACCGCCGCCACCAGAGCACGGTCCCCGGGGTCTATGTCGCCGGCGATCTGGCCGACGCCCCCGTCATCAAGCTGGCGATGCACCAGGGCGCCCAGCTCGCCCGCCAGATCTGGGACCAGGACCTCCGCGCCACCTCCACAGACGACCCCGAGCTGCTCGACCTGCTGATCGTCGGCGCTGGCCCCGCAGGCATCGGCGCCGCCCTGGAGCTGCTGGACACCCCCGCCCGGATCCGGGTCCTGGAGAAGGACCGCCCCTTCTCCACCCTGCGCGCCTTCCCCGCCGGAAAGGTGCTCTTCGCCGAGCCCCGCACCCTCCCCACCCCCGGTGGCCTCCCCTTCGAGGACGGCAGGACCGAGGAGCTGCTGGCCCAGTGGGACCGCTTCCTGGACCACCGCTCCCTGCCTCTGGAGCGCTCGGAGCTCCTGGGACTGGAGCCCACCGGCGAGGTCATCCTGGCGCAGACCGCCCAAGGCCCCGTGCGCTGCCGGCGCGTGCTCCTGGCCACCGGCCGCCGCGGACAGCCCAACACCCTGGGCGTCCCCGGCGAGCAGCGGGTGCGCTACCAGCTCGCCGACCCCGCGCAGCACAGCGGTCAGCGCGTGCTGGTCGTGGGCGGCGGGGACTCGGCGGTGGAGGCCGCCTGCGATCTGGCCGAGGCCGGCGCGGACGTCACCCTGAGCTACCGCCGGGCGCAGCTCTCCCGGCCCAAGCCCAAGAACAAGGCGCGCATCCAGGACGCGAGCGAGCGCGGGCTGCTCAAGCTGGAGCTCGGCACCACGGTGACCTCGGTGGGGGCGCAGAGTGTGACGCTGGCGCGCGGGGACCAGCCCGTCGAGGTGGTGAGCGACGAGGTGTTGGTGCAGGCCGGCGCCCGCTTGCCCACCCCCTTCCTGCACAAGCTGGGGCTGCGGGCCGAGGGCGAGCGCACCTGGCTGCAGTGGGCGTGGATGCCCTTCTTCGCGCTGCTGGTCTACGCGTTCTACGTGCTCAAGTCGGGCACCGACTACGACGCCGAGCTGGGGATGCACGTGGCCAAGAAGGCCTTCTTCCCCTTTGGGCCCGGCCAGCCGCTGGACTTCGTGCCGGACCTGCTGCACGTGGACCTGGGCTTCCGCGAGGTGGACGGCGCGTTCTGGGGGACCGCGCTCTACTCTGGGTTGATCCTGGTCTTTGGGCTTCGCGCGATGTGGCGCTACCGGGAGAGCCGGGTGCAGCGCTGGCGCTACCTGTCGCTGATCAGCTTCCAGCTCCTGTTCCTGTTCGGCATCCCCGAGCTGCTCGCGCCGGCCATCATCCACGCCGGCGGCGAGGGCGGCTGGGCCTGGCAGCTCTTTGGCGGCGACCGCGCCTGGAAGCTCTACAGCATCACGGTCCCCTGGCCGCTCAACATCTGGGCGCTGATCGACGCGCCCGCCTGGATGGCCACCGAGAGCGCCGTCACCGCAGGGCTCTGGCTGGCCGTGGCCGCGCTGGTCAGCTTCGTGGGCATCCCGCTCTTTGTGTGGCGCCACGGCGAGCGCTTCTGCTCCTGGGCCTGCGGCTGCGGCGGGCTCGCGGAGACCCTGGGCGATCTGTGGCGCCACCTGGCCCCGCGCGGCGCCGACGCCATCAAGGCCGAGTGGGCTGGGCGCGCCATCTTCTTCCTGGCCATCCCCACCACCGCCCTGCTGGTGGCCGACGCCTGGGGCCTGCTCTGGCACGGCCTGGGCAGCGTGAAGGGCTTCGCCGGCTGGTGGTACCCCCTGATGGTGGACTTCTGGCTGGCCAGCGTGGTCGGCGTCGCGCTCTACCCGCTGCTGGGCAACCGCGTGTGGTGCCGCTTCTTCTGCCCGCTGCGGGCCTACATGGAGCTGCTGGCGCGGCGCTTCTCCAGGGTGGGCATCCAGGCGGACGACACCTGCATCTCCTGCGGCGAGTGCACCCGCTACTGCCAGATGGGCATCGACGTGGAGTCCTACGCCCAGCAGCAGCGCCCCCTGGACAACCGCAGCAGCTCCTGCATCCAGTGCGGCATCTGCATCGAGGTCTGCCCGATGGACGTGCTCTCCATCGGGGAGGCGGGCGCGCCGGTGCAGATCCAGGTGGGCGCGGTGGCCCCGGGGCCGAGCTCCTGTCGGCGCTGAGGGGTGGCGGCGAGCGCCCGGCAGCGCGTGTAGACTCCGGCCATGATCTGGTTTGTCCTCGCCTGCACCGCAGAGCCTGAGCCGGCCCCGGAGGCCCCGCCCGTCCAAGCGGTGGAGACCCCCGTGGAGACCGCCCCAGAGCCCCTCGCCACCCAACAGCAGGAGCTGCCGCCCGGGGTGGACCTGCCCTGGCCCGCCGAGCTGCCCTGCGCCCAGTTCCAGAGCGTCCAGCTCACCCAGGCCTGGCTCTCCGACCCTCAAGGCGAGGCCATCGTCTCCCCCGGCCACGAGACGGCGCGCTACGTGGCGGCCAGCGGCTTCTCCCCCAAGGCGGTGGGCCAGCTCCACCCCGAGAGCGACCGCGCCCACCTGCAGGCCCAGTGCTCCGACCCCCGCGAGGCCCTGCATTGGGTGTGCACCCTGGAGGGCTGCACGCTGGAGGTCCAGCGCATCGCCGAGCGCCCCTCTCCACCAACCGCTTGGGCCAACGCCGACTTTGACGCCCTCTCCCGCAGCACCCCCAAGCCGGGGGACCCCAAGCTCCGCACGCTGGTCGAGCAGGGGAAGGGAGCGATGATCGGGCTGCTTCAGGGCTGTCAGGCCCAACACTGCAACAGCCAGGAGCTGGTCACCCGCCTGGAGGGACTCTCGACCGCCGGCGAGGCCACGCTGAGGCAGACCGCCCCCTGGAAGATGGCCTACACCGAGGGCGCGCAGGAGCTGCTGCTGAGCTGCACGCCACAGTCCTGTCAGCTCCAGGTCTTTGACGCGCAGGGCTACCTGGGGCGCCTCGACATCAGCGCGGAGGCCACGGCGCTGTACCTGCCCGGCGGCGACCGGCTGGACTACCGGGAGTCGCGGAATGGCCCCCGGGTGGCGTTCACGGGGACCCTGGCTCAGGCGCCGGCTTCACCGTGAAGCGGTAGGTCTGGGCCGCCGCGCGCAGGGCCTTGGGGTCGTGCCGGTGGGCGGTGGTCATCCGGTCGGCCTCCCAGGCGTAGGGGGCGTCGTTGAGCAGGATGCGGCCCTCGGCCAGCGCGCGGGTGGTGGTGTCCAGAGGGAGCGCGCGGGTGTCGCGGATCAAGGCGACGAAGCGGGCCTGGCGCTCCAGGGTCTGGAAGGAGAACTCGTAGCGCGCGGTGTAGGCCACGTGGAACCAGCTCGGCTGCATGGCGACGCCGGCCATGCCCAGGCGGCGGGCCATGCGACGCAGGACCTCGCCGGCCTCCAGGGCCATGCCCAGCCCGGGGGCGTCCTGGCCGGGGAGCCTGGGCCGCCGGTGGGTGAACTGCCCGTGGGGGTTGCGCAGGGTGAGCCAGTGCACGAACAGGTAGGGCTCGCCGTCGATGGTCTCGGCGGAGAGGGTGGACTCGACCAACATGTGGCGCTCGCCCTCGGACTCGCCGATGAGCCGCATGCGGTCGCCCATGGGCAGCGCGTCGACCAGCACCTCGAAGCGCCGGAAGCCCAGGCGCTGCAGGTGGTCCAGGAAGCCGTACTCGTAGAGCGCGTGCTCGATGCCCTCGGCGGTGTAGTACCCCAGCATGCGGTCGCCGCTGCGGCCGTGGCCCAGCTCCTCGGCGATGCCGTAGCTGAGGTCGTCGTGGGCGAGCTGCTCTTCGCGCAGGCCGTGCCCGATGGCGGCGAAGCGGGCGCGCAGGGGGTTGAAGTCGGCGTCGATGACGGCGTTGCGCCCCAGGCCCACGGTGACGGCGGTCCCGGCCAGGGCCCGCCACGCGTCGCGGCCCCCTCCCCCACCGGGCAAGTAGAGGCGGGAGCGGGAGGCCAGGGCCTGCTCCACCTTGAGGTCCCGCTCGCGCAGGGCGGCCAGGTCCAGATCGGGTCCCACCCCGGAGGCCAGGGCCTCGCTGCCGCACACCACAATGGTCAGGGCGCCCCGCGGCATCTCGTCCAGGGTCTGGTCCAGGGCCTCCAGCCACTGCTCGGCGCTGCCGCTGGGCGCCTTGTCGGAGACGCGGGCGGTCCAGACCTTGGGGACGCCCTCCAGGCAGGCGCGCAGGCCGGTGATGGGGGCCTCGCCGAGCTGGAGGACCACGACCTGGCCCCGAAAGCCCTCGGAGCGCAGGGCGGCGATCGCGGTGGCCACGTCGTTGAGCTGCGCGAGCCCGATTCCGCCGCGGGGGCCGGCCTCCACCCAGCCGCCGAGCAGGTTCAGGGCGGGTCCGCGGGAGCGGAGGGCCTTGCGCGCGGCCTCCAGGGTGCCGCCGCAGGCCATGCGCAGGGTGTGGGCGAGCTCCACGGCCGATGCGGCCTCGACGGGGGCGCCCAGGTGGGTGGCCAGGGACTCGGGCTCGCCGAGCTCTTCGAGCAGGTCCCCCTGGTGGACGCGGGCCAGGGAGCGGTAGGAGATGCGGCCGGGCTGGCGCAGCTCGCTGGTGGACATCTTCTCGGCCTGGGTCAGGTACCAGGCCACCCAGTCCGCGCGGCGCGGATCCACGCCCAGGCGGCGGGCGGACTGCAGCGGCGGCCGGTAGCAGGGGTCGTACCAGATCGGCAGGCTGTCCTGGAACCACTGCCCCAAGGCGCCCAGCGGGCTGCTTCGCTTCATCGACCCTCCGCGGGCGGTCGCGCCCGGTCCAGGGTAGCGTGAATGGGATGTACTTCCCTCTGACTCTGCTCGCTTTTCTGGGCCCTGTTGACCTCGCCTGGGCCGAGATGCCGCTTCACGCTGTGCCCGAAGGGCCGCGGGTCTGGGTGTTGGAGGTTGAGGACGGGGGCGCCGAACAGCTCGCAGCCCACCTCTCCCGGATCCATCCCGACTGGCACGTCCTGGCAGGGGGGCCCTGGGTCGAGGTCATCGGTCCGCTGGATCCTGGCGCCCTGGAGGGGCTCGATGGGGTCACGCGCGTCCGGGAGCCCTGGCCGCTGAGCCACAAGCGCACGGAGAGCGAGGCGCTGGACGAGATCCTGGTGCCGGTGGACTGGGCCGCCCAGGGGCTGACCGGCGACGGCGTGACGGTGGGCATCCTGGATCTGGGCTTCGCCGGACTGGACGACCTGCTGGGCGAGGAGCTGCCTGCGGTGGTCGAGGTCTGGGAGGACGGCGTGGGCGCGGGCATCTCCCACGGGACGGCGGTCGCGGAGATCGTGCACGACGTGGCCCCCGGAGCGACGCTGCGGGTCTACCCCTTCCAGTCCGAGGTGAGCTTCATCGCGGCCCTGGAGGCGGCCGAGCAGGACGGCGTCGACGTGATCAACGCGTCCATCGGCTTCGACAACGTGTGGCACGCGGACGGCAGCTCGCCGGTGAGTCAGGCGGTGGATCAGGCCGCAGACGCCGGCATGCTCTACGTCGCGGCGGCCGGGAACGAGATCGGGCGCTACCGCATCGGAGCGCTCACCGACAGTGACGGGGACGGCTGGCTGGAGCTGGACGGGGACGAGCGGGTCAGCCTGGTGAAGATCGCCGGGGAGATCAGCGCGAGCCTGCGCTGGTCGGAGCCCTTTGGAGAGGCGGAGACGGACCTGGAGCTGGTGCTGTTCAACGCCGTCGGGGAGTGCGCCCGCAGCGAGCAGGACAGCCAGGACCCCTATGTGTCGGTGGCGTGCAGCGAGGGCACCTCGATGGAGGCCGGGATCTGGCTGGCCTCGGGCGAGCTGCCGGAGACGGGCTGGCTCTACGCGCCCTACGGCGTGCAGGACAGCTACAGCGAGGCCGGGACGCTGACCCTGCCGGCGGACGCAGCGGGGGCCTTCGCGGTCGGCGCCCTGCGCCTGGGGGAGGATGAGGCGCCGGTCTACAGCTCCCAGGGGCCCACGGACGACGGGCGCATCAAGCCGGACATCGCGGCGCCCAGCGGGGTGAGCACGGCCAGCTACGGGCTGCTGAACTTCTCCGGGACCTCGGCGGCGGCTCCCCACGTGACCGGCGTCGCGGCGCTGTTGGCGGAGCACATGCGCCGCGCGCGCCCCGAGGAGCTGACGGCCGCCCTGGTGGACATGGCCCAGGACGTGGGGGAGCCCGGCGTGGACAATGTCAGCGGGGCTGGGCGGGTGCAGACCGGGGCGCTGCCGGAGCGTTGCGGGTGCTCATCCCGCCCCGGTGGCGGGTCCATGGGAGGGGCCGCGATCCTGGGGCTCTGGCTGCTCGGCAGGCGGCGTCGTGGGCGGAGTTCCGGGAGATCCAGGGATCAAGGCTGAGAAAGGATTCCGCAAGCTTGCGCCCGCTCTGGGTTGGGTGTAAGAGGGCGCGGCCCATGACACAGCTCTTCACACCCAACCTGCTCCGCGACCTCCGAGGGATGCCTGGAGCCGGCCACAGCTTCGTCAAGCAGCTTGCTGGGAACGGAGCCCTGGAGACCCGCCTGCGCGGTGAGCTCCAGCGGGCCCTGGACGAGCTGCCCGCTGGCCTGCGGCAGGACCTGACCGACGGGCTGTCGTCCCTGAGCAACCCCCGCTTCTTCCAGGCCTTCGCCAAGCTCTCCACCGCCCGGGTGCTGCAGATGGGCGGCTGGGAGCTGGACCACCGGGACGCGCTCTACGCCCGCCGCCCGGGGGGAGACGCGGTCCGGGTGATGGTGGTCGGCTTCCTGAGCGCGACCGACCCGGAGCTGGACGGCGCCCGCATCAAGCAGCTCGAGCAGTCGCTCTCCCGGATCTCCGCGCGCACCCGATTTGTGGTCAGCGTGCGCCGCTGGCTCCCACAGGGCTTCGACCCCGAGCCCGTGCGCCAGGCCGTGGAGCTCTGGCTGCGCGAGGTCGAGGCCGGCCGCTGGAAGACCCGCTTTGCCGCCTACGAGGACGAGGCCGTCTCCCTGGAGTTCGGGCTGGTCGGCGGCCTGGAGGCGCCGCGCCGGGTGCGCGGTGAGCAGAGCGCGCCGCTGTTCTCGATCGGCCCCTTCACCGGCGAGGCGGCGATGTCCGCCATCGAGTCCCGGGTGGTGCGCGAGCTGGACCGCCTCAGCGTCGCCCCCGAGGGCCACCACCCCGTACTGCTCTCCGTGGTCGGGGACCAGCCCTGGCGCATCCCGCCGGGCACCCTGCGGGCCTTCTTCTACGGCAAGCCCCGGTGGATCCAGACCACCTGGGAGCCCGGACTGCCCGGCTGGGAGGCCTGCTTGAGCCGTGAGACCGAGCCCTGCCTGTACAAGGACCCCCTGTACGCCAAGGTCGTGGGCACCCTGCTGCTGCACCGCCCCCAGCGCGACCAGCTCCTGGTCAGCGGGGAGACCTGGTCCAACCCCTTCTCCAAGGCCCCGCTGCAGGCCCAGGAGCTGCCATTGCCCGCCGTGGCCGCCTACTCCCACGAAGACGAGCGCCCCATCCTGCGCCGCTTCCCCGGTGAGCCCCTGGTCGCCCTGGGGGGGGCGTGATGCATCCCCACCACGTCCGCGGTGACGCCGGCTGGATCGAGGTGATCTGCGGCTGCATGTTCTCCGGCAAGACCGAGGAGCTGATCCGGCGGGTGCGGCGCGCCCAGTACGCCCGTCAGGACTACGTGGTCTTCAAGCCCCGCATCGACGACCGCTACAGCGAGGGCTCCGTGGGCTCGCACAGCGGGCAGCTCCTGCGCTCGGTGCAGATCGACAGCGCCAAGGAGATCCTCCAGCACGTCGGCGACGCCGAGGTCGTCGGCATCGACGAGGCGCAGTTCCTGGGCATCGAGCTGGTGGAGGTCTGCGAGCGCCTGGCCAACGAGGGCCGCCGCGTGCTGGTGGCCGGCCTGGACCAGGACTTCATGGGCCGCCCCTTCGAGCCCATCCCCCAGCTCCTGGCCGTCGCGGAGTACATCTCCAAGATGCTCGCGATCTGCACGGTGTGCGGAAACCCGGCGGATCGCAGCCAGCGCATGGTCGCCGGCGAGGACCGCGTGCTGGTCGGCGCCACCGGAGCCTACGAGGCCCGCTGCCGCATGCACTGGAGCCCCGAGCCCCTGCAGACCCGCCAGCAGATCCTGCCGCTGGGTCGGAACCTGGCCGAGCACGGCCTGAGCCCCCACAGCTGAGCGCCAGCCGCCGCGCGCCCTTCCTTTCCAAAGCCTGACCTGGGCGGGGGCTCGGAGGCTTGACGCGCCCTGGGGGGTTGGAGATAGTGCGCACCCTGTGACTGTTTGACCCGACTGGAGAGCCATCCATGTCCTTGCTTCTCGGCCTTCTCGCCCTCTCCCCCATCGCCCAGGCCGCCGTCTCCGGCTCCGCCAAGGCCAGCTCCTACAAGGTGGACGAGGACGACAAGAAGCTCAAGTACGACGCCTCCAAGGCCGTCGACGGCTCCTTCGCCCTGGGCTGGGCCGAGGATGAGAGCGGCTACGGCGAGGGGAGCTGGCTGGAGCTCGACCTGGGGCGCACCCAGGAGATCAAGGAGCTGAACATCTGGCCGGGCAACCTCTCCGAGGGCAAGAAGTCCTACCGCGAGTACAGCCGCCCCAAGAAGCTCAAGATCACGCTCAGCGGCGGCGGCGAGGACATCGAGCTGGAGGCCACCTTCGTGGACCAGATCCAGCGCTACGACCTGGTGCTCGAAGCCCCGGTCCAGGCCCGCAAGGTGCACATCGAGGTGGTGGAGGTCTACGAGGGCTTTGTGTTCTCCGACCTCTACATCGCCGAGGTCGCGGTGAACTTCCGCCACTCCCGGGACCAGATGGAGCCCCTGCTCAAGTGGCTGGACACCCCCCAGGCCCAGGCCGAGTGGGACAAGCACGACGCGGCCATCAAGGAGGCCTTCCAGACCTACATGGACGCGGACTTCGGTGACCAGGAGTCCCTGGAGTTCATCATGTCCCAGGCCGGCGACGGCGCGGACTTCATCCGCAACAAGGTCCCCCGCCTGGTGGACGTGGGCTACCGCGCCGCGGCCGTGAAGCCCGATGAGATGGCCATCGACGCCCTGCGCAAGCTCAAGGACGCCAACGCCATCCCCGCCATCGAGATGGCCCAGCTCCGCTCCTACGGCAGCACCCGCGCCGAGTTCGAGGAGCTGGTCGAGATCTTCTACGCCTACCAGGACCTGGTGGGCGGCCCCAGCCTGAACGTCCCCTACTGGGGCGAGACCGGCTGGTCCCCCGGCCAGATCCAGTCCTTCGGCGAGCCCATCCCCATCGAGGTCACCCCCGAGGGCGACCTGCTGCTGGCCGACATCGGCAACAACCGCGTCCAGCGCTTCAGCTACGAGGGGCGCATGGACAAGCAGTGGGGCGGCGGCCAGGCCGACCTGACCAACGCGTGGTTCGACGAGGGCCGCGAGTGGTACGTCAGCGGCCAGGCCGCGGGCGAGCGCAACGGCGCGTTCATCAACCCCCTGGACGTGGAGCTGGTCCCCATGGGCGAGGGCATGGGCTTCGCCGTGCTCGACGCCTCCAAGCGCGTGCAGATCTACGACGACCAGGGCCGACCCTACATCGGCTGGACCGTGCAGGACTCCTCCTCGCAGCTCGACGGCGGCGTGGGCGGCGAGGGCTACCTGGCCTGGGTGCCCCGCAAGAAGCGCCTGTACGTGATCGTCGGCAACGAGATGGTCGCCTACAACCTGGAGGCCGAGGAGCTGGGCCGCTGGGAGCTCGAAGACGGCACCCCCAACGCCGTGGAAGTGGGCAAGAACAACAAGCTCTACATGGCGTTCGGCCGCGAGGTCATCAAGTACGACCTGGACGGCTTCCGCCACGGCGTGGTGTGGGACGAGACCCAGCTCGGTGAGGGCTTCGAGGACCTGGACCTCACCCTGGACGAGGACAAGCGCATGTGGGTGGTCACCGATCAGGGGTGGGCCCACAAGTTCAAGAACGAGCGCAAGATCGAGTACTCGGTGCAGTTCTCGGACGTGAGCCTGATCAAGCCCCGTATCGCCGTCCAGGACGAGATCCTGTACTGCGTGGACCGCGACCGGGTGATCCGCCTGGACGCCCTGCAGGCCAAGATCGACGCCGAGGAGGCCGCAAAGGAGGCCGCCGAGGCCGAGGCCGCCGCCGAGTAGCCTGCCGCGCGGGTTAGACAGGGTGCATGCGCACCACTGATTTCCTCGCTGTCGCCACCGGACTGGGCCTGCTGGCCCTGTCCGGCCTGATCTCGTGCACGGGCTCGGAGACCTCGCCGGAGCCGGTGAGTCCCCAGCCCGAGCAGACCACCGCCCAACCCCAGGCGGTGGAGACGGGTGGCTTCCCCACCCCCAAGCCCCTCTCCCAGTCCGCGAAGACGCCGGCCCCGGTGCCCGCGAGCCCGGACGCGGAGCGCGCGCTGGTGGAGCTGCAGAAGGTCTGCAAGACCTATGGCTCGGACCCGGAGAACCCCTGGGCGGTGGCCCACGCGATCCTGGCCTTCGGGCCGGAGCTCACCCTGAGCAACGGGGAGCCGGCGGTCGACTACCTGTACGCGCGCTACGGGCAGGTCTACGACATCGGCGGCGAGCGGCTGCCCTCCTTCCCGGCCAAGACGGCGGACGGGATCCCGGTGGAGCCGCACACGGACCTGATCCTCAAGGCGGTCACCGAGTCCGGCCTGCCCCCGGAGCGGCAGGTGCTGGTGCAGGGAGAGACCTTCACGCTGGGAGACCACTGGGAGCACAGCCTGCGCACGACCTTCCTGGACAAGAACACCGGCGCCAGCAGCTACACCAGCCCCAACGACATGCCCTGGGGCGTGCAGGCCCTGGCGAGCTGGGGGACGCCGCACCAGACGCAGTGGGAGGCCTACGACGGCACGGACATGGACCTGGACGACCTGGTCAAGTTCGAGCTGCACGTGCTGACCAGCGAGAGCACCTTCCTGTACAAGGCGATGCTGGGGGGCCAGAGCTTCAAGAAGGAGCGCCAGGGGGTGTTCAACTACACCTGCGGCGGCGCCCACCTGGTGCAGGGCGCGGTGCTGCCGATCGCTCAGGGCTACGGCAACGCCCAGGACCGCGAGAAGCTGGCCAGCCAGGGGGCGATCCTGGCCTACCGCTACCCCATCGAGCGGGACATCTACGCGCAGGCCCGAAAGCAGGCTCCGAGCCAGTCGCTGGTGCTCTACGTGCAGGAGCTCAAGTTCATCGGCCACTGGCTGGAGAGCATGCACAAGCTGATGGCGACGGGCATCTACACGCCCACCGCGACCGACCAGCTCGTGCTGACCCAGGCCGTCGGTGACCTGATCGAGACCACCGCGGCGCTCAAGCGACTGGGCGCCCTGGACAACGCCGGGACCTTGCGGGAGTCCAACGAGCAGCTCTACCTGGACATCGTCGGCGACTCCTGCCACGCGGTCCGCGGCCTGGAGCTGGCCCTGGGGCGCGGCGAGGTCCGCTGGTAGTCAGGCGGCCGTGCGCATCCGAAAGCGGCGCAGCACCTTTGCGGCCCGGTCCAGGTCGACCAGCTCCCGCGCAGCGCCCATCTCCCAGGCCGCCCGCGGCATGCCCCACACCACCGAGCTCGCCTCGTCCTGGGCGTAGGTGGCGCTGCCCGCCTGCTTCAAGCGCAGCAGCCCAGCGGCCCCGTCTCGGCCCATGCCGGTGAGCAGCAAGCCGATGCTCTCGCCCCCCAGCGTCCGAGCGACCGAGGCGAAGAGCACATCGACGCTGGGGGCGTGCCCCGAGACCTTGGCGCCGGCCTGGACCCGCAGTTCGAGCGCGCCGGGCTTGCCGTCCACGCCCATGTGCATGCCGCCGGGGGCGATCCACACCTCGCCGCGGTGGAGCCGGGCCCCGTCGTAGCCCTCTCGGACCCGGAGCAAGGGCAGATCCTCGTCCAGCCGGGAGGCGAAGGAGGCCGTGAAGCCGGCGGGCATGTGCTGGACCACCACGATCGGCGGCAGGCCGCCAGGGAGCTGCCGGAGCACGCTGCGGATGGCGTCGGTTCCGCCAGTGGACGCACCGATCGCGAGCACGGTCCTGCCGGCGGGCTGCAGTCGCTCGTTGCCCAGGAGTGAACGCCCGCTGGCGCCCCGGTTCGTCGCCAGCACCGCCATCGCGACCTCCGCGAGCATCCGCTCCGCTTGCTCTCCCACCAGGTGGGCGTTGGGCTTCATCACCACCCGCGCGGCCCCGGCCTCCAGCGCCGCACGCCCGACCGCAGCGCTCGAGGCGATGGCGATCACGCGGATGTCCCGGGCCGCCCGCACCCTCCGGATGAAGACCGCGCCGTCGAGCGGCCCAAGCTCCGGGTCCACCACCAGCACACCCGGGTCCTGGCTCTCGATGGCCTTCTTGGCGGCCACCGCGTCCCCGCAGGTGGCGAGCACCTTGACCCCAGGTGTCCGGGACAGAGCCCGGGACAGGACCTCCCGGGCGACCATCGAAGCCGCCAGGACCACGACACGGGCGGTCACTTGCGCCGCCGGTAGACGCCTGGCTGGACGTACTCGAAGGGAGGGGAGTTGCGCCCGATGGTCTCGCTGTGGCTCAGGAAGAGGTAGCCGCCCGGGACCATGACCTCGTGGATGGAGTTGAGGACGGCGCGGGTGTGCTCCTCGTCAAAGTAGATCAGCACGTTGCGGCAGAACACCACCTGGAAGGGCTTGCGGAAGGGATAGGGACCCGCCAGCAGATTCAGTCGGCGCCAGGTCACCAGGTCCTGGATGGTCCCGGAGAGCTGACGCGCCCCGCCCTGCTCCGGCAGGAAGTGCTGCTGGAGGCGCTGGGGCAGCCGCTCGACGTTGTCGGCCCTCCAGCTCCCACCCCGGGCCTTGCCCAGCGCCGTGGAGGAGATGTCGGTGGCGAGCACCCCCGTGTGCCACTGCGTGCCCAACACGGCCTCTCGGGCGAGCATCGCCAGGGTCACGGCCTCTTCCCCGGTCGCGGCGGCAGCACACCAGATGCGCAGATCATGCTCGCGCTCCCCCTGGACCATCAGCTCGGGGATCACCCGCTCCTGCAGGACCCGGAAGTGGGCCGGCTCCCGCCAGAAGTAGGTGTGGTTGGTGCTCGCGCCGTCCACGAGCGCCGAGACCACCTTCTCCGAGGGCTTCTGGGAGAGGTGCTCGGCGAAGAAGCTGGCGAAGTCCAGGTACCCCATCTCCCGGGCCAGCTTGGCCAGGTGAACCTCCAGCATCGGGCGCTTCCGCTCTGGGACCTCGATCCCAAAGTGATCCTGGATCAGCCTGCACAGCCGGCTGAACTGTGCGTCCGTCAGTCCGGAGGCTCGCCGGGTCTGCGTCACGCAGCGGACCTCGGCGCACCCAGCAGTGCCTCGACGTCGAGCAGCAGCCTCACCTTCTCGTCCACGTTCCCCAGCCCAGCGAGGTAGTGCGCCCCACCCATGGCCATCCTCGGCGCCGGCTCGATCTTGTTGTCCGGGATGCGGATGACCTCCGAGACCGTGTCGACGATGAGCCCCACGGTCTCGTCCTGGATCCGGACGACGATGATGCAGGTCCGGGAGTTTCGCTCGACCAGCGGCATGTTCATGCGCTGCCGGACGCAGAGCACGGGGATGACCCGACCCCGCAGGTTGATGACGCCCTCGATGTACGCGGGCACGTCGGGCAGCGGCGTGATCGCCTGCATCCCGATGATCTCGCGGACGCAGCCGATGCCCAGCCCGTAGATCTCCTCACCGAGGATGAAGGTGAGGAACTCCTTTCCTTCCGAGACGCTCTGCTCGACCATCGCCAACCCTGACATCGGTCCTCCAAGACCTGCTTCCCTCATCGGATCGAGGGCTTGAAACTCAAGCGGCGGCTTCCATCACGCCAGCGACGTCCAGAATCAGCGAGATGCGGCCGTCGCCCATCACCGTGCAGCCGCTGAGACCCCGGATGTCCCCCAGGTAGGAGGACAGGCCCTTGACCACCGTCTGCCGCTGGCCCAGCAGCTCATCGACGAACAGGCACAGGTGCTCCCCAGCGTCCTCGACGACGACCAGGACCCCTTCATCCACGCGCTCGGCCCCCTCGTCCAGGCGGTAGAAGTCCCGAAGCCGGAGCACCGGGATCAGCTCGTTCCGGATCCGGGCGACCTCCTGGCCGCTGTTCAGGCGGGTGACCTCCTGGCCACGCAGCACGACGGACTCCCGGATGGAGAGCAGCGGGATGGTGAAGCTCCCCTGCCCCACACGGACCAGCATGCCCTCGATGATGGCCAGGGTGAGCGGGATGCGCAGCGTGAAGCGCGTGCCCTTGCCCAGCTCGCTGTGGACCTCGATGCGGCCCTTGACCTTCTCGATGTTCTTCTTGACCACGTCCATGCCGACCCCGCGGCCGGAGATGTCCGTGACCTGCGCGGCCGTGGAGAAGCCGGGCGCGAACACCAGGCCGAACACCTCGGTGTCGCTCATCGTGGCGGCCTTGGCGGGGGTCACCAGGCCCTTCTCGATGCCCTTGGCCAGGATCTTGTTCCGGTCCATGCCGCGGCCATCATCGGAGACGGTGATCCAGATCTCCCCGGCCTGGTGGCGGGCCTGCAGGTGGAGGCTCCCGACCGGCGGCTTCCCCGTGCGGGCGCGCTCTTCGGGCGTCTCCATGCCGTGGTCCACGGCGTTGCGCATCAAGTGCACCAGCGGGTCCGCGATGACCTCGGCGACCGTCTTGTCGACCTCGGTCTCCTCCCCGCTGATCTTGAGCTGGACCTCCTTGCCCTGCTTGCCCGACACGTCGCGGACCAGCCGCAGCATCTTCTTGAAGGTGTCGTCGATAGGCACCATGCGCAGCGACATCGCCACGTCCTGCAGCGAGCGCGTGACCCGCGAGAGCTGGGCCATCGCCTTCTCCAGGTCCTCCGGATTCCCGGTGTTGTCGTGGGTCACCGCGGTCTCCGCGATGATGAGCTCCCCGACCAGATCCATCAGGGCGTCCAGCTTGGAGACGTCCACGCGCAGGCTCTTGCGGCGGGTCCGCTTCTTCGCCTCGTCGGAGCTGGCGGCGCTCGACCGGATCGGCGCCACCTTGGGCTTGGGCGCCCCGACCACCGGCTCCGGGGCCGCGATGGGCCGCCCCTCCCGGACGCTGCGCTGCTCGACGAGCAGGGCCTCAAGCTGCGCTTCGCTGATCCACCCCCGCGCCACCGCGGAGGTCCCCACCGGCTGATCCGTGGCCAAGAGCTCCTCGAGCTGCTGGTGGCTGACCAGACCCTGGTCCATCATCAACTGCCCCAGCCGCGTGACCCGGGAGTCCATGCGCGCACCGTCCTCGATGTCGCCGAGCTGCTCCAGCAGCCCCGCCAGGTCGTCGATGTAGGGCTTGCCGTCGACCACGCTGACCAGCGCCTCTTCGACCACCTCGGCGCTCTGCCGCAGCGCCCGGATGACCTCGGGCGTGGGCGGGATGGTCCCGTCGACGGTACAGGTCGCCAGCTCAGAGAGGCGGGCAAAGTAGCTCTGCAGGTGCGCATAGCCTCTGCTCTCCGAGGCCCCCGCCAGACGCACCACCGCCTGCTGGACCTTCGCCAGGTCGTTGGGGCGCGCCTTGCTCTCCCAGTCGAGGAGGAACTGCTGGATGTTCTCCACCTCCTGGCCCACCCCCAGGGCAAAACGCTCCAGCTCCGGAGATCGCTGGGATCCACCCGCCGGCGAGGACACCGGGTCCGCCTTGGGCGCAGGCTTGGACTGAGGGCTCGCGGCGCCTCCCATCCGGCCCTGCAGCAGCTCCTTGAGCTCCTCGGCCCGGTCTTCGGCGCCTTCGTCCCCGTAGGTCTCGGCGATGGCCTCCAGGCGCTCCCCCAGGAAGTCCATGGTCTTGCAGAAGGCATCGACCGTCGGACCGTCCAGGGGGTACTTGCCGGCCTGGACCCCGCCCAGCAGGGTCTCGGCAACGTGCATGACGCCCTGTACCGAGTTGAACTCCAAGAACCCCGCCGAGCCCTTCACGGAGTGGAAGAGCCGGAACACGGCCGCGAGATCCTCATCCGAGGCCTCGCCGCTCTCCATGGTCAAGAGGAGGAGCTCTGCCTCCTCCAGC
The DNA here is from genome assembly GCA_036229005.1 of Myxococcota bacterium. Classification (GTDB taxonomy): domain Bacteria; phylum Myxococcota_A; class UBA796; order UBA796; family CAJQPC01; genus CAJQPC01. The sequence goes on from JAZAMN010000031.1 coordinate 50,411, forward strand.
GACTCTCGACTCTCCGCGATGAAGCAGTCGACAATCTCTTGGGTGTCTGCATCTACTGCCACTTTGGCCTCCCGTCCGCGTATCGGTCGAGGAAGCCGCAGCTTGAGGCGAGAGCCCCCCGGGGATCAGGCCGCGGATCGCGCCCGCGCGGACGCGATCATGTTGTGGGCGATCTGGTCCAGCGGCAGGCTCCGCTCCACCCCGCCCATCTCCACAGCGACCTTGGGCATGCCGTAGACCACGCAGGTGGCCTCGTCCTGGGCGAAGGTGCGGGCGCCGGCCTTTCTCAAGGCTGCCATGCCCCGGGCGCCGTCGTCCCCCATCCCGGTCAGGATGGCTGCGACGGTGTTCCGGGCGGCCACCTTGGCGATCGACATGAAGGTCACGTCCACGCTGGGACAGTGGAAGTTCACCCGCGGGCCGCTCTTGCACTCCACCACGTAGCGGGCGCCGTCGCGCTTGAGGAGCATGTGCTGCTCGCCAGGCGCGATGAGCACGCGACCGTCGACGACGGCGTCGCCGCTGCGGGCCTCCTTCACCTCGAAGGGGAAGAGCTTGTTCAGGCGGGAGGCGTACTGCTGCGTGAAGCCCGGCGGCATGTGCTGGGTCACCAGGGTCCCCGGGATGTTGGGCGGCATCGTGGAGAGCACCCGCTCCAGGGCCGTGGTCCCGCCCGTGCTCGCGCCGAAGGCCAGGATCTTGCCTGTCGTCTCGCTCAGGTGGAGGCGCTGGGTGTTCTTGACCGGGACCCGCCGCTGTACACGGGCTCCCGCGGCGCCGAGCACCACGCGCACCAGGTCCTGCCCCATCTGCTCGACGGAGTAGGCGGCCTTGGGCTTGCAGATCACGTCGACGGCGCCAAGCTCGAGGGCGCGCATGGCCAGGGTGCTGCCCTTCGTGGTCAGCGAGCTCACGACCACCACCGGCATGGGGTGGTGGTTCATCAGCTTCTCCAGGAAGGTGAGCCCGTCCATGCGCGGCATCTCGAGATCCAGCGTCAGCACGTCGGGCTTGAGCTTGAGGATCATGTCCCGGGCCACGTAGGGGTCCGGCGCGGCGCCCACCACCTCGATGAAGGGGTGCGCGGCGAGCTGGCGCGAGAAGGCCCGACGCACGATGGCCGAGTCATCGACCACCAGCACGCGGACGGTCACGCGGCCACCCTGAGCGCGATCCGCTCTCCTTCATCGGTCACGAGCTCTGCGCCGTGACCATTGGCGGGCGCCTGCTCGGCGGGGATGCAGTTGGCCACCGGAGAGTCCAGCTTGACCAGGACCCGGGGCCCAAAGGCCGCCGGCGCCCACATCCCCGCGATGATGTTGAGCAGCTCCGCGCCGACCTCGATGCCCAGGCTGTCTTCGGGGCCCTCGACCATCAGCTCCTCGGCCAGGCGCTCCGCGAAGGCCCGCTCCAGGTACATGGTCAAGTTGCCGCTGCGGTCTCCCGAGAAGGCGAGCTGAACCTCGATCACCTCGTCCTCCCAGTCCCCCAAGGGCCCATCCGGCTCCTCGGCGAACACGAAGGCGGCGTCCTCGAGGACCCGGCTCAGAGACTCGGAGAGGCTCTCGCTGTACGCATCGGTGGACATGACGGTCTCCTCAGGCTGCCTTCAGCAGCGGGTAGATGACGTCCCGGAGCTTCTCCGGAGAGGTCGGCTTGGTCAGGTACGCGGTCGCGCCGAGCTGGATGAGCCGCTCACTGCGGGCCACGGAGTGGTCCGAGGTCACCACCACAACGGGCAGCTTGGTCTCACCCCCACCCCGCAGAGCGCGCACGAAGCCCTCTCCGTCCAGGTTGGGCATGTTGAGGTCGCAGAGGACCAGGTCAACCGCCTGCCCCTTGAGGACCTCCAGCGCTTCAGCGCCGTCGCCGGCCTCGACCACTTCCGTGGAGAGGTCCAGCATCTGGATCATCCGCTTCTGCATCCGGCGGGTGATCTTCGAGTCGTCGACTACCAGGATCTTCTTGGTCATTGTGCCTCCGGAGCTCAGAGCTCCCACTCCTTTCCGCCCTTGGTGACAATCAGCTTTCCGGTGTCCAGGTAGAGACGACCGGTCCGGCTCTCGTGGCCCCCCACATCCGTGGCCGCCATGACCACACCCGCTCGGTAGAAGAGCTTGCGGAGCACCGTGAAGTTCCGCTTCCCGATCTTGAACATGTCCGAGTCGGCGTTCATCTCCGCCCCTCCGCACACCTTCACGACCAGGTTGCTCTTGGTCGCGCCCAGGGCGTAGGCCTTCTCAAAGAGCAGGGGGACGCCCGTGTCCGCGAACTGGGCGGGGTTGCCCTGGCGGCCCTTGGCCACCGGCAGCATGTAGTGCAGGCAGCCCCCCACCTTGACGACGGGGTCGTAGATGAACACGCCGATGCAGGAGCCCAGCGCGTGGGTCACCACGGTCCCGTTGGGGTCCCTGCTGAGCCCGAGATCGGAGATGCCCACCCGGACCTCGGGGCGATGCTTCCAGTCCAGTGCGGCGCTCATGCTGCCTTCCTTTGCATCTTGAGCTCGTAGCAAGCGGGCCCCGAGCGGGTCAGCGGGGTGTTGATCCCGGCCAGGCTCTCGCTGTGGCCAAGGTAGAGCTGCCCTCCCGGCCGCATCACGCGCTCGCACTCGCGCACGATGGCCGTGCGCACAGGGAGCTCGAAGTAGATCATGACGTTCCGGCAGAACACCACGTCCAGGGGCCCGCCCATCGGGTAGGGCGGAGTGGCCAGGTTCAAGCGCGCGAATGAGACATGCGGACGCAGCACCTCGCCGACGCGCAGAGCGTTGCCGTTGTCCTGGAAATACTGGCTCCGTTGGTGGGCCGGGATGCCCTCACAGAGCCGATGCTCATAGACCCCCCGCTTGGCGGTCGCGAGCACCTTGGTGTCGATGTCGGTGGCCAGGAGCTTCCAGTCGCCGCCGCCCAGGACCTCGTGGGCGACCATGGCCAGCGTCCACACCTCCTGACCGGTGGAGGACGCCGCGCACCACATCCGCACGCGCTTGCCCACAAAGCCGCCCAGGTAGCTCCGGAGCATGTCGAAGTGCTCGGACTCCCGGTAGAAGCGGGTCAGGTTCGTGGTCATCGCGTTGATGAAGTGCTCCATCTCCCCGGGAGAGTTCTCCAGGTAGTGGGCGTAGTCCTGAAAGGAGCTGAGCCTGAGCAGCCGCATCCGCTTGCTCACCCGAGAGGCGACGAGCTGCTCTTTTCCCCGCTTGATCTTGATCCCCGTGCGGGCACGCGCCAGCGACGCGAAGTGCTCGAAGAGCTCGGGGGGGAGGTGCTTTTCCATCTGGAGTTCGGCCAAGACGTGGGTTGAGGTCGGTGGGTGGGCGAGGGACGCCCGGGACTAGAAGTCCCGGAAGACCACGTCGGAGTCGTCATCATCCAAGGGGAAGAGGTCTTCAGGGCTGGCCCCATCCCCATTCGCGGCCAACTTCAGCGGCGCCTGGGCGGGCTTCATCTTGGGAACGCTGGCGGGCTCAGGCGAGGCCACCACGGGGGTGACGGGCGTGGACTTGGGGCGGTGGAGCTGCACCACCTCGCCACCATCGCTCGGAGCGCTGCCGCCCAGGTTGAAGCGCCGGATGGAGCCCTCCATGCGCCGGGCGCGCGTGACCAGCTCGCTGGCCGCAGAGGACGACTCTTCGGCGCTGGCGGCGTTCTGCTGGACGACCTGGTCCATCTGGGTCATCGCGCGGGTGACCTGGGCCACGCCGCTGGCCTGCTCTTCGCTGGCCGCCGCGATCTCGGTGACGATGTCGGTCACCTTGCCCACGGAGCCGACGATCTCGGACAGGGAGGACTTCACCCGGTCGGAGAGCACCTCGCCGTTGCCCGCCAGGTCGACCGACTCGCGGATGAGCTGCTCGGTGCGCTGGGCGGCGTCCTTGGAGCGCAGGGCCAGGTTCCGGACCTCCTCGGCGACCACGGCGAAGCCGCGCCCCGCCTCGCCCGCGCGGGCCGCCTCGACGGCGGCGTTCAGGGCCAGCAGGTTGGTCTGGAATGCGATCTGGTTGATATCCTTGATGATCTCAGCCGTGTTGTTGGCGGAAGCCTTGATGTCGTACATGGCCTGGACCATCTCCACGACCACCTGATCCCCCTGCTGAGCCGACTTTCGGGCCTGGATCGTGAGCGCCTTGGCGGCCTGGGTGTTGTCGGCATTCCGCTGGGTCATGCCGGTGATCTCCTCCAGGGAGGCCGCGGTCTCCTCGAGGGAGGCGGCCTGCTCGGAGGCACCCTGCGCGATGGCCTGGTTGCCCGAGGAGATCTCCTGCGCGGCCGAGCTGACGGCGACAACGGAGTGCGCGACCTCCTCCAGCGGATGGACCAGGCCCTCCACCAGGCTGTTCAGCCCCACCAGCAGCTTGCCGTACTCGCCCTCGTAGCCCTCGACCCGAGCGCGGGCCTTGAGGTCGCCGCGGTCCACCGCTGCCACCTGGGCATCCACCTGCGAGAGCACTCCGTGGAGGCTGTCCCGCATGCCCTCGAAGGCGTGGGCCAGCTCGGAGAGCTCATCGGACCCCGAGGTGTCGACGGAGACGTCCAGGTTGCCGCCGGCCAGCGCGTGGGAGGCCTCGGTGATCTTGCCCAAGCGGGCGACCAGCGGGCGCACCAGCATGTAGGCCCCCAGGCTCGCCAGACCGACCAGCCCCAGGGCGGCCAGGAACATGGAGCGCTGCACCGACCGGTAGGGGGCCAGCATCTCGGCCTCATCCACCCGGGTGACGATGCCCCAGGTCTCCGGCCCGACAGCCACCGTGGTGACGGCCGCCCAGTAGGCGTCGCTGCTGGGGTCTGCGTAGCGCTCGAAGCCCTTGCGGCCCGACGTGGCCGCGTTGACCGCGCCGCCGCTCAGGGGCTCACCGACCTCGTGGCCGGGGGAGGCGATGGACAGGCCCTGGGCGTCCACGAGCAGGCTGTGGCCAGACTCACCAAAGCGGTGCTCCAGCAGCTCCGAGAGCGCGCTGGGCGCGACCGCCAAGACCAGCACGCCCTTGTCCGAGACCGGCGCGCTGATGAAGGCCAGCACCTCGCCCTGCGCGTCATGCTCCGAGAAGCCGACCACGTGGGCGCCGCCTGCCTGCCCTTCGCGCCAGGCCTCAGCCAGGCCAGAGGAGCGGTAGGCGCCGCTGCTGAGGTTGGTGCCAAGCTCAGCCTGCTTGCCCACGGAGTAGACGACGTCGCCACCGCGGGAGACCAGGAATGCGTCCGCGTAGCCGTGCTCCCGCACAAAGGAGCTCAGACCGGCGCCGTAGCGCTCAGCGGCGGTGTCCCAGGCGGCGCTGGGGTCCTCTGCCGCCGCGGCCTCGTCGAAGGCGGCGAACGCGTACTGGAACTCGGCGAAGCTGGCCAGCCCCTCGGCGTCGGCGATGCGGTCATCGCCCCAACGCTCGACCTCTACCTTGAGGCCCTGGGAGATGGAGGAGAGCTGGGACTCGACCCGCTCCTCGACCGCGCCTTGGGATGCGCCGCTCGCGCCCAGCGTGACCGCCAGGGCGGGGACCGCTGCGATGACGACCGACCCAAGCGCCAGCTTCGTACCAACAGTGAAACGTGCCATTCTCTTTCTCCAGCCCGCGTGTTCGCGGGGTCCCGGTCTTTTGCGGATCTCTTCGGATCAAAGGGGGGTCAGATGACCCCTTCCTGACCGGCGATGATGTTGGACAGGTCCAGCAGGAAGGTCACCCGCTTCTCCACGCGGCCGGTGCCCAGCAGGGCGCTCAGGCCCATGGACCCACCGGTCAGGGGAGGCGGCGGCGCGATCTGCTTGGGCTTGAGGTTCAGGACCTCGAGCACCTCGTCGACCAGCACACCGAAGGTGGTGTTGCCGTACTGCAGGACGATCACGACGGTCTGGTCGGTGAACTCCACCGAGCCCATCCCGAACTCGGTGCGCAGATCCACCAGCGGGATCACCCGACCGCGCAGGTTGATGACGCCCACCACCGAAGGGTTGGTGCGGGGCACCGGCGTGATGTCCAGGGGCTCGATGATCTCCCGCACGCAGAGGATGCCGACCCCGTAGGTCTCTCCCCCCAGGCGGAAGGTCAGGTACTTCCCAGCCAGGCGCTGGCCCAGCTCGGTCTCGGTGCTCTCCACCGTCTCGGTCTGCACGTTCATCCTGCCATCTCCTCGAAGAAGTTGGTGTCGTCGTAGATGGCGGCCGGGAGAGCCCCCACCTGGGTCTCCGCGTCAAGCGCGGAGGGGTTGAGGATCAACCCCACCTTTCCGGTGGAGAGGATCGCGGCGCCGGAGAAGAGCTCGGCGTTGTTGAGCCCCTCCCCAAGGTTCTTGATGACCACCTGCTGCTGGCCCAGGACCTCGTCCACGACCAGGCCGTAGCGACCACGCGTGCCCTCGACGATGACCACCAGCCCGTCCACCGGGTCCTGCTTGGCCGTCATCTCCCCGAGGGTGTTCCCCAGGTGCACCAGGGGCATGATCTCCCCCCTCAAGTGCAGCATCGGTGCGCGGTCGGCGAAGCGGCGGATCATGTCCTCCGCCGGCTGCACGGACTCCATGATGGAGAGCGTGGGCAGCACGTAGCGGGACTGGCCGCAGCTCAGCAGCATGCCGTCGATGATGGCCAGCGTCAGCGGCATCACCATCTGGAAGGTGGTCCCCTGCCCCAGCGTGGACTCGATGCGGATGCGCCCGCGCATGGACTCGATGGAGCGCTTGACCACGTCCATGCCCACGCCGCGGCCCGAGATCTCGGTGACCTTCTCGGCCGTCGAGAAGCCCGGCGCGAAGATCAGCTCGTAGGCCTCCCGGTCGCTCAGGCTCGCCGCCGCGTCCGCGGAGAGGATCCCCCGGGAGACCGCCTTGGCGGTGATCTTCTCGCGGTCCAGACCCCGGCCATCGTCGGAGATGGCGATGATGATGTTGCCGCCCTCGTGGTAGGCCGACAGCGTGACGGTGCCCTTGGGGTCCTTGCCCGCGGCCACCCGCTCTTCGGCGTTCTCCAGGCCGTGGTCCATGGAGTTGCGCACCATGTGGACCAGGGGGTCGCCGATCTGCTCGACCAGGGAGCGGTCCATCTCGGTGGTCTCACCGGAGATGACCAGGTTCACCTTCTTGCCGTTGCGCTTGGAGAGGTCGCGGACCAGGCGCGACATCTTCTGGAACACGCCCTTGAGGGGCACCATGCGCAAGCCCAGGCCCTGACGCTGCAGGTCCCGGATGATCTTGTTGAGCTGCCCCAGGAAGTTCCGCACCCGGTGAGAGCGCAGGCTGGTGATCTCGGGGGCGTTGGCCACCATCGTCTCGACGATGACCAGCTCACCGATGAGCTCCACCAGGCTGTCGACGCGGGCGAGGTCGACCTTGATGGTCTCCTTGATCGCCGTCTTCTTACCCTTTGAAGCCGCTGGGGGGGCCGCACTCTTTGTCGATCCTCCCGCCGGCGAGGCCACACTGGCGCCCTCCGCAGCGGGCGTCTCCTCCTTGGCCTCCACCTTGGGCGGCAGCGCCAGCTCCACCCCTTCGACCGCGAAGGCCAGGGAGTTGATCAGCGGCTTGAGCTCCGCGGGCTGGGTGACCGTCAGGCTGTTGGCGACCGCCTCCTGGGACTCCACGAGCATCCGGCGCATCAGCCCCGTCGCCTCGAACACCAGGTCCAGGACGTGGCCCTCCATCACGATGCGGCCCTCACGGACCTCGATCAGCAGGTTCTCGGTGTTGTGCGCGAGCTCCGCGATCAGCGGCTGCTCGACGAACCCGGCCACCCCCTTGATGGTGTGGAACACCCGGAAGATGGCGTTGATCCCCTCCTGGTCCAGGCCACCGTTCTCCGCCTCGAGCAGCAGCTCGTCGGTGCGGGTGATGCCGTCCATGGACTCTTCGTGGAACTCGCCCAGCAGCGCGACCATCTCCTCGTCGCGCTCGATGTACTCCTGGGCCTGGCCGGACTCGATGCCCTCGGAGAGCTCCCCCAGGATGTCCTCGGGGCCCTTGGCGGGGTGCTGGCCGGCCGCGTACGCAGCCATGGCGCCAACCACCCAGTCCTGCGCCTTGAGCATCATCTCCGCCAGGGTCTCCGGCGGCAGATCGCGGTCCAGCAGGTCTTCCCAGGCGTGGTAGACGTGCTGCAGATCGTCCAGCCCAACGGTGCCCGACTCCCCCTTGAGGGAGTGGAGCTGGCCCTTGAGCTCGCGCACATCGGTGTCCTCGCCGGACTCGATGGCCAGCAGGATGCCTTCGATCTCCTCCAGCGCCATCTGTTGGGAGGAGATGAAGTCGGCGAGCAGCTCCTCATCCACCCACTCCGGCAGCCCGAGAGCGGCCGCACGGCCACCCTCCGTAGGCGCCGCGGGGGGCGGGGGCGGGATCACCTCGCTGGTGTGGATGGCCTGCACCTTGGCGAAGCTCTCCACGACCTCCGCGAGCCAGGCATCGGCCGACGATGCATCCGCATCCGCCTTGGACCGGCAGTCCCGCATCGCATCGCGGAGGGCCTGCGGAGCTCCGGAGGGCAGGCTCTCTTCCAGCGCCGCGAGGGAGGACCGGAGACCGGCCACATCCTCTGCGCTCCCGGAGCCGCCCACCACGAGGGTGCAGGCAATCTCTTCCAGCAGTGTTGAAAAGTCGTTGGACACGCGAAGCCTCCCAACCGCAAGGGCCGCGGTACTCCCTCTTCGGTGTCACCGGCCCCCGCTGAAGAAAAACGAGGGACTCCGAGGCAGAGCAGGATCGTCGGGCTCACCCCCCAAACATGCTCTTCAGTCTCCAACTCCAGGGACCGATGGCCCCAGCGAGGAGTTCACGATGCGTTTCATTCTCCACCTTGTGGATTCGGGCAAGATCACCCCAGAGCAGGCCGTCGAAGGCCTCCGGGAGCACTTCGAGTCCACGCCCCCCCTTGGCAAGCTCGCCCTCTTCTCCGGGAAGATGACCGTCCGACAGGTCGTCCACGTGCTGGACCTCCAGGTGGAGCGCCCGCAGGAGCGCTTTGGAGAGCTGGCCGTCGCCGAGGGCTTCATGACCGAAGACGACGTCCAGGAGCTGCTCAAGCGCCAGAACAGCATGCGCCGCAGCGTCGAGCAGGTGCTCACCGAGCAGGGCGCGATCAGCCCCGAGGCCCTGGAGCTCCAGAAGAACCGGTGGCGCCTGCAGGCCGGGTGAGCCCAAAGGGCGATCCCACCCTCATGCCAAAAGCCCAAGGATCCGAACAGAAGACTGCAAGGAGGTGGACCAATGTCCCGAATTCTGGTGGTTGATGACTCCCGCGCCATGCGCATGATCGTGAAGCGCACCCTGCGTCAGGCAGGCTTCGGTTCCCACACGATCGAAGAGGCCGAGCACGGTCAGGACGCCCTGGACAAGATCCAGGCGAACGAACCCGACCTCATCCTCTCCGACTGGAACATGCCGGTGATGAACGGCCTGGAGCTGCTGGAGACGCTGCGCGGTCAGGGCCAGAACATCAAGTTCGGCTTCGTGACCTCGGAGGGCACCCCGGAGATGCGCACCAAGGCCAGCGACGCCGGCGCGCTCTTCCTGATCGCCAAGCCCTTCACGGCCTTCACCTTCGAGCAGACCCTCAACGGCGTCATCTGAGGGAGGAGTCGACGATGGACATGCACTTTCCCGATCAGAAGCAGGTCGACGACCTGTTCACCATGTTGCTCGGCAAGCGCTGCAAGATCGGCCCCGCCAAGCCCCAGGGCAAGCGCCCCGGTGACGCCGCCGCGTTGGGGGTCTACGTGGACGACGAGGGCAACGTCGTGGGCGCGATCATCTGCGACATCACGCTCGCGGGCTCCGCTGGGACGGCGCTCTCGATGCTGCCGCCCAAGCTGGCTGCAGACTGCGTGAAGACCAAGAAGATCCCGCCCAACGTGGCCGAGAACCTCTACGAGGTGCTCAACGTGGGCGCGAGCCTCTACAACGGCGCGCGCGCCCTGCACGTCAAGCTGCGCGAGGTCGTCCTGGAGCCGGAGCGTCCGCCCAAGGAGATCAAGGCCATCCTGCGCAAGCCCAGCAAGCGTCTGGACCTGAGCGTGCAGGTCGCCGGCTACGATCCCGGCTCGATCCACCTCCTGGCCGCCTGACAAATTGCGGTCCGGTGTCGGACGGGTGAAGACCAGGGGTCCCCGAACACGAGGCCCCGATGTCTTCTCCCTCCGAGCCGGCCGCAGAGGTCGAGCAGGAACGACTCTACTTCCCCCCCCCTGACGAGCGGGAGTTCTCCTTCCGCTCCATCGTGGTGGGCTGCATCCTGGGCGGCATCGTTGCCGCCATGAACATCTACCTGGGCCTGCGCATCGGCTGGTCCTTCGGCGGCTCCCTCATCGCCGCCATCCTGGGCTTCTCGGTGTTCGCCAGCCTGGGTCGCATCGGGCTGCTCAAGACGCCCTACACCATCCTCGAGGCCAACATCACCCAGACCGCGGGCTCCGCGGCGGGCACGATGACCTCCGCCGCCGGCCTGCTCGCGGCCATCCCCGCGATGCGCATGCTGGGCTACGAGTTCAGCTACGTCGAGCTGACGCTCTGGGCCCTGGCCGTCGCCTACCTGGGCGTGTTCTTCGCCGTCCCCCTGCGCCGCCAGATGGTGCTGGTCGAGAAGCTGCGCTTCCCCACGGGGACCGCCGCCGCCCAGACCATCATGGCCATGTTCTCCAGCGGCGGAGAGGCTGAGCGCAAGGGCAAGGCCCTGATGCTCTGGGGCGTCATCGCCGCGGGCTTCACCGTGGCCACCCACTTCATCCCGGCCATCGAGCACCCGGACATCAGCACCATCGGCCTGTCCTTCATGGCGGCCTGGGGCTTCTCCTTCATCATCTCCCCCATGATGATGGGCGCCGGCATCCTCATCGGCCCGCGCGTCGGCGTCTCCCTGCTCCTGGGCGCCACCATCGGCTGGCTCGTGGTCGGCATCCCCGTCTGGCAGGGCGGCCTGGCCTGCGGTCCCACCCTGGTGGACGGCATCTGGACCACCGGCGCCAAGCAGGCCTGCATCGCCCCTGGGGCGGTCGCTGGGTTTGTAGAGGCCAAGGAGCCCCTGCTGGCTCGCCTGGTTCACCTCGCTGACCTGGGGGGCACCACCGGCAACGCAGCGATCGCGGGCCTGCGAGGACACGTGCGGGCCATGGACCCCATGGTCTGGAAGCACGGCGGCCTCAACGACTACGGCGTGGGCATCAAGGGTTGGATCCTCTGGCCCGGCGTGGCCATCATGGTCGCGGACGCCCTGACCTCGCTGGGGCTGTCCTGGCGCACCATCCTGAACACCTTCAAGTTCAAGAAGGAGGACGGAGACGCCCTGGTCGACGACAGCGCCGACCAGATCCCCAACTCCTGGTGGATCGGCGGCCTGGCCATCTCGGCCCCCGCCACGGTGGGCGTGACCTGGTGGATGTTCGACATCCCCCCGCTGCTGTCCATCGTCGCCATCATCCTGTCTTCGGTGCTGGCCATGATCGCCGTGCGCTCCACCGGCGAGACCGACATCAACCCCATCGGTGGCATGGGCAAGGTCACCCAGCTCGTGTTCGGCGCGCTGGCCCCCGGCGCCATCACCACCAACCTGATGTCCGCGGCCATCACGGGCTCCGGCGCCTCCCAGGCCGGCGACATGATGCAGGACCTCAAGACCGGGTACATGCTGGGCGCGCGGCCCAAGGCCCAGTTCAAGGCCCAGATCATCGGCATCCTGTTCGGCATCGCGTTCTGCGTCCCGATCTTCCTGCTCTTTGACGAGGTCTACGAGATCGGCGGCGCCGACCTCCCGGCCCCCGCCGCCCACGCCTGGCGCGCCGTCGCCGAGCTGCTGGCCAAGGGCCTGGACGCACTGCCCCCCGGGGCTGAGTGGGCCGTGCTGGGCGGCGCCATCTTCGGCGCGCTGCTGCCCATCGCCCGCAAGTTCGCGCCCGAGAAGGCCAAGGCCTGGGTCCCCAGCGCGCTGGCGTTCGGCATCGCGTTCATCGTGGGCGCCTACTACTCCATCGCCATGTTCGTGGGCGCGGTGATCTTCATCGTGTGGAAGCGCCTCAAGCCCGAGCAGGCCGCCGGTCTGTCCTTCGCTGTGGCCTCCGGCCTGGTGGCGGGCGAGGGCCTGGCTGGCATCGTCAAGGCGCTGCTGATGCTGGCGGGTGTGCCCACCCTGGCCCAGATGCTGATGTAGCTCCGGGCCCCCAAACCGCGGGGGCCCAGAGTGAGAAGGGGCCCCCGCGGGGGCCCCTTCGTGCTTGAAGACGCCCACCCAAGGGCGGGCCCTGCGCTCAGGCCTGCTCGCGGCCCTGCTGAGCCATGTAGCCCAGGGTGAGCTGCAGGTTCCGCTCCACCAGGGGGATCTGCCGGGCCGACACACCCTGGGCCAGCGCGGCCTGCAGGTGGGTCGCCATCTGGGCGGCGAAGTCCTCGCCTCGGGCCGTCGCGGCGGCGTGCGCCAAGGCGGCACGGCGCTGCCACTCAGCCCGGACCTCGGGGTCGTCCAGCCCCTCAGCGGCCATGTCGCTGAGCACCTGGGTCATGTCGGTGACCTCGCCGTCGGTGGGCTCGTCGGTGTCGGGCGCCTCCATGACCTCGGCGAGGGACCGGACCATCTTCTCAACCAGGGACTGCTCCACAGGCCAGAGGTTGAACCAAGGATGGCCCGCCAGGGCCGAGGAGCCATCCAGCATCCCCTCCTCCACCTGGAGCTCGGGGGTCTGGGGGCCGGACTTGCCCGCCTCCAGCACCTCGGCGGGGACGTGCCCGGCAAAGTGCTCCCAGTCGTGGGGCAGCCCGCCGGTCAGGCTCTGGGCCTTGTCCACGGCCGGCATGATGAACTGCATCGCCTGGTCGAAGGGGAGCTGCGCGATCCAGGGGGCCTCGGACTTCATCTCGCGCACCATGCGGCGGAGCTCACCGCGGGAGCTGTGCCCGTGGGAGAGGTCGCGAAGGCCCTCAGCGCCGCCGCAGCGGCCCATCAGGATGCAGGTGCCCTCGTGGTCGGTCCAGGCGACCATGAACTCGCTGTAGCCGTCGGCGTCCGCCGGGCCCATCAGCGCGGTGGGCTCGGGGTCGATGGGCGCAGCGGCCAGGCCGAAGGCCTTGGAGGGGGCCTCGCTGACCTCCACACCCTGGCTCTTGAGCTTGTGCAGCCCGCGGCGCGCGGCCTTGCGAAGCAGCTTGGGCCCCTTGTCCAGCGACTGCAGCAGCGCGGTGTTCTGCTGCTGCACGGCGGCCTCGATGGCGGCGAGGGCCACGGCCCCGTCCACGCTGCTCAGGTCCACGGACTCCCCCGCCAGCCACTGCTGCGCCAGAGGGTCCCCATTGCCAGCGAGGAGCGCGTCCACCTGGGCCTTGTCGTACTTCATTGCCATGGAATCTCAGTCCTTTCTGGGCCGCATGCGCGTGCCGATGGCCTGGTTCACCGTCAGGGCGGTGATGTTCACGATGTCGGCGACGTCCGAGCCCACGGGCAGGACGTTCACCGGCTGCTTGAGGCCCACCAGCAAGGGCCCAACCGCCGTCGCCCCGCCAAGCTCCCGGAGCAGCTTGTAGGCCATGTTTCCACTGGCCAGGTCGGGGAAGATCAGCACGTTGGCGTCGCCCTTGAGGCGGGAGAAGGGGAAGACGGCCTCGGCCACCTGGGGGTTCACCGCGGTGTCCGCCTGCAGCTCGCCGTCGATGACGAGCTCGGGCCACACCCGGTTGACCAGGGCCAGAGCCTCGCGGACCTTGTCGACCTCGGGCGAGCCACGGTGCTCACCAAAGTCGGAGTAGGACAACATGGCCACGCGCGGTGTGTCACCGAATGCCTCGGCGGTCCGGGCCGTGTTCATCGCGATCTGAGCGAGCTGCTTGGCGCTGGGGTGCTCGTTGACGGTGCAGTCCGCGAAGAAGATGCGGCGCTCCTTGAAGAGCATCGTGTAGACACCGGAGACGACACCCGCCCGGGGGTGGACCCCGATGGTCTGCAGCGCCGGCCGCAGGGTCGTGGCGTAGGGGGAGTCCAGGCCGCCCACCAGCCCGTCGGCCAGGCCCTCGCGGACCATCATGCAGCCGAACCAGGTCGGGTTGTGGATGAGCTGCCGCGCGCGCTGCATGGACACGCCCTTGCGCTGGCGCATCTCGTAGAGCCGCTCGGAGAGCCGGTCGAAGTCGGGGCCGTTGGTGGCCTCCACGATCTCGACGCCGCGCAGGTCCACGTTGTGGTCTTCGGCCCGCTTGAGCACCTTCCACTCCTCGCCGATGAGGATGGGCGTGCAGATGCCCTCGTCCACGAGCTGCTGGGCCGCCCGCAGGACCTTGGGGTTGGTGCCGTCGGGGAAGGCCACGCGCTTGGGGCGCAGCTTGGCCCGGTTCATCAGCGGCCGCAGGAACTCGCGGGAGCGCAGCAGCATCTGCTCCAGGCGCTCGCGGTAGCCGGCCATGTCCGTGATGGGCTCGCGGGCCACGCCGCTCTCGGCCGCAGCCTGCGCGACCGCCGGGGCCACCGAGGTCAGCACCCGGGGGTCGAAGGGCTTGGGGATCAGGTAGTCCGGGCCGAACTGCAGGCTCTCCAGGCCATAGGCCCGCAGCACGGAGTCGGGCACGTCCTCCCGAGCGAGCTGCGCCAGCGCGCGCACGGCCGCGATCTTCATCTCCTCGTTGATGGCCCGGGCCCGGCAGTCCAGCGCCCCCCGGAACATGAAGGGGAAGCCCAAGACGTTGTTGACCTGGTTGGGATAGTCGCTGCGGCCGGTCGCCACGATGGCGTCGGGGACGGCCTCCTTGGCGACGTCGTAGGGGATCTCGGGGTCCGGGTTGGCCATGGCGAAGACCAGGGGCTTGTCCGCCATGGTCTTGAGCATCTCGGGGGTCAGGATGTTGCCCACGGACAGCCCCACGAACACGTGCGCGCCGACGATGGCCTCCTGCAGCGTGCGCAGCTCGGTCTCCTGCGCAAAGTGGTCCTTCTCCGGGAACATCTCCTCTTCGCGGCCCACGTAGACCACGCCGAAGCGGTCAGCCATCCAGATGTTCTCGTTGGGCACGCCCAGGGACTCCATCAGGCGCGCGGACGCGATGGCCGCGGCCCCCGCCCCGCAGAACAGCACCTTGATCTCGTCGATCTTGCGGCCGGTGACCTCGAGCGCATTCAGCAGGGCCGCCGAGGCGATGATCGCCGTGCCGTGCTGGTCGTCGTGGAACACCGGGATGTCCAGCATGTCCCGCAGCTTCTCCTCGATCTGGAAGCACTCGGGGGAGGCGATGTCCTCCAGGTTGATGCCGCCAAAGGTGGGGGCGATGGCCTTGACCGCCGCGATCAGCTCCTCCGGCGTCTCGGCGTCCAGCTCGATGTCGAAGCAGTCGATGTCCGCGAACTTCTTGAAGAGGTTGGCCTTGCCCTCCATCACGGGCTTGCTGGCCTCGGGCCCGATGTTGCCCAGCCCCAGCACCGCGGTGCCGTTGGAGACCACGGCGACCAGGTTGCCCTTGGCCGTGTAGTTGTAGACCAGGTCCGGGTTCTTGGCGATCTCCCGGCAGGGCTCCGCCACGCCCGGCGAGTAGGCCAGGGACAGGTCCCGCTGGGTGAGCATGGGCTTGGTGGGCACCACCTCGATCTTTCCGGGCCGCAGCCCAGCGTGGTAGTCGAGGGCATCATCCTTGAGCGACATGCAGACTCCGGTGAGGGACTTAGGCCCTATCGGAGCCCCCACACAAGTCAAGGCAGCCAGGAGAGCACCGTGGGAGAGCGCCGAGCCCGACTGGAGGCCCTGCTCAAGCTGGAGATCCGCCGGGTCACCGAAGAGCTGGAGGACCGCCGCGACCTGCTCATCATGGTCTGGGGCGAGCAGCGCGCCCGCGCCCCCTTCCTGGACACCGTCTACACCCGCTGGCGCACCCTCCCCTTCTCCGAGCTCCTGCGCCTGACCACCCCTCAGGTGGAGGCCTGCTCCGACTTCTACCGGGAGCTCGACCGCCTGCGCCTCTACCTGGAGACCACCCAGGACATGCCCAAGGCCCTGGCCCAGGTCTACGACGGCCACCTGGGGCGCCTGCAGGACCTCTGCGAGGGCGCCATCGCCAGCTTTGAGGACTCCGCGGTGGAGTGGGACCTCGAGGCCGCCTGGGAGGAGTAGGCGGCTCTTCGGCCCGATCACGGCGCGCAAGCGGCCCCGAACGCAACGGCTCCGCGCGCAAGTGGCCCCGAACGCAACAGCTCCGCGCGCAAGCGGCCCCGAACGCAACGGCCCCGCGCGCAAGTGGCTCTGAACGCAACAGCTCCGCGCGCAAGTGGCTCTGAACGCAACAGCTCCCCGCCCTCCCATTGCATTCAGCCCGACTTGCGCAGCCCCTCGTTGCGTTCAGACCGGCTTGCGCAGCCCCTCGTTGCATTCAGACCGACTTGCGCAGCCCCTCGTTGCGTTCAGACCGACTTGCGCAGCCTCTCGTTGCGTTCAGCCCGACTTGCGCGCCCTTCACTGCCCAGCCAGCCTCGCCACCACCCCCATCACCCGCTCCGCCTGCGCCACCGTCTGCAGCGCCAGCCCGCAGCTCGGCGTCACCCACCCCGGCCCGACCGCGCCCACCGCGCAGTCCTCGACCGCGACCGCGCCCCACAGCACCTGGCCCTCAAAGCCCCCGGCCTCCAGCGCCGCCCCGTAGCGCACCGTGTCCACGCTCAGCAGGTCCAGCCCCAGCGTGTTCAGCAGGGGGAAGGGAGGGGGCGCGCAGCAGTGAAGCCCCACGGCCCACCCCTCGGACTTGAGGGCACCCACCAGCTCCTGCAGACCCCGCTCCGCCGACGAGGACACACTGGCCGAGAGCATCGGCTCATCCAACACCAGCATCCCGGGGCCACCCACCTGCGCCATCCAGCCCCGCGCGGTCCGCAGCACACGCTCGGCAATCTCCGCCAGCTCCCGCTCCGCCGCGCAAGCCGAGAGCGTCACCGGCCCCGCGAGCTGCAGCTTGACGCCCACCGCCTCCGAGCGCTGCACCCACTCCACGAAGGCCCGGGGCAGCTCGGGAAGCGCCGAATCGGGCCCCTGCCCGAGCCCCGCGGGGACCATCCCGGCCCCCAGCTCCGGCAGCCAGGGCCAGCGGGGCGCCCAGCGAAACACAAACGCCAACGCCGACTCCAGGTCAGCGTGAGGCAGCGAACCGACCCCGGTGACCTCCCTCACGACCGGCCCCGCTGCCGCCAGGCCATGCCCGCGCTGCCCACCAACCCAAAGCCAAAGAGCACCCAGCCCCAGGCCCAGCTCCAGGGCCGGTAGTCAAAGCGCACCTGCTGGGCCCCGGGAGGCACCAGCACTCCCCGAAAGAGCCCGGCGACCCGCAGCAGCTCCGCGGGCTCGCCGTCCACCTGCACCTCCCAGTCGCGGTCGTAGCGGTCGGCCAGCACCAGCAGGCCATCGGGGGTCTCGGCGGGGAGCTCGATCAGCACGCGGCGCCCCTGGTCCACGAGCGTCACCGGGTGGACCTGCCCGTCCTCGGACAGGCGCCGGCCCAGGTCCTCCACCGGAGGGGTCCCCCGGCTCGCGTAGCCCGCCCGCAGGAAGTCCAGGCTCTCCCGCTCGTTGGCCGCCGGGCGCGCCCCCGTCGCCACCCAGGCGCGCGGCGCGTCGTCGTCCAGCGCGTAGACCTCCAAGGGCGTGGGCACCCCCAGGTCCACCGGCGCCAGCCCGTAGAGCGCCTGCGGGGCCAGCACGTAGCGCACCGCCGCGAACTCCAGGAGCTGCCGGTTCTGCGCGTTCACGCTCTCCACTGGGAACCAGGGCCGCCGGAGCTGCGGGTTCAGCGCCGCCATGAAGCGCTCCGTGCTCCGCTGCACCGGCAGGTCGTAGCCCCGCACGTCCGAGAGCCCGACCAGCATCCCGGTGTTGGGCTGCAGCGCCCAGTCGATGCCCACGACCCGCCCACCCGAGGCCCGCTCCGCCAGCACCTGCGTCCACTCGGCGGGTGCCAGGGTGACCTCGTGGGTGGTTTGATCCCAGAGGCGCGCGTGCAGGCCGCCAGCCAGAGTGGTGAGCCCCACAGCCGCGAGCGCCAGGGTCTGCTTCTCCCCTGCCCTCTCCAGCACCCGCTCCACGCCGATGCCCGCCGCCATCGCCAGCAGCCAGGCCCCGTGACTGCCCAGCCGCGCGCAGTTCAGCACCGGCACCGGGAGCAGCGCCAGCCCCAGCGTCCCCGCGTAGATCGCCCACAGCCACCGCCCCTTGGCCCGCGTCAGCCCCATCAGCGCCAGCAGCAGCGTCGGCACGCCCGGGTTCAGCACCCCGTCCGCCCACACGCCCGGCCCGCCGAAGTCCTCCCGCGCCGGGTGACCCGCCAGGTTCGGCCAGAGCAGGTCCTGGAGCTGGTTCAGCAGCAGGCGGTTGCCTCCGTGGGCGTCCAGGGTCGCCGAGTCCATCGCCAGATCCGCGAAGGGCAGCCAGATGGGGGCGGCGATCAGGGCCCCCAGCACGGTCGCCCCCACCGCCTGGATCGTCGGCCCCCGCACACCCCAGAACAGCGCCCCACCCACGAGGACATGCGCAGCCGTCTCAGGGTGCCCCCCGCAGAGCACCCCGGCGACCACGAGCACCAGGGGCAGCCCGCGCTCGGTCGTGCGCTGGTGCTCGATGGCCAGCAGCAGCCAGGGCAGGAACACCAGGGTGGTGGCGTGGGGGTGCAGCAGCCAGACCTGCAGTCCAGGGGTGGCCTGAGCCGCCAGACCGCTGACCAGCGCGCCGCCCCAGGACCAGCCCAGCCGCCGCGCCAGCAGGAAGGTCCCCGCGCCGAAGGCCCCGATGGTCAGCAGGCTCCCCAGGGTCTGCGCCCAGCGCATCGGCAGCAGCAGGTGCAGCCAGGTCCAGGGGCTCGCGGGGCGGGACTGGGCGTCGGCCAGCAGCGGCGCGCCGGCAAAGATCTGCGGGTTCCACAGGGGCGCCCGGCCCGCCTTGAGCTCGCTGACCACCGCCTGGGTCAGGCCCTGGAACTGCAGCACCGGGTCGGAGAGCGCCGGGTTGTGGACGCGCCCGCCGGCCTCGGACTGGAAGGCGTGGTGCACGCTGCGGTGGTCGTCGGCGCCGATGCTCCGGCCCGTCAGCACCCCCGGAAAGAAGGCCAGCGGCGTCAGCATCAGCAGCGCCAGCAGCAGCCCTCGGATCCGGGGCGACCCCATCAAGCCCCGTCAGCGGGGGGCAGGAAGGGGGACACCTTGTCCAGGAAGGTCTGGGACCAGGGCCGCTTGCCGCGGCTCTGGGGATCCACGCACACCACCACGCGGCGGCCGCGGGCGAGCACGCGGTCTTCGTCCATGGGCATCACCTGGAAGCCGAACACCAGCGAGGTGCGCCCCAGGTGCGTGACCGTCAGGCGGACGCGGAGCTCCCCCACCCCCTCGAAGGGCGAGAGGTACTCGACCTGGTTCTCCCGCACCAGGTGGAACTGGTCGGGGTTCTCCTTGCCGTCGAAGCCTGCCCAGCCCAGCTTCTTCCAGAACTCGCCGATGCAGCGCTCCATGAAGAGCAGGTAGCGGGCGTTGTGGAGGATGCCGAAGAGGTCCAGGTCGTCGAAGTAGACGTCGAAGACGGATTCGTGGAAGCGCATGGGGGGCTCCTAACCGCCTGGAGGCGGAGGGGGTGGCCCAGCGCTGAGAGACATCAGCTTGACGACGACGGGGTTGATCGGGCGCTGCGGCTTGTGGTCACCTGAGATCAGACCACTGCCCAAGGGGGGGGGGATGAACAGAACGCAGCGAGTCGCCCCGATGCCAGCCGGCGCCGCCTCCACCTACCTCCCCGAAGACCAGGGTGGCGGACCCCGCGAGACCTTCACCTGCGATCTCGGAGCCTACGAATGGTAGGCGCGGCCGGAATCCTTCTCTTGGGAGCCTGCGGGCCCCAGGCGCTCCCGGAGGTCGAAGAGGTGTGGACCGAGGACGCGACAGGGAACGCTCTTGCCGCCGACTACTACGACGCTGGGGAGGGGAGTCGACTGGTTGTGTTCATACCCGTCGTCTGGCCTACGGAGACCTGGGATCGCAATCGCTGGCCCACCACCCTACTGGAGTCTCTCCAACAAGAGGGGGTATCCGCTCTCGCGGTTGACCCCAGGGGCTTCGTTGCTTCAGGAGGCACCACCCCCGACCAGAACGAAGTCAAGCAGCAGGCCTACTTCAACCACAACCTGATCCCCTGGCTGGAGTGGGCAAGCGAGCTCGGCCACGGCCCCCTTGGACTTGGAACGGATGGGACCGACGGACACAGAGGCCAAGTCTACCTGGAGAACACCAAAGCCTACTCCGACTATCCCCACATCTCAGCGGTCTCCGTCGGAGGCTCAGGGACCAGCGACCAAGCCCCCGTCCAGCCATCCAACAATCCGGAGATCTATCAGGTCTTCCACTGGTGGGACTACGAGCCCTACCAGGGCTTTGGTGAGCACCAAGAAGCGCTGATGGCCGACCCCGAGCCCACCTGGAGCTTTTGTCCGAATACGCTGAACTCGCCAGGAGATGTGCTCGAGGGCTACGAGAGCCTCGCTATCTACGTCGAAGAGGGCTCCTCCCTCGCCCAACACCAGGCCGACTGGGAGGCCTGCCTGGTCACCTTCTTCGCGGAGGCATGGGACCCGTGAGCCCCGCTCTGGGCATCCTCCTCCTCGGAGCCTGCGGGCCCCGGGGACTCCCGGAGGTCGAAGAGGTATGGACCGAGGACGCGACAGGAAACGCCCTTGCCGCGGACTACTACGACGCTGGGGAGGGGAGTCGCCTGGTTGTGTTCTATCCCTTTGTCTGGCCTGGAGAACCGCAGGATCGCACCCTCTGGCCCACCAGCCTGTTGCTGCAGTTGCAGCAGGCCGGAGTCTCGACCCTGGCGATTGATCCGCGGGGCTTCGGGGCATCAGGCGGCGACGAGCCGGACCGGAATGAGGTCCAACAACAGGCCTACTACAACCACAACTTGATCCCCTGGCTGGAGTGGTCCGCTGCTCAAGGACACCGCGAGGCCGGATTGGGGAGCGAGGCTGAGGACGGCCACCGGGCACAAGGGTACCTGGAGAACACCAAGGCCTACCCCGACTACCCCCCAATCTCAGCCGTCTCCGTCGGTGGCTCGGGCACCAGCGATCAAGCCCCCGTCCAGCCCTCCAACAACCCGGAGATCCATCAGGTCTTCCACTGGTGGGACTACGAGCCCTACCAGGGCTTTGGTGAGCACCAAGAGGCGCTGATGGCCGCCCCCGAGCCCACCTGGAGCTTCTGCCCAAACACTCTGAACAGGGCCGGCGAGCTGCAGGAGGAGTGGCAGGTCGCAAACGTCGAAGAGGGCTCCTCCCTCGCCCAACACCAAGCCGACTGGGAGGCCTGCCTGGTCACCTTCTTCGCTGAGGCATGGGACCCTTGAGCCCCGCTCTGGGCATCCTCCTCCTCGGGGCGTGCGGGCCCCGGGCGCTCCCGGAGGTCGAAGAGGTGTGGACCGAGGACGCGACAGGAAACGCCCTCGCCGCCGACTACTACGACGCTGGGGAGGGGAGTCGACTGGTTGTGTTCTACGCACCAGCTTGGCCCGAGAGCGAATTGGACCGCACTCTCTGGCCGACAACCCTCCTTAAGAGCCTCCAGGCCAACGAGGTCTCAGTCCTCGCCATCGATCCAAGAGGCTTTGGAGCGTCAGGCGGACAGGAGCCGGAGCTCAGCGAGGTCCAGGAGCAGCCCTACTTCAACCACAACCTGATTCCCTGGCTGGAGTGGGCCGGCGACACAGGCCATGGGCCCCTCGGCCTGGGAACAGAGGGAACCGATGGACACAGGGCCCAGGTCTACCTGGAGAACACCAAGGCCTACCCCGACTACCCCCCAGTCTCGGCCGTTTCCGTCGGTGGCTCGGGCACCAGCGACCAGGCCCCCGTCCAGCCCTCCAACAATCCGGAGATCCATCAGGTCTTCCACTGGTGGGACTACGAGCCCTACCAGGGCTTTGGTGAGCACCAAGAAGCGCTGATGGCCGACCCCGAGCCCACCTGGAGCTTTTGTCCGAACACGCTGAACTCACCGGGAGAAGTCCTCGAAGGCTACGAAGACCAAGTGCTCTCCTACGTCGAAGAGGGCTCCTCCCTCGCCCAACACCAAGCCGACTGGGAGGCCTGCCTGGTCACCTTCTTCGCGGAGACCTGGGACCCCGACGCCTGAGCGCCCCGAGGGCGCAGGGGGCCTCAACCCTCTGTGGCCTCAGCCCTCCGCCACCGCCATCCCGCGCACCGCCAGCTCCCCCAGCGCCTGCTGCAGCGCCTCCAGGCTGCGGCGGCTGTACTCCTGGCACTGGGCCAGGGCGATGGGGTGCAGCTCTCCGCGGGCCACCCGGTGCGCCGCCCGCTGGCTCTGCTCCCTGGCGAAAGCGGCCTCCCCGTTGAGGAAGGCGCTCAAGCGCACGACGTCTTCCGACGCAAGATTACGCAGGAAGAACGCCAACTCTGGGTCCTTCTGGTGTGCCATGGACCCATGCTACACCCCACCCCCCGTAAGAAGACAGAGAAAACTGACGCCGCTCCCTTACACGGACCTGAGCCCCCTCAGAGGCTGCGGGGGTCCGTCAGGTGCCCGGTCACGGCGCTGGCCGCGGCCACAGCGGGGCTCACCAGGTAGACCGGCCCCGGAGCGCCCATACGGCGGGCGAAGTTCCGGTTGGTGGTCGAAGCGGTGGTCTCGCCCTCGTAAGGCACGCCCGGCCCATTGCCGATGCAGGAGCCGCAGCCCGGGGGACTCACGACGCCGCCCAGCTCGCGGAAGAGCGCCAGCAGGCCCTCGTCTTCGGCCTGCTTGGCGACCAGGTGGCTGGAGGGGGTCACTGTGAGGCGCACGCCATCGGCCAGCTCGCGGCCACGGAGCACCTCGGCTGCCGCCCGCAGATCGGCCAGGGAGCCGCCCGTGCAGGAGGCGATGACCACGTTGTGGATGGGCACCTGACCGTGATCGCTCAGGGGGGCCCGGTTCCGGGAGTCTCCAGGCGTGGCGACGGTCAGCGGCACCTGGTCCAGGTCCACGCGGATCACGCGGGCGTACTCGGCGCCCGGATCGGCATCCACCAGGCGCTCGCGGATGTCCGCTTCTGCCAGCCCGCGGCGCTCCTTGAGGAACTGCACGATGGGCTCACAGGGCGCGACCACACCGGTCATCAGGCCGCCCTCGACCGTCATGTTGGTGAGCACGGAGAGCTCGTCCACGTTCCACTGGTCCAGGCCGGGCCCGGCGAACTCCACCACGCAGGTGTCGGTGGGGCCGGTGCGCCAGTGCTCCTCGCGGAAGTAGGGGTCGCCGATCAGGTGCAGGATCAGGTCCTTGGGCGAGAGCACGCCCTGCGCGTCGCCGTGGATCTCCACCCGCACGACCTTGGGCACGGTCACGGGGATCAAGCCGGTGCGCAGCGCGAAGGCCATCGCGGTGCTGCCCACACCAAAGGCCATCGCGTTCATCACGCCCGCGGTGGGCGAGTGGGAGTCGGTCAGCACGATGACGTCGCCGGGCATCGCGTAGTCCTCGACCACGATGCGGTGGCAGACGCCCGGAGGGAAGGGCCGCCCGGGGCCGTGCAGGCGGATGCCGAAGCGCTCGGAGGCCTCGACCATCTCCTGGGTAAGCTGCATGGCCGGGCCCAGGCGGGCGCTCTTGACCTTGTCCGGGACCGTGGGCTGGTCGATCAGCACAAAGTGGTCCTCGAACGCCGCGACCTGCTCGGGGCGGTACATGGGGGCCTCGCCCCACTCCTTCGCGTACAGGTCCATGACCATGCCGGCGGTGTACTCGTGCATGCCGCGGAAGGCCGCCTGACACAGCACCTGGTCGCCCGGGCGCACATCGGCCACGCCGGTCTCGCGGTCATTGGGGCCCCGCCAGGTCTTGGCGGCGATGATCTTCTCGACCATGTTCAGCGCCCGGGCCGGTCGGTCCACGGGGTAGGTCGGGTGCACCTGCCCCTGCAGCAGCGCCGAGCCGTACTTCATCAGCCCGCCGGCCGCCGAGACCGCCGCGAAGAAGGGCGGCAGCTCGCTCGCCAGCGCCGCGGTGTCCAGCTCCTCTCCCGCCTGCAGACGGTCCAGCACGCCGCGGTCCGTGGTGAAGGGCAGGCCCAGGTAGACCATGTTCTCCTGGAAGATCCGCTGGAAGGAGTCGGCCACCACCAGCTCCACGCCCGCGCCCTGGTGGGCCACGACCGCGTGCTCCCGAGAGCTGCCCGAGCCATAGGCGTGCCCGCCCACGATCACCTGGGTCCCGAAACCGCGCACGGCGTCGTGCTCCACGGTCTCCAGGAAGTCCTGCAGGAACCAGGGGCCCAGCACCTGCGGCGTGTAGCCCAGGGTGCAGGCCCGGCCCGAGATCATCGCGTCCGTGTTCACCGCGAAGTGGTAGTCGGCGTCGACCAACTGGGGGTCCAGCCCCTTGAGCTGGGCAGCCAGCAGCTTGGGGTCGGCGGTCAGGTGAAGGATGCGTCCACTGAGCTTCATTCAGGTCTCCAGGCCCAGGCTCCCTAACCCGTGCTGCATGCCGCCTCTCCCCTCCCCCACCTGGAACTTTGCCGATTCTTGCAGCCAGGCGTTGACCCGGTCCCCCGCCAGCCCGCAGGCCCGCTCCAGAGGCGCCCCCAGCGCCAGATACGCCGCGATCGCCGAAGACAGCGTGCACCCCGTCCCGTGGTCGTTCCGGGTCTGCACAAATGGCCGGGTCCACCCCGCGACCTCGACCCCCTGCGGGCTGTAGAGCCGGTCCCGGAAGCCCCCCTCCACTCGCTGCCCCGTCACCAGGGTCGAAGCGGCTGTGCGGCCCACCCAGCCTGCGTGCTCCACCTCCTGGACATTGGGGGTCAGCAGCACACAGCAGTCCGCCAGCGTCCCAAACGAGGTCACCTCGCCGGCGACCAGATCCTGACCGGAGCTGCTCTTGAGCACCGGATCCCAGACGGTGGGGATCCCCGTGGTGGACAGCAAGGCCCCCAGCTCGCCGGCCAGCTCCCCCTGCCCCAGCATCCCGATCTTGATGACCGCGGGGCGCATGTCGGCCAACACCACGCGCACCTGGTCCAGCACCACGTCGGTCGGCACGGGGTGGATGCGGTGGACGCGCTGGCTGTCCTGGACCGTGACCGCCGTGATCGCGGAGGCGCCGACCAGCCCCAGGGCGTGAAAGACGCGGAGGTCCGCCTGGATACCGGCCCCCGCGCTGGAGTCGGAGCCGGCGATGGTCAGGGCGACTGGGGGAGAGGACATGGCATCCTTGGGGGTGTTAGGGAGGGCCGATGCTGCTCTTGATCCTGGCCTGCATGCCTCAGCTTCACTCCACCGACAGTGGAGAGCCCTCCTGTTCCGCATACCTCGACCAGGACGGCGACGGGTACGGGGCTGGTGAGTGCGTGCCACCGAACACCGCCGGCAGCGTGCAGGTCGGGGGGGACTGCGACGACGACAACGCCGAGGTGAACCCCGGGGCGACCGAGATCTGCGACGGCCTGGACAACGACTGCAGCGGCTCGGTCGACGACGACGCCACCGACGCCATCCAGATGTACTCGGACCGGGACGGCGACGGCTACGGCAAGCCCACCTCGCCCGCGACCGCCTGCCCGGGCGCCGAGGGCTACGTCGCCAATGACCAGGACTGCGACGACGAGCGCTCAGACGTCAGCCCTGACGCCCTGGAGTACTGCGACGGCATCGACAACGACTGCGACGACCAGACCGACGAGCCGGACGCCGAGGACGCGCCCCTCTGGCACGCCGACAACGACCGCGACGGATTCGGCACGTACAACGCCCCCTTTGGCTTTCAGTGCAACTCGCCCGGCGACCTGTATGCCCCCAACAAGGACGACTGCGACGACAGCGACGCCAACGTCTATCCTGGGCAGACCGCTTGGTTCGGCGAGCCCAGCGTGGGCGGTATCTGGGACTACGACTGCAGCGGCAGCGCCGAGCTGGAGTACCCCTACTACCCCGAGTGCGACTCGAACTGCAGCGGGATCGCGGTGCCTGGGCTCGTCACCTTGACTGGCCTCGCGGACTGCGGCGAGTGGGGAGACCTGGCGATTGGATGCAAATGGTACTCCCTCTGCTCGCCCTACGGCGACGTGAGCCTCGACCAGCAGCGCTGCCACTGACCCCCCAACAGGACCCCATGAACCAGAGCACCCCCTGGGCCCGCCTGCAGGCGCGCCTGAGCGAGATCGAGACCCTCAACCAGATCGGCAGCGTCCTGCACTGGGACCAGCAGGTCACCATGCCGGCCGGCGGCGCCAAGGCCCGGGCCACCCAGTCCGCGTTCATCACCGCCGAGCGCCACAAGCGCATGACCGCCCCCGAGCTGAGCGCCCTGGTCGAAGAGATCGCCCAGGCCCCCCAGGACGACGTGCAGCGGGCCTCCGTGCGGAACCTGCGCCGTCAGCTCCGCCGCGCGAACGCCATGCCCGCCTCCCTGGTGCGCGAGCTCTCCGTCGCGCGCTCCGAGGCCTTCCCCGCCTGGGCCCAGGCCAAGCAGGACAAGGCCTTCCAGGCCTTCGTGCCCTACCTGGGCCGCCTGATCGAGCTCTCCCGCCAGGAGATCGCCTGCCTGCAGCAGGACGGCCAGGACCCCTACGACGTGCTGCTGGAGCCCTACGACCCCGGCACCACCGTCGCCCAGCTCGACCCCATGTTCGAGCGCCTGGGCGGCGAGCTCTCCGCCTTCCTGGAGCAGCTCTCCGGTCGACCCCACCCGGTCGAGCCTCTGACCGGCCCCTTCCCCATCGCCGGCCAGAAGGCCCTGCACGCCGCCCTGGTCCCCACCCTCGGCTACGAGATGACCCGCGGGCGCCTGGACGAGGCCGAGCACCCCTTCACCATCGACATGGGCCCCGGCGACACCCGGATCACCACCCACTACTACGAGGACGACCTGCTCTCCGGCCTGGGCGGCACCATCCACGAGACCGGCCACGGCCTCTACGAGCAGGGCCTCCCCGAAGCCCTCAGCGCAACGGGCGCGGGCGGCGCCGCCGGGATGGGCCTGCACGAGTCCCAGAGCCGCTTCTGGGAGAACGTCATCGGCCGCAGCCTGCCCTTCTGCGAGTGGCTGGCCCCCCAGGTCAGCGCGCACGTGGGCGTGCCCATGGACGGCCGCACCCTCTACGCCGCCAACAACCGCGTGGAGCCCGGGTTCATCCGGATCTTCGCCGACGAGGTCACCTACAACCTGCACATCGTCGTGCGCTACCAGCTCGAGCGGCAGATCTTCTCCGGCCAGTTGGACGTCCAGGACCTGGACCAGGCCTGGGCCGACGCCATGCAGGACAAGCTGGGCATCCGCCCCGGGTCCCCCGACAAGGGCGTGCTCCAGGACATCCACTGGGCGCAGGCCTACTTTGGCTACTTCCCCAGCTACACCCTGGGGAACCTCTACGCCGCGAGCCTGGCCCGCGCGATGGAGGCGGCCCTGCCCGACATGTGGGAGCAGGTCGGTCGCGGCGAGTTCGGCGCCATCCTGGGCTGGCTGCGCACCCACGTGCACCACAAGGCCCACCTGCAGGACGCCCCCGAGATCATGGCCGCAGCCTGCGGCGAGCAGGACCACGTGGCCAACTTCATGGCCCACGTCCGGGGCCGCCACGGAGCGCTCTACGGGGTGTAGGGTTCCAAGCCCTTTGGATGACTCACCCAGCGGGTCCCAGCGACAGCCAGTCGCCACGGGGCCCGTTGGTGCTCTGGGCTCGCGTACCCGATGCCCACCCGGGGCCCGTGCAGCACGCTCTGGGGTGGGGTCCCCTCCCGAAGCTCCAGCGGACCTGGGGAGAGCACGTCGTGGCCCGAGAGGCTGCGGTCGATCGCCAGCGCCTGCCCTACTTTTCCGGGGCCGGTCAGCAGCACGGGGCCGCTGCGCCCACCTCTCCGGGCTTGGATCTGCGCCAGACCGCTCACCGGCTCACAGGCCCGAACGAGGACACCGTGGCCCTGGGGCCCCGCGACGATGTTCAGCATGTGGTGGATGCCGTAGCAGAGGTAGACGTACGCGTGACCGGCCGGCCCGAACATCGGCTCGGTGCGCGCGGTGCGCCCCTTGGCCGAGTGTGCGGCGGTGTCGCTGGGGCCCCGGTAGGCCTCGACCTCGGTGATGGCCAGCGTGACCTCGCCGGCGACCAGGTGCATCCCCAGGAGCCTCCGAGCGGAGACCAGGGCGTCGTGGTGCAGGGACGCACGCTGCAGCAGATCGCCCCTGCTCATCCCCCTGGAGCCCAGCCAAAGACCGACACCAGCACCGCGTACATCACCACCGGGATGACCAGCCCCAGGGCGCTCCCCAGCAGGTGGTAGCCCGGCTTGACCCCCGACAGCGCCAGCGCGTAGGTCACCGGCGGGTTGGCCACGAACACCGCGCGCAGGATGAACACCACCAGCAGCGGGCGCTCGTCCAGCTTGGAGAGCACGCGGCGGGCCCACTTGGCCTTGATCTCCTTGCCGGGGGTGCCGCCCACCAGGCGCACGCCGTGGAACACGATGACGGACGCCGCGAAGGACGCGATCCAGGCGTAGAGACTCCCCCACCACACCCCCCAGGTGGCCTGGGCGAGCACGATGAAGGGCACCGCAGGGACCTGCACGAAGTTCCCCGCGACCGTGGCGGCCACGAAGATCAGCACGCCCCAGGGGCCGGAAGACTCGATGGTCTCCCGGATGGTCTCGAGCTCCAGCTTCTCGGTCAGCCCCGTCGCCCAGGCGATGCCCATGAAGCTGGCCAGGACCATGGCCAGGATGCCCAGACGCGCGCCCGCGGACAGCCCCTTGGCCGCCGCTTGAGTCTCCCCCCCGGGTGCTGGCTCTCCGGGACTCTGGCCCGGGTCAGTCACAGGTGCCGCCGCCCTCTCCAGAGGTCTCGCAGGCGCCCTCGCAATACTGGTTCACCACCCCGGTCTCGACAAAGTCCCGGAGCTGGAGCTGGGCAGGTGGGCTCCGGCGAGGACACTCGTGGGTGTCCCCCTCCTTCTCGGGGGGCAGGTTCTCCACGGGCTCGGTGGAGCCGTTGGGGTAGAACCACTCGACGATCGCGCTGCCCTCGAAGGGCGCCTCGGCCTCCTCCACGCCCCAGATCTCGCGGGTCTCCGGGTACACCGTCTTGGCGCCAAAGCCCCGGGCCAGCACCTGACCGCCCAGGGTCGTGACCTGCGCGTCGCCGATGCCGTTCTGGATCAGCACCTGCTTGGCGTACTCCCCCTCCAGGGGCTCCTGGTTCAGCGCGCGCGTCCAGCCAGCGCCCTCGGCCGGGTCCCAGACCTGCTGCATCAGCGTGATGACCATGCGGATGTCGATCTGGTTGGGGAACTTGGCCTGGAAGACCAGGAAGAAGGGCTCGAAGTCCGCGGAGCGCGAGAGCAGCAGGCTGTAGGGGCCGCCGGCCACGCCGAACACGCCGCGCTCGATCTGGTTGGACATGCCCACGTAGGCCGGGCCCAGGATGCCGCCCTGCGAGTTGCCGTAGTAGGCAAAGCGCTCGGGATCCACCAGGGACGCGCCGTCCACGGACAGCTCCTCGTCCTGGCCCAGGTCGCCGCGGATGGCCATCAGCGCCAGGTCCATCTGCACAAAGCCCTGCAGCGAGCGCTCGGGCACCTGCGCGAAGTCGCTGGGGTCGTTGACCAGCATCAACGTCAGCGGGCCGGTGTCCTCCTGGGCCATGCCGATCCAGTCGCTGGCCATCAGGATCCACTTGTTGTCGTTGGCCATCTGGCTCAGGTAGCCGGACTTGACCTCGCTGCGGGAGCCCAGCAGGCCGTGGCCGTACTGCAGCACCATCGCGGGCTCAGGGTCCTCCAGCAGGCTGCAGGGGATGCGGATCATCACCTCGGCCGTGGTGTCGCCGTTGTAGTAGGGCTGGCCGTTCTCGTCGCGGGTCAGGAAGGTCGGCGCCTTCTCGGACTCCGTGTACATGGGCACCGTCATCTCGACGTGCAGGGTCTTGCCGATGTTGGCCCCCGTCGAGCAGTCCTCCTCGTCGATGCGTGTGATCTCGTAGCTGGGCCCGCCCGCGCCCACGCGCTCCTGGGCGTCGTCCCGGATGTCCACCGCCCGCCGCAGCGAGTTCTCCTTGGACACCGTCACAAAGTCCCAGGCGAGCTGGATCTCCCCGCGCTCCCAGCCATCGTCCACCAGCACCGGGAAGATCTGGTTGTCGTACCAGTCCCGCCGCCCCTCGATGTCCCAGTCGCGGGTCTCGGTGCCATCGCGCAGGGCCACGAACGCCTCGCTCTGGTCCACCGCCTCTCCGCTGGTCTTCTGCAGGTCCCGGATGCCGACCACGTAGCGGGTGCCGTGCTCCAGGGGCGCCATCGGCCGGATGATCAGCAGGCGCTCCGCGTCGCTCTCGGAGACCATGTCCAGCTCGGCGAACACCGGGGCGCGCTCCCCCGTCTCCGCGTTGATCAGCACCACCGGCGAGCCATCGGCCACGCTGGCGCCCAGGTCGTCGTGCCCCGGCAGGTTGCTGGGGTCCAGGTCCTCGAACCAGGTCAGCAGCGGCGTGAGGGTGGAGAAGCCATCCTTCTCGTTCCAGTAGGTCGGGTGCATCTGCACGCCGTCCTGGTTCGCGGGCAGCGCGGAGTCCCCGAACGCCACCTTCCAGCCGGAGTCCTGCGAGTCGTCCTGCACCATGTTGTAGGTGCTGGGAAAAGGCAGCGCGCAGCGGGTCTCGTCCACTGGATCGCAGCCGGTGAAGACCTCGTCGATGGGGGCTTCCTTGTCGCAGGCGAGCAGGGCCAGGAGGGTCAGCATTTCTCTCTCCGGAGGGGGGATCTCAGGCCCACAAGCGTAGCCGAGCCCCACCGCTCGGGCCAAGGTTTGCCCACAATCGTGAACGCAATTCAGCCCATCGACGAGGACAGGCTTCCGCGCTCGGGTGGAAACGGCGGCCCGCACCGGATAGCCGCGCCTTCCTTCCTGGAGCGTCTGGATGTCCCTTCAAGCCGGTATCGTCGGTCTGCCCAACGTGGGCAAGAGCACCCTCTTCAACGCCTTGACCGCGGCGGGGGCGGACAGCGCCAACTACCCCTTCTGCACCATCGAGCCGAACACCGGCGTCGTGCCCGTCCCGGATCCCCGCCTGGAGCGCATCCACAAGTTCATCCCCACCGACCGCATCCTGCCTGCCGTCGTGGAGATCGTGGACATCGCCGGTCTGGTGCGCGGCGCCTCCAAGGGCGAGGGTCTGGGCAACCAGTTCCTGGGCCACATCCGCAGCGTGGACGCCATCCTGCACGTCGTGCGCTGCTTTGACGACGGCGACATCACCCACGTGGACGGCAGCGTCGACCCCACCCGGGACATCGCCACCATCGACACCGAGCTCATCCTGGCCGACCTGGCCAGCGTCGAGAAGCGCAAGGAGCGCGTCAGCAAGCTCGCCCGCTCCGGCGACAAGGCTGCCAAGGCCGAGATGGAGCGCTGGGACAAGCTCGTGGCCATCCTGGATGATGGTCAGGCGGCTCGGTCTGGGGACTGGGATGCGGACGAGCTGGAGTGGCTCACCAAGAGCCAGCTCATCACCGCCAAGCCCGTGCTCTACGTCTGCAACGTCGACGAGGGCAGCGTGGGCGGCAACAAGTACACCGAGATCGTCAAGGCCCACGCCGAGAGCGAGAACGCCGGCATGGTCATCATCTCCGCGCGCATCGAGTCCGAGATCTCCGAGATGGAGGACCCCGAGGACCGCGCCGAGTTCCTGAGCGACGTCGGCCTGGAGGAGCCTGGCCTTGCCCTGCTCGCCCGCGAGGCCTACCGCCTGCTCGGCCTCCGCACCTACTTCACCGCCGGCAAGAAGGAGATCCGCGCCTGGACCATCCACGACGGCGACAAGGCCCCCGCCGCCGCCGGCGTCATCCACGGCGACTTCGAGCGCGGCTTCATCCGCGCCGAGGTCTACACCGTCGAGGACCTCGAGGCGCACCACAACGAGGCCGCCCTGAAGGCCGCCGGGAAGCTGCGGGTCGAGGGGAAGGAGTATGTGGTGCAGGATGGGGACATCATGCACTTTAGGTTCAACGTCTGACGCACCTGGAAATTGGGGTTTTTGCCCGTTTTCCGCCCACCTGGGGCCAACCTGGGTCAGAAATCGGGTTTGGTTTGGGCGGCTGCATGTAGCGCACCTGTCCGCATCGACATGAGAACCACATGCGAACCAAAAAGGAGGACGAGAACCTCTCCACCCTGCGGGACAGGACCTACGAGACGCGGGCCTCGGGCTTCCTTGCGCTGGAACGAGCGACATGAGAGGCCGGACGGGATCCGGCGGGTGCGGCAAAGCTGGACCTTCGAGTAGAAGCGAGAGGACCACCGCGTCGCCCGGACGAACGAGCCGCCGAGGTCGTCCGCGAGACTGCTCTCCGAATCTCTATCCCGGCCACGCGAAAGGAATCGAGTAGTTCAGTTGAGGAGTGAGGCGACTTCTGGCAATCTCGCCCCCCGTGAAGCACCCATGACCATGCACGAATTCTTGTCCCTACCAGAGGCCGCCCAGCTCTTCGGGGGGGCTGCGACGTGAGCACGGGGCGCAGCTACCTTCAGCGCGATCTGAAGCTCCTCTGGGGGCTCGCAGCTGCTCGGTGCTCAAAGTGCCGTCGCGAGGTCGTTGCCGAGGCCACAGAAGCCGATGAAGAGGCGGTCCTGGGTGAGATTGCGCACATCGTCGCTCACGGCGACCAAGGCCCCCGCGCGGACGACTCCGTGTCGGACGACGACCGACGGAAGTATCCGAACCTGATCCTGCTCTGCGGTCATTGCCACACGCTTGTGGACAAGCAGCCGAACACCTACCAGCCCACCGACCTGCGTAGCTGGAAGAGGTACCACGAAGCCTGGGTGCGTGAGCGCTTGATGGAGGAGATGCCGGACGTGAACTTCGCCGAGTTGGAGGTGGTCAGCGCCGCGCTGGTAAACAACCCCGGAACAATCACGAGAGAGCTGACGCTGACCGATCCGGCTGAGAAGATGGAACGGAACGGCCTGACCCAGAGCGTCCTCATGGAGATCCAGATGGGCATGGTCAAGGCCAGGGAGGTCCAGCAGTTTCTCGTCGAGATGGCCAAGCTCGACGACGAGTTCCCCGAACGGCTGCGCGCCGGGTTCGTAAGGCGTTACCAAGAACACCTCGCCGAGGGCGTCGAAGGCGATGCGCTCTTCGTGGCGCTCCGGTCGTTCGCAGCGGGGGATGGTAGCTTCCGGAAGCAAGCAGCCGGGCTGGCAGTGTTGGTATACCTCTTCGAGACGTGCGAGGTCTTCGAGCGATGATCCTGCCCACCAAACACATCCCAGCAGAGTCCGCGCTTCTTGGTCTCGGCGGTCGGCTCCTGGCGGAGCTTGTACGGCCCAGGACGGTCAGTTCGCTCTGGGAAGCGGTCAAGGACAGGCCGGAGATCGGTACGTTCCAGAGGTTCACCCTAGCCCTGGACCTGTTGTTCGCCATCGGAGCGGTCAGCTTCCGTGATGGCCTACTTGTACGGATGGCCGGGTGATCTACCGCATCTCCGCCAACCAGCCCACGTTCCGCGAGGTGGTCCTCCAACCAGGCTTCAACGTCGTGATCGCGGACGTCACGAAGCAGTCCTCGAAGAAAGACAGCAGGAACGGCCTCGGTAAGAGCACGCTCATCGAGATCATCCACTTCTGCCTTGGCTCGCAGACCGAGAGCAAGAAAGGCCTGTTCGTCCCCAAGCTGAATGGGTGGGCGTTCTCGCTCGACTTCGATCTGGGTGAGCGCCGCGTAGAGGTCACCCGCCACGTCAACAAGCCCAACGAGTTCCGCATCACCGGTGATGTCGCTGGACTCGGAGAGCTCGTGGACGGCGAGGTGAGACTCACGACGAGGGCGTGGCGAGACACCTTGGGCCGATACATGTTCGGGATTCCCGAGCGCGACGAGGTAGGGAAGTGGTCGCCAACCTTCCGTGGTGCCTTCGCGTACACCGTGAGGCGAGGCAAGGGCGCCTTCCTCTCCCCGTTCTCCAACTACAAGAGCCAGGCCACGTGGGACAAACAGGTCCACAACGCGTTCCTCTTGGGCCTGGCCTGGGAGGATGCCCAGGCGGTGCAGCTCCTTCGGGAGAAGGAGAACGCCGTAAAGGCGCTAAAGGCCGCCGCCAAGTCGGGCGTGATCGATGGCTTCCTCGGAGATGTCGGGAAGCTGGAAGCAGACCGAGTCCAACTCGCGGAGCAGGTGGAGCAGAGTGAAGCTCGGCTGGCATCGTTCCGCGTCCACGAGGACTACCAGCAGATCGAGCGAAAGGCGTCCGAGCTGACCCAGGAGATCCACGCGCTCAGCAACGCAAACGTGCTCGATACGCGTCGCGCCAGCCAACTACGCGCAGCAGTAGCCGAGGAAACTGGTGATTACGGCTCCTCCCAGGTCGTGCGGCTCTACGAGGATGCGGGTGTGCAACTGCCGGGGATGGTGCTCGAGCGCCTCGAAGCGGTGCAGGCATTCCATCAGAGAGTTGTCGCCAACCGACGAGATTTTCTCCAGGGGCAGCTCTCCGACATCGAGACCGCAGTCGCAGCCAGGACCGATCAGATCAAGCGGCTCACGGAGAAGCGAGCGGAGCTGCTGCTCATCCTCTCCGAGACCGGAGCCCTCGACGAGTACACGCGCCTCCAGCAGCGCCACCTCACCCTGGCCGCCAGGTTGAAGGACATCGAGGCTGCGGTGGCGAACCTGAAGAAGTTCGAGGTCGGGCAGAGCGAGATTAAGGTCGAGAAGGAGCAGCTTCACCAGCAAGCTCTTCGAGACTATGAGGAGAGAGCACCGACCCGAGAGCGAGCGATTCGCTTGTTTAACTCCCACTCTCACGCACTCTACGAGGCTCCGGGGAACCTGCTGATCAACGTGAAGGCGACCGGATTCAGCTTCGACGTGAAGATTGAGCGCGCCGGGAGCGCCGGAGTCACGGCCATGCAGGTCTTCTGCTACGACCTCACCCTCGCAGAGCTCTGGGCGTGCCGGTGCCCCTCACCTAGCTTCCTCGTCCACGACAGCTTGATCTTCGACGGGGTGGATGAGCGGCAGGTCGGGCGCGCCCTGGGCCGTGCAGCGGCGGTCTCGGAGAAGGCAGGCTTCCAGTACGTCTGCACCATCAACAGCGACGCGGTGCCCGAGCACGAGCTGCCGGATGACTTCGACCTCAACGACTACGTGCGATTGCGCCTCACGGACGCCAGCCCAGCCGGGTCGTTGCTCGGCATCAGGTTCTAACGCTCAAATCCTCCGAGCCCGGGTCGAAGAAACGCAGCGTTGGCAGGCCAGAGTCCTCGCAGCCCGCCCCCGGACCTCCCCCATGCAGCCCCCCGACACCTTCGCCCAACAATGGGCCGCCGCCTGGAACAGCCACGACCTGGACCGAATCCTCGCGCACTACCGGCCCGACGTCCGCTTCCGCTCGAACAAGGCCCTCGCGCTTGTCGGTACGGGCGAAGTCGTCGGAAAACAGGCCCTCCGCGCCTACTGGCAGGCCGCGCTCGACCATCAGCCCGCGCTGCACTTCACCGTGGAGGAGGTGTTCGTCGGCTACCGGACGCTGGTGATCACCTACACAAACCACCGGGGAGTACGGGCTGCCGAGACGCTGCTGTTCGATGACCAGGGGCTGGTGGAGAGCGCATCCGCCTGCCACCTCCCCTGACCCCACCCCACCCCCCAAAAGCACAATCAGGCAAACCTCCGCCACCCCTCCCCATGTCCACCCAGCAGCCCCAGTCCTACCTTGCCACCACCGCCGCCCCACTCCCGGGTCGGCCACTACGGAGGCAAGACCATGCTGCTGCAAGACACCTACACCCTCGCGAACGGCGTCCAGATCCCCAAGCTGGGGCTGGGCACCTGGATGATCTCGGACGACGCCGTGGAGGGCGCCGTGAAGGCCGCGGTCGGGATGGGCTACCGACACATCGACACGGCGCAGGCCTACGAGAATGAGGCAGGCGTGGGCCGCGGGATCCAGGGCTGCGGCGTCCCCCGCGAGCAGCTCTTCATCACCACGAAGCTGGCCGCCGAGATCAAGGACTTCGCCGGCGCCGCCGCCGCGATCGACGCCTCCCTCCAGGCCCTGGGCGTGGACACCATCGACCTGATGCTCATCCACAGCCCGCAGCCCTGGATGGAGTTCGGCAACCCCGACCGCCACATCGAGGGCAACCGCGCCGCCTGGCGCGCGATGGAGGCCGCCCTGGAGGCCGGGAAGCTCCGCGCCATCGGGGTGAGCAACTTCACCCAGGCCGACCTGGAGAGCCTGATGGAGACCGCCAAGGTCAAGCCCATGGTCCACCAACTCCTCGCACACATCAGCAACACGCCCACCGAGCTCATCGCCTTCTGCGAGGCCCAGGGCATGCTGGTCCAGGCCTACTCCCCCATCGCCCACGGCGAGCTCTTCAAGAACCAACAGGTCGCCCAGATGGCCGAGCGCTACGGGGTCTCCATCCCCCAGCTCTCCATCCGCTACTGCCTGGAGCTGGGCCTGCTGCCCCTGCCCAAGACCGCAAACCCCGACCACATGCGCGACAACGCCGCCGTGGACTTTCAGATCTCCGAGCAGGACATGGCCACCCTCAAGGCCCTGCCGCAGATCCAGGACTACGGCGAGGCCAGCATGTTCCCGGTCTATGGTGGAAAGCTCGGGTAGCCCCCCGGCACCCGCCCCCACCTTCTCCCCATCCTCCCCCTCCTGCATCGGCCCACACCCCGGCGCAGGCGAGGTCCCCATGAGCCAGCTCGCCCCCCTCCTGCAGCGCCTCCGCGCCAAGCACCCCCGCTCCCAATCGGGCGCCGACAGCGGCGTGCCGGGGGTGACGCTGTTCTGGATGGACCAGGAGGCCCCCCGCGCTCCCCTGCTCTACGACAGCGGCGTGCTCATCCTGGCCCAGGGCTCCAAGGATGGCTTCCTGGGGGACCGCCACTTCCACTACGACGCCCACACCTGCATGGTCTTCGGCGTACCCGTGGCCTTCGAGTGCGCGACCCACGCCACCCCCCAGGAGCCCCTGCTGGGCCTGCGTCTGGACGTGGACCCCCGGCGGCTCCACACCCTGGTCGCCCGCCTGGATCCCGCGCCCCCCGAGCGCCCCGGACTCCACAGCGGCGTCGCGTCCCTGCCCATGGACCAGGCCCTGCTCGACACCACCGAGCGCCTGCTCCGCACCCTGGATGACCCCCTGGACCGCGAGATCCTGGGCCCCGCCGCCGCCGACGAGCTGCTCTACCGCGTGCTGCGCTCCCCAGCGGGCCACGTCCTGGCCGCCCTCACCCGCGAGCACGCCCCCTACGCCCGCATCGCCAGCGCCCTGGAGCACATCCACCGGGACTACGCCGAGCCCGTCGCGGTCGACCAGCTCGCCCAGCTCTGCGGCATGAGCGTGTCCTCGTTCCACCGGGCGTTCAAACAAGTGACGAGCGACTCCCCGCTCCAGTACGTGAAGAAGCTGCGTCTCCTCAAAGCCAAGTCTCTCCTCGTCTTTGAACAGGAGCGCGTGGAGCAGGCCGCGTTCGCTGTGGGCTACGCCTCGGCGTCCCAGTTCAGCCGCGAGTTCAAGCGCTACTTCAAGGTGCCTCCCTCGCAGGCCCAGACCCTCCCCTACGCAGACCCCGCGCCCACCTCCGCACACCCTCCCCCTCTCGCCTAGGCCCACACCCCGGCGCAAGCGAGGTCACCACAAGTCAGCCCCCCGCCCGCATCACAGGACCAGAAGCTGCAGGTCCCCGGCCAGCTCGTGGACCTCCGGCCCGGCTTCGGGGCATGCGCCGTAGACCTGCCTGTCGGCCGTACGCACCAGCGTCCTTCGGGCATGGCCCGTGAGGGTGACGTAGAGCCGCGCCTCTGGAGGAGACCCATCGACCTTGAAGGGCGCCAGCGCCGCCAGCGCCGCCGACTCCTGGGCCTGGAAGCTCTCGCGCGCAGCGCTGACAGCGGCCTGAGGGACCCTGCGCGCGTCCAGCACGTCGAACAGCTCAGCGTCCTCAGCCTCCGACACGCCCTCTTCGTCCGCCCAGGGATCGGGCTGCGCAGCGGCGATCGGTACGCCCACCAGCAGCGTGGTGCCCAGCGCATCATCCAGGGGCGCTCCGTGACGCAGCGCGACCCAGTGATCGCCCAAGGGCCGCAGCCGCTGCTGGAGAGCCTGGAGCCGCTCCAGCGACACAGACTCCTCCCACTCCAGCACCCAGCCGAACAACAACAGACCACGGCTCGAATCGTCCACCAGACCTCCATGGCGAACGCCCGTGCGCCCGCACGGCCTGCTATCCAGCCCGGGGCCCGGCAGGAGCCCGCTGGGCTGCGACAGGATGTGACATCGAGCGCCCGAAGCCTGCGCTCGAGCTCAGAGCGACCACACCCCAATCATCCCGGAGCCGTAGCCCGACTCCCCGGCGTTGAGATGCAGGGGCGCTCCGATCAGCAGGTCGCTGCCGCCATCGCCGCTGATGTCCCCCAGCCCCAGGACCAGCGTGCCGAAGCCTGCGCCGCCCGCAGCGCTGTAGAAGCGCGCGTCCGCATCCCCGCTCTTGTACACCCCGCTGGAGAGCGGGCCGTACCACAGGAAGGCCTCCCCGCCCCCGTCGACATCGACATAGTTGGGCGCGCCCAGGATCAGGTCCCCGTGTCCGTCGGCGTCCACGTCGCCTGCAGCGTCCGCGCTGTAGCCCAGGTTGGCCTCGCCGGAGCCGCTGTACTCCAGGAGCACGTCCGCGCTGGAGACCGAGAGGGTGCCGCTCACCTGGCCGACAAAGAGCCCCGCGCCGCCCTGGCCGTCCGCGCTGTAGGGGGTCCCCACCAGGATGTCCGCGAGCCCGTCGCCGTCCACGTCTCCGGCGCCGACCCCGTTGGCCTTCACCAGGGTCGAGGTCGGGTCGGCCACGAGCACAGCATCCGAGTCGTCCAGGAGCTGGCTGCCAGCGACCGGACCCATCACGACGTAGACCCGGTCCAGGCTGGTGACGAGCAGGTCGTCCAGCCCGTCGCCGTTCAGGTCGCCGGCACGATCCACGTCCATGCTGGGGGAGACGGGGCCGGTCAGGATCGCGTCGTGGTCCGAGGGCTCGAGCGCGCCGGAGGGCTGGTCAAAGAGGAACACCGCCAGCCCCGTCCCGCTGGTCATCACCACCTGCGGCTGGGCCGCCTGCAGCACCGTGACCTCGGAGTAGAAGTCCCCGGCCGGCTCCGACACCGTCGCGATCGGCTCAGACGACGCGCTCACCGGCCCCTCGAACAGGGTCACCGTGGTGATCCCGCCGTAGCTGGGCGCCGCGACCACCAGGTCCGCGTGGCCGTTGCCCGTGACGTCCAGTCCTCCCTCCGCATCGAGCCCAAAGTAGCCGTCGCCCGGACCTTCGGGCCGCTCCAACCCAAGGTCCGCCGCCTCGGCGGTGTGCTCGCCGCTGAGGCCCTGCTCGAACGCGTACACGGCGCCGGTGGTCGGCGCGTTCAACCAGAAGGTGTTGACCCCGTACTGGTTCTCTCCGCCGGCAGCCGCGTACCGGCCCACGGTGACCTCCCCTCGGACCCCGCGGATCCGCCCCGGCGCAGCGAGCAGCTCGTAGTCCCCCGAGAAGCGCTCGAGCGGCTCCGGGGGCGCCCCCGTGTCCTTGACTCCCGTGTCCTCGACTCCGGTGTCCTCGGTGCCGGTGTCGCTTGACCCGGTGTCCTTGTTGCCGGTGTCCCCGGTGCCGGTGTCGTCCGAGCTCTGCTCGGTGTCCGTCGTGCTCGTGCTGTCGTCTACGCTCTCGCCAATGCAGGCGAGCAGCAGTGCAATGCTGATGGTCATGGTCGCTCCCAAGGCTGGTCATCCATCGGGTCGCCAGGATGGCGCTGGTGGGAGCGCAGGCCCCCCCGTCAAGAAAATGCCACAGCCCCCCGCGACCCGCCATTGTCTGCGTTGATCACCGGATGACCTCGACGGCGCACCCAGCGTCGAGGAGTGCCTGGCGGTAGGCGGTGGCGAGGTGTGCCGCCCTCCCGGGGAGCGCCGAGGTCCCCCACACCACAGACAGCGTGCGCAGGGTGCCCGCGTGGGTCTTGGTGCGCTGGCTGTCCTTGACCGCGTTCCCGCAGGGGCCCAGCGCGTCCATCAGACACAGCAGCCCGCCCACGCGGATCACCTGTCCGCTGGGGTTGAAGATGTACTCGGTGTCCGGGGCTGCCAGGCCCACCTCCAGCGCTCCTTGGGTGCGGTCCAGATCCACGACGCTGATCGGCAAGCCCGAGGTGAAGCTGGCCGCATTGCACGCATCCACCGCGGCGTTGATGGGCCCCAGCTTTCCCGCCGGGATGGCCTTCTGCACGTACTCGCTGGCCGGCTTGTTCCTCCCCGAGGGCTTGAAGCCCCCCGCCCGCAGCAGGTCCCGCACCGGCCCCTGGGCGTCCCCTTCGAAGCTGGGCCAGGCCCGCTCCAACAACGCCGAGAGGGTGAGCGAGGGGCTGTGAAGCTCGCCGAGCGCGGCGGGGAACACCGTCACAAATGCGGAGAGCTCGAGCAGAGGGTGCGGCTGGACGGTCAGCGAGGTCATCGGGGCTCCTGTCGGGAGCTTGCCTCACGCGGACCGCAGCGGCAAAACGGTGAACACCTGTAACCCCACAGTTGACACCCCTCTCGCGCGCCGCTACGCTCACCGAGCACACCAAAGAGGAGGTCCCATGCTGCTCTTCGCGCTCCTGGTGGCCTGCGATGCGAGAGACACCGGCCAGGGCTCCTCCCATGACACCGTAGCGGTCGACGACACAGGGTCGGCCGAAACCGGTGACACGGGCGATGCGCCGGAGGTGACTCCGGGGGGCCCAAGCTGCGAGAGCCCGGCGCGCGTGACCCAGGAGCAGCACCTGGACTGCGCGACGGGCTGGTACGCGGTGGAGGATGGGCTGTACTACTGGCCGGGGGACTGTGTCTGCAGCGTCGCCGGCAGCTTGGCCCTGGACCTGTCCGAGCTGCCGGAGGGCGCGGTGCTGGCCGGCCTGACGCAGGTGGAGCGGCTGAGGCTCACAAACGACGCGCCGGGTGCCCTCTTTGCCGACCTGGAGCGCGCGGACGGCATGATCCTGCAGGAGGGCACGCAGCCCCGGAGCTTCCCCGCGCTCACGGATCTGGGCTGGATCGAGACCTTGGCGGGGTCCCCAGACACCAGCTTCCCCGCGCTGAAGTCGGCCGAGGGTTTCGAGCTGAGGGACGACGCCACGCTGGACTTCCCGGTCCTGGAGACGCTCGGCTCCCTCCGGCTCTACAGCGACCGACCCGGGCTGAGCTTCCCGAGCTTGACCAGCATCAGCAAGGAGCTGATCTTCTCGCAACAGACCCCCTCCGACCCGCTCCACAGCTTCCCGGTCCTGGTGAGCGTGGACACGCTCCAAGGGAGCGGTGAGGGCACGCCCGGAAGCTTCCCCGCGCTGGCGCACTTGGAAGAGCTGGACCTCACCACTGGGATCGGCCCCGACCCGGCGCACGAGCTCTTTCCGGCCCTGGCGAGCATCACCATGGTCGAGGCCACCCACGACGCGAGCGCAGACCTGGGCGAGGTCCTCGTGTTCAAGCGGCTCACCCTCCGGGATCAGGCCGTCATCCGCGCCAAGCTGGACCCAGGCGCCAGCGAGCTGGAGATCCTGGTCGACGACGACAGCCGACTGGAGCTGGACGGCGACACGGACCCCGAGCAGGTGATCACCGCCTACGGCCCGGGCGAGCTGGTCTTGCGCATGGAGGAGCTGCCGGCGACGCTGATCTGCGAGACCGAGCTGCACCTGAGCGGCGACGCCCTGACCCGCGCCGGAACTCTGAAGTTGGAGGACCAGGCCCAAGCGGAACTCAGCGCCCTCCAGACCCTGGGGACCCTGGAGCTGGACGACGACGCCCGCTTCAC
This sequence comes from Myxococcota bacterium, assembly GCA_036229005.1. Classification (GTDB taxonomy): domain Bacteria; phylum Myxococcota_A; class UBA796; order UBA796; family CAJQPC01; genus CAJQPC01. Next base: position 92,204 of record JAZAMN010000031.1, read on the forward strand.
CGCAGACACCCTCCGCCAGGCGGAGACGCTGGAGGTCCGCACGAGCGAGCCCCTGAAGCTCCCCGGACTGGAGGAGATCGGCTCCCTGAGTGTTGAGCGAGGCGCGGTCCTCACGGCCACCGCTGTGACCCGGGCGGACAGCATCGCGGTCTACGGCGACGGCGACTTGAGCGGCCTGCTCACCCTGGGGAGCGGCGAATTCACCTACGGGAGCTACAACCTGAGCGCCCTGCAGAGCGCCCAGAGCCTGGACGTGGTCGACTGCAGCACCCTGGGCTCCCTGGCGCTGCTGGACACCATCGAGACCCAGTCCAGCGCCTGCGCGCTGCCTGCGCTGACCGACTCCGTGAGCGGCGGCGCCATCGAGCTGTCCGGGAAGGCCCTCTACACCCTGCCGGATGGCGTCTCTCAGGTGGTGTGGTTCAAGAGCGGTTCGGGCAGCGTCACCCTGGAGAATCCCGGCGCCAAGGTGCTCCTGCAAGGCAACAGCACGACCCCCACACACAGCGTCGTGGACAGCGCCTACGTGGTGGAGGTCGACATGTACCGGGCGACCAGCCTGGGGACCCTGAGCGACCTGCAGAGCGCCAAGCGCCTGCGCTACTGCCTGCCCGACGTCCCCAAGGCGGACGTGGACGCCTGGGTCGCCAGCGTCTCAGTGAGCGGCACGGTCACAAACACCTGTCCCTGAGGAGGGACCTCAGCCGCGCGCTCAGGCCGCCTCTTCCTCCTCCTCCTCCTTCACAAGGTGAAGCGAGAAGGCCTCGGGTGCCTGGGCGCGGATGCCCTTGACGAGGTCTTCGTCGCTGAGGGTGGGGTCGGCGAGGCGGCGGCGGGCGACCTCGCGGACGAAGGCGCCGGTGAGGCCCTGGGTGAGCAGGGCCAGGGGCTGGACGCGCGGCAGCGGGACGCCGTAGTAGCCCAGGATGCGCGCGCGCTCGTCGAGATCGGGGGGCGGCAGGAACACGACCCGGTCCAGACGCCCCGCGCGCATGCCGGGCCAGTAGAGGCCACCGGGGCGGTTGGCGTCCTTGGCGGTCAGGGCGTCGTCCATGAAGGTGGCGATGACCAGGGGGACCTTGCCCTGCAGGCGATCCAGCAGGCCGGCCAGGCTCTGGTCCAGGCCGCCGCGCCCCAGCACGATGTCGTCCAGGAGCACGACGTCGGGGCGCAGCACCTTGGCCAGCTCCACGGCGGCGTCCTCGAAGCGCAGCCGCGCCGGGAACTGGAGGGTGCGGGCGCGCCCCAGAGCGGTGCGGGCCAGGCTGGTCTTGCCGGCCCCGGTGGGACCGACGATCAGGGCGATGCGCGTGGCGCCGGTGCCCTGGGAGACCCAGGCCCGCAGGTCGTCGGCGACGCGCCCGATGGGGGCGTCCCGGACCTCGGCCAGAGGCGACAGGGCGAGCTGCCAGTTGCTGGTGGACTCCTCCCCGACGACCCACGCGCTGCCCTGCTGCCAGATGCCCGAGAGCAGCTCGGCGGCCACGCCCGGGGCGCACTCCACCAGCTCCCAGGACTCCCAGTCCTTGGTGGCCGCGACGACCGGCACGCCGTCCCGCTCCCAGAGCAGCAGCTCCGAGGCCGCGCCGCTGCGGCCGCTGCGCTGGGGCAGCTTGAGGGTGCGGAAGGCGCAGCGCTCCTTGAGCAGCGAGAGCAGCAGGGTCTGCACCATGGGCTTGTCGGCCACGGGGGTCCAGCCCTCGCGCTCCAGCAGCGAGCTCACGTCGGTGTCGGGGAGCAGGGCCTCGGCCAGGTGCCCGACCACGGAGACCACCGCGACGCCCCGCGCCAGGGGGCCACCCTCGCGGACCTCGCGCAGCGCACGCAGCACGCCATCCATCTCCCGCGTCGCATCCCGCAGGCGATCCAACACGCCAAAGACCTGCAGCCAGCGCAGGTCCTCACCACCAGTCTTGTTCTCTTGTGTTTCCATGGCGGGCAAGGGTAGGGCCCGGGCAAGATGCGACAACCCGCGACTTGCCAGTTCACACGCCCGACATAGACTCCCCGGGGCCATGGACGCATCCCTCCTCCAAGATCTGCTGGTCCAGGCCCTGAACCTCTCGCTGATGTTCTCGGTGGGCCTGGAGCTCGACCTGGCGCGGCTCCGCGCCATCCTGGACCGCAAGGCCTTGCTGCTCTCCGCCATCGCCTTCAACTTCCTGGCGGTGCCGGCGATGGCCGCCGGCCTGAACCACCTGATGGTCCTCCCCGCGGGCGTCGCCACGGGACTGTTGCTCGCGGCCCTCTGCCCCGGGGGCGGCACCGGCACCCTGCTCACCCGCGCGGCCAAGGGCAGCCTGGAGCTCTCCGTGCTGCTGCTGGGGGTGCTCACGCTCCTGGCGGTCCCCCTGGTGCCCGTGCTGATGACCGTCGCGGGCGGGAGCCTGGACATCCAGCAGCAGGGGCCCGGTCCGCTGCTCAAGACGCTGCTGCTCTTCCAGCTCGCCCCCCTGCTGGCCGGGGTGGCCCTCAAGCGCGCCGCGAGTCAGGCTGCGGCGAAGGCCAACCGGGTGGCCAAGCCGGTCTCCAACACCATCTTCGGAGTGCTGGTGGTCGGGCTGCTCGTCACCCGGGGCCACCTGGTGACCACAGTCGGCCTGCCTGGGCTGACGGCCATGGTCATGGTCAGCCTGTCCTCGCTGGTGCTGCCGATCCTCTGGCCGCTGGAGCGCGCGGAGCGCGCGGCCTTGAGCCTGACCTCGGGGGTGAGGAACCTTGCGCTGGCGCTGCTGCTCTCCTCCTCCTTCTTCTCGGACGAGACGACCATCGCGGTGCTGAGCTTTGGGCTCTTCATGTACCTGCTGGGCCTGCCGCTGGCGCTGATCTGGCGGGTTCGGGCTCCGGTGGGCGCCTGAGCGGCGGTAGACTGGCGGCCGCTCACCCGAGGCTCCCATGCTGCTGATTCTGGCCCTGCTCGCCTGCAAGAACGGCGATCCCGTGCAAGAGGACTCCGTGGTCGAGGTCCAGGACTCCGACAGCGACCCGGACCTGGACGGCGACGGCTCCCCGGCCTCGGAGGACTGCGACGACAGCGACGCTGCGGTGCGCCCGGACGCCATCGAGACCTGCGATGGCATCGACAACGACTGCGACGAGGGGGTCGACGAGGGGGTGCAGACCACGTGGTGGGTTGATGAAGACGAGGACGGCTTCGGCGCCGGGGAACCCAGCACGGGCTGTGAGGCACCGGAGGGCAGCGCGGACAACGACGCGGACTGCGACGACACCGACCCCCAGGCCTGGCCCGAGGCCGAAGAGCTCTGTGACGGGGTGGACCAGGACTGCGATGGTGCCGTGGACGAGGGCGTGACCTTCACGGCCTGGGTGGACGCGGACGGCGACGGCTACGGGGACGAGGCCCAGCCGGTCGAGGTGTGCGAGCTGGAGGAGGGCACCGCCGAGGTCTACGGAGACTGTGATGACACCCGCGACACGGTCAGCCCGGCGCTGGAGGAGGCCTGCGACGGCCTGGACAACGACTGCGACGAGACGGTGGACGAGGCCCTGGGCGAGGACGTGATGGTCACCCCAGATGGCTTCGAGGCCACACTGATCCTGGAGGACAGCGCCTATGCGTTCTCGGCGCTGGTGGTGGACCCCGTCACGGGCAACCTGCTCGTCACCAACGGCGGCTCCGGTCTGTACGAGGTCGACCCGGCCACCGGCACGATGACGCTGATCAGCAGCAACTCGCTGATCAAGCAGACCCCCAACGAGATGGTCTGGGGTGACGGCGTGCTGATCCCCAGCGACCAGCTCATGCTCAGCGAGCACAACGCGACCTCCAGCTCCAGCTGCTGCGAGGGCTCGGTGTATCAGGTGGACCCCAGCACGGGCAGCGTGACCACCTGGTGGACGGGCAGCCCCAGCAGCTCGGGCGCGGATCCCAAGGGCCTGGCCTTCCCCACCGACACCAGCGCGTGGGGCGAATACATCTACGTCTCCGACACCGCCGGCGCCACCAGCTCCCTGCCGCAGATCTGGCGGGGGAACAGCTCCGGCCGCGCCAGCTTCGTGCGCAGCTCCAGCACCTGGAGCACCAGCCACACCCCGCAGAAGATGGGCTTCGCGCCGGACTCCTGGGGCAACGAGCTCTACATCTACAACTCGCACAACCAGTACCTGCAGGTGGTGACGGCCAGCGGCTCGGTGTCGAGCTGGCTGAGCCCCGGCGCGGGCAACGGCATCGTGTGGTCCACGGCGGACACCTGGCACGACGCGGCGGGCGACGAGCAGCTCTACATGGTCGGCGAAGACCTCGTCCAGATCGCGGTGGACGGCACCACGACGGTGTGGGCGACGCCCCCCGACGGCGGCAACGACCTGGCCTTCTCCGCCGACGGCGAGACCCTGTACCTGGAGTGGAACGACGGCATCATCGCCATCGACGCCTGCGAGGTGAGCGAGTGAAGCAGCTCACGCTCCCCTTCCGCACCCCGGGCCGCGGGTTCACCGACATCAGCGACGCCCTGGCCGAGGTCGTCTCGGAGGCCCGGGTCGAGACGGGCCTCTGTCACATCTTCCTGATGCACACCAGCGCGTCGCTGATCGTGCAGGAGAACGCAGATCCCGACGTGCTGCGCGATCTGGAGGAGTGGATGCTGCGACACATTCCCGACGGCGACGCGTATCACCACAGCGCGGAGGGCCCGGACGACATGCCCGCGCACATCCGCGCCGCGCTGACGGCGACCTCGCTGACGCTACCGGTCCAACACGGAAAGCTCGCGCTGGGCACATGGCAGGCGGTGTACCTGTATGAGCACAGGCACCACCCTCACTTGAGACAGGTATTGGTGACGGTGATGGGCTGAGGGAGGCTGGGGGCTGTCACACGCGGGGGTGGGGCGGCGTATTGGCCTGTCACAGGAATGCGGGCAGAGGGAGACGGACACATGATGACGAGCATCGGCCTCTGGGCGGCCTTGAGCCCCAGCGCGGCGGCCTTCTGTGGCGCCTACGTGGGCGGGCTGGACGACGGGGAGCTCTCCAACCACACAAGTCAGGTGGTGCTGGCGCGGGATGGGCTGCGGACGACCCTGACCCTGGCGAACGATCTGGAGGGGGACGCGACCGACTTCGCGCTGCTGATCCCGGTCCCGGAGCTGGATCCGGAGGACGTGCGGGTGCTGGATCCCAGCGTGCTTCAGGAGTTGGATGGATACACGGGGCCGCGGCTGGTGGCGTACACCTGCGAGGACTTCCACTACCCGCCTGCCGACCGAGAGCTCTTCTCCTGGGGCTGCAGGGTCGACTACGAGATGACTCAGAGCAGCGACGGCTGGGGCCCCTCCGAGGCCAGCACGGTCCAGATCGAGGCCGAGTTCACCGCCGGCGAGTACGAGCTGGTGATCCTCAACGCCGAACAGGCCTCCGACCTCTTGGGCTGGCTGGACGACAACGACTACGGCGCCCCCGCGGAGACCCAGGAGCTGCTGCAGGAGTACATCGACCAAGGCACCAGCTTCCTGGCGGCCCGGGTCTCGCTGGACGCGCAGGCCCAGGGGGTGGAGTGGCTGTCTCCCCTGCAGCTCAGCTACAGCTCCGAGAGCCTGACCCTGCCCATCCTGTTGGGGACGGCGAACTCACCGGGGGAGCAGGAGCTCATCCTGACGGGCATCCTGCCCCGTGAGCAGGGGGAGCTGGCGATCTCCAACTACCCCCAGCGGACGCTGCCCTACAACGAGTGCATGCTGCCGGAGGGAGCCGACTATTCCAGCTTCTACGCCGAGACTCTGGATGAGAGCTTCAACCAAGACGACGGGGAGGCCGGCTGGCTGGTCGAGTATTCCTGGAGCGGCGGCAAGTGCGATCCCTGTCCACCCCAGGGGGAGCTGAGCGAGACCCTGGTGCAAGAGCTGGGATTCTCCGCAGGCACCTCGGAGGCCCACGTCACCCGCCTGCGCATGCGCTACAGCCCCGAGCAGGTCCACGCCGATCTGGCGCTCTACGGCAGCGGCTTCGGGAACTTCACCCAGTCCCGATTCATCGAGCACAACCCCAACCTGGGCGACCGCTTCGAGGTCTGCGGCCAAGGCCTCATCGAGAGCCTGGGCGACTGCGAGGAGGAGTTCGAGGTGCTGGACGCCCAAGCCGAGGAGTCGGAGGGCTGCTCAGCCCGGCCCGGGCGCGGGTCGGTGGCGTGGTTGGGGGTCTTGGTGGGGCTGCTGTTGATGCGGCGGCGTTCGCTCCCCAGGGGCTAGAACAGACTCCCCTGCCCTGACTCCTGGAGGCTCTGGGGAGTGAGGTGCTCGCCGGCCTGCAAGGCTGCGTGGACCACCTCGAACACCCGCTGGTCCTCCGCCTGCTTCTCTGCGCTGCGCCTCCCAAGCGAGGACACCACGATGTTCATGCGGTGGTTCTCCGAGAACACCTCCCGGTGTCGGGCCAAGAAGGCCCAGTACATGGGGGTCAGCGGGCAGGTCTTCTTGGGGTGGAAGGCGCACTGCGCGCAGGCGTCGCCCATCTTGTGGATGTAGTTGGCGCCGGAGACGTAGGGCTTGGTGGTCATCAGTTCGCCGACGCCGAAGCTGCCCATACCGACCACGTTGGGCTCCACGACCCAGTCGAAGGCGTCGATGAAGCCCACCCAGAACCAGTCGGAGAGGGCCCAGGGGTCCACGTCCAGCAGGGTGGCGATGTTGGCGAGCACCATCAGGCGGGGGATGTGGTGGGTCCAGCCGGTCTCCCAGACGGCGGCGACCTCTCGGTCCAGGCACTCGAGGCCGGTGGGCGCGCCCTCCCAGTAGCCGGGGGGCAAGGGGGCGCTGCGGGAGAGGGGGTCGCTGAGCGCCTGGCCCTGGAAGCGGCGCATGCCGTCGGTGACGCGGTGGATGTGTCGCACAAACTCGCGCCAACCCAGGAGCTGGCGTACGAAGCCCTCTTTGGAGTTGAGCGGGACGTCCAGCGCCAGGGCGTCCGAGAGCACCTGCGCAGGCAGCAGGCGGTGCAGGTTGAGCAGCGGCGAGATGCGCGTGTGGAAGAGGCCCCGGGAGCGCGTGGACATGGCGTCCTCGAAGGGGCCAAAGTGCGTCATGCAGGCGCGCTGCGCCCACGCCCACAGGGACCTCGCTTGGGCCAGGGTGCCTGGGATCTGGGAGCCATCCAGCCGGCCGGGGTGGTGGGCAAAGTGCTCCGAGACGAGCGCCAGCACCTCCTCCTTGATGGGGTCGCTGGGGAAGCTGGGGGGCTCGGGGGCGGGCGGGTCACCCTTCCAGGGCTCGCGGTTGTCGCCGTCGAAGGAGAAGCGGCCCCCCACCGGCTTGCCGTCCTGCATCAGGATGCCGGTGCGCTTGCGGAGGTTGCGGTAGAAGGCGTCCATGCGGAAGGGGCCCTTGCCGGCCTTGGCGAAGTCGGCCTCGCGGCTCAGCCAGCCTTCGTGGGGGATGCGCTCGAGCAGGCCCTGGTCAAAGAGGGGCTGGAGCTCGGTCCGCAGCTCGCGCTCGGCGGGGTCCATGCACTGGAGGGGCCCCAGCTCGGCGGCCTGCTGTCGCAAGAACTCGGCGTAGGGGGCGTCCCCGTGCAGGTAGCGCACGGCCACCCCGCGGCGGGCCTGCTCCAGGACAAAGTGGCGCATGTTGGTGAGCAGCAGGGCCAGCTTCTGCTTGTGGTAGGGCCGCCGGGCGGGCTTGTGGCGGGTCTCGATGAGCACGATGCCCAGGGACTCCGGCGGCAGGCGGGAGAGCGGGCCGATGCCGTCGCTGAGCTGGTCGTAGGGGACGTAGAGCCAGCGGCGGGCGCTGGGGTCGCCCCCGTGCGGGGCGGACTGGGCGGACAGGGCGGCGGCGAGCTGCTGGCGGAAGACGGACACGGTGACCTCGGCTGCGGTGGGGAGTCAGCGAGGGGTTCTTGCAACTCTGAGCCCCAAGGGGTGAACCCAGGCATGTCCCAGCTCTCCCTGCGTCCTCCCTTCCTCCCTCCCCTGCTGGCCGAGCGGCTGCTGTCGAACCCGGCGCCTCGGGCCGGTGAGTTCGTGCTCTATTGGCCTCGGGTCTCGGTGCGGGCGCAGGAGAACCCGGCGCTGGATGTCGCGCGCTTTCTGGCCGCCGAGCTGGATCTTCCGCTGCTGACCTACCACGGACTCTCGGAGCGCTACCCCCACGCGAGCGACCGGCACCACGCCTTCATCCTGCAGGGGGCGCGGGACATGCAGCGGGCTCTGCGGGAGCGAGGAGAGCGGCTGGTGTCCCACGTTCAGCGGCGGGGTCACCGTCAGGACACCCTCAAGGCTCTGGCTCAGCGGGCGGCCGTGGTGGTCGTCGAGGCCATGCCGATGCCCTTTTTGCAGCGCTGGACGCAGGTCGTGGCGGAGCTCGCGCCGCTGTGGGAGGTGGACGCGAGCTGCCTTGTGCCCCTGGGCAGCCTGGACAAGCAGCCGCAGCGGGCCTTTGCCCTCCGCAAGAAGACCACGCCCCTGAGACAGGATCCCTACGCGGCGGGGGACTGGGATCCGCCGACCGTGCGGGCCTTTGGCGGCGATGTGGGCTTTGCGTCCCTGGACCTGACACAGATCGATCTCGCGGAGCTGATCGGGCAGTGCGACGTGGACCACACGGTCTGCCCGGTCGCGCACACGCAGGGTGGCAGCGTGGCCGCGACCGAACGCTGGGAGGCCTTCCTGGACGGCCCCATCCAGCGCTACGCCCGCGACCGGAACAACGCGGCCCGGCCCCTGGCGGTCTCGCGCCTGAGCCCCTGGCTGCACTACGGGCACATCTCGCCCTTTCGGGTGGCCCGGCAGGCAATGGCGGTGGGCGCGGACAAGTTCCTGGACGAGCTGCTGGTCTGGCGGGAGCTGGCCTGGCACCACTGTCACCACGCCCAGGTACACCCCCAGACCTGGGAGGCCCTGCCCCAATGGGCCCGCGACACCCTGCTGGAGCACGAGGACCACAGCAGCGCCCAGCCCCCCTGGAACCTGGACGAGGGGCGCACTGGCATCGAGCTCTTCGACCTCTGCGCCCGCAGCCTGCGCACCCACGGCGAGCTGCACAACAACCTGCGCATGACCTGGGGCAAGGCGCTGCTGGGGCTGAGTCACGGCCCCAAGGAGGCGCTGGCCTGGCTCTTTGGGATCAACAACCGCTACGCCCTGGACGGCCGCGACCCCAACTCGGTGGCGGGGCTGAGCTGGTGCCTGGGCAACCTGGACCGCCCCTTCGCCCCCGCGCGGCCGGTCTTTGGGCGGGTGCGCTCGCGCTCGGTGGCCCAGCACGCAAAGCGCCTGGACATCCCCCAGTATCGGCGCTGGGTGGAGCGCCCCATCGGGCAGCGACTGCCCCGGGTGCTGGTGGTCGGCGCGGGGCTGGCGGGGGCGGCGGCGGCCTGGACCCTGCGGCAGGCCGGGGTGCCGCACCGCGTGGTGGACAAGGGGCGCGGGGTGGGCGGGCGCATGTCCTCTCGGCGCTCGGAGGCCGGCCGCTTCGACCACGGGGCCCAGTGCTTCACGGTGCGCGATGACCGCTTCTTCCGCACCCTGGACCTGCTCGCCCAGAGCGGCCACGCGGCCCAGTGGCACGCCCGCTTGGGACGCTTCGACGGGACCTGGTCCCCCCTGGAGCTGGAGCTGGAGCACGGCCGCTGGGTGGGCGCGCCCACCATGAACGCCATCCCCAAGGCGCTGCTGGAGGGGAGCGAGGTGGACCTGGGTGTCCGGGTCACCGGGGTACACCGCGAAGGGGACGGGTGGCGCGTGGTCAGCGCCGACGGGGAGCTGGGTCTCTTCGACGAGGTCATCCTGACGCTGCCCGCCCCCCAAGCGGTGGCGCTGCTGGGGCCCGAGAATCCGCTGTCGCAAGAGCTGGCGCGGGTGCAGATCGCGCCTTGCTGGGCGGGCCTGGCGGTGGGCGAAGCGGGCCTGGAGTGGGAGGCCGCCGAGGTGGTGGGCAGCCCGCTGCGCTGGGTCGCGCGGCAGGATGTCCTCGCTGGCAGGCAGGGGGTCGAGCGGTGGGTGCTGCACGCGAGCCCACAGTGGTCTGCCGCAAATCTGGAGTGCACCAAAGAGCAGGCGGCCCAGGCTCTGGGGCAGGCCTTCACGGAGCTGACCGGCCGAGCTTGGCCGGAGCTGCAGGCGCACCGCTGGCGCTACAGCCTGGTGACCCAGGCGCTGGGCGTGGACTTCCTCAGCCATCAGGGGCTGCGCCACGCGGGGGACGGGTGCCTGGGCGGGCGCGTGGAGGCGGCGTACTTGAGCGGGGTGGCAGCGGCGGGGGCCGTGGTGCGGGAGGCGGTGCTGTGAGATCGATGGCTACGGGGGCTGAGTGAGCGAGACCCTGTGGCTACGGGGGCTGAGTGAGCGACTTTCTGCGGCTACGGCATCTCAGTGAGCGGATCGGCGACCGATCGAGGCCTTGGAGGTGCCTAAGAGGCCCTTTGGACTCCCCAAATGCCGCTTCCGCCCCTCTGCGCGGCCAGATCGGTGGGCCAAGCGCTCACCGGTGGGGCGTAGCCTCGGAAGAGCGCTCACTCAGGGGGCGTAGCTTCGGGGTGCCGCTCAATCAGGGGGCGTAGCCTCGGGGTGCCGCTCAGTCGCGGTGCTGGCCGTCCCGGTCGTACCTACTCGAAGCACGCCGCATCCGGGCTGTCCCCACAGCAGCCCTCCAAGGTGTCCGCCGCCAGCCCGTACGCCGCCTCCCAGTCGGCCTCGGTGGGGTAGGCGGCCAGCAGGGCCTCCTGCTCAAGGTGGGGCATCCAGCGACTCTGGGGGTAGCCGGCCGCGGTCGCGCTCCCACGCAGCCCGGTCCTTCGACCGGTCGCTTCCAGCGCGAGCGTGCAGCTACGGCCCGCGGAGATGGCGTGACACTGGGTGCAGGCCTGCGCGTCCGGGTGGGTGACCGGCTGGGGGAGGACCCACTCGTCGGGGTTGAGCGCGACCAGAGCGTCCTGGGCGATGACCTCGAAGCGGTTGTGGTCCAGCTCTGGGAGCAGCCCCGGCTGGGCGATCCAGGGGTTGACCAGGATGGGGCCGTTGTCGTGGCAGACCACGCAGCTGGCGCGGCCCAGGTTCTCCAGGGTGTACCAGTGCGGCCGGTCGGGGAACCAGGCCAGGTCTTCGTCGCTGCCGGGCCGCGGCAGGTCCTGGCCCAGGCCGAACTCGTTGTCGCGGTGGTTGGTGGACAGGAAGCAGGTCTCGCCGGTCTCGGGGTGGACGGCGATGGCGTTGAGCTGGTCGAAGGCAGGATCGTCGTCGTAGTTCCGGCAGGTGAACACCCAGGGGGTGCCCTGCTCGTTGACAGCGACGCCGAGTCGGGAGCCCCAGCCGCAGCCGGCGACCGAAGGCTTGTCACAGCGCCCGCCCGACTCCAGCTGCTCGGAGTGGGCCACGGCGACGCCGTCCACGGTGATGGGGATCTCGGTGGCCGCCTGGCAGTCGATCACAGGCATCGGGCCCAGGACCTGCTCGCAGCGGGCCAGGTAGGTGGCGGTGTCGACGACCTCGATGGGGGTGGGCTCGGAGTCCCCTGAGACCTCGTCCTTCGCGCAGGCGAGCAGCCAGATCCACATCGTCGTCTCCCGGACCACCAGTATGCCCCAGGCCCGCTGGGTTAGTCGGCCCGCCAAGGAGTCCCCCATGTCCCTGACCGACCGCGCCGGCGGCGTCTGCGAGCTCTGCTCAAACGCCGAGCAGATCGCCCCCTTCTCCGTCGCTCCCCACCAGGACGACAACCCCGACCACCAGATCCTGGCCTGCTCTGTCTGCCTGGAGGCCATGGAGACGCCGAACGAGCACGCCGACCACTGGCGCTGCCTGCAGGGCTCTGCCTGGTCCGCCGAGCCCCCCGTTCAGGTGGTAGCCTGGCGCCTGCTGCACCGGCTGGAGCCCGCCTGGGCCCGCGAGCTCGCTGAGCAGATCTACCTGGACGAGGACACCGTGGCCTGGGCCCGCCAGGGCCAGCCCGACCCCGACGCCGAGGCCACCGTGGACAGCAACGGCACCGCCCTGTCCGACGGCGACACCGTCACCCTGATCAAGGACCTGAACGTCAAGGGCGGCGGCTTCACCGCCAAGCGCGGCACCACGGTCAAGAACATCCGCCTGAGCGGCGACCCCAAGTACGTCGAGGGCCGCATCAACAAGCAGACCATCGTGCTGGTGGCTGCCTACCTCAAGAAGGCCTGAGTCATGAGCAGCCTGTCCTCGCTGGCGCCGAAGGGTGCACTGACGTTGAGGGGCCGACTGGTCCAGTGGGTGGGGAATCCATTTCAGGATGGCCCAGAGTCCCTCCTCCACCACCAGGACGGGCTGCTGCACGCGGTAGACGGCAAGATCGTGCACGCCGGGGACGCTCAGCGGATCCTGGCCGAGCACCCGGAGCTGGAGCCGGAGCCCGTGCACGGCATCCTGGCCCCCGGCTTCATCGACGCGCACCTGCACCTGCCGCAGATGCGCATCCTGGGCGCCCACGGCGAGCAGCTGCTGGACTGGCTGGAGCGCTACACCTTCCCCGCCGAGCGCAGCTTCGAGGACCCCCAGGTCTGTGCGGACTCCGCGCGCCTGTTCGTGGACGCCTGCCTGCAGCGCGGCGTGACCACGGCGGCCGCCTTCTGCACGGTGCACGCTGGCTCGGTGGACGCGCTCTTTGAGGCCGCCAGCGCCCGGAACATGCGGATGATCGCCGGCAAGGTGCTCATGGACCGCAACGCCCCGGAGTTCCTGCGGGACAGCGCCCAGTCGGGCTTTGACGACTCGGCCGCGCTCATGGATCGCTGGCACGGGGTGGGCCGGAACGCCTACGCCGTGACGCCTCGCTTCGCGCCGACCTCGACCCCCGAGCAGCTCGAGGCCTCCGGCGCGCTCTTTCAGCGAAAGCCCGGTGTCTACCTGCAGTCCCACGTGGCCGAGAACCAGGCCGAGTGCGCCTGGGTCAAGGAGCTCTTCCCCGACTCCGAGAGCTACCTGGAGGTCTACGAGCGCTTCGGTCTGCTGGGCCGCCGCGCGCTCTACGGCCACGGCATCTACCTGCAGGACCGCGATCTGCAGCGCCTGAGCGAGAGCGGCGCGGCCATCGTGCACTGCCCCAGCTCGAACCTCTTCCTGGGCAGCGGCCTGCTGAACGTCGAGCGCCTGGTCGGCCACGGGCACCTGGCGCTGGGCTCGGACATCGGCGCCGGGACGCACCTCTCGCCCATGACCACCCTCTCCGACGCCTACAAGGTCTCGAGCATGGCCGGGGCCCCCCTGGACGCCTTCAAGCTGTGGTGGCTGGCGACCGCGGGCGGCGCGGAGGCCCTGGAGCTGGCCGGCGTCGTGGGCAACCTTGTCCCCGGCGCGGACGCCGACATCGTCCTGCTGGACGGCGAGATCTCCGAGCTGCACGCCCACCGCCTACACCACGCCCGATCCCTGGAGGAGGAGCTCTTCTTCCTGGCCGCCTGCGGCGAGGCCGACATGGTCGCGCGCACCTGGGTCGCCGGTCAGGAGGTCTGAGCGGGGTCCTGCGCCTTGAGGAACTCCACGTGGAAGCGACAGGCCCCCACCGGCTCCACGTGGTGCCACTGCTGCGGCTGGACGACGCCCACCACGCCCGGCTCCAGCATCCAGCTCGGGCCGCCCTCGACCACGTAGCGCAGGCGCCCTGCCTCCACGACGATGCGCCCCCACACCCCCGCGCGGGTGTTGTGCCGGCCCAGAAGCCCCTTGGGCACGCTGCGCTCGTCAAAGTCCGGGGTGCGCTTGTAGGGGTGTAGATCCTGGGGCAGCGCGAACATGGGCTCACCCTCTGGAGCCGGTGGGCACAGCAGCATCTGCAGCAGCTCCCTCAGCGCCAGCGAGGACAGGCTGGGCCCGCCCATGCTGGTCCACGTGAACTCACCGATCAGCGCCCGGTACATGAGCTGGGCGCGCGCTTGGGCGACCTCATTGGGCAGGCCTGCCGCCACCAGCAGCTCCCGGACATAGGCCAGCCGGCGCTGGTCCACCTTGCCCAGGACCTCGGCGACCTTGGGGTCCGTGCCGGCCCAGGCGCGCAGCGCGGCCTCGATGCGGTCGTGCTCGGGGTTGGGGGCGAACACCAGCCAGCTCAGGCGCTCCAGGCGCGCTCGGGGGTCGGCGCTGCGGGCGTCGGTCTGCCGAATCACCGCGTCCGTGGCCCGCTCCGCGAAGCGCAGCAGCATCGCATCCCGGAGCTGCGCCTTACCCTTGAAGTGGTGGTAGAAGCTCCCCTTTGAGACCCCCACCCGGCGCGCGAGGGGCTCGATGGCGAGGGCCCGGGGGCCGCCATCCGCGAGGGCTTCCAGGGCGGCATCCGCCCAGTCTTCGGGGGTCAGCGACACGAGCACTCCGGATCGGGGGGACACCTCAGCGTGGCCTGCCCCGCAACCATACGCTATCGTATGCTTCCAACATACGGAAGCGTATGCTCCCCGGAGGCCCCCATGGAATCACTCGTGGAAACACTGCTCGCCCCCGCTCTGGTCAGCGCCCCCCGCGTGGTCGCAGCCGCCAGCCTTGCCCTGCTCGCCGGGGCCCACTCCGTGCTGGGGGAGAAGGAGATCCTGCGCCCCCTCTTCGCCGCCCAGTGGAGCCAGCCGGCCCCCCGCTGGGCGCACGAGCGCATCCTCCGCTTTGCCTGGCACCTGAGCTCCGTGGCCTGGCTCGCCCTGGCCGCCCTGGCCCTGAACCTCCCCCTGGGCGCCAGCCTCGCGGGCGTGGGGCTGCTCAGCGCGGGAATCATCTTCTTCACCCTGCGCGGTCACCTGGCCTGGCCGCTGTTCACGGCGGTCGGCGTGGCGGGCCTGCAGCTCCAGGGCTGGCTGAGCGCTCCGCTCCTGAGCCTGACGGTCGGGGCCGCGGTGCTCGCGCTGCTGGGGGCCTCCGCGCTGCATCTGTATTGGGTGGCGGGAGGGCGCTTTGGCCTGGACGCGGCCATCCCGAGCAGGGACGGTGAGCCGGCCTTCCAGCCTCCTGCCTGGCTCACCGCCGCTGTCGCCTTCGCCCTGCTGTCCCTGGCCGGCCTGCTCATGTGGGTCTGGGGCGGTCAAGCGCCGCGCTGGGCGTCCTGGGCCGTCGGGCTCGCCGGCTGCGTGATGCTGCTGCGGGCCATCGGCGATGGCAAGCAGGTGGGCCTGTCCAAGGCGGAGCACGAGAGCCTGTTCGCCCGCTGGGACGACCGGGTGTTCACGCCGGTGGTGCTGCTGTTGGCGGGGGGTTGTGGGGCGGCGCTGCTGGAGTGAGTACGGCCTGGGCGACCAGACCGAGCCCCAGGGCCGCGAGGAGGTGCCAGAGGAAGTGGGTGCCCACCGGGATGAAGGCACAACTCCAGGCATCCAAGGCCCTGAGCCCCCATGCCACCCCCAGCACCAGCGAGGACAGGCTGAGGCGGTCGGCGCCAGGGTGACCTCGCTGGTGGAAGGATCTGGCAAAGAGCGCGAGCAGCAGGATGGCGGGGAGGTAGGCCACCCCCATGGCGGCGGGGTCGGCCACCGCTGGCCACAGGAGCAGAGCGGGGAGCGCACTCAGAGCGCCCAGCCCCGCCACCCGACCCCAGCTGAGCTGCAGGTGGACGCGCGCCGTTCGGTGCAGGGCGATGGCCACGAACACGGCGATGGGGATCACGTCGGCGGCCATGCTCCAGGTCCTCGCAAGGGTGTGGAAGAGGGCGCTGCCCAGGCCGATGCTGACCAGCAGCCAGGCCCCCAGCGGGCTGCGAGGGCGCACCCAGAGCGCGGCCAGCAGGAAGGCCAGGTTGGTGGTGGCGTTGAGCGGCTCCGCCCAGAGGTCCGAGCTGAGCCTCTCGCAATACAGGTCCTGGTGCTGCCATAGAGACATGCGTCCCTGTATCCGCTATGCCTCCCCCGGAAGGGGCGGGGCTCTCGGCATTCCTGACAGGTCATTGTCCCGTAATGGGCTGCGCCGCGCCCCCCGCGTACTTGGACGCCGAAACACCCGGAGGAGAAGCCCATGCTTCCCATGATGCTGATGATGACCGCCGCCTTCGCGCAGGAGGTCGCGTTCGAAGAGACCAACAAGGCCATCGAGGAGGCCGAGGCCCCCGAAGCGGACCTCTCCGCCGAGCTCGGCGGCGCGATGACCACCGGAAACACAGACTTCTGGACGGTCAAGGGCACCGTGACCGGCTCCTACCGCTGGCAGATGAACAAGCTGGGCATGTCCGCCATGGGCCTGACCGGCCGCAACCGCCCCGACGTAGACGGCGACGGCATCCTGAACAACGGCGAGCGCGACCTGGACCGGGTCAAGAACGCACAGAAGTTCGACGGCGGCCTGCGCTACGACCGCTTCCTGGGCGAGAGCTCCTCTCTGTACGCGATGTCTTCGGCGATGCACGACTACTTCGCGGGTGTGCAGCTCCGTACCAACGAGCAGGTCGGCTACAGCCGCAACCTCCTCAAGGCGGAGAACACCTCCCTGCTGGTCGAGCTCGGCGCTGGCGTGCAGCAGGAGTGGCAGATCCTGGAGGACCCCGCGGCCGAGGACTTCTCGAACGTGTTCCAGGCCCGCGCGCTGATCGCCTTCTCCCACACCTTCAACGACGCCGTGAAGTTCACCGAGTCCGTCGAAGCCTACGAGAACGTGCTCGACCCTGCCGACTTCCGCGCGGTCAACCGCGCTGCGTTGACCATGCAGCTCTCGGAGAACCTGGCCCTCAAGCTCTCCAACGACCTGTACTGGGACAACACCCCGGTCGACGGCTTCCAGAAGCTCGACCAGACCACGATGCTGTCCGTGGTCGCCACCATCCTCTGAGGCCGGCGGCCGCTCCCCCGCGGCCCGGCCACCCCATCCCCCCATCTCCAAAGAGACTCCATGAACAAGCTCCTCCTCCTGCTGGCCTCCCAGGCCTACGCCCAGGACAACGCGGCCGGCCCGGCCGTCCCCAACCCCGATCAGATGCAGGTCTACATCGACAAGGGCATCGAGATCGGCGGCAACGTGCTGATCGCCCTGGTCACCCTGATCATCGGCTGGATGGTCGCCGGCAAGCTCCAGAAGGTGCTCATCAACCAGATGACCGAGCGCAAGATCGACGTGGCGGTCAGCCGCTTTGTCGGCAACATCGTGCGCTACATGGTGGTCGCCGCCACCATCATCGCCGCCCTGGGCCGCCTGGGCGTTGAGACCACCTCCGTCATCGCCATCCTGGGCTCCGCCGGCCTGGCCGTCGGTCTGGCCCTGCAGGGCTCCCTGGCCAACTTCGCCAGCGGCGTGCTGATCCTCTTCTTCCGCCCCTTCGAGCTGGGTCACGTCGTCACCGCGGCTGGGCACACCGGCAAGGTCGAGGACATCGGTCTGTTCGCCACCACCCTGGGCACCCCGGACCACGAGACCATCATCATCCCGAACTCCGCCATCACCGGCGGCAGCATCGTCAACCTGGCCCGCAAGGGCATCCGCCGCGTGGGCATCGACGTGGGCGTGGCCTACGGCACCGACGTGGCCAAGGTCACCAAGGTGCTGGAGCAGGTCGCCTTCGAGGCGCCCCTGGTCCTGGATGACCCCGCCCCCGCCGTCGTGTTCGTGAGCATGGGCGCGAGCTCCATCAACTTCAAGGTCTTCGTGCACGTCAAGTGGCAGGACTTCGTGGCCGTCCAGGGCGACGTCCGCACCCGCTGCTACAACGCGCTGGCCGAGAACGACATCGAGATCCCCTTCGACACCATCACCGTGCTGCGCGGCGACGGCTGAGCTGGATCAGCGGCCCCTCTGCTGGGCCGCGTGCAAGCCTGACGCCCCGCCTCTCTGGCGGGGCGTTTTCTGTTAGTGTCCCAAGGTGAGCGCACAAATCGAAATCCGCCTCTTCGAAGGCGAAGCCCCCTCCCGGACCTCGCGCGTCAGCGGCCGCCCCATGACCCTGGGTCGCGCCCCCACGAACGAGGTCTGCATCCCCGACGACCACATCTCCTGGCACCACGCCATGGTCTGGTTCGAGGCCGGCAGCCTCTGGATCAAGGACCTGGGCAGCCGCAACGGGACCTTCGTCAACGGACACCGCATCTCTGCGCCTACCGCTCTGGCGGCGACGGACGCCGTGCGGCTGGGCCCCGAGCTCAAGATCGAGCTGGGGATCGCCGGGGAGCCCTCCGTGGATCTCCCTATGGCCTTCGCCCTGGAGGAGGTCTCCTCCAGCGTCCGCTACCCCATCATGGAGGACCGCTTCTCCATCGGCAGCGACCCGGGCTCCGATCTGCGCCTGGACGACGGCCCAGAAGAGGCCGGCGTGCTCCTGGTCGTCGGCCACGGAGAGGTCTGGCTGGGCATCGACGACGAGGACCACCTGCTGGAGCTCGACACCCCCTTCGAGCTCGCCGGCCGCCAGTTCGTCCTGCGGGCCGCCGACCAGGTCCACGCCCCCACGGCCGCCCCTGAAGGCGACCGCTACAACTACCGCCTCGAGGCCACCCTGGACGGCGCGACCGGTCCCCAGGCCGTGCTCCGCGACCTGTCCACCGGCAACAGCCACGTGGTCTCCGCCGAGAACCGCGCCGTGCTGCTCTACCTGCTGGGGACCCAGCTCGTGCAAGACCGCAAGGAAGGCCTCAGCGCCACCGAGTGCGGGTGGGTCCAGGATCGCCAGGTCGCCACCGGGATCTGGGGCCGCGGCTCCAAGGGCAAGGACACCAACAGCCTGCACGTGCTCGTCTACCGCCTGCGCAAGGAGCTCAAGAAAGAGGGCTTCGACGCTTGGTTCATCGAGAAGCGCAAGCGCTACATCCGCGCCCGGCTGGCCGAGGTCCAGATCGCTTGAAGCCTGCGGAGGCGCAGGGCCGCGCGTGAGTACGGGGTAAGCCCGATCAGGCACAGAACGCCGTAGAACTACTGTGTGAACGCGATGTCGCCCGTCTCCTCCCAACTGACCCCATCAACCCGCCTCGCAGGCAGGTTCACGCTCCTGCGCGAGCTGGGGACCGGGGGCACAGCCACCGTCTGGGAGGTCGAAGACGACCAGCTCGGTGTGCGCCGGGCCATCAAGATCCTCACCGCCAGCCGCCCCTCCCGGCGAGAGGCCCTGCGGCGGCGGCTGCGGGCAGAGGCCCGGGCGATGGCGCAGCTCGCCCACCCCAACGTGCTGGCCATCCACGACGTCGGCTCCCACGAACAGCTCGACTTCGTGGTCATGGACCTGGCCGAAGGCGGCAGCCTGGCTGAGTGGGTGGAGCGCACGGGCCCCATGGACCCGCACATGGCCCTGTCCTTCACGGTGCAGGTCCTCGCAGCGCTGGCCGCCGCGCACGCCGCCGGCATCGTCCACCGCGACGTCAAGCCCCAGAACGTCCTGCTCAACGCCCGCGGGACCGCCCTGCTGGCCGACTTCGGCATCGCCCTGTTGACCGAAGACCAGCACCGCACCACCCGCACCGGCGTCGCGATGGGCTCGCTGAGCTTCATGGCCCCCGAGCAGCGCCTGGACGCCCGCTCCGTGGGCGCCTCCGCCGACATCTACGCCACCGGCGCGATGCTCTACAACCTGCTCACCGGGGCCAACCCGGTGGACCTGTTCACCGTGGAGATCGGCTCCCCCCGCCTCCGCGGCATCCCCGCGCCCCTGCAAGCCATCCTGGTCAAGGCCACCCGCCACGCCCCCTCCCAGCGCTACGAGAGCGCCCAGGCCATGGCCCGGGAGATCGTCGGCTTCCTGCCCCAGGCCGGCGACGACCCCTACCGCTCCAGCAACCCCGAGAACTTCCCGGCCCCCAGCCTGTCCATCCAGCACAGCACCTCGGGCCGCACGCCGACCATCGGAGCCGACGGCGAGCCCCAGCCCAGCGGTGGGCAAAGCGGTGAACCCGGCAACGAGCTCGGCCACAACCCCACCCTGCTGCCCTTCAACGAAGAGGCCACCCGCGCGGCCATCACCTTCCTGGGCGACGACTTCGAGCTCTACGCGGCCTCCGTGCCCCAGCTCGCCGAGCCCAGCCCCCGCGGCGAGGGCCTCACCCTGCTCCCCGAGCCCAACCTGCCGGAGAGCGGCCTCCTCACCGACGACCCGGTCCCCCCCGCCCCGGTCAGCGAGCCCGAGCCCGAGCCCGAGCGCTCCCCTCTCCCCTGGGTCCTGGCCGCCGGTCTGCTCCTGCTCCTGGGCGGCGGCGCCTGGTTCTGGGCCCAGTCCAGCCAGGTCCAGCAGGAGGAGGGGCTGTCGTCCGCAGCGGACATGGATCGGTCCACCTCGCTGGGGTCAGAGGTCGCACCCCAGCCCGAGACCACATCGGTCCCCGGCGAGGTGACCCGAGGCAGCTCGGACACCCCCATCCCCACCTCCTCCCCCCAGCCTGAGCCCCCGGAGCAGACCTCCAAGCCAGAGCCCGAACCCGCCGCGCCGGACAAGCCCGCCGCCAAGGCCAAGGCCCCCGCTGTCACCGCCGTGGCGCCACAGACCCCTCCGCCCCAGGGCACCGCCCCGCCCTTTGGCAAGTGGGTCCCCAGCGGCGGCGCGGGGTCGCTGGGCTACGTCGAGCTCGAGGTACGGGGTCACCCCGACAAGGTGCGCGCCACCTGGACCGCATTCGTTGGCGCGAACCAGGCAAAGACCCCCTTGACCGGCGTCTTCGACCCGGACTCTGGCCGCCTGAGCCTGTCCAGCGCCGATGGGCGCACCCTCAAGCTGACCCTCTACCTGGACGCCAAGGGGCTCCAGGGCGAGTACAAGCGCGCGACGCCCACCGGTGACGACGGCGGGCACATCGACTTTTCCCCGGCGAGTTCATGATCCTCTTGCTCCTGTCCACCGTCCACGCCGCGGAGCCCACCTGGGAGCTCCACCTGCAGGGCGCGAGCGGCCACCTGGATGGCGTCCAGCCCTACAACCTGGGCCTGGGTGTCGCCGGCGGCTTGCACATCAAGCCCCGCCTGAGCGCGCAGCTCCTGGCCCAGGGCGGCTTCAACCAGCCCCGCCTGGATCTGCGCCCCGAGCTGCTGCTGAACCTCAGCGCCCCGGACAGCGACTGGGGCCGGGTCTTCCTGAGCGCCGGCTACGGCGTGTCCTTCGTCGGCGGGGTGGCCCCCCACGGCGCGGTGGGCCTGGGCTTGGACCTGCTGGACGTGCACCCCACGTTGGGCCTGCGCATCCAGACGCGCACGCTGGTGAGCGGCGCGACCCCTGAAGCCTGGCAGCTCTCCGTCGGCCTCTTCCGCAAGCGCCCGAGCGCGCTGTATCCCGAGCCGCCCGAGCTCCCGGAGCCCCCGGCCGAGGAGCCCACCGAGACCGAACCCGACACGCCCGAGCCCGTCGCGCTGGGCATGGGACCGGAGTGGATCCCCTATCCCCAGTGCGAGTGGGTCCCCGCCGACCAGGCCGAAGCCGCCCGTCAGGCGCTCGGAGAGGCCTTCGCTGGTGGGCCGGCCCCAGGCTCCGGAGCGGTCGTGGTCCTGGACCCCACCTCCCCCTCCCAGGGCAGCGTGGTGGTCGTGAGTCGCCCCGGCGACACCGTCGAGGTCAAGGGCGAGACCCTGCCGGTGGGCCCCGAAGGCCTGCTGGTGCTCGCGGCGCCCCCCGGCCGCCTGGACCTGGAGATCCGCGGCGCCGGCCAGTCCCTGCCCTTTGTGGTGGGCGTGACCGCGGACCACGTGGTCTGGCTGCGCGGCGACACCATGCCCCTCCCGGAGCCCCTGCGTGTCCACTACCCGGGCGGCTCCCGCACCATGTCCGCCGAAGAGCGCGCGGCGCTGGAGGACTTCGTCACCCGCCTGGGCGACTGGAACGTCACCGTCCAGGGCTTCTACTCGCCAGAGGGCCGCCGGGACGCCAACCTGGCGCTGGCCGACTCCCGCGCACAGGCCGCCCGTCAGGCGCTGATCGACGCCGGGGTCCCCGCCGACCACATCACCATCCTCCCGCCCCCCGAAGCCCCGCCCACCGAGCTGTCGACCACCGACCAGCGCGCGGCCCTCATCTCCCCCGTGATCCCCGGAGACGCAGAATGACCGCCAGCCTCCTGTTGCTGCTCCTGCTCGGCGCCGAGGGGCACCGCGTCGTCGGCGAAGGCGACACCGTCGAGTCCATCGCCCTGGAGCTGGGCGACCCCGCCCTTGCCCAGACCCTGCGCCGCATCAACGGCCTGGAGGACGACCAGCAGCCCGCGGTCGGCACCATCCTTGGCCTGCCCAAGAGCGACACACCGGCCGACCAGGCCGCCGTGGTCCAGTCCCTGCGCGGCCAGGCCACCGTGGACCGCGGCGCTGGTCCCGTCCCCCTCCCCGCGGGCACCCTGCTCGCTCCCGGGAGCCGGGTGTGCACCGGCGAGGCCAGCTTCATGACCCTGCGGCTGGCCGTGGGCTGCGAGGGCGAAGCCGGCGACGAGGTCAGCCTGCTCCCCGAGACCTGCCTGACCCTGGAGAACACCTACGAAGCCGACGGCGACCGCTCCAGCGTGATCACCATGGACCAGGGCTCGCTCACGGTACAGGAGAGCAGCGCCGGGGCCGGACTGGTCACCGTCCAGACGCGCTCCGGTCTCGCCACCGGTCGGGGTGGTGGCTTCCGCGTCCACATCGAAGACTCCGCCACCCGCACCGAAGCCCTGGCCTCCCCCGTCGCGGTGATCGGCGCCGGCAGCGAGGTCGGACTGAACGCCGGCCAGGGCGTGCGCGTCAAGCGGGGTGAAGCCCCCGGCCCCGTCGTGGAGCTGGCCAAGCCCGGCGACCCCACCCTCCCCGAAGACCAATCCTTGCTGCGGATCCCGGACTTTGAGTGGCGGGTCGAGCCCGACGCCTTGGGCTACCGCCTGGAGTTCAGCGCGGACGCCAACTTCACCGACGTCAGCTTCTACCGGGACGTGACCGCGCCCCCCTGGATCCCCGAGACCTTCGCCCTGCCCACCCAGCCCGATCAGGGCGTGTACTGGCGGGTGACCACCATCGACTCCCTGGGCTTCATGGGGCTGCCCTCCGAGCCCCACTTCGCCCGCTTCCCCGCGGGGGTGCGCCCATGATCCTCACCCTGTTGACCTCGCTCGCGGCCGCCCAGTCCATCCCCGGCACCGACGGCTACCAGGCCCCGGAGTTTGGGGTGGATCTGTACAGGCCCAGCGTCGACTCCCTGAACACCCTGCAGGTCGAAGACACCCACAAGCCCGAGGCCTTCACCGCCGGTCTGAGCACCTGGTGGGTGCAGGATCCCCTGGTCTGGTACGACGGCGAGGGCGACCCCACGCCCATCGTAGGCGACGCCATGGGCATCGCGGCCACCGCCTCCCTGGGCTTCGGTCCCGTTCGCGTGGGCATGGTGACCCCCGCCTGGCTGCACTCCACCGGCGTGGATGGCGCGCGCGGCGGCACTCTGGGCGACCCCTCCCTGGATCTCCGCGTGGCCCGGTCGAGGGAGGGCTTCGGGGTGGGCGCAGGCGCTCGGCTCACCGCTCCCCTGGGGGCCTCCCAGATGCAGCTCGGTCAGGCAGGATGGTCCTACGAGGTGCTCGGGATCGCGGACTACACCGGCGATCGTTTCTGGGTGGGCGCCAACCTCGGAGCGCGCGGCCTGCCCGAGGTCGAGCTGGTGGATGCGGCCATGAACGACCAGCTCCTCTACCGGGCCGGCGCGGCCTGGACGCCCCTGGGTCCCTGGTCCGTCGCGGCGGAGCTTCAGGGCATGGCGACCTGGTCCACCCTCCAGAGCGGCGCCGTCGGGAACCCGCGTGAGATCCTGATCTCCGGCCGCCGGACCGGCGCGCACTACCAGAGCAGCCTGGGCGTCGGTGCGGGCCAGGGAGCCGGGATCGGAGCGCCCCGCTGGCGGGTCGTGTTCTCCATGCGGGCGGTCGACTGATCGCTCCCCTGCAGACCCGCACTTGAGCGGGCAGACTGGCGGCGCGAAGCCGTCACTTGATCCCGGAGGCCCCGCCCGCTATCGGGCGCGCGGCCCGGAGGCCCGACATGTCCCTTTCTCTGCTCCTCACCCTCGCCTGCATCGAGACGGGCGTGAACGATGACAACGACAACCAGGGTTCCCTGAACAAGGACACGGCTGTCGAGGACACCGGCGACACCGGCGAGGTCGTCATCCCGGGCACCAAGGCCAGCGCCAAGGTGTACGCCAACACCTCCACGGGGCTCTACGAGATCGACCCCGAGACCGCCCAGCCCACCTACGTGGGCGACTTCCACACCGCAGCCGGCGAGCCCATCGACGGCATGGTGGACATCGCCATCGACCTCAAGGGGCGCATCTACGGCGGCACCTACGACGGGCTGTTCACCATCAACTCCGAGACCGCCGAGGTCGAGCTGGTGTGCGCGACCTCCACCGCGATGTTCGCCCTGGCCTTCTCCTCGGACGGCCGGCTCTTCGCGGGTGGCCGCGAGGGCATCAACCTGCTGGACATCGAGACCTGCCGCACCGAGTGGCTGATCGGCGACGAGCAGTACACCACCTCTGGCGACATCGTGGGCCTGCCCGACGGCAACCTGTACTGGACCGTGTTCGGCGACGACGGCGACGACCTGGTGCTCCTGGACCCGGACTCCGGCGCCACCAAGTGGCTGGGCTCCACCGGCGTCGAGAAGCTCTTTGGCGTGGGCTACGACAACGACACCCTGTACGGCTTCTCCAGCGACGGGGAGATCGTCCGCATCAACCCCAAGACCGGCGCTGGGCAGATCCGCGATCGCAGCGACTCCCTGCAGTGGTGGGGCGCGACCACCAACCCCGTCCGCTGGTAGGCGAGCGCCACCGGCTGGCCGCCCACTCGGGGGCTACTCGTCCCCGAAGGTGACCCGGCCGTCCCGGCTGACCACGCCGGGCAGCTCCAGGCCCTCGCTCATGGCCTCGACGAGGTCACAGAGGCGCCGGCGCTCCTTGCGCAGGCGTTGGATCGTCGCCCGCCGCTGACGCCGGGTCAGGCGCACCCGCAGCGCCCGCCAGGTCTCCATGGCCAGGCGCTGGTAGCGCAGCAGCGTGGCCCCACCGACCAGCCCCATCGCCGCGAACACAAAGCCCACCAGCACCGGGATGTCCGGCAAGCTGGGGAACAGCTCCACCATCTGGCGGTGGAACGCGGCCGCGGCCACGCCCCAGGCTGCCCAGGTCGCGGGGAAGGCCACCAGACCGCCCAGCAGCTTGATGGTGGCCTCGTCTTTGGCCCGCTTGGCGAAGAGCTTGGAGGCCCCCCACACGAGCCCGGCGGTGGGCCCATTGATCAGCCCACCGAGCACCAGCACCGGCGGCAACAGCAGATAGACAAAGAGCACCTGCAGCAGCAAAAGCACCACCAAGGTCAGGCTGAAGAGCTTGGGCGCCCGGTCCAGCTCGTGGTCGTCCAGGCCCAGCGCGCGCAGGTCCGCGTCGTACTCCCGGGTGCGCTCCAGCACCTCGTCGACCAGCCGCGGGTGCTGCTCCTTGAGGGCGTAGTAGCCGGACCAGATCCGGGCGAAGCCCAGGGTGCGCTCCTTCATGTTGGGGGCGCTCAGGTCCACCCCCGCCCGGTGCGCCCGCTCCGCCCGGACCAGCTTGCGGCCGCGGTGCATCAGGTGGTGCAGCTCCCAGTCCTCGGTGGCGTGGACCACCTCGCGCAGGGTGCGCTCGATCTCCGCGGTCAGCGCCCGCGCCCGCTCCTTGGAGTGCTCCACCGGCTCGTCCTCCGCCGGGGTCAGATCCAGCTCCGGCGGGATCTCGATGGGCGGATGAAAGGCCACCAGCACCTTGGAGCGGAAGGCGTGCTTGGAGTCGTAGTGCAGGCCCACCGGGACGATCACCGGGGGCTGCCCGCCGGCCAGGGAGCGCGCCCGGTAGTAGAAGCGCGCGGCGCCCGTCTTGAGTTCGGTCACGTAGCTGGCGTCGTGGCTGTCCCCTTCTGGGAACAGGCAGGAGTAGTTGCCCTGGACCACCTGCTCGGCGAGCGCATCGAGCGCCCCCAGGTTCTTGGCGCTGCGCTCCTGGGCCGGCAGATCGCGCAGGTCCATCGCCCGGTAGATGGGCACCGAGCCCACCGCGCTCATGAGCGAGCCCAGCACCGGCACCTTGAAGAGCCCATGGCGGGCCCCGAAGACCACCACCCGCGGGAAGTGGGTGAGGATCAGCCCAGGATCCACCATGCCGTTGGGGTGCCAGGAGACCAGGATGCCGCCCCGGTCCACCGGCACATGCTCCAGCCCGACCACCTCGATGCGCTTGAAGTAAGCGCGCACCACGGCGCGGAAGAAGCCAACGATCAGCGAGTAGCTGCGGGTCAGTAGACCACTCCCAGGTTCTGCGGGAAGCCCTTGAGGATGACGCCCCACTCTACGCCATGCACGCCCTCACGCTCTAGCGTCCACTCCGGGGCCGGCAGCGCGCAGCCCCCGCTGTCCGGGGAGACCACGAACCAGACGCGCTCCACGGGCATGTGGGGGAGGATCACCAGATCCGCCATCCCGTCCACGGCCCGCAGGGGCTCCAGGCGGTAGCCAGGGGCGGCGGGCAGATCCAGCTCCCAGGCCTCGACGAAGTCCGCGACCTCCCGGGGCGAAAAGCCCAGCTCCGCCAGGTGCTCACCCATCTGCTTGGCGGGGTCGGCGCCCTGCACGCACCAGCCCGTCTCCTCGCCAGCAAGATCCCGGCTCTGCCAGGGGGCCAGGCTCACCTCGTAGAAGAGGAAGTCGTGACGCTGGCCGTCCACCGTGAACCTACCGTCCGGGTGCGCTGTCCCCGACCACCCCGCAGCACCGTGTGGCGGCGTCGAGGCCACGATGTCCTGCTTGGGCCCCAGCTCCACCTTCACCTGCATGTGCAGGTCGGACTCCGGGTACAGGTACAGGTTGGGCTTGTCGGCGGTGGCGCACTCCTCGAACTGGATGTCGACGGTCTTGGCATCGCAGTCCACCAGCGTGACCGCGTAGTCGTCGCTGTAGCACTCGGTGTAGCCGGAGTCCCCCGCCCCCGAGCTGTACTCGTGGGAGGCGTCGATGATCCAGCTCCCGGCGCTCAGCTCGAAGGTGTAGACGCCGCTGGCGTCGGTGACCGCCTCCAGCGGGGTGCTGTCAGCGGACTCCCAGGCGCGGACCGTTCCGCCGGACACGACAGCCCCCGCGTCATCGGTCAGAACGCCGGTGACCGTCGCCAGGTCCCCGCAGCCCTCGGTGGGGCTGTCACTGTCCTGGGGCTCTTCCTTGGTGCACGCCAGCGCGGCGAACAGAAGCAACATGGTCTCTCTCCCTTTCCCTGCGCCTCCACCCTACTCGACGACCGGCCCGTTCGGGGGTACCGGGGGCGCATGTTCCTGTTCTTGCTCAGCTCCCCCGCAGCGGCCCAGCACTGCACGGCGCTCTCCTCCGAGCTCGCCCGCTCCCTGGAGGACGCCGAGGCCGCGTTCGAGGCCCGCGACAAGGCGCAGGTGCTGGCCTCCCGGGACCAGGCCGTGCTCACCGTGAACTGCATGGTGGAGCCCATCACCCGCAGCTCGGCGGCGCGCCTGCACCGGGTCATGGGGCTCGCGGCCTTCTTGGAGAAGGACCAGGAGGCCGCGCAGCGATCCTTCGCAGCGGCCCGTCGCCTGGAGCCCGCCTACACATTCCCGACCTCGATGGTGCCCGAAGGTCACCCGGTGCGCGAGGACTACAGAGCCCTGGCGGTGGAGACGCTGAGCGCGCACACCCTGGTCCCTCCCCTCTCCGGCCACCTGACCCTGGACGGCCACGAGGGGCTGGATCGGCCCGACGGGATCCCCACGGTCTACCAGCGCTTCAACGACGCGGGGGCGGTCGTCGACACCCGGCTGCTGCGCGCCACGGACCCAGACCCCGACGACTACGCGATCGGCGCCCTCCCCGGCCTGGACCAGGTCAACCGCGACAGCCACTGGGTGCTGCGAGCGGGTTTTGGACTGGGGGTCGGGCCACACCTGCGCACCGTCGACCAGGCCATACAAGTGGACGCCAACGGCACGCCGGTCGCGGGCGCGCAGTGGGATGGCCTCCAGAGCACCCAGGCGGGCGCGCTGGAGGGGAGCGTCGGGCTGCGCAGCATGGACATCCTGGAGATCAGCCTGAGCGCGGCGGTGTTCAACGCCCAGCAGGAGCAGATCCTGCGCTACGAGATCCTGGACGAGGACGGCGGGAGCCTGGCCGACTACGGCCGCCTGGACCCCGATCCCAGGCTGACTCTGCAGGCTCAGCTTGAGCCGCGGGCCAGCGTCTACCTGCCCCTGGAGGGCGGCGCGTACTACGGCTTCGCGGGGGCGGCGCTGCTCTACACCCCCGGCATCACGGTGGACGACACCCACCCCTGGCAGGACCGCAGCGCCCACACCACCTGGGGCGTGCAGGCCGGTTTCGGGGCCCTGTGGACCCTCAACGAGCGCGTCGGGGTCTGGACCACCGTCCCCTTCACCCTCTGGCTCGGGGGCACGACGATCAAGGAACGATTCTCGTCCGAGATCGTGTACGGGCCCACTTCGGGGAGCCCGGCGCAGAGCAGCTATCGGGTGGCAGGGGGCCTTGAGATCCGCCTCTGAGGGGCCCGCCTTTGCTCCCCTCAATCCCCACCTTCCCCCGACCGGGGCGCGATTCGCCGTGCTACGCTGCGCGCCCAAGGAGGCGGTCGATGCACCACGCCCGCTGGCTCATTCTCCTGCCGCTGCTGGCAGGCGGTTGCGAGCTCTTCGATCCCGAGCCCCAAGGCCTCAACGATGTGGTCTTCGAGGACGACAGCCCCGTCGCGGGGACCGACCTCGTGGCCTACACCGTGGGCAACCCCCGCGTCGATCCCGACCAGCAGGTGGGCTACCGCTGGATCTGGGAGCAGGACGGCATCGAGTTCAAGTGCCAGGACGACTTCGACTGGACCTGCCCGGATCTGTCGCGCACCTGCACCAAGGGTGCCAGCGACGCCTACGACGAGGCCCTCTCGGACGAGGAGAAGTCCGAGCTCGCCAACGTCATCTCGGGCGCGAACACCAGCAAGGGGCAGGCCTGGCGCATCACCGTCCGGCCCATCGACGACACCTGCGATGTCGGCCCGGGCATCTCCCGCTCCATCAGCGTGAAGAACACGCCCCCCACCGCCACCGTCAGCATCCAGCCCGACAGCCCCGCCTCCCACGACGACCTCCTGGCCATCGCGGAGGGCAGCGACGCTGACGGCGACAACGTCCGCTTTGACTACATCTGGATCAAGAAGGGCAGCTCCAGCGTCGAGTTCGAGGGCGCGACCCTGGACGCCTCGGAGACCCGCTCCGGCGAAGTCTGGCTGGTGCAAGCCACCCCCTACGACACCGAAGACGGCAGCCCGGCCACGGCCGAGGTCACCATCGGGAACGCCAAGCCCGAGGTCGACACCATCGCCATCGAGCAGGCGGCCCCCACCACCACGGACGACATCTCCGTGGTCGCCACCTTCTCCGACGAAGAGGACGACCCCATGTCCGTCACCGTCGTCTGGAACCTGGTCGAGGGAGAGGGCGAGAGCGAGCTGCGCACCGAGCTCAAGCGTGAGATCCTGGACGCGGACGACATCGACATCGGGGACTCCGGCATGTCCGGCGACGGCCAGTGGCGCGCCTGGCTGGAGCACGACCTGTACATCAAGGACCAGGTCATCGAGGTCACCCTGACCGCGAACGACGGCCAGGACAGCGATCCCCGGAGCGTCAGCGTCACCACGGTGAACAGCCCGCCCACGCTCACCGAGGGCTCCGTGACCATCGAGCCCACCGACGACACCAAGGACATCTCCAAGAACAACCTCCCCACCTGTAGCTGGGACGAGAGCGCCTACTACGACGCCGACAACGCCGACTTCCCCCCGGAAGACGAGGTCGACATCGCCGTCCCCAGTGCCTTCGTGGTGACCTGGGAGATCAGCTCTGGCTCCAACGCCGGCGACTACGACGACTCGGTGTTCAGCGCGGACACCTACCAGTACGGCAACAACCTGCGCTGCTCCATCCAGCCCAGCGACGGCTTCGATCTGGGCGAGGCCGTCTTCTCCGGCTCCGAGCGCGTCGGGAACGCCGAGCCCAGGATCACCCTGGGCATCGAGGGCTACGACACCAGCACGCTGACCGGCACCGGCCTCGCGCCCATGTCCAAGGAGGACGCCTTCGCGGGCGCGGTGATCGAAGACCCGGACGGGAACTCCATCTCCGAGACCTCCTACTACTGGGCGGTCAACGGCAGCACCGTCTCCGGCAGCACCACCCTGGACAACACGAACTTCGAGCGCGGCGACACCATCGAGCTGACGGTCATCGCCAAGGACACCGCGGGCGCCCAGGCCAGCGAGACCACCAGCGTCGTGGTCCAGAACAGCCCGCCCAGCCTGAACAACGTACTCATCTCCCCCACTACGCTCTACGCAGACTCCACCGTCCTGGGCATCCCTGCGGCCTCGGACGCGGACGGCGACAGCTACGTGGCCACCTACACCTGGACCACGAGCACGGCCTCGACGGTGACCACCAGCTCCGCGCTGCCCCTGGGGATCTCCCGTGGCCAGACGGTGACCCTGTCGGTGACCCTGGACGACAACTACACGGTCTCGAGCCTGACCTCGGTGCACGGAACCCGGTCCACAACGCTCAGCCATGGACCGGTGACCGTACAGAACAGTCCCCCGCAGCTCCCCGAGGTCACCCTCAGCCCGATCTCCCCGATCGAGGGCAAGCACAACGCGGTCTGCGCCTTCACCAGCGGCTCCCCGACGGACGCCGACGGCGACGGCGTCTCCGTCGCCTGGACCCTGGCCCACACCCAGAGCGGCACCGTCAACACCTACACCAGCACCTCGAGCGCCACCCCCACGCTGGGCGCCGCCAACCTGGTGGCCGGCGACATCATCACCTGCACCGCGGTCGCCACGGACACCCTGAGTGCGACCACGACGGGCACCGTCACGGACACTGTCCTCTCGGACACGATGACCTACATCCTGCTGCCCGCGGACCTGGACGTGATCGGCACGGACCAGTGCGCATCCTCCGGCGAGGTCTTCCTGACCAGCTCGGACATCGAGCTGACCTGGACCGACACCTACCCGGACGACGGCTTCCACGACCCTGCAGGCCTGACGGTGGATCTGAACTGGCTGGCGACCTGCAGCAGCAGCGACCTGGAGCGCGACGTGAGCTTCTCCAGCGACACCGTCACGGCCTCGTTCACGGGCAGCTACAGCATCGCGAACGTCTACACCGCGAGCTGCAATGACTGCTCCACGGGCTCGCCGCTGACCTCGTCCTGGGACCTCAGCTCCGCCATCAGCTACTACAGCGCCGGCTCGGACAACACCCTGACGGTGTCCCTGGTCAACGACACCCTCGCCACCACCACCCTGTTCACCGACGATCTCGGCGACGAGGGCCTGGGGCTGGTGACCGTCACCTACTGAGCGCGCATGTCGACCTGGGTGGTGACCCCCACCTACAACGAGGCCCAGAACATCGAGCCTCTGCTCGCCGCCCTGCGGGCGCTCCCGGAGCCTCCGCAGGTGTTGGTGGTGGACGACAGCTCCCCCGACGGCACCGCCGAGCGGGTGGAGGCCTTCGCGGAGCGGGATCCTGGCGTCCACCTGCTGTCCCGTCCAGGCCCTGGTGGCCTCGCCGGCGCCTACCTGGCCGGGTTCGCCCACGCGCTGCACCAAGGGGCAGCCAGAGTGGTGCAGATGGATGCGGACGGCTCCCACGATCCCCTCTCCCTCCCGGAGATGCTGGCCCACTCCGCCGATCTGGTCCTGGGGAGCCGCTACGTGTCCGGCGGTGGCACCCTGAACTGGCCCCTGCACCGCCGCGTCCTGTCCCGAGGGGGCAGCCTCTACGCCCGGAGCTGGCTGCGGCTGCCCTACCGGGACCTGACCGGCGGCTTCAAGGTCTGGGCCGCGCCCACCCTCAAGTCCGTGCTGGAGCGCCCTGTGCGCTCGGAGGGCTACAGCTTCCAGGTGGAGATGACGCTGCGGGCCCACCGGGGGGGCGCCGAGGTCGTGGAGCACCCCATCCAGTTCGTGGAGCGCACCCAAGGTGCGAGCAAGCTCAGCGGTGGAATCGTGTTGGAGGCGGTGTGGGTCGTGCCGGCTCTGGGCCTGGGACTTTGGCGGAGCTGAGCTTTGCGCGGTTGCCAGCGGGCAACAACCGGCTAAGAACCCCTATCCACCGTTTGCAGGAGCAGAAGTGCGCCGCTTCGAGCTGATCGAGAAGAATGCTGCCAAGTTCTGGGCCATCGCGCGCGAGCGCGAGGTGCTCGTCACCCATTGGGGCAAGATTGGCCGCCAGGGCAAGCAGAAGAAGAAGATCTGCAAGGACTTCATGGTCGCCGAGCAGGAGTACGACCGGCTCATCCGCCAGAAGCTGCGGGCTGGATACACCGAGGTCCAGGAGGCCACCGAAGAGGTGGCCCCCATCCCCAGCCGCACGCTGGAGCTGGTCACCCTGGACGAGGAGAGCAGCTTCCTGGTGCGCCCCAAGGCCTACTACTACCTGGTCAAGCGCATGGTGGAGATCGGCCTGATCGACCGCTTCGTCGAGGGCAAGGACCTCTCCCGCTGGGACTGGCGCGCTGCCCGTCGCGCGGGCCTGGACGAGGTCCCTGATCCCGATCACGAGCAGTACGAGGAGTGGGAGACCAACTGGCTGCGCATGTCCGAGAAGGACCGCAGCGACTGGCCCGGGGGCCTGCAGGCCGCTGGCTGGAAGTTCCTCACCGGCAGCCACTGGCTGGTCCTCCCCGAGGAGTGCCAGCTCATCGCGCAGCAGGTGGACAACATCGCCCCCAAGCGCCACAAGGCCACCGAGCTCCAGACCAAGTGGGTCAACGAGTGGGTCGCCTGGCACAAGAAGGCCGCCAAGCTGGGCGGCTACATCATCTACGCGGAAGACTGATCCCCACCCGGGGGCGTGCCCTTGACGCCCCCACGGAGCTGCTTACCTGCCAAACACGCAGGAGGTCTTGATGCTGACTGTGCTGGCACATGTTGTAGCGATGGCCGTTGCCCTCGTGTACGCGACCGCCGTGGAGTGGAGCATCCACCGATACGTGTTCCACGGGGCTGGCAAGAAGCGGGGCTCCCCCTTCTCCTTCCACTACTTCGAGCACCACAAGGCCTGCCGCCGCAACGGCAACTCCGACCCCGACTACCTGGAGGGAGGCCTCCGCTGGAGCCCCAGGACCCGAGAGATCGGCGGCATCCTGGGTGGCCTGGTGCTTCACCTGCCCATCGCGCTCCTGTCCTGGCCCGCCTACCTGATGCTGGTCTTCCACGGAGCGCGCTACATCTACATGCATCACCGAAGCCACGTCGACGTTGAATGGTGCAAGCAGAACATGCCCTGGCACTACGATCACCACATGGCCCCCAACCAGGACGCGAACTGGTGCGTCACCGGGGAGTGGTTCGACAAGCTCATGGGAACCCGGGTCCCCTACCTGACCGCCGAAGGACTCGATCCCAAGCGGGACATGGCGGCATGAGCGATCCCCTGAACGCAAGCACAGCCCTCGTCTCCACCGCGCCGCTCCTCCCTGTACGCCAGGGGGGTGGCGATGCGTGGAGCAGCTACCTCAAGCGCATCCAGGCCGCGCCGCTGCTGACAGAGGAGGAGGAGCACGAGCTCGCCACCAAGTGGTACGAGAACCACGACCCCGCCGCCCGCGATGTGCTGCTGGGCTCGCACCTGCGCCTAGTGGTCTCTGTCGCCTCCAAGTACCAGCGCCAGTGGAGCCACCTGCCCGATCTGGTGCAGGAGGGCAGCATCGGCCTGCTGGAGGCGCTGCGGCGCTACGACCCCTACCGCGAGGTCCGCTTCTCCACCTACGCCCGCTACTGGATCCGGGCGATGATCCTGCGCTTTCTGCTGGACAACTGGTCGCTCGTGCGCGTCGGTGGGTCCCGCGCGGGCCGGCAGCTCTTCTTCCAGCTCCACAAGGAACGCCAGCACCTGGAGTCCCAGGGCGTGGACGCCTCCACCGCCCGCATCGCGGAGCGCACCGGCATCCCCCAGGAAGAGGTCGCGCGCATCGCCGGCCACCTGGACCGGCCGATCATGAACCTGGACGCCCCCGTGGGCGAAGAGGGGCGCAGCCTGGG
The DNA here is from genome assembly GCA_036229005.1 of Myxococcota bacterium. Lineage (GTDB taxonomy): Bacteria > Myxococcota_A > UBA796 > UBA796 > CAJQPC01 > CAJQPC01. The sequence continues at coordinate 126,142 of JAZAMN010000031.1, forward strand.
CGAGACCGTCGCCGAGCCGCACCGCCCCAGCCCCGAGCACCAGGCCGCCCGCAGCGAGATCGGCGAGCTCCTGCGCGTCCACCTGGAGCGCTTCGGCGCGGGCCTGGAGGGCCGCGAGCTGGAGATCTGGCAGCGCCGCCTGATGACCGACGACCCCGAGCCCCTCTCCCGCCTGGGGGACGACTTCGGGGTGTCCAAGCAGCGCGTCGGCCAGATGGAGAAGGGCATCAAGGAGCGGCTGCGCGGCAGCCTGGTCCGGGCCTTCGGCGATGACCTGGTGGTCGATCTCTGAGGACGGGCTCAAGCCGCATGGGTGGGGTCCGATTCCCCGGCCATGCTCCTCCTCTTCGCCATCCCTGCGTACGCAGCCACCCTGACGGTCGGCAGCGGCGGTACCTACAGCACGATCTCCCAGGCCGTCGCGGCGGCCTCGGATGGTGACGTCATCGAGGTGTCCGCGGGCACGTTCGCCGAGTCCGTGGATCTGGCCGGCAAGGACGTGGACATCCAGGGCTCCGGCAGCACGACCATCATCACCCCCACCGGGGACTACGCCTTCCGCTGGGACGACGGCGAGTCCGGCTCCCTCTCCGAGCTGAGCATCGACGCCGGCAGCGCCCGCGCCTTCTACATCGAGGGCAGCTCCCCCAGCATCAGCGGCGTCGAGGTCGAGAACCTGGACGTCGGGTCCAAGCGCGGCGGCGTCGCCTACATCGACGGCGGCTCGCCCAGCTTCGAGGACATCGAGGCCACCGAGCCCAAGGCCCTGTGGGGCGCCGGCTTCTACATCATCGGGGGCGCCTCGGTGACCCTCACCAGCGTGGTCCTGGACGCCCCCGTCGCGGGCGGACAGGGTGGCGGCCTGTACATCGACGGCAGCACCGTCAGCATCGACGGCCTGGAGATCCTGGACCCCGAGGCCCTGCGCCGAGGAGCCGGGCTCTACATCACCGGCGCGACCGTGGATGCCGTGGACCTGGAGCTCATCGGCGGCCGCAACGACAGCTACGGCGCCGGCCTCTACATCGAAGACTACGCCCAGGTCAGCCTCCAGGGCGGCGAGATCAGCGACTGCTTCGACAGCGTGACCCCTCGGGCGGACGGCGGCGGCATCTACGCCGACAGCGGAAGCCAGCTCACCCTGGATTCCGTGCTCTTCTCGGCGAACAAGGGCGCCAGCGGCGGGCACATCTTCCTGGACGCGGCCACCCTCACCCTGAGCGCCGTGGAGTTCGAGGACGGCGAGGCCACCAAGAGCGGCGGCGCGCTCTACCTGGAGGGCGCAGCCACGGCGAGCTGTACCGGGTGCACCTACAGCGGGAACGTCGCGGGTACAGACGGCGGGGCCATCCACCTGGCCAGCGGAACCGACTACAGCGACGAGGGCAGCGGCTTCGACGGCAACGAAGCCAGCGACGGCGGCGGCGCCATCTTCACCACCGACGGCATCAGCCTGGTGGACAGCCAGTTCATCAACCAGCTCTCCGGCGGCGCGGGCGGCGCGATCTACGTGGACGGCGGCTCGGGCACCCTGGAGCTCACCGGGGTGAGCCTCGACTCAAACACCGCTGGCACCGATGGCGGCGGCCTCTATCTCTCGGGAGGTGTGGATCTGAGCGTCAGCGACTCTGGGTTCACCTCCAACAGCGCGGGCGGAGATGGCGCAGGCCTCTGTGTGGATCGCTCCGCCAGCGAGGTCACCGTCAGCGACACCAACTTCAAGAAGAACGCGGCCTCCGACCAGGGCGGCGGGCTCTACATCGCGGGCGCGGACACCGTCAGCCTCTGGGCCCTTGACCTGCGCAAGAACAGCGCGAAGGACGGCGGCGGCGCCTACATCGACGGCGTGACCGAGCTCAGCGTGGTCCGCAGCCTCTTCTTCGGCAACACCGCCACCGACGACGGCGGCGCCGCCGTCGACCTGGACAACCAGGACGCCCAGTGGACCAACACCGTGTTCGCCGAGAACGAGGCGGGACAGGGCGGCGGACTCCTGCTCAGCGGCGCGGTGGACGCTGTGCTCGCCAACAACAACTTCCTGGCCAACAAGGGCAAGGCCTCCGCCGGCGGACACCTGCGCCTGGAGAGCAGCACCGCCGAGGTGGTCAACAACATCTTCCTCCAGGCCTCCCGCGGCGGCGCCATCTACGAAGACGGCAGCGGCGGCAGCACCGTCTCCTACAACAGCTTCAAGGACAACGTCAGCGCCGACGACGCCAACACCTGGGGATTGGACACCAGCAGCGCCGGGAACATCGCTGGCACCGACCCCGGGCTGGTCGCGTGGACCGCGGACGGCAACTACAGCAACGACGACCTGCACCTGAGCACCACCTCGCCGCTGGTGGACACCGGGGACCCCACCCGCTTCGACCCGGACGGCAGCCGCTCGGACATCGGGGTCTACGGCGGCACGGACGCCGAGGTCTACGACGACGACGGCGACGGCTACTTCGACACCCAGGACTGCGACGACGCCGACGCGAGCATCAACCCGGGCGCCAGCGAGGTCCCCTACGACGGGATCGACCAGGACTGCGACGGGGCCGACCTGACCGACGTGGACGGCGACGGCTTCGACGGGGACGACGACGACTGCGACGATGAGGACGCCGAGGTCAACCCGGACGCCACCGAGATCTGGTACGACGACACCGACCAGGACTGCGACGGCTCCAGCGACTACGACGCCGACCTGGACCTCTTCGACGACCAGCGCTACGGCGGCACCGACTGTGACGACAGCGACCCGGCCGTCAACCCCAGCGCCATCGAGATCTGGTACGACGGCGTGGACCAGGACTGCCTTGCGGACTCCGACTTCGACGCCGACAAGGACAGCTTCGAGTCGGACGCCTGGGGCGGGCTGGACTGCTTCGACCAGGACCCCAACATCTACCCCGGCGCGCCCGAGGTCCCCTACGACGGCCGCGACCAGGACTGCGACAACACCGACCTGACGGACGTGGACCAGGACGGCTGGGACGCCCGCGAGGCCGGCGGCCTGGACTGCGACGACAGCGACCCCGGCATCAACCCCAGCGCGCCGGACGTGCCCTACGACGGCATCGACCACGACTGCGATTCGGCCCCCGAGTACGACGCGGATCTGGACGGCTTCGAGGCGGACTTCGCTGGCGGCACCGACTGCGACGACGACGACCCCAGCGTCAACCCTCTGGCCCCCGAGACCTGGTACGACGGCGTGGATCAGGACTGCGCGGGCGACGACGACTTCGACGCCGACAAGGACTCCTGGCAGTCCGACCAGCACGGCGGCCAGGACTGCGACGACAACGACCCCACCGCATTCCCCGGGAGCTGGGAGACCTGGTACGACGGGCGCGACCAGGACTGCGCGGGCGACGACGACTACGACCGGGACGGCGACGGCTTCCAGTCCGACGCCTGGGGCGGGACCGACTGCGACGACAACCGGGCCGAGGCCTACCCCGGCGCGACCGAGCTGCGGAACTACCTGGACGACGACTGCGACGGCTACACAGAAGACGCCGACCGCGACAAGGACCAGGCCATCGACTGGGCCGAGTGGCAGGTGGGCAGCGACCCCCTGGACCCGGACTCCGACGACGACGGCATGTCCGACGGGTGGGAGATCGGCCCCGCCTGGCTGGAGCCCTTCGACTCCGACATGGACGGCGTGCTGGACGTCTTCGACACCGACGACGACAACGACGGCATCCCCAGCCTGGAGGAGAACACCCAGGACATCAACGACGACGGGGTGCGGGACTTTGACGTGGACGCAGATGGGATCCCCAACTCCCGGGATCGGGACTCCGACAACGACGGCTACCCGGATGCAGACGAGGGCACCGAGGACCGCGACTACGACGACATCCCCGACTTTGTGGACTACACCGGCGACCTGGCCGGCGGCGGCTGCGCCGGCGGGGGCGTGAACTGGATGGTCCTGCTGGGCGTCCCCCTGCTCTTCCGCAGGCGTAGGCAGCGCACAGAGCGCGGTCCCCTCCCCTGGACCGCCCTGGCCGCGCTGGCTGCTGTTGTCCTCGCTGGGGGGGCAGAGGCTCAAGCGGGTGTGGATGCCCACGGATACCAGGTGATGGGGACGACTGGTGACTTGCGGGCCTCCAGCCGCTTGCTGACCCCCTCCCGCTCCCTCCAGGGCGACTACGACGTGGCGATCATCGCCGACAACGCCGTGCGCCCCCTGGTCGAGGTCTTCCCCGAGGGCCGCGCGCCCGTGCTCTCCAACCTGGCCACCTCCAACCTGGTCGTGAGCGGCGCGCCCATGCGCTACCTGCGCCTGGAGGCCGTCCTGCCCGTGCACATGTACGGCGTCGGGCCCGCCCAGGGTGCCTTCGTCGCGCTCGGAGACGCCCGCCTGGGCGCTGTGATCCCCGTGCTCCCCGCCGCCGGCATCCGCCCTGGTGTGGCCCTGGGTCCCTCCGTGTGGCTGCCCACCGGCAACGAGGACCGCATGGTCGGCAACCCCGGCATCTCCGCGGGCGGCGTGCTGGCCGTCAACCAGGAGCTGGGCCGCTTTGGCTGGAACGCCAACCTGGGCGCCCGGGTGGGTCGATTCGAGCCCGAGCGCAACCTCCAGGCCGGCGCGGGTCCCCTGGTGGGCGTGGGCGGACACGTCCTGCTCAACCCCGACGTAGCCGTGGGCGTGGAGCTCGTCAGCCAGGGCGCCACCGGCTTTCGGAACTGGCCCCTGGAGGCCATGGCGACCTCCCGCGTGAACCTGGACGGGGGCCTCTGGGCAACCGCCGGGCTGGCCGTGGGCCTCAATGACGCCCCCGGCGCCTCCACCGCGCGCGTGGTCCTGGGCGTGGGCTGGCAGCAGCGCCCGCAACCCGCCCAGACCGTGCTGGTCCACCGCATCGAGCCCGAGATCGACCCCAACGCCGACCGGGACGGCGACGGCATCGTGGACATCGAGGACCTCTGCCCCGACCAGGCCGAGACCTTCGACGGCTTCGACGACGAGGACGGCTGCCCCGAGCTGGACGGCGACCAGGACGGCGTGCCCTTCGAGCGCGACGCCTGCCCCAGCGAGCCCATCTACCCCGAGCAGGACCCCCGCCACTCCGACGGCTGTCCCCACCTGGCCGAGCTCGCCGGCGACAAGATCGTCCTCACCCAGTCCATCTTCTTCCGGGAGGGCAGCGCCAAGATCATGCGCAAGTCCTACCCCGTGCTGGACGAGGTCGCGGAGATCATGCTCAGCGACGCGGCCGGTGACACCGTGCTCATCGAGGGTCACACCAACAACAACGGCTCGGCCGAGTACAACTACCGCCTCTCGGAGGACCGGGCGCGGGCGGTCATGCGCTACCTCATCGACGCGGGCGTGCCTCGAGAGCAGCTCGCCGCGCAGGGCTACGGCTTCGACGTGCCCCTGGTGCCCCACGACGACCCCATGGCCCAGGCCATCAACCGCCGGGTGGAGTTCACGCTGGTCGAGCGCAGCGAGGAGGACGAGCCCCCCAGGCTCCCCACGGAGGAGGAGCTGCCGGAGTGAAGGCCCTGTGTGGGCCACCTCAGGACCCCGCAGGTCCCTCGCCAGCGTGCTAGACTGCGTGCATGAGTCGAGGACAACAGACCCGCGAAGAGATCCTGAACGAGGCGCTGGACCAGGCCACCAAGAAGGGCCTGGAGGCGCTGTCCATCGGGACCCTGGCCAAGGCAGTCGGCATGTCGAAGTCCGGCCTCTTCGGCCACTTTGGCTCCAAGGAGAACCTCCAGACCTCCGTGCTCGAGGTCTGCAGCGTGCGCTTCATCGACGCCGTGGTGCGCCCCGCCATCAAGCTCCCCCGCGGGATCGCCCGCCTGCGCTCCATGCTGGACCTCTGGCTAGCCTGGGCCGGTCGGGATGACGGCGGCTGCCTGTTCGTGTCCACCGCGGCCGAGTTCGACGACCGCCCCGGCCCCGTCCAGGACGAGGTCGCCCGCCAGGTCCGCGACTGGCTCACCACCTTGGAGCGCGCGACCGCCATCTCCATCGCCGCCGGGGACCTGCGAGAAGACACCGACCCCGAGCAGTTCGCCTTCGAGCTCCACGGCCTGATGCTCAGCTACCACCTGCGCGCCCGCCTGCTGGGCTCCGATGTGGCCGAGCAGCGCGCCCGCGTGGGCCTGGAGCGGCTGATCCGCGACTACAGCGTGAGCCCCGAGATCGCCGCCTGAGCGCTCAGACCTTCTGCTTGCAGCTCGCGCAGATGGTGGCCAGCCGCAGCATGTCCTCGCCGCAGTGCGGGCAGTGCTTCCAGGGCTCGGAGGCGTACTCGGCCGCGGTCATGACGAAGGGCTCCTGCTCCACGAGCGCCTCCTCGCAGACCTCGCACATGTCGTCCTCTTCGTCCACCTCGGAAAGGCAGTAGGGGCAGAGGACGAGCTCGCTCTCCCGCTTGATGCCGGGCCCATCCTCTGACCCCTTGTCGGCCCCTGAACCTCTGCGCTCCCGCATGGTGTCGGCGAGGTCCAAGAGGGTGTTCCCCAGAAGGGACAGGCCCTTCTCCACCTGGGGCGTGGCCAGCACACCGCCCAGCCGGTCGGCCAGAGAACGCACCGCGCCCCCGCCCGGCATCTCGCGATCTTCCGCCATGCGGGCGGCGTCGTCCAGCACACGCTCGAAGGCCCGCCGGGCCCCCCCAGCGGCGCCACCCAGGCGCTCTCCGATGATCTCCCGGGCTTGCTCCTGGTCGATCGCGAAGGGCTCGATGCCGGCGCGGGCGACCTCGCGGGAGATGGGCCAGCGGCGCTCGGGGCCGGGCACCTGGATGACGAAGTAGACCCCGTCGTCCAGAGGGGCGTCCGCGGGCACCAGGTAGAACTGCTGCCGGGCGGGGTTCAGGTAGAGGGTGCCTTCCATGTCCCCCCAGCTAACCCGGCATCAGAAGAGGTTGTAGATGTCGATGTAGACGGAGGGGCTGTAGTCCTCGAGGGGGGAGACGCCCACGTCGGCCCGGATGATGAAGTTCTTGTTGAAGGCCAGCCGCAGGCCGCCGCCGGTGCCCCAGACGAAGGCCTCGTTCTGGCCGGTGCCCAGATCGGACCACTCGCTGGCCCAGTAGCCGGAGTCCAGGAAGACCACCGGGGTCACGTCGATCTGCGCGGGGCCCACCTGCGGGGACCACACGGTGGCGCGGATCTCGGTCTGGTTCATGAAGCGGGCCTTGCCGATGACCCGGCGCAGGCGCACACCACGGCCGGCCCGCTGGCCGCCGTAGAACTCGTAGATGGTGGCGCCGCCGGCCCGGGACATGCCCATGGTGGGCGCGTCTCCGATGATGCCGTCGGCGACGAAGCGGTCGGCCAGGATCACGCGCTCGGTGCCCAGGGGGGTGTAGCCGCGCAGGGTGGTGTTGAAGCCCCAGTAGTCCCAGTCGGACACGCCCGGGATCGAGGTCCGCAGGGAGCCCTCCACCCAGTAGCCGCGCTTGGGGCTGGGCTCGTTGTCGCGGTTGTCCAGCATCAGGCCGGCCTGCACCATCGTGTCCAGGCCCTGCTCGCCGCCCGGGAAGTCCATGCCGTAGAGCGAGTAGTCCCAGGGGGAGTCCTCCTGGAAGTCGCCGGGCAGGATGTATTGGGCGAACACCGTACCGAAAGCCTCCAGCCGCGGCGGCCCCTTCTTGAGCCCGTAGCGCGCGTTGAAGAAGAACAGCGGGGTCTTGAAGCGGGTCTTGTAGAAGCGCCGCTCGGCGTCCTCCAGCTCGGTGCCGCTCAGGTTGTACTGCTCCAGCAAGGTGTCCCGCTGTTCGATGGAGCAGTCGCCGGGCACCGAGGTGCCGCAGTAGTTGCCCGAGCGGGTCAGGGAGAACTCCGCGCGCGTGGTGATGCGCAGGGGCAACCCGCCGACCTCCAGCATGTCAAGCTGCACCCGGTGGGTGTGGACCTGCTTGGTGGTGACGTAGAACAGGAAGTAGATCTCGGCCTTGTACGGCGCGGTGATCCCGTCGTAGCGGTAGATGTTGCCCACCACGCCGCCGCCCAGGCCGTCGTCCGAGTTGTAGGCGACGGCGGGCAGCCCGCCGAAACCCCAGCCCTGCTTCTGCCAGGGTTCCGCGGCGGGGGCCGTGGCGGGATCGCCCGGCTCAGCGTCCTCCTGGGGGGCCTCCGCGGCGCTCTGGGCGGCTGCGGGGGCCTCGGCGTCCTGGGCGTGCGCGGACCCCAGGGTCAGCAGCAGAGCGATCGGCAGCATGGTCACCTCGACTGAGCCCGGATGCTACCTGAGGTGGCTGCCTGGCACTCCGGTCCAAGAGGTGGGCCGCGATCGCTCAGCGGAAGCTGATCAGCTCCACATCAAAGACCAACGTGCCCTGGGGAGCGCCAGAGACGCCCTTGTAGGCCAGGGTGTCGGGGATCCAGAAGCGGGTCTTCTCGCCGGCGACCATGAGCTGCAGGCCCTCGGTCCAGCCGGGGATCACGCGGTTCAGGGGGAAGGAGATGGTCTCTCCGCGCATGATGGAGGAGTCGAAGAGCTGCCCGTCGGTGGTCCACCCGGAGTAGTGCACGGTCACGGTGCTCGTGGGGCCGGGGCGCGCGGCGCCGGTGCCGGCCTGGAGGACGCGGTAGGCCAGCCCGCTGTTGGTGCGGTTGGCGCTTGCGGGGGCGGCGGCGACGTCCTCGGGGACGGCGGGGGGCTTGGGGGCGGCCTGGACGGAGAAGAGCTCCACGTCGAACACCAGCATGCCGTAGGGGCGGCCGGGCTGACCGCGGTAGGCCAGCTCCATGGGGATCCACAGGCGGGCCTTCTGGCCGGGAGCCATGAGCTGCAGGCCCTCGGTCCAGCCGGGGATGACCTGGTTGAGGCCGAAGGTGATCTTCTCGCCGCGCATGACGGAGGAGTCGAACATCTTCCCGTCGGTGGTCCAGCCGGTGTAGTGCACGGTCACGCGGTCCTGGGGGCCGGGCTGCTCGCCCTGGGCTGCGCCCTCGAGGATCTTGAAGGCCAGGCCCGAGGCGGTGGTCTGGGCGTCTGCGGGGGGGGCGGCGACATCTGCGGGAGCGGGGATCACGGGGACTCCTGGTGTGGGATTCTGGCGACCCCCGTAACCGCGGGAGCACCCCCGGCATACCCGAGCCCGAACCACCCCCTGGAGTCCCCCATGCTCATGCTCGCCCTGATCGCCTGCGGCCCCGACGGCTACGACATCGACACTTGGAACAGCCCCCTGGCCCAACAGGCCGCCGAGCCCGGTGACGCCGCCCGCGGAGAGGAGATCTACTTCAACGAGCACTGGGAGGACGCGTCCTACGGGCTGACCTGCGTGAGCTGCCACAGCGCGGACCCCGGCGACAGCCTGGCCGACGACGCCGACGACTACACCCGCCCCGCCCACACCACCTGGAACGCCGCCTACCGCGAGACCTGGAAGGCCAGCCACCCCTGGGACCGCGAGGACAGCGACGTCAACGGCGCCTACGGGGGGCAGGTCTGCGTGCGGGCCTACTTCCCCGCGGGCTCGGCCATGACCGCCCAGCAGGCCGCCGACCTGGAGGCGTGGATGCGGGACAACCGGGACGCCGACAACAGCGCGGAGACAGCGAGCGAGCTGGACTATGGCTTCACATCCTGGGACACCCAGGAGGACTTCATCGCCAGCCTGGACGACGGAGCGGGCGGGGTGCTCGCCGGCGAGGACATCGGGGATCCCAGCGCCGGCGAGGCCAAGACCCTGCAGTACTGCGGGAGCTGCCACAGCCAGGACGGCGCCACGGTCACCCTCTACAGCGTGGGCAACCTGGACGCCGTCGCGCTGACCCAGCGCATCCGAAAGGTCGAGATCGATGGCGTCGAGGCGCCCAACGACCGTATGCCCCGGGTGCCGGAGGACCGCCTCTCCGATGAGGACCTGGCGGACATCCTTGCCTTCCTCACCACCCCGGACCAGACGTGAACACCCTCTCCACCGACGTCGCCATCCTCGGAGCCGGCACCGCCGGCCTCAACGCCCGCCGCGGCGCCGAAGCCCGCGGGGCCCGCGCCGTGATGGTGGATCCCGGCCCCTTCGGGACCACCTGCGCCCGGGTGGGCTGCATGCCCTCCAAGCTGCTGATCGCCGCCGCCGAGCGCGCCCACTCCGCCCAGGAGGCCGCGCCCTTCGGCGTCCAGATCCCCCAGGTGCGCGTGGACGGCCCCGCCGTGATGCGCCGGGTGCAGGCCGAGCGGGACCGCTTCGTGGGCTTTGTGCTGGAGGCCATCGACGAGCACCTGGAGGCCGGCCGGCTGATCAAGGGCCGCGCCCGCTTTGTGGGGCCCAACACCCTGCAGGTGGACGAACACACCCAGCTCACCTTCCGCTCCGCCGTCATCGCCACGGGCACCACCCCTTTCGTGCCGCCGCCCTTTCGCGGCCTGGGCGACGCGCTGATCGACAACAGCGGCATCTTCGAGCTCCCCGACCTCCCCGAGTCCGTGCTCGTGGTGGGCGCCGGCGTCATCGGCCTGGAGCTGGGGCAGGCGCTGCACCGCCTGGGGGTGCGCGTGACCATCGTGGGCCTGGGCGGCCAGATCGGCCCCCTCAGCGACCCCAAGGTGCTGCAGGTCGCCCGCGAGGTCTTCTCCCAGGAGCTGGACCTGCGCCCCGACTATCAGCTCGAGTCCATCACTCGGCTGCCCGACGGCCAGGTCGAGATGCGCGCCGACGGCCGCGTGGACCGCTACCAGCGCGTGCTCATCGCCTCCGGTCGCCTCCCCAACCTGGGCAACCTGGGCCTGGAGGAGGTGTTCGGCTGGGACCCCAAGGCCCTGCCCCCCGTGGACCCGCGCATGGGGCAGATCGGCGACAGCCACATCTTCCTGGGCGGCGACGTCAGCAGCTTCCGCCCCCTGCTCCACGAGGCCGCCGACGAGGGCCGCATCGCCGGTGAGAACGCCGGGCGCTACCCCGCCATCGAGGCCCGCCCCCGCCGCACCGCCCTGGGCGTGGTGTTCACCGACCCCCAGATCGCCGTGGTCGGCAAGCCCTACAGCCAGACCGGGGCCTGCGGCTGCTGCGCCGGCGAGGTCGACTACAGCCGCCAGGGCCGCGCCCGGGTCATGGGCCGGAACAAGGGCTGGGTGCGCATCTACGCCGAGTGCGACCAGGGCGTGCTCCAGGGCGCCGAGATGTTCGGCCCCGACGTCGAGCACACCGCCCACCTGCTGGCCTGGGCCATCCAGCGCCGCCTGAGCGTCCACGAGGCCCTGGAGCTGCCCTTCTACCACCCCGTCGTCGAAGAGGGCATCCGCACCGCGCTGCAGGACCTCCGCAAGAACCTGCACTTCCGCGCCCGCACCCCCGGCTGCGCGGACACCAGGGGGCTTCTGTAGCGCGCCTGCGGGTGTTAGACAGAGGGGGTGAACTCCCGTCAGCTCCCCCTCCGTCTGCTCGCAGCCCTCCCCCTGGTCCTGCTCCCCATCGGCCTCGCCGCCAAGGCCGCCCCCAGCGGCGTCTGGACCCGCATCCCCGGCGCCCCCGACCACATGGCCACCTGGTCCATGGTCTACCTGGACGCGCTGGGCCAGGGCAGCCCACAGCTCTACAGCGTCACCCACGCCGGCCCGGCCTATGGCTGGACCTGGGAAGAGGGCGCCTTCCGCGCGCTGGAGCAGACCCCCTGGGGCGAGATCAAGGGCGACCGCCACGCCGTGACCCCCTGCGACATCGACCGGGACGGTGACCTGGACCTGATCCAGGCCTGGGGCGGCGGAAAGGGCGGCGGCGGAGAGGGCGCGCGGGTCCTGCTCCGGGAGGGAGAGGGCTATGAGCGCGTGTTCATCCCGGGGACCACCGCTCTGAGGATGCGGGGCGCCTCCTGCCTGGACGTGGACTTTGATGGCACCGTCGAGGTCTATCTGCCCGGTCACGGCACCTCTGCCGCCGACCAGCTCTACAGCGTGGCCTTCTCGGCCCAAGGCGGCCTGGACTTCGTGGAGCGGAGCCAGCAGTTTGGCCTCGCTCGGGGGGAGAGCACCTACGGGGGTCTGTTCGGGGACCTGGACTCGGACGGTGATCTCGACCTGTTGAGGCTCCAGGAGGGCGCCGCTGTCCTCCTCCTGCAGCAGGACGGGCGCTTCTCCGAGGCCCCCTGGCAGCCCGACCAGAAGCGCGTGCGGGACATCGCGCTGGACGACGTCAACGGCGACGGGCACCTGGACATCCTGCTGGGACGGGCCGGCTACTTTGGCGACGCGGCCGGGGACGGTGGGGCCTTCCTGCGCCTGGACTCCGGAGACAGCGACAGCCTGGTCTGGCGGGTCCCCGAGCAGTGCACAATGGTGCGGGCCGAGGCCAACGGCACCTTCGCGGGCAAGCCGGCCCTGATCACCCTGCCCGACGGGAGCCGGGACAAGCGGGTCTACCTGCGCATGGACCAGAGCGCCCTGGAGACCCAGCCCGAGCAGAACCAGGGGCTGCTGCTGTGGACCACCCCCGAGCTCGGCCTGCTGCACCTGAGCGCACAGGGCGTGAAGGGCCGGGTGCAGCTCGGCGTGGACTGCCCCAAGGAGGGCGGCCTGCGCCCCGAGCTGGTGCACGCCGACATCGACACCCGCAAGCCCATGGAGGTCGCCGACCGGCTCTACCTGGGGGACGGCCAGGGGGGCTTCACCGAGCACCCGCTGCCCCCTGAGATCGCCGCGCTGGAGACCCAGGACCTGCTGCTCCTGGACGTGGATCTGGACGGCGACCTGGACCTGTTCATCGTCAGCGAGAACGCCCCGGGCACCTACGACAACCAGCCGGACATGCTGCTGCTCAATGACGGCGCGGGCGGCTTCTCTCCGGCCCCGGGCTTCCCCACCGAGGGCCCGCAGGAGGACCTGTACGGCCACACCGTGCTCCCCCTGGACCTGAGCGGCGACCGCTACCCTGAGCTGCTGGTCTCCAACGGCGAGTACCTGGGCCCTCTGGCCGGCACCCCCGCGCTCTGGCTCAACCCCGGTGGCACCAACCACTGGCTGCAGGTGGACGCCCGGGACGCGGACGGACACCCCGCCCTGCACGCCCGGGTCACCGTCATCGCCGGGGGCCGCAGACAGACCCGCAGCAGCAACCCCTTCCCAGACTTCCGCAACCACAGCGCGGGCGTGGCGACCACCTTTGGGCTGGGAGACGCCAGCCGCGCCAAGGTCATCGTGGAGTGGCCAGACGGCAGCCGCCGGGTGAAGCGCTTCGTGACCGCCGACCAGGTCCTCACCGTGGAGCACCCGTGAACCTGAGCCCCACCCACCAGGCCCGCTTTGACGCCCTGCTGGTGGCCCCCCTGGAGTCCAACCGCAAGGTCAAGCGCGGGCTGGAGGCCTTCGTGAAGGGCCTGCCCGACAGCGAGCAGCGCCGCGTCGCCCAGGGCGCACTGGACCTGGTCGACTGCCTGGAGCGCAAGACCTCGCCGCTCTACGTGCGCCTGACCCACGCCTGCGCCGCCTTCGTCCAGGAGGTCGCCGACCCCGCCCCCTGCCTGGAGGTCGTCAACAGCGTGGCCCGTCAGTGCAAGCGCTTCGAGCGGGTGCTCCCCGAGTGACCGGTCCCGGCCGCACCCAGCTCCTGGCCCTTGCGGCGGTGCTCCTGCTCCTGCCGATGCTGCTGGCGTGGCCCCTGCCCCAGGTCTTCGCGACCGAGGTCCTCACCCACCCCGAGCGCGAGGCCGCCGCGCACATCTGGGGCTTGTGGGCAGGCGGGCACCTGGGCCAGCCCCTGCTCGTCCAGACCTCCGCGACCGGCTACCCCGACGGCTTCTCCCTGGTGCTCGTCGACCCCGGGCAGCTCCCCCTCTACTGGCTCTTTGGCTGGATCTCCCCCGCCGCCGGCTACAACGGCCTGATCTGGGGCAACCTGGTCCTGGCGGGGGTCTCCGGCGCGCTCCTGGCCCACCGCCAGCGGGCCTCATTGCCCCTGGGCGCCGCCCTCGCGATGGCCTGCCCCACCCTGCTGGCCTCCACCGCCGAGGGCACCACCGAAGACTTCGCCGCCCCCTGGGTCCTGCTCCAGCTCGTCCTGCTCCTGCGGCTGGTCGACAAGCCCTCCACCGGGCGCTTGCTGTCCTTCGCCCTGGCCTTCGCGTGGACCTCCTGGTGCGGGCCCTACAACGCCGTGTGGTCCGCGTTCGTGGACGGCGCCATCGGGGTTGGGCTCCTGCTCCAGAGGCGCTGGCGGCCCGCCGGATTCGCGGTCGCGGGCGCTGGACTCGGTGGCCTGCTCATCCTCCCCCAGCTCTGGTCCCTGGGGCAGCGCAGCCCTGGACTCCCGGGCACTTCGGAGCGGGCAGGTCTCCCGGAGGTGTTCGAATCGGCCTCCTTTCGCGGGGGACTGCACCACGGCGCCGACTTGATGGACCCCCTCGTGCCGGGGCTTCTGACCACCGGCGAGGGCATCGTCTCGCACACCGCCTACCTGGGGCTCGCGGCCGTCCTGCTGGCGGGCTGGGCCGTCGCCCAGGACCGCCGCCTCTGGCCCTGGCTGGTGGGCGCGCTGCTGATGTCCTCGCTGTCGCTGGGGCCCTACCTGTACTTCAAGGGCCAGGTTGTCGAGGCGTTGGGCCACATCGCCTTGGGGCCCGCTGGATTCCTCATGCAGGCCCTCCCTCCCCTGGCGCGCCTGACCCGCTGGTACCGGGCAGGGGCCGTGGCGAGCTTCCTGCTGATCGTCCCCCTGCTGGAGCTGGCCAAGGGAGCCCGCTGGCGCGCCCCGGTGATCGCGGCGTTGATCCTGGCGGATCTCCTCTTCTCCGCGCCGCTGCAGTGGCCCCTGCACCACCACCCTCTGCCCACCGCCCTGCCCCCGGGGGGGCCCCTGCTGGAGTTCCCGGCCTTCACCACCATGACCCCGCCTCCGGGGAGCTGGCGGGACCACAGCGCCCTGTCCCAGACCCAGCACGGCCGGCCCATCCCGGGGACCTTCATGGAGGCGCCCGGGAGAGAGGCCTCCGCGGCCATCCGCCACACCCAGGAGCTCGCGCTGCGCGGCAGCCTCCCCGCGTCCGCCATCCGCAAGCTGCGCGCCCAGGGCTGGGAGGCGCTGGTGGTGCACCCCGACCTGCTGCCCCCGCACTCGGGCTGGGAGCGCACTCTGAGCTGTCTGGGAGAGCCCACCCTGCGCGCGGACGACGCGGTGCTCTACTCGCTGGAGGCGCTGGAGTCCTGCACCCGATAAGCCCACCCCAAATGGAGCTTTGCCATGTTTGCCTTGTTTGTCTTGTCCATCGCCTGCGGCGCCCCTGACGCCCCGGCTGCCAGCAGCAGCGCCCCGAGCAGCGAGCCGGCCGCGGCGCAATCGGTCGAGAGCCTGATCCCTGGCGGCCAGCGGATCGACGACAAGCTGGTCGTCGGCGGTCAGCCCAGCCAGGACGCCCTCCAGGCCTACAAGGACGCCGGGTTCACCACCATCATCAACCTGCGCACCCCCGGCGAGATGCGCTTTGACGAGGCCGGCGTGGTCCAAGGGCTCGGCATGACCTACGTGAACATCCCCGTGGGCGGCGCCTCGGACATCAACCCGGAGAACGCCGCCAAGGTGCAGGAGCTGATCGCCAGCTCCCAGGGCCAGGTCCTCCTGCACTGCGCCAGCGGCAACCGGGTGGGCCAGCTCCGCGCGGTCATGAACTGAGGCTGCGATGACCCTGCTCCCCCTGCTGCTCGCGTGCTCGGACCCGGTGACCTCGCCTGGGTCCGATGGCGTGGACAGCGGCGGGGGCCAGGATTCGGTGGGGTGGGCCACGCTGCACGGCGAGCCCATCAGCCCCGCCATCCCCCTGCCGGACTTTGACGGCGTCCGGGACTCCAGCGGTGCGGTCGTCGGCCCCGAGGACCTGAAGGGACACGCCACGGTGATGTGGTTCTACCCGGCAGCGGGGACCTACGGCTGAACGGCCGAAGGTTGCGGGTACCGCGACCTCTACGCAGACTTTCAGGCCCTGGGCGTCGAGATCATCGGCGTGAGCTTCGACACGCCCCAGGACAACGCCGGCTTCATCCAGGCGGAGGGCTTCCAGTACGCGCTGTGGAGCGACCTGGAGCGGGAGCTGGCGCTGGTCTACGGCGCGGCCGACAGCGCGGATCAGGCCAGAGCGGACCGCCGAACGGTGCTCCTGGATGCCCAAGGCGCCGCGATCCTGCGCTACAGCCCCGGTCTCAGCGTCGGCGCACACCCCCAGGAAGTGCTGGAGGACTGCCAAGCGCTGTTTGGGGACTGAGCGCCCAGCCGACCGAGCGGACCTGTCCCCCCAGCGTTTCAGAGCTGTCACAGCCGGGCCCGACTTTGGTGAGCAGACTCTCCGCTCACCCAAGCCTGGAGCTCCCCATGTACGACCCGATGGTCCTTGTCGACTGCATGCTGCGCCCTGGCTTTGCTGAGATCGAGCTGGTCTCCAATCCGACCCTGACCGGACGGACCGCCTAGCCAGGCCGCACAGCCCCGCGGTCCCCGACCGCCCGCCGCCGGAGCCGAGCGCGCTCCGCCTGCCCCAGCTCCATCGAACACTGGAGGTGTGCCGTGTCGGCACGCCATGGCAGCAGCCTGCTGCCCGTACATCGCGAAATTTCCGTCTCCGACGTCTTCATCCTCGCCTGGCCGATCATGGTCAGCATGCTCTCCCGCACCGCCATGACCACGGCGGACTCCCTGTTCGTGGGCCAGCTCGGCACCACGCCCATGGCCGCCGTGGGCCTGGGCGGCGTGGCCACCTGGTTCGGCCTCTCCTTCGGGATGGGCCTGCTGTCCTCGGTACAGGTCTCCGTCGCAAAGCGTGTGGGTGCCGCCCGCTTCGAGGTGGTGCGCCGCCTGCTGTGGCAGGGCCTCTGGCTCGCTCTGGCTGTCGGCGTCCCCGTGGCGCTCGCCGGCTACAGCGGTCCCCTGCTCTTCCCCCTGATGGGCGCGGGCCCCGAGGCCACGGAGCTGGCCAGCAGCTACTTCTCGATCACTATGCTGGGCGCGCCCCTGACCTTCGTGAACGTGGCCCTGATGGGCTGGTTCCAGGGCCGCGGGGACACGCGCACGCCCATGGTCGCCACGGTGGGCGCCAACCTGCTGAACATCGCCCTGGACCCCCTGTTCATCTTTGGGTGGGGGCCCGTCCCGGCCGGTGGGATGCCCGGCGCGGCCATCGCGACGGTGCTCTCGGTGGGCGTGTCCGTGGCCTTCCTGGCCTGGCGGGCCTGGCCCATGGCCGGCGCCCTGGTGCGTCCCATCCCCGCCCTGCTGCGCTCCATGTGGCGGGTCGGGTTCCCGGTGGGCGTGCAGTGGACCCTGGATGTCGCCAGCTTCCTGGCCTTCGTGTCCGTGCTCGCGCACGCCGGAGAGGCCCACCTCGCCGCCCACGTGATCGCCATCCGCATCGTCTCGATCAGCTTCCTGCCGGGCCACGCCGCGGGGGAGGCCGCCGGGGTGATGGTGGGGCAGGCCCTGGGCTCCAAGCGTCCCGAGAAGGCGCGCGAGGCCTGGCGGGCCGGGACCCGACTGGCGGTGCTGGTCATGGCCAGCGCGTCCCTGTTCTTTGTCATCTCCCCCACCACCCTGGTGTCCCTGTTCGGCGCCGAAGAGCAGGTGCTCTACATCGGCGGCAGCCTCGTGCTCGTGGCCGCGGGCTTCCAGATCTTCGACGGCGTCGCGATGGTGGCGCTCTCCGCACTGCGCGGGGCCGGGGACACGCGCTGGCCCATGGTCGTGTGCGCCCTCAGCTCCTGGCTGATCAAGATCCCCGCGGGGGTCCTGTTGGCCCTGCCCCTGGGTCTGGGCGCGGCCGGCGCCTGGATGGGGCTGACGGTGGAGATCGCGGTGCTCGCGGCCCTCGCGGTCTGGCGGATCCAGGGCACGCGCTGGCTGACGGTGTCCTCGCCGGCGCCCAGAAAGCGCACCCGAGTGAAGGCGGTAGCCGCCGCGTGAAACAAAGGCTTGTAGGAGGGGGTTAGCTT
The DNA here is from genome assembly GCA_036229005.1 of Myxococcota bacterium. Taxonomy (GTDB): domain Bacteria; phylum Myxococcota_A; class UBA796; order UBA796; family CAJQPC01; genus CAJQPC01. Next base: position 144,020 of record JAZAMN010000031.1, read on the forward strand.
GGGTGCATGCTCAAGCTCCTCCTCCTCACCCTCTCCCCCGCTCTGCCCCTCTTCACGGCCAAGACCCCGCCCGCAAGCGAGGACACCACGGCCGCTGAGAAGGGCCCGCCCGCCCTGGTCTACGTGACCACCAAGGACGGCGCGCAGGTCAGCCCGGGCAAGGTGAACATCGTCCTGGAGTTCGATCGCCCCATGGACGCCCGGAGCATGTCCTGGGTCCCCCTGGACGACGTGGCCTTCCCCCCGCACGAGCAGGCGCCCCACTGGGTGCACGGGCGAGTGTGCAGCTTCGTGGCCGAACTTGAGCCCGGCGTGGAGTACGGGTTCGGGCTGAACACCGGCGGACAGACAGGCTTTGTGGATCTGGACGGCACCCCCCTGCCGGCCATCGAGATCCGCTTCACCGCAGCCACCGAGGCCTTGGGCCCCGAGAACCTGGCCGTGCAGGAGGCCGCCGCGGCGGTGCTCATGCAGTACATGCGGGATGACTACGCCTTTCGCGCGCAGCGGGACGTGGACTGGGCGGCGTGGGAGCAGGAGACCCGACAGGCGCTCGCAGCCACCCGCGACGTGGCCCCCTTCATCGAGGTCGCCAAGCAGCAGCTCGCCCAGCTCCAGGACCTGCACATCCGCGTGGGCCGGCAGGACAAGCTGCAGCCCACCTACATCCCCAAGGCCTCGCTCAACCGGCACCCCACGCGGCTGCTGGCCCAGCTCGAGGCCCCGACCACCCACAGCCGGGACGTGATGACCGCGCGCGCAGGGGAACTCGGCTACCTGTACGTGGGCGCGCTGTTCAACGGCGACGAGGGCGAGGACGAGAAGGGCAACCCCAAGCCCGATCTGGAGCGGGAGGCGCTGGAGGCGGCCCTCAAGGCGCTCAAGGGCAGCGCGGGCGTCGTGGTGGACCTGCGCGCGGCGATGGGGGGGGACATGGCCCTGGCCGAGCTGATCGGCAGCCACTTCGTCTCCGAGCCCGTGACCTGGGGGATGCTCCTGCCCACCGGGGGCGAGGCCAGCCCGTTGGTGCTCGAGCCCGCACGGCCCACCATCGACGGTCCCGTGGCCGTCCTCCAGTCGGGCCGGAACATGGACGAGAGCGAGCGCCTGCTGATGATGTTGAGGCAGGCCCCCGTGACCCGCAGCTTTGGCGAGACCAGCTTCGGCAGCATCGCCGAGCCGGAGCTGCTGGACCTGAGCAACAACGTGCACGTGGCGCTGCCCACCCGGGCGACCCTGACCCCCGAGATGGGCGTGGTCGAGGGCGTGGGCCTGGTCCCCGACGAGCCCGTGGCCTGGACCCAGAGCGGCCCGGACCCTGTGCTGGCGGCGGCGCTGGAGTGGCTCAAGAGCCAGGGCTGAGGGGCGGGATCGGCCTTTGGCTAGGAAGCCGCGGGGATTCCGGGGAGGCGATTCGCGGGCACCTTGGGGCTCCAACTGGAGACCCCATGCTGCTGCTTCTCGCAATGTTCGCCTGCACCGACGACCCCACCGGAGACAGCGGACCTCTGTCCACTGACGACACCGCCAGCGAGGACACCGGTCCCCAGGACACCGGTCCCCAGGACACGGGACCCCAGGACACGGGTGACGGCCCGGTCGACGCCGACGGGGACGGCTACACCGAGGGCGAGGACTGCGACGACAGCGACCCCGCGGTACACCCCGGCGCGACCGAGGTCTGCGACGGGCGGGACAACGACTGCGACGCCAGCACCACCGAGAGCGGCGTGTACCTGGAGCTCGCCAGCGGCGGCATCGACTACAGCGCCGAGTTCTCCGCCGCGAGCCCGGCCAACATCGCGCTCTTGGAGTCGGCCACCCTGCATGTGTGCCCCGGGCGCTGGACGGGCCGCCTGCTCACCGCCAGCGACCTGAGCGTGGTCGGCCACGGCGGCACCCCCGAGGAGATCGTGCTGGACGCCGTGGCCGCCGGGACCCTCCTGAGCCTGCGGGGCGCGGGGAGCACGGTGCAGCTCAGCGGGCTGACCCTGGAGAACGGGGCCACCTCTCCCCAGGACAGCCAGGAGTTCGGCGGGGGCGCCTACCGGGGCGCGGGGGGCATCGGCTGCCTGTCCAATGGGGCGCGGCACAGCCTGACCCTGGACAACGTGCGCCTGGACGACAACCTGGGGGAGGCCGGCGGCGCGATCACCCTGGAGTCCTGCGACCTGAGCGCCACCGGCGTGGAGATCAACGGCTCGCAGGCCACCGTGGGCGGCGCCATCTTCGCCTTGGACTCGAACGTGGAGCTGACGGACAGCAGCCTGCAGGAGAACAGCGCCAACACCACCGGCGGCGCGATCCACATGGAGGCCGGCGGCAGCGCCGACACCCTGATCTTGACGGGGGTGACGATGGCCTTGAACACCGCCGTCGGCCAGGGCGGCGCCGTGCGCATCGCCGGCGGGGTCAACCTGGACTGCAGCGACAGCAGCTTCACGTACAACCTGAGCAGGACCAGCCTGGCGTCCACGGTCATCAGCAACCAAGGCGGAGGCATCCTCTCGGCCGGCTGCAGCCTGGGACAGGCCGGGGCGCTGGGGGACAACGGCGTGGTGGAGGTCCACCTGGAGGACTCGGGCAAGCTCTACCAGGGCGGCGACAACGTCGACTTTGCCTGCGACGCGGACGCGTGCACCGGGGACCTGAGCGAGGTGCGGGTCAAGGGCTGAGCGGGCGCTCCAGGCGGACCATGCCCTTGTCGGGCACCCGCAGGACGATCTGGAATCCGCGGGCCTCGAAGAGGCGGATCAGAGGGGTGTTGTCCTGGTCGGTGTTCGTGGCCAGGACGCCGGCCCCCTGTGCGCTCAGCCAGTCCTCGCCGGCGTCGAGCAGTGCAGAGGCTGTGCCGCGCCGACGGGCGAGGGGGTGGACCCAGGTGGTGGCATAGAGCCCCACCTCCTCCTCCTCCATCCGGAGCTGGGTGTAGCCGAGCAGCTTGTCGCCTTCGAGGGCCAGCAGCACGCGCCCGTGCTCGATGTGCCAGCGCACCCGGTCCTGGAGCCAGGCGGGGGTGTACATGTCAGCGCCGCGCTCGCCCAGCACCTCGAGCAGGGTGTCGGCCATGCGCTCGGCGATGGTGGGGACATGGGGGGAGCCCGGGTCGACAAGCGACGTGATTTCAAGCACTTGATTTCCATGTGGGACGGGCGAAGGGTGCGCGGAGGGCGGCCATCGGGTCAGATGGAGGCATCAACCGAGGTCGACAAATGCTCCTTCTCCTCTCCCTTATCGCGTGCACCAAGGACTCCGGCGACACCGCCGACACCGGCTGCGAGGCCCCCCTGACCCTGTTCACCGACGCGGACGGCGACGGCTTCGGCGACGACGCGACCCAGGTGGAGGCCTGCGAGGCGGCCGCGGATCAGGTCGAGCAGGGCGGCGACTGCGATGACGGCGACGGGGCCGTGAACCCCGATGCCACCGAGTTCTGCGACGGGATCGACAACGACTGCGACGGCGCCCCCGAGGCCGGCGCCGCCTGGGAGGCCGCCGACGGCACCTGGACCGACTGGAGCGACACCCTGGCCGCCGGCACCGAGGCCAGCCCCGCAGCCATCACCTTGAGCGAGGCGGGCACCCTGCACGTCTGCCCCGGCACCCACTACGTGAACCTGAGCTCCGGCGTCTCCACCGGCGTGGTCGGCCACGGCGCCAGCGCATCGGACGTCGTCCTCAATGGCGGCGGCGTGGGTCGGGTCCTGGACTTGGAGGGCAGTGGCTTGACCCACAGCGTCCAGGGCGTGCAGCTCACCAACGGTACCAACCCAGACGAGTTTGACGACGAGAAGCCCAGCGCGGGCGGCATCAGCTGCAACGCCGACGACCTGGACACAACCCTGACGCTGGCCCAGGTCGAGCTGACCGACAACCAGGGCTACCTGGGCGGCAACCTGGCCCTCATGGGCTGCGACACCACGGTCGACGACAGCACTCTGAGCGGTGGTGAGGCCGAGATCGGCGGCGGTGTCGCGCTGCTCGCCGGAGACCTGACCCTGAACAACAGCAGCATCACCGGCAACAGCGGCGCTGAGGGCGGCGGCGGGATCCTCGCCCTCCCCTACACCTCGGAGGCCCCCGTCGTGACGCTGAACGACAGCCTGGTGGCGGACAACACCACCGAAGAGGTGGGCGGCGGCGCCATGCTGCTCAGCGCCGAGCTGGTCTGCACCAGCAGCGATGGGGGAGAGCACGGCCTCCTGCGGAACAGCGCGGGGACCGGCTCCGCCATCTTCGGTGCCGCGGGGTTCGTCGGGAACGAGGACGGGCCGGTCTATGCCGCTGTGGACAGCCAGGGCTGCGACTTCGGCGTCGACAGCAGCGACAACACCCAGAGCTTCGACATCTGGTTCGAGGGGCTGCAGTACACGGCCGAGGACAACGCCGACTTCAGCTGCGCCGAGACCAACTGCTCCGGCGACGTCGAGATCGTCAAGGAGGTCAAGAAGTAGCGGGGGCGCAGAACCCGCATCGCAACGCGCTGGGGAAGCCCCCCTTTCCCCAGCACAACCCCACGGTGAGAGATGGCCGTAGGGTGCGACGTGGGCAGGCGGCGGCAATTGGTGGGGTCAAAGGAGACCCCAACCATGCTGTTCATCCTCTCGCTGATCGCCTGCAAGGGCGAAGTCGAAGACACCGCCGCCTGCCCCGACGGCCCCCTGCTCACCTTCTACGCCGACGTGGACGGCGACGGCTACGGGGACCCCGACGCCGCGGTCGAGGCCTGTGAAGCCGAGGCCGGCACGGTCGACAACAGCCTGGACTGCGACGACGGCGACGCCGCCGTGAACCCCGACGGCGTGGAGATCTGCGACGGCGTGGACAACGACTGCGACGCGGCCACTCCGGACGCCGGCGCGAGCTGGGAGAAGGACGGCAGCTTCACCGACATGGCCGACGCCTGGCAGGGCGCGGACGGCGCGGTCGCGGGCCTGAGCCTCACCGAGCCCGGCACCCTGCACGTCTGTGAGGGCGAGCACTTCATGTGGCTGGAGCTCAAGGGCTCCGTGAGCGTGGTCGGGCACGGCGACGCCATCCTCAACGCCCAGCAGACCGAGAGCGTCGTGGTCATCCGCGGCACCGATCTGGCCGTGTCCCTGCAGGACATCACCCTGACCGGCGGCGACTCCGGCCTGCGCGTGGACGAGCTGCTGGGCGACTACCGCGGCGCCGGCGGCGTGAACTGCATCGACCAGGGCCAGGGCACCCTGAGCCTCAGCGGCGTGACCCTGGACGGCAACGTGGGCGACCTGGGCGGCAACCTGTCGACCTACTCCTGCAGGCTGGACGCCCAAAACGTGGAGATCACCGGCGGTCAGGCCATGTACGGCGCCGGCGCCGCCCTCATCGGCGCGGACGACCTGGGGAGCTTCTCCGACAGCCACCTACACGACAACGTCAGCGCAGACATCGCCGGGGCGCTGATGACCCTCGGCTACGTCGAGAGCGACGAGGACGCCCGCGAGCTCCCCGACCCCGCCACCCTGGTGCTCAGCGACACGCTGGTCTCCGACAACACCAGCGACGAGGTGGGGGGCGGCATCTACGCGGTGCTCACCGACCTGCGCTGTGAGAGCAGCGGGGGCGAGCACGGCTTCCTGCGCAACAGCGCGGGGGCGGCGGGGGCCGCGTTCCTGGAGTACAGCCCAATGGAGAGCGCCGGCTGCGACTTCGGCACCGACGACAACGACAACGCCGGGTTCGCCGACATCTACGTCGATGGCATCGAGGACGGCGCCTGGACCGTGGGAGACGACGCCGACTTCTCCTGCGATCTGGAGACCTGCACCGGCGACGTCGTGGCGGAGGAGCTGGACTGAGCCCCGAGACCGAGCCCAAGGCTGAGCCCCAAGGCTGAGCCCCAAGGCTCGGTGGAACGCAGAGGGGGCGCGGTCGAGATAGGGAACCGCACTCCCCCTTGGACCGTGTACCCCTCTGCATGTCCGCATCCCCCGCCCTACTGCTGGCCCAACAGGGCAACCAGGCCGCCCGCGCCCAGCTCCTGCGCGAGCACGGCCCCGCCGTCTGGGGCCTCTGCCGCCGCCTGAGCGCCGAGCCCGAAGACGACTACCAGGCCATCTGGCTCCACGCCCTGGCCCAACTGGACCGCTTCGACCCCGCCGGCCGCGCCAGCTTCCGCACCTGGCTGCTCACCCTGGCGCACCGCAAGCTCATCGACGCCCACCGCAGCGCCGTCGTCCGCGGCCCCACCCTGGAGCCCGTCGAGCCCGCCCACGCGCCTGACCCCGAGCAGGATCTGGACCGCGCCCGCCAGCGCGCCCGCCTGGAGGCCGCCATCGCACAGCTCCCACCAGACCAGGCCCGCGTCGTCCTGCTGCACCACCTGCACGGCCAGCCCCTCTCCGCCATCGCCAAGGAGGAGGAGGTGGCTGTGGGCACCCTCAAGTCCCGACTGCACCGCGCCCGCGCCCGCCTGCTCACCCTCCTGGAGGACGCATGACCCCAAGCGAGGACACCCTGGCCCAGCTCTCTGCGCTCCTGGACGGCGAGCTGCCCATGGATCAAGCGGAGGCCCTGCGCGCCCGCATCCAGGCGGAGCCCGAGCTCGCGGCTGCCTGGAACGCGCTGATGGATCTGGACGCCGGCCTGGCCGACCTGGAGCAGGCACCCCCGCCTCTGGAGCTGGACGCCCGGGTGCTGGAGCAGGCCAAGGGCCTGGAGCCCAAGCCGCTCAAGACCGGTCCCCTGCTGGACGTGCCCGCCGCGAAGGGCGCCCCCAAGTGGGCCTGGGGACTGCTCGCGGCCGGGCTGCTGCTGGCCGCCACGCCCCTGCTGGCCCTCACCGACTGGGCCCAGCCCGCCCCCCCCACCCTGCACCAGGCCAGCGGCCAGCAGGTGGTCCACGGCCCCGCGCTGGTGCTGCTCCCGGACGGGCGCGAGCTGGCGGTCTCGGGGCGCGTCTCGATCTCGGTGGAACCGCCGGCCCCCCTGCCCCGTGTAGAGGGTCAGGAGGTCGAGATGAACCCGAAGATGTTGCTCGCTGCGGCCGCTGGAGCCGCGATCACCGTCGCTGTGTACGAAGGCAGCGCCACCCTGTCCGGACCCGAGGGCACCCAGGTGCTGGAGGCTGGAGACAGCAGCCGCGTGGGCCCGGATCGGGCCAGGGTGACCTCGCCTGTGCCACGGGGTGCAGAGCTTGCGGAGGGGACCCCGCAGGCGGAGCCGGAGGGCGCACCGGAGAGCACCGAGGCGCTCAAGGGTGAGCTGGAGCGTCTGCAGCTCCAGAATGACTTCCTCCAGGGACAGCTCACGGCGATGGGGGCCACCCCGAACCCCTGGCCCGAGGCGCTGGACGCCGCGTTCACGCCGGAGGCCTTCGAGGACACGGTCAGCGGGGCGCTGGCGGACTTCCCGGACGTGGAGCTGTTGGACGTGGACTGCAGCGAGTACCCCTGCGTGGCCATCTTCGAGGACCAGGGCGTGGAGAAGGGGCGCGAGAGCATGGAGGCCTTCCGGACGGCGACCACCGACGCGCTGGGCGGCGACCTGAACTCCAGCGCGTGGGGCGCGCAGATCGAGACGGACCAGGGCTCCCGCTACGTCGAGGTCTGGGCGCTGACGCCGGACACGGACATGAACAGCGGCAACGCGCGGCTGGACCTGCGGGCCAAGGACCTGCTGCAGGAGGAGCTGGACCGGGAGTAGACTCCCCGCCATGAGCACCATCTCCCCCCCCGCGGTTCACGTCGCCGTCGCCTCCCTCAACCAGACCGTCGGCGACTGGGCCGGCAACCGGGACCGCATCCTGCGCGTGCTGGAGAAGGCCCGCGCGCGCGGCGTGCGGCTGATCGGCTTCCCCGAGATGTGCGTGTCGGGCTACTCGCTGGGGGACCGGCTGATGCGGCGCGGCACCCTGGACCGGAGCTGGCGCGTGCTGGAGGAGGTCGCCCCCCACACCCGCGGCATGGTGGCCTGCCTGGGCCTGCCCGTGCGGCACCGGGGGGTGGTCTACAACGCGACGGCGGTGATCGCGGACACCCGCATCGTGGGCCTGGTCTGCAAGGAGCACCTGGCCACCGGCGACGTCCAGTACGAGAACCGCTGGTACCACCCCTGGCCCCACGGCCAGGTCGACGAGTTCATCACCCACGACAACCAGCGGATCCCCATCGGGACGCTGTTCTTCCAGGCCCGCGGGCTGGGGCGCTTCGCCCTGGAGATCTGCGAGGACGGCTGGAAGGGCATCCGCCCGGGCTCCATCTACGCCCTGGCCGGCGCCGAGGTCATCCTGAACCCCTCGGCGAGCTGGTTCGTCATCGGCAAGCACCGCACCCGGCGCGCCCTGGTCGAGCAGCTCTCCCGCGAGGACCACTGCGCCTACCTCTACACCTCGCTGCTGGGCTGCGACAGCACCCGGCTGGTGTTCGACGGCAGCGTGTTCATCGGCCTGGACGGGCGCATCGACCAGGAAGGTCGGCGCATGCTGTTCACGGAAGACCACGAGCTCATCGACCAGATCGTGGACCTGGACCAGCTCCGGCTGGTGCGCATGGAGGAGGGCTCCTGGCGCGAGCAGGTGCAGAGCTACACCAACGGGAACTACGGCCCCAAGCCGACGCTGATCGAGATCCCCGGGGACTTCACCTGCGCTGGCCACCCGCCCCCGGTGGGCCCCTACTGGGAGGCGGCGGCGCCCTCGCACATCGACCCCTCGCTGCAGTGGCTGGAGGACGCCGGCCTGGTCCCCACCATCACGCCGGCCGACCTGCCCCACCTGGAGCTGGAGCTGGCCCTGGCCCTGGGCATGCGCGACTACGTGGAGAAGTCCCACATCCGCGCACTGGCCCTGGCGCTCTCCGGCGGGCGCGACTCCGCGATGGTGGCCGTGCTGGTGCACCGCATGTTCCGCTACCACAAGCCCGAGCTCTCGGAGTCGGAGCTGCGGGACTACGTCCGCGCCCGCTTCGTGACCGCGTACCTGGCCACCGAGAACTCCGGGCCGGTCACGGAGAACGCCGCGCAGGTCCTCGCCGAGGCCACGGGAGCCAAGCACCATGTCTCGCGCATGCAGGACGCGGTCGATGTACACGTCCGGCTGGCGGGAGAGATGATCGGCTCCCCCCTCTCCTGGGACGACCCCGCGCACGACATCCCCCTGCAGAACGTGCAGGCACGGCTCCGGGGCAGCCTGATCTGGATGCTCGCGAACCTCCACGGCGCGCTGCTGCTGACCACCTCCAACAAGTCGGAGGCGGCGGTGGGCTACACGACCATGGACGGCGACACCAGCGGCGGCATCTCCCCCATCGCGGACGTGCCCAAGTCCCTGGTCTCCCTGTGGCTGACCTGGGCGCGGCGCTTTCATGGGCTCACCGCTCTGGACCCTGTGCTGGTCCAGCAACCCACCGCAGAGCTCCGTCCCCCCGGCGAGGAACAGACGGACGAGGGCGACCTGATGCCCTTCGGCATCCTGGACCGGCTGATGTACCAGTTCGTCCAGGCCGGGCAGGACCCCGTGGAGATCTTCCAGTCCCTGTGGCCCGCCCTGCAGGTGCACTACGGCCCCGAGCACCCCGAGCGCCTGGCCGCGGACATCCGGCGCTTCGTCACCCTGTTCTGCCGGGCCCAGTGGAAGCGCGAGCGCTTCGCCATCTCCTTCCGCGTCACCGCCTTTGACCTGGACCCCAAGACCGGCTTCCGCTTCCCGCCGGTCCAGGCCCCCTTCACCGAAGAGCTCGCCGAGCTGGACGCCCACGTCGCCCGCCTCGCCACCCAGGAGCAGTCATGAATCGCCTGAGAGTCGCCCTGCTGCTGGGCGCCGCCTTCACCGCCGGCCTCCTGGTCCGCGGCCCCGTCGCCGCCCACGCCCAGTCCATGTTCGACGCCCCCAAGCAGGCCGCCGCTGACGGCAAGATCCCCGACCGTTCCGGCAGCATCGTGCGCTACGAGCTCCCCCCCGGGGCGGCCGGCGCCTCGCGCTTTGCCTGGGTCGATCTGAGCAAGGTCGCCGCCGTCGAGGGCGGCAGCGGCAGCATGAACACCTGGCGCACCGTGCTCTACCTGCCCGGCGGCCCGCTCGAGGTCACCGCGCGACACCAGGACGTGATGCGGGAGCTGCTGGCGCTGCAGGAGAGCGAGGAGCCGGCGGTTGAGGCGGCGGAGTAGCGGGTTGTCGGGGCGCCGTGCGGGCTACGCCACCTGAATGAGCGAAGGGGTGAGGCTACCCACTCCGAACGAGCGCTTCGCCGAGGCTACGGCAACTCAGTGAGCGCTTTCCCCACCGAATCGCCCCAATCCGGCTCCAAAACACCCGAAAATCGCTCAGATCCCGCCCTCAGCGCCCAGATCGGTGGCCAGATCGCTCACCGGTGGGCGGTAGCCTCAGACAAGCGCTCATTGGCGGGCCGTAGCCACAGGCGGGCGCTCACCCAAGCCCCGTAGCCACGCCATCCCTTGCATTCACCCCCCGTAGCCACCCAGACTGCGGCCCCAGCCCAGCCCGTGGCCACTCCCGGCCCCAGAGCCTGGGCGGAAACGGGAGTCAGGGATGCAGAGGACCCTTCTGGTCGGTGTGGGCGTGTTGTTGGGGGCGGTCGGCCTCATGCTCGGAACGGAGCTGCAGGCCCAGGCCCAGGACGCGGAGGTGCAGGAGCCCGTCAAGCCCAACTGCAAGCGCTGGAAGCTCATCACCGGAGCGGACGCGCAGACCATCGAGGGCTGGATGGTCGCCCAGCAGGCCAAGGGCCGCACCCAGTTCGTCGTCCCCGTCGCCGACCCCGGCTACTCCATCATGTGCGCCTACTGAGCACACGGAGGCCCCCTCAACGTGGAGGTCAACGGCGACTCCAGAAGGCCCGCTTCACCCCCGGGTGTAGACTCCCGAAAACCCCGGGAGTCCCCCCATGAAGTTCGTCGCAATCGGCCTGGGCGTGGTCGGACTGGCAGCCGCCGGCACCGTCATCGGCGCGATGGCCAGCGAGTACAACCCCGCCCCCATCGAGCCCGCCGAGCAGACCTGCGAGAGCCCCAAGCGCAGCATCCAGAAGGATGTCCCCTTTGAGATCCTGAGCTGGAACCTGCAGTACGGCGCCTCCCGAAAGTACCAGTTCTTCTACGACGGCGGCGACGCCGTGCACGTCGCCCCAGAGGACGTGCAGTGGACCCTGGACGCCGCCTCCAAGGTCATGGAGGAGATCGACCCCGAGCTCTACCTGCTCCAGGAGGTCGACCGCGGCTCCAAGCGCACCGGCAAGGTCGACCAGCTCCAGGACTACTTGGCCGCCGCCGACACCGACTGCTGGGCCGCCGCGCCCTACCACAAGAGCCCCTACGTGCCCGTCCCCAGCGGCGACGCCCTGGGCAAGGTCGACATGGAGCTCGCCCTGCTCTCCCACGCCCCCATGTCCCACGGGGAGCGCATCCAGCTCGCCATGCTGGACGAGGCCCGCGTGCGCCGCATGTTCAACCTCAAGCGCGCCCTCCTCTGGGCCGAGGTCCAGGTCGAAGGCCTCGATCAGCCCCTGGCCATCGCCAGCACGCACCTGAGCGCCTTCTCCTACGGCGACGGCACCCTGGAGAAGCAGGTCCAGCAGCTCAACGACTGGATGGCCGCTCGGCCCCCCGGCCAACCCTGGATCCTCGCCGGCGACATGAACCTGCTGCCCCCCGGCGACGACAAGGACCGCCTCACCCAGGAGGCCGACCTCTACGCCGACGAGAGCAACCCCATCGAGCCCCTCTTCCAGGCCGGCTGGCAGGAGGTCTTCGGCGACGCCCAGCTCGACCCCGAGAACCGCACCTACGTGTCCTTCGGCCAGGCCGAGCCCGACCGCAAGATCGACTACATCTTCTACGGCGGCCCCATCCATGTCCTGGAGGCCGAGGTGGTTCGGGGGGAGGCCCTGGAGATCTCGGACCACCTCCCCATCCGCGCCCAGTTCGTCATCGGGGACAAGCCCCAGCCCGCCAGCGAGGACACCCTGGCGCCGACCGAGCCCCCCGCCGATCCCGTGGAGCTCCCCGTCGACCCCGAAGCCCCCCTCAGCGAGTAAGCACGTGGACCTGCCCGAAGACTGGTGGCTGGAGCTGGACTGGACCGAGTCCGGCGACCTGGAGCCCCTGCTGGTGGCCCTCTACGCCGACCAGCCCGTCGAAGACGATGACGTCCGCGTCACCCTGGACCGCGCGCAGGCCTACGCCTGGCTGGACGCCTGCGTGGACGCCGAGGCCCAGGACAAGGAGCACCCCGACCCCCTCAACGTCCTGCTCCCCGAGCAGCGCCGGGCCCTGCTGGCTCTCCACGAGCACGGCGAGGCCATCGTCGCCGAGGCCACCCGCCAGTCCGCCGCGCTGTGGCGCGCCAAGGGCCAGAGCTCCCGCCCCGAGCACCTCACCCTGATGAGCGCCCAGGTCACCGACCGGTGCGCGGACGGCCTGGCCTACGTCCTGCTCCAGTTCAGCTCCGTGCTGCACGTCGAGCACGGGCTCCAGGCCCTCTTGCTGGGCGACCAGGTCCAGCGCGTCGCCCATGAGATCCCGGAGCACAACCTCCCCGGCACGCCCCCCGCGCCCGTCCCCGCGCGGAAGGCCGAGACCCTGCCCGACTACATGCGGATCAGCGGCGGCGCCCCCGAGATGGGCGGCCTGCTGGACGACCTGCTCGCGATGGGCCTGCGCCCCAAGGCCACCGCTGCCGCCGCTGACGACTCCCCCCGGGCCTCCGATGACGACCCCCTCAAGGCCCTGCTGCGCGCCATGGCCGGCACCATGCCGCCTCCCGCCAAGCGTCCTCCGGCCCCTGAGCCCATCGGCGAGCCCATCAGCGAGCCCATCCACGACCCCGAGCCCGTCGGCGAACCCGAGCCCGAGGGCCTGCTCCCCGAGGGGCTGCTCACCATCTGGGAGGAGCGCGAGTGGATCGAGCTCACCCCAGACGCCGATCGCGCCAAGGTCCGGGCGGCGCTGGAGGCCCTGGTCGAAGAGCTGCCCGCGTCCAAGGTCGCCGACGCCGTGTGCGAGCTGGAGGGCGTCGAGGAGCTCTACGCCAGCGACGACGAGCTCGAGGAGTTCCTGGAGCTCTGGTAGCGCCTGGCACGCCCCCTGCAACCAGCCCCCGCAGGAGGTCCCCATGTTTCTCACCCTGCTGATGTCCACCGCCCACGCCACCGTCGGCGCCGACATTGAGCTCCGCGTGCTCGGCTACGAGCCCGTCGACCAGAAGGTCTACCTGCTGGAGTCCGGCGGGGAGCGCGAGCGCCTGCTCTTCCGCAGCCCCGAGAGCCCCGACTGGGTCTGGGCCCAGAGCTGGAGCGGCCTGGACGACGCGGTCTTCTACGAGCGCTTGGTGTCGCTCCAGGCCCGCTTGGAGCCCCTGGCCGAGGCGGACCTCAGTGGCCTCGCTGTCACCGAGATCCACACTGCGCAGGTCCCCTGCCCCCAGGTGCCCGAGGGGTGGGGCTGCCAGGCCTGGAGCATGCAGGTCCACCTCTCCCTGGGCTCCCGTCAGACCCAGTGGACGCAGGTCAGCAAGGGCCGCTCCGGGGTGGTCGGCGGCTGGTCGCTGCCCACCGGCGAGCTGCTGGTGATGTACCGGCATCTCGGTTTGATGTACGAGGGCGGCTACTTTGTGGATCGGGCCGCGCTGCTCAAGTGACAGGGGCCTTGCCCCCTCACCCCGCTTCAAGCTATTCTCTTGACAAGTCAACCCCGCTGTCAAGGGACTCCCCCATGCGCAAGCTCCTCCGCTCCGGTCTGCGCCGCATCGTCGGCGAGGAGACCGCCCCCAAGCGCCCCACCCGGGCCAAGGGCCAGCGCCAGGCGATGGTCCTGGCTGTGGCCGCCCAGAAGGGTGGCGTCGGCAAGACCACCACCTCCGTCAACCTGGCCGCCGCCATCGCCCGATTCCACGGCAAGCGCGTGCTGCTGGTCGACCTGGATCCCCAGGGGCACGTCAACACCGCCCTCTCCGACATGGTCCGTGTGGGCGGCGGCTGCCTGAGCGACGCCCTGCTCTCCGAGGGCGCCATGGAGGTCATGGACGTCGCCACCGCCACCAGCCTCCCCGGCCTGGACGTCACCCCCGTCGACGCCTCCCTGGGCCACACCGAGGACCTGCTGGGCACCCGCATCGGCAAGGAGTTCGTGCTCCGCGACGCCCTGGCGACCACGCGCACCTGGTACGACCTCATCGTCATCGACTGCCCCCCCAACCTGGGCAACCTGACCCTCAACGGGCTGGTCGCCGCCGACCAGGTGCTCATCCCCTGCGACCCCTCGCCCCTGGCCCTGTCCGGCGTGGACAAGCTGGTCGACGCCATCACCCAGGTCGCCGCCCGGCTGAACCCCGAGATCGACGTCTCCGGCGTGCTCCTGACCCGCGTCGACGGCCGCAACACCACCCTGAACAACGCGGTCATCGAGCAGATCCACCAGACCTACGACGACGCGCTGCTGCCCGTGCAGATCGGGATCAACAACGCGCTCGCCAAGGCCCAGCACGCCGGCCAGGACATCTTCTCCTTCGACCAGAGCTCCCGCGGCGCGCAGCACTACAAGGCCCTGGCCGACCACTTCGTGGATCAGCTCCAGTAGCGCCCAGCCTGACCTCGCTGGTGGGAGACCGTCCCGACAGAGCCCTCCCCAAGCTGGCGTTGGTCAGCGGTGGGGCCGGGTTTGTTGGGCATCAGGTCGTCCTCGCCCTCCACCGAGAAGGCGTCCGCGTCCGCGTGTTGGATCCGGCGCCAGCACACCCGGACTGGCCCCCCGGCGTCGAGCACGTCCGCGGCGATCTCTTGGACCCAAAGGTCCTCCACGAGGCCGCCAAGGGGGTCGAGGGGATCTTTCATGTCGCGGGCATCTGGGACCACCGCCCGGGCGGTCATGCCCGCATGCACGCTCTGAACGTGGGCGGCAGCGAGGTCATGCTGGCGCTGGGCATCCCCACGCTCTGCACCAGCTCCTCCATCACCTGCGGCTTTGGCCCCCTCCACAACCCTGGACACGAAGACCAGCCCAGCGAGGACCCCGCCAACCCCATCCGCGGCACCGGCAAGGTCTACCGACAGACCAAGCTGGCCATCGAGGCCCTGGCCCGCGACCACGGCGCGCTGCTGGTGAACCCCGACTACGTGGTGGGCCCCGGGGACCTGCACGGGGTGGTGACCGGCCCGCTGCTCCGGGCCTCCAGGATGCCCCTGATTCCGGCCCCGCGCGGCGGCAAGTGCTTTGTGTCGGCGCGGGACGTGGGCATCGGGCACGTGCTGGCGTGGCGGCACGGACAGCCCGGCCGCAAGTACCTGCTGGGCAGCGAGAACCTGCCCTATCTGGATGTCCTCCGCACCCTGGCCGAGCTCCAGGGGCGTCGCCTCCGCACCCTGCGCCTGCCCCGACGCCTGCCCGGCCTGCTCTCCCACCTGCCCGTCATCGGCGGGACCGCAGGGGCCATCGAGCAGATGAACCTGGCGCGCTACCGCAGCAACCAGCGGGCGCGAGAGGAGCTGGGCTTTGCCCCCGAGCCGGTGATCGGCGCGCTGCGGGCGATGGTGGCGGAGGACCGGGCGATCCGGCGCTGACCCAGCGGGGACACTGGCGGGGGCCCTACAGATTTTCTCGCTCAGATTCCGCGCCGCGCAACGGAGCCGCCGGCTGACACGTGGGAGGGGTGCACACAGACTGGAGGTGCACCCATGGCCCGGGCCTTTGACTCCTGGCGCGCGCTCTCGCTCTCTCTCTACATGGTCCTGACCGGCTACGCGGTCCTGGTCGGAATCCCCGTCGTCAGCGCCGCCTGGGTGGGCAAGCTGGGCTTCACCGAGGCCCAGGTCGGACAGCTCGCGGCGGCTGATCTGGGCGGCCTGTCCCTGGGGGCCGTGCTCTGCGCCTGGGTGCTGCCCAAGGTCAACCGCCGCCACGTCGTCCTGGGCGCCGCGGCGCTCGCAGTCGGCGCGAACCTGGCCTGCATGGCCACCCAGGACTTCGGCCCGGTGCTCGCCCTCCGCGCCACCGCCGGCGTCGCGTCCGGTGCCTACACCGCCATCGCGGTCGCAGCGCTGGGGGCCACCTCCCGCCCGGAGCGGACCTACGCCTGGGTGCTCTTCGCCTTCGCCCTCGCGCAGGCCCTGGAGCTGTCCCTGCTGCCGATGCTCTCCATGAACGGCATCTACCTGGCGCTCGCCCTCGGCTTCGCTGGGGCGCTCCCCTTCTTCCACTGGATGCCGTCCCACGCCGAGCCGCAGCCAGACAGCCAGGCCGCCCACCCGGCCCTCCCCAAGTGGGTCCCCTGGCTCGTCATGGCCGCGGTGCTGTTCAGCTACGTGAACATCGGCACCTACTGGACCTACATCGAGCTGGCCGCACAAGACGCGGCCCTGCCCAGCGGCTGGATCCGCGGGGTCCTGATCGGGGCCTCGGCCGCCTCCCTGCTGGGCTGCCTGGTCTCCACCACCCTCAGCCGCCGGCTGGGCCTCGGGCGCGCCATCCGCTGGACCCTGGCCGCGCAGGCCGCGGTCGTGCTGCTCTTGGTCGGGGGCCTACAGACCGGCCGCTTCCTCGCCAGCGTCAGCGCGTTCAGCGCCCTGTGGATGCTCTCGGACATCTTCCAGCTCTCCGGCATCGCCCGCATCGACGCCAGCGGGCGGCTCGCCGCGCTGATCCCCGGCGCCCAGGGGCTGGGGCAGATCCTGGGCCCCAGCAGCGCCGCCGCCCTCCTGGGCTCCGGGGCGGGCTACCGCGGCGTCTTCGCCCTGGCCGCCGCAGCCTCCGGCGTCGCGCTGGCGCTGCACCTCTTCCTCCACTGGACCCGCGCCGCCGACCGGGCGCTGGCCACCGATGACCTTTCCTGACTCTGGAGCGACCATGTCCGCTACCGCACGCCGCGTGTTCCCCCCCGCCCCCACCACCCCCAGAGCCCTGCTCCTGCGGGCGCACCCCCTGCCCGACAGCTTCAACTCCGCCCTGGCGGACGCCTGGCAGGCCGGCGCCGAGTCCGCGGGCGCGACCGTCCAGACCCTGGATGTCCACGAGCTGCGCTTCGACCCGGCGCTGTTGATGGCCCACCGCGAGTCCATGCCCTTGGAGCCCGACCTCCAGCGCGTCCAGCGCGAGCTCGCGGCCTGCGCCCACCTGACCATCGCCTACCCGGTCTGGTGGGGGAGCACGCCCGCCCTGCTCAAGGGCCTGTTCGACCGGGTGCTGCAGCCCGGGTGGGCCTACGCGATGGGCGCCGGCGTGTTCCCCGACAAGGGCCTCTCCGGGCGCACCGGCCGCCTGCTGGTCACCATGGACACCCCCGGCTGGTACGCCAGCCTGGTCTACGGCGCGTCCGCCCGAAAGCAGGTCCAGCGCGCGACGCTCCACTTTGTGGGCATCGCCCCCACGCGGGTGGATCTCTTCGCCCCCATCGAGAAGACCACCCCCGCCCAGCGCGACAAGATGCTCAAGCAGGCCCAGGCGGCCGGGCGAAAGGACGGCGCGCGCCTGCTTGCGCGCTTCCCCGGACAGCGGCAGGCTCTGGGCTCCAATGACTGTTGAAGACCACGAACTGGAGCCCCACCGCCCCACCCTGGAGGCCCTGGCCTTCCGGATGCTCGGGTCCGCAAGCGAGGCAGAAGAGGTGGTCCAAGAGGCCTTCATCCGAGCCCTCCTGCAGCCCCCGGTCCTGGACGGTCGCCCCCTGCGCTCCTGGCTGGTGCGGGTGACCTGCAACCTGGCCCGCGACCACCTCCGCAAGCGCAAGGTCCGGGCCTACCACGGCCCCTGGCTGCCCGAGCCCGTGCGCTCCCCGCCCAGCGACCCCACCCTGGACGCCGAATCCCAGCTCCGCCTGTCAGAGACGGCCACCCTGGCCTGGCTGGTCGCCGCCGAAGCCCTCACCCCCGAACAGCGCGCGGTCTTCCTGCTCCGCGAGGTCCTGGAGTGGGAGGTGCAGGAGGTCGGCCAGGCCCTGGAGCGCTCCCCCGGCGCCGTCCGCAGCCTGCACCTGCGCGCCCGCAGAGCGCTCGTGGACGCCCCCATCCCCAGCCCGGACCCCTCCACCCTGCGCGCCCACCGCCGCGCCCTCCACGCCATGCTCACCGCGCTGGCCAGCCGAGACCTCGGGGCGGTCCAGGCGCTGATGACCCCCGACGTCACTCTGCTGTGCGACGGGGGTGGAGAGGTCTACGCCGCCGGCAAGGCCCTGCGCGGCGCGGAGCGGGTGGCCCGGGTCCTGCTGAACCTCAGCGCGGCGTCCATCCAGCTCGACATCGAACACATCAACGGCCTCCCCGCCGTGGTCGAGCGCTCTCCCCCCCAGCCCGGCTGGCCCAGCGTGAGCGTGACCGCCATCGCCCTGGGACCGGATGGCCGGATCTGCGCGCTCTACAACGTCGTCGCCCCCTCCAAGCTCCGCGGCTTCACCGCCAAGCCCTGAGCTGGATCACCCCCCTCCCCCTGCGCCCACAGGGGGAGGTCCCCAGGGCGATACCTTGACCCACCCCTGGAGCGCCCATGTCCGAGCAGATTCAGCCCCCCGTCTACACCAAGTCCGGCAAGCTGGCCAAGCGCTACTACGAGGCCGAGCTGGCCCGCCTCCAGGAGGAGCTCGTGCGGCTCCAGTACTGGGTCAAGGCCACCGGCAAGCGCGTGGTCATCGTGTTCGAGGGCCGGGACGCCGCCGGCAAGGGCGGCACCATCAAGCGCATCACCGAGCGCCTGAACCCCCGCGGCGCCACCGTCGTCGCCCTGGGCGTGCCCACCGAGCGGGAGAAGACCCAGTGGTACTTCCAGCGCTACGTGCAGCACCTGCCTGCGGCCGGCGAGATCGTGCTCTTTGACCGGTCCTGGTACAACCGCGCGGGCGTCGAGAAGGTCATGGGCTTCTGCACCGACGCCCAGTACCAGCAGTTCATGCGGAGCTGCCCGCAGTTCGAGCGCATGCTGGTCCGGGACGGCATCACCCTGATCAAGTACTGGTTCTCCGTGTCCTCGCAGGAGCAGGAGCGCCGCTTCCAGAGCCGCATCCACAACCCCCTCAAGCGGTGGAAGATCAGCCCCATGGACCTCGAAGCCCGCAGCCGCTGGTCCGAGTACTCCCAGGCCAAGGACGCGATGTTCGAGCACACCGACATCAAGCAGGCCCCCTGGTTCGTGGTGCCCAGCGACGACAAGAAGCGCGCCCGCCTCAACTGCATCAACCACCTGCTCTCGCAGTTCGAGTACCAGGACCTGATGCCCGGCCCCATCGCGCTCCCCGCCCGCACCGAGGACATCGGCTACGTGCGCCCGCCCTTGGACGAGCAGACCTTCGTGCCCGATGTCTACGGGCCGCCCGCAGGCAGTGACACGCCAGAAACCCCCGAAGCCTGATCGCTTCGTTCTGCCGGGCAGAAGTTCCAAACAGGCCCGTCCGGCAGAACCCGGGCCCGAGTGTCGGAACTCATGCTTCGGAGAACTACCCGTCGCACCGCTCGACGGACAGGTCCTGCTCGGCGCCCTCGCAAGACAGCGCCACCGTGGTGATGTCCCCCTGACAGCCCGGGGTGCTCTCCGACCACAGGGTCCACGAGCCGGGGGCCAAGGTCATCGTGTAGTGCCCCTCTCCATCCGCGACGGCCTGCAGTGGGGTCTGCTCCCTCTGCTGCGCGAACACCGCCGCGCTCCCCAAGGTGGCCGTGCCCAGGTCGACATACACCGTCCCGGAGACCTCCGCGTTGGGGCAGCCGCTGTCCGCGGAGCGTGAATCGGGGGACCCGCCGGCGCAGGCCAGCAACAGAAGTACGACAGTCATGCCCTGGTTTTACCCCACGGGCGGGCGGGGTATCTTGCACCCAACGGAGAACGTGATGCCCCTGCAGCGCCTGTTGACCCCCTTGCTCAGCCTGTGGCTCCTGGCCGCCTTCGTGTTCACCCCGGTGGCCCGCGCCCAGGCCGTCGCCGGGAGCACCTCCGTCCAGTCTGTCCCCGCACAGACTCTCCCCGCGCAGCCCGCCAATGGCGCCGCCCTGCGCCTGAGCGAACACAGCGCGCCCGTCCCCGAGTCCACCGCCCTGCTGGCCTCCGCGCCCGTCTACGAAGAGTCCCCCGGCGTCCCCGGCGGCGTGGGCATGCCGGGTGACCGCGTCGGCTCCGACATCCTGCTCGTGAGCCTCGCGGCCTTCGCGGGCGCCTTCCTGGGCGGCTTCACGGCGGGCACGATCTGCTGCGCCGTCTTCTTCGTGTACTACTACTGAGGACGGCGATGTTCTGGGTCCTGGCGGCCTTGGCCTGGCAGGCCCCCAACGCGGAGACCGGCGTCTCCCTCAGCCCCCAGTGGCAGCCCGACCAGGCCCCCGTCACCGACGCCGCGCACGCCGTGAGCTGGCCCTCTCTGGGCGTCCACCTCTGGCTTCGGCCCGTCCCCGCCCCCAAGCTCGCCCTCGGTGAACAGGCCCTGCTCGACAGCGAAGAGGCCACCCTCGCCCTCTCCCCCGACCGCCTCGCCCGGGCCATGCAGCGCGAGCGCCCAGAGCTGTCCACCCACTACATCGGCCCCTCCGAGCAGGGAGCCCACGTCGGCCGCTGGGTCTTCGAGCACCAGGACGCCCACGGCACCTGGCTGAGCTGGCAGCTCCTCTGGCAGGCCGGCTCCGGGCAGTGGTACCAGCTCCTGGCCCAGGCCCCCCGCGAGCATGCCGCCCCCGTCGCCACCCTCATGCGCCAGGTCGAGTCCCAGGTCTGGGTCAGCACGCCGCCGCCCCCCGCTCTGATGGTCAAGAAGATCCGCAGCACCTGCCCACCGGATCGCCACCTCACCCGCTCCCAGGTGCTCTCCGGCTCCTCTGCACTGCAGACCGCCAGCGAGGTGCTCGGGTCCGCGACCGACCCCACCCACAAGACCTTGGCCGAGCTGCGCCTGATGGGCCTGCTCTACCGCAACACCGAAGGCTGCCTGCGCCAGGTCTCCGAGGCCTCCCCCCTCTGCCGCGTGGTCGAGTCCCCCGCCCAGAGCCCCCAGGACCACCTGCTGGTCGAGCAGGTGCGCGCCTGCGTGGACGCCGACCCCGAGCTGCGCGCCACCCTGGAGCAGGTCGTGGAGGGGGCGAGGTGATCTGGCTGCACGCCTGGCTGTCGTGCACACCGCCTGAACCTCTGCCCCCCGGCACCCTCTCAGGCCGCCGCTTCACCAGCGAGGACATGGCGCTGCAGCTCGACTTCGGGCCCGGCTGGTCCCTGGTCACCGACCCCGCCCTCTTCCGCTCCGGGCTCCCCGCCACCCAGCTCGAGGCCCGCAACGGAGACCTCAAGGTCGCCCTCACCTTCACCCAGCTCTCCGGCCTGGCCATGCAGGGCGGCAGCGCCGTGGACCTGCTCCACGAGCTCTCCCCCGCCCCTAATGGCACCGCCCAGGACCCCAGCTACCGCTACGGCCGCCTCCCCCGCTGCGGCGACGCCGCCTTCCGCAGCCTCCAGGAGCACCACTGGCTGGCCCGCCGCACCGACACCGGCCTGGCCATCCTCCACGCCTGGGGCGCCGACCCCGCCCCCGCCCGCGTCCTCCTCTGCGGCCCCTCCACCGGACCCACCCCGTGAGGGCCGCCACCGCCCTGCGCTGGGCCGCGGCCTGTATCGCCGCCGCCATGCTCCTGGCCCTGACCGAGAACGCCGCCAGCGCCCACCCCGAGCGCCTGCGCTTCTTCTGGGGCGTCGACCTGCTCGCCGCGCTCCCCCTCGCCCTCACCGCCGCGCTGCTCGGCGCCCTCCGCCCCCGCCCGCGCCCCTGGCCCTGGACCCTGGCCGCACTCAGCCTCCTCGTCGGCGCCCTGCTCAGCGGCGTGGCCGTGTTCGCCGGCGGCGTCGACAGCGGCTTGCAGACCGCCACCCAGTGGCGCCGCGCCAGCCCCCTGCCCTACCTGCGCGCCGACGATGCCCGCCCCATCGTGCTCATCAGCGTGGACACCTGGCGCCACGACAGCCTGGAGCACATGCCCCTGCTGGCCGCCCGCGCCCAACACGCCGCCCACTACACCCGCGCCCGCAGCACGGCCCCGTGGACCCTGCCCAGCATGGCCTCGCTGGTGACCGGGCAGTCCGTGCACAGTCACGGGGCGGGTCGCAGAGCCCACGCGGTGGAGACGGGTGTGCGCAGCGGGATCCAGCCCAACCTCCCCCTGCTCGCCGAGTCCCTGCAGGACCGCGGCTACGTCACCGTCGGCGTGCTCTCGAACCCCTACCTGGGGGCCTCCCTGGGCTTCCACCGCGGCCTGGACCGCGTCAGCGACGCCACCCGCGAGGCCCTGATGCGCGACCAGCTCCGCGAGAGCCTGCTCCTGCGCGCCCTGCTGCCCCCCGTGAGCGACGACGCCGAATCCCAGGTCGACCGCGCCCTCCAGCGCTGGGGCCGCATCCACGAAGGGCAGGGCTTTCTGTGGGTGCACCTGGTCGACGCCCACGTCCCCTACGGCGGCCCGCGCGAGGGCTGCCACCTGCCCGACTGCTTCCCGAGCTGGGTCCCGGTTCGGAGGGGGGAGGCGGATCCCGACCGCGACCACATCGAGTCCCTCTACCGCCGGGACCTCTCAGCCCTGGACGCTGCGCTCGACCGCCTGCTCACTCAAGTCCAAGGCGAGGACACGCTGGTCATCCTGGTCGGAGACCACGGCGAGGCCTTCGGCCCAGGCACCCAGGTCGAGCACGGCCACAGCTTCGCGGACCCGGTCATGCGCGTCCCCCTGCTGGTCTGGGGGCCCGGCGTGCAGCCCGGCGAGATCGGCCGCCCCGTCGACCTGCGCACGGTCCACGATGCCCTGCTGGACTACGCGGACACCGGCGCGCTGGCGGCCCTGGACCCCGGTCTCCCCGGGGTGGTCACCCCCATGGCCAGCCTGCTCTACGGACCGGAGGGCAGCGCCTGCAGCGACGGCTGGAACACCGTCCAGGACCGCGGCCAGGGCCCCGAGGCGGTGGAGGGCCAGCTCACCCCCGAGCTCGTGGGCTGCCTGCCGGGCCCCCTCCCCCTCGCCACCGGCGCTCTGGAGATCGACGCGGCGCTGCGCAGCCTGGGGTACGTGGACTGACAAGCATCACGATCTCACCTGCGACTGAGTTGCAATTACTTTGAACGACAGCTAAGTCGGATGGGCTGCCTGTGGAGGCCCTTGATGACTGGCTTGTTCTTGCTCCTGTCCGCCCTGACCGCCTGCGACACCACCGACGACCCCGTCTGCGACGTCGAGTCGAACGGGGACACCCACTGCAGCGGAACGCTGGTCGTGTCCTGCCACGCCGAAGAGGACATGGCCGGGCACTTCCACAGCACCGACTGCGGCGCGGACGGGTACACCTGCGTCGAGTTGGACGACAGCACCGCGACCTGCGCGGACGAGACCGCGACCTGCACCGAGGGCGAGGCCACCTGCTCCGAGGACGGAGGCGCCTCCGGGAACTGCGTGGACGGGCTGTTGCAGATCGCGCTCTGCGAGAGCGGCTCTCTGTGTGAGGTCGGGGACGACGGCTTCGCGAGCTGCGAGCGCACCTCCGCCGACGAGTGCGCCGGACACGGCCAGATGACCGACGACGGGTGCGCCTGCGAGGACGGCTACACGCAGGAGGACGGGCACAGCGACAACTGCGTGATGGACCCGGAGGCCATGTGCGCGCTCTTCGCTGACACGGACCACATCCACCAGACCACCGCCGCTGAGATCGCGGGCTCCTCATCGGAGGGCACCGGGGCCTTCACCTCCGCGAGCCACGCCCCCACGATGGAGGTCGTCGAGGTCCAGCTCACGGCCGGCGCCCCCGGCTACGTCCACTTCCCCGTCGTCCTGGACGGCAGCTACGCGGTCATGCTGGACAGCGCGGATCGCTTCGGCGGCTTCCAGCACCGAGACGGCTCTGTGGTGGAGAGCAGCGCGCTCGGACCGGTCTCCGAGTGCTCAGCCCTGTTGCTGGAGCACCACCAGGGCGAAGGCTTCGAGAACGACGGGGACGAGAAGGTCCCCTACGTCCTGGAGCTGCAGGGCGGAGAGAGCGACGCCGCCGTCCGATTCCTGCTCGCGCACGTCCCCGACGCGCACCACTGAGTGATGGGACACCTCCGGATTCTGCTGCCCCTGGGGCTGGCTTGGTGGGCTCCGAGCCTGGCGCCAGGGGTGGCTCTGGAGCCCGCCCAGGTCCGAGAGGTCGACGAGCCCCTGGAGCCACAGGACCCCACCATCCAGGCACCAAGGCTCCTCCACACCGTCGCGCTGAGCTACCCAAGCGAGGCCCTGGAGAGCGGCCTCCACGGAGACGTGAGCCTGCTCGTGCGGGTGGGGACGGACGGCGCGGTCCTCTGGGTGTCCTTCGAGTCGGGGCCCCAGGTCTTCGAGGCCGCCGCGCTGGACGCCGCCCAGCGCCTTGAGTTCGCCCCGGCCCTCCGCGCCGGCGTCCCCTTCGAGGCCACCACCCGGATCTGGTTCCACTTCGCCCCCCCTGAGCTCGCGCCCAGCCCGGAGACCAGCGCGGTGGTGCTCGTCCACGCCGAAGACCCCGACCGGGAGTCCATCCAGGCCCAGACCACCCTGGACCAGCAGACGCTGGACAGCCGCAGCGGAGAGGGGCTGGCCGACACCATCGAACAGGTCCCTGGGGTCTACACCGCGCCGACCACCTCCGACACCGCCAAGCCCATCATCCGGGGCCACCAGGAGCGCCGCCTGCTCGTGCTCTACGACGGCGTCCGACACGAGAGCCAGAGCTGGGGCCCGGACCACGCCACGGAGATCGACCCCTTCTCCGCGGGCAGCATCCGCGTCATCCGGGGGCCCGCCGGGACCCGCTACGGCGCAGACGCCATCGGCGGGGTGGTCCTGGTCGAGCCCCCAGTCCTCTCCACTCAGGTCGGCCTCCACGGGAAGGCGCTGGCTGCCTTCGAGACCAACGGCGCGCGCCCCTACGCCGCCCTGCGCCTGGACGGCGTCTCCGCGGCCCACCCCGACTGGTCCTTCCGCGTCGAAGGCAACGGCAGCTACGGCTCCAGCCTCAAGGCCCCCGACTACGTCTTGGGCAACACCGCCTCCCGGAGCTGGAACCTGGGCGGCGCCGTCGGGCGGCGGACGGAGCGGGGCGGGGTGGTCGCCTCCTGGCACCACAACGCGCTCAAGGCGGGGGCCTTCTACGGGGTCTCCACCGCCACCCCCGCCGAGTTCCTCCAGCAGTACGAGAACGGCCGCCCCGTCAACGCCGAGAGCTGGACCGCCGACCCGGAGATCGATCGGCCCTACCAGCAGGTCAGCCACGACGTCGGGATCGTGAAGGCGGACCGCAGCGGCCCCTGGGGCAGCGTCGTGGGCCGCTACGCCTTCCAGCGCAACCACCGCCAGGAGTTCAGCACGGTCCGGACCACCGTCACCGGCCCCCAGTACGACTTCATCCTGCGCACGCACTCCCTGGACCTGCTGTACATGCCTGCGGCGCGGCCCCTGGGCGAGCACGAGCTGCAGAGCACGCTGGGCCTGCAGGGCAGCTTCCAGGAGAACGTCTACCGGGGCTACTCCCTGCTCCCCAACTACCGGGCCTTCGCCGGCGGGCTCTTCACCACGCAGCGGGTCACCCTGCGGCGGGTGGATCTGGAGGCCGGGGCCCGGATGGATGGGCTGTTCCGGGCCACCTACCTCTCGGAGGCCGACTACGGAAAGCACGAGCGCCGCGACACCCTCAGCACCAAGGTCTGCGAGCTCTACAGCTCAGGCGCCCGCTGCCCGGCCAGCTACCACGCCGCCTCCGCCTCCCTGGGCGCCCAACTCCACGTGGTGCCCCAGCTCCTGGATCTGAAGGGGGAGCTGTCCAGCACCGGGCGCTTCCCGGACGCCGACGAGCTCTTCCTGATCGGCGCCGCCCCCTCCTTCCCGGTGTTCGCCTTGGGCGCCCCGGATCTGGAGACCGAGCGCGCCTGGACCGCCACCCTGACCTCGACCCTGCTGCTGAGCTGGCTGCGGCTGGAGGTCAGCGGGTACGCCCAGCGCATCCAGGACTACATCTACTTCGCGCCGGATCTGAACGCCGACGGGGCGCCTCGCTACGAGGTCACCATCCAGGGCACCTGGCCCCGCTACGCCTACCAGGCCGTGGACGCCAACTTCCGGGGACTCGACGGCGCCTTCACGCTGCTCCCGGACCGGGCCCTCTCTCTGGAGGCCACCGGAGCGCTGGTCCGCACCGCCGACGCGAGCACCGGCGCGGGCCTCATCGGCACCCCGCCAGACAACCTCCGCCTCACCCTCGTCGGTCGTCCACCTCCTGTAGGCCCCTTCAAGGCCCCGGAGCTGGAGCTCGGCACCCTGCTGGTCGCAGAGCAGACCCGCGTCGACCCCTCCGCTGACTTCGCCCCACCCCCCGAGTCCTACGCGCTGTTGAACGCCGGACTCAGCGCGGAGGTGGGCCCCACCCGCGTGAGCGTCCAGGGCCGGAACCTCCTGGACACCGCCTACCGCGACTACACCAGCCTGCTTCGCTACTACGCCGACCAGCCGGGGCGTTCCGTCCACGTGCGGGTGGGCGTCGACTTCTGAACCCCCAAAGGAGACCCCCATGAAGACCCTCAAGCGCCTCGCTCCCCTGACCCTGCTCGCCCTCTTCGGAGCGGCCTGCTCCGACGTCGAGGACCACGACGACGGCCACGGCCACGACCACGGTCAGATCACCACCATGGTGCTCAACTTCACCCCCACGGACGGCGGAGAGACCCTCAGCTTCACCTGGGCCGACCCGGAGGCCGACGGCTCGCCCGTCGCCGACGACATCCTCCTGCCCGACGGCTCGGACCACGACCACCACGACGCCCAGAGCTACACCCTGGACATCGTGCTCTACAACGAGCTCGAGGACCCGATGGAGGACGTCACCCCCGAGATCGAGGAGCTCCCCGATGAGCACCAGTTCTTCTTCACCGGCTCCGCGGTCGAGAGCGACGCCACCGGCGCCAACGCCGACGCCATCATCAGCCATGAGTACGGCGACCAGGACCCCGAAGGCCTGCCCATCGGCTTGACCAACAGCGTCGACACCCTGGCCTGGGGCAGCGGCGAGCTCATCGTGACCCTGCGCCACATGGCCTACGAAGAGGACGCGCCCACCAAGACCGAGGGCCTCGCCGAGGACGTCGCGGCCGGCGGCTTCGCCTCCATCCCGGGCGACAACGACATCCAGGCCACCTTCAACATCGAGGTCGAGTAGGCCAGCGCCGCCGCTGCCTGCGCCAGATGCGGGCGGCGGCGCCCCCTGTGTGGATCCGCCCCCATTCAGGCGCTACACTCCCCCTCAAACCGGGGGTTCTCATGTCCACCATCCTGCTCGCCGCCAGCCTCGCCCAAGCCGCCGACAGCTCCGGGCTACAGGTCGCTGCCGTCGCATTCGGAGGCGCTGCGGTCGGGACCGGCGTCGGCTTCGCCACCGGAGGCGCCCTCCAGATGGCCACCTGCCAGTCCGCCTGCACGTGGAGCTTCGTGGACGGCGGCCTCAAGGGCATGGCCATCGGCTACCCCGTGGGCGCCCTGCTCGCCGGGGGCGCCGCCGCCTGGACCTGGGGCCTGGACACCCCCCGCGCCATGCTGGTCGGCGGCCTGGTCTCCGTGTTCACCTTCGGCATGATGCCCCTGGTCGTCGAGCAGGGCTTCGCCGCCCCCTTGCTGGCCGTCGGCGCGATCGCCGTGCCTGCCTCCATCGGCCTGGCCGCCACCGACTGGGGCCTGACCCCCAGCTTCTCCGCCGCGGGCACCGGCCTCACCCTCAGCCGCCGCTTCTGAGCGCCACCGGAGTCGCCATGCTCGCCCTGACCCTCTTGGGCTGCACCCACAGCGCCGCCGTCAACACCGCCCCGGTGCGCTTCGCGATGGTCGACCTCTTCCCGACCCAGGGCCGGCTGACCGCCAGCTTCCACTTCCTGCACCGCACCCGCTGCCAGAACATCACCGGCCTGGAGGAGGCCGACCTGGAGGGCTTCGCGCCGGTGTCCGTCAGTGAGGGCGGCCACACCAATCCCCTGGACCCCGACAGCTGCGAAGAGCAGGCCCAGGTCGCGTTCGAGGGCCTGGAGGCGCTGGCCGACCAGGAGTGGATCACCCTCACCCTCCCCGGCTTCCTGGGCGAGGAGCGCATCGACATCGGCGGGTACCCTCTGGCGCCGCGGGCCCTCCAGCCCAACACCCCCGTCCTGGACGACCACGGCGTGGAGTACCGCTGGCTCTTCCAGGGGGACACCCCCACCGACCGGGCCGTGATGGAGGTGCAGATGCTGGACTACACCGCCACCTTCCCTCTCCGGCAGGAAGACGACCGGCTCTACTTCGACGGCGAGATCTTCATCGTCGATCTCCCGGACGGGGCGGACGTGGACGCCGAAGCCCGCCTGGTCAACGCCTACGAGACCCCCGTCACCTGCACCCTGCCCAAGTGCCAGGCCGCGAACGTCAACTTCGTCGACCTGAACCCTTGAGCGGGGGCCCTCAGACCAGGCTGCGGTAGAGCTTCGAGTAGGCCCGCGCCGACTCGCCCCAGCTCGCATCCCGCGCCATGGCTGCCTGCACCATGCGGTCCCAGTCGGGGGTGCCCCAGGCCGCGAAGGCCCGCTCCAGGCTCGCGCCCAGGTCCCAGTCCACGAACCCGTTCACGCCCTCCTGCACCGTGTCCGCGAGCCCGCCCACCGGGGTGACCAGGGGCAGCGCGCCGTAGCGCATCGCGTACATCTGGTTCAGGCCGCAGGGCTCAAAGCGGCTGGGCATCAGCATCGCGTCCACGCCCGCCACGATGCGGTGGGCCAGGGGCACGTTGAAGCCGATCTTCACCGCGACCTGGGAGGGGAAGCGGCTGGCCAGCGCCGACAGATCCTGCTCCAACTCTGGAGACCCGGAGCCCAGCACAACCAGTTGCCCCCCGGCATCGACGAGGTCACCCGTCCGCTGAACGACCTGATCCAGCCCCTTCATCTGGGCCAGCCGCGAGACCACCCCAAAGAGCGGGCCGTCGGAGGGCGAGAGCCCCAGGTCCGAGCGCAGCGCCCGCGCGCAGGCGGCCTTGCCCGAGAGGTCCCCGGCCGTGAAGGTCTGGGTAGCGTAGCGGTCGCTGGCCGGGTCCCACTCCTGCGTGTCGATCCCGTTGAGGATCCCGCTGACGCCGCGCTCGGCGAGCAGGCCATGCAGTCCCTCGCCGAACTCCGGGGTCTGCACCTCGTGCGCGTAGCGCGGGCTCACGGTGTTCACGGCGGTGCAGGCGGCAATGCCCTCACGCAGCAGGTTCACCTCGCCCCCGGAGAAGGGGATCCCGCCGAGCTGCCAGGCCTCAGACGACGAGAACACGCCCTGGTAGGCCAGGTTGTGTAGGGTCAGCAGGGTGGGCACGGAGACCATGCGGGCCAGGATGGCCGTCTGCCAGTCGTGGATGTGGAGCACGTCCACGCGCCCGCCGCCCAGCTCGGGGAGGCAGGCCGCGACCGCCTGATTGAACAGGGCGAAGCGCTGCAGGCCGTCGCTGTAGCGGGTGTCGCCGTAGTGGCTGCCCGGCTCCGGCCCGTAGATCCCCTCGCGGTCAAAGAACTCGGGGGCGTCGAAGAACCAGTTGGGCCCCTGGCGCCAGAACTGCCCGCGGCCCAGGCTGCTCTCGAACACCGGCCCCGGCGCGGGCTGGAGTCCCCGCCGAGCGAGCTCCTGGCGCACCGAGCGGTGCATGGGCAGGACCAGCCGGACGCGGTGGCCCTGGGCGCGGAGGGCGGTGGGCAGCGAGCCCGCGACGTCGGCCAGGCCGCCGGTCTTGGCCCAAGGAGCGGCCTCGGAGCAGGCAAAGACGATGCGCATTCAGGAACCCTGGAGGTAGTGGGGGCCCGCCGACTCGAAGCTGTGGCGGTCCCGCTTGGAGATGGTGTAGCGGCCGGCGAAGTCGGCCATGCGCTCGGAGGTCGCGGGATCGCGCTCCAGCAGGTGGGCGATGTCGTAGGCCAGCTCGATGGGGCCTTGGGCGGGAACGCGCGTGCCCTTGGGGAGCACCACCCGCCCGGCCTCGGACCAGAAGGGGAAGCGCTGCCGGTCGGCCACCAGGTCGTGGCCCACCTGCGCGCCGGCCTCGAAGCTGCAGTTCTTGTCGCAGAGCACGCCCTTGAGGGACACGCCCTCGCCCACGTCGCAGCCCGACAGCAGGATGCTCTGCTCGATCCGGGCGCCGCTGTGCACAAAGCAGTCGTAGCCCAGCATCACCTCGACCAGGGTGGCGCCCTGGACGATGCTGCCCTCGCAGACCAGGGAGTCCACGACCTCGCAGGGCCGGTCTCCGGCGCGCACGAAGCGGGCGGGGGGGTGGTCGCGCTGGGCGGTGCGGATGGCCCACTCGCGGTTGTAGAGGTTCAGCGCCGGCATGGGGGAGCGCAGCTCCATGTTCGCCTCGAAGTAGGCGTCCAGGGTCCCCACGTCCTTCCAGTACACCGGCGCGCCCATGGGCTCCCCGGGCACCCGGTTGGTGGCGAAGTCGTAGGCGAACAGCTCCATCCCCTGCTGCAGCATCCAGGGGATGACGTCCTTGCCGAAGTCGTGGCTGGAGCCGCTGCGCTCGTTGTCGATGTCCAGGGCCCGCTGCATGGAGCGCGCCTTGAAGAAGTAGTTGCCCATCGACACAAGGCAGCGCTCGGGGTCGCCGGGCAGCGGCGCGGGATCCGCGGGCTTCTCCTGGAAGCCGACGATGCGGCCGGCCTCGTCCACCTGGATCACCCCAAAGGTGTTCGCCGCCACGCTGCGCAGCACGGGGATCGCCGCGATGGTCAGGTCCGCGCCCTTGGCCCGGTGGAAGTCCTCCATCTGGTCCAGGGCGAACTTGTAGACGTGGTCGCCGCCCAGCACCGCGACGTGCTCGCAGCGGGCGTCCCAGACCAGGTTCATGTTCTGGAGGATCGCGTCGGCCGTGCCGCGGTACCAGTGCTCGCCCATGCGCATCTGCGCGGGGACCACCTCGATGAACTCACCGGGGGTGGACAGGTGCCACTGGCGGTTCAGGTGCCGGATCAGCGAGCTGGCCATGTACTGCGTGAGCACGTGCACCTGGCGGTAGCCGGAGTGGATCACGTTGCTGAGCACAAAGTCGATGATCCGGTACCGCCCCCCGAAGGGGGTGGCCGGCTTGGCGCGGTGAACGGTCAGGGGGCCCAGGCGACTGCCCTTGCCCCCGGCCAGGATCATCACCAGGCTGTCTCGCGATGCCATCAGGGCCTCCATCGGTGAAGCTGCCTAATGACTGGACCGGTGTCTGCGACCTCAAGTCACAGGATGTCCGCGCGAATGGATCGCGGGGGCCGCAAAGCCCCCCGATGCGGCCCCGGGAGCGGGCCCTACTCGGCGCCGATCTTCACGTCGATGTTCACCGACCCGCGGGTATCCGAGGGCTGACCGGGCATCGGAGCGACCAGCTCATCGCGGATGCAGCGCACCACCGCGCGGCTCTCCAGCTTGGTGGGCTCGATCAGGGTGACGGTGTTCTGCTCGGGCCCAAAGCGCACGTTGAAGGTCAGGAGATCGAACTCGCTCTCGGAGTACTTCTCGGCGCAGAAGGCGGTCTTGGCCTTGACGTGCTTCTCGACGGAGGGCGCGGCGAGGCCGGGCGCGTAGGCCATCCAGGCGGTGATGGTGGCGCTGACTTGGGCTTCCTCGCCGGCGCCGGCCGGGCTGGCAAACAGCAGGGGGATCAGGCTGAACATGGGAACAATCCTCGGACGGAAGTGGGACAGCGGGGTGCTCCGCTGGCGGCATCCGAACGCGGCGCCCGGCCCGGCGCTTACAGCGCAGCAGGGACTTCCACGACTCGGTGCCAAGAGTCAAGCACCAATAACCCTTTCTGCATTCCGGAACCTTTTGGTCCGTACAGGGTCATAGGACCACAGCGGTCTGGGGTGGGGCAGGAGGGCCAGATGCAGCACAGAACCGGCACCAGAGCGACCCTCGCGGCTTCACTTGGCGCGCTCACGATCCTGGCCGGGGCGATCACCGGCGCCGCCCGCGCCACCGAGATCCCCAGCGCCGACCCCCTGCTCTCGGGCCTGGCCTTCTCCTTCGGTCACGGCGGCATGGCCCGCGACTACGCCCGCGGCAAGGAGCTCTTGGAGCAGGCCTGCCTGGACGGCGAGTCCCTGGCCTGTGGGAGCTGGCAGTGGCGCGATCCCGCGGGCCCCTCCACCCAGGCAGTGGTCGCCCACTTCGAGCCCGCCTGCCTGGAGGGAGCCCCCGTCGCCTGCCTCCCCGCCGCGTGGGCCCTGCTGGATCCCAGCGTCGGCGCCCCCCAGCCCGACCGCGCCAAGGCCTTGCTCGAGCGCGCCTGCGAAGGTGGCCTGCCCCAAGGCTGCACCGAGCTCGCCTTGGCTGGCCTCTCCGAGCAGGTCCAGGTGGAGGAGGCGCAGTCCTGGGCCCTCTTGGAGTCCGCCTGCACCGCTCAGGACGGAGCGGCCTGCGCCACCCTCGCTGAACACCGCCCCGCCGACGAGGCCATGCTGCTCGCCCAAACCGCCTGCGCTTTGGAGTCCTCTCGGGGCTGCGCCGTGCTGGCCGAGCTCCAGCTCGGCGCCCAGCAGATCGAGCAGGGTCTGGCCCTCCACCAGGCCGCCTGCGAGGCCGGCTACCTGGGCTCCTGCCAGGCCCTCGGCGAGCGCTACCGCCGCGGCCAGGACGTCAAGCAGAGCCCCAAGACCGCCCTGCGCCTCTTCGAGAGCGGCTGCCGCGGCGGCCTGGCTGACGCCTGCGAAGAGGCCGGCGAGATGCTGCTGGCCGGCGCCCAGGTCCCCCCGGATCCCCAGGCCGGCTGGGCCTACATCCACCAGGGCTGCCTGCTGGGTGACCAGGCCCTCTGCCACGCCGTCATCGAAGACGCCCGCCCCCAGGACCTCAGCGGGCCCGCCCTGCTCCAGGTCGGCCAGCGCCTCACCCAGGACTGCTCCGAGGGCGACGACGCCGCCTGCGGCACCCTGGGCCTGGCCACCGTGTTCGGCGCCGGCGTCCACCAGGACATCGCCTGGGGCCTGCAGATCATGGCCCGAAGCTGCGCCGCCGGAGACCCCATCTCCTGCTATGACCTCGCGCGCTTGGAAGACCAGGGCGTGCTGGATCGGGAGAACCCCCGCGCCGCGCGCGTCTGGTACGGGCGAGCCTGCACTTTGGGCCACGCCCCCTCCTGCGCAGCTCTGCCCCGTCGCCTGCGCCCCGTGGCGGACACCGCCCGATTGGAATAGTTCCGCACTCCGCTCGGAGTGAACGTGCCCGTCAAGATCCACACGGCCAATGAGATCGAGGCCATGCGCCGCGTCGGCAAGCTCGCCGGCGACCTGCTCTACGCCGTCGGCGAGATGATCAAGCCTGGCGTCAGCACCAACGAGATCGACGCTCTGGTCCACAAGCTCACCACCGAGCGCCACGGCATCAGCGCGCCCCTCAACTACGGCGGCGGCGGCGCTCGCCCCCCCTTCCCCGGCCACTGCTGCACCAGCGTGAACGAGGTCGTCTGCCACGGCATCCCCGACGACCGCGTCCTGGTCGACGGCGACATCGTCAACGTGGACGTCACCCCCATCCTCCCCAAGAAGCGCGGCTGGCACGGCGACACCAGCATCACCTACTACGTGGGTGAGCCCTCCGCGGCCGCCCGCAAGGTGGTCGAGATCGCCCGCGAGGCCCTGGAGATCGGCCTCCAGCAGGTGCGCCCCGGCGCCTACACCGGCGACATCGGCGCGGCCATCCAGGAGTTCGTCGAGGCTCAGGGCTGCACCGTCGTCCGCGACTACACCGGCCACGGCGTCGGCCAGGTCTTCCACACCGCCCCCACCATCCACCACTACGGGCGGCGCGGGACCGGCGTGAAGCTCAAGCGCGGCATGATCTTCACCGTCGAGCCCATGGTGAACCTGGGCGGCTACGAGGTCGACCACCTGGACGACCACTGGACCGTCGTCACCGCGGACGGCGCGCTCACCGCCCAGTTCGAGCACACCGTGGTCGTCACCAAGCGCGGGGTCGAGATCCTCACCAAGCGCCCCGGCCTGGTCAAGAACAGCGAGGACAAGCCCTGGTCCAAGCTCGGCGCCCTCTCGACCTACCCCTTCGAGTAGGGGCCCTACCAGGGCAGCCGCGCCGCCCCCTCCCAGCCCTGGGGGTGGTGCACCAGCGCCTGGATCTCCAGCGCAGCGCCGATCGCCACCAGTTGCGTGATGCGGTCGCCAAAGTCCGGGTGCCACTGCGCCTGGATCCGCGCCAGGTGCGCCGGGTCCGTCGGCCAGTGCGAGCGCCGCGTGCCTATCCACCAGGTGCCCGCCCGGCTCAGGCTCCAGCCCTGCTGCGTCCAGCTCAGGTGCAGGACCGCGTCCGGGTGCTCCGTGCTCCACCCAAAGCCCGCGACACGCAGTCCCTCGTAGGCGCCCAGAGCGTCTTGGAGCTTGGAGGGGTCCAGGGGGAGGGAGGTGTGGAGCAGCGCTGCAGACACCGCGTCCTCACCTCTCAACACCCGCTCCCACGTGGCCTGACTGCGCTGATGGCGCCGGCGAGGACACCCTTCCGCCCACCGCTCCAGGCCCACCACCGGGGCGGAGGTCAGCGCATGTGGCAGCGCGGGGTCAGCGCCCTGCAGGCAGAGCACCCGGTCGGCGGCCTCGATGGCGGCGGCCAGCTCCAGGCTCAGGGGGCCACCGTCCCAGAGCACCAGCAGCTCCTCGCCGGCGCGCACCCGTGGCAGAGCAGCCCCGGGCTGGAGCGCGACCCAGGACCTTGGGCCCACAGGCTCCGCAGAGAGCGGCACCTCGCTGACCTGAACGAAACGCTGGAGCGCAGACAGATCCCGAGCTTTGAGCCAGTGAATCACGACCGCGCCGCCTTGGGCGAGGTGATGGGCCGCAGCGACGCGGGCACCTGAGCGCCCAGGGTCCCGGTGAGCACGACCCGCTCCAGAGGGGGACTGCGCAGGGCCCCCAGATCGACGGGACCACAGCGCGCCGCCCGGAGGCTGCGGAGCAGGGGGCACTCCGAGAGGGCCGAGAGCTGAGCCAGGGCCGGGCAGTGCTCCAGATCCACGGACGCCAGCGTCGGAGCGCGAAGGCCATCCAGGGAGACCAGGGCCGACAGGCGCTCGATCCGAAGCTCCGTGAGGGCCGGCAGCTCCAGGCCCACGCCGTCTACGCGCTGCGTCCAGCCGTTCAGGTGCAGGGTGCGCAGGCGCTCGTGCCGAATCGGGCCGCGGCCCAGGTCCACCTGCAGGGACTCCAGCCCCACCGGCAGCGCAGGCACCTGGGTGTCCGCCAGGGAGAGGCGCAGCGTCCGCAGCTTGGGCATCGCGTGCAGCCAGGGCGCATCCAGCGGCACCCCCGGATCCGTGCGCAGCCAGGCCGACCTGACCTGCTTCAACAGCGGGTGGTCCAGCGCATACAAAAAGGCGTAGACCCCCGCGCTGCGCCAAGCCGAGCGCAGCGGCTTGCCCCGCCAGCAGAGCTGCCCCTTGTCCACGCTCAGGGACTCGGCGGCGTGCTCCGGGAGCTCTGCGGCCTGGCTCAGGGAGGCCTGCTCGGAGGAGGAGAGGAGGACGGGCTCCAAGGACATCGGCTCACCGCTCCGGCTACTGGGGCCCCGGAAATCTCTGGGGATCCGCCGCCGCCGAGGACAGCACGGCCGCGAAGATGGCGTGGAAGTTGCGGGCCATGCGGGCGCGATCGTCGGGCGCCAGAGGGCCCCCTCGGCGCAGGTGCAGGACGGCGTCTTCGAGCCCCAGGAAGAGCGTGCGGTACAGGAGCGGGTCCAGGGCCGGCCCCCGGTTCGCGGCCACGGCCCGGCGGGTCAGGTTCACCAGCTCATCCATGACGTGCTCGCGCTCGGCGAAGAGGCGGGACTCAGGGTTGACGGCCTCGGCCTGGAGCAGCCCCAGCAGCTTGCCGCCCCGCTGCTGGAACTCCAGGTAGGCGTCGACCGGGGCGCGCAGGCGCTCGGCGTCGGTGCTCGCGGCGCGCACGGCCTCGGACACGTCCTGGACCAGGGTGGCGTGGTGCTGCTCGTAGAGCACCAGGACCACGTCCTCCTTGTCGCCGAAGTACTGGTAGAAGGTCCGCCGCGAGACGCCGGCGGCCGCGACGATGTCCCGAACGGTGACCGGCCGGATGCCCACGCGCGCGATGGCCCGCGCTGCGCCTTCGAGGATCCGCGATCGGGTGGGGAGGCTGCTGTCCATGAACGGGAGCATAGCCCGCAGATCGCCTGTGGGGGCGGTTCTGGAGGATTTCACTACACACAATGTGTAATCGGTCCGAAAGAGCCTCCAGGAGCGTCACTCTGCCGCCTCAGAAAAGCGCTTGACTGAAATAAATGCACACTATGTATACTTTGTTCAGTCGAGCCCATTCCTGACCGAACGGCCGGCCCCCACTCGGAGATCCCCCCATGCGCAACGCCTTCGCTGCCGCCCTCGCCATCCCCCTCGCCCTGGTCGCCTGCACCGACGCAAGCAGCAGCAGCCCGGTCGATCTGGACCCCGCCTTCTCGAGCGCCGCGCGCCAGTCCGATGTCCCCCGGGACCTGCTGGTCGCCATCGCCTTCTCGCAGAGCCGGCTGGACGACCGCGGGGGTGAGGCCGCCGAGGACGGCTCCGTGGGCATCATGGGCCTGCCCGAGTACCAGCCGGTCTCCGGTCCCCACCTGGCGCACGGCGCGGAGCTCATCGGCGCGGACATCGCCGATGTGGCCATCGACCCCGAGCTGAACATCCAGGCCGCCGCCGCCGAGCTGCGCTGGCGCGGAGACGCCTGGGAGGCCGAGACCGGCCTGGAGCTGGAGGACGTGGCCGACTGGGCCGAGGTCGTGGGCTGGTACGCCGGCGGCGAGGACGCGGGCATGCAGCGCAGCTTCACCATCGAGGTGATGAGCTGGATCGAGCGCGGCCTGGTGGCCGAGACCCCCGCTGGCGAGACCATCGCCATCGAGCCCCGCGAGGTCGACGCCCCCTGGCTGAGCTTCTCCCCCGTGGCTGGCGTGAGCGGCGACTACTCCGGCAACGCCAACTTCGTGCAGGCGCACAGCTCCAACTACACCAACCAGTCCCGGAACAGCGGCGACATCGACATGATCGTCGTCCACACCGCCCAGGGCAGCTACTCCGGCACCGCCAACTGGTTCGCCAACAGCGCCGCCAACGCCAGCGCCCACTACGTCATCCGCAGCAGCGACGGCGAGGTCACCCAGATGGTCTGGGAGGAGGACAAGGCCTGGCACGCCGGCCACTCCTCCACCAACTCCCGCGCCGTGGGCATCGAGCTGGAGGGCTACATCGAGAAGCCCTCCACCTACTACACCGACGCGATGTACAGCTCCCTGGCCGCCCTGATCGTGGACATCAGCGACCGCCAGGGTGTGCCCCTGGACCGCAGCCACATCATCGGCCACAACGAGGTCCCCGGCTGCGCCTACTCCGGCGGCGGCGGCGCCTCCTGCCACACCGACCCCGGCAGCGGCTTCGACTGGGACAAGCTGATGAACGAGGTCAACGCCCTCGCCACCGGTAGCAGCTCCAGCGACAGCAGCTCCAGCGGGTCCTCGACTGGGTCCTCCGGCGGCAGCAGCTCCAGCGGGGGCTCCAGCTCAAGCGGTGGGGGCTCCAGCTCTTCCACGGGCGGCAGCTCCTCCTCCACCGGAACCCTCATCGGCTTCGTCCGCGACGGCGACATCTACTCCGGCGCCGCCATCTCGGGCGCCACCGTCACCACCTCCAGCGGCCAGAGCGCGACCACCAACTCCGACGGCCTCTACCAGATCACCGGCGTGCCCAGCGGCTACCTGACCCTGAGCGTCAGCGCCTCCGGCTACAGCGACGGCAGCGCCGAGGAGGAGATCACCGCCGGCGCCCAGAACTGGGAGAGCGTGGCCTTGAACGCGACCGGCTCCAGCGGCGGCGTGCCCAGCAGCGCGACCCCCACCGGCTGGCAGACCGTCTACGGCCCCAGCGTCACCATGGACTGGGCCGAGGTCAGCGGCGCGACCTACGAGGTCAAGATCTACTTCTACAACGGCAGTAGCTGGAACTACTACTACGCCTACACCACCAGCGACTCCGAGAAGACCTTCTGGCCCGCCATCGACGACACCTACTACGCGTTCAGCGTGCGAGCGAAGGGTGGCTCCGGGAGCGGGGAGTGGAGCGATAAGAACTACTTTTACTTCAACAACTGATTTTCCAAGTAGTTCAAGCTACTTAGAATCAAGCGTGTACATACACACGCCCCGATGACCCCCGAAGCCTGGAGCTCCCCCTCCGGACTCGGGGGTCTTCACGTTGGCGGGCTCAGGCCAGCTCGGAGTTCAGCGCGGCCTTGATCGTCGGGTAGCCAAAGGCAAAGCCCGCGTCCTCCAGCACCCCCGGGACGACGTTCTGGCCGGAGAGCAGCAGGGCATCGCCCATCTCGCCCAACACCAGCTTGACGGGGCCCTTGGGCACGCGCATGAACGCGGGTCGGCGCAGGGTGCTGGCCAGGGTCTCGGTGAAGGTGCGGTTGTCGATGCGCTCGGGGGCCACGACGTTCACCGCCCCAAGGTGTTGGCCGTCGAGCGCCCACAGAAAGGCATCCGCGGCATCGGCGAGGTGAACCCAGGCGAAGGGCTGCCGTCCGCTCCCGATGGGGCCGCCGAGTCCCAGCTTGAAGGGCAGCAGCATGGCCTCCAGAGCGCCGCCCGAGGCCGAGAGCACCACGCCCAGGCGCATGTGGCAGACGCGCGCGCCCGCCTCCCGGGCCGGGTCCGCGGCGGCCTCCCAGTCCACGCAGACCTGGGCCAGGAAGTCGCTGCCGGGGGCGTCGTCCTCGCGCACGGGCTCGGGCCGATCCGCCCCGTAGTAGCCGACCGCCGACGCGCAGATCAGCGCAGGGGGCTTGTCCTGGGCCGCCACCGCCTTGGCGATGCTCGCGGTGCCCAGGGCGCGGGAGTCGTGGATGCGCTTGCGGGCGCCGTCGGTCCAGCGCTGGTTGATGCTCTCGCCGGCCAGGTGGATCACCGCGTCCACGCCCTCCAGCGCCTTGGGATCGGTCTCCCCCTGGGGGTTCCACTGGCGCTCCCGGGGTCCCTTGGGGCTGCCGCGGCGCAGCCGGATGACCTGGTCTCCCCGTCCGCGCAGGGCTTCGCGAAGCTGCGTGCCGACGAGCCCCGAGCTCCCGGTGATGGCGATGACGCGTCCCAATCAAACCTCCTGGCGGTGTGGGCCCCGGTACCCGATTAGGGACGCGGGCACCTGTTCCATGCGCGTGACCCTGACCCGCGGTGAAGCCTCACCCCTGTTGCAATCCCCGGCTGAGGCCGCACCTCGGGCGGTGGCGGAGGCCGTGCTGCGCGCCTGGCCCAAGCTGCAGCGCTGCACGGTGATCCTCACCAACAACCGCACCCGCGTGCTGTCCTGGCGGGCCCCGACCAAGAGCAGCCTGGAGCTGCGCGTGGCCCGCACCGTGCTGGAGCGCCCCCAGGACATCGCCGCGGTGGTCACCCGCAAGGACGAGCGCGCCTGGGCCCGACTGGCGGCCCTGCACCAGACCGAGCGCCCCGCCGCCAAGGCCCCCGTGGACGCCCCCCAGGGCCAGTTCCACGACCTGGCCCCCCTCTGCGAGCGCGCCCGCGTCCACACCCCGGAGCTCTCCGGCCCCATCCCCGTGCGCTGGGGCCGCTGGCCCTCTCGGGCGCCCCGGCGCCGCATCCAGCTCGGCGCCTGCGACGGCGTCGGCATCCGGGTGCACCCCGTGCTGGACCACCGCAGCACCCCCGATTGGTTCCTGGCCGTGCTGCTGCACCACGAGCTGCTGCACCTGGTCATCCCCCCCACCCGCGGCCCCAGCGGCCGCCGGATCGTCCACCCCCGCGCCTTCCGGCTGCGGGAGCGCGCCCACCCCGACCACGCCCGCGCGTTGGCCTGGGAGCGCGCCAACGTCCCCACTCTGCTCCGACGCATCCAACGCAGGATCTGAACGATGCCCCACAGCTTCCGCCGCCTCACCGTCTACTGCGGCTCTTCGAGCAACGCCGCCCCCAAGTACTACGAGCTGGCCCGCCACGTGGGCCGCAGCCTCGCTCAGCGCGGCATCGGCATCGTCTACGGCGGCGGCCGAGTCGGCCTGATGGGCGCCATGGCCGACGCCGCCCTGGAGGCCGGGGGCGAAGTCATCGGCATCATCCCCCGCCGCCTGCAAGGCCGCGAGGTCGGCCACGAGGGCCTCACCCAGCTCTACGTCGTGGACGGCATGCCCCTGCGCAAGTCCATGATGATCCAGCTCTGCGACGGCTTCCTGGCTCTGCCCGGCGGCTTCGGCACCTGGGAGGAGATCCTGGAGGCCGCCACCCAGGGCATGCTGAACTACCACCGCAAGCCCATGGGTGTGCTGGACCTGGACGGCTACTACGCCCCCCTCAAGGCCATGATCGAGCAGGGCGTGAAGGAGCGCTTCGTGCGGGCCCACCACGCGGAGATCATCCTCTTCGACCAGCAGCTCGACGCCCTGCTCGCGCGCATGGAGCAGGCGGAGATCCCCACCATCGAGTGGCTGCAGGGCGGCGGCCGCGGCTGAGCGCACCGGGCCCCGGAAGCGTGAGATCGCCGCAGGGTCACGGCCGCTTGAGGCGGTGTGAGGGTGCTTGTCCAAGGAGCCCCCATGCACATCCTCCTCACGTGGCTGACTGCCTGCACCGCTGACACCGTCGACACGGCTACCCAAGACAGCGCCCCTGACAGCGCGACCAGCAATGAAGCCCCTCCTGCGCCGGTCCTGAGCTGGTCCAACAGCGCCGCCGTGGGCGGCCTGGACGTGCTGGTCTGCCAGGTGGACGAGGCCGCCAGCGCCGACCCCAACGGCGATCCTCTGAGCGTCTCGTTCCGCTGGCAGCTTGATGGCCAGGACCACAGCCCCGCGGCCACCCAGACCGTCCATCCCGGTGACACTCTGCCCGCGTCCGAGACCTCCCCGGGCGAGGTCTGGACCTGCCTGGCCGTGTCCAATGACGGGCAGCTCGACAGCCCCGAGGCCTCCATCTCCCAGACCCTACAGCAGCGGGAGTGCGACGCCAGCGACCCGCTCGCGGTCTGCACCTCGATCAACGAGGGCGCCACCCCGCTGGACGCCTACACCTCGGACGCGGGCTGGCTGGCCTTCCAGCTCAGCGCTGACGGC
The DNA here is from genome assembly GCA_036229005.1 of Myxococcota bacterium. GTDB lineage: Bacteria > Myxococcota_A > UBA796 > UBA796 > CAJQPC01 > CAJQPC01. Next base: position 185,103 of record JAZAMN010000031.1, read on the forward strand.
GACCAGGCCATCCAAGGCGTGGAGTTCTACACCGGCGAGGCGACCAGCCTGACGGCCATCGAGATCTGGACCCACGACAGCAGCTCCGGGCTGCCCGGGACGCCCATCGCGGGGGCGGCCTTCACCCCCACGACCGCTCGCGGCTATCAGGGCGTGCAGTACGACGACGCCGTGGAGCTGGCCGACGGCACGCCCTACTGGATCGTGTGGAAGCCCACGCAGGCGATGCTGGCCTCCTATACCCGAGATGACGGCGCGACGCGGCTCCCCACCACCGTGAGCTGGGACGAGGGGGCGAGCTGGAACCAGCCCTCCGACGCCCCCTACATGCTCCGAGTGAGCTGCTGCGAGTAGCCGGACCTCACACCCGCTTGGTCGCCTGCTCCGGCCGGTCGATCTTCAGGTAGATGCGCAGCGCCTCGGCGATGGCCTGGGCGATGGCCCGCGCCGAGGGCAAGGGCTCGCCGGTGGGCCGGCCCAGCTCGTCGTAGTCGAAGATGAGGTCCTTGCGGACCTCGATGGCCACCGCGCTGGGCCGCGAAGGAGCGTACCGGTACGCCTGCACCACGCGCCCATCGCCTGCGTCCACGAACGCCCGCACCCGCTCGTAGGCGCGCTGGGACGCCGCGAACTCCTGCTCCTTGCCCAGGGGCGCGCGCTGGAAGTGGTGGATGTAGGCCCGCAGCATCTGCGCCTGGGCGTCCCGCCGGTTGGTGTCCAGCAGCATGTCCCACACCGCCAGGAAGGCCGGGTCACCCTGGGTCTCCGGGTGGGCCTTGGAGAAGCTCTCCTCCAGGAAGGCGAAGAAGCGCCAGACCTGGGAGCGCACCTCGATGCTGCCCTCGGGCAGGGTGTAGGGGAAGTTGTGGGCCACGCCAAAGCCCGCCTTCTCCACAGTCAGGCTGACCCGGTTTCGCAGGATCCGGTCGCAGGTCCACTCCCCAAGCTGCGGCGGGTAGAGCGGGTCGAAGGCCTCGGTGACCTCGTCCTTGTGCAGCCCGTCCACCCGCGTGATCAGGCTCACCGGTGCCCGCAGGGTCCCGTTTGAGTTGTAGGGGTCGTAGGTGTGCATGGCCAGCTTGAGCCGCCGGGGCTTGACCACCCGGTCCATCTCGTCGGAGATGGTGTCGTAGTAGCGCTCCAGCAGCGCCCGCTTCTGCCCGAAGTCCAGCAGCTCCGAGAAGGGGTAGTTGATCGCGAAGCGCTGCAGGTGCGGTGCCGCCCGCGGCGTAGAGCCCGGGAAGCGGCCGAAGTCCATCAGCACCCGGGCCAGGTTCACCCGGTAGAAGGCCGGCAGCCCCAGCGCCTGCGCCAGCTCGCGGGCCATCACGGCGGCCCCCCAGTCGCGCTCGCTCACGTAGTGGTCCATGTACAGGGACTCGGGGAACTCCTCCCCCATCCGCCCCACGCGGAACTCCTGCGGGATCACCGCGCCGTCGTGCACCACGTCGACCAGGATGCGCTCCAGGTCCCGCGCGGCGATGTCCACGGTGGGCGGGCCGCTGACCGGCACGCGCTCGAAGAGGCCACCTGGGCCGAACTCTCGCTCAAAGTGCATGCCTCTGGCCTAATCGGATTCTGGCGCGGCGCGCGTTCAAGGCCGTGTGAATCCGCAGACACTGCCCGCCGCTCCCCTGCCGCCGCGGCCCCTGCCCCGCGCGGATAGCCCCCCTCCGCAGGGCATCCCCGCGCCACCGCGCGGGCGACCTATCCAGACACCCCCGACGGGATCAGGTCCACCACCAGCGCCAGGTGCGCGGAGCCCGACAGCCGCAGGGTCTGCACCCGCGCCACGCGCCAGCCCGCCCCCGCCCACGCCCGGTCCACCTGGTAGATGGGCAGCGCCGGAAGAGGCCCCAGGCGCGCCGGCCAGCTCGCGCCCCCCCCGACCCAGGCCAGCCCGCCGCCCCGCATCCGCGCCCGGGAGTTCCGGAAGGTCCCGTGGCTGTTGCTGTCCCCGACCACCACCACACCGGGCTCCTCCAGGGCCGCCGCCGTCCGCGCGAGCTGAGCGCTCGTCCCAGCCAGCGTGCCGGGCCAGTCCAGCGCCTCGCCCAACCCCCGCGGCCGGTCCGCGTGGAAGGTGATCAGCGGCAGCATCCCCACCCCCTCGACCGTCGGGAAGCTCAGGGCCGAGAGCGCGCTGCGGTCCCCCTGAGCGGGCAGCTCCTGCACCCAGATCTCCGTCTGCTCCGCCCCACAAACCCCGAACCAGCCGTCGGTGACCAGCACCCCGGAGCCCACATCGCCCACCGCCGGGACAAAGAGGCTGCCCGTGTCCTGCTCCGGGGCGCGGGTGATGGCCTGGTGTTCCAGCTCCGCCAACGCCTGCCAGTCCAGCTCCTGGAGCACGTAGATCTGCGCGTCAAGCTCCAGCAGCGCCGGCATGGCGTCCACCAGCGCGCCCTCCGTGTTCCAGCTCACCAGGCGCAGCGGCCCCGCGGGCGCAGAGGCGTGGGACGCGCAGGAGCGCAGGGTCGGGGTCGGTCCCTCCAGCCCAAGGTCCACCGCGATGGGCGCCGCGTGGGTCCGCAGCCCGACCGCCACCGCCATCAGCCCCGAAGCGCTCGCCGTCGCGACCAGCCAACGCCGCCGGGTCAGCGCGCGCAGAAAGGCCAGCGCCAGCCCCATCCACAGCAGCGGCTCGGCCAACAGCAGCCCCAGCCCCAGCGGCGAGTCCTCTCCCCGCGCAATCACCCAACCCAGCCCCAGCGCCACGCTCAGCGTGATCCCGGCAGCCGACCGCAGCCCCAGGCGCCGCAGCAGCTCCGGTGCGGTCTCAGGCCCAGCGGGCTCCGGCGTCGGTGTGTCCAGCAGGGCCTCCGAGCACAGGCGGGATGCCGATAGGATAGGCCAACCGCGGTCATCCGCCCCCGAGAGCTGCCCATGCCCCTGCTTCCCCTCAGCCTGCTGCTGGCCTGCCCCAAGCCCGGCGAGAGCCCCTCCGATCCCTTCGGCGGCGCGCCTCCCCCCAATCTCAGCGAGCTGGAGGACCGAGGACATCGGGCGGTCGAACACCCCGCCTCCACCTCCCCGCAGACCCTGGTGCTCGCCGGCGCGACAGTGCTCACGGCCGCCGGCGAGGTCTACGAGCCCGGCTGGGTACGCATCGACAAGGGCCGCATCCAGGACCTGGGCCCCGGCGCACCGCCATCAGGCAGCGACCCCGTGCTCGAGCTCCCCGGGCGCGTGCTCACCCCCGGACTCATCGACACCCACTCCCACATGGGCGTCTACCCCAGCCCAGGCGCCCACGCGCACAGCGACGGCAACGAGGCCACCAACCCCACCACCCCCGGCGTCTGGGCCGAGCACTCCTTCTGGCCCCAGGACCCCGACCTGGAGCTGGCCGTGGCCGGCGGCGTGACCACCATCCAGGTGCTCCCCGGCTCCGCGAACCTCATCGGCGGGCGCGGCGTCACCCTGCACATGGTCCCCGCCCGGGGCAGCCGCGCCATGCGCTTCCCCGGCGCCCCCGACGGCGTGAAGATGGCCTGCGGCGAGAACCCCAAGCGGGTCTACGAGAGCAGCGGCCCCAGCACCCGCATGGGCAACCTGGCTGCCCAGCGCACCGCCTTCGCCCGGGCCCAGGAGCACCAGCGCGCCTGGGAGGCCTACGAGCGCGAGGTCGCCGCCTGGGACGGGGTCGGCGCCGGCCCCCAGCCCCCCAGCCGGGACCTCGCCCTGGAGACCCTGGTCGGCGTTCTGGAGGGCGAGCTGCTCGTCCACGTCCACTGCTACCGGGCCGACGACATGCTCAGCTTCATGCAGGTGGCCGACGAATTCGACTTCCAGGTGCGCAGCTTCCACCACGGCCTGGAGGCCTACAAGATCGCCGGCCTGCTGGCCGAGAGCGACATCGCCGTCTCCACCTGGGCCGACTGGTGGGGCTTCAAGATGGAGGCCTACGACGGCATCCCCTACAACGCCGCCCTGCTCGAGGCCGCCGGCGCCCGCACCATCATCCACTCGGACTCCAGCGTGGACGTGCGCTGGCTGAACCAGGAGGCCGCCAAGGCCTGGCGCTACGCCGACGAGGCGGGCGTCCCCTTGACCCAGGACCAGGTGCTGCGCTGGCTCACCGCCAACCCCGCGTGGGCCCTGGGCATCGCCGACCAGGTGGGCACCCTGGAGCCCGGCAAGCGCGCCGACATCGTGGTCTGGGACGGCGACCCCTTCTCCGTATACACCCACGCGGAGCTCGTGTTCGCCGACGGCGGGCTGCTCTACGACCGACAGCAGACCACCGCCCCGTGGTCCGATTTCATGCTGGGCCAGGCCCTCCAGGAGCGCAAGTGACCCTGCTTCTGCCCCCCCTTCTGAGCCTCGGCGCGGCCCTGATGGGCTGCCTCTCCAGCCCCACCCAAGCCCAGGAAACCCCGCAGTGCACAGAGCTCACCGGCGCGCGCGTCTGGACCCCGAAGGGGGTGGTTCAGCAGACCGTTGTCCTCGCTGGTGAGCGCATCGTGCAGGTCGGTGAGCAGCGAGCAGCAGGCTGGGGAGGTGGGGACTGCGTGTCCGTCGACCTCTCGGCCCACCTCCTCACCCCTGGGCTCATCGACAGCCAGAGCAGCGTCGGCCTCGTCGAGGTCAGCGCGGAGCACGGCGCACACCGCTCCGGCGGCCGCCCCGCGGTCGAGGTCGTCTGGGACTACAACCCCCAGTCGGTCGTGGTCCAGTCCACCCGGCACCACGGCGTGACCGCGGCGATTCTCACCGGGCGCGGGCAGTGGTCCGGCGCGATGGGGCTCGTGGAGCTGGGCGGCGCCACCCTCAACCAGGCCGTCGTGCAGCCCGCGGTCGCCCAGGGCTTCCGGCTCGGACACCCCGCCACCGACCTCTTGACCCTCTCCGAGATCCTGGCCGACGTGGACGCCTACCGCGCCGATCCCCGGGCCCACGCGCGCGGCGAGAGCCGGGAATACCTGCTCCCCCCGGCCGATCTCCTCGCCCTGCAGCCCGTCGCCGACGGCCGCGTCCCCCTGGTCGTGACCGTGAACAAGGCCAGCCACATCGAGGCCCTCTTGGCCTGGCACGCCGAGCACCCCAAGCTGCGGCTGGTCCTGAGCGGCGCCAGCGAGGCCTGGGTGCACGCCCAAGCCCTGGCCCAGGCCGACATCGCGGTCATCCTGAACCCCCAGGTGCAGTCGGCGGAGTCCTTCCACACGCTGCAGGGGCGCCCGGACAACGCGGCGCTGCTGGCCCAGGCGGGCGTCGCCGTCATCATCGCGAGCAGCTCCGGCCACGAAGGGCGCGAGCTCACGCAGCTCGCCGGCCTCGCGGTGCGCGCCGGGATGGACCACAGCCAGGCGCTGGCGGCCCTCACCCAGACGCCCGCCCAGGTCTTTGGCCTGGAGGGTCAGGGCGCCCTGCGCCCCGGTGCGCGCGCAAACCTGGTGGCCTGGACCGGGGATCCCCTGGAGCTCCGGACGCGCGCCGCGGCCGTGTGGATCGCGGGCGAGCAGCAGGCTCTGGTGGGCCGCCAGGAGCTGCTGATGGAGCGCTACAGCCAGCCGGAGCCCCCCACGCTCACGCCAGTGTTTCGCGAGCCTTGACCCCGCGCGCGCTACACTCTGTGTGAACTTGCGCGTTGAGCAGCATGAAAGACGACGCTGAGAAGACCCAGGTCCGGAAGCTGGACAGGAACATGCTGGCCGAGGGCCAGCCCAGGCACGCCTACCTGATCGTGCTCTCCGGGTCCGAGATCGGCCGCATGCTGCGCCTGAGCACCGGAAAGACCAGCATCGGCCGCTCCCGCCAGTGCACCTTCCTGCTGGAAGAAGAGGGCATCTCCCGCCTGCACGCGGAGCTGCTGATCGACAACACCGGCGCCCCCTTCATCCGCGACAACCACTCCACCAACGGCACGCTGCTCAACGGCCGCCCCGTCGGTGAGCTGCCCACGCCCGTGAACGACGGCGACCGCATCCAGATCGGCGGCGCGGTCATCCTCAAGTTCTCCTACCAGGACCACCTGGAGGAGAGCTTCCAGAAGCGCCTGTACTCCAGCGCCGTGCGCGACCCCCTGACCGGGGCCTACAACAAGCGCTACCTGACCGAGCGCCTGGAGCAGGAGTTCGCCCACGCCGAGCGCCGCGGCATGCCCCTGTCCCTGGTCGTGCTGGACCTGGACCACTTCAAGCGCATCAACGACGGCTACGGCCACGCCTGCGGCGACGAGGTCCTGCGCTCCGTCGCCCAGCACGTCGAGAAGCACCTGCGCCGCGAGGAGATCTTCGCCCGCTACGGGGGAGAAGAGTTCGTGGTGCTGATGCGCGAGACCTCGCTCGATGCCGCCATGCGCGCCGCCGAGCGCATCCGCCGCCTGGTCGAGGGCCTGCCGATCACCTACGGCTCCCGCACCCTGAGCGTGACCGCCAGCCTGGGTGTGGCCAGCACCGACGGCGCCTGGCACAAGAACGCCCTGCGGCTCTTCATCGCGGCCGACCGCCAGCTCTACCGGGCCAAGAACCTGGGCCGCAACACGGTCTGCGGGCCCGAGCGGGACAACGGCGGCTCCACGCTCTGAGGCTCGCCGATGCGGGGGGATGAGCGGCTGGGAGCTTCAGCGGCTGCCTGGGCTCACCACCAGGCCTGAGAGGCCCCCCGCAGCGCCAGCAGCCGCTCTGTCTCCATCGGCGAGGTCCCCACGGCGTCCAACACCTGCTGGACGTGCTCGTCCTCGTCGAACTCACCCAGGCCGTAGCGCGCCATCAGGATGCCCCGCTGGCGGTCGAAGACCCGCCAGGTGCACATCAGCAGGACCTCGTCGGCGGACGCGAGCTTCAGGCGTTGCGCGCACTGCCCGATCGCGGCGGTGAGCTCCTGCATGTAGCCGTCCTCGACCTCCTCCGTCCCCCAGCTCGGGTCCCGGGAGTACTCGTCCTCTTCGCGCTCGACGACCACGTCCTTGAACAGCGCCCGGCCCAGTTCGCGCCACTCGATGATCTGCCAGGGGAGCACCTCGTGCTGCACGCGGTACTGCCCGGAGCTGAGCTGGCCCTGGACCTGGGCGCTCCACTCCGCGCAGAAGCCGCCCGAGTCCAGCCGGAACACCGGGCTCCCGGCCAGCTCACAGGCCATCGCGCACTGCTCCGCGTCGCTCCCGAACACGTGCACCGCCTGGCTCTCCGGCAGTCGCCGGACCTGCTCGATGCGAGAGATCATCCCGTCCTCCTTGGCCGGGGGAGTCTACCCGCACAGGTAGACTGCGCGCATGGACGTGATGATTCTCTGCGGCGGCTACGGCACGCGGATGGGCGCCGTGACCGGGCGCATCCCCAAGCCCATGGTCCCCGTCGGCGGGCAGCCGCTGCTCTGGCACGTCATGCAGATCTACGCGCGCCAGGGCCACACCCGCTTCCTGCTCTGCGTGGGCCACCTGGGCGAGCGGATCCGGGACTGGGCGCGGGCCCACGCCCCCAGCGACTGGGAGGTCGTGCTGGTCGACACCGGCGCCGACACCCCCACCGGAGGCCGCCTGCTGGCCGCGAGCGAACACCTGCGCGGCCCCCGCTGCATGGCCACCTACGGCGACGGCGTGGCCGACCTGGACCTGAGCGCGCTGCTGGCCTTCCACACCCGCCAGGGCACCCACGCCACCCTGAGCGCGATGCACCCCCGCTCCCGCTTCGGGGTCGTGGAGCTGGCCGGCGGGAAGGTCCAGGCCTTTGACGAGAAGCCGCTGCTTCGCCAGCGCGTGTCGGGGGGCTTCTTTGTCTTCGAGCGGGAGGCCTTCGCGCAGATGCGCGGAGACGAGGCCCTGGAGCTGGGGGCCCTCTCCCGCCTGGCGGCGCAGGGGCAGCTCTCCGGCTACGAGCACGACGGCTTCTGGATGTCCGTGGACACCCCTCGGGATCTGCAGGCCCTCAACGCGAGCTGGGACCAAGGAGAGCGCCCGTGGCTGTGACACTGGTGACCGGCGCCGCCGGGATTCTGGGCAGCGAATGCGTGCGCCTGCTGCTGGAGCGCTCCGGCCCCGACGACCGCGTGCTCGTGTTGGTGCGCGACCGGGATCCCCGCAGCCGCCTCTACGCGGAGGGGCTCATCGACCGCTGCATCGAGCTGCGCGCCGAGCTCTCCGACGCCGAGCGCATCCTGGCCGAATACCAGCCCGACGCCGTGCTCCACCTGGCCGCCCAGACCCAGGTCCCCACCGCCAACCACAGCCCCCTGAGCACCTTCGAGTCCAACGTCGCGGGCACCTGGCGCCTGCTGGAGGCCTGCCGCCTGGCCGCCCGCCCCCCCGCGCGCGTCCTGGTCGCCAGCTCCGACAAGGCCTACGGCGCCGGCCCCCTGCCCTACCGCGAAGACCAGCCCCTGGCCGCCACCGCGCCCTACGACGTCTCCAAGGCCGCGACCGACATGATCGCCCGCAGCTACGCCAGCCACTTTGGCATGCCCGTCGTGGTGACCCGCTGCGCGAACCTCTACGGCCCCGGCGACCGCCACACCGAGCGCCTGGTCCCCCACTGCTGCGCGCGCCTGCTCCAGGGCCAGCCCCCCATCCTGCGCAGCACCGGCCGGATGACCCGCGAGTGGCTCTTTGTGGAGGATGCGGCCGAGGGGACCTTGGCGCTGCTGGACTCTGCGGCCCACCTCTCGGGCCGGGCGTTCAACCTGGGGGGCGGAGAGACCGCCTCCGTCAGCGAGGTCACCCGAGCCCTGTGCGCGCTGGCCAGTGGGCCTCAGCCTGTCCTCGCCGATGCCGATCCGGTGGGTGAGATCCCGCACCAGGCCCTGGACACCCAGGCGGTGCAGGACGCAGTGGGCTGGCGGGCACGCACCCCTCTGACCCTGGGGCTGCAGAAGACCTGGGACTGGTGGAAGGCCCAGGCCACCAGGGCCTAATCGTACTCGTAGGGGGCGGCTTTCACGAGCTCGGCGAGCTTCTGGGGGTCCTGCAGGGCAGCGTGCAGCAGGACGGCGAGCGCCTGCAGGGCCTCCAGATCGCTGCCATAGGCCACGAACATCCCGGCCTCCGGGTCCATGCCCAGGCGGGACTCCAGCGCGGGGGACTGGGTGCGCATGGCGGCGAGCGCGACGTCGGCCCAGCCGTAGCCGTTGCCGTAGCGGCCGTTCTGCTCGAACACCGCGTCGGGCCCTCCGACCATGTGCTGATCGCTGAGCATCAGGCAGAAGTTGCCGGGCTTGTGGTCGTACTCAAAGAGCACAAAAGGGGCGTAGGCGCTGCGTTCTTCGTACACGGAGGCTCCTGTTGGAGGGGGACTGTACAACCCGCGGGGTTCGGGGGGCTTGCCCGCATTTTATTTAGCCGCTAAACCATCTGTATAGGAGCTAAACAATGCAGCACCAGACCTACCCCGTCTCGCGGATCGGCCGCCTGGACAACCGGCTTCGCCTCTGGCTCCACCCCCCGGAGCGCCTGTTCTCGGAGTGGGCCCGACCGGGCGCTCGCTGTGCAGACATCGGCTGTGGGGGTGGCTTTGTGAGCGTCGGTCTGGCGCGGCTGGTCGGCCCCAGCGGCCAGGTCACGGCCATCGATCTGCAGCCCGGGATGCTGGAGCGGACCGGCGCGCGCGCCCTGCTGGAGGGGGTCCGGGTGGAGACCCGAGCCTGCACCCGCGAGTCCCTGGTGCTGCCCCCGGAGCTCGATCTGGCGGTGCTCTTCTACGTGGCCCACGAGCTCTCGGACTGGGCGGTCGCGGTCCAACAGCTCCACGCCGCGCTCAAGGTCGGGGGGCACCTGTGGCTGGCGGAGCCCCCGCTGATCGTGGGTCGGACGGCGTGGGAGGAGACCGTGGAGACCGCCCTCGCCCAGGGCTTTGAGTGCGTCGCCCGCCCCGAGCTGACCTTCGCGCGCGCGGCGGTGCTGCGGAGGCTGCCATGAGGGTCTTCCTGACCGGCGCGACCGGCTTTCTGGGGGCGCACCTGCTCGCTGCACTGCGTCGACAGGGGCACGAGATCGTGGCCCTCACCCGCGGTCCCCAGGCCCCTCGACCGGGCGTTCAGTGGGTGGAGGGTTCGCTGGAGGAGAGCGGCTGGCACAGCGCCTTGAGTGGCTGCTCCCACCTGATCAACGCGGCGGCCTCCTACGCCTCCGCCCTGGACGGCAGCGCGAGCGAGGACACCCTGGAGCAGATCAACGTGCAGGCCCCCGTGGCTGTGTACCGGGCGGCTCTGGAGGCTGGGCTGGAGCGCTTCGTGCAGATCAGCTCGGCGGGCGTGCTCCCCCCCGAAGGCGGCCCGGAGGGGTCGGCCGCCGCGTCCGATCTGGCCCCCTACTTTGCATCCAAGGCCCGGGCGGAGAGCGCCCTCCAGGCGGCGGAGGACCCCCGGCTCCCACTGCTGCTCCTGCGCCCGTCCATGCTCCTTGGGCCGGGAGACCGGGGCCCAAGCCCCGCGGGCGAGTGGCTGCTCGGCTACCTGCGCGGCCAGCACCCCGTCGTCCCGCCCGCAAACCTGGTGGTCGCGGACGTGCGCGATGTCGCCGAGGCCTGCGCGCGCAGCCTGACCATCGAGCCCCCAGCCCCCTGCTACCACCTGAGCGGCCACCACCTCCGCTTCGCCGCGCTCTGCGACCACCTGGAGGCCACGACCGGGATCCCAGCCCCAGCCAAGCGCCCGCCCTACTGGCTGGCCTGGACGCTGCTCAGCCTCCGCGGGTTGACCGGCTCTCAGCCCCTGAGCGCCGCGGATCTCCGGCGCATGCACCGCCTGACGCTCCCCGACACCACCCGCGCCCGGAGCGAGCTGGCCTGGTGCCCCCGCCCTTGGACCGAGTCCGTGGACGACGCGATACAGGGCCTGCGGGAGCACCATGGCGAGACCCGACACTGACCCGGAGCTGCTGCGCGCGCTGATGCTGCTCCAGGACCTCATCCTGGAGGGCGCGGAGATCGACGTCCGCCCGCGTCGCTTCGACACGCCCACCCCCCTGAGCCGCGCCGAGATCCACACCCTCTCCGAGATCGCCGACTGTCCGGGCCTGGGCACCAGCGAGCTCGCGGAGCGCCTGCGCGTCACCAAGGGGGCCATCTCCCAGATGCTCAAGCGCCTGGAGCAGAAGGGGCTGCTGGAGCGAGAGGCCGTGGGGCGCCGGGTCTCTCTGGAGCCCACCGCTCTGGGCTGGAGGGCCCACCGCGCACACCAGGACTTCCATCTGCGCCAAGCCGAGGTGCTTGGGGCCCAATACAGCGACCCCGGCACCCTGCAGCGGGACCGCGAGGCCCTGGAGCGCCTGTTGGCGGGCGTTCGCGCCTTTGGAGCGCAGGATCAGTCCTGAGGCGGCGGGCGCTGCACCTGGAAGATGCCCGCCCACGCTGGGAAGCCGCGCTCGAGCACGGCGATGTCGGGGCGGGGCTCGGCGGGATCCGGCCACATGCGCAGCTCCACCAGAGCGTCGCAGCCGCCGCAGCGCACCAGGCGCACGGCCTCTCCGGGGACCTCGAAGGCCATGCCCGCGCGCTGTCCACACACCGGGCAGGCGGGCGCGCGCACGGGCAGCCGCTTGCGGTAGAGCAGGTGACCGGGGCCCAGCACCATGGCGCAGGCCAGCGCGCCCGCCAGCAGCAGGGCGAAGGGGCCCGTGAGGGGCAGGCTCATCAGGCCCAGCAGGGCGCCCAGGGCCGCGAGGCCCCCCAGCAGCAGCAGATCACCGAATCCCAGGGACACCGGCCCTCCAGTGCCCGGAGTGTAGTCCCCGCGCAGCGACCCAGGCATACTCAGGGCATGAACGTGGTCCTGGTCAACCCCTCCATGGGCGCCTACTACCGCCACTCCAAGGTGAAGGCGGCCATCACCCTGTCCCCGCCCCTGAACCTGGGCTTGCTGGCCGGTGGGCTGCGGGCGCAGGGACACAGCGTGGCCCTCTGGGACCTGGAGGCCGAAGACCCCGCGGCGTCGGACCCCGCAGCGCTGCGCGCCCGCTTCGCCAAGGCCCGCCCCGACATGGTGGGCGTGAGCTTCCGCACCCCCCTGTTCCCCCAGGCCCGCGCCATCGCCCAGGCGGCGCGGGCGGCCTGCCCCAGCGCCCTGTTGGTCGCCGGCGGCGTGCACCCCACCACCCGCCCCGAGCAGACCCTGGCCCGCTCGGACTTTGACGTGCTGGTGCGCGGCGAGGGCGACACCGCAATCCTGGCCCTGGCCGACGGGGCCTCCTGGGAGGGCATCCCCGGCCTGAGCTGGCGCACCGGCCAGACCGCCGAGCAGCCCCTGACCCTGGCCATGGACGCGCTCCCCTACGGCGCCTGGGACCTGGTGGATCTGCGCCGCTACCAGAGCCCCTCGCTGGTCGCGCCGACCGTGCCCGTGGCCGACCTGGAGTTCTCCCGGGGCTGCCGCGCCCAGTGCGTGTACTGCACCAAGGGGGTGTTCGGCTCGGACTGGCGGCACAAGTCCCCCGAGCGCTTCGTCGACGAGCTCCTGCACGCCAAGGCCCACGGCTTCCGCGCCTTCAACCTGGTGGACGACAGCTTCACGACCATCACCTCGCGCGCCATCGCCACCTGCGAGGAGATGATGCGCCGCCAGGTGGACCTGCCCTGGTCCCTGACCAACGGCATCCGCGTGGCCAACGTGAACGAGGAGTTCTTCCGGGTCTCCCGCGCCGCCGGCTGCCGCCTGCTGGCCTTTGGCTTCGAGAGCGGCTCAGACCGCGTGCTCAAGCGCATCAAGAAGGGGGCCACGGTGCGTCAGGCGAGGCGGGCTGTGGGGTGGGCGCGCAAGTACGGGTTCACCATCCTGGGCTACTTCATGGTCGGGCTCCCCGGAGAGACCGCGGAGACCATCGAGGAGACCGCGGCGCTGGCCACCGAGCTGGACCTGGACTTCGCCAAGTTCAGCATCACGATGCCGCTGCCCGGCACCCCGCTGTGGGACGAGTGGGGCCGCTACATCGACATGGACACGGTGGACTTCTCCATCCACAGCAATGGAGCGCACCTGTACGAGCACCCAGACTTCTCCTGGCCGGAGCTGGAGGCCCACACCCAGCGGGCCTACCGCTCCTTCTACGGCCGACCCCGCTACGTGGCCCGCCGCACCCTGCGCGCCATCCGCAGCGGCGCGCTGATGTCCGAGCTGCGCTACACAGCCGGCATCGGTGCGGGGGGCATGATGGAGGCCTTCCAGCGCCGCTGAGCCCGCCTAGATCCCCTGGCCCAGGAAGAGGTTCACGGAGCCGGTCAGGCCCGAGTCGTCCGAGCCCTGGCAGCCCACGGCGACGTCCGCGTTGCCGTCCTGGTCCACGTCGCTGATCAGCGGCTTGTACCAGCCGCAGCCCCCGCGGGTGAAGCCGGTGAAGGTGGCGTCCGCCGAGCCGGCCTTGGAGTCGGCGCTCACGGGGCCGTAGAAGAGCACCACGCCGCCCGTGTTGTCGCCGTAGCTGGCCAGCAGATCGTCCTGCCCGTCGCCGTCGACATCGCCGAGCGTCGTGCTGACCCCGAAGTAGCGGTCGTCCGTCTGACCCTTGATCATCACGGAGGCGTCCCCGCTGTCCATGCTGCTGCTCCAGGCCCCGGAGCCGCCGGAGAACACGTAGACCGCGCCGCGGTCGTCCCCGGCCGAGGGCTCCCAACCCGGCGCGCCCACGACCAGGTCGGCGTAGCCGTCGCCGTCCAGATCCCCGATGGAGGGCGACAGGCCCAGGCCGTCGCTGCCATCGACCTGGGTGTCGGCGTCCTCCAGCGCCATGCTGCCGCCGCCGGGGAGCTTGCCCAGGAAGAGGGAGAAGCCGTACCAGTAGCTGTTGACCACCAGATCCAGGGTGCCGTCTCCGTCCAGGTCACCGCTGGCCACGCCATCGCGATGCCCGACCATGTCCGGCCCTTCCCCCGTGATGGTCAGGTCCGCGTTGGAGGCCCGGGTGTCCATGGTCGGCATCTCGTGGAAGATGTAGACCGTGCTGTCGGAGTCCGAGCCGATGGCCAGGGACTCGACGCCGGTCCCTCGCAGATCCCCCAGGGCGTAGACGCTGCTGCCGAAGCGGTCCTCCCCGCTGTAGTCCAGGATGACCGCGTCCGGGCTGCTGTCGAGCGCCCCGCCGCTCGCGTAGAGGCTGACGTAGGGGAACACCGCCGTGCCGTCGTAGGAGCCCACCGCCAGGGTGTCCCCCTTGCTGCCGGGGATCACCGCCAGCGAGGTGCCCAGGTGCATGTCCCCGTGGTCTCCCGTGGTGTCCCAGTCCGCGCGGCTGGCCCGGGTGCTGCTGCCCGGCCCGTCAAAGAGCGCGACCGCGCCGTCCCCATCTTCCGCCTCGGGGGCGCTCACGACCAGGGCCTCCCAGCCGCTGCCGTCGGTGTCCATGGCCACGATGCTGGAGCCGAACTCGTCCTCGGTCTCGTAGCCGTTGATCTGCAGATCGGGGGCGCTGAGCTTGTAGGTGCCGGAGAACAGGCACTCGGGCGCGTCCCCCGAGCAGTCGTTGTCCAGGCCGTCATTGCAGACCTCGCTTGCGCCAGGGTTCACCTCTGCGCGGGTGTCGTCGCAGTCGCCGGATCTCAGAGCGGTGTCCCCCGGTGCCTCGCACGCCAGGATCCCATCCTCCCCAGAATCTCCAAATCCGTCGCGATCCAGATCCGGGTAGTGCAACTGGGCGGTGGAGGGGTCCAGAGAGTCGTCGGCGTCGTCGGCCTGGCCATCGCAGTCGTTGTCCACCCCGCCGTCGCAGATCTCGGTCGCGCCGGGGTGGATCCAGGGGTCATCGGGCGCACAATCGCCGGCCTGGGAGACGGTGCCCGAGGGCTGGTCGCAGGCCATCAACAGGGTCGCGGGGTCCCCGTAGCCGTCGCCGTCGTCGTCGAAGTACCAGGGCAGCTCGTCGCAGGGATCGCCCGTGTCATCGGGATCCCCGCTGTCCTGGCCCGAGCCGGTGTCGTCGCCGCCCGAGCCCTCCAGCCCCTGGGTGTCGTCGGTGGAGGGGTCGCGGGTCTCGGTCTTCTTGCAGGCCAGCAGGCCCAGGACGCTGAACAGGAGAAGGGACATTCGTAGCTCCAGGCTGGGGGCCACGGGTCCACGGCGGTCTTGGCCCCCCCCGGGACCGCCACCGAGATCATACGAACCCGGCGGCGAATCGCCAGGGCTACATGTCGTCCTCGGCCACCACGACCAGGCCGTCTTCCGCGGTCAGGGTGATCTGGGTGTCCTTGAGCGGGATGAGCTGCACGCCGTAGTTCTGCTCGCCGTCGGTCTCCAGCGCCTTGCGCTTCCAGCCGATGCAGATCTCCGTGTCCCGCTTGCGCACGTGGGCCATCAGGTCCGCGAAGGTGCAGGTGACCGGGAGCTGGTCGAAGTAGAGCCACGCGGGCTTGACGTAGATCTCCGAGCCGTCCTCCTGGAAGAGGTCGTCGTAGACGCGCTGGATGTCGGGCTCGCTGCTGATCTGCGCGAACACCATCGACACCATGCGGTTGGAGATGATGAAGTCGTTGACGCCGGCTCGGGAGATCAGCTCCTGGTTCCGGGAGTCCAGCACCTCGGTGATGATCTTGGTGCTGACCTCGCGGCCCTCGGCCTGGGCCTGCTTGAGCAGGCTGCGCAGGTGCAGGAGCACGATGATGGTCTCGGAGTCCACCCGCTCGGGGGAGAGCTCCTCGGCCGGCTTCTGCGGCAGGATGATGACCGTGTTGAAGGAGAAGGGGTCGATGCTGGCCAGGTCCTCGGCGGAGAGCGGGTCCTTGGCGACGAGCTCACAGCCGGCGTTCTCCAGCTCCCCGTTGAGCTCCTCCAGGGCCTCGCTCACGAACTCGGGCGCGTCGGGCAGCACCACGTGGACCTCGCTGCCCTCCAGCACGTACTCGCTGTACTCGCTGATCAGGATGGGGGCCTTGGGGGACCAGCCCAGCAGCAGCATGCGCTCCTTCTCCGGCTGGATCCGCTTGACCGGCATCTCCATGTCCTTGGGCTGGGCCACGGGCTGGGGACGGAAGTCGATGGTGCTGTCATCGTCGGCGACGATCAAGATCTCGTCGTCGTCCTGCATGACGTAGTCGGGGTCGGTGCGCAGCTCCAGGGAGCCGTCGGACTTGCGCACGCCGATGGGCACACCGTCGGGGAAGTGGAACTGCAGCGCGCCGAAGGTGATGCCCTTCCAGTCGTCGCCGTGGAAGTACATCTCGCAGCCCTCGAAGGAGAGCAGCTCGGCATAGACGACGGACAGGCCGCTGGTGCGGCTGGTCTGCACCATGATCTTGGCCAGGATGTCCTGGGCGTCGATCACGCTGACCCGCTCGGGGCTGATGTTCTTGACCACGTCGCGGTTCCGGGGGTCGAAGACCTCGGCCACGATGTTGATGTCCGCGTCCTCGCCCACGTGGGCGACCAGGGCCAGCACGGTCTTGATGACCAGGGCGTCGCTGGTGAGCTTGTCCTCGTTCGAGGCGGCCTCCCCGCAGGTGGCCAGGACGATGGCGGCCTCGGCGTGCTCAGCGGAGACCTTCTCCAGGCTGTTCAGGCTGGCCGTGGGGCCATGTCGCGTCACGCAGCGCAGGTTGCGGCGGTCGGTCCAGTTGTCCCGCAGGAACTCGTCCATCTCCTCCTTCTCCTGCTCGGAGAGGATGACGACGACGGGGTCCTTCTCGGACTCGTTGGCCTCCACCAGCTCGGCCAGGATCTCGGGCACGCGCGGCCCCCACCCGATGATCAGGGTGTGGCCGGACTCCAGCACGCGGCTGTGGCCCTTCTTGAGGTTGTCGATGGCCTGGTCCAGCGCGGTGGTCAGGAAGGCGATCAGCGCGGAGAAGATGACCACTCCGGTCATGCCCGCGGCCATGGCGACCAGCTTGTAGGCCCCGAAGGTGTCGTTGTCCTGGGCCATGTTGCCGGGGTCGGTGAGCTGCAGCCAGGTGAACCACAGCCCCTGGAAGAAGCGGAAGCGGTCCTCGCCGTTGAACACCAGGTCCATCAGCCAGGCCACGAAGCGCAGCCCGCCGATGGCCAGGAAGGAGACCAGGAAGGCCACCGAGAGCGCGACGAACAGCGCCTTGGAGCCCTTGCCCAGGAAAGTGTCGACCTTGTAGCGGAGCTTCTCGCCGAAGCTGGGTTCCTGACTCACGGATTCTCCAGGTGGGGGCCTTCTCTACACCAGCATTCCCACCCCTGCCATCCGCGGCGTCCCCCCGATCTCCTACCAGAGGGAGCGGATCTCGCCCGCCTTTAGAGTCAGCGTCTGCACCGCCTGGCCCGGGAGCTGCACCTCCACCTGATCCCCCGCGTCCAAAGCGAGGTAAACCTCCTGCGCGCTGGACGAGAAGGAGTTGACCGGCGCCGCCCACTGGGTGCCCCGAGCGGAGCGCACCCGGGTCCCCGGCGGCACCTGCAGCGTGGCCCGCTCCCCGCAGCCATCCATGGACAGCCACGCCCGCAGGCGGATCTGCTCGGTGCCCACCCAGGACGCGGTCATCAGGTCCGGCAGGCCGTCGCGGTTCCAGTCGCCCGTGACCAGCCCGCGGCCCGCCGCTTCGTCGTCGAAGCCCTCCATGGGCACCATCACGCCGTCCTGGTTCCACATCAGGGCGTCCGGCTGCGCCTGGCTCTCGTCCCAGCGCACGCCGTTGCTGTCCTCGACGTAGGTCTCGAACCAGAAGATCAGGGTGCCGAAGCGCACCGGCGCCTCCGGCCAGCCGTCCAGATCCAGGTCGATCAGGGCGGTGCCCCAGCTCGTCTGGCGGTCCTCGCTGGGGGGGACCTCGGCCTTGAGGGCGGCGGTCGCGTCCACGAAGCTGCCGCCGAAGTTGGTGAGCAGGATGGGGCTGCCGATGTTGGTGACGTAGAGGTCGGGCTGCGCGTTGCCGTCGATGTCCCCGACCCCGATGCCCATGCCGTAGACCGAGAGGTCGGCGGTGCCGCCGGGGTCCCGGGAGAAGCGCCCGCTGCCGTCGTTGAGCAGCAGCAGGTTGGGGGTCACGTAGGCCCCGAAGTCGCGGCCCAGGTAGAGATCCAGGTCCCCGTCCCCCTCGGCGTCGAGCACCTGGGCCAGGAAGGTGAGGCCGATGGCGTCTTCCTCCGAGACGGCCTCGGCGTCGGCCACCAGCTCGCCGTTCTGGTTCTCGAAGTAGAGCGAGAGGATGCCCGGCTCGTTGCCGCTCAGGATGCGCTGCTCTTCGGGCCAGCTCCGGGAGCGGGACAGGAAGAGGTCCAGATCCCCGTCCCCGTCGAAGTCCGCGAAGGTGAACCCGTGGCTCTGCTCCTCTTGAGTGCCGGGCAGCTCGGTCCAGGTGTAGCCCCCGGCGCCGTCAGGCCGGCCGACCAGATCCGAGGCGCCGTCCCAGCGGCCCACAAAGAGCTCGTCGGCGCCGTCTCCGTCCAGGTCCGCGGCCGCGATGGACACCGCCTGGGGGATGACCAGCTCCCCGACCGTGAAGCCCCCTTCTCCGCCCATGAGCACGCGGATGTCGCGGTCCGGGTTGGCCGGCGCGATGTCCAGCCAGCCGTCCTGGTCGATGTCGAGCACGGCCATGCCCGGCCCCGAGTAGTTGGGGTGGTCCAGGGGGTTGGGGGCGGCCACGCCGCTGTCGCCGTCGAGATCCGTGGCGGTCCAGCTCCGGGCCTCGTCCAGGCGACCGGCCGGACACTCCGGGGTCGACACCACCACGCTGTCTACAGGGGGGTCGTCCTTGCAGGCCAAGGCCAAGAGCAGAAGGCTCACCATGTGGGCTCCAGTCGGCTGCCGCCGGCCACGTTGTCCTGGGTCCAGGTGCTGCCGTCGGGCCAGGTGACGGTCACGCTGACGGTGTCCTCGCTGGCGGGTCCCAGTCCAAGGAAGACCTGGGAGGCCGAGGTGCTCCAGGTTGAGGCCGGCAGCATCCAGCGGGTGCTGATCCTCTCCCCCTGGACCGCCTGGACCCGAGCCCCCACGGCGCTGGGGGGGAGGTCGACCAGCACGTGCTGGCACTCGGACTGGGTGTGCCAGGTCTGCACGTACCAGATGCCCGCGCTGACCAGGTCGGGGTCGCCGTCGCCGTCCAGATCCCCGACCAGCAGGTCCCGGCCCACGCGGTCGTCGGTGAAGCCGGCCTCGGGGGCCTCGACGAAGCCCTGGTCGGTGGCGAGCATGAAGAGATCCCGCTGGGCGGCGCCGTCCTGGAAGCTGGGGTCCAGATCTTCGGCGTCGCTGCCGTCGCTGCCGGGGGTGAGGGTGCCAAAGACCATCGCGACGTCATCGCGCCCGTCGCCGCTCAGGTCCACGAACTGGGTGCCCCAGCCGGCCAGGCGGTCCGCGCTGTTGGGGACGGAGGCGCCCGTAGCCGCGGTGATGTCGACGAAGGCGCCGGTGCCGGTCGCGGAGAAGAGCACGGGCCCGCCCAGGTTGGAGACGTAGAGCTCCGGCAGGCCGTCTCCGGTAGGGTCCCCGACCGCCACGCCCATGGCATACATGGCGCGGTCGCAGGCGCAGTCGGTGGCGTCGCTGAACTGCCCGCTGCCGTCGTTGAGCAGCAGGCGGTTGCGGCCGGTGTAGGGGCCGTAGTCGTTGGCGGTGTAGAGGTCGAGGTCGCCGTCCCCGTCCGCGTCCACCCACTGGGCCATGAAGGCGACGTCGTCGAGCACGTCGGCGGGGATGCGCGCGCTGACGTCCACCATGCTGCCGTCGCCCTGGTTCTCGTAGAGCCGCGAGCCGGTGCCCTGTCCCCCCTCCAGATCGGAAGGCTGAAGCGCCGTGTTGTAGGCGCTGGTGAACACGTCCAGGTCCCCGTCCCCGTCCATGTCGGCCACGGCGATGGAGAACTCCTCGGCCTCGCTGTCCCCGAACTCGATGGGCGTGCGACCGTCGGTGAACGCGATCATGTCGGGCGCATTGGGGATGGTCAGCAGCAGGTCGACCACGCCGTCCCCGTCCATGTCTCCGGTGGCCAGCCCGGTGGCCGGGGGCAGGGTCACGGGGGCCACGGTGAAGGCGCCGCTGCCGTCGTTGACGTAGAGCAGGCCCTCGCCCTCCATGGTGACCAGGGCCAGGTCCAGGTCCCCGTCGCCGTCCAGGTCCTCCAGCGCGGCGCCGACGCTGCCGTGGGGAGAGAGGGAGGCGGGCTCGCGCACCGGCTCCAGGGACTGGGTGGGGGTCAGGGTGGGCGCGGCGCAGGCGGGCCACTGCACCACGGGGGCGCTGTCGCTGTCGGACGGGGTGTCCTTTGAGCAAGCGATCAGCAGGGCAAGCGCGGGGGTCAAGGGACGCCTCCAGGCCCCATTGTCCCGGGCCGGTCAGGGAGTGTCAACGCGACTCAGAGGCCGCCTGCGGGCAGGTCCGCGTAGGGGTCTGCGGCCAGGCGCGCGGCGTAGTCCAGCAACAGGCGGTCCTGCTCGGGGGCCTGGTCCCGGAGGGCTCGAAGCTGCGCCTGGGTCTGGGGGCTGGGGTCCAGTCGGGAGAGCTCCAGCGCGGCCAGTGCGCCCAGCGGCCCCTCGAGTTGCGCCTCCATCAGGGCCCTCGCCTGCTCCGAAGGCAGGGTCCACGACAGCACGATCAGCGCCTCGGCGGCCCCCGGTCCCCCCGCATCCAGCACCGGTCGGGCGATGGCCGCGCCCCGGTGCCCCTGGCGAATGCACAGCTCCACCGCGCTCAGGGAGATGCCGGGATCCCCGTCGCCCAGCCGCGCCGCGAGCGCTCGGTCCACCCGGTCGCTCTGGGGGCCCACGTCCGGCGTCAGCGCCTCTTCGACCTGCTTGTTGTCCAGGCCGGTCTCCATCGACAGCATGAACAGCAGCTCCCCCTCGCGGGGGTTGGGCAGCGCCTCGCTCAGGTCCTCCTGCAGAGGCGCAGGCTCCACGTGGGGGACGCGCTTGCTGGCCAGCCAATAGAGCGAGAGCAGCGCCCCACCCAGCAGCAGCAGAGGGCCGATGCGGCGGGGGTTCAGGGCATCCATCGGGTCCAGGCCTCGCGGGGGTCGGCGTCAGCGGAGGGGATGGCATAGACCAGCAGGTGCTCGCCCGCATCCCAGGACTCGTAGGCGGTCTCACCAAAGGCCCCGGACAAGCTGGCCTCAAGCGCGGCCCGCTCATTGGGCGGGTAGGCGTCCGGTCGCCAGATCACCGCGGCGATCCCCAGCTCCGAGAGCATCTTCCGGAGCTGCTCCGGGTCCTCCCCCCGCAGGGCGCGGTCGTGGATGCTGGCGCTCAGGCGGGCCCGCGGGTCCACGTCGGGCGTGGTCTCCAGGCAGAGCGTGGTCAGGGGGCGCCCGTGGTGCCCGGCCCAGGCGCAGGTCAGGTCGACCAGGGTCAGCTCGTAGTCCACCGGGGGCCCCGCGACGGCCGGGAAGAGGTCCAGCACCGGGCCCGGGGGTGCGTGCTCGTAGGCGCTGGGGGGGCGCGCCGGGACGGGGGCCGTGCGCCAGGCGTTGCCCGTCAGCAGGATGGCCTCGCCGAAGGGGGCGATGCACAGAGGCGCGAGCCACCCAGGGTGCACGTGGGTGGACAGCCGCGTGAGGACCAGCGACGCCACCACTCCGATCCCCACCGAAGACAGCCAGAGCATCCGCGCCGGGAAGCGGTAGAGCTGCACGACCTCGGTGCGGGCCAGGGGCGCCATCAGCCAGGGCATGCCGGAGTTCAGGCTGGGGTCCATGCGCAGGGTCGGTCCCAGGGACAGCGCGACGCCCAGCAGGCCCAGAACCGCCCACTGCAGCCAGTCTCCGCGCGGCCTCAACACCAGGGGAGCCACCGCGAGCAGGGCCAGCAGCACCATGCCCAGGGGGGCGACCACGCCGTGGGGTTGGGCCTCGATCTGGGGGACCCAGCCGGCCAGGGTGGAGAGCTGCGTCGAGCCCTCCTCCAGCACCCGCGTCGGCGAGATTCCAGCGAAGGGGGAGGCTTGGTTGCGCATCCCACCGTCGTCCCCACCGCCTGAGAAGGCCAGGATGTACGCCACCCCCAGGGGCAGCGCGACCGCAGCCGAGGACACCTTGGCCCAGACCGGCCCCCGCCGCAGCAGCCCCAGCGCGACCATCAGCGTGGCGGCGATGCCCACGTAGGCCGTGGTCAGCAGGCACAGGAACCAGAACAGACCGGCCAGCGCGCCCTGCTGCCAGGTGCCCTGGGGCCCCGTGGCCTTCCAGCCGTAGAGCGCCAGCAGCGGCAGCCAGGGGTTGAGCAGCGCGTAGGTCTGGCCGTCCACGAAGGTCGCGGAGGCGATGCCCAGAAAGCCCATCGACAGGCCCGCCACCAGCGACCAGGGGAAGCGCGCACCCACCCCCTCGGCGCAGTGCTGACCGGCCAGCGCGGTGATCGGCGGCCCCAGCAGGACCACCGCGGAGACGGCCCCCACCGGGTCCGGCTGCCCCGGCCACAGGCGCAGCAGCAGCAGGAACACCATCGAGTCCGCGCGCCCCAGATCCTGCCCCAGCGGCCAGCCCCCGAGCTCGGTCACCCCACGCAGCGGCAGGGCGTCCGAGATGCCCGCGAGCCAGATGCTGCCCCAGGTGTCGAAGCCGCTGACCACCACACCCGTCGGGTCTTGCGCCAGCGGCCAGCTCCAGGCCACCGACAGCAGGCTGTAGAGCAGCAGCGAGAGCGCGTAGCGGGCGGGGGCCTTCACGGGCGGGCCTGGGACGCCCGGCGGCGCGCCACGAGCACCACCCCCAGCACGTAGATCAGCGCCAGCGCGCCCCAGCCGTAGGCCGCGATCAGCGGGCGCCCGGTCTCGGAGGTCGGCAGCGCCCCCGTCCGCACCGCCGCGCTGCGCCGGAGCACGCCCCTTCCGCTGCCCGAGAGCGTCCAGCCGATGCGCAGGGTGTCGTCGATCTCCGTCTTCTCCAGGGCGTAGTAGCGCTCCTCGCCCTCCACAAAGAGCCGGATGCCGCGGTGCCGCAGGTAGGGGCCCTCATACCACCCCACCGCGATGCCGTCGCCGGCCACATCGCCCTCCTGAGCGCCGTCATCGCGCAGCGGGATGCGCTTGTAGACGTCCCCCTCCTGGACCTGGACTTCGGCCTGCAGGCCGGGCTGATCGCTGGGCAGGCTGAGCTGGAAGAGCAGCCGCTGTGCGTGGGCCTGGGCGGGCAGCACCGCGCACAGCAGCGCCAGCGCCGCGAGCGTCCAGTGGTAGAGTCTGCGGCCCATGGCGCCCATCCATCCTCGCTCCAGCCTCCCGTGGCGGGCCCTGCTGGGGCTGGGGATCATCGGCCCTGCGCTGCTCCTGGGTCAAGGTCGCCCGGCCGCCGCGCAGGCACCAACCGCCGCCGCGCAGAGGCCCATCGAGGGGTCGCAGGCACAAGACAGCCCAGAGTCCCTGCCGCTCGGCCCAGCCGGCGATGTGCTGGCGATCGCCATCCTGGCCCCCTCCCCCCCCACCCTGAGCATCGGCGGGCAGCCCGTCCCCCTCGCAGACGACGGACAGGGGGTGGACGCGCAGGCCGGCGATGGCGTCTACAGCGGCAGCCTGAATCGCTGGCCCAGCAAGAACACCCAGGTGCGCCTGAGCCTGGGCGATCAGCTCGCCTTCCAGGACCAGGTCGCGTTCGCGCCAGCCAGTCCTCGCCTGCTCGCGATCCTCCGAGAGGGTGAGCCCGCAGCGCTGAGGTTCCTGGGTGAGCTGCCTGACCTCGATGCGGCCCAGCCCCCACCTCCCTCGGAGCCTCCCCCCTGGCTGTGGATCGGCCTGACGGGCCTGCTCGGGACCGCCGGTGGCCTCTGGCTGGGGCTCTCCCTCAAGGAGTCCCCGTGGCCGGCCTGAGCGCGCGCCTGCAGGACTACCAGCTCTGGATCCCGGCCGTGGCGATGCCTCTGCTGGTCTCCATCACGCCGCCCTTCTTGTCTCCGGACGGCGTCGAGGCCGTGAGCGCCGGCGCCTGCGCCCTGTCCCCGGGGATGGACTGCGCCGGCCTGGAGCTGTGGTTCTGGCCCCCCGCGTTCGGTCTGCTGGGCGGCGTGCTGGTCAACCTGGGTCTGGATCCCGGCGTCGCCGCGACCTGGCTGAGCCTGCTCTGCGGTGCGCTCGCGCTGATCCCGCTCTCCCGCCTGGCCCAGCGCCTGGGCGGCCCTCTGGCGGCGTGGACCGCGCCTCTGCTGCTGCTCTCCGTCCCCGATCTGCGCCTGCACCTGATGATGGGCGACGCCCGCCCGATGGCCCTGCTGGGCCTGCTCTGGGCCTGGGAGCTGGCCCTGGCGCGCAAGCTGCCCGTGCTGGTGGGGCTCATGGCGGGACTCAGTGTCCTCGCGCGCACCGAGATGCTCCTGCCCGTGGCGGCGCTGATGGCCTGGCTGGGGTGGTATGAGCGCCGCACTCTGCTGCGGGTCGCCCCCGCTCTGGCCCTGAGCCTGCTGCCCTACTGGATCGCCCTGTCCCTGGCCGCCGGACGCCCCACGATCAGCTCCCAGGGCTGGCAATCGCAGGTCTACCCCTGGCTCCAGTCCCTCCCCATGACCTGGCTGGAGCTCGATCTGGCCGCGGGCGCACGGGGGACCCCCTTCCGGGTGCTGCTCTCGGGCTCCCAAGCCGGTCCGGGGGGCGGGTCGGTGGGGCTGGATCTGGGCGTCCTGAGCCTCTCGATACAACGCACCACCACCGTGATGGTCCTCGCCCTGGCTGCACTGGGGATCCGCCAGCGAGGTGCGACTGTGGCCCTGCTGGCTCTGGGTCTCCCGGCCCTCGCGGTGACCGCCCTGCTCCCCCAGGCCCAGGACCTGCTGCTGCCCGCCAAGAACCTGCTGCCCTTTGGCTGGGTGCTGGCGGCGCTCGCGGCCTCGGGGCTCTCACGGATCGCCCACCTGTCCCGGGAGTGGGTCGCCTTGGCGGCGGCCTCCATCCTGCTGCTGCTCTCACTCCCCAGGGCCGTGGACGTGGCGGCTCCAGACGACAGCATCTTCTCCGAGGCGGTGCTCGCGGACCTGGAGCCCGGAAGCGCCGGCGTCGCGCTCTCCACCGCTCCCCTGGTCCTGCGGGCCGGCTGGGAGCGCCACCGGATCCCCAGCCCCTGGGCCGCCCGCGCCTGGCTGGAGGGCCCCGAGCGCGCCGACTACCTGGTGCTCAGCACCCTGGACCAGCCCTTCGTCAGCCGCAGCCTGGCCGAGCTCCAGGCCCACGCCACCCTGGAGCCCGTGCTGATCCACCAAGGCGCGCTGGACACGCTCGTGGTCGTGCGCATCGTTGACGACTCGCGCTGACGCCAGCGCCAGAACGAAATAGGCGGCCCCACAGTTCAGGAGACAGCGATGGGCACGGAAAGCATCTCGACCCTGTTGGCCGGTGAGCGCCCCCTCGGGACCCAGGTGGAGATCCGGGGTTGGGTGCGCACCGCGCGGCACTCCAAGGCGGGGCTGAGCTTCGTCAACGTCCACGATGGGAGCTGCTTTGCCCCCATCCAGGTCGTCGCGAAGGACCACCTGGACAACTACGAGTCCGACGTCAAGCGCCTGAGCACCGGCTGCTCGGTGGTGGTCATCGGCACCCTGGTCGAGTCCAAGGGCAAGGGCCAGAGCGCCGAGCTCGCGGCCACCTCGATCGAGGTCATCGGCTGGGTCGACGACCCCGAGACCTACCCCATGAGCCCCAAGCGCCACAGCATGGAGCACCTGCGCAAGTTCGCCCACCTGCGCCCCCGCACCAACCTGATCGGCGCGGTCACCCGCGTGCGGAACACCCTGGCCCAGGCCACCCACCGCTTCTTCTCGGGCGAGGGCTTCTACTGGATCCACACCCCCATCATCACGGCCTCCGACGCCGAGGGCGCCGGCGAGATGTTCCAGGTCTCCACCCTGGACCTGATGAACCTGCCCCGCGATGGCCAGGGCGGCGTGGACTACAGCCAGGACTTCTTTGGACGCAAGGCGCACCTGACCGTGAGCGGCCAGCTCGCCGTCGAGCCCTACGCCTGCGCGATGTCCAAGGTCTACACCTTCGGCCCCACCTTCCGCGCCGAGAACTCCAACACCCGCCGGCACCTGGCGGAGTTCTGGATGATCGAGCCCGAGATCGCCTTCGCCGATCTGCGCGATGACGCCGCCCTGGCCGAGCGCTACCTGCGCTTCATCTTCAAGGCCGTGCTCGAAGAGCGCGCAGACGACCTGGAGTTCTTCCAGAAGCGCGTCGACAAGACCGTGATCTCCCGCCTGCAGAACGTGGTCGACAACGACTTCGCGACCATGACCTACACGGACGCCATCTCCGAGCTGGAGAAGGCCATCGCTGCCGGCCAGAAGTTCGAGTTCCCCGTCTCCTGGGGCATCGACCTGCAGTCCGAGCACGAGCGCTTCTTGACCGAGAAGGTGGTCGGCGGCCCCGTGGCCGTGCTGGACTACCCCAAGGACATCAAGGCCTTCTACATGCGCCTGAACGACGACGAGCGCACCGTCGCCGCGATGGACGTGCTGGCCCCCGGCATCGGCGAGCTCATCGGCGGCAGCCAGCGCGAAGAGCGCCTGGACGTCCTGGACCGCCGCATCGGCGAGATGGATCTCGAGGTCGAAGACTACTGGTGGTACCGCGACCTGCGCCGCTACGGCACCGTGCCCCACGCCGGCTTTGGCCTGGGCTTCGAGCGCGCCGTGCTCTACGCGACCGGCGTCGACAACATCCGCGACGTCATCCCCTACCCGCGCACGCCCAACAGCGCCGAGTTCTGAGAACAGGGGGCTGAACAAGGGCCTTGGGTTGGGGCTCGCTGTGCCGAGATGTGGGATGGGAGACTCGTGCCAGGGACGCGGGTCGCTCACCCCGCTACACTCCCCGCCCAAGGAGCTTGATTGCTGAGCGCAGGCGCAAAGCTGGGCCGCTACAAGGTCATCCGGGCGATAGGCCGGGGGGCCATGGCGACCGTCTACGCCGCGCAGCACGTCGAGCTGGGCTCCTTCCACGCCATCAAGGTCATGAACCTGACCTCGCCGCACCTGATCTCGCGGGTGCTGCAGGAAGGCCGCATCCAGGCCGGGATGCGTCACCCCAACGTGGTCCCCGTCACCGACGTCCTCCGCATCGGCGGTGTGCCCGCGCTGGTGATGGACCTGGTGGATGGCCCCGGCCTGGACCTGTGGCTGGAGACCGAGACCCCCACGCTCCTGCAGGTCGACAGCCTGGCCCGGGATCTGCTCAGCGGGGTCGGCGCCGCCCACGGCCAGGACCGCATCCACCGGGATCTCAAGCCCGGCAACATCCTGCTGGAGGTCCAGGGCGACCGCGTCGTGGCCCGCGTGACGGACTTCGGGCTGGCCAAGGTCCTGGACAGTGGCGGCATGGCCCGCTCGCACACGGGCGTGGTGATGGGCACCCCCGCCTTCATGGCCCCCGAGCAGTTCCGGGACTCCAAGGCCGTCGACAAGCGCGCAGACGTGTTCGCCCTGGGTGCGATGATCTACCAGCTCCTGGCCGGCAAGCCCCCCTTCAAGGCGCCGGACATCATCGCGCAGTTCCGCCGGATCGAAGAGCAGAATCACCTGCGCCTGGACGCCCTGCTCCCCCACCTCCCCCCGGAGATGACCGAGCCGGTACACGCGGCGCTCAGCTTCGATCCCGCGGACCGTCCGCCCGACGCGCGCGCCATGCTCGAGGCCTGGTGCGGAGACCGCAGCCTCCCCCCGGCAATCTGGCCCCTGGAGTCCCGACAGCGGGTCTACAAGCTCGCCGGCCGCAACGGCAACCAGAAGGCCGCCTTCGACCTGGACCCAGAGGCCGGGGTCCCCAACAGCCTCAGCGACCAGAGCGATCTGGTGGCCTTGGCCGAGGCCTCCCAGTGGCCCGTCGAGATGGGCGGTCCGCGCAGGACCCTCATCGCCCAGGAGGACGACTTCCCCCCCGGCGAGGGCCCAGAGCTGCCCGAGCCCCCTGCGCACCAGCCCAGCCTGCCCCCGCCCGGAAGCCCCAGCGACCGCAAGTGGGCCGTGGTCGGTGGGGTGCTCGCGATCCTCGCGCTGGGCGGCTTGGGGTTCTGGTGGATCCGGGACCCAGCCGTGGTCTCCGAGCCCGAGCAGTCTCAGGAGGAGGTGGTCATCGCAGCCTCCGAAACACCCGCCCCCACCTCGCCGGCACCAGAGAGTCCAGAGATCCTCGAAGACCCTCCCCCCAGTGAGGTGACCCGCAGCGTGACGGACACCCCCGAGCCCGCTCCCTCTGCGCCCTCCAGTGAACCCGCTCCCCCGCCCCAGACCCCAAAGACACAGCCCCCAGAGGCCCAGACCCCAAAGGCACAGCCTGTCGTCGTCACCAAGCCCCAGGAGCCCGCCCCCACGCCGGAGCCCGCCCCCAAGCCCAAGACCGCCCGGCTCAGCGTGAGCGGCGCACCAGCGGCGTACCTGGTGGGCGCCAATGGCCGCAAGCACGCCGTCCGGGGAGAGCTGCCTGCCGGCGACTACGCGCTGTTCGCCTACTTTGGGCAGGAGCAGGCGACCCAGGTGCTGGAGCTGAGCTTGAGCCCTGGCCAGGAGGCCTCGGTGAACTGCAACGCCATGATGCGGGTCTGTAGGGCCCAATAGGCCCAGTGCCCAGGGGTCCAGCGGCCCTCAGCGCAGGGTCTGGCCCTCGATGATCGCGACCAGCCCGGCGTCGCTGCGGGCTCCCGGGGCCCCCAGCGCCAGATCGGCCAGGTGCATGGGGTCCAGCGCGTCGTCCCAGCCAAGCTGGCCCTCGGCGAATGCGCTCCCCGTTGCATCATCGCTGCCCGTGAACTGGAAGGCTGCGTCGCCCTGGTCGTAGCTGCCCGCCGGCAGGCCGCCGTGGAAGAGCAGGACCTCGGAGGTATCCGGCGCGCCCAGCATCAGCTCCTCGGCGCCGTCACCGTCGCGGTCCTGGAGGAAGAGCAGGGCCGCACCGGTGCCGGACTTGGCCCGCCCCGAGATCTGCACCTCCGCGTCGGCGGGGGCCATCACCGTGTCCAGGCGGCTGGTGAACACCAGGACCAGCCCCTTGCTGGCCCCGCCGTCGTCCGGGATGCCGACCGCCAGATCCTCCCGCCCGTCGCCGTCCCAGTCCCCGGCCGCGAGCGCCCCGATCTCGCCGTCAAAGCCGGAGATAAGGTACGCGTCCGTGTCCTGGATGGTCCCGGTCCAGGGGTCCGTGAGCAGCAGCGCGTGGGTGCTGCCGTCGGTCGCGGTCATCGCGAGCTCGTCGACGCCGTCCCCGTCGGAGTCCACGCCCAGGATTGCGGCGCCGACCTCGTCCGCCCAGCTCCCTGCCGCGATCTCCAGGCTGCCCTTGGCGTCCGCGGCGGTCTTGTCCCCGCCGCTGACCCCGAACAGGAACACGCTGCCCTCTCCCGCCCCCGCGCTGGTGTCCGAGCCCATCAGCCAGAGCTGGGCCTTGCCGGCGTCGATCCAGGCGGCCGCGCTGCCAAAGCCGCTGGTCGCCCCGGTGTAGGAGGCCTGGATGCCCCCACCTGCCAGGCTCTGGCCGCCGCCCATCCGGTAGATCGCGCCCTCATCGGGGGCGCACACCGCCAGCTCGTGGTCCCCGTCCTGATCCGCATCCGCGGAGACCAGACAGGCGCCAAAGCTGCTCGGGCCCGCGATGCGCGCCTCGCTCAGGCTGCCCGCGCTGGTGATGGGCGCGGCCACCTCGTAGAGCAGGCCCGCAGCCGGGGCCCCGACGGCGAGCTCCAGGGAGCCGTCCCCATCAAAGTCACCGACCGCGAGGCTCTGTCCAGCCCCCTGGCTCTCCGCCAGGGGCTTGAAGCTGTACGGCGCGTCGGCGCGGCTGGTGGTGCAGCTGTTGGTCACGCCATCGCAGTTGTCGTCCCAGGACGTGTCGCAGGCCTCAAGCATGCCCGGGTGCACGTAGACGTCGGTCTCGTCGCAGTCGTACTCGGTGTCCAGGGCGCCCACCGGGGCCTCGCAGGCCAGGATGGGCTCTCCCCCGGCGTAGCGGTCGCCGTCGCTGTCCAGGTAGAAGTCCACCAGGCTCTCGGCGTCCAGGCTGCCGTCGGCCTCGTCCTCCAGGCCATCACAGTCCTCGTCCCCGCCCCCGCAGACCTCGACGCCATCGGGGTTGGTCAGAGGGTCGCTGTCGTCGCAGTCCCCGGCGGTGACCACGTAGCCGTCGGGCACCACACAGCTCCCCTCGACCACCGTCTCGGTGTCCACGCCGAAGCCGTCGCCGTCCATGTCCCGGTAGAAGGTGGTGTCGGTGAACTCGGGGTCGTCGTCGTCGATGCCGCCGTCGCAGTCGTCGTCGACGCCGTTGCATATCTCCAGGGCACCGGGGTTCACGGCGCCATCGGTGTCATCGCAGTCCCCGGACTCGCTCACGCGGCCGATGGCCTCCTCCGCGCACATGATCTTGCCGGTCTCCGGGTTGCCGTAGCCGTCGCCGTCGCTGTCCAGGTAGAACGCGGGGCCCTCAATCAGGTCGTCCTCGCCGCCGCTGCAGTCGTCGTCGATGCCGTTGCAGACCTCGATGGCTCCGGGGTGCACCGCGGCGTCGGAGTCATCACAGTCCGTCCCCCCCCACTGGACCGACGCGTAGCCGTCCCCGTCCAGGTCCCGCCGCGAGGCAGCGTCACCGGGGGTGATGAACACGCAGGCCAGCAGCAGGACTACCACTCGGCCACCACCAGTGAGGTCCCCACCAGCCCCACCGTCGCCACGCTCAAACCAGCGGCGCCGAAGGCCCAGCGGTTGGTGAGCTGCTCCTGCGCCCGCAGCTCGCTCTCGCCCCAGGAGGGCTGATCCGCCTCCCAGATCTGGCGGTTCCGGGCGGCGACCGTCCAGCTCACCCCGGCCAGCGCCGCGGTCACCCCCGCGCTCCCCAGCCACAGCGCCGGACGGCGGAACACAGGCGAAGGGCTGAGCGCAGGCGGCGGGTTCAAGCCGGTCTCCCCCGTGGCCACCGCGACCGGGGCCGGGTAGGCCGGGAGCGCCTGGGAGGGCAGCAGGTAGTCCGTGCGGTAGACCTCGCCAGAAGCGAGCTGGAGCTGCGCGACAGTGGGGCGATCCAAGGAGCGCTCCCGCTGGATCCGGCCGTCCAGGAGCAGGGTCCCGTCCGCGGGCGGCAGCGGCTCGGAGGCCCCCTGTACGGGCTGTGCCTGATAGAGCTCGTGGAGATCGTGGCCCGCCGGGACAAGGCCTTGGGGCAGAGTGGGCTGCCCCGCGGATCGGGCCGCCGCGAAGTCCGCCTGGGCCGCAGCCTCATCCCCCTGGGCGTAGTGGTAGAGCCCCATGATCTGGTGGACCTCGGCCGCCACCCCAGGGGCCAGCGGGGCCCCTATGCAGGGCAGCATCGCCTGAACATCCCGGACGCCCGCCTCGAATGCGGCAGAGTCCAGGTCCGAGAAGGCCTGCTGGGCGTCCTCCAGGCGCAGCTCCAGCGCCTCAGGAGTGGTCTCCTGGGGGCAGGTCGGGGAGGCTGCGATGAGCAGGGACGGGAGCATGGACGGAGCGTGTCAGGGTTGGGTCAGCCCCGATCATATCGTCACCCGAGCCGCCACCCCTGAGAGTGCGAGGGCAGTGACAGCCCGCCAGGAGTCACTCGACCCGCCCGCAGGTGCTGGGCAGCGCCGACAAGTCCCCGTCGAAGGGGGAGGACTCGCCGAACTGGTGCCCGTTGATCCAGTCGATGACCGACGCCCACTCGGGCTGGGTGATGGTGTGCCCCTGATCGTGATCACAGCGGACCGTCAGGTGTCCGTCGGCGGCCAGCTCCTGCTCCAGCACGTCGGTCCCCGCGTCAAAGTCCACCAGCGCAAAGCTCGGGCTGGGCCAGGCGTCGTTCTCCCCGCCCGCCCACAGCAGCGCCGGCATCTGCCAGGCCGGGGTCTCGTAGGCCGCCACGGTCGCATCGCTCAGCAGCGCCACGTCAAAGTTCGCGCCCCCTGACATCTCCACGAACGTGGACAGGCTGTCCCCGCGCTGACTGGCCACAATGGTCGTGAACAGCGCCCCACCGGAGAACCCCACCGCGCTCAGCCGCGTCATGTCCGGCGCGTGGGCCTGGTGCACGCAGCTCCGCAGGTCGTCGAACAGCACCAGATCCGCGTCCGAGGTGCCCTCCACGTCCCACAGGAAGAAGGTCGTGTTGAACTCGGTGCGCGTCATCGACTCCGGCAGCAGGATGATCGCGTCGTAGGCGTCCGCGACCGACTGCAGGTCCAGCGCCGAGGCCATGTACTCGGTGGGCTCGGGCGTCTCGCTCTCCCCCATCAGCCCGTGGAAGAAGAACACCACCTGCGACTCCGCGCTCACCCCCGCCGGGATGAGGGCCGTCACCGTGCGCTCCTGTCCCGAGGAGGAGAAGGTCGTGGTGCCGCTGGCCGAGAGATCCGGGCAGGCCCCATCGCTCGGCTCCGTCAGCTCGGCCAGGCCCTGGGGCCACACCGCCTCGGACTGCGTATCCGCCGTGTCATCCGCACCACTCTGGGTATCGTCGAGGTCAACCTGGGCGCCGGTGCAAGCGAACATCAACAGCAGCATGGGGCTCTCCGTCTGGAGCGCACACGCTACTTGATGCGGCCGGCCTGTCAACGGGGAGGCAGCGACTCCCACTCCTGCAGGCGCATGTCCACCGCCTCCAGCTTCTCCGGCCAGTGCTCCCCCAGCCCCGCCTCGACGTAGCGCGCCCGGGCCTCGCGCAGCAGCACCAGGGCCTGCTCGGTGTCGCCCTCGGCGGCGGTCAGCTCGGCCAGGTCCTCCAGGGGGTAGCCCACCCACTCGGCGTTCTGGGGCGTAGGCTCGGCCAGGTAGCGGTCCTGAGCGCGCTCCAGCACGGCCTCCAGGTGAGTGCGCGCTGCCGGCTCCCCCACGAGGCGCTCCGCGTGGGCCACAGCCCAGTCCGCGATCAGCAGTCCCAGGGGGTCCTCCAGCTCCGCGCGGTGGTCCCGGGCGATCCGGTAGGCCGTCAGCGCCTGGTCGGGATCCCCGGCCTCTTCGTGCGCGGCGCCCAGGTTGTTGTAGAGCACCGCGAGCCAGGCCACCGAGCCCGCCGCCTCCGCCGCCGCGATGCCCTTCTCGGCCCAGTCGATCTGCTGCTCTCCGGGCGCCACGATGGCCGCGTGGTGCGCCATGTCGATGGCCCGCAGGGGCAGCTCCCGCTCCAGCGCGTAGACGTAGGCCTCCGAGAAGGTCTGCAGGGCCTGCTCCGGCTCCCCCGCCTCCCGCTGGTAGATGCCCAGCACTCCCTGGGTGCGCGTCCAGCCCAGAGGCTCGCTCTCGCTGGCCAGGGCCAAGGCCTGATCCAGGTAGGGCTGACCGGCCTCCAGGCCCCCGGCGGTCAGGGAGTGGCAGCGAGCCGTCTGGGCCAGCGCCTCCACCTTGACCTGGTCGGGGAGGTCTTCGTCCGCCACGAGGGCCTCGTACTGCACCAACGCGCCCGAGTAGTCCCGGGACGAGAAGGTCTCATCGGCGCTGGCGAGGCGCTCCTGGGGCGTGGGGGGGACCGGGATGATCAGACCCGGGCGGGTCGCGCAGGCGAGCAGGGTGAACAGCATGCCCCTGCCCTATCGCGTCGCTCAGCCCTCCGTCAGGCGCCTGGGCTGTGCCAGGGCAGCCAAGGCGGCGTGGTGCCCCCCGAGGCCGTGAACCCCGCCGCCGGGCGGCGTGCTGGCGGAGCACAGGAACACGTCGGGGTTGGGCGTGGTCCAGGGCGCGAAACGGGCCACCGGCCGGGTGAAGAGCTGGTCCAGGGTGTTGGCCCCGCCGTTGATGTCCCCGCCCACGTAGTTGGGGTTGTAGGCCTCGAAGTCCGCGTTGTTCATGCAGTGCTGCGCCCGGACGCAGTCCCGGAAGCCGGGCGCGTGGGCCTCGATGGCGGCCGTGATGACCTCGCTTTGGTCCCGGGTGCTCCCGTTTGGGGTGTGCACATAGGCCCAGGCGATGTGCCCCCCCTCTGGCGCCCTCCCCGGATCGAACTGCGTAGGCTGCGTCAGGAGCACAAAGGGCCGCTCGGGGTGCTCTCCCCGCCACACGGCCGCCTCGCTCGCGCTCAGGGCCTCCAGATCGCCCCCAAGGTGCACCGTCCCGCAGCGAGAGAGCCGCGCGTCCGTCCAGGGGATGGGGCTGCTCAGCGCGTAGTCCACCTTGAACACCCCGGGCCCCCGCTTGAAGCGGCTGAGCGCCCGCAGGTAGCCGCTGGGGAGCGCGTCCCGGGCGATGCTGGCGAGCGCTCGGGGGCTCGTGTTGAAGAACACCTGCCGCGCCTGCACCTGCCCGATGTGGGTGATCTCGCTGTTGAGCTCGATGCGCCCGCCCAGCGACTCCAGGTAGCTGGCCATGGCCGCTGTGATGGCCCCCGCGCCCCCTCTGGGCATGGGAAAGGACACCGCGTGCGCGGCCAGGTGGAGCATGAGGCCGATGGCCGCCGAGGGGGGTTGGCTCAACGGCAGACAACTGTGGCACGCGTGCCCTGCAAAGAGGGCTCGAGCCCGCCGCGAGGAGAACAGCAGCCCCGCCAGGGTCGTGCTCGGCAGCAGCGCCCGCATCCCGAAGCGCGCCATCAGCACCGGCGAATCCGGGATGCCCAGGGGCGCGGTCCCGTCCTGCAGCAGCTCGGCGTAGCGCTCCACGAAGGGTTCCAACGCGCGGACGTAGCCGGGATCGCAGACCTCTTGGGCGGTGGCGTGCAGGTCGTGGTGCTGGATGATCGCGCGCTCACCTGGGTCCAGGGCGTGCCCCACCGGGTGCTCGGGGCGGATCCACTCCAGGCCGTGCTCACGCAGCGGCAGCGTGTTGAAGAAGGCCCCCGCCGCGGCCATGGGGTGGGCCGCCGAGCACACGTCGTGCAGGTAGCCGGGCAGGGTCAGCTCGGCGCTGCGCGCGCTCCCGCCCACCGAGTCCGAGCGCTCATGGACCACCACGCTGCGGCCGGCCCGCGCCAGGGTGATGGCGGCGGCCAGCCCGTTGGGCCCGGACCCGATGACGGCGGCGTCGAACATGCCCGCCCCCTAACCCCGCGCCGGATAGAGGAGCCCATGGGCACCGTCTACATCTTCCTGGTCGCCGGACTCCTGGCCGCCTCGGCCATCGTGGTCGCTGGGGTCGTGCTGGTCGTGCGCACCCACGATGAGGACCAGGACGACTGACTGGGATCAGAGTCCTGGGCCCAGCTCCATCCGCCAGAGGGTGTCGGCGGCGACCCAGTTGAGCTAGGCTTGGGTGTCGTCGTGGGAGATTGCGGCGCGGCTGCGAAGGAACACATCTGCTTCTTTGAGTTCAACGACAATGGGCTCCAGCTCTACCCCGGCCAATACCGACGCATTGTGCACAATGAGCGCGTCCCCAGTGGGCGGAATCTGAAGGACGAGGCCCGCACCGAAGGGGCTGCATTGCAGATCACCTCCGGTTTCGCTGAGCCGCACCTCGCTGTCTCCCCTGGTCAGGAATGTCCCGCTGCTTGTAGTCCAGGCGATCGTGTCCTCAAGCAGGCAGAGCGAATCCGGAGCTCCTGAGAGAGGAACCTCTTGGGATGGCGTCTCACCGTGGAGGATCTCCGACTCGGTGTGGATTGACACCACATTCCCTTCTGCTACCCCGAGGTGGGGGTTGCGTCCGTCGAAGAGCCCCACTCCCCCAACGCCTGCGCGGCCGGTCACTGGTATCCCCTCGGGTCCCAAGTCGGGGTCGAGGCAGACCACATGGTCAAGATGCCCGCAGAGGGTCTCTCCCACTACATAGACCGGCCCCTCCTTCATGTTCGCGTCGCACGCCCATTCGGTTGGATTCAGCAGTCCCACTCCATCAGCGTCAAAGAGACACATCCCTTCCCCCTCACGCTTCCCGAAGGCGACAACCTCATCCGCTGCCACTAGTTCGACCAACATCGCAAAGTGCTCCGGGAAGGCCTCGACCCTCATTGTGAGGTCCGTCCCAACAAGCCGATAGGCGGCGTGCTCCACCACCAGAAGTTCACCAAGCCCCTCCCCCCACGCAATCCCCTGAACTGGATCAGTAGGCACTGTGGCAGCCTCGGAGAGCGGGTCCCAACAAGAGCCAGCCGAGCCATCACAGTCATCGTCCAGCCCATTCCCGCAGACCTCCTCCTGCCCGGGCCTGACCTGCGGCCTTGAATCGTCACAGTCCCCTCCCTGATCCGTGTAGCCATCAGGCTCACTGCAGGCCCCCAGGGTCTCCGAGTCGTCCCCAAAGCCGTCACTGTCACCGTCCAGGAACCAGATCGGAGCATCGGGCACGCCCTCGTCAACCACCCCGTCGCAGTCGTTGTCCAGACCGTCGCAGAGCTCCTCGAAGCCAGCCCCTACCAAGGGGTCGCTGTCATCGCAGTCCTGCCCCTCATAGAGCGCTGCAGCCTGTCCATCGTCGTCCCCATCCTGCGCGTCCAAGAGCAGCGACCGGTACTCGGCCGGAGTGGTCAGGCAGGCCACCAGAAAGAAAAGCATCGCGTCCTCCTCCCAGAGCCTACCGCAAGCCGTCCGTCAGAGGGATGTCAGGACATGGGTCGCATTCTGCGAGCACAGCCGACATAATGACCGCCCGACACCTCTCTGCCTTGGAGGCCCCATGCGCTTGTCACTCCTGCTCGCCCTTGCCGCGACGCTCACCGCCTGCAACAAGGACCCGGATCTGGACGAGGACGGCTTCCCCGCCTCCGTGGACTGCGACGATGAGGACGCCTCCATCCACCCCGACGCGGAAGAGGTCTGCGACGGCATCGACAACAACTGCGATGCCATCACCGACGTCGACGCCACGGACGTGGTCACCTGGTACGGCGACTCCGACGGCGACGGCTTCGGCGGCGACGCCATCACCCTCGAGGCCTGCGAGGCCCCCACCGGCTTCCTGGCCGACAACAGCGACTGCGACGACAACGACGCCTCCGTGAGCCCTGACGGCTTGGAGATCTGCGACGGCGTCGACAACGACTGCGACGGTCTCACCGACGCCGACGACGACAGCGTCGACCTGAGCACCGCGACCGACTGGTACCCCGACGGGGACGGCGACGGCTACGGCGTGGACACTGACGCGGTCCAGTCCTGCAGCGCCCCCGACAGCTCCTACGTCCTGGAGGGCGGCGACTGCGACGACAGCGACGCAGCCCTGAGCCCCGCCACGGTCTGGTACGCCGACCTGGACAGCGACGGCTTCGGCGCCACCAACTTCACGACCGTCCAGTGCGAGCAGCCCGACGAGTACGCTGCCGCGTCCGGTGACTGTGACGACTTCAACCCCAACATCAACCCGGACGCCCAGGAGGTGTGCGACGGCGGCACCGACAACGACTGCGATGGGTTGACTGACGACGCCGACGATAGCCTCGACCTCACCACCCGGACCTTCTGGTACGCCGACACCGACAGCGACGGATACGGCGACAGCGAGGCCACCGGGGCCGAGTACTGCACGGGCCCCAGCGGCACCGCCGACAACAACGAGGACTGCGACGACACCCTCGGTGAGGTCAGCCCCGCAGAGACCGAGGTCTGCAACGACGGACTGGATAACGACTGCAGTGGGGATGCCCCTGAGTGTGGTCTGGGCGCCCTGCTGGCGCGCTCGGACGCCGACGTCGAGTTCTCCGGGACCAACTCGTCCGACTACCTGGGTTACTACTCCGTCGAGCTCAAGGACGTGAACGGCGACGGCTACGACGACCTGATCACGGGTGCCTACGGCGACGACAGCAACGCCTCCGCGGCGGGCGCGGCCTACGTGTTCTACGGCCCCCTGACCACGGACACCAGCGCCAGCTCAGCCGACTGGAGCGTCTACGGGTCCAACAGCTCCGACTACCTGGGCCGCCGCGTCAGCAGCGCCGGCGACCTGGACGGGGACGGCTACGACGAGATCATCGTGGGCGCCTACGGCTCCGATCAGAACGCCAGCAGCGGCGGCTCAGCCTACCTCTACTACGGCGGCGCCACAGCCATCAGCACGACTGTGGGCGCGAGCTTCCACGGCGAGAACTCCTACGACTACCTCGGCCATGACGTCGCCGGGATGGGAGACCTGGACGGGGATGGCTACGACGACTTCGGCGTAGGCGGCTACGGCATCGACGAGGCCTCCTCCACCGGCGGCGGCGCCTACCTCTACTTCGGCGTTCCCTCCGGCACGGTGGAGCTCGACAGCGCCGACTACGTCGTGTACGGCAGCGACGGCGACTACGTCGGCTACGTGAACGGCATGGCGAGCGGCGACTTCGACGGAGACGGCTCCGACGACGCAGTCTTTGGCGGCTACTACGGCCTCGCCGACTACGGCAGCGTCGCCGTGATGTACGGCCCCCTCTCCGCCGGCACCACCACCTACACCAACAGCGCCGACGCCCAGTTCAGCGGCAGCGGCACCTACGACTATTTCGGCCGCTTCGCCCGCGCTGACGACCTCGACGGCGACGGCTACGACGACCTGGTGACCGGAGAGTACTACGGCGCCAACTCGTCGGGAAGCTCCACTGGAATGGCCTACGCCTTCTTCGGCAGCGCCTCCGGCTGGAGCTCCGCACAGTCCGCGAGCGGCGCGGACGTGACCTTTGAGGGTGACGTCGCCTACGACTACTTCGGGCGCTCCTTCACGCTGGCCGACATCAACGGCGATGACGACGTGGACGTCGCGGTCGGCGCTGGTGGGAACGACAACGTCGCGAGCTCCTCCGGCGCGGTCTACGTCTTCAACGGCCCCTTCACCTCCGGGATGACCCTCGCGGCCGGCACCGCCGACCACACCATCCAGGGCGATTCCAGCTCCGACTACTGCGGCTACGAGGCCACGGGCGCCGGCGATGCGAACGCCGACGGCACCCCCGATCTGGTCGTGTCCTGCTACGGCGCCAACAGCTTCGCGGGCAGCCTGAACATCTTCTTCGGCGGCGGGCTCTGACCCGTCTCCCCGCCTCCAAGAACCTTCGCCCTCTCCGGAGCGACCATGCGCACCTCCATTCTCCTGATCTCCCTGGCTGCCCTCCTCACCGCCTGCAACAAGGACCCCGACCTGGACGAGGACGGGTTCCCCGCGTCCGAGGACTGCAACGACGAGGATGCCTCCATCCACCCCGACGCAGAGGAGGTCTGTGACGGCATCGACAACAACTGCGATGCCATCACCGACGTCGACGCCACGGACGTGGTGACCTGGTACGGCGACTCTGACGGGGACGGCTTCGGCGGCGAGGCCATCACCCTCGACGCCTGCGAGGCCCCCGCCGGCTTCCTGCCCGACAACAGCGACTGCGACGACAACGACGCCACCGTCAGCCCGGACGGCCTGGAGATCTGCGACGGCGTGGACAACGACTGCGACGGGCTGACCGACAGCGACGACGACAGCGTGGACCTGAGCACCGCCACCGATTGGTACCCCGACGCCGACGGCGACGGCTACGGCGTGGACGCCGACGCGGTCCAGTCCTGCAGCGCCCCCGACTCCACCTATGTCCTGGAGGGCGGCGACTGCGACGACACCAACGCCGACCTGAGCCCCTCGACCGTCTGGTACGGAGACGCGGACGGGGACGGCTACGGCGCCGCCGAGTTCACCACCACCCAGTGCGAGCAGCCCGACGGCCACGTGGCCGAGGCGCTGGACTGCGACGACCGCGACGCCACCATCAACCCGGACGCCTCCGAGGTCTGCGACGGCGGCATCGACAACGACTGTGATGGGGTGGCCGACGACGCGGACGACAGCCTCGACCTCACCACCCGCAGCCTCTGGTACCCCGACAACGATGCAGACAGCTACGGCGACAGCGAGGACGCCGGCGTGGAGTACTGCGCTGGCCCCGCTGGCACGACCCTCGACAACAGCGACTGCGATGATGCTGAGAGCGCGGTCAGCCCGGACGCCACCGAGGTCTGCAACGACGGCATCGACAACGACTGCAGCGGCGACGCGCCGGAGTGCGGCCTGAGTGGCGACAACGCGGTCTCGGCCGCCGACTTCTCCTTCACCGGCACCTCGACCTACGACTACGTGGGCCGCTCGACGGCAGTAGGCGACGTGAACGGCGACAGCATCGCCGACATCCTTGTGGGAGCCTACGGAAACGACACCGCGGGGAGCAGCGCTGGAGCAGCCTTTGCAGTTTATGGGTCGGTCACCGGAGCCATCTCCACGAGCAGCTCGGACTGGGCAGCGTATGGTGACAGCTCGTCCGACTACTTCGGCTACGACGTCGACCTCGGTGACTTCAACGGCGATGGGTACGACGACGCCATCGTCGGCGCCGATGGCGTGGACGAGAATGGAAGCAGCTCAGGCGCGGCCTACATCTTCTACGGGAGTGCATCTGGACTCTCGACCAGCGCCGACGCCATGGTGATCGGTGAGAACAGCTCCGACTACCTGGGTGGCGAGGTCGCGGCCCTCGGTGATGTCGACGGCGACGGACTCGCAGACTTCGCTGTCGGAGCCGACGGCGAGGATAGCGGCGGAAGCAGTGCAGGCACCGCCTACATCTGGTTTGGCGTCCCCAGCGCTGTTCAGACCGCAGATGAGGCCGACGTCGCGATCCGTGGAGAGGCAAGCTACGACTACATGGGGGGCCTGAACAGCATCACTGGCGCCGACTACAATGGGGACGGCACCTCGGATGTCATGGCCGCCGCCTACAGCACGAGTTCGGGCGATGCCTACATCACCTATGGTCCTCTCACCAGCGGTATGGACTTTGGCGGCGAGGATTCGGACATCACCATCACCGGTGAGTCCAGCAGTGACAACCTGGGCTACGGCTCGGCCTCCGGCGACCTCAACAACGACGGCTACGACGACCTGGCCCTCGGGGCCTACGGACACGACACCGGCGGTTCGAGCGCAGGACGGGCCTATGTGTTCTACGGGAGCGCGACCAGCTGGTCGGGCTCCGCGAGCGCGAGTGTCGCAGACGTCATTGTGGATGGCGCCAACTCCAGCGACTACCTTGGCCGCGGTCTCGCCATCGCAGACCTGAACTCTGACGGCAACAATGACCTGATGGTTGCAGCCGGTGGAAACGACGACAACGGCTCCACCGCCGGAAAGGTCTACGTCTTCAACGGTCCCCTGACCTCGGGCTACTCCGGGTCTCCGAGCACCAGCGACACCCAGATCGGTGGCGCCGCGGGCGACTACTGTGGCTACTACGATGTCGCAGCAGGCGACTTCTCTGGCGACGGGGCGACGGACTACATCATCCCCTGCTACTACGCGAACGGAGACTACGGCTCGGTCTATGTCTTCTTCGGCAGCGGCATGTAGGCTTCGGCCTCCGCCCACTGAGCCCGCCCCACCCGGCGGGCTCACCTGCTTCAGGAGATCCCCCCTCAAGCCCGCACCACCGGCAGCCGAATCGGCATATACTCATACCCGTATATGCTGACTCTCGAAGACACCACCGCCCGCTGCCGCGCTCTGGCCGACTCCACCCGGGTCCGGCTCATGGCGCTGGTCCGCGCCCACACGCTCTCGGTCTCCGAGATCGCCCACGTGACCCAGCTCCCCCAGCCTCGGGTGAGCTCGCACCTCAAGGTGCTGCGGGAGGCTGGGCTGGTCGTTCCTCGCCGGGTGGGCGGGTCTGCTTTCTACCAGCCAACAGAAGGATGCGAGGTGGTGAGGGCCGTCCTCAAGGCCGCCCAGGATCCCCTCCTCTCCCAAGACCGAGCCCGCGCGATCGAGGTGGTCCAGGCCCGCCGCTCGTCCCGAGGCTGGGGAGACGGCGTGGCCGGTCGCATGGCACGCTCCTATTCCCCCGGGCGCACCTGGGAGTCCCTGGCCCGCGGTCTGGCGGTGCTCGCGAACCCCGGTCGGGTCCTGGACGTCGCCAGCGGGGACGGCGCGGTGGCCGAGATCCTGGCCCCCCTCTCGCGCGAGGTCGTCTGCCTGGACGCCAACCCCCGCGTGGTGGACCTGGGCCGCGAGCGCATGGGGCACGTCAAGAACCTGCGCTTCGTGCTCGGGGACATGCACGAGCTCCCCTTCCCCGACGCCAGCTTCGACACCGTCCTGCTGATGGGCGCGCTCCCCCACACCGCTCAGCCCCGCGAAGCCCTGTCGGAGGCGGCGAGGGTGCTGGCCCCCGGCGGTCGACTGGCGGTCTCCACCCTCCGAACCCACGCCCACCGCAGCACCGCGCAGGAGTACGACCACCTGAGCGAGGGCATGGAGAGCAGCGAGCTGGCGGAGATCCTGGAGTCCCTGGACCTCCACCTGCGCTTCTGTGAGCAGACCAGCCGCGAGCGACGCGCCCCCCATTTCGAGGTCATCACGGCCGCAGCGGAGAAGCCCCTGTGAGCACCGACAGAACCCAAGCCCTGCACGCCGCCCTGGCCGAGCGCATCGTGATGATCGACGGCGCCATGGGCACCATGATCCAGCGCCACAGCCTGGACGAGGCCGCCTTCCGCGGAGAGCGCTTCCGCGAGCACGGCAGCCCCCTGCGGGGCGCAAACGACCTGCTCTGCCTGACGCAGCCCCAGATCATCCGGGACATCCACGCCCAGTACCTGGACGCCGGCGCGGAGATCCTGGAGACCAACACCTTCAACGCCAACGCCATCGCGCTGGCCGACTACGGGCTGCAGCACCTCAGCTACGAGATCAACAAGCAGGCCGCCGCCCTCGCCCGACAGGCCGCCG
This sequence comes from Myxococcota bacterium, assembly GCA_036229005.1. Taxonomy (GTDB): domain Bacteria; phylum Myxococcota_A; class UBA796; order UBA796; family CAJQPC01; genus CAJQPC01. The sequence continues at coordinate 227,472 of JAZAMN010000031.1, forward strand.
ACGAGTCCGAGCGCCTGACCGGCCGCACGCGCTGGGTGGGCGGCGCACTGGGCCCCACCAACAAGACCTGCTCGCTCTCCCCCGACGTGAACCGCCCGGGCTTCCGGGACACCTCCTTCGCCGAGCTCGCCGCCGCCTACAAGGAGGCCGCCCGAGGCCTGCTGGATGGGGGCGCCGACATCCTGGTGGTCGAGACCATCTTCGACACCCTCAACGCCAAGGCCGCTCTCTTCGCCATCGAAGAGCTGTTGGCCGAGCGCGGACAACAGGTCCCCCTGATGGTGAGCGGCACCATCACCGACGCCAGCGGCCGCACCCTCTCCGGCCAGACCCCCGACGCCTTCTACGCCAGCCTGCGCCACGCCCAGCCCATCTCCATCGGCCTGAACTGCGCCCTGGGCGCCCCCGAGATGCGGCAGCACATCGACACCCTCTCGCGCATCTCCGACCTGCCCATCTCCGCGTACCCCAACGCCGGCCTACCCAACGACCTGGGCGAGTACGACGACACCCCCGGGGCCATGGCCGAGCACCTGCACGAGTGGGCCGAGAAGGGCCTGGTCAACCTGGTCGGCGGCTGCTGCGGCTCCTCCCCCGCGCACATCGCCGCCATCGCTGAGGCCGTGAAGGGCATCCGGCCCCGCGGCCTGCCCGCGTCCACCACGAACACCCAGCTCGCCGGCCTGGAGCTGCGGGAGATCCGCCCCGACTCCAACTTCGTGAACATCGGCGAGCGCTGCAATGTGACCGGCTCCCGCCGCTTCGCCCGGCTCATCCAGGAGGAGAAGCTGGACGAGGCCGTGCAGGTCGCCCGCCACCAGGTCCAGTCCGGCGCCCAGGTGCTGGACATCAACATGGACGCCGCGCTGCTGGACGGCCCCCAGGCCATGCGGGAGTTCGTGAACCTCATCGCCGCCGAGCCCGACATCTCGCGCGTCCCCGTGATGCTGGACTCCTCCAAGTGGAGCGTGCTCGAGGCCGGCCTGCAGTGCCTCCAGGGCAAGGGCATCGTGAACTCCATCTCCCTCAAGGAAGGAGAACAGGCCTTCCTGGAGCAGGCCCGGCAGGTGCACCGCTACGGCTCCGCGGTGGTCGTCATGGCCTTCGACGAGCAGGGCCAGGCCGAGGACACCGAGCGCAAGGTCGCCATCCTCTCCCGCGCCTTCAAGCTGCTCACCGAGACCGTCGGTTTTGCCCCCCAGGACATCATCTTCGACCCCAACGTCTTCGCCGTCGCCACCGGCATCGAGGAGCACGCGGACTACGGGGTCGCCTTCATCGAGGCCTGCCGTGAGCTGCGCGCCCGCTTCCCCCACTCGCACATATCCGGCGGCATCTCCAACCTCTCCTTCGCCTTCCGCGGCCTGCCCCAGGTGCGCGAGGCCATGCACGCCGTGTTCCTGGAGCACGCCATCGCCGCCGGCATGGACATGGGCATCCTCAACCCCGCGCAGATCACCCTGCTGGAGGACGTGGACCCCACCCTGCGCGAGCGCTGCGAGGACGTCATCCTGAACCGGCGCCCCGACGCCACCGAGCGCCTGCTCGAGATCGCCGACCAGTACAAGGGCGGCCCCAAGACCCAGGCGGAAGACCTGAGCTGGCGCGCGCTCTCCCTCCAAGAGCGCATGACCCACGCCCTGGTCCGCGGCATCGACCGCTTCATCGACCAGGACACCGCCGAGGCCTTCAACCAGCTCGGCTCCCCCCTGGCCGTCATCGAGGGCCCCCTGATGACCGGCATGGAGGAGGTCGGCGAGCGCTTCGGCTCCGGCCGCATGTTCCTGCCCCAGGTGGTCAAGTCCGCCCGCGTCATGAAGAAGGCGGTCGCCTGGCTCACCCCCCACCTGGAGGCCGAGCGCGCCGCCGGCCTGGGCGCCAAGGGCAAGGTCCTGATGGCCACCGTCAAGGGCGACGTCCACGACATCGGCAAGAACATCGTGGGCGTGGTCCTCCAGTGCAACGGCTACGAGGTCATCGACCTGGGCGTCATGGTCCCCACCGAGACCATCCTGCGGGAGGCCCAGGCCCACCAGGTCGACCTGATCGGCCTCTCCGGCCTCATCACCCCTTCCCTGGAGGAGATGGTCCACGTCGCCCAGCAGATGTCCGAGCGCGGCATGACCCAGCCCCTGCTCATCGGCGGCGCCACCACCTCGGCCGTGCACACCGCCCTGCGCATCGCCCCCGAGTACGCCCCCGGCGTGGTCTACGTGACCGATGCCTCACGAGCCGTCGGCGTGGCCGGCAAGCTGCTCTCCGAGACCGAACGGACCGGCTACCTGGAGGGCGTCGCCGCCGAGCACGAGCGCCTGCGGGTCCTGCGCGAGAAGCAGTCCAAAAAGCGCCAGCGCGTGTCGCTGGAGGCCGCCCGTTCCAACCAGCATGTCCTCGCCGATGCCGAGCGGCCCCCTCCCCCGGCCCGACCAGGCGTGCATGACCTGGAGGTGAGCGTCCAGACCCTGCGGGGCTTGATCGACTGGTCCCCCTTCTTCCTCTCCTGGGAGCTGCGCGGGCCCTTCCCCGCCATCCTGGAGCACCCCGACAAGGGCGAGGCCGCCACGCGTCTGTACCAGGACGCCCAGGCCATGCTCGACCGCATCATCGACCAAGGCTGGCTGAGCCCCCAGGGGCGCCTGGGCATCTTCCCCGCGCACCGGGAGGGCGACGACATCGTGCTTCAGGGGGACGAAGAGGCTGTGCGGCTGCCCATGCTTCGGCAGCAGAACCCCAAGAAACACGGGGCCAACTTCAGCCTGGCTGACTTCGTGGGTGCAGACGAGGACTGGCTGGGCGCCTTCTGCGTCACCGCCGGCCTGAATCTGGAGGGCCCCCTGGCCGCCTTCGCCGCCGACCACGACGACTACTCCGCCCTGCTGCTCAAGGCCCTGGCCGACCGCCTGGCCGAGGCCTTCGCCGAGTGGGCCCACCTGCAGCTCCGGCGCGTCTACTGGGCCTATGAGCCCACCGGCCCCGTGGACCTGCCCACCCTGATCCAGGAGGGCTACCAGGGCATCCGCCCCGCCCCCGGCTACCCCGCCTGCCCGGATCACCGCCTCAAGGAGCGCATCTTCGGCCTGCTCGACGCGCCGGAGCGCATGGGCGTAAGCCTCACCGAGGGCATGGCCATGCAGCCCGCCGCGACCGTGGCCGGCCTCTACTTCGCCCACCCGGAGGCCCGCTACTTCGGCATCGGCTCGATCGGCCAGGATCAGCTTTCCGACTACGCTTTGCGCTGGAACCAGACCCCGGAGGAGGCCGCTCGCTGGCTCGGCCCCCAGCTCCGCTGACAGGGGATTGACGCGCGGTGTACGGCATCTGTCGGCGCCGCTTGCGACCCCTGGCTCCAGCCGGGACAATGCGGCCACCAGCTCGGAGCCTCCATGACCATCCTGCTCGCCCTCTCCCTCGTCGCCTGCAACAGCAGCGGCGCCGTCACTCTGGACGACAACAGCCTCACCAACAGCGATGACACCGGGAGCGGCGACGACACCGGCAACGGCGGAGACGACACCGGCAACGGCGGCGACGACACCGGCGAGGTCCAGGTCGAGGAGCCCATCGTCTACAGCGGCCGCATCTGGGGGAACGTGCCCGACTGGGACGACTACACCTACTGCGAGGGCGAGATCGAGCTCAGCGTGGACCCCGACGGGCAGTTCAGCGCCGAGACCCGCTGCGAGGGCGACTGGGTCGAGCACGACGTCCGCCTGGAGGGCAGAGTCGACGACGAGGAGATCAGCGGCGTGGGCACCGTGGTGCTCGAGGGCCGCGAGGGCGAGACCTACGAAGAGGACGGCGAGCTGGAGGGCGACGCCGACGAGGAGGAGTTCGAGGGCGAGTTCGTGATCGAGGTCCGCATGGGCGGCGGTCCCGGCGGCAGCCGCGAGACCGAGGTCGAGTTCTTCGTCGAGCTCCAGGCCCAGTGAGCCTGCTGCTGCTCCTGGCCGCCTGCGGCACCCCCGCCGACACCGGAACCTGGGTCGCTCCCGGGTGCGGCGACGGCGTCGTGGATGCCTCCGAGCAGTGTGACGCGGGCAGCGACAACTCCGACACCACGCCCGACGCCTGCCGAACGGACTGCTCCCTGCCCACCTGCGGGGACGGCGTGGTCGACGCGGACGAGGGCTGCGAGGACGGCAACACCTGGGGCGCCGACGGCTGCAGCCCGAGCTGCCAGATCGAGGCCCTGCCCGGCGAGTCCGAGCCCAACGACCTGGACAGCCCCGAGACCTGGGACAGCGCCCGCATCGGCGCCCTCTCCGACGCCAACGACCGCGACTGCTTCGCCGTGGACTCCCTCCAGGACAGCTACCTGAGCGCCCAGGCCCTGGGACCGGACGGCCTCTGCCCCGAGCTCGTGCTGGAGCTCTACAGCCCCGAGGGCGCCCGCCTGGCCGTCGCCTCCCCCGGTGAGGGCCAGTCGCAGGAGGCCTGCACGCACCTCGACCCCACCCACGAGCCCGGCGCCCGCTTCCTGCAGGAGGGTGTCTGGACGGTGTGCGTGGCCCCCTGGAGGGAGCAGATCGTCTCCTCCTACCAGCTCGAGATCCAGCAGGGGGAGGACTCCTGCGCGCTGAAGCTCGATTGGCCCACCGCCGACGACATCGATCAGGACGGACTGATCGGAGCCTGCGACCCAGACGAGGACGGGGACGGGATCCTCGACACCGACGACAACTGCCCCGAGATCCCCAACAGCGGCGACCCCGCCCCTCTGTTCGTGGACAGCAGCGGCTTCATCACCGACTGGCTGGTCCTGGGGCCGCTGGAGCTGGGCGCGAGCACCGACACCTGCCTGCCCACCGGGGACGCGCTCTCGCCAAGCGACAGTCAGTCCCGACCTGAGCTGGGGCAGGCGGAGCTGGACCGCATCTGGACCTACCGGGGCGTGGGGTCCACGCTGGACTTCACGCGGCATCTGGGCGAGATCCCGGCCCCGCCGCGCGAGGCCTATGCCTTTGTCTGGATCAAGAGCGACAGCTCCCACCAGAAGACCCTGTCGGTGGGCGCGGACGACGGCGTTGTGGCCTGGTTCAACGGAAACCAGGTGCTGAGCGTGAGCACCTGTCAGGGCACCAATGCGGACCAGTTCCAGGCGACCGTGCAGTTCTACGGCGGCTGGAACAGCCTGCTCTTCAAGGTCTACGACCAGGGCGGCGGCTGGGGGCTCAACGCGCGCTTTCTGGATGAAGGCAGCCCGTCGACCGACCTGGAGCTCAGCTTCGCCCCCACCACCTGGGCCCCCGACCAGAGCGACCAGGACGGCGACGGCATCGGCGACGTCTGCGACGACACCCCCCAGGGCTGAGCCCCGCGCGTGACCTCTGCGGCCCTCGTGGTTAAGCCTTGGGAGCGCGCCCCCGTAGCTCAGCTGGATAGAGCAACCGCCTCCTAAGCGGTAGGCCACAGGTTCGAATCCTGTCGGGGGTGCCACTTCCCTGGCCCTGGCCCGGTCGGTCCCTCGGGGACCCGGCCCCCTCCCGCGACCCCGGCCTCGAGAAGCCCTTCTCGCCCCCGGAGTCCCCATGGCCCTCTCAATCCTGCTCGTAGTGGTCGCCTTGGCGCTGGCCGCTGCGCTGGCCTTCCACCCCCGCCTGCGCGGCTCCGAGGCCTGGCAGGCCACCGTGGTCCCCCTGGCCTCCATCATGGGCAGCGGCTTCCTGGTCAGCGCACCCCTGCTGGGCCAGGCGGTGGGTCGCTGGGCCATGCCGTCCATGGCCGCCCTGCTCGCCGTCGCCTTCGCCCTGGGCCACGTCATCCGCTTCAACATCCAGTACGCCGAGCCCCGCGAGGCCAAGGCCTCCCCCCGCCGAGCGGGCGACCACCGCCTCCAGCACGCCCACGGCGCCACCAGCGACGCCCACCGCGACGCCGCCCCGCACGCCGCGAACACCGTCGAGCGCATCAGTCACCTCGGCCTCGCGCTCGCCTACGTCGTGACCATCGCCTACTACCTCAAGCTGCTCGCCGCCTTCGCCCTCTCCCAGATCGGCGTGGAGGCCGCCTGGGCCGCCCCCGCTCTGGCCAGCGGCATCCTGGCCGGCCTGACCCTCACCGGGCTCGCCTTCGGGCTGGGGCTGCTGGAGAAACTGGACCGCTACGCCATCGCCCTGAACTTCGGCGTGATCGCCGCCATCCTGCTGGGCCTGCTCGTCTACAACGGGCGCCTGCTGGCCGCCGGACAGTGGGCCCTGCCTCCCCAGGTCCAGATCGACGCCCCCACCCAGACCCTCCGGGTGCTCATGGGCCTGCTGATCGTGGTCCAGGGCTTCGAGACCTCGCGCTTCCTGGGCTCCGAGCACAGCGCCGCCCTGCGGGTGCGCTCCATGCGGTGGGCCCAGCTCCTCTCCAGCGCCATCTACGTGCTCTTCCTCGGTCTCATCACCGCGCTCTTCCAGGGCGGCGGGTCCCAGGACGCCGACGTCACCGCGGTCATCGCCCTGCTCAAGCCCGTGGCCCCCGTGCTGCCCCTGCTCGTGCTGGTCGCCGCCATCTTCAGCCAGTTCAGCGCCGCCGTCGCCGACGACTCCGGAAACGTCGGCCTGGTCCGCTCCATGCTGGGCCCCAAGGTCCCGAGCTGGGTCCCCTACCTGCTCATCGGTGGGCTCGCCGCCGGCATCATCTGGGGCACCGACCCCGTCCAGGTCATCGCCTGGGCCTCCCGCGCATTCGCGGCGTTCTACGCCCTTCAGTGCGTGGTCGCCGTGCTCACGGTCGCGCGCGTCCAGGTCTCCCGCCCGCGCCTCCGTCAGGTCGCCTACAGCGTCCTCGGGGTCGTCTCGCTGGCCGTCGCGGTGTTCGGTGTGCCGGCGGGCTGAGTGGTAGCCTGCGAGCTCTCTGACGAGGTCCCCATGCCCCTCTGGCTCGCCCTGTTCGCCTGCAATGGCGGCGCCCCCGACCCCAGCGACGACACCCAGCCGGTCACCGATGACAGCGGCGTCACCGACGACAGCGGCGACACCGGACAGGTGCACGGGGCGGTCACCCTGGTGCTCAGCGCCCCCGCCCTGCTGCGCCTCGATGTCGCCGGGCAGGCCTCCGCGGAGCTCGCCTGCGCGGTGTTCGTGGACGGCGCCCGCACGGCCGACACCCCCACCCTGAGCGTGAGCGGAAACGGCAGCCTGGACGGCAACCTGCTCAGCGTCAGCGAGAGCGGCCAGAGCGTCCTGGAGTGCAGCTTCGGCGGCGAGCAGGTCAGCGCCACCGTCGTCACCTCGGGCACTTGGGTGGACAGTAGCTGGTCGGAGCTCGCCCAGACCTACGCCTCCTCCCTGGACGCCATGGTCCAGCTCAGCGAGGCCCAGTCCCAGGGCGACGAGACCTGGAGCGCCGCCCTGGAGACCCTGCGCGCAGACCTCGCCCGCATGGAGGCCCAGGCCACCTACAACGACCCCGTGATCTGGAACATCCCCGGCGGCTACCCCGACGCCAGCACCGTGGAGTCCGCCGGCTACCCCGCCTCCGAGGACGACGCGGCGGCGATGGCCCAGCTCACTGCGTTGAACACCGCCCTGGATGCCTACGTGCTCGCCATCGAGGGGCTGGACCTGGACACCGAAGGCGAGGACACCCTGGCCGACGTCGAGCGCGCGCTGGACGACCTGGACGCCGCCGTCGCCGCCTCCCTGGAGCTGCAGGTCTCCGTCTCCGGCGGTCTGGCCCTGCGCGAGGCCATGAGCGCCCACCTCAACGAGCACCTGCTCCCCGCGATGATGGCCGGCCCCCGCAAGATCGTCGAGGCCACCAACCCCGGCGTCGCGCCGCCCCCCTTCGCCCTGACCAGCATGCTCGGCCTTAGCAGCATGCTCGGTGTGCGCGGCAAGCTCATCGAGAGCTGGTACGGCCCCGCGATCGACTGGATCGCCGGCGCCGTGGACACCCTGGCCAAGGTCAAGCTCATCGACGCGGTGTGGGCCCCCAGCGCCACCGGCCCGGAGATCTGGAGCGTCAACTTCGGCAACTACGCCATCTACGAGGGCAACGCGCTCACCATCAACGGCGAGGGCTTCGCCGACCAGGCCGACCTCAACCAGATCCTCTTCGTCCAGCAGGGCTTCGTCACCGAGGCCCTGGGGCTCTTCGGTGACTGCAAGGACGCCTGGGAGGCCAGCACCGGCGAGTCCGTCGACTACTTCGACGCGGTCGACAAGATCGACGGCTGCGTGGACAGCCTCGTGGGCGCGCTCACCGACGACCCCAAGGCCAGCATGGGCACCGGCAGCATGGGCGACGGGCAGGAGTACCTGGGGCTCTACGGCGACCAGTACTTCTCCGTCGGCGTGCCCCCCGTGACCTACTCCGGCGACTGGGTGGACCTGGTCGTGATGATCCCCGTGAACCTGGCCACCGGCGAGCGCGGCGAGAGCCACGGAGTGCTGCTGTACCCCTGAGTGATGGGCGCCAGGGTGATGAGCCCCTGAGTGATGGGCAGGGCCCCAAAGCGACCCGCGGTCAGCTAAGCTCCCGCCATGCTCAGCCCAAGCTCCCTGATCCTCCTTCTGTCCAACCTTCTCGGCTGCCGCGTGGACGCCGAGGACACCCCGCAGACGGTCTCCGACGCCTTCAAGGTGCGCGGCTCCGTCGAGCAGATCCACGTGTGGGCGGCCGAGCCCGACACGGAGATCGAGCTGGTGGATTCCAGCGGGGAGCTCGTGGCCTCCGGGACCACCGACTACCAGGGCAGCCTGATCCTGCGGGAGCTGGAGCCGGGGGTGGACTTCACGGTGCGCCTGGCGGACGACCCCAGCGAGCTCACCGACATGCTGGAGATCCTGGACTTCGAGGACTCCGTCCCGCCCCAGTCCTTCTACGAAGAGCAGATCCTGGAGCCCGGCAACGGCTACATCACCATGCGCGATGGCACCCAGCTCGCCTACTACATCTACCTGCCCGGCCCCATCGACGAGGGCCCCTACCCCACCCTGGTCAACTACTCCGGGTACACCCCCAGCGAGCCCGGCGCGTCGCTGGGAGAGGCCGTCGAGCCCTACTGCGACCTCTACCCCATCCTGTGCGACGCCCCCTCCTTCCCCACCGGCATCATCGGCGGGCTGATGGGCTACGCGGTGGTCGGCGTGAACATGCGCGGCACGGGCTGCTCCGGGGGCGCCTACGACTACTTCGAGCCCCTGCAGATCACCGACGGCTACGACATCATCGAGGCCGTCGCCGCCCAACAGTGGGTCAAGCACAACCACGTGGGCATGGCCGGCCTGAGCTTCCCCGGCATCTCCCAGCTCTTCGTCGCCCAGGCCCAGCCCCCCAGCCTGGCCGCCATCACGCCCTTCTCCGTGATCGGCGACACCATGTCCTCCACCCTCATCCCCGGCGGCATCTTCAACGAGGGCTTCGCCGAGGAGTGGTACGACGCGGTGCTCTCCAAGGCCGCCCCCTACGGCCACGACTACATCCAAGAGGTCGTGGACGCCGGCGACAGCGTCTGCGAGGAGAACCAGCTCCTCCACTCCCAGATGCTCAACCGCATCGACCTCGCCAAGGAGCACCCCTTCTACGACGACGAGCTCGCCAAGCCCATCGATCCCAGCGCCTTCGCCGACCAGATCCAGGTGCCCATCTACCTGGCCGGCCAGTGGCAGGACGAGCAGACCGGCCCGCACTTCCCCGCGCTGTTCACCAAGCTCGAGAACACCCCGGTCAAGCGCTTCACCGTCACCAACGGCGTGCACATCGACGGCTTCTCCCCCCAGAACCTGGTGGAGTGGAAGACCTTCCTGGACCTCTACGTCTCCCAGGAGATACCGGAGATCCCCAAGGCCTTCGACATCTTCGCCCCCCTGTTCATGGAGGCCGTCTACGGCACCGAGCTGAGCATGCCGGACGGCCGCTTCGACGACTACGCCACCTACGGCGAGGCCCTGGCCGCCTACGAGGCCGAGGGCGAGCTGCGGGTCATCTTCGACTCCGGCGCCCCCGAGGGCGTGGCGCCCGGAGCCCCCGAGGGCACCTGGGAGATGCGCTTTGAGAGCTGGCCGCCCCCCCAAGCCGTCGCCGAGCGCTGGTACCTGCAGCCGGACGGCACGCTGTTGTCCTCGCCTGCGGCCGAGAGCGGTGGCAGCTCGAGCTGGGAGCACGATGCCCAAGCCGGTGAGCGCATCAGCCTCGCGAGCGGCTCCGTCGATCCTCTCCAGCCCAACTGGGACTGGCAGGCCCCCCAGGAGGGCATGGCGCTCTCCTTCCTCACGCCGCCTCTGGAGGAGGACCTGGTCGTGGTCGGCCACGGCAGCGTCGACCTCTACCTGATGACCGAGCAGACCGACGCCGACATCGAGGTCTCCATCACCGAGGTCACCCCCGACGGCGACGAGATCCTGGTCCAGCACGGCTGGCTGCGCGCCTCCCACCGCGCCCTCCGCGAGGACGCCACCGAGACCCGCCCCGTCAAGACCCACCGCCAAGAGGACATCGCGCCCCTCACCCCCGGCGAATGGACCCTGGTGCGCGTCGAGGTCATGCCCTTCTCCCACGCCTTCCGCGCCGGCTCCCAGCTCCGCCTGAGCATCGACACTCCCGGCGACAACATGGCCCGCTGGCGCTTCGATCTCCTGGACCTCCCTGAAGGCACCCTCAACCACGTCGCCCACGACGCGGCGTACCCTTCCAGCCTGGTGCTCTCGGTGATCCCCGACATCGTCATCCCCACCGAGCTCCCCGACTGCGCGGATCTGCGCGGTCAGCCCTGCCGCGAATACGCCCCCATCCAGAACCTGGAGTAGCCCTTGTCCGAGCGCCCCATCGTCTTTGTCCTGGGGGCTCCGCGCAGCGGCACCACCCTGCTGCGCGTGATGCTCGCCGGCCACCCCCTGCTCTTCGCGCCCCCCGAGATGGTCCTGGGATCCTTCGAGACCATGGCCCAGCGCTCCGCCATGTTGGAGCAGCGCTTCTGGGACAAGGGGGGCCTGCGGCGCGCTCTGATGGAGCTGCGTGGGCTCACCGTCCAGGACGCCAAGGCCGCCGTCGCATCCCTGGAGGATCGCTCCACCGTCGAGGTCTACTCGATGCTCCAGCAGGAGCTGGGTGAGCGCATCCTGGTCGACAAGGACCCCCGCCTCTCGGTGCCCGACGGCTCGCTGGAGCGCCTGCAGAAGGCCTTCCCCAACGCCCGCTACGTCTGGATCGTGCGCAACCCCGCGTCCGTCACCCGCAGCCTCCAGAACATGCCCATGGCCGAGGTCATGCTCCAGGGCTTCGCCGCCGAGCCCGACCAGATCTGGGAGGTCTGCAACCGCCGCATCGGCGACTTCCTGGCCGGCGTCCCTCAGGACCGCTGGGCCCGCATCCAGTACGAGGACCTGGTGCTCGACCCCGAGCCCTCCCTGCGCCGGGCCGCCGCCGCCATGGGCGTGGACTACGACGACGCCATGTCCCGCCCCTACGAAGGCGACGACCGCATGCGCACCGGCCCCAAGGGCGCCCGCGCCATCGGCGATCCCAACATGGCCGGCCGCGGAAAGCTGGATCCCAGCCTGACCACCAAGTGGCTGGAGGGCTTCGACCACCGCAAGGCCTCGGCCGGCACCAAGGAGCTGGCGCTCTCCTACGGCTACGACCTGGAGAGCATCCCCCTGCCCAAGGTCACGCGGATCGATCAGGCCCTCACGGCTCTGTGGTCCACCGCCCAGGGCCTCTTCTCCCAGCTCGACCTGGCTCAGGATCTGGACGCCGTCGAGGGCAGGCGTTTCTTGACCCGCATGGTCGGCGCGTCCCTGGAGCAGATGACCGAGCAGGTGGACCCCGACCACCCCATCTTCCACCACGCCGAGGGCCCCACTCGGAAGATGTTCGCGGACAACCCGGACACCGACTACCACCGGGCCGTCATCCGCACCGGCCAGGGGCAGGTCTACCGCATCACCGGCCGCGTGCCGCCCGGCAGCACCTACGTCGGCATGCTCCTGTACCGGCGCGGGGGGCGCATCGGGAACCGCCTGGTCGACCAGGGCCTGGGGCTGGACGCCGAAGGCCGCTTCACGGTCCTCGTCTGCACCGAGCAGCCCACAGAGGCTGGGACCTGGCTGCAGGCTGATGGCGATGAGATCGCGGTGTTCGTGCGCCAGTACTTCCTCTCCCGAGAGGAGGAGGCCCCCGTGGAGCTGCAGATCGAGCGCCTCGGAGCCCCCGCGCCCCAGCCCCTGAGCGTGGAGACCTACGCCAAGGGCGTGGAGCGCGCCGAGCGCATGCTCAAGGCCGTGTTCGAGCGCACCCTGCAGGCCAACAAGATGGTCGCGGGCATGGCGCTCAACCGCTTCATCCAGATCCCCGGCGAGAGCCTCTTCCCGACCCCCGACAACACCTACCAGGTGTGCTGGTACCGCTTCGGACAGGACCAGGTCATGCTCGTGCGCGGCAAGCTCCCGACGGCCCGCTACTTCAACCTCTCCCTCTGCAACGCGTGGATGGAGAGCCTGGACTACCAGCGGCACACCGTCGCGCTCAACGCCCGCCAGCTCCTCTGTGCACCCGATGGCACCTTCGAGGTCTGCCTGGCCCACCGCGACCCCGGCCACCCCAACTGGCTGGACACCACCGGGCACCACGCCGGCTACCTGCTCTCGCGCAGCCTGCTGCTGGACGGCGCGGCGCCCGAGTTCGAGATCCAGGTGATGTACGAGAAGGAGTGGGCCGAGGAGAAGGCCCGCCGGCAAGGGCAGGGCTGAGGGGGGATTCCGCTCCTGCAAGACGCCCCCGCTGAGTCGTGGGGGCTGCCTGTAATGCGCTGAAACGATGCGCCGAAGGCACATGCAGTACGGTGGCCGGCTGACGAGGAGGGGCCCGTGTCCCAAGAGCCACCTGCTGGAGCCCCCATCTCGGGAGAGCCCCCCAAATCGGACCCTGAGAAGAGGGAAGCGCCTGCCGGGGCAGCGCCAGCGCAGCCCCAGCCCACCCCGCCTGAGCCCACCCCGCCCGAGCCCACCCCGCCCAAAGCGTCGCCGCCCGAGCAGGCCAAGCCAAGTCCTCTTCCAGCTCCAGAGGTGAAGCCACTCTCCCTGCCCCGGACGATCAAGGGAAAGTGGAAGCGGGACCTGCGACTTGGTGGAGAGCTGGTCGGAAAGGGAGAGGTGAAGCTCACGGCATCCGGGATCTCGGTCAGAGGCCGGCGGAGCTCTCCCTTCCGGACGGCCATCTGGGGCGCGTTCTGGCTGTCCTGGTGGTTCTCCTTCTTAGCCAGCGGACTGGCGGGGCTGATGACCGTCATCGGAATCGCGAACCGAAGCCAGTCCCTCGAGGTGGCCCTGACCGGGGCCACCTGCATCTTCCCAGTCATCCTGATCGGTGGTCTCTTTGCCCGCTGGCTCGCGCGCCGGCTCCTGGAACCCCCCGTACGTTGGACCGTCCCCTGGGGAGACGTGACCCACCTCGCAGCCGGCAACAAGGACCTTGACCTCAAGGTGCTCGTCGGTGGAAACACCTGGATCGGGCGGCTCTCCCCTCGTCGAAGTGCCTATGTCAGCCAGACACTCGCAGGCATCCGAGCGGGCGCTGTCCCCCAAGGTCAACACGCCCGGGGCTGGCATCGCCCCGCGCTCATCGACAAGCTCCTGCTCGTCGGTGTCCTCGCCGGACTGGGCGCTGGAGCGTGGAAGATCGAGCCCGAGCTGCGGCGCTACCTGCAGACGGCCGACGAGGCCCGCAGTGGCCCCCTCGCTGGCATCCCCGATCCAGTCTCAGATGGAGAGCTGCTCCCATTCCAGGCAAGCTGTCCGGCCCGGAGTGGGCAGGACCAGGTGCACAACCGAAGGGCAGGGAGCACCCTGGTCATCGACGCGAAGGGGCTCCAGGGGAACCTGCTGCACCTGCGCTGGCAGGCTGGCAGCAAGCGGATCCAGTTGGTCGAGTCAACGCCAGCGCGCTCCACCCAGCTCGCTGGATTCTTCACCAGTGAAGGGCAACTGGCCATCACTCTGCATGTCCCCTCGAACAACACGGACGCGGTCAAAGCCCTCGTCGCTCGCGGTGATCTGGAGGATGTACGCACCGCTTGGTGCGCCGGCCTGGTCACCTCGTACGACATCACCCAGACCCTGCGGGAACAGGGCCGGGTCGAAGCGACAAGGCAAGGCGACGACCTGAACATCCAGGTCAGCGGCGTGGGCCCCCAGACCCACGCGCTGCTGGTGACCCGCTGGCTCCCCAGCTCCGGCCCCGACGATTTCCAGGCCTGCGCGCTCCCTATCGAGGGCCAGACCCTGGGACTGTTGAAGGCCTACCCCGAGCGGGACCTCAAGGGCTTCTTCGACGACCCAAAGGAGCGCGCGCGGGTCTACCTGGTTGAAGTCGCCAAGGCCCCTCCAACCAGCGCCATGGTCGAGGGAGGCAAGCTGCAGCCTTGCGCAGTGCCACACTCCTTGCAGCTCAGCGGGGCCGCCACGGCGTGGACGGCAACCCCCGAGGTCCTCGGCTCCAACACTGTCCGAGAGCGCGCGCGCCAAGCAGCCAACACGCCACCGATGGTGCCCATGACCACCAGCACCACGGACCTCGTGGATGCAATCAGCGGTAGATATGCCCAAGTCTCCGAGGAGCTCCGAGCGGTGCACCTGAGCCCCTCCCAGCAGCTCGAGCTCAACCGAGGCTTCCTCGACGCGGTTCCCTGGAACCCTGTGCTGGAGAGCGCCTCATTCTCCCGGAGCCTCCCCCACCTCGAGGTCCTCCGACAGCGCCTGAGCGGCAAGGACCCCAGCGGGGAGATGGGCGAGCTCTTCCTCCTGGGCTTTGCGGAGGCCTTCCTGGCCAACGTCCCTCTTCAACCCCGGGACTACGCGGCCCGGGTAGAGGTCGGCGAGGCCTGGATGAAGGTCCGGGCAGGCACACTGTGGACCCTCAATGGCCGCAGGGTTCGGGTTCCTGACGCCAAGACCGCAGCCATCTACCAGTTGGTCGGGAGGTACGTCCTGGTCGACGTCGCCCGGCATCTGGAGCGGGACATCAGCGCAGAGGGGAGTGGCGAGGTCCCTCGGGAATACCGGGCCCTTGCGACCCGGCTGGAGGCACACAAGATCCGGATCGACCCCAAGAAGTCCACCTCCACAAAGGCGGTCGAGGCTTGGCTCAAGGGGGACTTCGAGTACCTGGCCAACCGCGCGCTCAAGAAGGCCGGCGAGGGGCTGTCAGACCAACAAGCCAGCGTCTCTGCCGCTTGGCAGGCCTCCTACGAGATCAAGGGGACCGGGGGAGACCGCGAGCGGCGCTACGCTTCCCTTGTTCGCAACGGTCGACAGATCGGATGGGTCGCCCAGTTCACGGGGCGAGGGAATCGGCTTCACTACATCCCTGCGGCCCAGGTCCCTCCCCGGAAGGATGCCCTCACCCGACACACCGGGAGCCCGCTGCTGCTCGCGACCGCAGGCAGCTACGTCACTGCGGACGGAGTCACCTCCGGGCTCTCGGTCGTTCAGGGACAGGTCCAGAACTACCTGATCAGCCACCAGATGGACGGGCTCGTGATCTTGCACCCCAGCAAGGGGCTGACCCTCTTGGACATGGAGGTGGGGGGCAAACTCCCCGGAACCCAGGAGACGATCCAGCCGCTGCGCTCGCTCGCTGACCTCCAGGTGCTCCTCTCCTGGTTGGAGAAGGAGCGCGCCTCCGCCTTTCAGACCCACCTGCTCGTCGCACAGGGCGGGTTCACCATCGACGAAGCCACGGCAGCACCGGACCTTCGGGAGAGGCGGCTGTTGGTCGAAGCCAGCTACAAGCAGTCCCCGCTGTACGCGATCGTCGACCTGCCGAGCTCGCCCGCAGTGACCCTCTTCGAGGCAACCATCATCGCCAAGAAGGCGCTCGAGACCCCCGAGGCCAGGGGCGGCCCGGGCTGGACGGTCTCCGGGATCGCCAACCTGGACGTCGGCAGCTTCGACATCCTGGAGGCATGGGACCAGCGAGGGCGGAACGTACGCTCGGGCCGCGTGCCCCTGGAGAACGCACACAACCTCCTGGTGGTGTCCCAATGACGCTCCTCTCGATCTGGCTCTCCTGTGCGAGCAGTCCGACGGCGCCCCCGCCTGCCCAAGAGACCAACACGCTCGCCCCGCCGCACCTGCAGGCACCACAAGTCACCAGCACGAACCTTCTCGCAGAGGGGCCCGAACTGGTCTTTTGGGAGGTCGCGTGGAACACATCGAGCGACCGCGGCGTCGCCTGGGTGATCGAGCTCCCGCGAGCAGTCTCCCTCGACCTCGCCCACTCGGCTGGCGTCGCGCACCTCGAAGACGCGCTCGACCTGACGAGCACGAGGGCTGCCATCAACGGCGGCTTCTACCAGGACAACGCAGCGATGGGGCTTGTTCGCCGTGAGGGAGAGACCTTCACACCGCTCTCCCCGCGAGGCGGCAGCGGCGTGCTCTTCCAGGGCCCAACCCCAGCATTGATCACCCATAGGGACGCCTGGTCAGGCCATGGCAGGATCGCGCTCCAGTCCATCGACCGACTGGTGGACGGCCACTCGAACCTCGTGACGGGGCGCCCGGGAGCTCCCCGAGCGGCTCGCTCCGCCGTCGCCGTCCATCAGGACAGCGTCAGGTTCGTTCTCGTCGCCTCCGAGTCCAGCATCCAACAGCGGGAGAACGGCGTCCAACTGCACCAGACCGGCGGCTTCGGCATGACCCTGTGGGAGTTCGGCGAGTTCCTGGTTGCCCAGGGAGCCACCCAGGCCCTGAACCTGGACGGTGGCATCTCCTCGGGCCTCTGGGTGCAGACTGGCGCCGACGACGGCTTCCTGGTCCGAAGCCAGTCCGGCTCCATCAACGCTCTGACGACCCGGAGTCGTGCCAGCCCCCAGCCTTAGCGCGCTTCCGTCGTCAACCCCCGCCGCCGGCCAATGCGAGGCCGCGATCCCAGCCAACCCGCCACCTCGCGCGCGTTGACACCACCCCCGTTCCACAGCTACCTTCCTGCCCGATCCACCGCCTTCCCAAGCCCGGAAGCCCCATGCGCGCCCTTCACGTCCTCCCCATCTTCGGCTTCGGCCTCGCCGCGCTCTTTGCCACCGGCTGCGGCTGCCGGAACACCGAGCCCGTCGAGCTCGTCGAGCCCACCCCCGAGGATCCCCACGACATCGGGCAGTACCTGTCCATGGGCGTCTACGACGGCCAGCCCGCGGCGGCCTACTACGACCGCACCAAGGGCGGCCTGACCTTCGCGATCGGCACCCTGGACGGCGACACGGTCCGCTGGGAGGAGGAGCGCATCGACGGCTTCGTCGACTCCGAGGGCCTGGATGTGGGCGACCGCGGCAAGTACACCTCGATGCTGGTGGACGGCACGGACGTCTGGATCTCCTACTACGACGCGACCAACGGGAACCTGTTCTACGCCCGCCGCGCCGACAAGGATGACTGGGAGAGCGGCTTCGCCGACTCCGGTGGCGGCTCCACGCCCCACGGTGGGCGCTTCTCCTCGCTGGCCATGGGCGCCGACGGCTACCCGGCCGTGGCCCACTACGACGTGAACAAGGGGCAGCTCCGCCTGGCCCGCTGGAACGGCAACGGCTGGTCCGGCTCCGTGCTCGACGAGGGAGAGGACTTCATCCCCGGCGAGGGCGACACCGCCCTGGAAGAGGTCGACGCCGACGTGGGCAAGTACGCCCGCCTCGAGGTGGTCGATGGCACCGAGTACATCGCGTACTACGACGCCGCCAACGGCGACCTCAAGCTGGCCACCGGCAGCGGCAGCGACTTCAGCGTGGAGACCGTGGCCTCGGAGGGCAACGTGGGCTCCTGGCCCTCCATCATGGTAAAGGGCGGCGAGGTCCTGATCGCCTACCAGGACATGACCAACTGGGATCTCGTGCTGACCCGCGGCACGCCCGGCGGCCCCTGGACCACCGAGGTGATCGACGACGGCGAGTTCCGCGGCGCCGACACCGAGATCTTCGAGAACGGATCCTACCCGGGCATCCTCTACTTTGACGGGTCGGACAACAACATGATGCTCGCGACCTACGACGGCTCGCAGTGGGCCACCCAGGTGCTCGCCGACGAAGGCGGCCTGGGCTTCCACAACGAGACCATCGTGATCGGTGGCACCCGCTACGCAGGCTGCTACGACTACACCCGCCGGACCATCCACTTCCAGTCCCTGTAGTCGCCCCGGGAGCTCCCCTTGATGCTGCTCGCCCTGGTCTCCGCCTCCTGGGCGGGCACGCTGACAGTACACATGCTCGACGTCGGGCAAGGGGACGCGATCCTGATGGAGACCCCCGCGGGGGACACCATCCTCATCGACGCCGGGCCCAAGAAGGCCAAGGTCTACCAGCAGCTCAAGACCCTCGGGGTGGATGAGCTGGACCTGGTGTTCGCCTCCCACGCCCACGCCGACCACATCGGCGGCATGCAGGACGTGGTCGAGAACCTGCGCGTGCGCGAGTACATCGACTCGGGGATGCCGCACACCACCCAGGGCTACGCGAACCTGATGCGGGCGGTGGCGGACGAGAACATCCCCGCCCGCCGCGCGATGGAGGGCGAGGTCATCGAGCTGGATGACGGGATCCGCATCCACGTGCTCTGGCCGGGTCAGAGCTACCTGCGCGGCACACGCTCGGACCTGAACAGCAACTCTGTGGTGCTACGGGTGGAGCATGGTCAGGACTGCATCTTGCTGATGGGCGACGCCGAGGAGCCGACGGAGCACAAGCTGAACCAGCAGGGGCTGGGCCCCTGTGGCGTGCTCAAGGTGGCCCACCACGGCTCGGACCACAGCACCTCGCCGGCATTCCTGCGTTCTGTGCAGCCGGAGATCGCCCTGATCTCGGCCGGTGTGGACAACCGCTATGGCCACCCCGGTGAGTCCACCCTCCTGAACCTGCAGCGCGCAGAGGCAGCCATCTACCGCACCGACTTCTGGGGCACGGTCACCCTGGAGTCCAGCGGCAAGGGCGTGGAGGTCGTGGACGGGCGCCCCTGGTGGGAGCCCGGAGGCGCAGCGGTCAAGGAGACGGTGGCGCCGATCGCCCTCCACGACACAGGCCCGGCCCCCCTGCCCAAGCCGGCTCCCGCACCTGAGCCGGCCCCTGCCCCCGAGGCCCCCCCCGCTGTCGCCCCCGCCGCCCTGTCCGGCGTGCGGAACGTGGACCAGCGGGCCCAGGATGATTCCCCCCAGCCCCAGGGTTGGTGGGCCCGACGCCGACAGCGCCGCCAAGAGCGACGCAAGGAGAGCTCCCGATGAAGCGCCTGATTCCCCTTTTGGCCCTGCTCTTGACCCTGCTCGTGCCCGGCGTGGGCTGGGCGGGGGTGAACGTGAACACCGCGACAGCCTCTGAGCTGGAGAGCCTCCCGGGCATCGGCCCCAGCAAGGCCGCCGCGATCGTGGAGTACCGCAGCGCCAACGGCGCCTTCAAGGACCTCTCCGCGCTCGACGCCGTCCCGGGCATCGGGCCCAGCACCCTGCAGAACATCGCGCCGCACGTGGAGTTCGGTGAGGGCGGCGCGGCTCCGGCTGCGGATCAGGCACAGGTGACCTCGTCGGCGCCCAGCAGTGCAGAGACGCCCGCAGCACCCGCATCCCAGAGCGGTGCAGGCATCAACATCAACGCCGCGAGCGCCGCTCAGCTCCAGTCCCTCCCCGGGATCGGCGCCGCCAAGGCCCAGGCCATCGTCGACGACCGCAACGCGAACGGCCCCTTCGCCTCCTGCCAGGACCTGACCCGCGTGAGCGGCATCGGCCAGGCCACCGTGGCCAACATGGGCAGCGACTGTCGCGCCGAGTAGACCGCGGCGCCCAGGCTCAGCTCAAGCGCTTGAGGGCCTGGGCGACGATGTCGGAGGCCTTCCCGGCTCTGGCCGGTGACCCGGTGACCGGTGCTGAGGCCCCGTCCCGGGGGAAGAGGTTGCGGTGCTTGGCCTGGAGGGGGGCCACGCGCTCAGCGGGGAGCGGGACCGGACCGCCGAGCTGCCGGGCGACCAGGGAGATGCGGGCCAGGTGCTCGACCAGCTCCATCCGCAGAAAGCAGGTCTCCAGGTCAGGCCCCACCGTGAGCACGCCGTGGTTGGCGAGCAGCAGCGCGTCGGCCTCCTGGAGTGCGTGGTCGATCTGGGCGTCCAGGTCGGGTTCGCCGGGCATCCCGAAGGGCACCAGGGGGATGCGGGAGCCCAGGGACACCACGGGCTCGGCCATGAAGGGCGGCGGGAGCTCCTGCTGACAGACCGCGAAGCCGGTGGCGGTGGGCGGGTGCGCGTGCAGGACCGCTCCAATGTCGGGCCGGGAGCGGTAGGCGGCCAGGTGCAGCTTGAGCTCGGAGAAGGCCTTACGGGTGCCCTGGATCAGGCTGCCGTCGTCGTCGCTGACAACGATCAGCATCTCGGGGACCACGGCGCCCTTGGAGACCGCGGTGGGCGTGGAGAGGAGCTGGCCCTCGGCGTAGCGGACGCTGAGGTTGCCGTCGTGGTTGGCGACCCAGCCGCGGGCGTGGACCAGGTTGCTGTAGTGGACGAGGTCGGCGCGGAGGCCTTCCTGCGGTGTCGCATGAGTTCGCATGTCGGCCAGCCTACCCCAGCGCAGGCCCTGCTGTGAGAGGATAGGCGCCGAACAACCACTCACCGGAGGGGAGCGTTGAGCAAGTTCCTCAAGGCCCTGGCCAAGATGAAGCTCGTCGAGCTGGATGAGCAGGAGCTGGAGACCCCCAGCAGCCACGATGGCGACCAGGACATCGACAAGATCCTGGCCGAGACCCGCGCCATGATGGGTGAGACGGAGACCCCCGCTGTGGAGGAGGAGGCTGCGCCCGATCCGGAGCCGGTCGCCCCACCCCCCCAGGTCTCGGTGCCGGCAGAGATCCAGGAAGGTCGTGCCTTCGAGGACATCTACGCAGAGGCGGGCGTGCCCGAGTCCCCCTACCCCGCCGAGCAGATGCTCAAGCTGCTGGACGGGCTCAAGGCCATGGGGCCGCGTGAGCGCAAGATGGCCGTGATGGCCATGGACGCGGCGGATGACCGGTGGACCATCGCCGACCCGGTCCTGGACGCCCAGCGCAAGATCGACAGCCTGCGCTCTGAGTCCGCGCGGCTGGACGCCTTCGCCGAGAAGGCCGAGGCGGAGGCCCAGGCCGGTCTGCAGGCCCAGGAGGACTACAAGTCCGAGGCCACCCAGACCATCCGCAAGCAGATCAGCGAGCTGGAGGCCCTGCTGGAGGAGGAGCTGCGCAAGGTGGCCGAGGAGAAGGCGTCCATCCACCTGAAGCTGGAGTCCACCCGCGGCGCGGTGACCCGCGAGAAGGCCCGCTTCGAGGCCGAAATGGATAGTCTCTTCACGCTCTCCCAGACCTTCGGAACCGACAACGAAACGGAGGCCAACTGAATGGCCAAGCTGACCCCCCTCGCGAAGGGCCTCATCGCCGTGACCATCCTCTCCCTGACCGCGGCCGCCGCCTGGCAGCTCGGCGTGAAGGACATGGTCCAGGGCGACCCCGGGTCCGACCCCGGAACCAGCGGCCCGGTCTTTGGTGACAAAGAGAACAAGAACGCAGCGCTGGGCTCCAAGGACAACCCCCTCAAGGTGTCCATCGTGTCCTTCCACGGCTACGCGCCCGCGCTGGTGGCCAATGGCGGCAGCCTCGTGACCCAGCCGGGCTCGCTCATGGAGCAGAACGGCACCCACGTCGAGCTCGTGATCCAGGACGACATCCCCACCCTGGCGACCATCTTCTCCTCCGACACCGCCCACTGCGCCTGGCGCACCAGCGACTTCTGGGCCCAGGAGCACCCCAACCTGCGGGGCAACGAGCTGGACGCCAAGGCCATCATGGTCGTGGACAACACCCAGGGCGCCGACGCCATCATCGCCAAGGACAGCAACATCCAGTCCATCGAGGACCTGGCGGACAAGAAGATCGCGCTGCTGCAGTACACCCCCAGCGACGGCATGGTGATCGACGCCATCGACAACTCGGCGATGTCGGCCCGCAAGAAGAACTCCGTGGACCTGGTCTACATCAACGCCGAGGAGGGCACCGCCGGCGTGCGCGCGGCCTTCGAGAGCGGCCAGGTGGACGCCGCGGCCCTCTGGGATCCGGACCTGTCCCTGGCGGTCCAGGCGGTCCCTGGCGCCCACGTCATCTACTCGACCAAGACGGCGACCAACCTGATCTACGACGTGATCGTGTGCGACACGCGCTACCTGGACGACCCCAACAACGCCCAGGCCTTCCAGGGCTTCGTGGGCGGCTGGATGGCCGGCGTGGAGGCCGCGGAGAAGGACCCCGAGGCCGCCGTGGACGCCCTGATCCAGAACGAGGAGTTCTTTGAGTTGCTCGCCAAGGATGAGGGCCGCGGCTTCATCCGGGGGCTCTTCGACAACCTGGTCTGGACCGGGGTCGAGGACAACGCCCGCATCCTGGGCATGGTGGGCGGCACCAACCACTACGAGCGCGTCTACAAGCGCTTCGACATGATCTACCGGAAGGCCGGGGCCCTCGCGAACCCCAACGCGCCGGTCATCAACCCCAGCGACTCCTTCGACTACCGCTTCATCCAGTCCCTGGTGGACGCCGACGCCGCCGCGCAGGCCGCCGCCAAGAAGCCCGAGTTCGTGTTCACCGAGACCGAGCGCGACGTGGCCGTCAAGAAGGAGGCCCAGCTCACCAAGCCCATCACGGTGAACTTCACCACGGGCAGCGCCGAGCTGAGCAAGCGGGCCATGCAGACCATCGACGACGAGATGGTCCCCCTGATCGAGAACAACGGCTCGGCCTACTTCCAGGTCAGCGGGAACACCGACAGCACCGGCTCCCGCGCCACCAACATGAAGCTCTCCAAGCAACGCGCCCAGGCCGTGACCGACTACCTGGTCACCCAGTGGGAGTTCAAGCCCGAGCGCTTCATCGTGGTGGGCAACGGCCCGGACTTCCCCATCTGCCCCGAGAAGGACTGGCAGGCCGAGGGCTACGCGGATCTGGACGCCTGCCGGGCGGACAACCGCACCACCCGACTGGCCGTCCACGCGCGCTGACACATGTGGAATCCCTACAAAGAGGTGCCCGCCTCCAAGCGGCGGGTGCTCGGCCTGGTCTCGGTGGCCACCATCCTGGTCATCTGGTCCCTGCTCACCGGCCTCTCGGTGGTGGGCAAGGCCAAGCTGCCCGCCCCCTGGGAGGTCGCGCAGGCCTTCGTGCAGCTGGCGTGGGACGCGGACAAGGGTGAGTCGCTGCTGATGACGGCGACCATCGCTTCGCTCTCGCGTGTCCTCGTCGCGGGGATGGCGGTGTGCGCGGTGGGGATTCCAGTCGGGGTGCTGATGGGTGCAGCCCCCAAGGTGAACGCGGCCCTCTCGCCCCTCGTCGACCCCTTCCGCTCTGCACCCATTGTGGCCATCCAGCCCGTGCTGGTGATGTGGTTCGGGATCTACGAGCTCTCCAAGATCACCTTCCTCTTCCTGGGGGCAGTGGTCTACCTGATCCCCATGGTCCGGGACGCCGTCCAGGCGGTGCCCAGCACCTACTACATCTCGGCCCGGGACCTGGGCGCCTCACCCTGGGAGGCCGTGCGCCACGCCGTGCTCCCCATGGCCATGCCCCGCGTCGCCGACGGTGTGATCGTGAGCATCTCGGTCATGTGGACCTACATCACCGTGGCCGAGTACGTGAACGCCGAGAAGGGCCTGGGACAGCTCATCCAGAACGCCAAGCGCTTCTCCGCCATGGATCAGGTCTTCGTCGGCATCATCGTCATCATCGCGCTGGCGCTGCTGACCTACACCGGCATGAGCTGGCTCAAGAACAAGCTCTACCCCTGGGAGGTCGCGTGAGCGTCTCCATCGAACTCCAGGACATCGGCCAGAGCTACCCCGCCCCCCAAGAGGGTGAGCCGGACGTGGTCGTGCTGGACGGGATCAACCTCAAGCTGGAGCCCGGCATCAACATGCTGCTGGGGCCCTCGGGCTGCGGCAAGTCCACCGTGCTCAAGCTCATGGGCGGGGTGCGCCCCTACAACGTGGTGAGCCCCACCAAGGGCAGCGTGCTGATCGACGGCGAGCCCTGCGAGGGCCCCCACGACGACGCGGTCATGGTCTTCCAGCGCTACGCCAACCGCCCCGACCTGAGCGTGCGGGAGAACGTCGCGCTGCCCTTCCGCTTTGCCCTGTGGAAGGCCAAGGTCCCCAAGGCCGAGCAGGACAAGCGCGTCGACGACATGCTCGAGGCCGTGGGCCTGGCGGACAAGGCCGCGCTGATGCCCAGCCAGCTCTCCGGCGGACAGAACCAGCGGGTCGCGTTGGCCCGGGCCCTGGTGCTCCAGCCCCGCATCCTGCTGATGGACGAGCCCTTCGGCGCCCTGGACGCCCAGACGCGCGAGGAGATGCAGGCCCTGCTGATCGAGCTGATCGCCAAGCAGCCCTGCCTGGTCGTGTTCGTCACCCACGACGTCACCGAGGCCCTGCTGCTCGGCGACCGCGTGCTGGTGCTCTCCACCCGCCCGGCCAGCATCGCCGACGACTTCCGCATCGCCGAGAGCAAGCCCCGCTCCCAGGCCTGGCGCCGCTCCACCGAGGCCACCAGGATGGAAGAGCGCGTCCTCAAGCAGCTCCACCAGGCCGGCGCAGGCGGTCAGGTGCGCGTGACCCTCTAGCCAGCGAGCAGACCGACCTTGGCCGACAAGCCGCATATCTGGGAAGAAGAAGGCAGCGCGGAGATCTCCTACCTCAAGGAGATGATCACCAGCCAGGCCTCCATCGGCAGCGTCCTCGGGGCTCTGTCCGTGGGGGCTCTGCTGTCCATCCCCCTGGGCCTGGGCGTAGGCGCGATCCCCATCCTGCTGGCCCTCTCCGGCAACGCCATCGCCGCGCTGTTCGTGCCCAGCTCCCCCGTGTTCCGGGCCAAGGTCAACCGCCGCAAGCGCAACCAGCGCCGCGAGGCCGCCCGCGAGCACCTGCAGACCCAGATCAACCAGCGGGTCAAGCCGGACGACCCCAACTGGGCCACCTACCACCGCATGCAGGAGCGCCTGGACAGCCTCACGGCCATGGCGACCAACCGGGACACCGCGCTCACCGAGACCATGGTGCAGCGGCTGAACGACTCCACCGTCGACTTCCTGGGCCTGTGGCTGGCCTGGCTCACCATGCGGGAGCGCTGGGAGAGCGTGGACGAGCGCACCCTCAAGCGCCGCATCCGCCAGATCGAGATGGAGCTGGAGAAGGGCGAGACCTCGGGCGTGGACACCCACCACCTGCGCAAGGCCAAGGCCGACCTGCAGGGCGTGTTGGATCGCCGCCAGTCCCTGTGGAGCCGCGCCACCTCTGTGGAGGCCGCGATGCTGGCCATGGCCGACACCTTCGAGGAGGTCTACCAGCGCGTGATGGCCAACCCCAACGCCAAGGAGGTCGGCGCCGAGCTGAACGCCGCCGTGGAGCGGATGCGGGTGGAGGAGCAGTTGGATCTCGCAGTGGATCGGGAGCTGTCCGACATGCTCGACCCCAAGAAACGGGCCGCTGCCCGCGCACGCCAATCCTTGCGCTGATGCCCCAAGCGAGGTCACCCGCAGCCTGATCCCTCGCGTGCTTTCCAGCCTTTGCTCTTGACATGCCAACAGGGCCGGAGCATTGTTCGGACATGCGCATGTCCCTGTCCAGCTTCAACCGCCGGCCCGCCAAGCCCCAGAAGACCCTGGAGTGGGGCGACAAGGCCGCCACGGTCATCGCGGTCGCCGCCCAGAAGGGTGGCGTGGGCAAGACCACCACCGCCATCAGCCTGGCCGCCGCCTGGGCCCGCTTCTCGGGCCTCAAGGTGCTGCTCGTGGACCTGGACCCCCAGGCCAACTGCGCCGTCGCCCTGCGGGATGGCGTGGCGTTTGGCGGCGGCTCCCTGGCGGAGATCCTCAGCGAGGGCCGCGGCACCGAGGTCGGCGAGATCTCCGTCCCCTCCGGCGTGCCCAACCTGGACATCCTGCCGCCCGACCCCGATCTGCAGTCCGTCGAGGCCCGCTTGGCGTCCAAGATCGGCCGGGAGTTCGCCCTGCGCACCGCGCTGGAGCGCACCCGCAGCCACTACGACCTGATCGTCCTGGACTGCCCCCCGCACCTGGGCCCCCTCACCCTCAACGGGCTGGCCGCGGCGGATCACGTCGTGGTCCCCTGCACTCCCGATGCCCTCGCCGTCGCCGGGGTTCAAGGGGTGCTCACGGCCATCGAGGAGGTCCGCGGTCAGCTCAACCCCAACCTGGCGCTGGCCGGCGTCCTCCTCACCCGCGTCGACAAGCGCAACAGCCGCACCACGGGGCTTGCCCTGGAGCTGGTTGAAGAGGCCTTCGGAGACCTGCTGGTGGAGCAGAGAGTGGACATCCACGCCTCCCTGGCCGCGGCCCAGATCGCCGGTCGCGATATCTTCGCCCACGACCCCAACGGCCGCAGCGCCCGTCAGTACCAGGACCTGGCCAGCGAGCTGCTGGAGCGCCTGGAGGATTAGGGCGGGGCGGCCTCAGCCAGAGGCCCCATGATCACCCTCGCCGACCTCCAGAGCGCCCACGACTTCTCCTCCTCCCAAGCCGCCGTCGAGCAGGCGGTCGGCCAGGGCATGCGCAGCCGCAGCGCCCTGCTGCAGTTCGTCGGCCGCTACACGAGCTGGAACGGCTTCTTCGGCAGCGGCGTGGCCACCCTGGCCGGCAAGATCGGGCGTTCGCGCCGCATCTTCACCGACCCCGCGGAACCGATCCACGCCCTGGCGGACCGCAGCGTGCTGGTCGGCAGCTTCTTCTTCGACGCCGCCCGGGACGAGTTCGACGACTCCTCGACCGAGCACCGGGACACCCACCGCTGCCTGGCCCAGGCCTTCGTGGCGGGCATCGCCCGAAGCATGCACAAGCGGGACCCCGCCGAGCTCAACAGCCTGCTCGCCGACCCCGTCTGGCTGCTGCCCCTCCAGCACCGCGTGGCCCAAGGCTACGGCGCGACCAGCCCCGATGACGCCCCGCACATCTTCCGGTCCATGGGCTACCACCTGGGCTCCGAGGTGCTCGCCGACCAGGAGTTCTCCCTGATCGACAACGCCCTGCGGCACAGCGATCCCGAGCTGGTCGAGGAGATGGAGTCCGGCACCTACAACATCGGCGGGCGGGAGCACGCCTGCTACCACTGGCTGGGCATCCACAGCGGGCACGGCGGGGGCGTGGAGCACGACCACTTCGAGTGGGCCGTGCAGGGGGTGCAGCGCGCGTTCGACTACACCCCCACCGAGCAGCACGCCGCCCTGCGGCAGCAGGTGCTGCTGGGCTTCGGGGACTTCGCCCGGGACCACGCCGAGTTCTTCGCCATGGTCGTCCGGGACTGAGCGCCTACCAGGTGCCCGTGCTGGGCATCGACTTCCAGGGCTCCTGCAGGGGCAGGGCCTCGCCCGCCTGCAGCAGCTCGATGGACTGACCGTCCGGGGACTTCACGAAGGCCATGCGGCCATCCCGGGGCGGCCGCAGGATGGTCACGCCGCCGGCCTGCAGGCGCTCGCACGACGCGTAGATGTCGTCCACGGCGAAGGCCAGGTGCCCAAAGTAGCGCCCCGTGGTGTAGGGCTCCTGTTGATCCCAGTTCCAGGTCAGCTCGATGGTGGCGCTGTCCTCGGCGTGGCCGCTCTCCAGGAAGACCAGGGAGTAGCGGCCCTGCTCGTAGTCGCTGCGCCGCTTGACCCGGAGGCCGAGCAGGTCGACGAAGAAGTGCAGGGAGGCGTCCAGGTCGCGGACGCGGATCATCGTGTGCAGGAAACGCATGGGCTGCTCCGTAGGAAATCCCGGCCCGTGGCGAAGACCAGGGAACCACCGGGGGGTATCCTGGTGTCCCAGGAAGGGGAGAGTTGCATGAAGCTGTTGATCCTGATGTCCGTGAGCGCCAGCGCAAAGGACTGGACCACCCTTCCACCCG
Organism: Myxococcota bacterium; assembly: GCA_036229005.1. Classification (GTDB taxonomy): domain Bacteria; phylum Myxococcota_A; class UBA796; order UBA796; family CAJQPC01; genus CAJQPC01. The sequence continues at coordinate 255,324 of JAZAMN010000031.1, forward strand.
GCACCGCATCCCCCCGCGTGCTGCTCCGTGAGGCCCAGAAGGCCCACCCGCCCCAGGAAGGCGAGGACGAGGACGAGGCCATGGAGGGCCGCGACTACGTCCACATCCTCTACGAAGGCAGCTACGTCGAGTTTGACGACCAGGGCCGCCAGACCCTCACCTTCCACCGCGTCTACGAGCTGGCCTCTCAGGACGCCGTGGCCTCCTGGGGCCGCACCGAGGCCGGCTGGTCCCCCTGGTTCCAGGACCGCCCCCAGATCAACGCGCGGGTGATCGCCCCCAACGGGAAGGTCTTCACCCTGGACCCCGAGACCCTCACCGAGGCCGGCGCGCAGACCGGCGACCTGCTCCTCTACACCGAAGACAAGCTCATCGAGGGCCCCCTCCCCGGCGTGGACCGTGGGGCCGTGGTCGAGGAGTGGATCACCTGGACCGAGCACCGGCCCTTCATGGAGTCCGGGGTCATGGGGCGCACCTACCTCAGCTCCCAGCTCCCCATCGACAAGGTGCGGCTCACCCTGAGCGCCCCCGAAGACCAGGCCTTCAACTGGAAGCCCGAGCTGCTGGAGGGCGTCGAGGTCATCGAGCGCCGCGACGGCACCCTGGAGTTCGTGTTCGAGGACGTCGAGCCCTACGAGGACTACGAGCCCGGACAGCCCCTGGACCAACCGCTGGCGCCCGCCATCGCGTGGAGCATCGGCGGGGACTGGGGGGACTACGCGGCCGAGTACCTCAGCATGTCCTCGGGCCGGATCGATCCGACTGGGCTTGAGAAGGCGGTCCGCAAGGCCCAGGACGGTGAGCCCGACACGCTCGGACTCATCAACAACCTCCTCGACTGGATGCGGGAAGAGGTCCGGTACACCGGGCTGGAGTTCGGCGAGTCCTCCATCGTCCCCTACACCCCCCAGCAGACCCTGGAGCGGGGCTACGGCGACTGCAAGGACAAGGCGACCCTGCTGATCTCCGCGCTGCAGCTCGCCGGCGTCGAGGCCCACTTTGCCCTGCTCTACGCGGGCGGCGCACGCGACGTGGACCCCGAGCTGCCCGGCAGCAACCAGTTCAACCACGCCATCGTGTACGTGCCGGAGCTGGACCTCTTCGTGGACCCGACCTCGGCGTGGACCGGGGCGGGCTTCATCCCCGAGTCCGACCAGGGGCGCTGGGCGCTGGTGGCGGCCCCCGGCGTGACCGAGCTCAAGCAGATCCCCCGGGCCACCCCCGCCTCCGCCCACTGGGAGGAGACCACGGTCTGGGAGATGGGGCTGAACACCGCCACCGTGCGGGAGACCGTCACCGCCTCGGGCTACCTGGCCACCGGGCCGCGTCGCTACTACAGCGAGCGCAGCGAGGACGAGACGCGCAAGGAGCTCAAGGAGGCCCGCGACTCCTGGCAGGTGGACGAGGACGCCGGCGGCTGGGAGCTCCCCGGTCTGGCCGACGCCGAGGCGCCCTTCCAGTACGTCGCCGAGTGGCCCAAGGCCGGCGCGGTCACCCCCGACCCCGACGAGTTCAGCGTGCCCCTGGGCGGCGACAGCGTGCTGGAGTTCCTGCCCCAGTACGCCCTGTTCGACGTCACCCGCATGCGCAGAGAGGCCCGCGAGCGGGACGAGGGCGTCGAGCTGCCCAAGCGCCGCACCGCCATGCAGATCCCCCCCAGCCAGGCCACCACGGTCGAGCGCGTGCGGGTCCCGGCGGGCTTCGTGATGCCCGAGCTGCCCGACGACCTGGAGCTGGAGGCCGGCCCGGTGCGCCTGAGCGCCACCTACACCGAGACCGACGGCTGGTTCACCGCCACCTTCCACCTGGACACCGGCGACGGGAACCTCAGCCCCGACGAGGTCATCGCCCTCTGGGAGGCCGTCGAGGTCTACAGCCGCGCCGTCCCCGCCAGCATGGAGTTCCTGGGGCTGATCCCCCAGGGCCTGGAGGACGGAGAGCTCAGCGAGCGCGGCCAGGAGCTGCAGGCGCTGATCGCCGAGAACCCCGAGTCCGCCGGCTTCCAGCTCATGCTCGCCCAGGCCTGGATGCGCATGGGCCAGCAGCCCGCCGCCCTGGAGGCCGCCACCCGCGCCACCGAGCTGGAGCCCGAGAACCTGGAGGCCTGGCGCACCCTGGCCCGCATGACCCAGGCCAACTCCCTGGGGCTGGGCGGCGTCCCCTACGACCGCGACGCCGTGCTGGCCGCCGTGGAGATGGGCCTCACGCTCGACCCTGAAGACACCCACCTGCTCAACTGGAAGGCGCGCCTGCTGTGCACCGGCAGCGACGGCGTCCCCTGGGGCGAGGGCTCCGATCTGGACCAGGCCCTGGCCACCTACGACGCCCTGGAGGAGGTCCTGGATCAGCCCGGGCGCCTGGACTACAAGCGGCACGAGATCTACTGGCGCCAGGGCGACTTCCAGGCCTGGCTGGACGAGTCCGAGCCCCCCTACACCTCCGCCCGGGACATCGCCGCCCTGGCCGCGACCAAGGGCAGCCGCGCCGCCATGCAGGAGGTCAAGCGCCTGGGCATGGAGCCCGACCGCCAGAAGGACTTCGTGCGCCGCGTGGCCTGGGAGCTGACCCTGCACCGCGAGCACGAGCTGGTGCGCGATGTCTGGGAGGAGGGGCAGGGCAAGGCCGGCAAGAAGGACCCCCTGGCCCGCCGCAAGGCCTCGGATCCCTTCAAGAACATGCAGAGCTGGGAGCAGCACGTCAAAAACGCCCAGGGCGAGCCCCAGGGCGCGGTGATGGCCTACATGGCCCACGCCACCATCCACCCCGAGCTCCCCTTCCCCGCCGAGCTCGTCAGCCCCGCGCTGGCCGACTACGCCGAGCTGGACGACCCGCACTACAAGCTCATGGAGCAGCTCGAGTGGGCCCCCATCGCCGCCTACACCGACTTCACGCTCTCGGGCCTGGAGTTCGAGACCACCGGCGACCAGAGCACCGGCTGGCGCGTCCAGGGCCTCTTTGACGGCGAGCCCCAGACCACCCCCTACTACGTGCTCTCCGCGGGCGGGGGCCTCCAGGTCGCCGGCTACCCGGGCGGCTGGCCCGTCATCGCCCAGCAGATCCAGATCTTCCACGAGCAGGACAACCTCCCCGCGGCCCGCGCCTGGCTGGACTGGATGCTGGAGGACCTGGGCGGCCCCGCGAGCGGCGACACCCCCATGGAGGGCTCCGCCTACCGGCACTACTGGCGCACTGAGCGCCCCGACAGCGACATCCCCATCGCCGCGGCCCTGATCCTGGCCGGAGACGAGAAGACCCGCGACCAGGGCCTCCCGGTGCTCATCGCCGCCGTCCAGGAGGTCGAGGACGAGGGGGACCGCCTGCAGATCAGCCGCATCCTGGCCTACGCCGCCTCAGCGGACGAGCAGTGGGAGCAGGCTCTGAGCGCAAGCGAGGTGCTCGTGGCCCACTCCCCCAAGAACGCCCGGGCCAACCAGCTCAAGGCGCGCGCGCTGGCCGGGCTGGGCCGTCACGACGAAGCCATCGCCATGGCGGACGCGCTCTCCACCGAGACCGGCGGCGAGGACTGGGCCGTCGACCTGCGCGCCTCCACGCGGATCCAGGCCGGCGATTTCGAGCAGGCCATCGCCATCCGCCAGGAGGCCAACCAGGGCAAGAAGGCCACCCGCAGCGGCCTGAACAACCTGGCCTGGTCCATGGCCGTCGAGGGCTCCGATCTCGACGAGGCCCTGGATCTCGCAATCCGCGCCAACACCTGGGACGACGACAAGTACCTCTCCGAGCTGCACACCCTCGCCGTCATCTACGGCCTGATGGGCGACACCGCCCTGGAGCACGCCACCCTGGAGCTGGCTCTGCAGCGCGTCTCGAACGCCGAACAGCTCGGCGAGCACTGGAACCTCGTGTTCGGGGACCTCGCCCTGGCCCTCGGGGACACCGAGCGCGCCCGCCAGCTCTACAGCGACGTGGAGGAGAACCTGGACCCCACCAGCACCTGGCAGCTCACCCAGCGGGCCCTCAAGGCGCTCGACGACTGATCGACACCCCCATCCCCAGCGAGGTCACCCTTGGCCTCGCTGGGCGCCTCAGCCGAAGCGGATCTTGCGGGCTCCGGCCGCCTTGGCCCAGTGCGCGATGAAGTGGCCCCACATCACGGTCGAGCCGGTCTTTGGGGTGAGCTGTACGTAGAGCTTGTTGCGCCCGCGCACCTGCAGCACGCCGGCCAGCTCGTAGCTGACGGCCACCAGGCTCTTGAGCGGGGTGGACCACAGGACCTCCCCCTGCTCATCCCGCACTTCAAGGGTCTCGCGGGTGAGCGTGAGCAGCCCGTCGGCCAGGTGCTCGGGGTCCTTGGTGTGCGTGACCTTGCCCACCCAGCCGGGCTCCTGCAGCGCGATGCCTTCGGCGTCCAGGCGCGCCTGGTCCGCGATGGGCGGCTCCCCGAGGGCGGCCACCAGCCGGTCCCGGTGGGTGATGATGTCCTCGACCGCCTGCCCCTCGACCGGGGTCCCCGGCAGCGGGTGCATCTGGTTGAAGGGGTCCAGCCGCCAGGCCGCGCCGCAGCCTCCGCAGAGCACCGCGTTGTCATCCTTGGGGTGGATGTCCAGGCTGCGCAGCGCGTGGCAGTGCGGGCACCCCCACATGTAGGTCGGGAAGCCGTGGGCCATCCGGAAGCCCCAGGACCACCCCTCCACCTTGGGGTTCGGGTCGATGCGGATCTTCTCGGAGACGATGTCGTCCAGCTCGGACTGGGCCTTGTCCTCGTAGTCGTAGGGGCCGTCGTACTCCACGCGCACGGGCACCAGACGCGGGTAGCGCGCCCAGCGGGGGTGGTGGTAGTGCCCGGTCTGGATGCGGCAGTAGACGACCTTGGCGTCCATGCGCTTGATGAGCCGGCCGATGCCCGGGATCACCGGCCGCGTGCGCCCGTCCCAGGTGCGCGTGCCCTCCGGGAAGATCAGCACCACGTGCCCCATGTCCCAGATGCGCTGCATGTGGGCCATCGCGTCCTTGTCCTTGACGAACTTGGACTTGGGGAAGGCCCCCAGGGCCCCGATCAGCATCGAGAGCGCCTTGTAGCGGAAGAGCTGGGCCGAGGCCATGAACCCGAGCCGCCGCCACGCGAAGTAGCCGGCCCACACCGGGTCGAAGGTGGAGGTGTGGTTGGGCAGCAGGAGCATAGGCCCCGTGCTGGTCGCCAGCGCTTCTTGGTTGTGGGCCTCGACGCGCCAGATCAACCGGCAGAGCAGGCCTGCCAGAGGATGCATGGTCCGGTAGACCAGCGCGGAGAACCAAGGCTTGGGGGGGGTGTACGCCATCGCGGGGCCCCTTATCCCGAAACCACACCCTTGGGGCCGTCGACCATGTCCACGATGGCCATCACGACCGCGTGGTAGGGGTCCTGCATGGTCCCCAGCAGCTCGCGGGCCGTGTTGCCCTCGCGGGAGCAGAGCACCAGATCCCCCTCGCCGGCCTGGACCGCATCACAAGCCAGAAAGACCTTGCCCATTGGTGTACGTCCATCGGAGTCCACCGGCTGACACACCAGCACCGTCTGCCCGTCAAAGGCGGGGTGCTGGACCGAGGACACCTCGTTCCCCAGGACACGGGCCAGGATCACTTGAGGCTCCGGGCGTTCACGTCGGTGACGATCCCCACGATGGTGGCGTCCACCGGGGTGAAGGAGTCGGGCAGGGCCAAGGTGCCCTCGCGCCCGTTGATCCACCGCACCAGCTCCCCCTCTCCAGCCTGGACCGCGTCCGCGGCGACCACCACGTCCCCCTGGGGGGCGCCCTCGTGGTCCTGGGGCTGGATGAGCAGCAGGCGAACGCCCTCCAGGGCCTCGTGCTTGCGGGTGGCGACCACCGTTCCGACGACGCGGGCGAGCTCCATGGCTCAGGCCTCCATCTGCAGCGCGAAGGGGGCGGGCCGCAGCACCTGCGCGACAAAGTCGGGGTGCGGCCGCGGGACCACCTGGGTCTCGTGGATCAGGCCGCGCTCGACGGCCGCCTGGGCGGTCTCCATCGCGGACTCCACGTCGTGCTGCTCGCCGACCACCACAAAGTAGCCGCGGCCGCCCAGGCCCGGCGTGATGCGCAGGCCGCAGAGCTCGACGTAGGCCTCCTTGAGCACCCGGTCACAGGCCAGCAGCGCGGCGGCCACGCTGCGGGTCTCGACGATGCCCAGGGTGTCCGGGTCGGCGTCCAGGGACTGGGTCCCGGCCAGGCCCGGCAGCAGCTTGGGGTGCACCATGGGCAGCTCCAGGCTGTCCACGAGCAGGTCCCCAGCGACCTCCAGACCGGCGGTCATCGCCTCGTTGACCTCGGCGACACCACCCGCGACGAGGATGAGGAAGTGCCCCGGTTCCACGAGGTTGGCCTCGAGCACCGTGACAGGAGATCGCTTCACCAGAGCATCCAGTGCTCGGTATCCACGCGCGAGGGAGCGGAGCTCCAGCAGGCCGATAGCGTCCATCAGGTGATTCGGAAGTAGCCGGCCAGGGTGCAACGACGCACCCGGGTGAAGTCCCGCGCGGTGGTCAGGCCCTCACCCGTGGGGCTGGCGATGGTGAAGGAGGTGAAGCCCTCGCCGCCGAAGCCGAGGCCGGCGTAGTTCGGCGCGTTCTTGATGAAGATGCTGCAGTCCACGGCCCGGGCCATGCGGTGCAGGGCGTCCAGGTTCTTGGAGTACATGGACGCGGTGTGGCGGAAGCCGTGCTCGGCCTCGATGGCCTGGTCGATGCCCGCGTGCACGTCCGGCACCCGCACCACGCCGATGACCGGCATGAGCAGCTCGTGCTGGACGAAGGGGTGCTCGAAGGGGACCTCGCAGATCACCAGGCGGGGGTCGCCCTGGAAGGGCACGTCGATGGCCCGCAGGTACTCCGAGGCGTTCTTGCCCACCCACTTGCGGTTCACGTGGGCGCCGCCGTCGGTCAGGATGAGCTTCTCGAGGCGGCGGATCTGGTGGTTGCGGATCTGGACCGCACCGCTGTTCCGCATGACGTCCAGGAGCTGGTCCGCCACCTTGTCGACGACGAAGACCTCCTTCTCGTCCGTGCAGATCACGTTGTTGTCGAAGCTCGCGCCCCGGACGATGCCGCGACCGGCCTGCCCGATGTCCGCGGTCTCATCGACCACCACCGGGGGGTTGCCCGGGCCGGCGCAGATGGCCTTCTTGCCCGAGTTCATGGCCGCCTTGACCACCCCGCCGCCGCCCGTGACCACCAGCAGCCGCACGCCGGGGTGGTGCATGAGCTGGCCGGCGCTCTCGATGGTGGGGCGCTCGACGCAGCAGAGCAGGTTCTCGGGGCCGCCCACCTCCATGATGGCGCGGTTGATGAGATCGATGCAGTAGGCGCTGATCTCCCGGGCCGAGGGGTGGGTGTTGAACACCGCCGCGTTGCCCCCGGCGAGCATCCCGATGCCGTTGCACAGGATGGTCTCGGTGGGGTTCGTGCAGGGCGTGATGGAGCCGATGATCCCGTAGGGGGCCCGCTCCATGAGGGTGAGACCGCCGTCGCCGGTCCAGGCCGTGGGCTCCAGGATCTCCACACCGGGGGTGCGGTGGATGACCAGCAGGTTCTTCTTGACCTTGTCTTCCACCCGGCCCAGGCCCGTCTCCTGCACCGCGAGGGTGGCCAGGTTGTGGACCTGCTCGGCCGCGCGCCGGCGGATGTTGGCGATCATCTCCCGGCGCTTGTCCAGGGGCAGCTCGACCAGGATCTGCTGGGCGATCTTGGCCGCCGACACCGCCTCGTCGACCGTCTTGAAGACGCCGCGGGGCCGGGCCGGGATGCTGGGCGGGGGCGCCTCCCCCTTGTTGATGCGGGTCAGGACCCGATCCACCAGCGCCTGGACCTCCTGGGACTTCATGCGCCCTCCTCAGCGGCCGGCGGGTACTTGTTGAACACAAGCTCGCCGTCCTGGGAGACCGTGTCGACGATGGCCATGACCACCGCGTCCACAGGGCGCCCCTGGGTCTCGCTGGTCTGCCGCGCAGCGGAGCCCGAGCAGTACAGCACGACCTCCCCCACGCCGGCGCCGAGCACATCGGCGGCGACCACGAAGGAGCCCTTGCCTGCCAGCTCGAGGCTCAGGTCCTCGACCATGTACAGACGCAGGCCCTCCAGCTTGGGGTCCTTGCGCGTGGCAACGACGGTGCCGACGATACGCCCGAGCTTCATCTACCGGCTCCTCAGCTATCGGAGGAGTCGCCGCGCCCCAGAGGGAGCACGCCGTCGATGTTGGCGTGGGGACGGGGGATGACGTGCACGGAGACCAGCTCCCCGATGCGCTGCGCCTGGCGGGCGCCGGCGTCGGTCGCGGCCTTCACAGCGGCAACATCACCGCGGACGATGGCGGTCACGTAGCCGCCTCCGATCTTCTCGTAGCCGACCAGCTCCACGCGGGCGGCCTTCACCATCGCGTCGGCGGCCTCGACCATGCCGACAAAGCCGCGGGTCTCGATCATGCCCAGTGCATCAGCCATGGGGTGCTCCTGAAAAACTCACTTGGGGTTGAAGAAGGGGTGCGCAGCCGCTCAGGACTGCGAGAGGGACTGGATGACCGCCTGGGCAGCCTCTGCTGCGGCGTCGATCTCCGCCTCGGAGCCGGCCATCCACAGGCGGCCGAAGGCGCCGAAGGGACGCAGGTTGACCAGGTTCACGTTCGCGGCCTTCTCGGCCTCGTTCGCGGCGATGGTCGCGTAGACCGCGGGCTCGGTCTCCAGGATGAACAGGGACTGGCCCGGGATCAGCATCATGCCCTGGCGGTTCCGGTTGATGAGCTGGGCCTGGTAGGCCTCCACCGAGCGGATGACCTGGTTGGACACGACCTTGGGCTTGAGGGCGTCGGAGGCCTGCAGCCCCAGGTGGTCGAGCACGGCCTGTCCGGCGGCCTCGACCTCGCCCTTGTCGTCGTGGTGCACCTCCAGCAGACCGAATGCGCGCTCCACCACCTGCACGGCGGGGACGCTGCGGGTCGCCTTGAGGGCCACATCGGTCACCCGGTTGATGATCATGCCGGGCGCGGTCTCCACCCACAGGGAGGCCTGGCCGGCCAGGGGCAGGAAGCCACGACAGGTGGTGCCCGTGAAGGCGGCCAGCTGGGGTTGGAGGCTGTCGATGAAGACGAGGCCACGGAGGGTGACGGCCATGTGCAGCTCTTTCCTTGCCGATGCGTTGAGGAGCCAGTTGGTACAACGCGCCCAGAGTCCGAGTCAAGCGCCGGCCCCAGGGTTGACCGCCAGAGCCCCCGGTGGGACCCTCTGCGCACAGCCTGCGAGCCCAAGATGCCTCGGATGATCCCCCACCTGACCGCCCTGTCCACCGCCCTGGTCGCGCTGGGCCTGCTGACCGCCTGCCCCCAGTCCGGGAACCAGCAAGCCGCGACGCCGGGCGCGCCCGGACAGCAACAAGAGGGGGGCGCGCCCATGGGGCCAGAGGGCAACACCTCCTCCCACCCCGACGACAGTCGCTGGAGCGAAGGGCTCACCGACGGCGTGAGCGTCCAGGGCACCATCGCCTACGCCGGCGAGCTCGACGGGGGCAGCCTGCGCATCGACATCCTCACGAAGAAGGAGGGGGGACCGCCCCACCTGGTCTCGGCCGAAACGCTCGGGGAGCTGGGTGCGTTCTCCATCTCGGCCCCCCGTGGCTTCGGCGAGGTCCACCTGGTCGGCTTCATCGACCGCAGCGGCGACGGCCCCAGCAGCGACGACCCGGCCGCCACCGCCAAGGTGGAGATCGGCGACCAGGACGTCACCGGCGTCACCCTCACCCTCAGCGACGAGCCCGATCTGGGCGAGCTGGCCCCTGGCGCGCCTCCCGAGGGCGCCCCCGACGCGCCCCCGCAGCCCGAGGATCCCAACGCGGAGCGCAACGGCGCCGAGGGTCCCGCCCCCGAAGGTGCGCCCGCCCCCGATGGCGCCCCGCCCCCCGATGGCGCGCCCGAAGGCACCCCGGCTCCCGGAGCTGACGCCGCGCCCCCCGAGCCTGGAGCCGCCCCCGAATGAGCCACGCGGTCTCCGTGGTGGTGCCCATCTTCAACGAAGAGGGCAACCTGGAGCCTCTGCACCAGGCCATCGTCACGTCCCTGGAGGGCGCGGGGGTGGCCTTCGAGTGCCTCTACGTGGACGACGGCTCCACCGACAAGAGCCCCCAGGAGCTGCGCGAGCTCTCCGAGCGCGACCCCCGCGTCCGCGTCATCCGCTTCGTCCGCAACTACGGCCAGACCGCGGCCCTGACCGCCGGCATCCGCCACGCCCAGAACCCCCTGCTGGTCACCCTGGACGCCGACCTCCAGAACGACCCGGCCGACATCCCCGCCATGATCGAGCGCCTGGACCAGGGCTACGACGTGGTCTGCGGCTGGCGCAAGGACCGCCAGGACGCCACCTTCACGCGCACCCTGCCCTCCAAGGCCGCCAACGCCCTGATCTCCCACCTGAGCAAGGTCCACCTGCACGACTACGGCTGCACCCTGCGGGTCTACAAGCGCGAGTACATCCAGGGCATCCCCCTCTACGGCGAGATGCACCGCTTCATCCCCATCTACGTGACCTGGGCCGGCGCGCGCCTGGTCGAGATGCCCGTGCGCCACCACCCCCGGGTGCGCGGCGTCTCCAAGTACGGCCTGCGGCGCATCCCCAAGGTCCTGCTGGACCTCACGACCGTCAAGTTCCTCCGGGACTTCTACGTCACGCCCATCTACTTCTTCGGCTTCGCGGGCTTCGGCTTCTTCTTCCTGGGCCTGCTCACCTTCGCGGTGGCCGGGGTGTTCGCGGTGGGCAGCGGCTACGAGCTGGGGCTCATCCTGGCGGCCTCCGCTGTGCTCATGGTCATGCTCGGGACCGTCGAGATCACCCTGGGCATCATCGCCGAGGTGCTCATCCGCATGCACCACGACGTGCGCGACCAGCCCCCCTACCGCATCCACCACGTGCGCAACCTCCACACCGACGAAGAGGTCGTCGCCCCCTTGGACGCCTGAATGTGTGGCATCGCCGGCCTCGTGCTGCCCGGAGGGGTGCTCCAGGATCCCGGCGCGATCGACGCCATGTTGACCTCGCTGGCGCACAGAGGCCCTGACGAGCGTGGTGAACGCCGCGGGGAGTCCGTGGTGTTGGGGGCCACGCGTCTGGCCATCGTCGATCCCACCTCCGGCCAGCAGCCCTTCTCGGTGGGTCCGGTCTGGGGGGTGATGAACGGGGAGGTCTACAACCATGGCCCACTGCGCAAGGAGCTCGTGGCGCTGGGCATCCCGCAGGAGACTCTGTGCGACGGCGAGGTCATGGTTGGCCTGGCCGCACACAGCACCCCCAGGCGCGCCCTGGACCGCCTGGACGGCATGTTCGCCCTGGCCCTGTGGGACGAGCGCGACCAGAGCCTGACCCTGGCCCGCGACCGGGTGGGCCAGAAGCCTCTGTACTGGACGCGGCTGCCCGACGGCACCCTGGCCTTCGCCAGCGAGCTCAAGGGCCTGCTGGTGCTCCCTCAGGTGCGCCGCGCGCTCGACCCGGTGGCGCTCCAGCAGCTCCTGCTCTTCGAGTTCATCCCGGCGCCGCGCACCATCTACCAGGGCATCCACAAGCTGGAGGCGGGCACCCTGCTGCGCCTGGACCGCGACGGGCTGCGCATCGAGCGCTGGTGGGAGCCGCCGCTGCCGGGGGCCAGGACCTCGCGCTTCGACCCCGGGCGGGAGCGACACCTGGGGGCCCTGCGGACGGCGGTGCGCCAGGCGGTGGGCCGACGCCTGCCCGAAGGCCCCGTGGCGCTGCTGACCTCGGGCGGGATCGACAGCTCGGTGGTGGCGGCCTGCGCGATGGAGCGTCGGGGAGAGGCCCACGCCTTCTCGATGGGCTTCTCGGAGGCCTCCTTCGACGAGTCGGGGCCCGCGGCCGAGCTCGCCCGCCACCTGGGCTTGCAGGCGCACCCCCTGCACTTTGGGCCCACCCAGCTTGAGCAGACCCTGGAGACCCTCTCCGTGGGCCTCTGCGAGCCGCTGACGGACGGGAGCCTGCCCAGCACCCTGCGGCTGTGTCAGGCCGTGCACCAGGCCGGCTTCAAGGTCGCGCTGGGAGGAGACGGTGCCGATGAGCACTTGGGCGGATACCCCACCTATCTGGCACACCGGGCCCTGCCGGCGGCCCCTGCCCGAGGCAGCGGCCTCCTCCGCCGCATCGGGGCTCGCGTCCTCCCCGAGGACAACCGCAGGAACCTGAGCGCGGGGGTCAAGCTGCGCCGCTTCGCGGAGGGCGCTGGGATGCCCTGGCAGCGCCGCAATCAGGTGTGGCTGGGCGCCTTCACGCCCCAGGAGATCCCGGCCTTGCTGGGGGTGCCCCTGGACCCGGCCGTCTGGGAGCCCGTGGACCGGTGGGCGGCCCGTGTGCAGGAGACCTCGCCGGCGCTCAGAGCCATGTACCTGGACCAGCGGCTCTACCTGGCCGAGGGGGTGCTCCAGAAGGTGGACCGCGCCAGCATGCTCACCTCCCTGGAGGTCCGCGCCCCCTTCGTGGACCACCACCTGGTCGCCCTGGCCGCCTCTCTGCCCGAGCACCTCAAGGTGGGCCCGGTGCGCACCAAGGCGGGCCTGCGCGATGCCTTCGCCGACGCCCTGCCCGCGAGCCTGCTGCGCCGCCCCAAGAAGGGCTTCGGCACGCCGCTCGGCCCCTGGCTCCGAGGCCCTCAGTCCGCGCTGCTGCAGGATCTGGAGCGGCAGCTCGCGGGCTGGATCGACCCGGAGCCGGTGGCCGCGCTGCGGCGAGAACATCGATCCGGACAGCGAGATCACCGCCGCCGCCTCTGGACCCTGCTCCTGCTCGCGCGCTGGCGCAAGGGGCCCTGGGGATGACCCCCTCTTGCGCGCAGACCTCCGCGAAGGCAGACTGCGCCCATGTCTAGCGCAGTCGTGCGATTGTTGAGGGACGCCGGTCCCCTGGAGATCGGCAAGGTCAGCCGTCGGGTCGCCGTGATCGGGCGCGCCGCGGTCGCGGACATCCAGGTGGACGACCCCACGGTCTCCCGCCTGCACGCCGCGACCTGGACCCAGAATGGCGAGGTCTTCATCAAGGACCTGGGCGGCGCGAACGGCACCTTCGTGGACGGCGACCGGGTGACCGGGACGGTGAGCCTGGGCACCGGCGGCCAGGTCCTGCTCGGCAAGCACACCATCCTGGAGCTGAGCTGGCGCCGGGAGTCCCCCGGGGAGCCCTCCCTGGACACCGCCGACGCCACCATCCCAGCCGACGACAGCCCCGCGTTCCCCATCATGGTCCGCGTCTCGCGACAGGGTGAGCGCAGCATCGTGACCTTCTCCCACCTGGACAACGGGCGGGAGGCGGCGTTTCGTGGCACACGCGCCGCGCTGCTGCTGAGCACACTGGCGGAGGCGCTCAAGCTGGACCGCAGGCGCGGACGCCCCGGCTCCGAGCAGGGCTGGAGGGCGGATGACGAGCTCAGCGCTCAGGTCTGGGACGGCAGCCCGCGCAGCCGAAACAACCTGAACGTGCTGCTCCATCGCCTGCGCAAGAACCTGCTGGACGCCGGGATCGACCCGGGCTGCGTCCAGAAAGAAGCCGGGCTCTGCCGGCTCTGGGTCGCTGAGATCAAGGGCGTCTGAGCGCCCTCAGCGCTGGTTGGCGTACCAGGCCCGCGCGTCGGGGAAGGCCGCCAGCGTCGCCTGGCCAGCCAGGTCGATGAACACCAGGTAGTCGCTGGACTCCGTGCGCACCGTCGCGGCCACGAGCTGCCCCGCGGCGACCTTGTCCAGCGCCCGGATCACCTGGCTGGTGGACACGACCTCCGCGATGGCGCCCTGTTGCGCAAAGCGGGCGCGGTGGGCCTTCCACAGGGCCTTGAGCACCTGCCGATCCTCCAGCCGCAGCGCCTTGCCCACGCGCAGGCGGTCCACGCCCTTGAGGTTCCGCCGCAGGATCTCCGCGACCTGCTCTGGCAGCGCGGCCTCAGCGGCTTCGGCGGCCTCTCGGGCGCGGTCGAGCTTGGCCTGCTCCTCGGCGGCAGCGGCGGCGCGAGCGGCCTCCAGGGCAGAGGTGGGGCGCCGGGAGCGCTGCGCGAGGCCGTCCAACCGGGAGCCCTTGGCTCTCTCCTTGACGGGGGCGGGGGCTGGCTCGGGAGTCGGCGGCGCGGCCTTGGCCCGGGCACGCTCACGCGCGGCCTCCAGGTCCGCCGCCTGGGCCTGCGCCTTCTCAAGCGCGGCCTTGCGGGCAGCCTCCACCGCCGCCGCCTGAGCGGCCTTCTCCGCTGCCGCCGCCTGGGCCTTGGCCTTCTCGACGGCGGCCTTGGCCAGCGCCTTGGCGAGCGCCTCCTTGTGCAGCGTGCGCTCGGCCTCGGCGGCCTCGTTGTCATCGGGCGGAGAGGGCTTGATCCCGGGCTCGGGCACCTCGATCGCCTCCCGATCAGCGCCCTCCCCCTTGAGCATGTCCAGAGGCGCGTCGGCCCGGACGGAGATCAGCGGATCCGTGTGCTCCGCACCCGCCTTCTTCGAGGGCTTGCCCGGGTCCGTGAACTCCCCCAGGTCAGGGCCGTCAAAGAGGCTGGCCAGCGGGTCAAAGCCCTTGGTCTCCGACATGTCTCTCTCCTTGATCCCAACCTACCCCGCGAGGGGGGCTCCGGGGTAGAGGACCCCATGAAGCTTGTCAGCCGCTTGGCCTCTCTTCGCGACTCCGGCGCAGTCCCCGTGCTGCTCTGTCGTCACGGCCGCACCCGCTACAACGCCGAGCGCCGCTTCGTGGGCCGGCTGGACGTCCCCCTGGACCCCCACGGAGAGGCTCAGGCCAAGGCGTGGGCAGCCCGGATGGCCGAGCTCCCGGTGCAGGGGGTCTACTCCTCGCCGATGCTGCGGGCGAAGCAGACAGCCCAGGCCCTGGACACGCCCGTCCCCATCACTGGACTCCAGGAGCTGGACCAAGGCGAGTTCGAGGGGCGGCCCGGCGCCGAGGTCATCGCGGCCTACCCCGAGTTCTTCGCGCAGTGGCGTCGGGATCCCACCGGCCTGCGGGTCCCGGGCGGAGAGAGCGTGGACGAGTGCCAGGCCCGCTCGGTGGCGGCGCTCACTTCACTCGCCAGGTCCACCCAGCCGGGCGCCCCGATCGTCGTGGTCGCCCACCAGATGGTGCTGGCCTCCGTGCTGCTGCACGTCCTCCAGCTCCCGCTGCGGTTGCTCCCCCGGGTCCACCAGGGGAACACCGCGGTGAACCTGCTGGCCTGGGACGGCCGCTGGGTGCTGCACGCTATGAACGACCGGAGTCACCTGCCTGCAGCTCTTCGATGAGCTCCTGCAGGCGATCGCCGGTGACCAACACCGTGTCGTTGCACCAGTCACAGGTGACCTCGGCCTCTCCCTGCTCGTCCAGGATGGCCTGAAGCTCGGTCTGCCCCAGGCTGCGCAGCATGCGCTCGATGCGGACGCGGGTGTCCCCACACTCCAGCCCGACGGGGCGGGACTCCAGGACCTGGACCTCCGAGCCCAGGAGCTGGCCGAAGGCGAACGCGGTCATCACCTCGCGCAGATCGGCGTGCTGGAGGCTGTCCACCAAGCCGCCGAATGCCTCCTTGTCCAGGCCGCTGCCGCCCACGGACTCCACGAGCAGGCCCGCGGCGAAGTCCACCCCGTCCTCGCCTTGGCCCACGAGCAGCTTCACCATTCCCAGGGTCTGCTGCGAGTCGGTGAGGAAGCGTTGGAGGCTGGACTCCCAGCTCTCCTCCAGGCTGGCGGCGCCCCTGTAGATCTCCTTGCGGCCCACCCACTTGGCGGCCATCAGGGTGCCGCTCAGGCTGTCCCCCTCCGGCAGCCAGGTGGGGCGCAGGCGAGCGCGGAAGCCGCCGTCCGGGCGCACATCGGCCATGAAGGACAGGCGGGGAGCCTGACCCTGGACCTGCACCATCAGGCGCTCCTCGCCCTTGATGTGGGCGGAGAGCAGCAGGCTGGCGACCACCCCCTCGGCGCAGAGCTGGGCGCTGCGCCCCCGGAGCTCGTGACGCGCCACCACCTCTCGGCAGGCGGCGTCAGCGACCACCGCGATGACGCGGAGCCGGCCGTCGTGGATCAAGGCGCGGATGAGGCGTCCTTCGCGAGCGTTCACGCTCCCTCCTGGACCTGTACGGTCACGCTGTGCTCTTCGTGTTGGGGCATGAAGCAGAGGCCCCCTTTGCAGCCCTGATAGTCGATCGCCAGGGTCACCGTGTGCGTCCCGACGCTCTTGGGGGCGGTCAGCGGCAGCTCCACCACGGCGTCCAGCTCCCAGACCTCGCGCTCCCGACCAAAGGCCTCGTCAAAGCGCATCACGCCCGGGGGGTAGTCGGCCTCTCCCATGTCCATCTCGCCGTCGGCCAGGACCTGGATCCGCGTGGCGTCGCGGTACAGGTAGGTCCCCGCCGGCACACGCAGCACCAGACGGGCCGCGCCGGACTCCCCGGGAGCCATCTCCAAGGGCTCGACCACCACCGAGAAGGGGTTCTTCTGCTCGGGGACCACCGGGACCACCGGGGGGCTCGCGACCAGCGCCGGAGGGGGGCCCGGATTCGTCACTGGAGCGGGCTGAGGGGCCGTCGTGCTGCCCTCACCCGAGCCGCCGCAAGCCAGAAAAACCAAGAAAAGCATGATCCAGAGCTATCTCGGCTGGGGGACCGAGGCCCCTCCGGAATAGCATCCCCACCCTCACTGGATGCAGCCCCTTGCGAACCGCCGTCCTGCTCCCCGCCCTGAACGAGGCCACCTCGCTGCCCCTGGTGCTCCAGGATCTGCGCCCCTACGAGCGCGCCCAATCGGTGCACCGCGTGCTGGTCGTCGACAACGGCAGCAGCGACGGGACCCCCGACATCGCCCGCCAGATGGGGGTCGAGGTCATCACCGAGCCCCGGCGCGGCTACGGCTCCGCCTGCCTGGCTGGGCTGGAATACCTGCGCGACGATCCGCCACAGATCCTTGTGATCCTGGACGCCGACCACTCCGACGACGTCACCGACCTCCCCAAGCTGCTGGAGCCGATCCTCAGCGGGCAGGCCGACATGGTCCTGGGTGAGCGTACCACCCTCGCAGATCCCGGGGCCCTCCTCCCCAACCAGCGCATGGGCAACGCCCTGGCCACCCGCCTGATCCACCTCCACACCGGCCACCGCTACCGGGACATGGGCCCCTTCCGCGCCCTGCGCTGGGAGGCCCTGGAGGCCCTGCAGATGGAGGACGCCGCCTTTGGCTGGAACGTCGAGATGCAGATGAAGGCCATCCAGCGCGGCCTGCGCGTCCAGGAGGTCCCCGTCCGCTACCGAAAGCGCGTGGGCCACTCCAAGATCTCCGGCACGGTCAAGGGCACCCTCAAGGCCGGCGCGCACATCCTGCGGGCGACCTGGCGCTACCGGGCATAAGGGGCCCCCATGCGCTGCGTGGTCTTCACCAAGCCCCCCATCCCCGGCACCTGCAAGACCCGCCTGATCCCGGCCCTGGGCCCCGAGGGCGCGGCCGCTCTGCACCGCGCCATGGCTGAAGATGTCCTCGCCTGCGCGCAGAACGCTGGGTTGTCCGTGGAGCTGGCGGTGACGGGGTGTGCCGACCACCCCTGGTTCACCCAGCTCTCCCTCCCCCTCTCTGTCCAGGTCGAAGGAGATCTGGGCGCTCGGATGCTCGCCGCCCTCACCCCCGGGCCCGCGATTGCCTTGGGCACCGATTCACCCACGCTCCCCGTCGAGGTCCTGCGTAGCGCAACCCAACTCCAGACAGACATCCTGCTCGGCCCCGCCAGCGACGGTGGGTACTGGTGCATCGGCTGGAAGACCCCCCAGCCCGCGCTGATGCGGGAGATGCCCTGGAGCACCGACCGGGTCTTCCCCGAGACGGTGTTGCGCGCCCGCCAGATGGGGCTAGGAATCCAGCAGCTCCCCACCTGGTACGACGTGGACACGCCCGCCGCCCTGGCGCACCTCCGCGAGCACCTGCGCACCCTCCCCCCCTCCGTCGCCCCCCGCACCCGCGAGTTCTTGAATGCCGCAGCAGACCGAAGGCCTCCCCGAGCCCCTTGAGAACATCCACATCATGGGGATCTGCGGCACGGCCATGGGCTCGATCGCCGGGATGCTCCAGGACGCGGGCTACTCCGTGAAGGGCTCGGACACCGGCGTCTACCCGCCCATGAGCGACTACCTGGCGGGGCTGGGCATCGGGATCATGGAGGGCTTCAACGCCGAGAACCTGGACTACGGGCCCGACCTGGTGGTGGTCGGCAACGTGATCCGCGCGGTCTACGACGAGGCCCAGGCGCTGCTCCAGAGTGAGCTTCCCTACTGCTCTTTCCCGCACATCCTGGGCGAGCTCTTCCTCAAGGACGCCCACTCCATCGTGTGCGCGGGCACCCACGGCAAGACCACGACCACCGCCATCACGGCCTGGCTCGCGGACGCCGCGGGCAAGAACCCCGGCTACCTGGTGGGCGGCATCGTCCAGGGCTGGGACCGCACCGCGCGGGCGGGCGGCGGCGAGCTCTTCGTCATCGAGGGCGACGAGTACGACACGGCCTTCTTCGACAAGCAGCCCAAGTTCGTCCACTACCGCGCCAACACCGCCATCCTGACCAGCGTGGAGTTCGACCACGCCGACATCTACGACTCCCTGGAGACCATCCAGGGCCAGTTCAAGCGCCTGGTGCAGGGCCTCCCGGAAGACGGCTGTCTGGTCGCCCGCTGGGACCACGCCACCGTGCGCGCCTGCTGCGTGGACGCCCCCTGCGAGGTCCGCCGCTACGGCCCGGAGCAGGACTGGGACGGCAAGATCGTCTCCGTCGACCACGACAAGGGCACCATGACCTTCACGGTGCTGCTGGAGGGGGAGCCCTACGGGACCTTCGAGAGCTGCCTGGTCGGCGAGCACAACCTCTACAACCAGGTGGCCGCCGTCGCCGCCCTGGACCACGCCGGCATGAAGCCCGCGGATCTGGCCGCCGGCTTCCAGAGCTTCCAGGGCATCAAGCGCCGCCAGCAGGTGCGCGGCAGCGTCGCCGGCATCACCGTGCTCGACGACTTCGCCCACCACCCCACCGCCGTGGCCGTCACCACCCAGGCCCTGCGCCTGCGCTTCGGGGGCCGCCGCCTGTGGATCGTGTTCGAGCCCCGCTCCAACACCTCCCGCCGCAAGGTCTTCCAGCAGGCCTACGCCGAGAGCTTCGAGGGCGCCGACCAGATCCTCCTCAAGGCCACCCCGGACACCCGCATCCCCGAGGCCGAGCGCATGGATCCCCAGCAGCTCGCCGCCGACCTGCGCGCCCGCGGCCACGAGGCCCTCTGCTTCGCCGAGACCGACGAGGTCGTCGCCACCCTGGCCGCCAACGCGATGGAGGGGGACGTCATCGCCTTCTTCTCCAACGGCGGCTTTGACGGCATCCACGACAAGACGCTGGATGCGCTGCGCAAGCGCTTTGGTGTAGACGCATAGTCCCTGCCGACCGGCACCCTTCCCCCTCTCCCCCCGAATCCCAACCACGGAGTCCCTCCCATGGCCGTCACCCTGCTCTTTGGCACCGAGACCGGAAACGCCGAGGACTGCGCCGAGACCCTGGGCGAAGCCATCGAAGAGATGGGCATCGAGATCCAGGTCGTCGACATGGAAGACTACGAGCCCGAGAACCTGGTCAAGGAGCAGCTCCTGGTCATCGTCACCAGCACCTACGGCAACGGCGATCCCCCCGCCAACGCCGAGGACCTGCTGGATCACCTGCGCGATCAGCGCCCCGGCCTGCCCGGCACCCCCTTCGCCGTGTGCGCCCTGGGCGACCGCACCTACGCCCGCTTCTGCCAGTGCGGCAAGGACTTCGACGCCATCCTGGAGGAGCTCGGCGGCCAGCGCCAGATCGAGCGCGTGGACTGCGACGCGGACTTCGAGCCCTTCTTTGACGAGTTCCGCGAGAAGCTGCTGGAGCACATCTCCCAGAACAAGTCCCGCTACGACGGACCCCCGGGCACGCCCCCCGTCCAGCCCAAGGCCCACGAGGGCTTCTCGGCCCGGCGCCCCTTCAACGCCCGCCTGCTCGAGCGCACCTGCCTGAACCCGGACAGCCCCCACGGAAAGACCTGGCACTACCGCCTGGATCTCTCCGGCTCCGGCATGCAGTGGCACCCCGGCGACAGCTTCGGCGTGCTGCCCCAGAACGACCCCCAGGAGGTCCAGGAGATCCTGCAGGCCGCAAGGCTCCAGGGCGGCACCCCGGTCACCTGGAAGGGCCACGAGCTCCCCCTGGCCCAGGTCCTGGGCGAGAAGGCCTGCCTGCAGCGCATCTCCGCCGACATGCTGCGCCGCCTGGGCACCGTCCAGGGCCCCGCCCGCGACGCGATCCACGGGGGCACCGAGGCCCAGTTCACCTCGTCCCACCACATCATCGACGCCCTGCGCGACCACCCGCTGATCGAGTGGGGTGCGCAGGAGTTGGTGGACATGCTGCGCCAGCTCGCTCCCCGCCTCTACTCCGTCGCCAGCTCCGCCAAGGCCCAGCCCGACAGCGTGGACTTCTGCGTCGCCACCACCCGCTTCGAGATGAACGGCCGCAAGGTCAAGGGCGTCGCCACCTGCTGGATGGAGGAGCGCCTGCAGCCCGGCGACAACGTGCCCCTGTACGTGGTCGAGAACCGCGCCTTCCGCCTGCCCGATCCCAGCGTGCCCATCATCATGGTCGGCCCCGGCACCGGCATCGCCCCCTTCCGCGGCTTCCTGCAGGACCGCATCGGCAGCGGCGGCAAGAGCTGGCTCTTCTTTGGGCACCGCAACCAGGGCAGCGACTTCCTGTACCAGGACGAGCTCCAGGGCTGGCTGCAGGACGGCACCCTCACCAAGCTGAGCTGCGCGTGGTCTCGCGATCAGGCCCACAAGGTCTACGTGCAGGACAAGATGGAGGAGGCTGGAGCTGAGCTTTGGAGCTGGATCCACACCGGCGCCACCGTGTTTGTGTGCGGAGATGCCGGAAGCATGGCCCCCGCAGTCGAGGACACCCTGGCCCGAATCGCCCAGACCCACGGCGGCCACTCCGACGGCAAGGCCTTCCTGGCCCAGCTCGAGGCCCAGGGCCGCTACCTCAAGGACGTCTACTGAGAGGCCCGAGAATGGACCTGCACACCGCAATCAACGAGCGCCGCACCGTGCACGACTGGGCCGACGCCCCCGTGCCCGAGCTGGTCGTCAAGCGCGCCCTGGAGGCCGCCCACAGCGCCCCCTGCCACAAGTTCACCTGGCCCTGGCGCTTTGTGTGGGCTGGCCCGGAGACCCGGCAGGCCCTGTTCGACCTGGGCGTGCGGCTCAAGACCCAGGGCAAGGAGCCCAATGAGCGCCTGCTGGGCAAGCTCACGGCCAAGCTCAAGAACCCCGCCCACCTGGTGGCCGTGACGCAGATCCGGGTGGACGACGCCTTCCAGGCCAAGGAGGACTACGCCGCCTGCGCCTGCGCCATCCAGAACATGGCCCTGAGCATCCACGCGGACGGCTTCGCCTCCAAGTGGGGCAGCGGCGGCATCACCCGCCACGAGAAGGCCTACGAGTACCTGGACGTCGACCCCGCCAAGGAGGAGATCATCGCCTTTGTGTGGATCGGCGTCCCCGCCAAGGTGCCCGAGAGGCCCGAGCGCAGCCCCCTGCGCGAGCACATCCGGAGGACCCCATGAGCGCCCCCCTCAAGCAGCTCCTGATCGCCGACCTGGTCGAAGGGAGCGGCCGCGAGTGTGGCCGCCGCAGCATCGTCCAGGTGCACTACGTCGGCCGCCTGCTGGCCGACGGCACCGAGTTCGACAACTCCTACAAGTCCGGCCAGACCTTCACCGTCCAGCTCGGCACCCGCCAGGTCATCGCCGGCTGGGACCAGGGCATCCCCGGCATGCGGGTGGGCGGCAAGCGCAGCCTGCGCATCCCGGCGTCCCTGGGCTACGGCAGCCAGGGCTTTCCGGGGCTGATCCCCCCAGGCTCCGACCTGGAGTTCGAGGTGGAGCTGCTGCAGGTGCTGGCCTGAGGGTCGAGAGGCCCCCTACCTGACCCTGCTCCCCCTCACTCCGCCAGCGGGTCCCCACCCGCCTTCACTTCCGCGATCAGCGCGCGCACTCCGGCCCCGTTGTCGTAGCCCAGCGCCTCGGCCTCCTGGAGCGCCTGCTCGGCCTCCTCATAGCGCCCGTTGTAGGCCAGCGCGACGGCTCGGTTGGAGTGCATGATGGCGATGTCCGGGCCCAGCTTCACGCCCTCGTCCAGCACCCGCAGAGACTCCTTGCGGTCCCCCTGGTAGAGCAGCACCGAGCCCAGCGAGGCGTAGAGCTCCGGGTAGTCCGGATCCAGGGCCATGGCCTTCTCGTAGCAGTCGCGGGCCGCCGTGTAGTCCCGCTGCAGGCGGTAGACCACGCCCAGGTTCACCCAGGTCGAGGCGTCCTGGTCGTTGAGCTTGAGGGAGAGCTTGTGGGCGCTGACCGCCTCATCCAGCCGGTCCAGCTCGTTGAGGATGTTGCCCTTGCGCGTGTACGCATCGGCCAGCTCATCCTGCTCGAAGGTCCCTGAGTCGATGGCGGCGTCGATGTGCATCAGCGCCTGCTCGTAGCTGCCCGAGTTGTAGTAGCTGATGGCCTTGTTCAGGTCATCCTGGGCCCCCGCGTAGGCTGCCAGCTCCTCCATCGAGACCTTGGGCCCCGCGGGCTCGCCACTCCCGACCTCGCCGCCACCACAGGCAAGCGCAAGTGTGAGAGAGGCCACGAAGGTCAGAGTGGTGAGGCGAGGCATGTCGTGCTCCAGCAGGTCCACAGCCTATCGGATAGACCCCCCTGCCCTGGAGTGCCCATGTCCATCCGCGGCGACGAGCTTCCCGAGATCCTGTCCCCCGTCCCCGGCCCCGTCTCCCGCGCCTGGGTGGATCGGCTGGCCCAGCGCGAGTGCCCCGCAATCACCTCCCGGCGCGCACGGCGGGCCTCCAGGCTGGGGGTGGCCGACACCGATCCCGTCGTCTGGGAGCAGGCGCGCGGCGCCGTGGTGGTCGACGTGGACGGCAACCGCTTCGTCGACCTCACCGCCGGCTTCGGCGTCGCGGGCATCGGGCACCGCAACCCCGCCGTGGTCGCCGCCCTCAAGGCCCAGTCCGAGCGCCTGCTGCACGCCATGGGCGACGCCTTCCCGGACTCCACCCGCGTCCGCCTGCTCGAGCGCTTGGCCGAGCTCACCGGCATGGACCACGGCATCCTGGGCTCCTCCGGCTCCGACGCCGTCGAGGCCGCCCTCAAGACCGCCCGCATCGCCTCCGGCAAGGACGGTGTGCTCAGCTTCTCCCGCGCCTACCACGGGCTCTCCTACGGGGCGTTGGCGGCCATCGGGTACAAGCGCGCCGACTTCCACGCGCCCTTCTCCGGCCAGATCGGCCAGCACGTCCAGCAGGCCGAGTTCGGCGGCGAGATCCCCTCGCTGGCGGGCATCGGCGCCGTGATCGTCGAGCCCATCCAGGGGCGTGGCGGTGTGCGCGTCCCCCCCCAGGGCTGGCTGGCCTCCCTCCGAGAAGCCTGCGATCAGGCCGGCGCCGTGCTGATCTTCGACGAGATCTACTCCGCCTTCGGCCGCACCGGGCGCATGTTCGCGATGGAGCACTTCGGGGTGCGCCCCGACATCCTCTGCGTCGGAAAGTCCCTGGCCGGCGGCTTCCCCATCTCCGCCGCCATGGGCACCCGCGCGGTCATGGAGTCCTGGGGCGCCTCCAAGGGCGAGGCCCTCCACACCCAGACCTTCCTGGGCAACCCCATGGGCTGCGCGATGGGCCTCGCCGCCCTGGAGCAGGTCGAGGCCCTGGACGTGCTCACCCAAGCCCGCGACAAGGAGGCCTGGATCCGCGCCCGCCTGCCCGACATCGAGATCCAGGGCAAGGGCCTGATGCTGGGCCTGCGGCTGCCCGACACCCTGGGCCTCTCCCGCAAGCTGCTGGAGCGCGGCTTCCTGGTCCTGCCGGCTGGAGAGGAAGCAGAGGTGCTGGCCCTGACCCCCCCCCTGGTCATCACCACCCAGCAGCTCGAGGCCTTCGCCACCACGCTGGAGTCCCTGCTGTGAACGAGGACACCTGCAACTTCATCCGCCAGGCCGCCGCCGACCCGAGCTGGGGTCTGGCGCACCGCGAGTCCTTCGGGCTGATGCTGCACTACTGGCAGCGCGACCAGATCCCCCACCTGGCGGCCTTCTGCGGCGACGCCCGCCCCCGCACCCTGGAGGAGATCCCCAGCGTGCCCGTCGGACTGTTCAAGGAGGGTCTGGACTTCTGCGCGGGGGAGCCGGCGCACACCTTCCTGACCTCCGGCACCACCCAGGGCCGCCGGGGCGCCCACAGCCTGCCCAGCCTGGACGCCTACAACCTGGGCGCCGAGCTGTGGTGGCGCGCGCAGGTCCCCGGCTGCCCCACCCGTGTGATCTCGCTGGTCCCCTCCCCCGAGCAGGCCCCCGAGAGCAGCCTGGGCCACATGGTCGCCCACTTCGCCAGTCAGCGGCAGGATCTCTTCGACATGGAGCGCGGGGTGGACCACGCCGGCTGCTGGGCCGCGCTCTCCCAGGCCTCCGAGCCCGTGTTCGTCGCCGCGACGGCCTTCTCCATGGCCCACCTGCTGGAGCGCCCCGGCCAGGTCCAGCTCCCCGAAGGCTCCGTGGTCATGGTCACCGGCGGCTTCAAGGGCCGCACCACCCAGCTCAGCGCCCAGCAGCTCCGCGCCGAGATCCCCGTCCGACTTGGCGCCCCCGTGGTCGAGGAGTACGGCATGACCGAGCTCTCCAGCCAGCTCTGGGGCCGCGAGGGCCGCTTCGTCGCGCCCCCCTGGATGAAGGTCTACACCGTCGACCCGCTCACCGGCACCCCCACCCGCGACCAGGGCCTGCTGCGCTTCGTGGACCTGGCGAACTTCGGGAGCTGCCTGAGCATCGAGACCGAAGACCTGGGCATCGTGAGCGGCCAGGAGGTCACCCTTCTGGGCCGCCTGTCCACCGCCCCCCACCGGGGCTGCTCCCTCTCCGCCGAGGAGGCCGCGCAGTGGCAGATCTGAGCCCCACCCTGGCCCGCCTGGCCGCCCTGGACCCCGCCGACTGGAACACCGGCCTGAGCCCCCAAGCCGCCCGCCTGGCCTGGCAGGAGGAGCTGGAGCGCATCCAGGCCGGCCTGCCCGAGCTGGAGACCGCCCCTGCGGACAGCCGCCTGTGGATCTGGTGCGCCGCCAACGTGTTCACCGCGCCCCTGCGCTTCGCCCTGCTGGCCCAGGCCCGCGGCATGGAGGTGGTCTTCAAGGCCCCCTCCGCTCGCCCCGAAGCCGTCCTGGCGATGGCCAATGCCCTGGGCTGCCGGGTGGAGACCGACTCGCAGCGCGCGCTCGCGGAGCTGAACAGCGTGTCCTCGCCTGGCCGGGATCGGGTCCTGGCCTTTGGAGGGGACGAGGCGATGAGGGTTGTGGATCAGAGCCTGCCAGTGGGCACACCTCGCTCCCTCCATGGGCACCGCGTCAGCTTCGCAGTGGTCCGGGGCGCAGACGAGGACACCGCGATGGCGCTCGCCTGGGACGCCTGCCTCTTTGACGGCCAGGGCTGCATGTCCCCCGCCGGGGTCTTCTGCCTGGGAGACGCCCCGCTGCTGGCGGAGCGCATCGCCGCCGCCATGGAGACCCTCGCCCAGCGCATCCCTCGAGGCCCCGTTGACCCTGGAATCGGTCCCGCGTGGCGCCGGAGGACGGGGCTGGCCCGCATCCTGGGGCAGTGCTGGGAGGGCCCGGAGTGGGCCGTGACGCTGCTCCCCCTGGACCGCGCTGAGGCGCTCGTGCTGCCGCGCATGCTGCCGGTGCACCCCCTGCGGTCCCTGGACGAGCTGGAGCCCCTCTCGGAGCTGCCCCTGAGCACCCTGGCCACAGACCTGGAGCCCCTGGCGCTGGGCTTCACCCGCACAGTCGCCCCCGGGCAGATGCAGCGCCCAGAGATGAGCGCCGTGCACGAGGGCGTGGACGTGGTCGAGAAGCTGATGCGCTGACCCCCGGGCACAGCCGGGACTCAGCCGGGGGGACTCAGCGGGGCCGGTCGCTCAGTTGCTGCGCACCCGCATGCCCTTGCGGACCGGCGGAGTGCGGTGCTCGGGCAGGTACTTCTCCATCTTGGCGCGGGCCCGGGCCAGATCGCGGCTGACCTGCGCCGGATGGACACCCAGGTCCTTGGCGATCTCGCGACCGGTGCGGCCGTCCAGCCACTCGCGGAGCACGTAGGCCGGGCGGTCG
Organism: Myxococcota bacterium; assembly: GCA_036229005.1. Lineage (GTDB taxonomy): Bacteria > Myxococcota_A > UBA796 > UBA796 > CAJQPC01 > CAJQPC01. Next base: position 281,518 of record JAZAMN010000031.1, read on the forward strand.
TCGCCGGCGGTCTCCAGGTAGGCGCGGATGGCCTGGGCGGCGTTGGCCTTGCGAGCGCCGTCACCGCTCAGCGCACCCTCGGCGCCGTCGGAGTTGTCCAGCGACCAGGCGGACATGCAGCGGGAAGCGCCCGGATCCTGACCGCGAGCGGGCAGCTCGGCGGCCCGGCGGGAGGCGTGGCGCCGCATGCGCTTGGCCTCTGCGGAGCGCGCGCCCCAGGTGGCCTGCACGACCAGGTAGGTGCGCAGGCTGCCGCGCTCCGGATCCCAGGGCTCGAAGAGCGCAGGCCCACGGGCCCAGAGCTCCTGCGCGAACTCGTCCACCTCGGCCGAAGAGAAGCCAGCGAGGGCGCGGCTCATGGCCCGGTAGACGTAGCCGTTGTAGCGCTTGTAGAGCTGCTCAAAGGCCCGGTTGTCGTTTTCGTCCAGGTAGGCCCGGACGAGCTTCATGTCTTGTTCGCGGCTGGTCATGCTCAAAGTTTAGCACCATTCCAGACGCTGTCAGCCCAAAACTTCACCTGCACGTGAGGTTTGAAGAGCAAGAGTGCGTCCCAAAAATGAAACAGCCACCCGAGGGTGGCTGCTCAATCTCACAAGTGCCTGAAAAGACTCAGGCGCCCATGGCCGCCCGCAGGCGGGCAAAGGTGGCGTCCCGGATCCCGGAGTGGTCGCGGAGCCGATGGAGGGCCTCCCGCTCGATCTGACGCACGCGCTCGCGGGACAGTCCCATCTCCTTGCCCACCTCGGACAGGGTGCGGAACTCGCCGTCGTCCAGGCCGTAGCGGCGGGTGAGCACGAAGCGCTGGCGGTCGCTGAGCACGGCGGCGAAGGCCTTGTGCATGCGAGCCAGCTCCTGGCCCTGGATGGCCTCGCCGTCGGGCTGGGGGGCGTCATCGTCGCTCAGGAAGCGCTCCAGGGGGCGAGGCCGGGGGCCGTCGTCCACGGGCTGCTCCAGGGAGATGGTGTTGCCCTGGGACAGGAGCAGCTCGGCGCGCTCCTTGTCGATCCCGACCTCGTCGGCCAGATCCTGGATGGTGTACTCGGTCCCGCCGGACTCGAAGCGCTTCATGGCCTTGCGCAGGTTGCGGGTCTGCTCGACCGCGCAGCCGGGCAGGCGCACCGGACGACCGGTGTGGTCGATGGCGCGGGTCATCTGAGCGCGCACCCACCAACGGGCGTAGGTGGAGAAGCGGATGCCGCGGTCGGGGTCGAAGCGCTTGGCGGCGCGGAGCAGGCCGATGTAGCCCTCCTGCACCAGGTCCTCTTCGTCCATGAAGGGGCCGGCCAGCTTGCGGGCCTCACCGTGGGCGATGCGGCGGCCGGACATGGCCAGACGCCAGCGGAGGTTCTCGGCCTCCTGCCATGCAGCGCCGGACTCGCGGGCGGCCTTGCGGAGCTCGGGGTTCTTGCGGGCGGCGCGGCCCACCTCCTGGACCGCCTCTTCGAGGCGGCTCACGGCGCCAGCGCGGGTGCGCTCGGCGCGCTCGGGGCGGCGACCGATGATGGCGCGGGCGATGTCGATCTCGACGATGGCATCACGCGCAGACTCTTCGGCCGCACGGATGCGGCGGGCCATGTCCTTCTCTTCCTCGGCGGTGAGGCGCTCGCTGCGGGAGCTGCCGCCTGAGGACTGACCACCGCCAAAGCTGGTGCGGAATACGGCCATGAATTGACTCCTGGGTGGGTCGGCTGCGCCCGTCAGGACGAGGGGCAGGACCTGTTGTAGATGGGGGAGTGTTGGAGAGTTGCGTTGCGCGGTTCTACAGGGAACGGCGCGGGATATTTGTCAAGAAGCTGTCAATGACCTGACAGCTCAAGGTCGGCGCATTAGCGCGGCGGCCGCAAACCGGTCGCAGCGCGCACCCGGTCCATGGTGGCGAGGGCCACAGAACGCGCCTTCTCAGCGCCATCTTCCAGAACCGTGTCCACCCGCTCGGGGTGGGCCAGCAGCTCTTCGTACCGCTCGCGGGGCTCCTTGAGGAAGCGGTCCATCGCCTCGAAGAGTGCCTGCTTGGCGTGACCGTACCCCATGCCCCCGGCGCGGTAGCGATCGGCCAGGTCAGCGTGCTCCTGCTCACTGGCGAATAGGGCATGGAGGGCGTAGACGTTGCAGGTCTCGGGGTCCTTTGGCTCGTCCATCTCCTTGGAGTCGGTGACGACCTTCATCACCTTCTTGCGCAGCTTCTTGGGCGGCAGGAAGAGCTCCAGGGTGTTGTTGTAGGACTTGGACATCTTCTGGCCGTCCACGCCGGGCACCGTAGCGACCTCCTGGCGGATCAGCGGCTCGGGGAGCACGAAGATCTCGCTGCCGTAGCGGTGGTTGAAGCCCGCGGCGAAGTCCCGGGCCATCTCCACGTGCTGCTTCTGGTCCTTGCCCACAGGCACCACGTTGGTGTCGTAGAGCAGGATGTCAGCGGCCATGAGCACCGGGTAGGAGAAGGTCCCCAGGTTGATCTCGCGGCCCTTGTCCCGGGCGGCCTTGAAGGCGTGGGCCCGCTCCAGGATGCCCAGGTTGACCTGGGTGCTCAGGATCCACGAGAGCTCGCAGACCTCGGGGATGTCCTGCTGCCGGAACAGGCAAGCCCGCTCAGGGTCCAGCCCGAAGGACAGGAAGGTGGCGGCGGCCTCGAACTGGTAGCGCCGCAGCAGCTCCGGGTCCTTGGTCGTGGTCATCGCGTGGTAGCTGGCGATGAAGTAGAAGGTCTCGTGGCTCTCCTGGAGTGCGACCGCGGGCTCGATCATCCCCTTGAGGTTGCCGACGTGGGGCACCCCGCTGGGCTGGATTCCGGTGAGGGCGCGCGGCATCTTCTGGCTCCATCTGGGGTCTGGCCGCCGATGCTAACCACCTGCGTTGTCTGGGCAAGCTATGGTGGGACAAAGCCAGCTTGGAGGTCAGTGTGACCGTGCTCTCTTTCGCGCTCCTGGTCGCCTGCAAGGGCGGGGGCAACCCCGATGACAGCGGAGGCGGCTCGTCCACCACCGACCCGCAGTGCGACACCGACGATGCGTGTCAGCCCTACCAGATCTGCAACGACGGCGGGTTCTGCGAGGACGGGGACAGGAACAACGAGAAGGAGGACGCGGTCGAGCTGCTCTGGGAGGACCCGGAGTCCACCTACCTGAACTCCAGCTCGGACGAAGACTGGTTCAAGTTCGTCAGCGAAGGCGAGGAATGGGTTCGCGTGCAGACCACCTGCGCCGACTCGGACACCCTGGTCGAGCTCTACAGCCCGGCGGGCAAGCTCCACGCCTCCGAGGACAACCACCCCCTGGGCAGCGTCAGCACCTACGACACCGTGCTGGTGGCCTACCTGCCCACCGCCGGCGACTACCTGATCAAGGTCACTGGCGGCGCCGAGGCTGAGGGCGCCGCGCTCTACGACCTGGAGCTCAAGGAGTTCAGCGCCGCCACCAGCGAGTCCGACTCGCTGGACTCCCCCAGCCTGGAGCTGGAGCTGCGGGACGACAACATCAACAACCTGGGCGTGGTGATCGACAGCGCCGGCGACGCCGACTGGATCGAGTACAGCATCACCCCCGGCGCCCAGATGTACATCGCCGGGAGCTCAAGCGCGCGGGACAGTGACCTCGCTCCGCTCGTGGAGTTGATGCTGCCGGACGGAACACCCCTGCTGTCCAAGGTTGAGCCCACCCCTGGAGACCGGGCCATCCAGCCCATCCTCTCCGAGAGCGGGACCGTGCTGCTCAAGGTGTCTGACGCCGCTGGCGGCGGGGGCTCGAACCACTGGGCCAGCCTGCACAGCTACGAGGTCGGGTGGTTCGACGACTACGGGGTCGACGCGGAGCCCAACGACAACCAGGGGCAGGAGACCGCGCTCAGCGTGGAGATGGACAAGGACGAGTCCGACCGGGACCGCGGCACGAGCCGGGGCATGGGCTTTCTGGACGACGGCGACGTGGACCGCTTCTCGGTCGAGGTCCTGCAGGACAACTACGTGTACGTGAACGGGACCTCGGACGGCTACGGCAGCCTGCTGCTGGACGCCCAGGTGCGCGTGCTGGACGCCGCCGGTCAGGTGGTGGCTGAGGGCGAGGTCGACGCGGACCAGGACAGCTTCGCCGACGTGGCCTACTTCGGGCCCCTGGACGCCGGGACCTACGTCATCGAGGTGAGCAGCCTCTCCGGCGAGGGCGGCCCCGGCTCCTTCTACATCTTCTCGGCCTTCCAGAAGAACCTGGACGAGTAGCGGCGCGCAGAGCGCAGAGCAGCGGCGCGCAGAGCAGCGGCGCGCAGAGCAGCGGCGCGCAGAGCGGCGAGGCCACGCCCCCAATGATGGGGACGGGGCCTCGATTCGCTCTGGGCCCAGTGGTGGACCGCAGGGCTCACATGGAGACGTTGATCTCCACGCTGCGCACCTGGCGGGCCTCGATCTCGCCGCCCTCGCCGTAGCCGGCGTCCAGGCTGCCTGCGCGGGCGCGGATGACCTTGAGCTCGGCGCTGCAGCTTGCATCCTCCTCATCCATGACCTCGATCAGGTCGGCGGGGATGACGAAGCTGCCGGGATCGCCGGTGACGGTCTCGCCCTCGCTGTAGATGCAGTCGCCCTCGATGGTCCAGCGGATCTGGTCGTCGGTGGAGGCGGGTTCGTAGGTGACGGTGATGTCATCGGCCTGGACGACGAACTGGGCGCCCTCCTCGGGGCCGGTGAGCGCGAAGGGCGCGGGCATCGTGACGGTGGAGCTGGGCGCGCCGGCGTCCACTGCCCGGGTGAAGGACACGTCGAAGAGGGTGTCCTCGGCGTCGACGTCGAAGCCCGCGGTGTACTCGCGGTAGTCACCCAGGGACTGCTTCTCGAGCTCCAGGGTCTCCTCGCCGACGGTCGCGGTGAGGGTGTCTTCGCCCATCAGGTCCAGGTAGGTGTTGGAGGTGGGCCCGCCGACCCGCAGGATCGTGGCCACATCGCTGCTGCCCTCGCCCTGGGTCTGGATGACGATGTCGGCGTAGACGCCAGAGGTCATGACGGCCTCGGAGTCCACGGACTCACAGGCGACCATCGTGGGGAGCACCAGGGACAGTGCGAGGACCTTGCGCATGGGATTCTCCTTCCAGCGGTTGTTTTCCGTGGATTGAACCTAGCCCCTCGTCCCCAATGCCCGCCACCGTGACATGGATGTCAGGGTCCCCCGCGCCCGCACCGGCCCGCGCTCGCAGCGGACTCAGAGCTCGGGGAGCGTGATCGGGCCGCCGGTGAGGGCGAGACTGGCCGCCAGGCGGTCGAGGGTGTCCCGGTGCTCGGAGGGCTGGAGGGCCCGCAGGCTGCGCCGCGCGGCGAAGCTGGCCTCGACCTGCATGCGGCGGGCGACCTGGATCCCCTCGGAGGCGAGCACCGCCTGCTGGAGCTCCCGCGCCTGGGCGCTGCCCCCGCGGGCGAGGAGGCGGTCGAGCATGAGATCCAGGGCCGGGTCCTGCTCCAGCGCCACGATCAGCGGCAGCAGCGGGCGACCGGTGGCCAGGCGTCGGGCGAGCACCCGCAGGAACTCGTCGGGGGGCAGGGAGAAGACCCACTGGTCCTCGACCGCGTGCCAGGCGACGCCCATGGAGCGGCCGTAGCGGCCCAGCGCCGAGAGCACGGGCCGGGGTGCGCGGGCCAGCCGCCCCCCGGAGCGGGTGCAGAAGGCGAACACCGCGCCGTTGTGGGACTCGGCGTACTCCCGCCAGTCGTCCTCGGTCGCGTCGCGGTCGCGCAGGGAGACCGCGAGCTCATGGCCCTCGCTGATCTCGCGCACCGTGTCCAGGGCCTCGCCCAGGATCTCGGGGCTGGGGGCGGCCCGAGCGACCTCCAGCGCGCGGAGGGTGAGGTTGTGGCCGCCGAGCCAGTGGGCGGCGCCCCCGAGCAGGCGGCGGGCGATGCGCCGCCGGCGGCCGTCCTGACGACCGAGCGCCGCGTCGTGCACCCAGAGGGCCTGCTCGAGCAGTTCGGCGGAGAACACCGCCTCGGTGATGACCGCGTTGTCTTCGCCGGCGGCCCGAGAGGCCAGCAGCACCAGGATGGGCCGGATGCGTGGCACGCCCGGGGCGATGTGGGAGTCGGGGCTCTGCCCCTGGTCCCCCAGCGCGAGGTGGGCCAGCGCGGTCTCCACGCGGCCCAGCGGCTCCTCGACCTGGTCAACGGCGCGCTCGACCTCTCGCAGGAGGGGCCGGACCAGCTTCTTGAGCCCCCGGTGCAAGCGGGGCTGGTAGGACGCACCAGCCTCCAGCTTGGGGGGCTCCTGGGCCATCAGTAGCCGCCCGTCACCTTGTACGCGGTGGCGTTGCCGTAGACCATCATGGCGATGCCCGTGAAGATCAGGACGAAGGCCAGGATGCCGCTGGAGGTGAGTCCGATGTCGGCCACGGCGGAGAAGCCGAGGTTGGCGATCTGCTCGGACATGTGGACGCCGTTGGGCCCAGACCAGCCGGCGATCAGCATGGTCATCATTCCGGACGCGGTCAGGATGCCGCCGAAGGGGATCAGGTAGCTGTGCATGACAAACTCCGAGGGGGTGCTCATTACCCCAGGCATCCAACGCGAGCAAGGCACCACAGGCCCACGACGCGAGGTTAGGTCTGGAGAACCCACCCATTGCGCCTGGATCCTCATGGCCCTGCGACTCGCGCCCAGCGGCGCCCGCCTCCCCTACAGCGGACACCTGAACGTGCAGCTCAAGCGGGGGCCCGCGACCCTGGAGATCGCGGCCCGCCTGGCGTCGGGGCTGCCCCCCGAGCGGGCCTGGGATGCGCTGTTGAGCCTCCAGGCGCTGCTGGACAACGTGGATGGCGAGGATCGCCACGGGCTGATGGAGAGCCTGTGGAGGACGCTACGCAGTGCCTCGCCGGCGGAGCTGGGTCCCACCAGAGGTGCGGATCTGAGCCTGATGGCCCTGGCGGTGGACCCCGAGGGTGTCGTTCTCTCCGGAGTCGGCCTCGCCTCCATCGAAGGCTGCCCCCAGGCGAGCGTGCTGCCCAAGCAGACGGGGCTGCCCCAAGAGGTCCCCCCTTCGGTGGTCGTGGATGGCACGCAGTGGCTGGGACACCCCAGCGAGGAGGGCCAGTGAACCTGGAGACGGGCGATCTCAGCGGGCTGGTGCTGCCGCAGGATCTGGAGCGCCTGCGGGGCCAGCTTCAAGACCTGGTGGACGACGGAAAGCCCCTGACGCCGGCCTATGAGGCTCTGGCTACGGAGGCGCCGGTGGCGCTGGTGGACCTGGTGCTGGGCCCCAAAGCGCCGGCGGGACCACTGGCGGTCCGCGGGGCGATGGCGGTGCTGGAGACCCTGGCGGCGCAGGCCTCACCTGCGGGGACGATCAAGCGCCTGGGGGACCTCGCGCCGGAGCTGCGCGCAGATCTGTTGGGCGCCGCGACCGGACTCTGGCCCTCCGCGGGCTGGCTGGTGGCGCTCTCCCAGCGCTTCGACTCGACGCCCGTGGGACACAGCCACCTGGAGGGGACCCGCACCCACCCCGCCTACCCGGGCGTCTGCGTGGCCCACGCCCGCGCCGGACACCTGGACGCCCTCCACAGCGAGGCCGCGGCGGGACACCCCGAGGCGTTGGCGGCGTTGGCGCTGGTGGACACCGGGCTGGCCGCGAAGGCAGCGGGGGCCCTGCTCTCCGGACATCCAGAGATCCGGGTGGTGCCCTGGCTGGCCGCCTCGCTGGGGCCGGACACCGCCGCTTGCCTTTACCGGGTGGTGCCGCTCCTGCGATCGCGCGCCGCCGCAGAGGGGCTGATGGCCGACCTGGCGCCCTTCCCTTCGGCGCAAGCCCTGCTCGCGATGGTCCTAGGCGGCATGCGCGCCTGATACCCTGCCGCCTTCCCCTGGATCCCGGAGCGAGCCGCGAATGCCCGAGCTGCCCACCTATTGTCGTGCCTGTGAAGGCTTCTGCGGGCTGCAGGCCACGGTCGAAGGCGGCCGCATCACGGCGCTCGCTGGCGACCCCCACAACCCCAAGAGCGCCGGCCACTCCTGCTCGTTGGCCATGGCCTCGGCCGCGGAACCCCATGCCTCGGGCCGGCCCACCCGCCCCCGGAAGCGCGTGGGGGATCAATGGGAGGAGGTGGACTGGCAGACCGCGATCCAGGAGATCGGCCTCGCCCTCCGCAAGCACCGGAACCACCACCCCCGGGCGGTGGGGCTCTACGCGGGCCCCGAGCTGGCCACCGACCACCGGGGCGCGCTCCGGGCGGCTGCCTTCGCGCTGGGCGCGGGGACGCCGAACCTGTTCTCGCCCTTGGCCATGTACGGAGCCTCTCGGCTGCGCGCGGTGGAAGCGGTGGTGGGCGCGCCGGTCCCCCTGACCGCCGACGTGGGCCGCTCGCACTACACCATCCTGATCGGCGCGGACCAGGACAACAGCCGCTGGGGCCCGCTGCAGTCGGGGACCATCCACACCCAGGCGCACCAGTACTTCCGGGCCCGGCGCAAGGGCACCAAGCTGATCGTGGTCGACCCGCAGGTCACGCCCACCAGCGCCTCCGCCGACGAGCACATCCGCATCCGCCCGGGCACCGAGGCCTGGTTCCTGCTGGGCCTGGCGCACGCGACCCTGAACAACAACTGGATCGATGAGCAGTACGTCCGCGACTACACCGTGGGGATCGAGACCCTGCGGGAGTGGCTGGCGCCCTGGACCCCCAAGGTCTGCGCGGAGATCTGCGGGATCGACGTGGGCGAGATCGCCGGCGTGGGCCTCAAGTACGGCCGCTCCGCGATGTCGACCATCGTCCCCGGCGCGAGCCTGCTCCAGTCGGAGATGGGCACCGTGGGCATGTGGGCGCTGCTGGTCTGCTCCGCTCTGACCGCGAACCTGCTGCGCCCCGGCGGCCACTACGAGACCGGCGGCGAGATCGACCTGCACCCGGTGATCGCCTCCTTCCCCACCGAGCGCAGCCCCAAGAGCCGCGTCCGTCACCAGGACAGCCTGCTGCTGCAGCTCCCCGGCACCCTGCTCGCCGAGGAGATCCTGGAGCCCGGCGAAGGCCAGCTCAAGGCGCTGATCGTGGCCGGCGGCTGCCCCCTGTCCGAGCTGCCCGGCCGCCCCCGCCTGCGCCACGCCCTGGAGTCCCTGGAGCTGCTGGTGGTCGCGGACAGCGTGGACTCGGACACGGCGAAGCTCGCGGATTGGGTGCTCCCCACGCCGCACTTCTGGGAGCGGGGAGACCTGCACCTGCTGGACAACGCGGCCCTGCCTTCGGCGACCGTCCAGGCCACCGCGCCCCTGCTGGAGGCCCCCGCGCAGACGCGCCCCACCCACCAGATCCTGGCGGAGCTCTTTGGAGAGATGCGCCCGCCGCTTCGGGGTCACTGGGGGAGGCACTTGCGGGTGAGCGGTCGACTTGTCGCGACCACCGATCTGGACGCCTGGGTGCACCGCATCCTGGACTGGGCGGGGCTCCCAAGCGAGGACACCCTGAGGCAGATGCCCCATGGGCTGGACAACGGCGAGACCGACCGCAGCAACTGGCGCCCCACGACCGAGGACGAGCGCCTGCACCTGGCCCCCGAGGCCTTGGCGGACGCTGTGAAGGGCCTGCAGCACCCCCAGCCCACCCCCGAGCACCCGCTGCGCCTGCGCACGACCCGGCGCCCCCCTGGCGGCTGGAGCTGGCGCCACCGAGACCCCGAGGCGAGCGAGCCCGGCGTCGGCCTGCACCCGGACCTGGGCTTCGAGGAGGGTCAGCTCGTGCGCATCCTGACGACGGCTGGCAGCGTGGTCGGGCCGGTGCGCCTGGACGAGAGCCTGCACCCCATGACCGTGGACCTGCCCTGGGGCTGGGCCGTGCCCGCCGGGGATGTCATCGGCGACGACCTGCTGGACCCCCTGAGCGGCGCCGCCGAGTGCTCGGGCCGGCCCTGCAGGGTGGAGCCCCTGGCCGGCTGAATGAAAGGGTTGGGGTCTGCGTACCCAAGACTCCGGCCCAGGCTCTTCAAGCCTCTTCAGACTTGTCACCTGGGACTGGCAGAACTAGGGGAACCCATCGTCCCACCTGCTTGGAGGACCTCCCATGCTCTTGCTCCTGCTCTCCTTCCTCGCCTGCGGTGAGAAGGAAACCCCCGTCGAGCAGCCCGCGACCGCGCCCGCCGCGGCCGAGACCCCCGCGCCTGAGGCCGAGCCCGCCGCGGCCAGCACCGAGGCCAAGCCGGCGGACGGCGAGCTGGACGCCCCTGAGCTCGAGGCCCCCAAGCTGGGCGAGGGCGGCGCTCCCACCATGGGCGGCGCTCCCACCATGGGCGGCGCCCCGACGCTGGGTGGCGCTCCGACTCTGGGCGGTCCCCCCCGCCTGGGTGGCGCACCGACCCTGGGCGGCCCCCCCACCCTGGGTGGTCCCCCCAAGCTGGGCGGCGGCAGCAGCCAGTAGGGCTTGTTAGAGCGGGGCCCTTGGAGGCACCCATGGCCCAGCTCCGCGTCCCCGGCACCCACCCTGACCTCGCCAGCGCCGTCGATGCCGCGCAGGCGGGGGACACCATCGTGCTGGAGGGTGAGGTCGATGCGCACGAGCTGCGCATCCGCAAGCCCCTCTCCATCTCCGGGGGGCGCATCAAGGGGCAGGGTCAGTTCGCCCTGGGGCTCTTCGATGACATCGAGCTCACGGGGATCGAGCTGCACCACCTGGGCGGCCACGGCGTGGTGATCATGGGCGGCTCCCCCACCCTGCGGGAGCTGACGCTGCGCGTGAAGGGCACCGCCATCGCCTGCGGTCAGCAGTCCACGCCGAGCATCCACAAGGTGGTCGTGCAGGGCTGCAGCATCGGCATGACCGTCCAGGACCAGGCCCAGCCGCGGATGGAGGAGTGTCAGATCACCTCTTCGGGGAGCGGGCTCTTCTTCACGAGCAGCGCGGGCGGTCTGGTGGCGAGCACCGCCATCTCCGCCGGCAAGATGGCCGCGATCGAGGTGGGTGGGCAGGCCAACCCGAGCCTCGCGGGCGTCGCGGTGGTCGCGGGCGCGGCCGGTGGCTTCTTCATCCACGACCAGGCCACGCCCAAGCTGGCGGGGTGCATCGTGCAGCGCACCGCGCTCGCGGGGATGGAGGTGGACGGCGCCGCCAACCCCACCGTGGACGCCTTCCTGGTGAAGGACGGCATGGGCGGCGGGCTCTTCCTGCACGGCAAGTCCACCGGCACCTACATGGAGGTCGAGGTCCACGGCTGCGCCCTGAGCGCCGTCGAGATCAGCGAGCACGCGAGCCCGGACCTGGAGCGCATGCTGCTCAAGGGCGGCGGCGGCGGTGGCCTGTACATCCACGGCAACGCCAAGGTCGAGGTGTTGGAGCTGCGGGTCGACGGCGTGGCCTTCCAGGCGGTCGAGGTCGGTGACGAGGCGGAGCTTTCGCTGGAGGACAGCAAGCTGCTGGGCTCGGGCAGCTTTGGCGTGTTGGCCCAGGCCCGCGGCAAGCTGCAGCTCACCCGCTGCGAGGTCAGCGGCGGCCAGGACTGGGGCATCCGCGTCCAGGATGCGGCGGTCGTCGGGATGATCGGCGGCGCCGTGCGCGACAACCACATGGGCGCGGTGCGGGGTTCCGGCGGCGGCCAGGTGGTGCTGGCGGAGGGCGCGGTGCTGAGCGGGGTGAAGACGATGACGGAGCGGGCGGGAGTTGTGGAGGCCTGAGGGCTTGAGGGTTCGCGGGGACCGGGGACGGCGACCGGCGACCGGCGACCGGCGACCGGCGATGGCGGTGATGCCGAGGTCCAGCGTTTTGGCGGCCTACGCGTTGGGCGGTGCGAGGGCTCAGGGGTCGGGGGGCAGGTATCGGGTATCAGGCGTCAGGTATCGGTCATCACGCCGCTCAACGCCGAAGCGCCGTCTCCAGGCCGGACCCGGAACGCCATCCGGGGACCGGCGCTCCCGTGGCCCGCACGCAGTGCCGGGCCCTCGCCGAGGCGCCTCCACCAGTCGGCTGCCACCAGCGCCCCAGCAGGACGTCATCGGCGGTTGCCGGTCCCCGGTCGCCTGTTGCCGCGAGGCTCAGGGGTCAGGTATCAGGCGTCGGGTATCGGTCATCACGCCGCTCCCCTCTGAAGCGCCGTCTCCAGGCCGGACCCGGAACGCCATCCGGGGACCCGCGCTCCCGTGGCCCGCACGCAGTGCCGGGCCCTCCCCGAGGCGCCTCCACTAGTCGGCTGCCACC
>JAZAMN010000032.1:0-89660 GCA_036229005.1 Myxococcota bacterium
CCCCAGGCCCGCTACCACTACGCCGGCGCCGACGGCAGCCAGCAGGAGCTGGAGATCGCTGAGATCCAGGCCCGCATCGCCGCCGCGCCCCAGGGCCGCCACATGGTCTGGAAGGCCGGAATGGCCGGGTGGACCGCCGCGACCGAGCTGCCCGAGTTCCAGACCCAGGCCCCGCCCCCTCTGCCCCCGCCGCTGCCCGAGTGAGACAGGAGCGCCGCCGCCTCTGGAACCTCTCGCTCCTGGCCGCCGGCGCCACGCTCGTCATGTTCGCGGCGGTGGTGCTGGTCGCCATCGTGCGCTCCACCACCATGCGGGAGACCCTGACCCAGAACTCCGAGTGGTCCGCCCAGCTCAACGAGGCCCTGGTCGTCATCCAGACCCACCCGCCCACCTCGGACGCGGTGGACCGGGCCCTCCAGGAGGTGCTGGGCGTCGCCGTCGAGATCCAGAGCAGCCCCCTGGCGGACGAGACCCTGCCGCCCCAGGCCAAGGCCCTGGAGGACCACACGCGGGTGCTGCAGGGCTCGCTGAACGACCCCAGCCTGGCCAGCTACGAGCGCACCCAGCTCTTTCGGGTGGCCGGCGCCTTGGACCGACAGCTCCACGAGCTCTCCCGGGCGCAGGAGCGGAGCATGCAGACCGCCTGGGTCACCGTGCAGGTCACCAACATCGGCGCCATCGCCCTGGCCATCGCCCTCGTCCTGCTGCTGGCCGGACTGCGCAAGCGCGCGCTCGCCGCCGAGGCCATGCAGGTCCGCCTGGAGTCCGCCCTGGCCCAGACCCAGCGGGCCCGTGAGCGCGAACGCCAGGCCAGCCGCGCCAAGTCCGACTTCCTGGCCACCGTCAGCCACGAGATCCGCACCCCCCTCAACGCCATCCTGGGCTCCGCGGAGCTGCTGGACGCCCAGGACCTCTCCCCCGTCCAGACCGAGCGCGTGGGGGTGATCCGCGCCGGCGGCGAAGCCTTGCTGGGCCTGATCGACGCCGTCCTGGACCTCTCCCGCATCGAGTCCGGCGACCTGGAGCTCCGCCCCCGCCCCTTCCCCGTCCGCAACCTGCTGGAGGAGACCATCATGCTCTTCACCCAGCAGGCCGCCGAGCGCGGGCTGGAGCTCAACCTGGTCATGGCCGGAGACATCCCCCCGCTGCTGGGCGCCGACCCCGACCGCCTGCGCCAAGTGCTGGTCAACCTCTTGGGCAACGCCATCAAGTTCACCCCCCAGGGCGAGGTCCAGCTCCGCGCCACCTGGGGCCCCGACGGGCTGCTCCTGGAGGTCCAGGACACCGGCCCCGGCATCCCCGTCCAGGACCAGTCCCGCATCCTGCGCAACTTCACCCAGCTCCACCAGCGCCGCGACGCAGGCTACGGCGGCGTCGGGCTGGGCCTGCCCATCTCCCTCAAGATCCTCCAGGCCATGGGCGGCGGTCTGAGCCTGGAGAGCGCCCCCGGCCGGGGCAGCACCTTCCGCGCGCGCGTGCCCGCCACCCCCCTCTCGCCCCCCGAGCCCCCCAACCTCTCCGGCCTGGGACACGTCGTGTGCGTGGGCCTGAGCGCCAGCGTCCGACGCGCCGCCCAGCAGCTCCGGCTCTGGCGCGTGGACAGCCTGTGGGTGCCCAGCCTGGAGGGCCTGCGCCTGGACGAGGTCTCCATGGTCCTGGTCGATTGGGCTCTGCGGCTCCCCCCGGATCTGGGCCTACCGACCATCCGCCTGCTGCCCCTGAGCCTGGCCGACGATCCCCCCGCAGACGAGGTCACCCTGGCGCTTCCCCTGCGCCCCAGCGGGCTCCTGCGCGCCCTGGCCGAGCCCCCGCCGCCCGCCACCCAGGAGCACCTGGTCAACCCCCGCCTGCGCGTGCTCGTGGTCGACGACCACGCCGGAAACCTGGCCGTGATGCGCGACATGCTGGAGGCCCTGGACAGCACCGTGCTGTTGGCCCCCGGCGGCCAGGCCGCCCTGGACACCCTGGAGCGGGAGTCCGTGGACCTGGTGTTCATGGACGTCGACATGCCCGACATCGACGGCCTGGAGTGCACCCGCCGCCTGCGCGCGCGGGGCAGCGCGGTCCCCATCCTGGGGCTCAGCGGCCACGCCACCTCCGAGGCGCAGCAGGCCGCTCTGGCGGCCGGCATGGACGACTACCTGACCAAGCCCGTGCGCCTGATGAGCCTGCGCCAGGCGCTCAACGGCTACCAGCGCGGGCGCCGCTGAGCGTCAGCGGAACACCGGCGCGTCCCCGCAGTGGGCGTGCCCGGCGTGCCCGGCGCTCACCGGGACCCCCAGCGCGCGCGGAGCGACCAGCCCGGGCGCCTTGAAGGCCTGGGGGGACATCGCCGCGTCCTGGATGGCCCCCGCCGCCGCCTGCGCCAGGCGCACATAGAGCTCGGGGTCGATGTTCCCGGTGTCATCGCAGCCCTGGTGGTAGCAGGCGTCGTAGGCCTGCCCCGCCCGTCCGCCAAAGTCGGCGGCCTCCTGCTCCGTCTTCACGCCGCTGGCCCCCGAGAACAGCCCCCCCGTCGGGATCCCGTAGGCCGCGAAGCCGTAGCTGTCGCTGGGCACGCCCAGGCCCACGGCCACCGTCGGCGTGTCCCCCAGTCGCTGGTCCAGCAGCGCCTCCAGGGCGTCCGAGCCGGCCGGATTGCCGCTGGGGTGCGGGTACTGCGCCTGCCCGGCGGAGCCGTCCCCGTCGTAGAGGAAGACCACCCCGTTGTCGCTGCCCAGCATGTCGAAGTTGAAGGCCGCGTCCACCGCCTGCAGCTCCCCGGGCGCCTCCTGGGCCACCCGGTCCAGCCAGGCCAGCGAGCCGATCAGCCCGTGCTCTTCGGCGCCCCAGAAGGAGAACTGCACCTGGTGCTCCAGGGGCAGGTCGGCGGCGGCCAATTGAATGGCGGTCTCCAGCACCGCCGCGGTGCCCGAGCCGTTGTCGTTGATCCCTGGGCCGGCCTGCACCGAGTCCAGGTGCGCGCCCACGTGCACGCGCAGCCCAGGGTCTCCCGCGGCGCTGTAGGCGTGCAGGTTGTGGTCCACCGCCTCGGTCACCGAGAGGTCCACGCTCAGCCGCACCTCGCTGGCGGACGAGAGGCTGACCCCCGTGTCGTAGGACAAGGCCAGTACGGGGATGGGGACGCTGGCCCCCAGGCTCCCCGAGAACAGCTCCTTCCTCCCGCTCTGCCCCTCGTTGAAGATCAGCACGGCGACCGCGCCCGCCGCCTGCGCCCGCGCGACCTTGTCGGAGAAGGTGCAGCTCCCCCGCTGAATCAGGGCCACCGAGCCGGCCTGGAAGTCCGCGAAGTCGGCGTCCTCGCAGCCGCTGGTGCTGCTGTTGGCGCCGCCGCTGGGGGGGATGCTCAGGTCCACGCCCTGCAGGGGGGCGGAGATCTCGCCGCTGCCGGAACCCGGGAACACCCCGAAGCCCTCGTTGAGCGCAAAGCTCTGCGAATCCGTCCCCAGCGAGGCGCTGTTGAGCGTGCTGCGCGTGACCGTGAAGGCCTCCCGCTCCACCTCGTAGCCGGCGGCCTCGAGCTGCCCCTGCACGTAGTCCAGGCTGGCAAAGTAGCCGGCGCTCCAGGCCTCCCGGTGCCCGCTGTTCTCGTCGGCGATGGCCTGCAGGGCGTCCAGGTGCCCCAGCAGGGCCTCCTGGGTGACCGCCTGGGCCAGATCCACCGCCTCTCCACTGTCGGAGGGGCTGTCCGCGGGGCTGTCCGGGCGCGAGTCCTCGACCGGGGCGATGGGGTCCAGGGCCACCTGTCCCCCGCTGCACGCGAGCAGAAGCAGAAACATCACCAGCTCCCCTTGAGGCCGCCGTAGGCCCCCATGTCGGTCACCGAGCCGTCCGCGTCGCGGGTCTCGGGGTCGCCCGCGTCGATCATCGGCGAGCCGCTGTCCAGGTGCAGGTCCCAGCCCGTGGGCTCGCCGGAGGTGTACACGTAGCGCGGGTCCTTGGCGTACTGGTTGAGGGTGGGGTTCCAGGTCCCCGTCTTGTAGAGGTCGTCCTCGCCGCAGTCGTTGCCGTAGAGGTTCAGGTAGTCCAGGTCCGCGGTGGTGGTCCCCGAGCTCGTGTAGAAGAACAGGGCGTAGTCCCGGAAGTCCGCCGTGCAGCCGTTGTCGACCGCGTTCACGCTGCGCACGCGCAGATCGGAGCCGGTGCTGGCATAGAACACCAGGCTGTAGACGATGTTCACGTCGGCCACGGTGTTGCCCACCACGTCGGCGTTCTCGACGTTCAGCTCCGAGCCGTAGCTGTAGAAGGTGCCGAACACGTTGCTGGTCGCGCCCGCGCCCTCCAGGTCGTTGCCCGCGACCACCACGTTGGTGGCCTTGACCTGGGAGTCGCCGGTGGTCGTGTTGCTGGCCGAGGCCCGCAGCGCGTAGCCGTAGATGTGCCCGGCGGTGGCCATGTCGTTGTCGATCAGGGCCAGGCGCGCCCCGTCGAAGCGGGTGTGGCTGCCCGCGTAGTAGAGCTGCGGGAAGAGGTTCGCACCGGCCCACAGCACGTTGTCCCGCACGGTCCAGTCGCGCGCGCTGACCTCCGAGCCGTTCCCGCGGGTGTACCAGCCGTAGAGCGAGCCCTCGGCCTGGACGCTGTTGTCGTGGAGCTCCAGGCCGTCGATCTCGGCCACGCAGTCGTCCGCGCCCCAGCCCTGCCAGTAGAGGCTGTTCTCCGCGGCCAGGCTGGAGTCGTAAACGCGCACATCCTGCAGCGCGGTCAGGCCGCCGTTCTCGCAGTGCCAGAGCCCGAAGACGTTGTTGTCGTGGGACACGTCCAGGCCGCTGACCTCGACGCCGCGCAGGCTCAGGTCCGCCCCGTCCTCGGTGAAGCCCACGATCCCCCGGCATGCGGTGCCGGCCTCACAGTCCAGGTCGGTGAAGCTCACGTTCTCGACGAGGAAGGATCCTCCTGAGACCCACACCCCGGCCCCCTCATTGGAGACGCCGCCCTGGATCTGCACCTCGCCGATGGATCCACCCCCGGTCGAGGACACCTGGATGACAGGCCCCGCGCCGCTGCCCTGGAGCACGACGCTCTCGCCGACCACGCCGCGCAGGTCCACGTCGCGGTCCCAGTCCAGGTCTTCGCTGTAGGTGCCGCCGGAGACGCAGGCGCCCTCGCCCTCGGGCAGGCCGTCGATGGCGTCCTGGAGGCTGGAGAAGTCCCCCGGCACCGCGTAGCTGGGGTCGATGTCCCCGTCGCAGTCGTTGTCCAGGCCGTCGCAGAGCTCGGAGGCGTCCGGGTGCACCGTGTCGTCGCTGTCGTCGCAGTCGTCGGGCTCCGCGCCGTAGCCGATGGGCTGGACGCAGCGGTAGATCGGGCTGCCCGTGCCGTAGTCGTCGCCGTCGGCGTCGGCGTACCAGTCGTAGGCGTCCACGGCGCTGTCCTCGTCGACCACGCCGTCGCAGTTGTTGTCGATCTCGTCGCAGTACTCGTCGGCACCGGGGTTGATGGTGTCGTCGCTGTCGTCGCAGTCGTCGGCGCCGATCGTGAAGCCCTCGGGCCCCTCGCAGGCCTGCACCGCGTACTGGCTCTGGCCGTAGCCGTCCCCGTCGCCGTCCGCGTACCACCAGGTGTCGGGGTGGATCGCGGCGTCGCTGTCGTCGCAGTCGTCGTCGTTGGCGACCACGCCCTCGTAGGGGCCGCAGGCCAGGATCTCCTCGTCCGGATCGCCGTAGCCGTCCAGGTCGTTGTCCTCGTAGTGGATCGACGCGGTGCTGCGGTCCACGCTCTCGTCGTCGCCGTCCAGCTTGCCGTCGCAGTCGTTGTCCACGCCGTCACAGACCTCCTGCCCGTCGGGGAAGGCCAGAGGCTCCAGGTCGTCGCAGTCGCCGCCAAGCTCCACGAAGCCCAGGGGCGCCTCGCAGGCGAGCTGGCTGAGGTCATCCGCCCCGTAGCCGTCGCGGTCCCCGTCCAGGTACCAGGTGGTGGCGTCGCTGGCCTCGTTGTCGATCAGGCCGTCGCAGTCGTTGTCGATGCCATCGCAGATCTCCTCGGCGTCGGGGGAGACCGCCGGGTTGTCGGGGGCGCAGTCCTCGCTGTCCTTGAAGCCATCGCCGTCCGAGTCGCCGCAGGCCAGCAGCAGCGCCAGTGTCCAGAGCATGGGGGGTCCTCCATCGGCGGACAGCATAGACTCTCAGGCCCCGCCCGGAGTCCCTCGATGCGCCGCCTGCTCCCCCTCAGCGCCCTGCTTGCCGCCTCCCTGGCCGCTCTCGCCGCCGAGTCGCCCTCTGTGGACACCGCCGTCGCGCCCCAGGCCCGCTACCAGGCCACGGTGCAGGAGGGGACCTGGATGGACCTGGACGTCTCCCCGGACGGCCGCTCCATCGCGTTCTCGCTGCTGGGGCAGATCTACGTCATGCCCATCACCGGCGGCCCCGCCACGCGCCTGAGCGGCGACGACAAGGGCTGGCACATGCACCCCCGCTACAGCCCGGACGGGCAGCGCATCGCCTTCACCTCGGACCTGGGCGGCGGCGACAACCTGTGGGTGATGGACGCAGACGGACAGAACGCGCGCCAGATCAGCCAGGAGGACTTCCGCCTGGTGGCGCAGCCGGACTGGACGCCGGACGGCCGCTTCGTCTACGGCCGCAAGCACTTCACGGGCACCCGCTCCCTGGGCACCGGGGAGATCTGGGCCTGGCCGGTGGACGGGCAGGGCAGCGGCGTGCAGTGGACCGAGCGCGGCCACCTGGAGGCCGACGTCAACGAACCCCACCTGGACCCCAGCGGTCTGTGGCTCTACACCACCGAGCGCGGGCCCTTCGAGTACAACCGCGACCCCTACTCCGGCATCTACCGGGTGAGCCGGCGGCACATGGTCACGGGCGAGACCGAGTTCGTGGCGGGCGGCTACGGCGGCGCGATCCGGCCCCAGGTCAGCCCCGACGGCACCCAGCTCGGCTACCTGCGCCGACACCCCGACGGCCTGCGGGACGAGCTGGTGGTGCGCGACCTGGTCACCGGCGCGGAGGCGGTCTGGTGGGACGGCCTGGACCGCGACCAGCAGGAGACCTGGGCCAACTTCGGCGCGTACCCGACCTGGGCCTGGACGCCCGATGGGGACGCCGTGCTCTTTGCCCAGGGCGGCTTCTTCCGGGTCAGTGAGCCGACGGAGAGCGACCCCAAGGTTGAGCGCATCGCGTTCTCCGCCCAGATCGACCGCAGCCTGGACCGCCCCCACCGCGTGCAGCGCGAGGCCTCGCCGGAGACTGTGGAGGCCAAGGTCGTGCGCTGGCCACGCCGCTCCTCGCAGGGGGACTGGGTGTTCCAGGCGCTGGGGCGGATCTGGGTCCAGGAGGTGGGACAGGCACCCAAGGCCATCTCCGATCCCTCCTCCCTGGCCTACGCCCCCTCCTGGTCCCCCGACGGCAGCGAGCTGGTCTACGTGGTCTGGGACGACGACAAGGGCGGCGCGCTGATCCGACAGCCTCTGAACGGCGCGCCCCAGCGGGTGGCCACGGAGCCGGGCCTGGCGATGTCCCCCAGCTTCTCCCAGGACGGAGAGGCTCTGGTGTGGCTGCAGGACGCGGGCCAATCGCTACGGGATCGCCCCGGGTCGGTCGGCAGCTTCAGAGTGCTCTGGTCCGCCGGCGAGGACACGCATGACGCGGGCACCGTGGCCAACCTGGGCTCCGGCGTGCGCACCCCCCGCCCCGAGCTGCGCGGCGACCGCATCCTGTTCACCGACCGGGTGGACGGCGACATCGCGCTGGTGAGCGTGGACCTGCAGGGGCACGACCGGCGGGTGCTCGCGACCGGGGGCAGCGTGGCGGAGATCCAGCTCTCCCCGGACGGCCAGTGGATCGCGTGGAAGGACCGGCACCAGGCCTACGTCGCGCCCATGCCAATCACGGCAGGCAAGGCGTTGAACCTGGACTCTCCCGGAGTCCCCAAGGCGCGACTGAGCGGCGATCTGGGGGAGTGGCTGGACTGGGAGGGGACCGTGCTGTCCTACGCCGCTGGGCCCACCGTCTGGACCGTCGACCTGGCCCAGGGCCTGCCGGAGTCCGCGTCCGCACCCGAGGTCACCTCGACCCGCCGCGACCCCTGGCCCGTGGCGCTCCCTGAGCCCGTCGGCGTGGAGCAGCAGCTCAGCGTGTCGGTGGACCGGCCCCAGCACAGCGAGCTCCTGGCCCTGGTGGGCGCGCAGGTGATCCCGGTGGTCGGCGACCCCATCCCGGACGGCGTGGTGCTGGTGCAGGGGGAGCGCATCCTGGCGGTCGGGCCGCGCTCCGAGGTGGAGATCCCCGCGGGCGCGCAGGTCCTGGAGCTGCCCGGCCACAGCGTGTTCCCGGGGCTTGTGGACGTGCACGCGCACATGGGCTTTGGGTGGGCCGACGTGTCCCCAGAGACCGTGCCGGCCTACACCGCGAACCTGGCCTATGGCGTGACCACCACCCACGACCCCAGCGCGAACACGCACTTTGTGTTCGCCCAGCACGAGCTGGTGGAGGCCGGACGCATCGTGGGGCCGCGGGTGCTGTCCACGGGCGGCATCCTGTACGGCGCAGACAGCGACGACAAGGCCATCATCGAGAGCCTGGACGACGCGCGCGGGCACCTCTCGCGCATGGCGCGCTACGGCGCCTTCTCGGTCAAGAGCTACAACCAGCCGCGGCGGGATCAGCGGCGCTGGGTGCTCCAGGCGGCCGCCGAGCGGGACATGCTGGTGATGCCCGAGGGCGGCAGCACCCTGGCCCACAACCTGACGATGATCCTGGACGGACACAGCGGCATCGAGCACGCGCTGCCCGTGGAGCAGCTCGCCGCCGACGTGGTGGGGCTCTGGGAGGCCGCCGAGGGCGTGTTCTACACCCCCACGCTGCTGGTCGGGTACGGCGGGCTGATGGGCGAGCACGCCTTCTACCAGCGGCAGGAGATCTGGAAGGAGGCGCTGCTGCAGGCCTGGACGCCCCGCGGCGAGCTGGAGGCCAAGGGCAAGCGCCGGACCATGGCGCCCCCGGAGGACTGGCAGCACGTGCGCCTGGCGGCCACGGCCAAGACCCTGAGCGAAGCGGGCGTGCGGGTGAACCTGGGCGCGCACGGGCAGCTCCAGGGCCTGGGCCCCCACTGGGAGCTCTGGGGGCTGGTGGACGGCGGCTGGGACAACGCGGAGGCCCTGCGCGCGGCCACCCTGAACGGCGCCGCCTACCTGGGCATGGACGGGGACATCGGCAGCCTGGAGCCGGGCAAGCTGGCGGAGCTGGTGGTGGTCGAGGGGGACCCGCTCACGGACATCCACGACAGCGCGCAGGTGCGCCACGTGCTGGTGCGCGGCCGGCTGCTGGACCCCATGACCCTGGAGGCCTCCTGGCCGGCGCAGGATGCTGGCCCGCAGGTCACCCGCTGGTGGGAGGACGGTCGCGTCTGGCTGCCCTGGGAGGCCGGGGCCTGCGCCCACAGCCACAACTGAGGGATCAGCTCGCGGGCCTTCCGGTGACCTCGCTGAGGCAATCCAGGAGCTGCTTCTGGAAGAAGGGCTTGGCCAGGAAGGCGGTGCGGGGGAGTTGACTGAGGGCCCCAACCCTCCCTGTGGGCTCGAAGCCGCTCATGAGGATCACAGGCTGCTCTGGGCAGCTTCGCCGCACAGCCTCGAGCAGGTCCGCCCCGCTCATGCCGGGCATGCGCATGTCCGCGAGCAGGACCGCGATGGCGTTGGGGTTGGCCACATAGCGGGCCAGGGCCTCTTCGCCGGAGTTGGCCTCCCAGACCTCCCAGCCCAGGCGCCGCAGCATGCGCGAGGTCACGCGGCGCACCAGCGGCTGGTCGTCCACCACCAGGATGCGCCGCAGGCCACCACCAGGGGTCTCCACAGGCTCGGTGCTGCCCGAGGACTCCTCTTCGCTGGACTCGGTGAGAGGGAGCCCGACGGTGAAGTGGGTGCCCTTGCCGGGGGTGGACTCCACCATCAGGAAGCCGCGGTGCCCCTGGACAATGCCCAGCGAGGCCGCCAGGCCCAGCCCGTGGCCGTCCTGCCGGGTGGTGAAGAAGGGGTCGAAGATGCGGGAGAGCGTGGCCTCGTCGATGCCGACGCCTTGGTCGATCACGTGGATCAGCACGTGCTTGCCGGGCTCGGCCTGCTCGGAGCTCCAGGCCCGCTTGAGCTCGTTCATCTTCACGTTGCGGGTCTCGGTGGTCACGCGGATGCGCCCGCCCTCATCCGGGGTGGCCTGCCCGGCGTTGACCACCAGGTTCATGACGACCTGCTGGAGCTGGGTCTGGTCGGCGACCACCCGGCACTCCTCGGCGTCCAGGTGAAGCTCCACGCGCACCCGATTGCTGACCATGGCCCGGAACAGGCCCTGCATGTTCTCCAGCGCCGCGTGCAGGTCCACGGGCTTGACCACGAACTCCCCGCGACCGGAGAACGCCAGGAGCTGCCGGGTCAGGTCCTTGGCCTTGTTCGCGGCCTGCTCCACCAGGTCCAGGGACTCGACGGCGGGGTGCCCCTCGAGCTCGTCCTTGGCGACGATCAGGCCGGTGAGCATGGCCATGAGCAGGTTGTTGTAGTCGTGGGCCACGCCGCCCGCGAGCACCGAGAGGCTCTCCATCCGGGAGAGGCGCGCCAGGTTCTCGGTCATCAGCCGCTTGTTCTGCTCGGCCTTGATCTCCGCGGTGACGTTCCGCAGGGTCCCGACCACCCGCCGCGCGCGCCCCTTGTCGCCCCGCTCGATGACGCGCCCCTGGGCGTCCACGGTGAGCCAGGCGCCCTGCTGGTTCTGCACGCGCATGCGCACGGCGAGCAGCTTGGAGTCGCCCCGCAGGTGCGCCACCATGGCGTCCTGGAGCTTCGGGAGGTCCTCTGGGTGGATCAGCTCGGAGATCTTCTCCCAGCTCGTGGGCAGCGTGAAGCGCTCGTAGCCAGTGATGGCCGCCAGGCGCGAGTCACAGAGGATCTGGTTGCTGGCGAGGTCGGCCTCCCACAGACCCAGCCCGGCCGTGGAGATGGCGAGGCTCAGGCGCTCCTCGCTCCGCAGCAGGTCCCGCCGAGCCCCCTCGGCTTCGGTGACATCGTCCACCAGGAAGATCGCGCCACCGTCGGGGAGCAGGCTGGCGTTCACGGCGATCTCGCGGCGCGTGCTGCCGGGCCAACGCACCAGCAGGCGCTGGCCCCGGACGGGGACCTCCTGCTCCTTGAGGCGCGCCAGGGGGAACTCTTGAGGCGAGAGCTCCCGCCCATCCCGTTTGCAGATACCAAAGCGCGGGTCGTCCAGGCGGCTGCCTACAAGCTCGCTGAGGGGCCAACCAAGGATCTCCTCGGCCTGCGCCGAGGCCTCCAGCACCACCCCCGCGGAGTCCAGCCGCAGCCACGCCGCCTTGCTGAGCGCGAGGGTGCGGGCCAACAAGCTGTCGGCGCTGAGTCTGGAATCGCTCACGGATGCCCTGGTGAATGGTCGAAAGCTACCGTAACCTTGGATACCTCACGCCTGAGTTACGGCCAGTCACGTGTTCACTTCACTGATACTCCTCACCGCCTGCTCCCCCGAACCCGCCTCCCTCGTCGAGGGTCCCCAGGATGGCTTCGGCGACGAGCAGAGCGTCCGCATCGTCAGCCCCGAGCAGGGGCAGGTGACAGACACCAGCGTGCTCTTCCGCTTGAGCCTGGGCGATCAGGTGAACGCGGTGCAGCTCTTCGACTCGGACATGGAGCCGCTGAGCGAGCGGATCGCCGTGGCGCGCGGGGATCTGCGCACCGAGCTGGAGCCGGGCCGCTGGACGGTCACGGTACAGGGCTTCTCGGCCCAGGGAGACCGGCTGGACAGCGACCAGGTCAGCTTCCGGGTGGTGGACCAGGAGAGCGAGGACCCCTGGGTCAGCTTCACCACCCCCCTGGACGGCGCGGCGGTGGCCAACCCGGTCACCTTTGTGCTGGACGCCAGCAGTGAGATCTCGGTGGTGGCCCTGTCCGTGGACGAGTGGCCCCTGGGGGAGGTGGAGCCGGGAGAGGTGTTCAGCTACCGCTTCAACGGGACGGACCAACCCCGGGACGTGCTGGCCCAGGCCTACGACGCAAGCGGGCTCCTGGTCGCCAGCGAGGCCATCACGATCACGCCCCTGTCCGGCAGCGACGGCGGCCCCACGGCCTTCTCGGAGCGCGTCGCCCAGCTCGTGGAGAGCTACCCCCAGGACGGCACCTTCTCCTACTACTGGCCCAAGGGCGGGAGCTGGAGCGGCTCCACCCGGGACATCCTCTACCAGGACGAGTTGGTCGCCACGGACGGCGGCTACAGCGCCTGCTACTGCAGCGGGATCACGTGGGAGTGGTACCTGATGGCCTGGCAGAGCCTGGCCACGGAGGGTGGCCTGGACGCCGACGACCTCAACGGGGTCGACGACAGCGACATCTGGCAGATGCGGCGCGACTGGTACGTGCGCGAGCTTGACGGGGACGGCCCCGGCATCGCCCTCCAGGACCGCGGCCTGGGCACCCCCGTGGGGGACTGGGATCAGGTCGTGCGCGGCGACTTCGTGCAGCTCTGGCGCACCAGCGGCAGCGGCCACACCGCCATCTTCTGGGACTGGGAGCTGGACAGCGACGGGGACCGCATCGGCTTTCAGTACGCGAGCTGTCAGGGCGCCAGCGATGGGCTGGGCCTGAACAGCGAGTACTTCGGCACCCACAGCGGAGCCATCGACCCGGCGCTGGTCTACTTCTCCCGCGCCTGGGTCCCCGCCGACTGGCTCTGAGGGCGCTCCCCAGAGCGAGAACACCCCCCAGGTCTCCCTGGAGGGTGCTCCCTTGGGCTTGAGCCTTGGGCCTAGAAGATCCCCATGGGCAGCTTGAGGTAGACCTGCCCGTTGTCCTCGGCCTTGGGCAGCTTGCCGCCGTCGGCGTTGACCTGGATGCTCTGGAAGATCAGCTTGGGCGGCCGCAGCGTGGCGTCGCGCTCGGAGCGCCAGGTCACGAACTCCTCCTTGGAGGTGTCGGCCTTGAGCTGGATGTTCTGGGTCTTGGCGGCGCCGATGGTGGTCTCGTACTCCAGCTCGCGACCGCCAGGCTGGTAGTCGTGGCCGACGAACACGCGGGTGGCGTCGGGCAGCTCGTAGAGCTTCTGGATGGAGTTGTAGAGGTCCTCCGCGGAGCCCGCGGGGAAGTCGCAGCGGCCCGTGCCGAAGTCCGGCATGAACATGGTGTCGCCGGTGAAGATGGCGTCGCCGATCTTGTAGGTCGTACAGGCGGGGGTGTGTCCGGGGGTGTGGATGGCCTCGACCTTGAGGCTGCCCGCCTGGAAGCTGTCGCCGTCGGCCAGCAGGACGTCGAACTGGCTGCCGTCGGTGGCGATGTCCATGTTCAGCAGGCCGGCGAAGGTCTTCTGCACGACGGTGATGCTGGCGGCGGCGCCGACCTTGATGCCGTCGAAGGCCTCCTTGACGAGCTGGGCGCCGGAGAGGTGATCGGCGTGGGCGTGGGTCTCCAGGCTCACGTGGAGCTTCAGGCCTTGGCTCTTGACGAACTCGGCGACCTGCTCGACGGAGTCCTTGGACACGGACACGGACAGCGGGTCGAAGTCCATGACCGGGTCGATCAGGACAGCGTCCTTGGTGGCGGGGTCGTACACCACGTAGGTCAGCGTCCAGGTGGCGGGGTCAAAGAAGGCCTTCACTGCGGGGGTGCTCATGATGAAGCTCCAAGGTTGTTGATGCCCCCATCAGAAGCAAGAGCAGTGCCATTTCACCTGAAACAGAATCCTGATTCATAGGCTGGATCGAGTTCAGATCGAACGCCCGTTCGTGGGTCAACTTGCACACTTCGGCCGTGTCAATTGACACAAGATGCAACCCTTCGCAGACAGAGGGCTCAGGCGCGGGGGTCGTCCAGCACCTCGACCCAGGCCTCCTCGGGGCCCTGGGGTCCCCAGCGCACCAGGCCCAGGCGGGCGGCCCCATGGGGCTCCCCCAGCCCGCCGGCGTTCAGGCACAGGCAGTCCCCCAGCCACTGGCTGCCCGCCGACTCGTGGATGTGACCGCAGACCAGCAGCCGGTGGTCTGCGGCGCGCTCGCGGATGGCCGCGCTGCCTACGTGCACGTCGCGCCGGTGCACGTGGTCCAGGCGGGTGTCCTTCGGCGGCGCGTGACTGATCAGCACGTCGCAGTCCAAGGCCGGTCGGGCGCGGATCTCCGCCTCCGACCACTCGTAGGGGAAGCCGTAGCGGTCCGGGCCGGCGCCCCCGATGCCGCCCACCCGCAGGCCCAGCCAGTCCACCACGCGCCCGTCCACCATGCCGGGGTCGTCCCAGTCGCGCAGGTCGTGGTTGCCCGGCACCCACAGCGTGGGGCCCACCGCGCGCAGCGCAGCCAGGACCTGGGCGACCGAGTCCCGATAGGCCGCGATCCGAGCAGGGTCAGCAGTTCCTCGCCCGAGGATGCGGCTGCTGCCGATGTCCCCGACCTGTAGCAGACCAGCGACCTCGTAGGCAGCCGCCCGTTCAAGGACGCGAGAGAGCCGATCCATGTGGTGGTGTACGTCCCCGATGACGGCCAGCAACATCAGCCCTCTCCTCCCTCCAGACCCGGCTCCGAAGGCACCAGAGCGCCCGCCGGGGCGGGCTTGAGCTCATCCAGCAGCGAGGCCGCCAGGTCCCAGGAGATGTCCGGCAGCACCACCTGCGAGCCCGCCACGCGGACCGCCAGCCGCCCCAGCCCGTGCCAGCGCATCAGCAGGCCCTGGGCCAAATGCACGGACTGCAGCTTCTCGCGCGAGAGCACCCAGGTGCGGCGCCGCCAGAAGCCCCGCCGGGCCACCACCACCTGGGGCGTGACCAGCCAACCCTGGGCGCGCCAGTCCAGCACGCGGGCCAGCAGGATCATCGGGAGAACGCCGAGTCCCAGCCACCAGATCCCGCCGGGGAGCAGCCAGCAGGCCAGCGCCGAGTAGAGGCTGCCCTGGAAGAAGCCGCTCACCAGCATCCGCCACAAGGCGCGGGGGTGTGCGGGCTGCAGCGCGTGGGTCCAGGGGTCGATCTCCAGGGCGGGGAGCGCCTCCCGGGCCAGCGCGGGGAGCTCGTCGCGGTCCACCATCGGGACCACCAGCTCGGCCAGCTTCACGCCCTCCTGCACCGAGCCCAGCCCCGCCGTCTCGACGTTCAGCGTGCCAAAGCCCATGGCCCGGCGGAGCACCGGCTCTTCGACCATCAGGAGCTGCACCTTGCCCAGGGGGACCCGCACGCGCCGGGTGGTGAACAGCCCCTCGCGCGAAGAGAGCGCCGTCTTGCGGGGGTCCGGGTCCTGCTCGCGCCGCAGGGTGAACGAGAAGTGGCGGACCACGCTCAGCAGCGCCGAGCCCAGCCAGGAGACCACCAGGGTGAGCATCAAGAAGCCCGCCGCGGCCACCGGGGACAGGGACTCCAGGGTCTGCGCCGTGTCCTGGGGCGAGAGGATGGGCAGCAGCTCCAGGCCCACCGCCAGCACCACCGCGACCAGCCCCACGCTGGCCCGCGACAGCCCGAAGGCCAGCAGCTCCCCGATGCCCAGCTCCAGCACGGGGGGCGGCTCGGGGGCGTCCGGATCCGCCTGCACGCGCTGCTCCCCCCGAACCCGCTGCAGCTCGCCGATCAGCGCCTCGGCCTGGTCCACGCTCAGCGCAGAGAGCAGCCCCTCCGTGCGTGTGTCGCCGGCCGTCTCCAGCCGCACCTCGACCAGGCCGGTCAGGTTGTGGAACACGTTGCGGACCTGGCTCACGTTCTGGATGCGCGCCGGGTCGATCACGCGCGCCTGGCGGTTGAGCAGACCCTGCTTGATCTGCAGCTTCCCCCCGGCCACGCGGTAGCGCAGGGTGAAGTAGTGGATCAGCGTGCTCCCCACCCCGGAGAGCATGAACAGCCCGATCCAGCCCAGGTCCGCGATCTGGAAGTCCTCGGCCCCGCCGCCGCCCACCAGGATCACCAGCGCCAGCGGCCACAGCCCCCGCAGGGTCTTCCAGGTCCGCGGGATCAGGTTCACCACCACGCTCATGGGGTGCAGCCCCAGCCAGGGGACCTCGGGCGCCTGCTCCAGCGCCTCCTGCGTGTCCGCGTCCTCCGGGGAGAGGGGGGCTGGCTGGCCCTCAGACACCGTCGTCCCCACCGCGCCGGGCCAGCTCGTCACGGAGCGCCTCCGCGTCCGCCTCCGTCAGGCCCGGGATCGACCCATCCGCGGACATCCCAGCCGCCGTGTAGACCGCCAGCGAGGACAGGCCGAGCAGCCTCTCGATGGGGCCCTGCTGCGTGTCCACGTGCTGGATGCGGTTGTGGGGGATGGAGCTGCGGCGGCGCACGAGCACCCCGCGCTGCACCAGCAGGTCATGCTCCCGCACGCTGTAGCTGAAGTGCTGGTAGCGCAGCGCCGGCCACAGCATCGCGAGCAGCAGGCCCAGCGCCACCAGAGTCAGCGCGAACACCGACGCAGCGGCGGCGCCGACCACCGCGTTGAGGCCCGCCGCGCCGCCCAGGGCGACGGGGAGCCAGAGCATCGCGACGCGGACCAGGCCGTGCAGGCGCCAGAGCCAGGTCACCCGGGGGTCCAGCGGAGTTGGGGAGTCGTCCATCCCTGTTCAGCTAACCACCGCAGGCCCCAGCGCCTAAAGCCCCAGCGCGTCCTGGGCGGCGGCGGCGCCTGCCCGGCGGCCCGACCAGTACACCGCGGAGATGCTCCCCTCGAAGCCGCTGCCCACCGCCGGGACGCCCAGCATGCCCGCGACCTCTCCCGCGGCGTAGAGCCCCGGGATGTGCTCGCCGTCCTCTCCCAGGACCTGTCCGCGCGCGTCCAGGGCCACGCCGGTGAAGCACTTGGCGAGCCCACCCTTGAGCTCCACCATCACGAACTCCTCCTGGACCGGGACCAGCGATGAGGCCGGCTTCCCCATGTCCGAGTCCTGCCCGCTGCTGGCCAGGCTGTTGTAGCGGGAGACCGTCTCGCCCAGGGTCTGCAGGCTGATGCCCTCGGCCTCGGAGGCCTCCTGGAGCGAGCTGTAGCGGGCCCCACCCCCCAGCGCCTCGTACTCCAGCAGGGAGAGGGTCCAGGACGCCTCTTCGGTGGGCGCGTTGTACTTGGGGATGTAGCCATAGGCCTGCTCCCAGATCATCTTCGGGTAGATCGCCCAGAGCCGCTGTCCACCCGCCTCCAGCAGCCGCGCCTCCATCCCGAAGCTGAACACCTCCTCCTCGGAGAAGCGGCGCTGCCCCTCCGCGTCCACGATCAGCGTGTCGCTCAGGTGGCTCAGCCAGATGGCCTCGCGCTCCATGCCCTGCCGGGGGTCCTCGGCGGCGTGCACGTACACGCCCACGTGGCCCTCGTTCTGGGTGGCGGCGTCCACCTGCTCCAGCAGCCCCCGCCCGCTCCCGATTGCGGCCGGGTGGATCTCGAAGAGCAGCGACAGCCCAGAGAGATCGGGCCGCTGCCCCAGCACCTCGTCCAGGTTCCGGGCGAAGCCCCCCGTGGCGACCACCGTCGCGTCCGCGGCGACCCAGCCGGTCTCCCCGGTGCGCAGGTCCGTGAACTCCGCGCCGACCACCCGCTCCCCCACCGTGACCAGGGCGTCGGCGCGGTGGTGCGTCCAGGTGTAGTTGGCCACCCGCTCCACCAGGGCGGGCCCAGGGGTCTCCTCCCCGGCCACCCGCACGTTGTGGATTCGGGGGATCTGCCCCTCGTCAGAGTCGCCGAAGGGCCCCACCACCTGCGCGCCCAGCTCCTGGTGGAACCAGTCGGCGAGCTCGATGGTCCCCTCCAGATAGTCCTGCACCACCGGGTCGCTGGGGTCGCCGCCAGGGCTGAGCCGAGCCCAGTCACTCAGGGCCTTCTCCGGCGAGTCCTCCAGGCCGACCGCCCTCTGCGCGACCGTGTCGACCAGCAGGAAGTTGCTGGCGTAGAGCGCCCCACCGCCGGGCGCCTCGGACATCTCCAGGAGCAGCACGTCCGCCCCTTGAGCCTGGGCCTCCAGCGCGGCCGCCATGCCCGAGGCCCCCGCCCCGATGATCAGCACGTCCACCCTCAGGCTGGGCTGCACGAGCTGCGCCGAGAGCGCCTCGAATGGGTCCGTGTCGGCGGGCTCTCCCGTGTCCAGGGCCCCCGTGTCCTCGCCCAAAGGCTCCTGCTGCAGCGGGTCCAGCCCTTGCGCTGTGTCCCCCCCCATCTCTTCGCAGGCCATCAAGGTCGTCAGCAGCAGCAGCATCCGCAAGTCCCGTCCGAATGTCCGCGAATTGTCAACCAGACGTCCAGACCAAGTCAACGCACGGTCAAGGAAATCTCAAGGTTCTGTTCACAGAACGTCCCGCGGAACGTTCCAGCAGGCGCCTTCGCGCCCCCTCCAGACCGGATTTCAGCCCCTTACACGCTGGCACAAGCCTTGCTCTTCACCCCAGCGAGGGACCGTGCGGGCGCGCCGGCTGATTCCCTCCCGGAGCGATCCGGACCACTGGGCTGGTCCAGTGGAGCCTTCCTGTCTCACACACACCTTCGGCCCCCACGCCCGCGCGGTCCCATCTTCCAGCCAGCTCCGGCGCTTCTGGGGCGATAGCATCGGGGCATGCCCCTGCCGCTCCAAGAACCCCGCCCCTTCTCCCGCTCCCTGCTCTGGGAGCTGATGGCCGACCGCTACGAGAGCGCCGGCCCCGAACTCTGGGCCGAGGGCCTCCCCCACCAGGCCACCGCCAACCCCTGGCAGGCCCGCGCCATCGCCGACCTCGTGGTGGCCCTGGCCCTGGACACCGGCGAGCCCGTCACCGTCCTGGACGCCGGCAGCGGCCCCGGGCGCTTTGCCTTCTACCTGCTCCTGGAGCTGCAGGACGCCTGGGAGCGCCACGACCGCAGCTTCGACCCGCCCCACGTGCGCCTGCTGGACCTCGCGGCCGCCAACGTCGACTTCTCTCTGGAGCACCCCGCGCTGGCCCCCTTCGTCGCGCGCGGCTGGCTGAGCGGGCAGGCCTTCAACGCCACCGCCCCCGCCCTGGACGCGCCGCTGCCCGGCCCCACCGTCCTGGTCTGCAACTACCTGCTGGACTCCCTGCCGGTAGACGTCTTCAACCTGGTCGACGGCGGCCCCCTGGAGCGCTGGGTGGCCCTGTCCATGGCCGACGACGGCGAGCCCGGCAGCCTGGACGACCTGATCTTCTCCTACCACGACCAGCCTCTGGGCAGCACCGAGCTCCCCCCCGTCTGGCGCGACTGGCTGCAGGAGCTCCACGCCAAGGGCCAGCGCGGCAGCGTCCACCTGCCCACCGGCGCCCTCCCCCTGCTGGAGTGGGCGCGCCAGGCCAGCCCCCGCGGCCTGCTCACGGTGATCACCGACAAGAACTGGGCCAGCCCCGAGCACTACGTGGACGACCCCCTGCGGCCCCACGCGGGCACCCTGTCCTCGATGGTGGATCACCCCTCCCTGGACCGTTGGGTGCGGGCCCAAGGTGGCGCGGTGTGGTCCTCCGCTCACACCGACCTCCAGCTCATCTCCCGAGCCCACGCCTTCCACCTGCCGGACACCCCCCGCCTGAAGCTCGCCTGGGAGCTGGGCCTGGGCCGCGACTCCGGCCTCAACGCCTACAGCGCGCAGCTCCAGGAGCTCCCCCCGGACGCCCGCACCTGCCTGCGCCTGCTGCGCCTGAGCAACTTCGACCCCTGGGCCTACCGCCGCATGCACTCCGCCGTCTACGACGCCATCCAGGACGAGCTCCCCGCCTGGGTGCGCCAGGGCTGGCTGGACGCCCTGGACCAGGTCTGGCGCCGCGAGTTCCTGATGGAGGCCGAGCCCGATCTGGCCTTCGCCATCGGCTCCATCTTCATGCAGCTCGACGCCCCCATGCGCGCCCTGCAGCTCTTCTCCGTCAGCCAGGAGCGCTTCGGCCTGGATGGGCGCCTGGCCTACAACGCCGCCGCCTGTTGGGTGGCCCTGGGTCAACGGGAGCGCGCCCGCGCCTTCGCCCAGCAGGCCCTGGAGCTCGACCCCGGCCTGGAGTCCGCCCGCCTGCTCCTGGCCGCCCTGTGAGGTCCCCGTGATCTGGCTCCTGGTCGGCTGCGTGTCCCCCGACCCCGCCCTGGCGCTCTGCGCCTTGTCTCCCGGGCTGCACGAGGGACCGGAGCGCACGCAGATCCTGGCCCACCTCCTGCGCCCCGATGTCCTCGCTGGCATGCAGAGCGCAACCCCGACCGCCGGCGAGGACAGACTGACCGCGGTGGACCGCAGCCGTCTGGAGGCCGAGACCCGCTGCTCCCTCTCCCACTTCGACCGTCGCAGCGGCGAGATCGAGCTGGAGCGCACCCGCCCCGCGATCCTGGAGGGCGGCACCCTGCACGGCGAGCGCCACGACACTCTGCGCTGGACCCTGCGCGACGGACGGGTGGGCTGGGACCACGAGCAGGCACTGTCCCTGCGCGCCCAGGCCCAACAGGAGCCCGACCTGGAGGCCGCCGCGGAGCTGTGGGTCCGCACCCAGCGAATCGTGGGCGACCCCACCCTGGACGTGGACATCGCCCTGGCCGAGAAGGCCGCCCTGCAGGAGCGCACCCGCCTACAGGTCACCAACACCTTCCACCTGCGCCAGGGCCAGACCGTGCACGCCGAGCTGGTCAACAACAGCGACCAGGACCTGGGCGGCGCCATCGTGCTCATCCGCTACAGCGAGCAGGCCAAGGCCCCCAAGCGCCCCATGGCCCCCCCGGGCGTGAAGCTGCCCATGGTGCCCTCGCAGAGCGGCCAGCAGCACCAGATCCTGGGCCCGGTGGACGCGGGAGGGCGCCTGTCGTACACCTTCACCCTGCCCCCCGACGTGGGGCGCTTCTCCCTGACCACGCAAGAGGTCCGGATCCGGTGATCCCTCTGCTCCTGATGGCCTGCGCGGCCCCCCTCTCCCCCGAAACCCTGGCGCTGCGCACCTGCGATGCCATGCCCGGTTTGAGCGTCGACTCCGCGGGCCTGGCCCAGCTCCAGGGCGTGCTGGACCCCGCCGAGCTGTCGCTGCTCTCCCAGAACCGGGCCAGCGGCGTGGGCTTTGAGCGCATCGGCACCTCCGGCTACGGCGTGATCCGCGCGAACACCGCCTGCGCCGTGATCTCCGCCGACCGCCAGGGCGCGCGCGTGCGCCGCGAGACCCCCGACATCCGCGCCATGGACCCCTGGGTCAAGGACGAGGTCTGGGAGCTTCCCCCGCGCCTCCAGGAGCTGGAGTACCGCTACATCGAGACCCCCCAGGGCCTGCGCACCCACCTGGGGCTGGCCGAACACCAGGCCCGCGCAGAGCAGCTCAGGCAGCAGGCGCAGACCGACCCCCAGGGCGCCATCGCCGGGTGGGAGGCCCTGGACGCCGAGCTCGCCGACCCCATGATCCACTTCGAGATCCAGGCCATCCAGCGCCAGCAGGCGCGCCGGGCGCAGGACCGGCCTCTGAGCGGTCCCCAGGGCGAGAGCACTCTGCTGGCGCAGGCCGGGGCGGGCTTCACCCTGATCCTCTTGACCGGGGACGAGGAGGAGTGCAGCGGCTGTCAGGAGCTGGAGGCCCACCTCCCCGAGCTGCTGGGCGCCCGCGCAACCCTGCTGCACCTGCACGCCGGCGAGGTCACCCCGGCGTCGGCCTGGACCGCGCCCCCAGGCTGGCTGGAGCCCCCCGTGCTGCCGCACCTGGTGCTCCTGGACGAGACCCTGGCCCCCACCTGGAAGTGGTCGGGCTACGCCCCCCAGGACCGCGCTGAGCTGCGCGCGGCCCTGGAGGACGCCACCACGCCCTGAGAATCAGGCGGCGGCCGTGGAGAACAGCTTCTCCAGGTCCAGGCTCATCACCAGCAGGGTGGCCTGGGTGGACCGGTCCTCGATGCTCACGATGCTCGTGACGTCCTGAGCCAGGGAGGCCCGGTGCGCCTTGCCCTTCCAGGCCATGTCCGCGGGCACGTCGTAGGCGTCCGCCGGCACGTCGTGGAAGATCCCGGAGAGCCCGTCCACCAGCACGCCGTGTCGGCCGGCCTTGAGCTCCACCACCACCACGCGCTGGTCATGCGGACCCTCCACACTCTCCATGCCGTAGCGGGAGGCCAGATCCAGCACGGGGAGCACCTCGCCGCGCAGGCGCATGAGCCCCATGAAGGAGCCTCCCGCGCCCGGGGGACGGAGCAGCTCGGGGTCCGACGGGCGAGGCCGGATCTCGCGGACCGAGGTCAGCGGGAAGCCGTAGTCGTCACCGCCCACCTTCACGACCAGGAAGCCGCTGGGGGAGCCGTGCACCGTGTCGGGGGCCAGGTCCTCGGTCTTCTCTTCGGAGGAGACCACCGAGAGCAGCTCCCGGGCGTTGCTCTGGGGCAGCGACTGGTTGGCGCCCAGCTTGGCCATCAGGTCCTTCATCTCCAGGAAGAGCAGGTCGTCGCCCTTGTCGTTGCGCAGCACCCGGGTGGTGAAGCGGCCGCACTCGAACTGATTCAGCAGCGGCAGCGCCTGCAGGTTCTCCTCGTAGATGTCAGCGACATCCTCGACCCGGTCCACCAACACGGCGCAGACGGTGCTCCCGTCGTGCACGAACAGCAGGCGCCACCCCTCGGAGATCTTGCCTTGGCGACCAAAGACCGCGCCCAGATCCAGCACCGGGACGCTGTAGTCGCGGATGGAGACCAGGCCCACGCAGCCCTCGAAGTACCGGGGGGTGGGGCGGATCTCCAGGTCCTGGTGGATCTCCAGCACCTCGTCCACGCGCATCCCTACCGGGACCCCGTTGACCCGCGCCAGGATGACCTTCATGGTGGGCCTGAAGGCCTCCTTGGCCCGCTCTCCTCCTTGACCCCGGGGGATGCGGTCCAGGTGGGCGATGCGCGCGGCGGAGAGGATCTGCACCAGGCGCTTGCCCTCTCCCAGACGCAGCACGCCGGTCACCACACCGGAGGGATCGGCGTCGGAGTGCTCCAGGGGGAGCAGGTCCTTGGGGTCGACCTCGAGCACCTCTCCGGTGGACTCGAAGACCGCGCCGACCACGTGGGTGCCGCAGTCGACGATGGCCACGCGGTAGCTCAGGCTGTAGCCGGGCTCCGCGACCTGCAGCAGGGCGCCCACGTGGATGACCGGGATGACCTCGCCGCGCAGGGACATCAGCCCGAGCACGTAGCCAGGGGTCAGCGGCAGCGGGATGAGGTTGTTCTCCAGGGGGACGACCTCCCGGATCTCCTCGGCGGCCAGCGTGAACTCATGCTCCCCCAGCACAAAGGTGCCGTAGGTGCGCTCGGTCGCGTTGCTGATGGGGTTCATCGCAGCACCCTCCAGACGATCTCGCGGTGACCCTGGGGGCCATCCATCTGAATGACAGTGACCAGACCGGTCTTGGCATCCACCCGCATCCGCCGCGCGGTCTGACCGCCCACGTCCCGGGCGCGGATGCGGACCCCGAGCTCGCGGAGGGCGCCGACCCCGGCCTTGACGTTGGAGGCGCCGACGCCCTGGCGGGAGCCCTCGAAGAGCTCCGCTCCGCCCGCCAGGCAGGCCCGGACCTCGGAGCGGCGCTCGGGGGGGACCCCCATGCGCTTGAGCAGAAAGCGCGGCGCGGTGTCGGCGTAGCGGTAGTAGCGGGTGTCGCCCGGATCCCGGTCTCGGGAAGGAAGCAGGCAGTGCGCCAGACCGAAGCGGCCCTCCTCCGGCCAGGACAGGGCGATGCCCAGGCAGGAGCCCAGGTTGGACTCTGCGACCTTGGGGGCCAGGAAGATCAGGCCCCTGCCGATGGTGACGGCTTCGATTGCGGCGATCATGCGGCTGCCTTGTAGATGCAGTGGTTCAGGAGCTCGAGCCCCTCCTCGTCCTCCTCCAGCAGCGACTCCGACTCCCCGATGATCAACAGACCGCCGGGGGCCAGCGCCCGCTTGGCGTTGCGGATCACCTTGCTCTTGTCCGCGGGGGAGAAGTAGATGATCACGTTCCGCAGGAAGATGAGGTCGAAGCCGGAGCCAGGGGCGGGCTTGAGCAGGTTGTGGCGCCGGGTCATGATGCCGGCGCGCTGCTCGCGCTTGAGCTGCATCTCCGGGTCGCCGGGCTGGCCGTCGAAGTAGCTGGTCACCGAGAGGCCGGGGAAGCGCCTGGCCCCGTCGGTCACCACCTTGCGGTCGAAGCGGCCCTCCGCGGTGGCCTGCACCATCCCAGGGCTGACGTCGGAGGCGAGCACCGACCAGCGGAAGCCAGGGGTCTGGCGCTGCTGGTGGCTGCAGACCACCGCCAGGGAGGCGGGCTCCTGCCCCGTGGAGGAGGCGCCGGACCAGATCCGAGCGCTCCCCTTGTTGGCCGCCAGCTCCGGCAGGACCTCCTCGGTCATGGTCCGCCACACGCTGGTGGTGCGGAACATGGAGGTCTTGTGGGTGGTGACCTTGTCCACGAAGGCGTCCTGGATCTTGCCGGGCTTGCGCACCTCCGCCAGGTACTCGTCCACCGTGCTCAGTCCGAGGCTCCTCATGTGCCGGCCCAGGCGGCCGCTGAGCATGACCTGCTTGCTGCGGTCCAGGGTGACTCCGGTCAGGCGGTAGACCTCATCGGAGAGGATGCGGAACTTGGCGTCGCTGAGTGTCTTGATGCTGGTCATGATCAGGTCTTGAAGCGGGACACGAGCTCAGCGAGCTCCTGCGCGCGGGACTGGAGGTCACGGGTGCTGCGGGAGATCTCCTCGGCCGAGTGGGCGCTGTTCTCGGTCTCCATGGAGACCGACTGGATGCCCGAGTTGACCTCGCGGGCGGCCAGGGACTGCTCCTCGGCGGCGGCGGCGATCATGGTGACCGACTGGTAGGTCTTGTCGACCGAGTTCACGATGGTCTCGAAGGCGTCGGAGGCCTTCTTGGACACCTCAGCGCCGTGCTGGGTCTTGCGGATCGAGGCCTGGATGAGCTTGGAGATGTCCCGCGTGGCGGCGCTGGAGCGCTCCGCCAGCTTGCGCACCTCGTCGGCGACCACCGCGAAGCCCCGGCCGTGCTGTCCGGCCCGCGCGGCCTCGATGGCGGCGTTGAAGGCCAGCAGGTTGGTCTGGGAGGCGATCTCGGAGATGACCGCGACGATCTCCCCGACCTCGTCGCTGGACTGGCTGATCTCCTTCATCGCGGCCAGGGACTCGCCGATGGCGTCCGTGCCCACCTTTGCCTGGGAGGCGGCCTCCTGGGCCAGCACGTTGGCGGCGGTGGACCCCTCGGCGATGGACGCGATGGAGGCCGAGAGCTCCTCGACGTTCGCGCTCATCTCCTCGGAGGTCGCGCCCAGGCGCTCGGCCTGGCGGGCCACCTGCGTGGACCGGTCCGTGATGGCGTTGGTCTGCTTGGCGACGGCATCGGCCGTCTCGACCACCTGGGAGACCACGGCTCGCAGCTCGCCGATCATGGTGTTGATGCCCCGAGCCAGCACCGCCAGGGCGTCGGCGTCGGTGTCGTTGACCGTGACCTGTCCAGTCAGGTCGCCGCGCCCACCAGCGTCCACGACCTTCATGATGGAGCCGATGCGGGCCTGCAGGTCGTCGAACATCTGGTTCAAGCCGTCGACGAGCTGACTGATCAGCGGATGATCGTCGGGGTTGGTGGCCACGCGCTGGTCCAGCTCCCCGCGGGCGCCGGCGGCGACGACGACCAGGATCTCCATCACGCGGGCCTGGATGGCCTCGGCCTCGGCGGCCTCCTTGGCGGCCTTGGCGGCAGCGGCCTGCTCGGCCTTGACCTGGTCGGTGATGTCGGTGGCGAACTTGACGACCTTGTAGGGCTTGCCCTCGCCGTCCAGGATGGGGTTGTAGGAGGCCTGGATCCAGATCTCCTCCCCGCTCTTGCCGAAGCGCTTGTAGCGCCCGGAGCTGGGCTCACCGCTGCCGAGCTGCGCCCAGAAGGCCCGGTACTCGGGGCTCTTGGTGTAGCTGGACTCGCAGAACATGCGGTGGTGCTGACCCACCAGCTCCCGCTCGGAGTACCCCACGGCCCCGCAGAAGTTGTCGTTGGCCCGCAGGATGTTGCCCTGCAGGTCGAACTCGATGACCGCCTGCACACGCTCGATGGCGGTGACCTTACCGCTCCAGTCCGCCTCCTGGCGCACCTGCTCGGTGATGTCGGTTGCGAACTTCACCACCTTGTAGGGGGTGCCGTCCTCGCCCAGGATGGGGTTGTAGGAGGCCTGGATCCAGATCTCCTCGCCGCTCTTGCCAAAGCGCTTGTAGCGCCCGGAGTCCGGCTCGCCCGCGGCCAGGTTGGCCCAGAAGGCCTTGTACTGCGGGCTGGCGGTGTACTTGGGGTCGCAGAAGATGCGGTGGTGCTGGCCGACGATCTCGCGCTCGCTGTACCCAACGGCGCCACAGAAGTTGTCGTTGGCCCGCAGGATGTTGCCCTGCAGGTCGAACTCGATCACGGCCTGCGTCCGCTCGATGGCGTTGACCTTGCCGCTGCGATCGCTCTCCTGCCGCACCTGCTCGGTGATGTCCGTGGCGAACTTGACCACGCGCACAACCTGCCCCTGGCCGTCAAAGATGGGGTTGTAGGAGGCCTGGATCCAGATCTCCTCACCGCTCTTGGTGAAGCGCTTGAAGCGCTCGGAGTGGAACTGCCCGGAGGCCAGCTCCTGCCAGAACTTCCGATACGCTGGGGAGTTGGCGTACGCGGGCTCGCAGAAGATGCGGTGGTGCTGCCCCTTGATCTCGCGCTCGCTGTAGCCGACCGCGCCACAGAAGTTCTCGTTGGCCCCGCAGATGGTGCCGTCGGGCTTGAAGTGGATGACCGCCTGGGAGCGGGAGATCGCCTCGACCAGGCCCTTGTTCAGGGCGCCAGCCTTCCAGGACTCGGTCACGTCCATTCCGACAAAGATGACCTCGCCGGTGGACGCCGTCATGAAGGTGCCCTGGACATAGGCAGGCTCAGCGGTGTGGGTGTCGATGGAGAACACCCCGCTGTCCTCCTCCCCCGAGACCACCCGGCGCCAGAGGGCCTTCTGGCTCAGATCGGCGACGCTGTCGCTGCGGACCAGCTCGGAGAAGCTCTTGCCCACAATCTGCGAGGGCGCCTGACCGAAGAGCGCTCCGGCGCGCTCGTTCGCCCCCACGACCTTCCCATCCTGGGAGAAGCTGAGAACAACCTGGGACTTGTGAACCGCCTCCTCGAAAGGAGAGGGGGACTCGGCACTGGCCACACGTGCGGCATTGGACATGGAAACCTCCTACAGCTTCCACATCGAACCGAACGCGATTTTCGTTTAGGGGTGATCGCCCGCAGCCGGGGTCTCCGGGAAGGCGACATCGATCTCAAGCGGCCGCTGCTGCGTCCGACTCAGCTCGACGCTCTCCAGCGCAGGCGCCCACAGCAAGACCCCCTTGGCGTCGGCGTCCTGGCCGTAGGGCTGCCCCAGCATCGGATCCACCGCGCAGCTCCCTCCGGGCTCTCCAGCGCGGGCGCGGGCGGCGGTGGCCAGCAGGCAGACCCGGCTGTTGATCAGTCCAAGCTCCAGGTTCCACCGCTGCATCAGCTCCAGTCGGGAGATGAGGCCGTTGGCGACCATGCCTTGGAGCTCAGCGCGGGTGCCTTCACCGCTCACACTCAGCTCCGCCAGCGCCTCTGACAGCATCGTCTCATTGGCGAGGTACTGCGATCCCAGACCCCGCTCCAGCGTGTACCAGGTGGGGAAGTGCTGGTCCTCCAGGTACCCGGACACCACCGGCCCCGCGACCTTGGGGAGCTCCCAGGCCTCGGGGTTCCAGGCGGGCCCATCCGGCGCGTACAGCAGCGGCGCCTGCTCCAGCGCCTTGGCCTTGGGTCGCGTGGCCGACCAGATCATGGCCGTGGTCTCCAGGAAGTCGACCTGCACCACCGCCCCCAGATCCACCGGCTGCGCGGCGACCGCCTCCAGCTCCTGGGCGATCCGCAGCGCCAGGGCGGGGTCCAGGGTGGGGTCGCTCACCACGCGATGCAGCAGCTCCAGCGCCTGCTCCTGAGTGGACAGTGACACCCGCAGGTCCCGCCCGTCCACGCCCTGCCCCAGATCCCGCCCGTAGCGCAGCACCACCAGCGCCCGCTCCGCCAGCACCTTGGGATCCTGGCGCCCCCCGCTCAGCCAAGCGTCCGCGAGCGCCACCTGGCCCAGGACCAGGAAGTCCACCGACGGCCGCCCGATGTCCCCCTGCACCCGCCAGGCCTCGTAGGGGGCCAGGGGGCTGAGCAGCTCCTGGCGCGTGCTCCCCTCGATCAGGTGGGGGATGGCTGCCTGGCAGCGCTGGATCAGCGCGCAGCCCTGGTCCTGCATCACCGCCATCAGAGGGTCGTCCGGGGTCCCGCCGATCGCCTCGCAGCTTGGCGGCAGCGGCGTCCGGCGCCCCCGCTTGCTCTGCCCCGACCGCAGCGAGCGCAGCGCCGACGAGAGCTGCCGAGCCCCCCGGTCCCGCTCCTTGCCCAAGCCCAGGCCCTGAACCGGCAGGCAGGCGTCCCAGGCGGACTGGTACGAATGCGCCGAACGGCCCTCCGTGTGTCCGCTTCCCGTCCGCTGAACAGACAGGCTCTGGGCGGCTGCGGCCTGCTCGATGTAGAAGCGCTCCTGCTTTCGCTTGCTCCCAAAACCGGTGTCCGCCGCCAGGAACCAGAGGAACGAGATTGTGAGGGGGGTCATTGGGGGCCTCCAACGCATCCTCCCATACCCCGCGGCGGCGGGCTTCATTCAACGCGCAGAGCGGCCCGGGGCCTCAATCGAGCCGCGATCGCCGCCGATTGGGGTGGGTGGGAGTGTGCGGATGTTGGAATCGAGCGAGCGCTTCACGCGGCGCTTTCGCCTGTCCTTGTTGGGGCTGGCGATCATGACGGCCGGCTGCTTTGTGGCCCAGACCCACGCCATCTCACCGACCTCCGGTGACGCGGCGGCGGTGAACGTGGCCGGTCGCCAGCGCATGCTGAGCCAGCGGGTCGCCCTGCAGACCGCGGTGCTGGCCGACACCAGCCTGTCCCAACAGGAGCGCCGCCGGGCCGAGGGCAAGCTCGAAGCCGACCTCACCGAGATGGCCCACGCCCTGGAGGGCCTGACCCAAGGCGACCCGGACATGGGCCTGGATGGCGAGCTGAGCCCCGCGCTGCGTACGCACTACTTTGGAGAGCCCGGCCACCTGAGCGGCCGCACCCAGGACTTCCTGGACAGGGCCCGAACGGTCCTGGACCGCTCCCGCGCCACCCAGACCGTCACGAACAGCGACCGCGTGCACGTGGTGGTCGGCGCCGAGCAGCTACTCCCCCCACTGGACGAGGCCGTCACCCTCTTCGAAGGCCAGGCCTCCAACAACGTCGAGTCCGCCGTGCGGACCACGGCGGTCCTGACCCTCAGCATGATGGTGGCCCTGTTCGCCCTGTGGCTGTGGATCTTCCGCCCGCTCGGACAGGCGCTCCGCGAGGAGGAGGCCCGGCGCGCCGCCGTCTCCGACCGGAAGGCCGCAGAGGAGCGCCAGCAGGGCTTCGCGCGCGAGGTCAGCAGCGCCCTGGAGGTCGTCGACAGCGAAGAGGAGCTGCTCTCCCTGCTGGAGCGGGCCATGGCCGACAGCGAGCCCCACCCCACCGAGCTGCTGCTGGCCGACTCCAGCCAGGCCCACATGCACCGCGTCGCCGTCCACCCCGAGGCCGGCGCGCCCGGCTGCGGCGTCGGCACCCCCCACGCCTGCCCCGCCGTCCGCCGCGGCCGCCCCCTGAGCTTCGAGAGCAGCCAGCGCCTGGACGCCTGCCCGCGCCTGAACGCCCGCGGCCCCTGCTCCGCGTTCTGCGCGCCGGTCACCTTCATGGGGCGCGCCCTGGGCGTGCTCCACGCCACCGGCCCCGAGGGCCAGCCCCCCAGCCCCGCGTTCGCCCAGCGCACCGAGTTCCTGGCCGGCGCCATGGGGGCCCGCCTGGGCAGCATCCGCAGCCTGGAGCGCATCCAGCTTCAGGCCGCCACCGACCCCCTCACGGGCCTGCTCAACCGCCGGGCCCTGGAGACCGAGGTCCGCAAGGTGCAGCGCCGCTCCGGCGTCTACGCCGTCGCCATCGCCGACCTGGACCACTTCAAGCGCCTCAACGACACCCTGGGCCACGACGCGGGCGACCGCGCCCTGACCACCTACGCCAAGTGCGTGCAGGAGGTCGTCGGCGACCAGGGCTTCGTCTCCCGCTTCGGCGGCGAGGAGTTCGTGCTCGTCTTCCCCGACCACCACATGGAGGCCGCCGCCCGGATCCTGGAGCAGGCCCGCGAGCGCCTGGCCACCATCACCGCGGGCGGGGACACGCCCTGCTTCACGGCGAGCTACGGCGTCGCCGACTCCCGCCACGCCGACGACCTGGCGGGCATCATCTCCGTCGCGGACGCCGCCCTGCTGCGCGCGAAGGAGGCCGGTCGCGATCGCGTTCTCCTCGCCGATGCCCAGAGCGTGGAGCTGCACGCGGCCTGAGATCCCCGGGCGGTGTACCCTCCTGCCGGATGCGCCTCACCGCCTTCGATCCCCCCTCCCTGCGCGCGCTGGAGCACGCCCTCCACGCCGGGCGGACCTGCACCCTGGCCACCGATCGACTCCCCCGAAGCTGGCGCAGCTCCCAGATCCTGCCCTGCTTCGATGGGGTCGATGTCCCCTCGCACACGATGCAGCGCACCTTGCGCGCGCAGCTCCCACCGACGGGCCAACAGGGCAAGAAGGGGCCGCGGGTGACCGCCGTGATCCCCACCCACCGCCAGACCCCAGTGGGGCTCCAGGCGCTGCGGGACCAGGACCTCCCGGTCGAGGTGCTCGTGCTCGCGAACGGCCCGGTGGCCCCCCAAGGCGACCGCGTGCTCCGCGTGCCCTGGCTGGGCCACGGCCCCACCCGCCAGGCGGCCCTGGAGCACATCGACAGCGAGTACCTGCTGTTCACGGTGGACGACGCGCTCCCTCGGGGGCGGGGCTGCGTACGCGCGTTGATCCAGGCCCTCGAAGACGGCGGCTACGACGCGGTGACCGGCCGGCAGGTGCCCTGGCCCACGGCGGATCCCCTGACCCGACGGCGGCTGGCCCAGTGGACGCCCTTTGGGACGCAGCACAGCCCGCGGCCCTGGAGCGATCACGTGTTCACCCTGCTGCGCACCGAGACCCTGCGCGCGCACCCGCTGCCCTCTGTCCCCATCGGCGAGGACATGCTCTGGTCGCGCGGCAAGCGCATCGGCTACGCGCCCCAGGCGCCGGTGATCCACTCCCACGTCCGGGATCCCAAGGCGCTCTACCAGCGCACCCGGGACCTGCACCTGCAGCACCAGCTCGCGGGGGATGCAGCGACCGTGCCCAGCCTGTCCGCGCTGGTCGCTGCGCTGCCCGGGACCCTGCGTCCGACCCTGGAGGGGGGCCCTGGAGAGTTCATGTGTCAGCTCGCGGAGCTGGCCGGACAGCTCCGGGCGAGCCAGCTCAG
This sequence comes from Myxococcota bacterium, assembly GCA_036229005.1. Classification (GTDB taxonomy): domain Bacteria; phylum Myxococcota_A; class UBA796; order UBA796; family CAJQPC01; genus CAJQPC01. The sequence continues at coordinate 31,300 of JAZAMN010000032.1, forward strand.
CGGGAGGCGGCAGCGTGAGGACTGAGGCCTTCTACCTGCCGGTGGGTGCGGGCTTCTCGCCCACGCCCTCGACCACGGGCCCCTGGTCCCCGGAGCACCAGCACGGCGGCCCCCCCTGCGCGCTGCTGACCGGCGCCCTGCAACGGGCGGTGCCCCCCGCGTTCCGCCTGGCCCGCGTCACCGCGAACTTCCTGCGGGCGGTCCCCCTGGCCGAGCTGCGGGTGGAGACCCACTGCATCAAGGCCGGGCGCAGCACCCAGCGCTGGCGGGCGGTCCTGCACGCCGACCGGCCCGTCCTGGAGATGGAGGGCCTCTTTGTGCGGGCCAGCGATGGGATGGCCGACCTGGACAGCACGGCTGGACCGGAGTGGGCCGCGCCGGAGTCGGTGGCGCCCTTCACTTTCCCCTTCTTCCAGACGGAGCACGGCTACCACCGGGCGGTGGACCTGCGCTTCTGGGAGCAGCCCTGGGGCCCGCCCCGGGTGCGGGTCTGGGCCCGCCCGCTGCAACCCTTGGTCGCCGGCTGGGAAGACAGCCCCGAGCAGCGCGTGGTCCTGCTCACCGACGCCCAATCGGGCATGGCCCCGCCCCTGGACCCCCTGCGCTTCAACTACGCCAACCCCGACCTGAGCCTGGCCTTCACCCGGCGTCCCCAGGGCGAGTGGGTGGGGCTGGACATCCAGGCCCAGGTGGGCCCCGAGGGCATCGGGCTGGCCCACAGCCGCCTGCGGGATCTGCGGGGTGCGGTGGGGGTCGCGGAGCAGAGCTTGATCGTGCGGGCGCGCAAGTAGGGGCGAACGCATCGGGCGGCGCGCAAGTCCGGGCGAACGCAACGGGGCGGCGCGCAAGTCCGGGCGAACGCAACAAACGCCTCCCTCTCCGGCCCCATCGAGCCCGGCGATGTTGCGTTCAGAGCCGCTTGCGCAGGCCGTCGTTGCGTTCACAGCCACTTACGCAGTGCGGTGTTGCGTTCACAGCCACTTACGCAGTGCGGTGTTGCGTTCACAGCCCCTTGCGCAGCGCTGTGTTGCGTTCAGGGCCGCTTGCGCCGACTCGCCAGCGCACACTCCGGCTCCAGGGCCCCGGCCCCGAGGGAATTCCCGGAAAGCGCGGGTCTCCAGCCAGCCTGGCGACCAGCCGCAGAGCCTCGGGCGGGGCGCTCGACGTCCGCGACACGCTCCCCCGGTGTACGCCCACAAAGTCCGCGACCTGTACCGGGCTGACCTCTGCCAGCGCCAGCGCGGACTGGATGAACAGGGTGCGCGACGGCCCGCGCTGGGTCTGCTCCACCATGGGTGCGCGCAGCGCCTCGGACACCGCGGCCTGGATCTCCAGCAGGGTCGGCACCCCCTGGGACACCGGGAGCAGGGTGCCCTGCTGGTCCACGTGGGCGTCGGCGCTGGTGTAGCGGTGCAGGGCTTCGGGCTCTCCCACTCGGCGACGCACCGGACGCAGAGTCAGCCCCACCGCGTCCCGGTAGGTGGACCAGGGCCAGCACAGCGGGTCCTGGACCATGCCGGCGCGGCAGGGGTTCAGGTGGATGTAGCGCCCTTCCCGCCGCCGCTTCTGGGCATCCGCTGCCCAGCGGGGAGCGGGCACGGGCTCCAGCACCCGGCCACGCAGCCCCCGCCGGTGGTTCAGGCTGCGGGTGTGGCCGCTCAGCGCGCGCGCCAGCGGCAGCCGCAGGTCGCGCTCGTGCTGGACGTGGACGTGGTTGGGCATCAGGCAGATGGCCTCCGCTCCGGGGAGCGCGCGGGTGAGTCGAGCCCAGAGAGCAGCGGCCTCCTCCCAAGTCTCGAAGAGCAGGCCTTGGCGGGTTCTTGCGACGTGGTGGTACATGCTGGGGAGCGTCTGCACAGCCCGTGCCGCCTCCAGAATCCGCGTGTGGTCGGCCTCCGCACCCAAAGGGTGTCGACAATCCGACACCCCCCGTCGGCCCTTCGACACCTCAGCCGACGCCCGCCAGTCCCTGGGCCAGGTGCTCCACCAGCGCCTGCACCCGCGGCGAGCTGCCCCGCCCCGGCGGCAGGATCACGCGCACCGGCGCCGGCGCCCACTGCGCCTCGGGCAGCAGCGCACACAAGCGCCCCGTCGCCAGCTCCGGGGCCACCAGCCAGCGCGCCAACAGCGCCAGCCCAAAGCCCTGCCGAGCGAAGGCCAGCAGCGCCGCGCTGTTGTCCGCCTGAACCGGGCCGCTCACCCGCTGATCCCGCCAGCGCCCCTCCCAGCCAAGCCGCCAACTCCCCGGCCCCACGTGGGGGTGCAGCAGGCAGGCGTGGTCGGCGAGCTGCTCGGGCGAGCTCGGCCGCCCCCGCGCCGCCAGGTACTCCGGCGAGGCCACCAGCACCCGCTCGCTGTGTGCCAGCGTGCGCCCCCGGAAGCTGGAGTCCCGCGGCGCCCCCACGCGCACGGCCAGGTCCACGCCCTCCCGGATCAGGTCCACGTAGTGGTCCGAGTAGAGCAGTCGCAGCCGCACCCCCGGGTGGGCCCGCAGGAAGGCCGGCAGCAGCGGCTGGACGTGCAGGCCCCCAAAGACCACCGGCAGGCTCAGGGAGATCTCCCCCTCCAGCGCGCCCCCCCGCGCCGCCTCCTGCGCGCGCTCCCAGGCCGACAACACACCCCGGGCCTGCTCCAGGAAGGCCTCGCCCTCCGGGGTCAGGCGCTGGCTGCGGGTGCTGCGGTCCAGCAGGCGCGCGCCCAGCTCGTCCTCCAGCGCGGCCACCCATTTGCTGACGGTGGATTGGCCCACGCCCAGCTCCCGGGCGGCGGCGGAGAAGGAGCCCAACTCCACGCTGCGGGAGAGGGCTCGGAGGGCGTCGATGCGGTCCATTCAGTCCATTTTGGCACGAATACAAGTCCAAGAAGCCCATTTCCCAGTCCAATCCAGCGAGACACCTTGGGTGGGAACAAGGAGCTTCGACATGGAGACTGGACTGAGACTGGGTGTGATGGGACTGGGCGCGATGGGCAGCCGCATGGCCCGCCGCTGGCTTGGGGCTGGGGCAGCGCTGCGCGTCCACAACCGGAGCCCGCAGCGGGCCGACGCCCTCCTCACCGCCGGGGCCCAGTGGTGCGCGAGCCCCGCAGAGCTGGCCACCACCAGCGAGGTCATCGTGGAGATCTCCCGCGACGACGCCTCCGCCCGCGCCCTCTGGGAGGCGGCCCTGCCGGGCATCCAGCCCGGCACCTTGGCGATCAGCGCCAGCACCCTCACCCCCCAGACGTGGCGGGAGCTCGCCGCTTCGCTGCGCGCCCGCGGCGCGGTCCCCCTGGACGCGCCGGTCGTGGGCTCCCGCCCGCAGGCCGAGGCCGGCGCGCTGGTGCACCTGGTGGGCGGGGACGCCGCGGCGGCGGAGCGTGCCGCGCCCCTGCTCGCGGTGAGCGGAAAGCTGCAGCACCACGCCGGCGGCGTGGGCGACGGGATGGCCCTCAAGCTGGCCGTCAACGCCTTCTTTGGCGTCCAGGTGGCCGCCCTCGCCGAGCTGCTGATGGGCCTGGAGCGGGCGGGGCTGGACAGCCAGTCCTCGCTGGCGCTGCTGGGTGCGCTGCCGGTGACCGCACCAGCGATGAAGGGGTTGGGCCAGCTCATGTTGGAGGCCAAGGCCCCGCCCCTCTTCCCAATCGAGTTGGTGGCCAAGGACCTGGCCTACGCGGCCGAGCACCTGGGCCCCGCCCCCATGAGCGCCCGCGCGGCGGAGGTCTACGCGGCGGCCTGTGAAGAGGGCCTGGGCGGGCTGAACATCCAGGGCGTGGTCGAGCGCTACCGGGGAGCCCACAAGTCCTGCTGAACGCAACAAGCCGGCGCGCAAGTCCCGCCGAACGCGACAAGCCGGCGCGCAAGTCTCGGTGAACGCAACAAGCCGGCGCGCAAGTCCGGGCGAACGCGACAACTCCCCCGTTCCACGGCCCCAGCACGCCCGGTGCTGTTGCGTTCAGACCCGCTTGCGCAGCCCGCCGTTGCGTTCAGACCCACTTGCGCAGCCCGCTGTTGCGTTCACACCCACTTGCGCAAGCCGCCGTTGCGTTCAGACCCGTTCGCGCGCCAGCACCCGCTCCCGCAGCGCCGCCAGCCACCCTGCGGCCTCCGCGCTGCCCTCATTGGGGCAGAAGGGCGCCTGTCGCTTGTGGGTGGTGGCGCTGTAGGGGCCCTCGATGAGCTCGAAGAGCAGCGCCGTCTCGCTCAGACACACCACCGTGTGCCAGGTGCGCGGTGGAATCTCGACCCCCCGCAGCGGGCCGTCCGCCGAGATCACCGAGACCTGCTCCAGCGCCCCCGCGTCGTCGAAGCGGCAGACGGCGGCGCGCCCCTCCAGGGCCATGAAGACCTCGACCTTGTCGGGGTCGGCGTGGCGGTGCACGGGCACGTAGGTGTCGCGGGTCAGGGCGTTGAGCATGCGCTGCAGCAGGTCGCTGTGCTCGTGGTAGCGCAGGATGGCGCGGCCCCGCGGGCTCTTGGCCGCCAGGTCGTGGGCGCGGGCGAACTGCGGGGCGCCGATGGGGCGCAGGCCGGGGGGAAACTCGGGCTTCACGGTGGTCTACACTCGGGGCTGCGCAAGGAGTCTGCCATGCCCACTATCGGCGTGCTCACCAGCGGCGGCGACGCCCCCGGCATGAACGCGGCGGTGCACGCCCTGGTCAAGCTGGGCACCCAGCAGGGCGTGGAGATGGTGGGCTTCCAGAACGGCTACACCGGCATGATGGCCGGCAAGCGCGTGCACCTGCGGCCCGCCGACGTCGACCGCATCGCCCACGAAGGCGGCACCGAGCTGGGCTCCGCCCGCAGCGCCGCGTTCCGCACCCCCGAGGGCCGGGCCCAGGCCGCGCAGAATGCCGCCGACCTGGACGGGCTCGTGGTCATCGGGGGCAACGGCTCGCTGACCGGCGCGCGCCTGCTGGGGCAGGAGTCCGGGCTCTGCGTGGTCGGGCTGCCCGCCAGCATCGACAACGACATCGCCTGCACCAGCACAGCCATCGGCGTGGACACCGCCCTGAACACCATCGTCCAGGCCTGCGACCGGATCTCCGACACCGCCCGGGCCCACCGCCGGGTCTTCGTGGTCGAGGTGATGGGGCGGGACTGCGGCTACCTGGCCATGGCCTCCGCGGTGGCTGCGCGGGCGGACGCCTGCCTCTTCCGCGAGTCCGGCAAGGACGAGGACACCCTGGTCGCCGAGCTGGAGCAGGTCATCCTGCGCGGCCTGGACCCCAGCCGGGGCAAGCGCCGCATCCTGATCCTCAAGGCCGAGGGCGTGCAGGCCTCCACCGCCGCCCTGACCGCGCGCCTGCAGGCCACCATGGACCGGGAGCTGCCCGGCGTGAGCGTGCGGGCCACCGTGCTGGGGCACTTGGTGCGCGGCGGGCGCCCCTCCTACCAGGACCGGGCGATCTCGGGGCGGCTGGCGGTGCAGGCGCTCCAGTCTGTCCTCGCTGGCACCGGGGGTGTGATGATGGGGTGGCTGCCCTGGAACACCCAAGGCGGTGTGCCCACGTCTGACCCAGCGGTCTGGTCCTTCCCCTTTGAGACCGTCGAGGCCCGCACCGCCGAGCTGCTGGACGGCAGCCACCCCACCACCCGCCGCCGCGTGCGCATGATGGAGCAGGTCTCCGGGGTGCTGTCGCTGTGAAGCAGGTCCCCGCCGCCTGCCCCCACCTGGTCCTGCTCTGCGGAATGGAGCGCGGGCCGGGCGCCCAGAATCCTTCGTGCGGACCGCTGGGGAGCGAGGATCTACGCCGATTCCTCAAGAGTGAGCTCAAGGCACGCGGGCTGTGGCGCAAGCAGATCCGGGTGGCCACGGTCGACTGTCTGGGCATCTGCTCGGGGCAGGGGGTGAGCCTGCAGCTCCCGGGACAGGACGGCGTCTACATCGTCGACCCGCAGAAGGACCGGGAGCAGGTGCTGGCCGAGATCCTGGGGCTGCTCGGTGCTTGAGCGCCTGCGCGACCCCCTGGGATTTGGCCGCCCCGGCTTTGAGCGGCACGCCCGACGCTTTGACCCGCTCCTCCGCATGGACGGCCAGCGCGTGCTCATCACGGGCGCCAGCAAGGGGCTGGGACTGGCCGCCCGCCGCGCGTGCGAATCCCTGGGCGCCACCGTGCTCGACGCCTCCCGCAGCAGCGGCTGGGACCTGACGGACCCCGAGCGGGTGCGCGCCCTGTCGCAAGAACTGGGGCCCGTGGACACGCTGATCCACAACGCCGGCGTGCTCCCCGGCAGCCTCCAGCGCAGCCCCGAGGGCCTGGAGCTCGCCCTGAGCCTGAACCTGGTCGCCACCCACCGCCTGACCCGGTGGATCCCCGCCCCCAACGTCATCTGGGTGAGCTCCGGCGGCGGCCTGACCCAGAAGCTGGACGTCGCAGCCACCTTCGACCCGCCCCAGCCCTACGACGGCGTCCAGCAGTACGCCCGCACCAAGCGCGCCGAGATCGCGCTCTGCCGCCTGTGGGCCAACTTCGACGTGGACCGCCGCTTCGCCGTGATGCACCCGGGCTGGGCGGACACGCCGGGGGTGCAGAGCTCCCTCCCGCGCTTCCATCGGCTCACCAAGGGCATGCTGCGCACCCCCGAGCAGGGCGCGGACACCGTGGTCTGGCTCGCCGCGAGCCTGCCGCTGGGCCAGCTTCCCTCCGGCCGCTTCTGGTTCGACCGCAAGCTCGCCGACCCGCACCCGGTGCCCGGAACGCGCCCGGATCAAGAGCGCATGGGCGCCCTGTGGAGCCGGCTGGAGGCCCTGCTCTGAGTCCCTACTCCTCGGGGTAGGTCTCCGGGAAGACCCAGGTGCCGGAGACGTAGAGCTCGCCGGTCCAGCCGTCGATGGGGGTGGCCTCCAGGGCGATGCTCCACTCGTCGTAGACCGCGTCGTCGTCCAGCATGGTCGCCTCGAAGGCGCCGTCGCTGTAGAGGATCCGGTAGACCTGCGCGACGCCGTTGCCGAGCACGACGCCTCGGAACTCGGACTCCTCGGACAGGGGGAGCTCGCAGGGGTCGCTGTCCTGGATGGCCTCGTAGAAGTGGTCGCAGAGCGCGCAGGACTTCTGCAGGCCGGAGAGCGTGGCCGAGTCGGTGACCTCGACGCCGGTCTCGATCGAGGTGTCCTCGCAGTCCCAGCCGTCTCCCCAGGTGTCGTAGCTCCAGGACAGCTCGGCGGTGTACTGGCTCATGTCGGGGATGGGATCCGGATCCGGCTCCTCGGTGTCCTGGGTGTCCTCGGGCGGCGCGGTGTCGTCGACGGTGACGGTGGACTTGCAGGCCACGAGAGACAGGAGCAAGGCGGTCATGGGGGCTTCTCTCCAGAGAGGGCCCCCAACTTAACGAAGATTCACCGGGGGACGCGGCTCCAGTCGACAAAGCCGCGCCCCTTTGCATCCGGCTGACATCGCGGGCAGAAGAAGGCGTCGTGGCCCCGCACGCCCGCCGCACGAATCGCCGTCCCGCACACCGGACAGGGCTCCCCCTTGCGGTTGCGCACTGCCAGAAAGTCCCGGAGCTTCTCATCCAAGGCCGGCTTCCTACGCCGAATCTCCGACCGAGCATCCCCCAGCACCTTGACGATGGCGGCGTGCAGCGCGGTCACCTGCTCCGGGCTCAGCTCCGAGACCCGGGCCTTGGGGTGGATGCCCGCCGCGAACAGCACCTCGTCCGCGTAGGCGTTGCCCATCGCGTCCAGCTTGGACTTGTCCATCAAGAAGAGCTTGACCTGCCGGCGCTCCTTGGCCGCCAGGGCCTGCAGCTTGTCCACCGTGAACGCCTTGCCCAGCACGTTGACGCCGATCTTGGCGAAGCCCGGGATCTCCTTGAGCTGCTCCCGCGGGCACAGGTAGACCTTGCCCATCTGCACGTCGTCCCGGTAGCGCAGCTCCAGCGCCTCAAAGCCCACCCTCAGCGCCACGTCCTTGCGGATCCGCCCCTTGGTCGGCGCCTCCAGCAGCGCAAAGCGCCCGGCCAGCATCGGCGAGACCACCACGTCCACCGGCCCATCCAGCCCAAAGTGCACAAAGTGCGCCCGCCGCTTGATCGCCTGGACCGTGGCGCCCTCCAGCAGCGCCTGGGGCGTGCCCGGCGCCATCTGCCGCAGCACCACCGGGTTGCGCAGGTCCACCAACCCCACCCGCTGCCCCTTGAGGGCCCGCTGCAGCTTGGGGACCACGTACTCCAGATCGGGACGCTCAGGCATCACACCTCCGCCCAAAGGGTACCCTTGCCGCCGCGAGGACCCCATGAGCGACTTCTCCACCGCCCTGCAGGAGGGCAGAGACCTCATCGCCGCGGCCCGCCGGGGGGAGCTCCCCGGTGTGCACGCGCGGAGTGAGGAGATCCAGGAGCTGTCCCGGCAGCTCGACACCGGCGCCAGCGTGCTGCTGCTGGGCGAGGACGGCGTGGGCAAGACCGCCCTGATCCACGGCCTGGCGCACCACTGGCGCGACGGCGACGCCAGCCTGATCGAGCTGAGCACCAGCGCGGTCATGGCCGGCACCAAGTACCTGGGCGAGTGGCAGTCCAAGGTCAAGGCCCTGGTCGAGCAGGCCCAGGCCGCCAGCGCCGTGCTCTACATCCCCGACATCTGGAACCTCCCGAACGTCGGTCGCACCGACAAGAACGACAACAACCTGCTGGACGCCCTGCGGCCCTACCTCCAGTCGGGGCGCCTGCAGCTCCTGGCCGAGGTCAGCCCCGGCCTGCTCCGCCAGATGGAGCGCACCCCCGGCTTCGTCCCCCTCTTCCGCAAGCAGCGCGTACACCCCATGGCCCCCGCCGCCGTGCGCGCCTGCGTCCAGCGCGAGTGCCAGGAGGCCGCCGTCGCCCTGGATGACGAAGGCCTGGACACCCTGCTCAGCCTGTCCTCGCGCTTCTCCAACCGTGCCCAGCCGGGTCCCGCGCTGGCCAGCTTGGGGGCGTTGATCCGACAAGTGGAGGCCGACCCCAGCCTCCCCTCCCCCCTGGGCCCACCCCAGGTCGAGCGCAGCTTCTCCGAGCTCTCCGGCCTGCCCATGTTCGTGGTCAGCCGCAGCGAGACCCGCTCCGCCCGCGACATCCGCGCCTTCTTCTCCGAGCGCATCGTCGGCCAGCAGGAGGCCATCGAGGCCGTCATCGAGTGTATCGCCCTGTTCAAGGCCGGCCTGCAGGACCCCGACAAGCCCATCGGCACCTTCTTGTTCGTGGGCCCCACCGGCGTCGGCAAGACCGAGCTGGCCCGCACCCTGGCGCGCTTCCTGTTCGGCAGCGAGAGCCGCCTGCTGCGCTTCGATCTCTCCGAGTTCAAGGACTACCACTCCTTCGAGATGCTGGTCGGCAGCGCCCGCGACCCCAGCCGCCCCGCCGCCCTGGTCGATCCCATCCGCGCCCAGCCCTTCCAGGTCGTGCTCTTTGACGAGCTCGAGAAGGCCCACCCCAACGTCTGGGACCTCCTGCTCGGCCTGCTGGATGAAGGCCGCATCACGCCCCCCGGTGGCCGCACCGTCGACTGCCGGAACACCATCGTCATCGCGACCTCCAACGTGGGCGCCCAGGACAGCCAGCGCACCAGCGTCGGCTTCGACGGCAAGAGCGAGCGCACCGCCCGCCGGGACATCGAGCGCGCTCTGGAGCAGCACTTCCGCCCCGAGTTCCTCAATCGTTTCCAGCACCTGGCCATCTTCCACGCCCTCACCCCCGAGCAGGTCCTCCAGGTCGCCCGCTGGGAGCTGCGCCGCGTCGTGGACCGCGAAGGCATCGCCGCCCGCAACCTGGTCGTCGAGGTCGAAGACGAGGCCCTCCAGGTCATCGTCGACAAGGGCTTCGACCCCCGCTACGGCGCCCGCGGCCTCAAGCGCGAGATCCAGCGCCGCCTGGTGCTCCCCCTGGCCATGACCCTGATGGAGACCCAGGTCAGCCCCGGCAGCATCCTGCGCGTCCAGGCCCGCAACGACCGCCTGCAGGTGCGCGTCATCGAGACCCGCGAGGCCCGGCTCCAGCGCCGCCGTAGGGAGCCTCCCCGTCTTCCGGAGGGAGGGCGCCTGGATCTTCCGGAGCTCCGCAGCAGAACACAAGCCCTCAGTCCGCGCATCACCGCTCTGTCATCGGGTGTCGGCGAGGACACGCTGCTCGACTCCCAAGCGGAGCTGGAGCACGCCCGCGCGCAGCCTGGGTTCTGGAACGACCCGGAGCAGGCCGCCCGCGTGATGCGCGATCTGGACCAGATCAACCTCAGCCTGGACCGCATCGAGCGCCTGCGCCTGAGCATCGAGGAGCTTCAGGCCGACGCCGCCCAGGCCAGCGCTACGGCGCTCTCCCGCATGGCCGAGCGGCTGCTGCGCCTGGAGGACCGTCTGCTGCTGGCCGAGCGCCAGATGCTGCGCATGGGCCCCAGCGGCACCTGGGACGCCCTGGTCCACATCGAGCCGCAGGGCAAGGAGGGCTGGCGCGTCCGAGACCTGCTGGTCAAGCTCTACGAGGGCTGGGCGGCGGACCGCCACTCCCTGTCCAGCCGCCTGCTGCTGGAGCCCCGCACGAAACGGCAGCCCGCTCTGCTCGCCGTCGAGGGCACCTGGGCGCACGGCTGGCTGGCCCACGAGTCCGGCCTGCACCGCCTCCGCCTGGAGAAGGAGTCGGTCATGGCGCGCGTGCGCGTGGTCCCCTGGACCGACGCGGTGGCCGAGCCCGAGTTCCTGCGACACAAGGCCCTGTCCAAGGAGACCGGCGCCTACGGCGGCACCCTGCGCTCGCGGGTGGAGCTCAAGGGCGGGCTGGTGCTCCAGAGCGGCGGGACCCTGGCCGACAACCGCGCCCTGGCCGCGGAGCTCTACGGCTCCTGGCTCCAGGCCCCCGAGCCCCTGGACGAGGTCGTGCGCCGCTACCGCCTGGAGCCCATGCAGCTCAAGGACCACGCCACCGGTGTGGACACCCAGCGCAAGGACGCTCTGGGCGCCCGCTTCTTCCACACCCTGCTGGAGCAGCGGGTGGACCTGCTCTGAGGCCCGCCCCTACGCGGCGCGGACCTTCTCGCGGGCCTGCTCCAGCACCTCACGGCAGGCCTCGGCCTGGGCCTTGAGGGCGTCCCCGATGCGCTGGGTGACCAGCTCGACCACCCGGCGGGCGGGCTCGGAGTCCTCGTCATCGGCGTGGATGCTGCGCAGGTCGGAGATGTCGATCTCCGCGCCGAAGGCGATCCCGATGGGGTGCTCGTCAGGCTCCAGCCAGTTCCAGAGGAACTCCTGCCACAGGTCGTTGGTCAGCCCGGTCAGGAACACGGGCACGAGCTGGGAGTCGGGCGCGTCCAGCGCGACCTGGGAGGCCCCGGGCTTGAGGCGGTGGAGCGCGAAGGGATCCGCGTCCGGGTAGCGCCGCCCCTCTGGGTGGATGCCCACCACCGCGCCGGTCTCCTGGAGCTCATAGGCCAGGCGGTGCAGCGCGTAGCGGTTCCAGATGGCGCCGTCCCGGCTGCGCTTGATGGGCGGGAACATGGCCATGCCGGACATGAAGGTGTTCACGCCCCAGCCCACCGGGCTGTCGTAGAAGAAGGTGCTGCGCACGGGGAACACCACATCACGCGGCAGGTCGGTCCAGTTGAACCAGGCGCAGGCCACGGTGAAGTAGTCAAAGAAGCTGCGGTGGTTGGCCACCAGCAGGATCCCCCGGCTGGGGTCCAGCTTCTCCAGGTGCTCCAGGCCGGTCACGTGGATGCGTCGCTTGCAGGTCAGCCAGGTCACCCCCACCAGCACGGTGGAGTTCCACGCGACCGCCGCCCAGCGGGCGTGACGGTGCACGCGGTCGGCGATCTGGAACCCCCAGCGCTCGGCGGGCGCGAGGCGGGCCAGTTGGCCGGCGCTCGGCTCCGGTGTCTTCTCGGTTGCGCTCATTGGGCCACGATACTCCAGAAGGCGGCCCCTTGCAGCCCCGAGTTTGGGGAGGCGCTGCTGGGGCCGGCGCGCGACGACCCCGTGACCGCGCGGGTCAGAGGCCCAGCTTGCGCCCCGCCCCGATCGGCCCGAGATCCAGCACCTTGTAGCCCTTGGCGGTCCACTGCCGCGCCACGTTGGAGCTGCGGGCGCCGGAGCGGCAGAACACGATCACCGGCTTGTCCTTGGACAGGCCCTGGGGCGGGTTGCCCATGGGGATGTTCTTGGCGCCCTTGAGCGTGCCGGACTGGAACTCCGCGGGGCTGCGCACGTCCACCAGCGTGGCGCCCGCGTCCAGCGCCGCCTTGAGCTCCTCTGGGGAGGCGCCGCCTCCGATCAGTCGCCGCAGGGCGAACCAGCCCAACGTTCCCACAATCAAACCAATGATCAGCCACTCCAAGGGGCACCTCCAAAAGGGTGCCAAGCCTTAGGCACCCCAGGCGGGCCTGCAAGGGAGCGACCCTGCGCTGGGTCAGATTGCCGCGGGAGCGACGCCCAGATCCATGACCACCTGCTCGGTGATGAAGGTCTTCATGCGGCCCTTGGGGTCCTGGGGATCGGGCTTGCGCTCGGAGATGTCGAGCACCATCAGGCTGCGCTCCAGGTCACCGGCGGCCACCGGGAACACGGTCACCCCCTGGATGGTCTGGCTGGGGCCGTAGTCCTCTGCGAACACGCTGGTCATGCCCACGGTCTCCCCGTAGAGCCGCGTGTTGAAGTACAGCCCGTCGGTCTGGTTGCCGCCGCCGTCGATCATGTAGAGCCCAAAGGGCGCCTTGGCCTTGACCGGCGAGGTGTTGCTCACCGTCCAGGTCACGGCCAGCGTGCTGCCGTCATTTCGCTTGATCGTGCTGCGCTCCACCCCGTTCTTGACCTGCGGCAGGGTGCTCACCCCCGTCCAGGGCTCCGAGCTGTCCACCCGCACCTCGAACTCCCCGATCGCCTGGGTCTGGCCCACCGCAACTGGAGTGCAGGGGCCTCCGTGTTTCTCCTCCAGGTGCGCGCAGAGCGCCTGGGCCTCCGCGCTGGCGCTGGGACCGACCAGGCCGCCCGCGACCTCGGTGACCTCGCCGCCACCACAGGCCAGAGAGAGGGTGATGAAGACGGATGTGGAGATGATGGGCAGACGATGATTGCGCACTGGGATTCCCCCCTTTTTCAGTGTCCAATCCCAGTCTACCGCAGGCGCGATCTCAGCCCAGGATCGCCTCGATCCGCGCCATCACCTCGTCGCTGAGCTGCTCGATGACGGGCAGGGCCGCCAGGTTCTCGTGCACCTGCTCCACGCGGCTCGCGCCGGTGATCACGGTGGACACGTGGGGGTGCTTGGCGCACCAGGCCAGGGCGAGCTGAGCGCGCGTGCAGCCCAGTTCCTGCGCCACCGCCGCGAGCGCCTTGACCTTCTCGATGCGGCCGGGGGCCAGCACCAGCTCCTGCAGCCACTCCTCGTTCGCCAGGCGGGAGCCCTCGGGGATGCCGTCGTCGTACTTGCCCGTCAGCAGGCCGCTGGCCAGGGGGCTCCAGATGGTCGTTCCCAGGCCGTGATCGCGCACGTGGGCGGCCAGCTCGGTCTCCACGCGCTCCCGGTGGAACATGTTGTACTGGGGCTGCTCCATCGTGGGCGGCTCCAGGTTGTAGCGCTCGGCCACCGCGTAGGCCTCGGCGAGCTGCTCGGCGTTCCACTCGCTGGTGCCCCAGTAGAGCACCTTGCCCTGCTGGATCAGCGTGTCCATGGTCCGCACCGTCTCCAGCACCGGGGTGTCGGGGTCCGGCCGGTGGCAGAAGTACAGGTCCAGGTAGTCCACCTGCAGCCGCCGCAGCGCCGCGTGGCAGGCCTCGGTCACGTGCTTGCGGTTCAGGCCCACGTCGTTGGGGCCGTCGCCGCCCCAGAACACCTTGGAGGAGATCACCAGGTCCGTGCGCGGCAGCTCCGCGAGCACCTTGCCCACGACCTCCTCGGCCTGGCCCGCCGCGTAGGCCTCGGCGTTGTCGAAGAAGTTGACCCCGCCCTCATACGCCGCCAGCAGGCAGTCCCGGGCGGCGCTGATGTCCTGGTGGTTCCCGTAGGTGACCCAGCTCCCGATGGAGAAGGTGGAGACCTTGAGGCCGGACTGGCCCAGGCGGCGGTAGCTCATCTCAGACATGGGGGGGTGCTCCTGACTCGTTGGGACTGGTGTATGCCAGCGAGGTCACCGGGTCGCTGATCCATCCGGGGATCCGCCCGCAGACCACCGCGCCATCGCGATCTCGCCCACGATCCCGCTGGCGCACTGGGTGCCCTGGAACGCGGCCTGGGCCAGCCCGGCGAAGCCCATGCGCACGTCCCCCGCCAGGTAGATCCCTGGTCGGCTGCTCTGGCCCATCGGCTGGGAGACCGCGACGGGCCAGCCGGCCATGGGGTGGGGCTCGGTCTCCAGGCCGAGCTGGGCCAGCAGGGGGTTGGGCTGGGCATAGGCGCCCCCCACAAAGCCGGCGTCGCGCGGGATGCGCCGACCGCCCTCCAGCACCACGGCGCGGAGCTGACCGTCCTGGTGCTCCAGGGCCTGGATGGGCGCGAGCTCCACCGGGATGTCCCGGGCGGCCAGGGCCTCCCGCAGCTCGGGGGCCACGGGCTGCCCGTTCGCGAACCAGGTGAGCTGGGGGGACGACAGGGTGCGGATCATGGCCAGGTAGTGCTCCAGCAGGGCCGGCTCGCTGCCCAGGGTGAACACCGCCAGGGCGTCTGTGCGGTGCTCGAAGCCATCGCAGAAGGGGCAGGGGAACACCGAGCGGCCGTAGACCGCCTCCAGGTCGGGGATGCCCACCCGGGACAGGTCGTCCTGCATGCCGACCGCCAGGATCACGCGCCGGGCGGTGTGCTGCTCGCCCTGGGCGTCCTGGGCGGTGAAGGTCCGGGCGGCGTCGGTCTGCGTGCTGGTGTCCTCGTCGATGCGCAGGACCTTGCGGTTGAGGTAGCGGACGGAGGGGTAGCGGTGGAGCTGGGTCTTCGCGGCGTCCAGGAGCTCCCCCGGAGAAGCCCCATCGCGCGTGTAGAGGTTGTGGGAGGCCTTGACCATGCGGTTCCGGGGGCGCTCGGCGCTGAGCACCAGGGTGTCCAGGCTGGCGCGGCCCAGGGTGAGGGCGGCGGACATGGCGGCGGGGCCGCTACCGACGATCAGGACGTCCTGGATGGGCATGGAGGGCTCCTCTTTTGAGCAACTTTTGTTGTTACGCTTATCGCGTAGCTTTTGTAGTTACATGATTGGGCGCGGTCAAGCCCCCCGCCGCTCAAGGCGGATAGAGGCCCCGCAGCCCCGGACGGAAATGCGCAAGGACACCCGCCTCTCCCGCAGCCTGCACGTGCTGATCCACATGGCGGATCAGCAGCCCATGACCTCCGCCCAGATCGCGCGGATCCTGCAGACCAACTCGGTGGTGGTGCGGCGCACCATGGCGGGGCTGCGCGAGGCGGGGCTGGTGGAGTCCAAGGGTGGACGCGGCGGGGGCTGGAGCCTGCTGCGCGGCCTGGAGGCGATCACCCTGCTGGAGGTACACAACGCGGTCTCGGGGGACGCGCTCTTCTGCATCGGCTGGGGGTCGGAGCACAGCGGCTGCCTGGTGGAGGCCGCGGTCAACCAGCACATCGGGGAGGCGCTTGAGGCGGCGGAGGCGCTGCTGCTGGAGCGCCTGGGCGCGGTCACCCTGGCGCAGATCCGGGCGGACATGGACTCCGAGCAGTGGGCGGGCTTCCGGGCGGCCCTCAGCGGACCTGAAGCTCCGCGAACTTGAGCCAGGTGTGGCCGTCGGTGGAGATGCGCTCGGTGGCCAGGTAGAGCGGCCCGACGCGCTTGTAGCCGGTCCAGGAGAAGCGCCCGGACTCGCCGCTGCTCAGGCGGAACTCCAGGTCCTGGACGCTGCCGTCCGCGTTGAGCTGGTACCAGTAGTGGTCGCCCCAGCGGATCAGGGCCTCTTCCCCAAACTCCAGGTGCAACCTTCCGTCCTCACTGACGGTGCTCACGGCGGCGGGGTGCTGCGCCTCGCAGGCGGCGAGCAGGCGGAAGGTGTCGTGGGCCCAGTGCTGGTAGGCCTGGATGGCCAGCTCCGGGGAGGCCTCGGACGCGATGTAGGGGCTGAGCTGGGTGAGCTCGACGCGGTGCTCGCCCCAGGTGACCGTGGCGGTGTTCTTGCGGGGGGACCACTCCACGCTGCGGCTGTCCGTGAGCACGCCGTCGACCCGCGTCTCCAGGGTGAAGGCCAGGTAGGCCAGGTTCTCCGGATCGCCGCAGTGGGTGGTGGCTTTGGCCGCCAGGACCCCAGGCGTCGGGGGTGACGGAGCCTCGGGGACCCCCTCGGGGGCCGTCAGCAGCAGCAGGGGGAACAGTGACACAGCCCATAAGGTAGCGCGCCCGCCACACTCTGGGGGCGCCAAGTGGGCGATGCAGGCGCTAAGATGGCGGCGTGAACCTCTCCCGACGACACCTCCTGGGGCTCGGGGCGGCGGGCCTGCTCCTGCCGCGGCCCGTGCTCTCTGCGCCCAACGCCGCAGGACGCCGCTTCCTGTTCATCCACTGCGACGGCGGCTGGGACCCGGCCTTTGTGTTCGTGCCCGAGCTGCTGGGCAAGATCGACCACGAAGGAGACGTGACGGCGTCGGAGATCGCGGGCGTGCCCTTCATCGACAGCCCCACGCGGGCACCCGTGCGCCAGTTTCTGGAGAAGTACGGCGCCCAGACCGCCGTGCTCAACGGGATGGAGGTGCGCTCCATCACCCACGAGCGCTGCCGCCGCATCATCCTGACCGGCAGCGGCGAGGGCTCCACCGACGACTGGCCCTCGATCCTGGCGGCCCATTCGTCCGCCGGCCTGCTGCTGCCCCACCTGGTCATGGACGGGCACGCCTTCAACTCCCTGCACGCCGATCAGGTGGTGCGGGTGGGCGACGAAGGCCAGCTCCCCGCCCTGCTCAGCGGCGACGCCCTGAACTACCGCGCCGAGGGTGTGGTCCGCCCCCCCGCCGAGTCCATCGAGGACGCCTTCCTGCGGGAGCACGTCAGCGCCCTGGCCCAGAGCGCGAACACCCAGGCGGAGGCCAACTTCTACCAGCGCTACGCCACGGTGCTGGAGGCCAACCACCAGCTCCAGTCGGCCGGCGCGGACCTGAACCTGGACCCCGACAAGCTGGGCTGCGAGCGCGACCTGCTCGAGGACGCGGCCACCATCTTCGACTGCTTCGAGCGCGACCTCTCCCGCTGCGGGATGATGGCCTACAACGGCTGGTGCGCCGAGGGCTGGGACACCCACCAGAACCTGCCCAAGCAGGGCCTGAACTTCCACGACCTCTTCGTGTATCTGACCGGCATCCTGGACGACCTCCAGGAGCGCAAGGCCCCGGACGGCAGCCCCCTGGCCGACTCCACGACCGTCGTGGTGTTCTCCGAGATGGGCCGCGCGCCCCTGCTGAACACCTGGGGCGGCAAGGACCACTGGACCTTCACCTCGTGCATGCTCATCGGCTCCGGGATCCGCGGGGGCCAGGCGGTCGGAGCGTTGGACGACCAGGCCCGAGGCGCCGCGATCGACCTCAGCTCCGGGGCCGCCTTCGAGAGCGGGACCCGCCTGACCGCCTCCAACCTGGGCGCCACCCTGCTGGCCCTGGGGGACGTGGACCCCGGCGACTACACCGACTCCGCTCCCCTGACGGCCGTGATGGAGGGCGCGTGATGCTGGCCCTGCTGCTGGCCTGTGGGCACCCCGCGGACACGGCCGACACCGCCTCAAGCTGCGGCGATGACACCGTGAGCTGGCAGAGCTTCGGCCACGGCTTCTTCCTGACCTACTGCAACGCCTGCCACTCCCAAGACAGCGAGACCCGCCACGGGGCCCCTCCCGGCGTGGACTTCGACACCCTGGAGCAGGCCAAGAGCCAGAGCGAGCGGATCCGCGTGCGCGTGCTGGACCAGCAGGACATGCCCCTGGGGGGCGGGGTGTCGGAAGCGGATCTGCTGCTGCTCGACGCCTGGTTGTGCACCATGGAGGCCCAGTGATCGCCCTGCTCCTGGCCTGCACCGTGGACACCAGCGAGGTCACCTCGTCTGCGGACACAGCCCTGCCGAGTGTGGAGCGCCCAGCGGCCCAAGCGGTGTGGGACGCGGCGACGACCGAGCAGGTCCTCTCCGAGACCCTGGCCGAAGGCTTCCCGTCTCCCTGGCGCGGCATCGAGCTCTACTTCGAGATGCTCACCCACGGCGACGCCTACTGCCCGGCCAGCACGGAGTTCATCGACGACCAGTTCGTCAACGGCTGCGACGCCTCGACGGGGTGGTGGTACTCGGGGGTGTCGACCTGGGAGACCGGCCAGGAGCCCGTCGACGAGATGACGGTGGAGTACGCGGCGGCCGTGGGCGACTACCTGGTGCTGGACCCGGACGGGCAGCAGTTCGAGTGCGGCGGACACCAGGCCACGGGCGTGGTGCGGGACAGCTCGGGGCAGGCCCAGGAGGTGTTCGC
This sequence comes from Myxococcota bacterium, assembly GCA_036229005.1. Taxonomy (GTDB): domain Bacteria; phylum Myxococcota_A; class UBA796; order UBA796; family CAJQPC01; genus CAJQPC01. The sequence goes on from JAZAMN010000032.1 coordinate 49,657, forward strand.
GGAGCACAAGGGCTCGTTCTGGTGGGAGGGCGATGACGGCGTCTACCGGGACCCGGTGAGCGGCGCCCTGAACCTGTCGCTGCGCCAATCCCCGGACGGACGGCGCATGGAGATGAGCGGCGCGCTGCAGGTGCTGGGGACCTCGACCTACGTGGACGGGGTGTTCAGCGAGTCCTGCGATTGGCAGCTCTCCGAAGGCTCGATGCGCGTCCGGGACCCCTCGGGCGGCTGGATCACCTGGACGCCGGAGCCCTGCACCTCCTGCGGGCCGATCCACTTCTCCGACGGGACCGCGCTCGGAGAGATCTGTGTGGACACCACGGCCATGGTGATGGCCCAGAGCCAAGCGCTGGAGCTGCTCCAATGACCCTGCTCCTCTGGCTGGCCTGCGGCGGCCCCACCCCCCAGGACAGCGCCCCCGTCTCCGCCCAGGTGGAGCAGCTCGACGCCCCGCGCCTGCTGCGCCGCGCGAGCCTGGACCTGCGCGGAAAGCTCCCGAGCAACGCCGAGCTCTGGCTGGTCGAACAGGACCCCGACGCCTACCCCGAGCTGGTGGCCGAGTACCTGGAGGACCCCGCGTTCGAGGACCGCATGGTCGAGCTGCTGCAGGAGCGGTGGTGGACCAAGGTGGACATCTTCGACGTGCCGCCCAGCGACTACTTCCTGCCCAGCTCCCAGGAGTTCCCCTACGCCCAGTCCGTGGGCGAAGAACCCCTGCGCCTGATGGCCCACGTGATCGCGAACGACCGGCCCTACACGGAGATCGTGACCGCCGACTACACGATGGCCAACGAGCTGCTGGCGGAGATCTGGCCCCTGGAGCGCGAAGCCGGCGAGGGCTGGACGCAGGCCACCTATGTGGACGGGCGACCGGGGGTGGGCGTGCTGTCCACGAACGGGCTGTGGTGGCGCTACACGACCACCGACTCCAACATGAACCGCAGCCGGGCGACGGCCATGGCGCGGCTGCTGCTCTGCGCCGACTACCTGGGCCGCCCCATCTCCTTCTCCGAGGGAGAGGAGGTCGTCGCGGTCGAGGACGCCGTCAAGAACGACCCCTACTGCCTGGCCTGCCACGCGACCATCGACCCGCTGGCGGCCAACCTCTTTGGCTTCTGGTGGCTGAGCCTGTATTCGCGGGTCGAAGAGGAGAGCTACCACCCCGAGCGCGAGTCCCTGGCCGAGGACTTCCTGGGCGTGAACCCGGCCTACTTCGGCACCCCCATCGCCGGCCTCAGCGAGCTGGGCTGGGCGATGAGCCAGGACCCGCGCTTCTACTCCTGCGCGGTGGACAGCACCGCCGAGCTGCTCTGGCGGCGCCCCCTCACGGCCCAGGACCGCGCCACCCTGGAGCCGCTGCGCCAGGACTTCGTGGATCAGGGCGCGCTGCTCAAGCCCCTGATGGCCGAGCTGCTCCAGGCGGAGGCCTACGGGGCGGCCCCGGACAGCGCGCTGCACAACGGGGAGCTGCGCATGATGCCGCCCTCGATGCTGGAGAGCGCCCTCTACCAGGTCACCGGGTTCGCCTGGACCGAGAACGGCTACGCCCAGCTCCAGAACGATGTCTACGGCTACCGCATCCTGGCGGGCGGCGTGGACGGCTACGCGGTGACCGAGCCCCAGACCCGCCCGGGCCTGCCCTGGGCCCTGGTGACCAAGCGCTCCGCCGAGATCGCGGCCTCCAAGACCCTGACCCAGGCCCAGGACGGCATGGGGCTGCTGGGCCACGCGCCGCTGCAGGAGGGCACCGCGAGCGGGGAGTTCGAAGCCGTGGTGGAGGAGACCTTCTTCAGGCTCACCGCCGTGCACCTGACCCCCTCGGAGCTCGACAGCTACGCCGGTCTCTGGGACGAGGTCAACGCGCAGGACGGCCCCGAGGCCGCCTGGCAGGTGCTGTTCACGGTGATGCTGCGGGACCCGCGCTTCCTGACCTACTGAGCGGCGCCCCGAGCCCCGCGCATCAGCGGGTGACGGTGAAGCTGCCGGTGTAGTCGACCGTGTAGCCCGAGTAGACCGTGGTGCCGCTGACGCTGCCCTCCAGGGTGCCGCCCTTGGCGCTGGTGAACCCGCCGGTCCAGCTATCGCTGATCAGCCCGCCCACGTCGATGGTGCCGGAGGCCGAGTCGTCCGAGAAGAGCTCGCCGTCCACCGTGGCGGTCTGGGAGCCGATGATGCTGGCCAGGATGCCCGAGAAGGAGCAGCTCATGGTGCCGTCGATCTGGGGGGTGTCCGCCTCGGCCACGTCGATGGTGGCGGTGCCGCTGCAGGTGTCACTGACCCCCAGCGAGGAGGCGGTGACCTTGAGCTCCATGGTGCCCGAGTAGCTGCCGTCCCAGCCCGCGCCGCCGCACTCATCCCACACGCTGGGGTCGCCATCGTCGCAGTCGTCGTTGTTGTCGACGTAGCTGTCCCAGGGATCACAGGCGGCCAGCCTGGCGTCGCCGGTCCCGTAGCCGTCGCCGTCCGCGTCCTCCCACCAACTCCCATAGGTGGCCGGATCCACGCCGCTGTCATCGTCGTCAGCGAGGCCATTGCAGTCCTCGTCCAGGTCGTCGGGGTCGCAGACCTCCTGGGCGTCGGGGTTCACCAGGGGGTTGGTGTCGTCGCAGTCCAGGCCGTTGTCGACCGCGTTCAGTGGCACCTCGCAGGCGGACACGGTCTCCGAGGAGCCGAAGCCGTCCCCGTCCATGTCCAGGTGGTAGGCCACGGTGTCGATGGCCCCATTGTCCACCTCTCCGTCGCAGTCGTTGTCGACGCCGTCGCACACCTCATCGGCGCCGGGCGTGCGGAGGGGGTCGTCATCGTCGCAGTCCTCGCCCTCCGGGGAGCCGTCCTGGTCCGCGTCCACGACCCCGGGATCGCTGTCTCCGGGGAGGGTGGCGGTGTCGTCCAGACTCACGGAACCGCCGGCGCAGGCCAGAAGCATCAACAGCATGGGAGCTCTCCTTTGGCGCCCAGCATGACCGGCGATGGGGGCCTTGGCAAGATAGGCTCCCGCCATGCCCTTCGGTCTGCTGCACGCCCTGCTGTGGGGCCTCTCCTCCGCGATCGCCCTGCTCTGGTGGGGGACCCCCTCGCCCGGGCTGCTCGCCGCGGTGCTCCTGACCCCCGCCCTGCCCGCCGGCCTCAGCAAGCGCTGGACCTGGTGGCCAGCCTCCCTGGTGGGTCCCATCGCGGCCCTGCTGCTGTTCTCGGCGACCATCGCGACCGTCCCCCGGGTCCTGTCGCTCCCCCCGGTCGAGGACCCCCTGGCGGCCGAGAGCTCCCTGGCCCTGGACATGCTGGCGGCGGCCATCCTGGTGTCCGGCTTCGTCGCTCCCCCGCTGGAGGCCCTGGTGCAGCGCGCGACCCTGCGTCCCCAGACACCGGAGCGGCTCTTCTCGCGGCTCGTTCAGGCGAACTACATCGCCGTGGGCGCGGCGGTGGGCCTGCTGGCGATTCTCTGGCAGCTTCCTCTGGATCGGCTGACCGAGTGGTCCCCCACGCTGACCCCGCCGCGGGTCGCGACGGTGCTGGTGGCGGCCCTGATCGGCGGCGTTCGCGGCGGCAGCTTCCACCGAGTGCTGCGGGACCTCCCAAAAGGGGGATAGGGTGGCCCCATGCTGCTGACACTGCTCCTGGCCTGCACCGAGAACGAGGTGATCGTGCGCGACCGCACGGACACCTTCGCTCAGGACCCCGCCGACAAGGTGGACATCCTGCTCGTCATCGACAACTCGGCGTCGATGATGCCCTACCAGGAGGAGCTCTCCGGCCACTTCTCCAGCTTCATCCAGGCGTTCACCGAAGCGAACACCGACTACCACATCGGCGTGACCTCCACGACCCTGGGCGAGCCCCTGCCCGTCGGGACCTACGGCTGCACCGTGCCCGAGTTCTGGGAGGTCCCGGAGGACGGCGCGCTGGCCGGTCCGCTGATCATCGCCCCGGGCACCCCCAACGCGGAGCTCCGCTTTGAGCAGCTCGTCCAGCTCGGCACCTGCGGCTCCGGCGCCGAGGCGGGCCTGGAGGCCGGCTGGCTGGCCCTGAACGACCGGGTGGAGGACGGCAGCAACCGCGGCTTCCTGCGCGAGGACGCCCCCCTGTCCGTGATCTTCGTCTCCGACGAGGAGGACAGCTCCCTGCACAGCCCGATCCAGTACGCCCAGATGTTCCAGGAGCTCAAGCGCGGGCACAGCCGGGACGCGTTCGTGGCCTCGGCCCTGGTGAGCACCACCTCGGACGGGCTGGCCTGCGGGGACATCGAGTACCCGCCGGTCCAGGGCAGCCGCTACATGGAGCTCGCCAACCTGACCGGCGGCGTGATCGGGGACATCTGCAGCACCGACTTCGGGCCCATCGTGAGCCAGCTCGGCCTGGCCAGCTCCAGCCTGCTGGACACCTTCTACCTGAGCGAGGACCCCAACCCCCTCACCCTCGAGGTCCGCATCGGCGAAGAGGAGCCCATCCCCTGCGAGTCCGGGGTCTGGAGCTACCAGCGCGTGCCCGGTCCCGACAGCGATGAGCAGCCGGCGATCGTGTTCTCGGCGGACAACCTGCCCGACCCCAGCGCGCAGATCACGGTCTACTACGAGTACGGAAACGGCGACCCCGAGAGCTTCTGCCCGGACGGCGTGACCCCCACGGACTCCGGCGACAGCGGAGACAGCGGCGACTCGGGCGACAGCGGCGACTCGGGTGACAGCGGAGACAGCGGCGAATGACCCTCTTTCTGACCTTGATGATGGCGTGCGAGCCCACGCCCGAGTGCGTCGAGAACACCGACTGCGGCCAGGGCCAGGCCTGCATCGCCGACACCTGCCAGACCGTGGAGTGCATGACCAGCGGCGTCTGCACCCTGGGGCAGTACTGCGACCTGGAGACCTACACCTGCCAGGCGGGCTGCGGCACCGACCAGGACTGCTGGGCGGGCCAGACCTGCGGCGCGGAGGGCGAGTGCGTGGTCCCCGAGTGCACGGACAGCCAGCGCGACTGCGCGGTGGGCGAGATCTGCACCAACGGCGCCTGCCTGGACGACGGGGGGAGCTGTGATAGCTGCTCCGGTGGCTGCCCGGCGGGGTTCTCCTGCTGGGGCGGGGTCTACTGCATGAAGACCTGCGTGACCCAGTCGGACTGCCCCGCGGCCTTCTCCTGCGCCGAAGACCAGGGCATCTGCTACAACGACTGCTCCTGGCTGCGGCAGAACGGCTACCCCTGAGCCCGCAGGGGGCTGGTCCACGGACAGGTGACCTCGCTGGTGGCCAGAGGGCCAAGGGTGGGGTGCAAAGAAAAAGCCCCGGCGGTGAACCGGGGCTCTCTGCGTTCAGCGATCTGCGCGATCAGGCGTAGTAGCTGTCGCTGCTCTCACCCTCATCCTCATCGGACTCGATCTGGATGGTCGGGGTGCCGCGGACGGGCTCGGGCATCTCCTCGGAGAGCTTGGCGTAGCAGGCGCTGCAGACGGCGAGCTCGCGCACGATCTCCCAGCCCAGAGCCTCGGAGCGCTGGTAGCGGCCCTTCATCTTCTTCTTCTTGCGGCCCTTGGGGGCGCTGTCGGCCTGGTAGGTGCGGGGGCGGGTCTCGACGACGATGCGGTTGACCTTGGTGCCGGCGGCAACGAGGACACCGCAGTTCTGGCAGCGGTACATTCAGTCTCCAAAAGCGGGGCGCTTCCATTGACGGAACACCCTTCAGAGGTTCAACCCGGCCCCTCTATAGCGTAGGGCCGGGGAGATCAAGGCGATCAAGCCCGAGTCAGCACCAAGCGCGTGATCTCCTGGGCCGCGCCGAGGCGGATCGGGGGCCCCCAATAGGTGGTCCCGCGGTTCACGTAGAGCCAGCTCCGCTCCACCTTGTGCAGGCCCGCGACGAAGGGCTGGGCCAGGTGGATCAGCAGGGTGAAGGGGAAGAACTGGCCCGCGTGCGTGTGGCCCGAGAGCACCAGATCCCAGCCCGCGATCGCCGCGTCGTAGATGGAGCGAGGCTGGTGGGCCAGCAGCACCCTGGGCACACCGTCCGGGGCGCCCTCCAGCGCAGCATGGGGGTCACTGCGGTGCTCAGCGAGGTGCTCTGCAGCCGACAGATCCGCGACACCCCCGACCACCAGGCGCCGCCCGCGGTGCTCCAGGACCACGTGCTCGTCCACCAACACCCGCACGCCCAGCGCCGACTGCAGGTGCGCGCACCACTCCGCCGCCCCCGAGTAGTACTCATGGTTCCCGGTGGAGAACACAACCCCGTGGGTGGCCCGGATGTCAGCCAGCGCCGCCACCTGCGGGCCCAGGTCCGCGACGCTTCCGTCCACCAGATCGCCGGTGATCGCGACCAGATCCGCGCCCTGTGCGTTGAGCGCGTCGACGATCGCCTGGAGCTGCCCGCCGTTGACCGTCGGCCCCACGTGGATGTCGGAGACCTGCAGGATCGTGAAGCCCTCCAGCTCCTCCGGCAGCCCGTCGATGGGGACCTGCACGTCCTGCACCTCGGCGAGCTGCCGCGCCTTGGCGAAGCCCACCAGCCCCACGCCCGCGGCGGTCCCCAGGGCCCCCAGGTTCAGCCCGCTCTTGAGGAAGCGACGGCGCTCGGGGTCCTTGGGCAGCGCGGGCACCAGCTTGTCCAGGCCGCGCCCCGCGAGCCACACCAGGTCCACGGCGACGGTCAGGAAGAAGGCCGCGCCGAACACGCCCAGGGTCATGTAGCCCAGCAGCGAGAGCGCCTTGGCCCAGCCCGCCGGGTTCCCCCGCAGCCCATAGGGGACAAAGAGCAGCCCAAAGGCGACCACAGCAACGGCGATCACCGCCCAACGACGGGCCCCTTCGAGCTGGCCGTCCCGGATCACCCTGAAGGCGAGGTAGCCGTGGGCGCTGAGCAGGAGGGCGGTGAAGACCAGGATGAAGATCGGCATGACCCGGTCTAGCCCAAGGCAGCCGGCTCTGTGCACCAGCCGGCGCTTGTGGACGATCCACAGGGCGATCCACACCCCCACAAGTGACGCTTCAACGCCGATCCTCGGCTTGTCAAAATCGAGTTGTCCACAACTGGGGATAGAGCTGTTGACAGGTCAAGCAGGCCCCTAGACCAACACCTTCGCTCTGGGTTGCACTACCATGCCCCCATGTCCGCACAGGCCTTCCTGTTGGCGGCGGGTTTCGGGACCCGCCTGCGCCCCCTCACCCAAGACTGTCCAAAGCCCCTGGTGCCCGTCTGCGGCGTGCCCATGCTGGACTACGCCCTCGCGCTGCTGCGCAAGAACGGCATCCACAGCGCGGTGGTCAACGCCCACTGGTGCGCGCCCCGCATCCAGCAGTGGGCCGACCGGCACCTGGAGCGCTCGCCCGAGCTGCGCCTGCATGTGTCGATGGAGCTCCCGGAGATCCTGGGCACCGGCGGCGGCCTCAAGGCGGTACAGGAGCAGCTCGACGAGCGCTTCGTGATCGTCAACGGGGACATCCTCTGCGACGTGGACCTGCGCGGGCTGCTGGCGGGTCTGGACACACACAGCGCGGTGATGGCCCTCCGTGTCCTCGGGCCGGCCGAGACCTACGGCGTGGTGGCGCAGGACGCAGAGGGCAAGGTGGTGGACCTGGTCGGTCTGGCGCAGACAGAGCCGCTGGAGCCCGTGGACCGCAGCCAGCACTTCACCGGAGTGCACGCCCTGCGCCGCGAGGTGCTGGATCGGGTGCCCGAGGGGTTCGCCTGCATCGTCCGCACCGCCTACACCGAGCTCGTGCGCGAGGGCCGCGTCGGGGGTGTCCCGCACACGGGGACCTGGTTCGACGTGGGCACGCCCCAGGCCTACCTGGAGGCCAACCTGCAGGCGCTCCGGGGCGCCCTGGCGCTCCCCCTGGACCCCCACGCCCAGGCCGCGCTGTATCTGTCGGAGGGGAGCCGGCTGGAGCGTGATGGGAGCATCCTTGTCGGACCGCTCTGGGTCGGCGAGTCGGTCACCATCGCGCCAGGATCCGTGGTGGGCCCCGAGGTCATCCTGGGCCACGGCGCCAGCGTCCAGCAGGGCGCGAAGCTGACCCGCACGGTGGTCTGGGAGGGCTGCTCCGTCCCGGCAGAGTCGGCGCTGGATCGCTGCATCGTCTACGATGGAGGCACCCTGGAGCTTGAGCCGAGCCCGTGAGCCGCGACAGACTGACCATCGGCGTGGTGTGCACGCGGGGGGTGGGCCCCGAGCGCGGCGGACGTGAGCGCAACGAGGACAACTACCTTGTGTGCCGCGAGGGCGAGGCGCGCTATCGCCACGACGACCGCGAGGCGGTGGAGAACCTGCCCACCTTCGGCGCGCTTCTCTGCGTGGCGGACGGGATGGGCGGCCACGAGGACGGCGATCTGGCCAGCTCCGCGGCCGTGCGCGCCATGGCCCGGCTCTTCAAGCGCGGCGTCCCGGAGGACCCGGAGCTGCACCTGCACCGCTTCGTGCTGGACGCCCACCGTCGCCTGCACCGCAAGGTCTCCGAGCTGGGCCCGGTGCGCATGGGCACCACCCTGACCTGCCTGTGGGTGCTGGAGGGCCGCGCGGCCTGGTGCCACGTGGGCGACTCCCGGCTCTACCTGTGGCGCCGGGGCACGATGCAGCGCATCACCCAGGACCACACCCGGGCGAACTTCGCCAAGCGGGACGGGCGCCCCGCGGACCCTGACGGGGTGTACCTGGCGCAGAACTTTGTCTACGGGAGCCGCGGCTTCGGGGACGACAAGGGCATCCGCATCGACGCGGGCACCGACACCGGCACCCTGCGCCTGGAGGTGGGGGACCGCCTGGTGCTCTGCTCGGACGGGCTCAGCGGCATCGTCGAAGACCACCGCATCGCCGACCTGCTGGGCGAGGTGCCTGAGCCGCAGGCCGCCGCGACCGCCCTGATGGAGCGCGCCCTGGCGGCGGGCTCGGACGACAACGTGACCGTGATGGTGGCCCGGGTGGACGAGCTGTCCGTGCCCCGCCACGAGAAGGACTTCGGGGACACCTTCAACGTCGAGGAGAACCCCCTGGACGAGGACACCCTGGTCCCCTTCGACTGAGCCGGCTCACTCCGGGGCAGGCTCCGGGTAGTGGCTGAGCCCGAAGGGGTTGCCGTCGGGGTCCTGGCCGTAGAGCGTGAACCCGGTGCTGCCCGCGGGTCCCGCGCCCGCGGCCTCCAGGCGCTTGACCCAACGCGCCCGCTCCGCCGCCGGGATGTCCAGGACCAGCATGTGCCAGCCGCCCGCCCCGCGCTCCCGCTCCGCCGGCGCCTCCAGGCGCTCGACCATCAGGATGGCGTCCCCCAGGGGCAGCCAGACCGAGCGCAGGCCGCGGTCGTCGTGGTGCCGACCCAGCTCCTCGCAAGCGAGCAGATCCCGATAGAAGCGCGCGAGCCTATCGACCTGGGCGGTGAGCAGAGCGATGTGGTGTACCCGCACGCGGACCTCCTCCTCTCACCATCCTATCCGCAGCGGGAGCGGTGGCCTCTGGGCGTGTAGACTCTGGCACCAACCAGGACCGGACTTGAAGGAAGTCTCCATCCCGATCCCGCCGCGCATCGGCCCCTACAAGGTGCTGCGGCCCCTCGCGCAGGGCGGGATGGCGGCGGTGTTCGAGGTCGAGGACCCGACCACCAAGGAGCACGTCGCCCTCAAGCTGCTGACCCACCGCGGGCTGGCGATGCCCCGCTTCGCCCGGGAGTTCCGCGCCCTCACCCGCCTGGACCACCCCAACATCGTCCGGGTGTACCGCTACGGCTCCCACGAAGGCTCGCCCTTTCTGACCATGGAGCTGCTGGATGGGCAGCCCGTGCAGGCCTACGCCAAGAGCGTCGGTCGCCCCGGACGCCCCCGCCGCACCCGCGAGGTCCTGCGCATCACCGCCCTGGTGGCCGACGCGCTGGCCTACCTGCACGCCCGCGGGATCGTGCACCGCGACCTCAAGTCGGCCAACGTGCTGGTGCTCTCCGACGGGCGCGTCAAGCTGCTGGACTTCGGCACGGCCCACATCGCCACCGCCGGGGACGCCATCACACGGGCCGGCGAGTTCGTGGGCACCTTCGCCTACGCCAGCCCCGAGCAGATCACCGGCTCCGGGGTGGACGCCCGCTCCGACATCTACTCCCTGGGCGCGCTGCTCTACCGCCTGTGCACTGGCCGCCGGGTCTTCGAGGCCGACACCCCGCACCGCCTGGCCCGCAAGCACCTGGACGCCACCCCGCGCCCCCCGCGGCAGCTCGTCCCCGCCCTGCCCGAGCCCGTGGAGGAGCTGATCCTCCGGATGCTCGCCAAGGAGCCCGGGGACCGCCCCCAGTCCGCCGAAGAGGTCGCCAACCTGATCCGCGGCCGCTCCCGCCGCCCCGAAGACAGCGGCGCCGTGCACCTCAACCGCCCCAAGCTGGTGGGGCGCGAGCGCGAGCTGACCAACGCCCGGACCTGGCTGGACTCGGCGGGCCCCGGAGAGGCGCTGCTGGTGGTGGGCCCCCGCGGCTCGGGTCGGCGCCACACCCTGCGCGCGGTGGTCGCCCTGGCCCGCACCCGCGGCTGGCGCGTGTTCGACGGTGTGTTCATGGGACAGCCCGGACTGGGGGCCCTGGGAGAGCAGGTCGCCGCGGCCTGGACCACCCTGCCGCCCCGGGGACGCATGGCCCTGAGCGACGCCAGCGCCGCCCTGGAGAGTCTGGAGGGTGGGCCGGTGCCTCCGGGTGCCGACCTCACCGCTCTGGCCGCTCAGCTCCACGACATCCTCGCGGCGCGGCAGGCCGAAGACGAGGCCCCGCTGGTGCTGTCCCTGGCCAAGGCCCACCGGGCCTCCCCCGTCGCCCTGGAGGTGCTCTCGCAGATCCGCGCCCGCGCCCGGGAGAGCGGCCTGCCCCTGCACATCCTGGCCAGCGTCAACGAGCACTCGGACCTGCCCGGCGGCAACATCCGGGCCCGCTTCGCCAGCGCCTACCGCCTGGTCATGGGCCCCCTCTCCCAGGAGCAGGTGGGCCGCATGCTCCTGCAGATGCTGGGCGGCACCGAGCCCTCCCCCCAGCTCACGCAGGCCCTGCACGAGGCCACCGGCGGGCTCCCCGGCTTCGTCGAGGAGGTCGTCCGCGCCCTGGTCGAGAAGGGCAGCCTCAAGCCCTTCCACACCGGCGGCACGCTCACCTGGGTGCACGATCCCGAGCAGGCCATCCACATCCCCAGCTCCGCCCGCGAGGCGGTGACCTTCCGCCTGGACAGCCTGGGGCGGGACGAGACCCGCGTGCTGGAGGCCCTCGCGGTCGCCGGAGGCCGCTCCGCCCTGGAGCCTCTGGCCTTCGCGCTGGACCAGGCGCCGGACCTGACCCAGGCCACCCTGGACCAGCTCACCACCGCCCACGTCCTGCGCTGCCAGCAGGAGGGCAAGCACGAAGAGTGGAGCTTCAACCTGTCGATGGCGCGGGACCTGGTCCTGGAGCGCGTGCGCCCCAGCCGCCGCAACCTGCTGCGCCGTCGCCTGGCCGAGGTGCTGGCCGACGCCCCCCCCAGCGCCAACAAGATCACGCTGCTGGCCGCCGCAGGCAACGCCGATGGCGCGGTCCGGGACGCCCTGGAGTGGGCCCCCCTGCTGGTCGAGCACGCCCGCTTCTCGGAGACCCTCCCGGTGCTGGAGGCGGTCGCCAAGGTCGTGGATCGCGCCCACGGCGTCGGCCTCCAGGAGCTCGCCCGCTTCTACCTGCTGCTGGGCCGCAGCGTGCACGGGCAGCACCCCGGCGACCCGCGGGTGCGCAAGCACTTCGCCCGGGCCATCGACCTGACCTCGGACCCGGAGCTCAGCGCCGAGGTGTCCCTGCACATCGCCAAGGCCTTGGTGGACCAGGGCCGCCTGTCCGAGGGCCGCGAGTCCCTCCTCCGCGCCCACAGCACCCTGGCGGGCACCTCCTCGCCCGTCCTGCGCGCCCGCGTGTCCCGGGATCTGGGCAGCCTCCAGTGGTTCCGGGGCCGCTTCAACGACGCCGAGCGCTGGTTCGAGGAGTCCCTGAGCGCCGCCCGCCTCCCCGGTGGTGAGCGCGAGCTGGCCCGCAGCCTGGTCGCCCGCGCCGTCGCGGACCTGGGCGCCGGCCGCCTGCGCGACTCCGAGCACGACCTGCGCGAGGCCGTCCACCTGTACGAGGTCGCCGGCGATCGCTACGGGCTGTGGCACGCCCTGGGCAACCTCAGCGAGATCCTGCGCCACCGCGCCGCCTTCTCCGAGGCCATCGGCCTGCTGGAGCCCGAGCTCAAGGGCGCCCACCAGTCCGGCGACCCCGAGCGTTACGCCTTCCTGGCCATCAACCTGGCCGAGGTCGAGGTCGAGCTGCTGCGCCTGGGCCGCGCCCGCGAGCGCCTGGCCATGGTCGACGGCGTGCTCATCGCGGGCCGCCACCTGCACCTGCAGGCCGGGGTGGCCAGCGTCCGCGCGCGCATCTCGATGGCCTCGAACGAGCCCGGCCAGGCCGTGGAGCTGCTGGAGCCCATGGTGCGCGTCTGTGAGAGCTCCGGCATCCGCGTGCTCACCCCCCTCCTCTCCGCCCAGCTCGGCGAGGCCCTGGTCGTCACCGGAGATCGCCGCGGCGGCCGGAACCTGCTGGACGCCGCCATCAACGACCTGGCCCAGGAGCGCAACGTCCCCCTGCTGGCCGAGGCCTGCGCCGCCCGCGCCCGCTGCCTGCACGAGAACCCCCAGGAGTCCTTCGCCCCGGTGCGCCGCTGGCTGGAGTCCGAGCCCGCCACCCTGATGAAGGTGAGCTGGATGGTCGCCCGCGCCGAGCACGTCGGCCGCCACAACCCCGCCGAGGCCCGCCCCCTCTGGCTGCGCGTCCAGGAGGCCCTGCGCCGCATCCAGCGCAACCTGGCCCCGGGGGACCGCGTCGCCATGAAGGTGCACCCCTGGACCCTCGCGGTCGAGCGCGCTCTGGCGCCGGTTGAGGAGGAGGAGGAGCTCTGAGGCGGCCGCCGGATCTGGGCCCACCGCTCTGGCCCCGGTCTCAGATCTCCAGCTCCACCGCCAGGATCCCCGCCCGAGGTGCTCTGCGGTCGAACTGCAGCTCCAGGGTGTTCTTGGCGACGCAGCGCGCCAGGGTCGGGTCGGTAGACTCGAGCTCGGTGATGCGCCGCACCTTGCCGTTGCCCTCGAGCGTCAGGTTGAAGCGCACCAGCCCCGAGCCCTTGCAACCCGCGGTCATGCGCGGCCGGTTGGCCACCAGGCTCTGCCGCAGCTCGGCCGCGTGCTTGCTGTCGCTGGCCAGCGCCTGGGGCGGGGGGAACAGGTCCCAGACCACCCCCGGGATGTTCGACGGCGACTCCCACCAGGCGGCCACGGGCACGCCGCCGCCGCAGAGGATCACCAGCAGGAAGGCCAGCAGCCCCGCGACCCAGCGCGAGCGGCCGGAGCCCCCCGAGGCCTCCGCGGGCGCCGGGGGCGTGGGCTCGGGCGGCGGCTCGGAGTCCAGCTCGGTCAGGCCGCTCCCCTGCGCGTCGGTCTGGCGGGCCGTCTGGGGGTGCGCGGCCGTGCCCACCTTGGTCTTGCCCCCGTCCTGGGACAGGATGCCCTCGAAGGTGTCATCGCCGGAGGGCGCGCCGTGCAGGCTCTCGTCCGTCTCCAGGGCGGCCAGGGCGTCGGGGACCACCGTCCGGCTGCTGCGGCCCAGATCTGCGGGCGCGTGCACCGGACGCCCGGCGACCAGGTCGCCCAGCATCGCCATGGCCTCGTCGATGCTCACCCGCTGAGCGGGGTTGGGGGCCATCGTCGCCCGCAAGAAGGTGTTGAACCCGGTGATCTGCGGATCGGCACCCTCTCCCCCCAGCGCCGGCGGCAGGCCCTCCATGAGCTGGGTGTACATGCGGTCCGGGTGGGCCATGTCGATCTCGCCCAGCACCGGCCGCAGCGTGCGGCAGAAGAGCAGCACCGCGCCCACGGAGTACACGTCGGCCGAGGGGGACAGGGGCATGCCCTGGAACTGCTCGGGGGCGGCGAACTGCGGGGTCCCCACGAACGCGCCCACCCGGGTCAGGTTCGTGGTCAGCCCGCCGTGCACCTTGGCGATGCCGAAGTCGGTGAGCTTGATGTTGGGGACCTCACCCCGGCCGGGCTGGTGCGTGAGCAGGATGTTCTCGGGCTTGAGGTCCCGGTGGATCACGCCCTGCTTGTGTGCCTGCGCCAGGGCACTGCACAGCGACACGCCCATGGCCACGATCTCGTCCAGATCCATGGCCCCCACCCGCCGCAGGTGGTCCAGCAGGGAGCCGCCGGACTCGAAGCGGGTGACCAGGTAGGGGCTGTGCCCGGCGCGCTGGACGAAGCCCCGGATATCGACGATGTGCGGGTGGTTGAGCTGGAGGAGGATCTGCGCCTCGGTGCTCAGGCGCTGCAGGTACGACCCCTGGTCCCGCTGGGCGTACAGCACCTTGATGGCCAGCTTGTCCCCGACGAGGTCATCCTGATCGCCCAGCTCCTGGGCCAGGTAGGTGACCCCGGCGCCGCCGATCGCCAGGCGCTTGAGCACCCGGTAGTGGCGATCCAGCACCGCGCCCTCTTCAAGCAGACGCCCCCACCCCCCAGCCGGCCGGGGTCGCCGGCAGCCCAGGTTCGGGCAGCTCTCCCCGTCGGTGGTGAAGGTGGTGAGGCAGCGGCTGCAGTAGAGAGTGGTCGCGGACACTGGGCGCAGTCTAAGCGATTTCAGGGGAAGTGCCTTGGGACGTGCGGGGTCCCATCAACTGCACTACGCATTCTGTGAGGCCTGACAGCCACCAGGAGAGCGCAATGGAGTTCTCGCTTATCCGTGAGCGCGCCGACAACGAGGCGCGGGTCGCTCTGACCCCCGTCGGCGTGCGCGTGCTGGTCGAGGATGATCACGACGTGGTCGTGGAGAGCGGCGCCGGAGAGGCCGCCGGCTTCTCGGACGACGACTACAAGGCCGTGGGCGCCCAGATCGCCTTCTCGGCCTTCGAGGCGGCCCGCGCCGGCGAGGTGCTGGTCAAGGTGCGCGCCCCCCGCCCCGACGAGCTGGACCTGATCACACCCGACAGCACCCTGCTCTGCTTCATGCATCTGGCGGGGGATCCCCACGGGCTGCTGCAGCGCCTGACCGGCTCGGGCTCCACTGGCGTCGCCCTGGAGCTGATCGAGCGCAACGGGCGCCGCCCGGTGATGGACCCCCTGTCCGCGATCGGCGGTCGCCTGGCCATCACCATGGTGCAGCACCACCTGACCCGACTGGGCGGCGGCCCCGGGCAGCTCATCAGCGGCAGCCCCGGCGTGCCCCCCGTCCGCATCTGCGTGGTCGGCGGCGGTCAGGCCGGGCTGGCGGCGGCCCAGGCTGCCCAGGCCATGGGCGCCGAGGTCGCCATCCTCGAGGTGGACCCCGGCCGCCTGATGGAGCTTCACGAGCGCCTGCGCGGCGTGGTGACCGTGGGCGCGACCCGCTGGAACCTGGCCAAGTACATGGGCTGGGCGGACGTGGTGATCGGCGCCGTGGCCCGCCGCGGGCTGCCCACACCCAAGGTGCTCACCCGCAACCTGGTGCGCAGCATGAGCCCCGGCAACCTGCTGGTGGATCTGAGCATCGACGAGGGCGGCTGCGCCGAGACCTCGCGCCCCTCCAGCGTGGATGAGCCCGTCTACGAGGCCGAGGGCGTGCGCCACCTGTGCATCCCCAACCTGCCCAGCCTGGTGGCCCGCTCGGCCTCCGAGTCGCTGTCCATCGGCATCACCCCCCTGTGTCAGGCCCTGGGCCGCGGGATGCGCCAGGCGGTGCAGCGCGCCCCCGAGCTGATCGCCGCGACCCAGGTGTTCGAGGGCGAGCTCTGCTGCGACCGCGTGGCCCTGGAGCAGGGCGTGCGCGCCCAGTCTCTCACCGAGCTGCTGGGGCTGGGCTGAGCGACGGGCTAACCTCCGGCCAACGCCGAGGTTCCCCATGCTCCTGCTCCTGATCGCCTGCCACAAGCCCGCCCCCGAGACCCCCAAGGTCGACGCCGTCGTGGCGCCCCCCACCGAGGACGCCCCGGCCGAGAAGCCCGCCCCCGAGCTGGGCCCCCCCGTCTCCCTCCCCGAGTTCCCCCCCGCCGGCGAGGCCCCCGCCATGTGCCCCGACGGACGCGGCGCCGTGGCCTTCTGGGTGGGCGAGTACCCCGAGCCCGTGATCGATCTCGGCGCCCCCGTCACCCTCCAGGGCCGCACCCACCCCTGCGTGGCCGACGCCATCGTGCGCTGCGAGGTGCCCGCCGGCGTCGTCCACCCCTGGTGGAGGGACAACGCGGCCGTCACCGGCTTCGCCACCGTGCAGCCCATCGCCCGCTACAAGGTCACCCAGACCCACAGCTCCGAGATCGCCGGGAACGGGGCCGGAGGCGAGCTGGCCGTGGGCACCGAGATCAGCGTCCTCACCTACCTGGCCGAGGGCTACTGCCGCATGCAGGTGGGCCAAGGCCCCATCTTCGAGGCCACCTGTCCCATGGTCGCCTCCCAGGACTTCGAGGAGCTGCCCGCCAAGGGCGAGACCCTGCAGCTCGTGCAGGTCCAGTGCGTGGGCGGCGGCAGCGCCTGGATCCACGACAAGGCCCTGGTCTCCGCCCCCGGAGCGCGCCCCGGTCAGATGCTGGGCTACGGCGAGGTCGGCCCCGCGCTGTGATCCCGAACTTGTGATCCCGAGTTGTGATCCCGCGCTGGGAGTCAGCGCCCTGGTGACCTCGCCTGCGACCATGTGTCGCTGCGACGTGTGCGAAAGCGCCCGATTAGAGGGGTGCAGAACCCCTGTGAGGCCACCATGCTCTTGCTCCTCTCCCTGCTGACCGCCTGCGGAGACGCCCCCCAGGCCGCGCCGGAGGCCTCTGCCTTGGAGCCCGCCCAGGACAAGACCGCCCCCGGCCTGGCCCAGGAGCTGGTGGTCCAGGAGCCGCGGATCCGCATGATGCCCCCCGGCGCGCCCAACACCGGCGCCTTCATGACCCTCAAGAACCCCGGCCCGGACAGCGCTCTGGTGGCGGCCCACGCGGACATCAGCCGGGCGGTGGAGCTGCACACCCACGTGAGCGAGGGCGGCGTGATGCGCATGCGGCAGGTGCCCGAGATCTCCCTTCCCAGCGGCGAACCCGTGGTGCTGGAGCCCGGCGGGCTTCACGTCATGTTCATCGGCCTGAAGGCACCCTTGAGCGAGGGCCAGCAGGTCCCGGTGCGCCTGGAGCTGGCGGATGGCTCCAGCGTCGAGGTGATCATCCCCGTCCGCAAGATCGAGGTCGGCCATTAGCCAGGCCCCCGCCAGCCCCCCGGACACCTGGTCCGCGTTCGAGGTCCTCAAGTACAGCCTGTGGGCCGCGGTGGCCTTGCTGGGCCTGAGCCTGGTGGCCTTCCCGGACCTGGTCTCGCGCTTCCGCCAGCGGGTCAACCCCTACGCCGCGATGCCTCCGGAGTGCGACCTGGGCAGCGGCGCGTGCACCGCCACCTTCCCCGACGGCCAGGAGGTCGTGCTCCGCGTCAGCCCCCAGAGCCTGCGCCACCAGGACCCCCTCACCCTCACCGTCCAGGTCGAGGGCCGCGCCCAACCGCAGAGCGTCGAGCTCCAGGGCGCCGACATGCCCATGGGCCTGGTCAAGCTGCCCCTGAACGCCGACCACGACCTGTGGAGCGCCACCGGCCACCTGCCCGCCTGCAGCACCGAGCGCATGCAGTGGCGGGCCGACGTGATCCTGGACGACCGCGTGGCAGGATTCACCTTCTGGAGCGTGCGCTGAGATGGCCAGCCCGGTCGCCAAGACCCTGCAGATCCTGATCCCCCTGGGCCTCCTCCTGGGCGGCGGCGTGACCCTGTGGACCCGGAGCGCGCCCCCCGAGCGCCCCGCGATGGTCGACCCCGCCGAGAACGCCACCTACGGCGAGCTCTACGTGGACAGCGACCAGGGGCCTCTGCGGCTCTCGGATCTCAGAGGTCAGGTGGTGCTCGTCTACTTTGGGTACACCGCTTGCCCCGACATCTGCCCCACCACTCTGGCGACCACCGCGGCCGCAGTCGAGGAGCTACCGCCCGAGCAGGCCACCCAGGTCACGGCGATGTTCGTGAGCGTCGACCCCAAGCGGGACACACCCGCGCTGCTGGGGGACTACGCCCGCTACTTCAACCCCCGCTTTGTCGCCGGCACCGCCGAGCCCGCCGCCATCTCCGAGATGGCCGCCGACTGGGGCGTGGCCTTCGCCGAGAGCCGCGTGGGCGACGGCGCCATGGAGTACACCGTGGACCACAGCACCAGCAGCTACCTGGTCGACAAGCAGGGCCAGATGGTGCGCGTGGTGCCCCACGGGACGTCGCCGGCGGTGCTCGCGGGGTGGATGCGGGAGCTGCTCTAGGGGCTCAGCTCGGCAAGCTGAGCCATCAGCGTATCGTTCGCGCCCCAGGCCTCAAGTAGCGCGCCCCAGGAAGGGCTCTTTGACGCGGCCTGCCTCCATGGCCACCGCTCGCTCAGGAGATCGTTGTATTTGTCGTGGATGGGGCATCGGTCCTTTGGCTTGAGGAGGTGGTCCAGTCCACCCTTCGGGTCCGCGTTCTCTTCCAGCCAAACCAACGCCAGCTTCGCGGTCGGCTGACGGGCAGCGAGCTCCGCGACCGCCTTTTTGTTCAAGTAGAGCCAGGCCTCCAAGCTGTAGTGCGGCACCATCAGGAGAACCTTTGCGCGCTCCCTCGGCTCCAGCTTTGCGAAGAGCTGCTTCTCAACAACATCAAGCACGGGCGGCAAGCCACCCCAAGGAACGTCCGCATCCAGGTGGAACACCACCCATTGCCCTGTTGCGATGCGGGTCTTCAAGTCCCGTAGAAGCGCCTTGCGGACAGCACCCGCCCGCTTCCCCCTCCAGGCCTGCGCTTCACAAGCCCTCACCACTTGCTTGTCCTGACTCGACTCACCGCCGATCTCGTGGGTCCGAAGATTCGGCTCAAGGCACTGCATCGCCCGCTTGGCCAGGTTCCGGCTCGCCCCCGCCGACTTGGGCTTGTCTTCGCTGTAGAGGACGAAGCGGCCTCTACTTCTCAGCACCTCGCTGAGGTTCTGGATTCCGACGTCCCAGGCGTCCCAGACGTCACCGGCTTCTTCCTCCGTGGGGTTGCGCCAAGTCCACCGTCTCCGCCCCTCGTGCATCCCGACCCGGCAGAACAGGAAGGAGCCTTTCGTGTCCTGCCTCTTTGCCAGTCCAACAAAGTCTGGCAGCAGGGGATTCTGAACGGCGTGGAATGCCTGAACACCATCCAGGTAGTCCACGATGTCCTGCACCCAGTCTGCGTGGAGTCCATTTGTGAGTTCATCTGTGAACACCGGGACTCCGTCCGTCAGGCTCATGTACCAGAAGAACGCCAGGACCCGTCGCTGACCGAAGGAGAGCTGGGTGTGGGCGTGAGCGTAGCCCCCGGGCCACACCACTTCGGCGTCAACGCCCCGCCAGCTACCACCGTCAGGGGAGCGAGACTCCCTGCGAAGCTTGAGGATGATCTTCTCGGCTTCCAGGGTCTCAGCGGCCTTGTCCAGCCAAAGGGGTGCCGCTTCTCCCGACACCAAGGCTGGGTCTTCCTCATTGAGGGCACGCAGCACCAAGAGAGGCATCACCCAGCTGGACTCCGACGCGTTCTTGTCTACGACCACGGAGGCGAAGCTGTTTGAGCCGAATACCGCGTCGTAGATCCCCAGTGCCTCGTCCATTGGGCGGCTGCCTACGATTCGAACCAACCGTTCCAGCAACGCCGCACTGCTCTCGCCTTGGTTCCCCATGGCGTAGGTCAAGACCGTGAAGAACCCCGGGTCAAAGACACTGGGAAGCGGGAGAGTGTCATCAAGCTTCCAGCCCCAAGTCGTCGGCTTGGTCCGGGACTGGAGCTCCCAACCAAGCGCTCCCGTGTCCTTCCGTTGGCCGTTCTGGGCGCTCAAACGCCAGCTCTCCTTCTCCCCCGGCTGATAGAAGAACTCGAAGCTCCAAACCTGCTCCATGCCTCTCAGGGAAAGAACCAACTCCCACCGAACATCAACCGCCTCCCTCCCTGCCTTGAAAGGCGCGAAGTCCAGGGCCGTCAGCCGCCGAAGCAGCTCCAGCAGGGTGCTCTTTCCCGTGCCGTTCTTGCCCAGCAGAAAGACAGGTCCGTCCCCGAACTCCAGCGACGTGGGCTCAAGGCTCTGATACTTCTTGATCTCAACGCACTTGAGCCGCAGCAAGGGGCCTCCCCTGACAGTCTAACGCCTCCGCCGCAGCAACACCCCACCCAGCGCCAGCACCCACAGCCCGCCCAGACCGCCGCCGCCAGCGCAGCCACCGCAGCCGCCCGGGTCCTCGGAGATCCCGGTGTCGCCCGTGTCGCCGGTGTCCACCAGTTCGCAGTCGGCGACCTGGTCCGGGGTGCCCAGGCAGACGCGCACCTTGATCGAGCCGTCGTTCAGCGCGTCCTGCGCGCCCCAGAGCCAGTAGCCACCCGCGGGCAGCTCCCCCAGGGACTGCGAGTCCCCCCGCCAGGTCATCAGGACCTCGTCGACCGGGCCGTCCTCGGCGCCGTCGGCCACAGAGTGCAGGCCGAACACCAGCTCCGGCGTGGACGCTTCGATCGCGAAGGCCAGCTCGCCGCCGCCGTGGTCGATGCGCCAGTAGGTGGTCGCCAGGGGCTGGAAGCGGTGGTCGTCGTCCACCATCTCGCCCTCGCCCTCGGCCTCGATGGGGCCGATGCGCTTGGCGTATCCGTAGCCCTCCAGCGCGCCGGAGCGGGAGTCGGTGGCCAGGTTCCACTGCGAGAAGCTCTGCCACAGAGGCGCGATCTCCCAGCCGCGCGCGTCAAAGAGCGCGAGCATGACCTCCACCTCGTCCAGGGGGTCCGCGCTGGGGCGCTCCATGTCGGTGAGCAGCTCCTCCACCCAGAGCGCGTCCTCCTGCACCGTGCCCACGTGGTCGAACCACAGCGCCGTCCCGTAGGACCACGCCGACGCCGGCCCGGTGGGCGCCTGGAAGATGGGCCGCTGGGTGTCGTCCAGGTAGCCGTCCGCCAGCCGCATGTAGTCGCTGGACGCAGGGTCCCACTGCAGCTCGGCCCAGGTCGCCGTGCCCTCGGACATCCACACCGGGAGCTCGGCCTCATACGCCGCCTGCACCCCGTGGAAGAGCTCGTGGGGCACCACGACCTCCAGGCCCTGCCGCACCGAGCTGTAGCCGCTGCCCGCGAAGTCGTTCTCCACGATCATGTGCCCCGCACAGTGCGCCGGCACCTGTGAGCAGGCGTCCACCTGGAAGGTCCCATCCGCGCCGCCGCCAAAGTCCACCAGGTAGAAGTCGAACGCCGGCGAGCCCCCCAGGTGCTCCACCCCAAAGTCGGCCTCGGGCACGGGGGGGCGGAAGCCCAGCTCCTCGAAGAGCACCAGCGCCTCTTCGGCGATCTCCGCGGTGTCCTCGACGATGTCAGGGATCCCGTCCCCGTCCGTGTCCCGAGATGCCGCTTCGTTGGGCCCAGAGCTGCTCCAGGTCACCCGAACCCGACCTCCCTCGCTGTCATATTGCTCGATGACATCGGAGCTGTCGAAGGCCCACAGCCCGCTGCCCGAGGTGGGGCGCGCGGCCTGGGCGACCGGAAGCAGCAGCAACCACATGGCCTACTCCAGCATCTGCCAGCGCATCGTGAAGATCGCCGAGTTCGTGCCCGCGGTGCCGCTCTCGTTGCAGGCCTCCTGGCCGCTCTCGTAGTAGGCCTCGACCACCAGCTTGAGCACGTGGCCGTCCTCGAGCTGGATGATGAAGGGGTTGCCCGTGGTCTTCACGCAGGACTCGTAGGACCACCAGGAGCCCATCGCGAGCTGGGGGCTGCCGGGCAGGCCGGAGGAGTCGTAGATCACCTCGCAGCTCCCGTCCATGTACTCGTCGTAGTAGTAGGTCGGGTCGCCGGGCTCGGTGATGTCGGCGTAGGCGGTCTCCAGCAGGGGCGCGGCGCCCACGCAGCTTGGGCCGGAGCTGCCCGAGTTGATGCGGATCTTGAAGCGGTGCAGCGCCATGTGCCACTCCATCGACTCCAGCGCCTCTTCGTCGTCGATGACCACCTTCTCCAGGCCGTCCGCGGTGAAGCGCACGTAGACCCAGGGGTTCTTGGAGCTGGCCTCGTAGCCGCCGGCGGTCGCGTCGATCGTGGACACGAAGTCGTCGCCGTCGGTGACGGTGGAGATCTCGCCGTCCGACTCGGTGTCCTGCAGGCCCAGGCCCAGGATCAGCTCGTCCACGCACTCGACCTCAGCCAGCTCGGTGCAGACCGCCTCGGGGCCGGTCGCCGTGTCCGCGCTGTCTTCCGCCGCATCCTTGGTGCAACCCAAGGTCGCGAGCAGGGCGCCAAAAAGGGTAAGGGAGTGCAATGCCATCGCTGTCCATCCTTCTCGTTCAAGCTTCTCTCGCCGCTCCCCTGTCCCTGGACCAGGCCCCCACCCGCGCGGGATGGACCGAGTCCGGACAGCTCAAGTTGCGGTTCGAAGGGCACACCCTAACCGCCCGGAGCGCGGCCGTCGTCGTGATGGAGGAGGACGCGCAGCTCCCTGAGCCCTGGGCCCACCGCGCCGAATCCCTGGGCGGCCGCAGCTTCCTGATACCGGTTGGCCCCGGCGAGGACGCACTGAGCCTGTCCGAAGACCTGGCCGCGCAGCCCGGCGTCGCCAGCGCCCTGCCCGACCTGCTGCTCCCCCGCGTGAGCACCAGCGTGTCCTTTGACGACCCCGTCTACGACAGCCAGTGGTACCTGGAGCGCCTGGACGCCGAGCTGCTCTTTGAGCGCTCCCTGGGCGACCCCGCGCTCAAGGTGGCCGTGATCGACTCGGCCATCGAGATCCACCACGCCGACCTGGAGGGCGCCTGGACCGCTCCATACGACGCCTTCGGTGACGACGAGGACCCCAGCCCCAACGACGGCGAGTACTGCTACGGCACCGCCACGGGGATCTGCGACAGCCACGGCACCTCGGTCTCCGGGATCATCGCCGCCCGCGCCAACAACGGCACGGACATGGTGGGCCTCTGCGCCGAGTGCACCCTGATCCCCATCAAGATGCTGGGCGAAGGCAGCGGCGCCCTCAGCCGCGACATCGCGGCCTTCGAGCACGCCATCGCGCAGGACGCCGCGGTGATCAACAACTCCTGGGGCTACACCGAGTCCATCCCGGTGCCCGAGACCCTGGCCCTGGTCATCGAGCGCGCGGCCACCGAGACCCGCGGCGGCCTGGGCTCCCTGGTGGTGTTCGCCGCCGGCAACGACGACCGCGAGATCCAGGACGACGAGCTCCAGGCCCTGCCCACGGTGCTCTGCGTCAGCGCCACCGACAGCTACGGCTTCCCCACCAACTACACCAACGTGGGCGACTCCGTGGACATCGCCGCCCCCAGCGCCACCGTGACCATCGCGGCCGGCGGCGGCACCACCTCCAACTTCGGCGGCACCTCGGCCGCCGCCCCGGTGATCTCCGGCATCGCCGCCTGGGTGTTGGCCGAGCACCCCGAGCTCTCCGCCGACGAGCTGCACGAGCTGCTGATCTCCACCGCCCGGCCCTCCGACAAGGTCACCCACGACCCCGAGACCGGCCACCACCCCACCTACGGCTACGGCATCGTCGACATCGAGGCCCTGCTCCTGGCCCTGGACCCCCAGGACACCGGCGACACCGGCCTGGGCGAGGGGTCGGGCTGCGCGGGCTGCAGCGGCCGCGCCGGCTCGGTGTCCTGGGTCTGGCTGCTGGGCCTGGGGGCCCTGGCCACCCTGCGCCGCCGCCGGGAGTAGACTCCGCCAATGCCCGCCTTGACCCTCGGACCCTTTGCCCTGGACCAGAAGGTGTCCGGGGGCGCCAACGGCGACGTCTGGTCGGGCACCCATGTCGACAGCGGCCTGCCCGTCGCGGTCAAGGTCCTCAAGGCCGAGCTGGCCCTCAAGGAGCGCGCCGCGCAGGGCTTCCGGAACGAGGTGCGCGCGATGGCCGCCCTCCACCACCCCCACATCGCGACGGTCTTCGATCAAGGCACTCTGGGCCT
The DNA here is from genome assembly GCA_036229005.1 of Myxococcota bacterium. GTDB lineage: Bacteria > Myxococcota_A > UBA796 > UBA796 > CAJQPC01 > CAJQPC01. Next base: position 73,610 of record JAZAMN010000032.1, read on the forward strand.
GGACGAGGAGCTCGCCAGCGGCGGGGAGCTCGCCTCCGGCTGCCCCTACCTGGTGATGGAGTGGGCCAGCGGCGGGACCCTGGCCGATCGGCCCCCGCCCCGGACCTACGAGCAGCTCCTCGCGCTCATCGAGCCCCTGCTCTCCGCTCTGGGCCACGCACACGCCCGGGGGGTGATCCACCGCGATCTCAAGCCCGCCAACGTCCTCTTCTGCTCCCCCGAGGACCTGCGGCCGGGCCTCAAGCTGGCGGACTTCGGGCTGGCCGTGAAGATCCACCCCGAGCGCGACGTGCGCCGCCTGCTGGGCACACCGCACTACATGGCCCCCGAGCAGTGGCGCGCCCACGTGCGCAACCAGGGGCCCTGGACCGACCTGTACGCCCTGGCCTGCCTGGTCTACCGGATCTGCACCGGCAACGGGCCCTTCGTCGCCCGCAGCATCAAGGAGATGCGCCGCTACCACCTGCACGACGCGCCCCCGCCCCTGGCCGCGCAGTTCGCCGTCCCCAGCGGCTTCCAGGACTGGCTGAACCACCTGCTGGAGAAGCGCCCCGAGATGCGCCCCAGCTGCGCCGCCGAGGCCCTGGAGGCCCTGCCGGAGCACGAGCCCCACCGCCCCAGCCCCCTGGACCAGGACGACACCCCGGTGCTCCAGTCCGGCGGCCTGGGCCTCTACGGCCTGCGCACCATCCCCCTGGTCGACCGCGAGCCCCAGCGCGTTCAGCTCTGGAGCAGCCTGGAGGCCGCGCGCACCCAGGGCCTGCAGGTCGTCGTGCTGGAGGGCCCCGCCGGCTGCGGGAAGAGCCGCCTGGCCGAGTGGCTCTGCGTGGCGGCCTCCGACGCTGGACGGGCCGGGGTGCTGCGCGCCGACCACGGCCCCACCGCCGACGAGGGCACCGGCTTCGGCCCCATGGTCAGCCGCGCCATCCAGTCCCTGGGCCTGGAGGAGGACCACGAGGCCCTGCGCGCCCGGGTCGTCGAGTGGCTGCTGGGCCACAGCAGCGCCGATCCCTTCGAGGTCGAGGCCCTCAGCTCCCTGGTCGCCCGCGGCCGCGCCCGCAGCCAGGGCCGCGTCCAGCTCAACACCCAGCCCGAGCGCCTGGGCGTGGTCGGCCGCGTGCTGGAGCGCGAGTGCAAGCGCCGCCCGCAGATCTTGTGGATCGACGACGCCCAGTGGGCCCCCGAGGCCCTGGCCCTGCTGGAGCGCCTGGCCATCCGCGGGCTCAAGCTGCCCCTGATGGTCGTCGCCACCGTCCAGGCCGAGGCCCTGCAGCAGCGCATGGACACCAAGGTCGCCCTCTCCCGCCTGCAGGAGCGCCTGGGCCCCCGGATGCTGCGCCTGGAGGTCGGCCCCCTGGACCCCCAGCACGGCCTGGAGCTGGCCCGCCGCCTGCTGGGCATGGACCCCGAGCTCACCCGCGAGCTCGCCCAGCTCTCCGAGGGCAACCCCCTCTACGCCGTCCAGCTCGTCGCCGAGTGGGTGGACGAGCAGCTCCTGGAGGAGTCCGAGCGCGGCTACCGCCTGCTCCCCGAGGGGCGCGACCAGCTCCCCGACTCCCTCTCCGACGTGTGGAGCCTGCGCCTGCGCAGCCTGCTGGAGCTGCGCCCCGAGGACGACCGCCGCGCCCTGGAGATCGCCGCCGTCCTGGGCCACTCCGTCGACCCCACCCTGTGGCGCACCACCTGCGAGCGCGCCTGGGCCATCCCCTCAGAGGGCCTGGTCGAAGACCTGCTCCAGGCCCGCCTGGCCCGCAGCGGCGAGCGCGGCCCGGAAGAGGGCTGGAGCTTCGTCCACGCCATGCTGCGCGAGAGTCTGCTGCAGGACGCCCGCGCCGCCGGCCGCATCCAGGCCCACGCCCGCCTGGGCGCCGAGGCCCTGCGCCAGCTCGAGGGCGACCCCGACCGCATCGCCCGCCTGCTGGAGCTCGGGGGCCTGCCCGGCGCCGCCGCCAGCGAGCTCCAGAAGGCCCTCAACGCCGCCCTCAGCCAGCACGCCCGCACCAACGCCCGCCAGCTCCTGCTGCGCCTCTGGCAGCTCCTGGAGACCCTGGAGCCCGGCGAGGCCCTCAAGCGCCGCGAGATCGAGGCCACCCTCTCCGCCGCCTGGCTGCGCATCCTGGAGCGCCGCTCCGCCGAAGACCTGCTCCGCACCGCCCTGCGCTCCGCCGTCAAGCTCCAGCTCGTCGACCGCCAGGTCCGCGCCCTCACCCTGCTCGCCGAAGACCGCCTCCAGCGCGATCTCCCCGCCGGCGCCCGCAAGGCCCTGCTCCGCGCCGCCCGCCTGGACGCCGAGCTCTCCCCCCAGTTCCAGGCCCACCTGGAGCACGTCGCCGCCCGCCTGCTCACCCAGGAGCGCCAGTTCGACAAGGCCCTGCGCCGCTACGGGGTCGCTGCTCGGATGAGGGAGGAGGCTGTGCAGCCCGAGCTCGCTGCCCGGGTACAACTCGAGCACGCCCGGGTGCTCCACCAATCCGGCCAACCTGGCGCCAGCGAGGACATGCTGCTGCGCGTCCTCGACCGCTTCGAGGACCTGGGCTGCCTGGTCGACGCCGCCCGCACCCAGGCCTTGCTGGGCGACATCTGCCGCAAGTCCGGCCGCCTCTCCGAGGCCCAAGATCACTACCGCAAGGCCCTGGCCCGCCTGGAGCTCACCGGCCAGGACAGCCCCGCCCTGCGGCGGCACCTGCTGGCGCTCGCTCCCGACTGAGACTCGGCCTCAAACGCCGCGCTTGCGTCAGGACAGCCGACGGCCCCGCACAGAGAAACCGTCCATCTCCGCCGCCCACCATTGGGCGGGGGCCGCCGACCGTCGGGGGGTAGACACCGGCGGAGGGCGGTTCATTCACCGGGCGTCGGGCTGGTGCACCAGATCGTGCATCGCCACCACTGCCTCCTGGTCGTCCACAAAGTCCGTGAAGTCCAGCCACACCTCCGCCGCCGCGGTCCCCTGGTCCACCTCCCAGTCCAAGATCAGCGGCGGGTTCACAAAGAAGCCCGCCCCCTCCGGCCCGTACTCCCGCAGCCTGGCCTCCAGGTCGTCGTCGTGCTCCAGGGCCCCGATGCACTGCAGGTGCGCCCCCTGGTCCAGCACGCACGCGGCGTCCTCCGTCGGCTCCACCCCCTCGATGTCCCAGCGGCCCGCCAGCGGCACGCGGTACTCCGGCCCCGGGCAGTCGTCTCCCTCCCAGGTGATCCGCGCCGGCATCTCCTCGCTGGTGGAGAGCAGCACAGAGATCTCTGAGAGGAGCTCATCGGGGTTCTGGTTGAGGAAGGACTGTCGGCCCACCACAGAGTCCCTCAGCTCACCGAAAGACACCCCGTCCACCTGGTCATCCCAAGACATCGACTCCACCGTCGAGGAACAGCTCAGCGCGGCCAGACCGGAGGGGTCAAAGGCGGGCTGCTCTGCGCAGCCGAGCAGGAGGGCTACCAGGACCATGTTCCAGCTACCCATACCGCCCCCCCCTTGTTTACGTCCTTCGTTCGAACGGTGACATCTAGATCAACCAAACCGGCGTCCTCATCAGCGGTGACCCAAAATCGGTAGTTGTACCCCTCCTCTGGGCTCCCACCGAAGAGCTCAGGGTGCCAATACAGACTTCCTGAATCGGTGTTTGATTGGAGCCTCAACTCAGTGAGGCCATCCTCCTCCACGACGACACTCCAGTCGCTCTCTGAACCAGCTGAGACGGCCTGGATTCCGCCGTCCAGGGACTGTACCGACCCAAGCAGCGGCACCATCAGCTTTGGGCTCGGATCACAGTTCCCAGCCTCAACGATGCGCTCCACCTCAGCGACTGCATCCGACAGGAAGAGATCAAGCTGGAACAACTCGCCGACCCCAACGGGCGGCCGACGGTCCTCCGAGGTCCAGATGGGCTCGACGGTCCAGCTCCCCAGGTAGGGCGCCGCCCACTGGTCTGCTTCTTGACCAGCCCACTCCGCGTCCTCCAAAGGAACACGTTCCCAATCACACATCCCGTTGTTGGCACAACCAACGGCGGCTACGAACCAGACAAACATCTAGTAGCTCCAGAGGCCATCTGTGATGACCGAGATCCACTCGCTGCGCCAATACGAGGCTCTCGCCCCTGCCGCAGTATTCCAAGGGGGATTGTTCGACGAGTGAACACCGACTACATATCGACGGCCGCCCTCGTCGCCTGGATCGTAGAAATAAGGCCCACCAGAATAGCCGTTACCATGAGTAACGTTGAGTCTCAGAGACTTTGTGTAGACAGTAGCAGCCTCCCCCTCCGCTAAGTGGAGCCGAGATCCCTCCATATACTCGGTGTTAGCCGATCGTTCTTCCCTCCAGTTGCTGATGCAGGAAGGATCGGAACGCCAGATGGTTGGATACCCCCCAAGGTACAGCTCCGAACTACGAATAGTCGCTGAGCTTACGCTGGAAAAGTACATCTTATTGTCCGACCCTCCGATAGCGTCTTCTAGCTCGATCAACACCCAGTCATGCTTGGCCGAAGGTTCATCGTCATTCACGCTCGGGTTGACATATTGGCCACTACCCAAGCTGCAGTCTGGGGTTGCATCTTCCCAATTCCCACGCGTACAGAACTTATACGAACTCGGCAAGCCCGCAAACGCCCCCGTGGAGTCGATAAAGCAATGGGCTGCTGAGAGCACGACATCTGAGCGAACAAGAACACCGCTACATCCTCCGTGCCAATACGTGTCGATCGCAACGATTGGATCAGTCTCGTACGTGTTCATCTCAGAGGTCACGATCACATCCTCTTGCCCCCCTTGGTCCCATACATGATTTGTCGTTGTTGAGGACGTGCATGAGACTTGCGTGAATGACTCAAACTCGAACCAGCCGCCCTCGGTGTCCTCCACAGCGTCTTCAACCCCCGTATCCGGCTCCCCACTGTCCACTGCACCAGAAACCTGCTGGAAGGCCATCTCCTCCCCAAGCGCCATCAGGTCGTACTGGGCAATCCCCCTATCCAACAGCGGCCGGTCCACGTCCACCACCTTCCACAGCCGCCCCTGAGCATCCACCTTGTGCATGCCGTAGAAGGGCTCATGCGTGCTCTGCCCATCGTCCCAGACCGGCTCGTCCCAAGGCTTGGGCTCCTTTGCGAAACGCGCAGCGCCGATGTGCTCCCAGGTCAGCGCACCGACCTTCTCACGCTGGCCGATACCTTGGTCCGCCCCAGGCAGTGCGTACATCCGTTCCTGCCCTGTGTAGAGCAGGCTGGACGAATACCCTGAGCTGGACTCGTCTGGCTTGGTCGCACCAGACACCTCAGCGGCCTCATGGTGATTCACGCACGAGAAGAGAAGAGAAGAGAAGAGAATGCTCATTCGATGCCCCCAGGGGATTTGCCGAAGTTCAGCAGTGAACGTAGATCCCCGCCACCGGACGGTACCATCCCGCGAACTCTCGAGTGTATGTAGATAAACGTACTTCTCATCACCTACCGTCGGGCTGGTGCACCAGATCGTGCATCGCCACCACCGCCTCCTGGTCGTCCACAAAGTCCGTGAAGTCCAGCCACACCTCCGCCGCCGCGGTCCCCTGGTCGACCTCCCAGTCCAAGATCAGCGGCGGGTTCACAAAGAAGCCCGCCCCCTCCGGCCCGTACTCCCGCAGCTTGGCCTCCAGGTCCTCGTCGTGCTCCAGGGCCCCGACGCACTGCAGGTGCGCCCCCTGATCCAGCACGCACGCCGCATCCCTCGTGGGCTCCACCCCCTCGATGTCCCAGCGACCCGCCAGCGGCACGCGGTACTCCGGCCCCGGGCAGTCGTCTCCCTCCCAGGTGATCCGCGCCGGCATGTCCTCGCTGGTGGAGAGCAGCACAGAGATCTCTGAGAGGAGCTCATCGGGGTTTTGGTTGAGGAAGGACTGTCTGCCCACCACCGAATCCCTCAGCTCACCGAAAGACACACCGTCCACCTGCTCATCCCAAGACATCGACTCCACCGTCGAGGAACAGCTCAGCGCGGCCAGACCGGAGGGGTCGAAGGCGGGCTGCTCTGCGCAGCCGAGCAGGAGGGCTACCAGGACCATGTTCCGTCGCTCCAGACCATCCTGGCCGAGTTCTCCCGCGTGACGTCCATGGCCAGGCTGCCGCCGCCATCGTGGGCCCAGAGATGGAAGCGGTGGTTGGCCCCATCGCCCTCGCCTTCAAAGAGCCCGCTCCAGGCCAGGCTCCCCGACTCGGTCTGGGAGAGCAGCGCGACCCCGTCCTCACCGTCCTCACGTACCTGCACCACCCAGTCTTGCTCCGAGCCGCTGTGGACCGCCTGGATGTTGCCGTCCAATGATTGAAGGGAGCCGGTGACGGGGACCCGCAGCGTCGGGGTGGGGTCGCAACTGCCCCCAACGGCGATCTGCTTCACCATCGCCGGCTCGCTGGACAGCGCCAGGTCGATCTGGAACAACTCGCCGACCCCAACGGGCGGCCGAAGGTCCTCCGAGGTCCAGGTGGGCTCAATCGTCCAGCTCCCCAGGTAGGGCTCCGCCCACTGCTCCGGAGTCTGCCCCGCCCAAGTGTCCTCGGAGAAGGCGACCTGCTCCCACTCGCACATGCCGGTGTGCAGGGTGTAGGTCTCGCAGCCCACCAGAAGAATCAACAGCGGCATGCGCCCCCCTCCTCAGCTCGAACACCGAGCTTATGGTGGGTCGGGGCTCTGAGCCACAAGCAGCTAACTACCACGCCCACTTACCCGGCCCCCAGATCACACTGCCCTTGTGGATCTCCTTGTTCCGGATGCTCCGCTGGAGAGAGAGCCGTCCCCCGAGCTCGTCCCCGCGCACAAAGACCTGGTAGCTGACCCCATCGGCCGGGTCCCCCTCAAAGAGCGAATCCTCCCAGCGCAGGCTCCCCGCATCGGTCCGAGCGGTCAGCTCCAGCCAGGCCAGCCCATCCTCCCGCACGACCACTGCCCAGTCCGACTCCGAGCCGCTGTGTACCGCCTGGATTCCGCCATCCAGCGACTGCACCGACCCAGCCAGGAGCACCCGCAGCTTGGGGGTCTGATCGCAGTAGCCGGCCTCCTTGATCTGCTCGACCGCAGGCTGCCCGCCACGCGACAGGTCGATCTGGAAGACCTCGGCCACCCCCACCGGAGGTTGCTCCTCGTGCCAGGTCCAGGTCGGCTCGACGGTCCAGCTTCCCAGGTAGGCCTCCGCCCACTGCTCCGGCGTCTGCCCCGCCCAGCTCTCCCCCGCGAAGGGCACCTGCTCCCATGCGCACAGGTTGTAGTCGACGCACCCGCCCAGAGCAGAAGCCACACCCGCTAGTCCTGCACCTGATGCACCCAGTCGGACATCAGCACGTCCACGCGGCGCTCCTCGTCGTCGTACCAGCTCTCCCCGGACTCCACAAAGGTCAGCCACAGCTCCACGCTGGCCGTGCCCTGGTCGAGCTCCCAGTCCAGCACCATCGGCGGGTCAGGCACAAAGCCGGCGTCCTCCGGTCCGTAGGCCTGCAGCTCGGCCTCCAACGCCTCGTCGGGCTTGATCTCCCCGATGCACTGCAGGTGCGCCCCCTGGTCCAGCATGCACAGCGCATCCGAGTTCGCCGCCACCCCCGCGATCTCCCAGCGACCCGACAGCGGCACCCGGTATTCCGGCTCCGGGCAGCCCTCGCCCTCCCAGGTGATGCGCGCCGGCGTGTCCTCGCTGGTGGAGAGCAGCACAGAGATCTCCGTGAAGAGCTCATTGGGGGTCTGGTTGAGGAAGGACTGTCGGCCCACCACAGAGTCCCTCAGCTCACCGAAAGACACCCCGTCCACCTGGTCATCCCAGGAAACGGCCTCCACCGTCGAGGAACAGCTCAGCGCCGCCAGCCCCGCCGGGTCAAACTCCGGGGACTGCGCGCAGCCCAGCAGCAGGATCACCATGCCCACAGGCCCTCCCCCCAGACGCTGGAGGCGCTGTTTCGCTCGGGGGTGCGCTCGACGTGGTCCAGGGCGAAGCTGCCCTCCTGCTCGGTCGCGGACACAAAGAAGCGCCAGTTGTGCCCTTGCTCCGGGTCGCCCTCGAACAGGGTGTCGTTCCACGCCAGGCTGCCGGTCTCGGTCTCGGCGAGGATGGACAGCTTCGCGTCACCGTCCTCGGAGACCTCGAGGTACCAAGACTCCTCGGCGCCGCTGTGGACGGCTTGGATGCTGCCGTCCAGTGACTGGATCGAGCCGGAGAGCGGAATCCGGATCTTGTCGCGCGGATCGCACAACGAGCCGCTGACGTGCTCCCAGACCACCACCGGCTCCCCGCTGCGCGCCAGGTCGAGCTGGAAGCTCTCGGCGACCCCGGTGGCGGGCCGCAGCTCCTGGTCCATCCAGGCGGGCTCCACGACCCAGCTCCCCACATAGGGCGCCGCCCACTGCTCGGCGCTCTGACCGGCCCACTGGGCCTGGCCCAGCTCGGTGGTGTCGAACGCGCAGGTGTCCAGCTCATTGCACGCCAGACTCAGAAGCAGGACCATCACTACGCCGAGCGCGCCCTGGGTGTGACAGCGCGTTCAGGGCGCGCCGACCCCGACCTCGACTTGGCCGACCAGCCCCTCCAGACGCTCCAGGTCCTTGTCCAGCCCCGAGAGTTGGGAGCGCACCGGGTCAAAGTACCCAGGCTGCCCCTCCTCCCGGGCCTGCTCGCAGAGCTCCACCACCGCCTGGGCGTGCTCCCGCACCCGCAGCGTCTTGGCGCGGGCTTGGGACTGGGCGGCGGGGATGGCCCCCAGCAGGGCCAGGGGCAGCAGCACGGCGACGCGCCGCACGGATCAGACCGGAGCCGTCCGGCTGGAGCCGTTCAGGAGCTCGAGCTTGACGATGCTCAGGGCGCCATTGACCAGGCGCTTGAACTCGCTGGGGGTCGCCAGGTTCAGGGCGGTGCGGGCCATGAACTTGGGGCGGAAGTAGAACTTGCGGTGGGCGATCTTGAGCAGCTCCAGGATCTCCTCGCGGGAGAGGTGCTCCTCCCAGGCGGCGGGGACTTCCACCCCGCAGAGGGGGTCCTTCATGAGCTGGTCCCAGCAGTCCGCAGCCCAGAGGCCCTTCTTGGCGCCCTCCTCGAAGGAGTCGGTGCCGGGGTAGGGCGAGAACACGGCGAACACCGCGTAGTCGGCGTCCAGCTTGAGCATCTCGTCCAGGTTGCCCAGGGCCTCGTCCATGGAGCGCTCGTGGGGGCCGGCCAGCATGATGTAGGCCACGCTGCGCACGCCCTCTTCGCGGCACCACTTGAAGACGCGGTGGACGTCGTCGGTGTCGCAGTGCTTGCCCCAGGCGTCCAGGCCCTCGTTGTTGGCGGACTCGACGCCGAAGTGGATCTTGGTGCAGCCGGTCTCCGCGCAGCGGCGGATCTGCTCACGGGTGGTGCCCGCGATGGTGGTCTTGTAGCCCCAGTCGAACTTGAGGCCGCGGCGCTCGATGGCGTCGCAGAACTTGAGCACCCACTGGCTGTTCGGGGTGAACAGGTCGTCGATGAAGTGGACCTCCGTGATGCCCAGGGACAGGCAGTGCTCGATCTCATCCAGGATGTTGTCGATGTCCCGGATCCGGTACTGCTTCTTGTAGGTCAGGCAGAAGGGGCAGCTATGGGGGCAACCGCGGCTGGTGATGGCCGTGGTGTTCATGGGCTGCTTGGTGCCCGGCAGGTAGTAGTCCTGGTAGCGGATGCGGCTGCGATCCGGCCAGGGGTAGGCGTCCAGGCGCTTGGAGGACTTGCGCTCGGGGTTCTTGATGACCTCGTCGCCATCCTTGAACCAGACACCCTCGATGCCCTCGAAGCTCTTGCCCTGGTTGTAGGCCTCGACGATCTCCACGAAGGCGTCCTCGCCGTCGCCGTTGACGGTGGCGTCGATGCCCTTGAGCTGGATCGCGTAGTCCGGGAACATCGTGGCGTGGGGGCCGCCCAGCACGATGGTCGCGTTGGGGTTCAGCTTGCGGATGATGTTGATCGTCTGCTGAACGTCGGGCAGGGAGTGGGTGTAGGCCTCGACGCCGACCAGGTCCAGGGGGTAGCGCTTGAGCTCCGCCTCGAAGTCGGGGAAGTCCAGGTCGTCCACGACGGGATCGTAGACCTCGGCCTTGAAGCCCGTGCGCGCCTCGACGCTGGCCTGCACGTACTGCAGCCCCAGCGGCGGGAAGCAGTAGACGCCGTAGGCCATGGCCTTGGGGATGCCGGCCCAGATGCGGAGCTGCTCGGGGGGGTTGACGAGGGTGATGTCCATGAGAACCTCAAGGCAGGGATCGCTTGGGACTTAGGTCCCGGGGCTGGTCGAACTTGCGCATTCTACCGTCAAGACGCCGGGGAATCATCCCCCTTTGCGGCGGCGGCGGGGTCGTAGCGCTTGGACTTGAACAGGATGCCCCAGGGCACAAAGAGGGGAACCTGCTGGCGATAGAGGTCGTAGTCGGGGCCAAAGACCTCGACCAACTGGGGCTCCTGGATGGCCTGCTTCTCCCAAAGGCTGATCGAGAGCAGGATCGGCACCAGCACAAAGCAGAAGGTGGGCGAGCCCAGCGCGACGCCCACGGAGAGCACGCCGATGAGCTTGGGCCACACCGAGGGGTTGCGCGAGTAGGCGTAGATGCCGGAGACCACCAGCTTCTGGGTGCGGCCGGCCACGGGGGCGGGCGAGCCCTCGCCGCGGTTGACGAGCTGCTCGTAGATCACCAGCCAGGCGATGACGGCGCCCAGGAACATGCCGCCGGCCACGAAGTAGTTCACGGGCGCATCCGGCATCAGCCAGTCCGGCCAGCCGATGCGCTGATCCAGCTTGATCGCGAGCAGGGAGATCGCGAAGGTGAAGGGGAAGAGCACCGGGATGTAGACCTTGGTGACCATGCCCAGGATGGCGGGCGAGAAGGCGGTCTTGATCACGCTGCTGGCGGTGGTGGTCTTGGCCATGCTTGATACTTCCCAGGGAGATTTGCAAGGGTACCCCCATGTGGACGTGGATGACCATTGTGGCGGCCTGCGGCGGCGACCCTGTGCTGGAAGCCGCCAAGGCCGAGGCCGAGGCCGAAGCCCAGGGCGGAGCGCGCGGGAAGGCGCCCGCTGGGGTCACGCCAACGGTCACCTCGTCGGGGCCCAGAGGTCCACAGGGGCCCAAGGGACCCAGCGGTCCAGCGGTGGGGATCCCCGCCCAGCCCGCACCCGGCATCCCCTCGGCTCCTGCCCCTGGCGTGGCCGGTGGAAGCGCACCCGGCGTCCCGGACGAGCCCACCCCCGGCGACCCCATGGAGCCGCCCCCCGGCGGACAGATCGGCGGCGGGGGACAAGGCGGGCTGCCCACCCCGGAGGGCGAGACGGTGACCCTGCGCGGCGTGATCCGGGTGGAGGGATACAGCGGCGGGCCGCTCTACATCGACGTCTTTGACGGGGACCACCGCGACCTGGCCGCCCAGAAGAAGCAGCGCATCTCCCTGGTCAGCCGCGCCAAGGTCGACGGCCCCGGGCCCTTCGAAGTCCAGCTCCCCGCCGACGACAAGCTCTGGCTGAGCGCCTACAACGACATCGACGGCGACGGGCGCCCCACGCGCAGCGAGCCCTTCTCCGAGTACCCCGGCAACCCCGTGTTCTCCGATGCGCTCCCCGCCGAGCTGGTCCTGGAGCTGTCCACCACCCACGCCCCCCGGGACGAGCCGTGAAGCTGCGGGCGCTGATCCCCACGGCCGGGGCCCACGATCTGCTGCAGCGGGCGCTGGACTCGGTGGCGCCCTGGGACCCGCTGGTGGTCGACGACTCCCCCCACGGTCTGGGACTCTCCGGCGCCCTGCGCACCCCCGGCGGGCTGGGCTTCTCGCGGGCCGTCAACCTGGGCCTGGAGCGGCTGCAGGGGGAGGGAGCGGACTGGGTGCTGCTGCTCAACGACGACGCCCACCTCCTGGACAACTGCCTGCCCCAGCTCCTCTCTGCGCTGGATGGCGAACCCGAGGTGCGGCTGGTCGCGCCCCTGCTGGTGGGCCCCCGCGGCGTGGAGTCCGCCGGCCTGCGCTACAACCCCACGAGCGCCCGCCTGGTCCAGAACCGGCAGGTGCCGGACGGCCCCGTGGACGTGGACGCGCTCTCGGGCGCCTGCCTGCTGATGGACGCGACTCTGCGCTTTGATCCTGCCTTCTCCCACGCGATGGAGGACGTGGAGCTCAGCCTGCGGGTGCGTCAGTCGGGCGGTCGCTGCGTGCTGGTGCCGGGGGCGCGCTGCTGGCACCAGGGCGGCGGGACGATGCCCCGGGACTCGGCCCAGGCCCAGGAGCACGCTCTGCGAGGACACCTGCGCCTGCACAAGGGCCAGCCGCTGCGGCAGGGGCTGGCGACGGCCTACGCGCTGGGACAGGTGCTGCGAGAGGGCGGGGGGATCGCGCGCTTTGCGGCGATCGGGCGGGCCTTGCGGGGGCCGATGACGCCCCGTTGACGCCCCCCGGTGAGCTTGGGAGCGGAGGTTGAACCCAATGACCCTGCTCCTGATGCTCTCCGGCCTGGCCTGCACCCTGCTCCCCGGCGGCGGCGACACCCAAGAAGACCCCCTGAGCGACGCCCGCGAGGCCGCCCTGATGGCGCTCCACGAAGAGGCCGACGGCGCCCTGCAGGTGCGCTTTGAAGACGGGCTGCCCGTCAACCTGACCCTGTCCTCGCCGGTGGACGACAGCGTCGACGGGGTGTTGGACTGGGTGGCCAGCCAGGAGGTGATCTTCCGACTCCAGGAGGCTCCGGGCCTCTCCCTCCGGCTGCTGCGCCTGGTCCAGGACGAGGCGGGCGTGAGCCACTACCACTTTGGGCTGGCGCTGGATGGGCTGCCGCTGGACCAGGGGGAGCTGAGCTTCACGGTCGTGGACGGGCGACTGACCGAGTATTCCGGGTCCTATCGCCTGGTCACGGGGGACCAACAGGAGCCGGCTCTGTCCCAGTGGGAGGCTGCGGAGCTCACCAAAGCCACCCTGTGGGAGCAGAACGACTGGTGGAGCCTGGATCCCACCGGCGAGGCCCGGCTGTCCTTTGTGCTGGTCGATGACCCGGAGTCCCCGGCGAAGACGGCCACCATGGCGTGGACCTGGACCGTGCACGCCCTGGACGCGGAGGGCGAGGCCTGGGCCTTTGTGTCGGTGGACGCGATGACGGGGGCCGTGCTGGACACCCGCTGGGAGCGGGCGGAGGAGATGGACATCCAGATCATCGACGCCAAGGGCAGCAGCAGCAGCGTGTGCTGGTACCCGGTGATCTCGTGGAGCCGGATCTGGACGGCCCGCACGGTGTGTACGGAGAGCGGCTGCGACTCGGGGGCGCACCAGGACGCGGTGGACGCCCAGGCCGACAACGACCGCATGTGGACCTACCTGGACCAGACGCACTGGCGGAACTCCTACGACCACAACGGCGCCCAGATGGAGACGGTGGTGCGCTCGGACCCGGGGGACAAGGGCGACAACGCCTGGTTCTCGCCGGGGTGTGACCACACGGTGTTCACGGAGGGCATGGTGACCACGGACATCACGGGGCACGAGTGGGGGCACGCGATCGACGAGCACAGCGCGAAGCTGGTCTACAAGGGCGAGTCCGGGGCGATCGACGAGCACCTGGCCGACATTCGCGGGGTGTTCCTGGAGTGGGCCCGCGAGGGCGCCTATGACCCCGAGATGGCCGAGGACAGCGCGCTGGGGCGGATCCGGCACATGGGCGATCCCAGCCTGGAGGGCCAGCCGGAGCACTGGAGCGGCTACTTTGTGTGCGCGGACGATGCGACCTGCTCCAAAGACGTCAAGCCGGAGAAGTGGGACAGCGTCGACGTCCACACCAACAGCGGCATCCTGAACATGGCCTTCCACCTGCTGATCGCGGGCGGCGTGCACCCCTCCAGCAACCTGCGGGTGGACCCGGTGGACCCCACGCGCCTGATCCGCGTGATGCACCGCACCCACGTCTCCCGCCTACGCTCCAACGCCACCTTCGTGGACTACCGCCAGGGCATGCTCGCCGAGGCCAGGCTCCAGAGCTGGAGCGCCGACGAGCTCTGCCAGCTCACCAACGCCTTCGCCGCCGTGGGCGTGGGCGACCCCGACTACGACTGCGACGGCGTGCTGGACCCCCTGAACGAGGGAGACTCCGACAACGACGGGATCGGCGACGACGTGGACAACTGCGAGTGGGACGCCAACCCCAGCCAGGTGGACCTGGACGGCGATGGCGAGGGGGATCTGTGCGACGCGGACGACGACGGTGACGGCTTCGACGACGACGTGGACCTCTGCCCGGAGCTGGCCTCCGCGGCCAACGACGACAGCGACGGGGATGGCCTGGGCGATGCCTGCGAAGACAACGACCGCGACGGCATCGTCAACGAGCTGGACAACTGCCCGGAGTATATCAACGGGTCCCAGGTCGACCTGGACGGCGACGGCGTGGGCGACCCCTGCGACGACGACCGGGACGGCGACGGCTACGACAACGGCCCCGACGTCTGCCCCAACCTCTACGACCTGGACCAGGCCGACTTCAACGGCGACGGGCGCGGCGACGCCTGCACGGACCACGACGGGGACGGGATCCTGGACCAGGACGATCGCTGCCCCAACACCCGGGATCCGGACCCCGTCGACCTGGACGGAGACGGCCTGTGGTCCTGCGAGGACGAGGACGATGACGGCGACGGCTGGCTGGACACCGAAGACACCTGCCCCTTCGTCTACGACAAGTCCAACGCCGACACGGACGAAGACGGCCGCGGCGACGTCTGCGACGCCTGCCCCGAAGACGCCGACCCCTTCCCCAGGGACCTGGACGGGGACGGCACCTCCGACGCCTGCGACCCCTACTTCGACCTGCGCCAGCCCCTGGACGTGGACGTGCGCTGCGCCCTGTGGTCCTCCAACGTGGACGCCTGCATGAGCGGCGTGGCCGAGTACGACCAGGACACCCTCATCTGGGGCGCCGTGGGCGCGTGGACCGGAGACCTGTTCCACGCCGGCGCGGTCCCCGGGGCCATCCCCCTGCCCGTGTGCGTGAAGGACTGCCCCGACCACCTCAGCGAGAGCTGGAGCGTTCAGGTCACCAGCAGCGTGCCCTTCAACCACCAGCTCCTCATCCTGGACCAGGACAGCCACATCGTCGCCAAGGCCACCCCCGACCCCGACGAGAGCGCCCTGGTCCAGACCGCCCGCTTCCAGCCCGGCGCGGCCTCCCGCTCCGTGGTGGACGGCCAGGACCTCTCCACCCGCAGCTACTGGGCCGTCGTGGTCCCGGACGCGGAGAGCGGCGGCACCATCCACCAGGTGGAGCTGGGCATCGAGGCCGGCCTGGACCGCTGAGTCAGTCCAGGCGCAGCTCCACCTCGTTGTAGCACATCGGGGGGAGCACCCAGGGCGGGTCGAACTGGGAGACCGTGACTGCGGGATTGCAGCCCTTCGGGGTAGGGTCTCGCCAAGGGAGCCCCATGTCCAAGAAGCTGATCACCGCCCTGAGCGCCGGACTCACCCTGGCGGTCGCCGGCGGCTGCGGTCCCAAGAGCGACGGCCCCACCGAGAACCCGCCGGCTCCGGAGCCCGTCAAGCCGCAGCCCCCGACGAACCCGCCCCCGCCGGACACCCTCGAGGTCCCGACGCCGCCGCCGCTGCCCACCTGGGAGCAGGCCGTGAACCCCACCAACCCGGACGGCACGCCGGACGCCCCGCGCACCAACCCGCCCGTACCCGCGCTGCGCACCGACGCCGACGGGCGCTGCTACGTGGTCTGGTACGGCGCCCGGCGCGGCCCGCCGACCGGTCCCTACGACCCCGTCGCAGAGGGGGGCGCCGAGATCCAGTGTCCGCCCGACAAAACCGAGTAGTCTGAGCGCTGCAGGGAGCCCCATGGCCAAGAAGATCATCACCGCCCTGAGCGCCGGCCTCACCCTGGCCGTCGCCAGCGGCTGCGGCTCCAAGACCGACGGCCCCACCGAGAACCCGCCGCCCCCCGAGCCGGTCAATGTGGAGCCCGGGCCCCAACCCCCCCCCGGGTCCACCCCGCCCCCCAGGGGCCCGGGGGGGGCCCCCCCCCCCCCCGGCCGGGGCCCCGGGCGCCCGCCCCCCCCCCCCCCCCCGCCCCCCC
>JAZAMN010000033.1:0-8869 GCA_036229005.1 Myxococcota bacterium
CCCCCCCACGCCCCCCTGAGCGAGCTCTCCCGAGGAGAGCTCGGCCCGGCCCAGGCATGGACCGGGCGGGTCTCGCGCCGAACGCACAGCCTCCGCGAGAGCGGATGCGTCCGGCAGCGAGCCCCAGACTCCGGTCCTGGCCCCAGGGCGAGAGCGCAGGTCCCGGATCACCTCTCCGGACAACAAAACACTCCCTCGTTGCTTGACCCAAGCCCTCATCCGGGTGAAAGGCGCGCCCCGGAGGGACCCATGTCCAGCTTGCGCAACATCGCCATCATCGCCCACGTCGACCACGGAAAGACCACTCTGGTCGACGGACTCCTCGCCCAGGCCGGCACCTTCGCCGAGCACGAGGAGGTCGCGGACCGCGTGATGGACTCCATGGATCTGGAGCGTGAGCGCGGCATCACCATCCTCTCCAAGAACACCGCGATCTCCTACGCGGGCAAGAAGATCAACATCGTCGACACCCCAGGGCACGCCGACTTCGGCGGCGAGGTCGAGCGCATCATGAAGATGGTGGACGCGGCCCTGCTCCTGGTCGACGCGTCCGAGGGCCCCCTGCCCCAGACCCGCTTCGTGCTCCGCAAGGCGCTGGAAGCCAACCTCAAGATCCTGGTCTGCATCAACAAGATCGACCGCCCCGACGCCCGCATCGACGAGGTCGTCAACGAGGTCTACGACCTGTTCATCGACCTGGGCGCCGACGACGACCAGATCGAGTTCCCCATCGTCTACGCCTGCGCCCGCGACGGCTTCTGCGGGATGGAGCAGGACGTGAGCGAGGGCAACCTCAAGCCCCTGCTGGACCTGATCGTGGACGAGGTGCCCGAGGGCGCCGGCGACCCCGACGCCATCGAGCAGATGCTGGTCCTGTCCCTGGACTACGACAACTACGTGGGTCGCCTGGCCATCGGCCGCATCCACGCGGGCACCCTCCGCAAGCGCCAAGAGCTGCTGCTCATCGGCGAGCACGAGGAGAAGAAGGTCCGCATCAACCAGCTCTACACCTACCAGGGCCTGCAGCGGGTCGAGGTGGACGAGGTCGGCCCCGGCGACATCTGCGCCATCGCCGGCATCGCGGAGCTGGAGATCGGCGACACGCTGACCAACGTGGACGACCCCAAGCCCCTGCCCCGCACCAAGGTGGACGAGCCCACCATCGGCATGACCTTCTCCGCCAACGACGGCCCCTTCTCGGGCCTCGAGGGCAAGAAGGTGACCGCCCGCCAGATCAAGGAGCGCCTGGAAAAGGAGCTGCTGCACAACGTGGCCCTGCGCATGGAGCCGGACCCCGAGCGCGAGGCCTACAAGGTCTTTGGCCGCGGTGAGCTGCAGCTCGCCATCCTGATCGAGCAGATGCGCCGCGAGGGCTTCGAGCTGGTCGTGTCCAAGCCCGAGGTCGTCATCCAGGAGGACGAGGACGGCAAGCAGACCGAGCCCTACGAGATCGCGCAGCTCGACTTCCCCGAGGAGTTCATGGGCGTGGTGTCCGAGCAGATGAACCTGCGCCGCGGCCGCATGACGGAGATGAAGATGGCCGGCTCCGGCCGCGTCCGCGTCGAGTACCGCATCCCCGCTCGCGGCCTGATCGGCCTGCGCGGTGACTTCCTCAACAACACCCGCGGCCAGGGCATCCTGAACACCCTGTTCGACGGCTGGGACGAGCACGCCGGCTACATCCCCACCCGCAAGAACGGCTCGATCGTCAACGACCGCAAGGGTGAGACCACCGCCTACGCGCTCTACAACCTGCAGCCCCGCGGCAAGCTCTTCGTGGGCACCCAGGTCAAGGTGTACGAGGGCATGATCATCGGCGAGAACAGCCGCGAGAACGACATCAACGTCAACGGCACCAAGGCCAAGCAGCTCACCAACGTGCGCTCTTCCGGCGCCGACGAGAAGCTGATCCTGGCTCCGCCCATCCGCTTCTCCCTGGAGCAGGCCCTGGAGTACATCGCCGACGACGAGCTGGTCGAGGTCACCCCCGAGAACATCCGCCTGCGCAAGAAGGTGCTCGCCACCAACATGCGCAGCGTCGTCCGCGGCGAGCGCAAGAAGAAGTGATCCTTGGGTGGATCCATCTGCTCGGGTTCCGACTCCCCTGGAGTGGGAACCCTTAGACTGGAGTCCACCATGGACAAGCTCCTCGCAAAGAACGAAGGCAACCTCGACCGCGGCCTCCGCGTTGTGGTCGGGCTCGCCGCCATCGCCCTGGTGTTCGTCGGCCCCCAGACGCCCTTTGGCTGGCTGGGCCTGATCCCCCTGGTCACGGGCATCGTGGGCAGCTGCCCGCTCTACAGCCTGATCGGCGTGAACACCAAGGGCTCGGAGAGCGGCGCCGAGTGACGGACGCCGAGCTGCTCCAGGCCAGCGCCGAGGGGGACCGACAGGCCCTGGGGCAGCTCGCGGCGCGCCATCACGAGCGCCTGTACCGCCTCGCGCGGCGCCTGACCCGCACCCCGCAGGAGGCCGAAGACGCCCTGCAGGAGGGATTCATGGACGCTCTGCGCCACGCCGGCTCCTACGCCGGCCAGGGCTCGGTGGGCGGCTGGCTGTCCACCCTGGTCCGCCACGCGGCCTACCGGAACGCCCGCCGCCGCGCCGGAGAACCCGCCCAGCACGAGGACCTCCAGGCCCTGGGGCTGGCCGCAGGCTGGGGAGCGCCGCAGGAGAGCGCCCCCGACCGGGCCCTGATCTGGGAGGCCCTGGAGCGCCTGGCCCCCCAGGACCGCGAGGTGCTGGTGCTCCGCGAGCTCGAGGGCTTCACCAACCCCGAGGTCGCCGAGCAGCTCGGCCTGTCCCTGGCCGCTACCAAGAACCGGATCCACCGGGCGCGCCTGCGCCTGGCCGCGGAGGTGCGCGATGGAGGAGCGTGAGCTGGGCGGCCTGCGCTGCGGTCAGGTCCTGGCCCACCTGAGCGAATACCTGGACGGCGAGCTCCCCGCCGAGCTCAAGGCCGCCGCGGATGCGCACCTGGCCGCGTGCCCCAACTGTCGCGCCTTCGGGGGGCAGATGGAGGGGCTGCTGGGTGCTCTCCGGACTGCGCCCCCACCGCCTGTACCCCCGGGTCTCCTGGACCGGCTGCAGCAACGGCTCGCCAGCGAGGACTGACTCAGGCGGCCCGTCTGCTGCCCCAGCGCAGCAGGCAGCGGGTCAGCTCCTGCACCTCGACCGGCTTGCCCAGGTGGTCGTCCATCCCGGCCTCCCGGCTGCGCGCCCGGTCCGAGGCCAGCGTGTTGGCCGTGAGCGCGACCACCGGCAGCGTGCCCCCGCGGGCCCGAATGGCCTGGGTCGCGCCGTAGCCGTCCAGCTCGGGCATGCGCACGTCCATCAGGATGAGATCCGGGCGCCAGCGCTCCCAGGCTGCGACGGCCTGCTGGCCGTCCTCCACCAGCAGGGTGTCCACGCCCAGGCGCTCCAGCAGGGTGCGGATGACGAGCTGGTTCACGGCGTTGTCTTCGGCGACCAGGACCCGAAGGCCGGTCAGAGCACCGGTGTCCTCGCCGATGGGATCCGGTGTGGAGATCTCCGCCGGAGGCGGGCAGGCCACCAAGGGGAGGAAGAGGTGGAACACGCTGCCCTGACCAGGCTCCGACTCCACCTCGACCCGTCCCCCCATGGCCTCCACGAGCTCCTTGGAGATGGCGAGGCCAAGGCCGGTGCCGCCAAAGCGCCGCGTCGTGCTGACGTCGGCCTGCTGGAAGGGGGCGAACACGCGGCTGAGCTGCTCGGGGCCCATGCCGATGCCGGTGTCGCGGACCTGCAGGTGCAGGTCGCCGCTGCGGCCGGAGATCTCCAGGCAGATCTCGCCGCGCTCGGTGAACTTGAGGGCGTTGGAGAGCAGGTTGCCCAGGATCTGGCGCAGGCGCAGGGGGTCCGCGCTCACCCAGAGCGGGACGCCATCATGCAGCACCACCCGCACCTGGATGCCCTTGTCCTGGGCCTGTCCGCGCAGGCCCTCGGTGAGCTCGCGGCCGAGCTCCGCGATCTGCGTGGGGACGACCTCCAGCTCCAGCTTGCCGGCGTCGATCTTGGAGTAGTCCAGGACCTCGTCCAGCAGGCGACGCAGCACGATTCCGGAGCTGCGGACCATGCGGGCGGTGTCCTCCTGCTTGGCGTCCAGGTCCTGACCCAAGAGCACCTCGGTCATGCCGAGCACGCCGTTGAGGGGGGTGCGGATCTCGTGGCTCATGACGGCCAGGAAGGCCTCGCGGGCCTGGACGGAGGCCAAGGCGCGGCGCTCGGCGGCCTGGCGCTCGGCGACCTCGATCTCCAGGGCGGCGTTGCGCTGGTCCAGCAGGCGCATGGCCATGGTCTGGCCTTGGTAGCCAGTCCACATGCCGAAGGCGATGAGCCCGGGGAGGGTCAGGTAGTCGAGCAGGACGAGGCGCCAGCGGAGCGCGGGGTCCATCTCCGGGAAGCGCAGCAGGCCCAGGTCCTGGCCCAGCCAGATCCCCCCGCAGAGCAGGATGGCCACGCCCGTCCAGACGGCGCCCCAGCGGCGCCCCAGGAAGCTGTAGGCGGAGATGGGGATGCCCAACAGCCAGGCGGAGGCGGAGAACTCGATGCCCCCCCGTGAGACGACGCCGGCCAGCGAGCCAAGCATGACGGCGGTGGTGATGAGCTGGCCCGCGAGGCCCAGGTGCAGCCGGCGCGCCGCGAGGACGACGGGGACGCCGCTCAAGCCGACGCACAGCAGGAGCGCCCCGGCGAGCCACTCCCCGACGTAGAAGCTGACGAGCCCCCAGACCAGGCCGGCGAGCAGCGTGGCGGCGGCGAGCTGGAGGCTGCGGAGGCGGGCCTGGGAGAGCGGATCCAGGCTGTGACCGGCGTCCAGCAGTCGCCACAGGCGGTCCCAGGGCGACGCAGGGTGGGGACTTGGGTTCGGCGTCGGCGACTCAGGCAGCATTCAGGCAGCTCTGTCCACGCTCCAGCGGGCCAGGCAGCGGGTCAGCTCCTGTGGCTCGATGGGCTTGCCCAGGTGGTCGTCCATGCCGGCCTCCAGGCTGCGCTGGCGGTCCCCGGCCATGTTGTTGGCGGTCAGGGCGATGATGGGGAGCTGGCCGCCCTGGGCGCGGATGCTGCGGGTGGCGTCGTAGCCGTCCAGCTCGGGCATCCGGCAGTCCATGAGGATGAGGTCCGGGCGAAGGGCCTCCCACTGGGCGACCGCCTCCCGGCCGTTGCTGGCCAGGTGGACCTCGACGTCCAGGCGCTCCAGCATGCGGCTGATGACGACCTGGTTGACCACGTTGTCTTCGGCGACCAGCACCCGCAGGCCCTGGAGTCCGGTCAGGCCAACGATGTCCTCGTCGGTGACCGAGGGTGCGTCGCAGGCGTGAAGGGGCAGGATGACCTGGAAGGTGGACCCCCAGCCTTCGCGCGAGCTGGCGCTCAGCTCCCCCCCCATGAGCTGGGCGAGGCGCTGGGAGATGCTCAGGCCCAGGCCGGTCCCGCCGAAGCGCCGGGTGGTGCTGCTGTCCGCCTGGGTGAAGGGGCGGAAGACGCGGGCGAGCTGCTGGTCGGACATGCCGATGCCGGTGTCCTGGACCTCGATGCCCAGGCCCTGGGGCTCGGGGCGCACGCGCAGGGTGATGCTGCCGTGGGCGGTGAACTTGAGGGCGTTGGAGAGCAGGTTGCCGACGATCTGCCGCAGCCGGACGGGGTCGGAGCGGATCCAGCGGGGGGCGTCGGGGGTGATGTCCAGGGTGACCTGCAGGCCCTTCTCGCGGGCTTGGGGTCGGATGCCCTCCAGGAGCTGCTCGCAGAGGCCGGGGAGGTCCACGGGGACGCTCTCCAGGTCCATCTTGCCGGAGTCGATCTTGGACAGGTCCAGGATGTCGTTGAGGAGGAGGCGGAGGAGGTCGCCGGAGCCCCGGAGCATCTCCATCAACTCCCGCTGCTCTGTGTCCAGGTCACCATCCAGGAGCACGTCGGCCATGCCGAGGACACCGTTGAGGGGGGTGCGGATCTCGTGGCTCATGGTGGCCAGGAAGCTGCCCCGGGCGCGCACGACCTCCAGGGCGACCTGCTCGGCGTGCTGGCGCTCGGCGACCTCGCGCTCCAAGGCGATCTGGCGCGCATCGAGCTCGGCGAGGACCCCACGACGGCCCTCCAGGAAGCTCCACAGGAAGAAGGTGGAGACCACCAGGATGGCGACGAAGTCCAGGATGTTGAAGAGCCAGACAGCGTCGGAGTCCAGGGGCTCCACGTGGATCCAGCCCAGGTGCTGGCCGGTCCAGAAGGCGCCCACGACGGCCAGGACGATGCCCGACCAGATGAATCCCCAGCGACCGGGGAGCACGGCGAACGCGGAGAGGGGGACGACCAGCATCCAGGCGGGGTGGGAGTTCTGGACGCCGCCACGGATGAAGAGCGCGCTGATGGTCGCGGCGAAGACGAGCAGCACGGTCAAGTGGCCGGCGCGGTCCAGGTGCCCGCGGCGAGTCTCCCGGACCACGACCAGGGCCATCAGGCTGATGCCGATGACGAAGAGGCCCGCGAAGGGCAGGCCCATGTAGATGGCGAGCAGGCTCCAGACGACCCCGATGATCATCACCCCGGCGGCGAGCTGGAGGGTACGCGCCCGCGCGCGCTCCACGGGGCCGAGCTCAAGGTCGCCGTCGAGCAGAGCCCAGAGGCGGGCGATGGTGGTGGGTCTGGTCACAAGGGCACAATCGTCCCTCTGGAGGCGGCCTGAAGCCAATCAGCTCTGGATGAGGGCCTGGATGGCGGGGCCGGGCAGCGCCACGAGGGTGCGGACCCCGAAGGGCCCCGGGACGGCGCTCATGGAGCCGCCCATGGACTCCACCCGCTCCTTGAGGCGTCGGAAGGAGCGGACCGTCGGGTGCTCGCACCACGCGGCGGGATCGGCCAGGGCGGCCTGCACCTCGTCATCCAGGCGTCCGCAGCGGTCCTCGACGACGACCCAGGTGCCCGCGCGGCCGGGGGTGACCATCACGTGCGCGGCGCCCTGGCCCTTGGCGCGGTCCACGTGCTCCAGAACGTCGGCGAGCAGGGTCTGGACCACGTCGATCAGCACGTCCTGGCTGCCGTAGACGCGGCAGTCACGCACGTCGATGATCAGGGGCACGCCCTTGCGGCGGAACTCCGCCATGGAGCGCTTGACCTCGCGCAATGCCACCTCGCCCGCGTCGACTGTTTGAGGGGGCGCCGGACCCCGCATCGGTGGGGCCTGTTCGTGCAGCAGCACCCCCAGCACCTCGTCCTCCGAGACGACGATCAGAGGCCGCTCGGGGGGGAGCTCCCGGGCCAGGGTCTCGGCCGGGACGACCAGCGCGCGGTCACCACCCGGCAGCAGGTCCAGCATGGAGTGGGGGTCGGCCCGGAGAAGCTGGGTGCTACGGAAGAGCTGCATGTGGTGGGGGTCTGAGCCCTTGATCGCCACATGCGTCGCCACGCCGGACAGGCGCGGCAGGATCTCCTGCACCGTCTGGGCACCCCACGCCATCAAGGCAGGCCCCAGCTCCAGATCAGCGATGGTCAGTGCGAGTGCTTCCACGGCCCCCTGAGCGGATCGACGGGCGCTGCACTCAAGGGGTCAAGGGCCGCGTGGACTCCGCCGGCTGGGGGCGCTACGCTCAGAGGGCACTCGGAGACGCACCATGTCGCTGTGGAAGACCCTCAAGGATCACGCTGGCGCCCAGTTCCTGGACGTGATCCAGTGGCTGGACGAAGACCGGGAGACCCTGGTCCATCGCTTCCCGATCTACAACCAGGCCATCCAGGATGGCGGCAAGCTGGTGGTCCGCCCCGGACAGGCCGCGGTGTTCGTGAGCGAGGGGCGGCTCTCGGAGTCCTTTGGGCCCGGCACCTTTGAACTGAGCACGCGCACCAAGGCGATCTCCAGCTTCTTTGACAGCATCGCCTACAAGCTGAACTACCCCTACAAGGGCGACGTCTACTTTGTCTCCACCCGGCGCATGACCGCGCAGAAGTGGGGGACGCCCGCGCCCTTTCTGTTCGAGGACCCCAAGTACGGGGGCATCGAGATCCGGGCCTTCGGCACCTATGAGTACCGGGTGACCGACCCCGCGCGCTTTTTGGAGGAGCTGGTGGGCGGCCAGGGGCTGTTCACCACGGACGAGATCGCCGGGCAGCTCAAGGCCCAGCTCATCGACGCCTTCCGGGCCAACCTCAAGCGCCTGGCGGCCGAGCAGGGCATCACCGTCAACCACCTGGACACGCACTTCTACGAGCTCAAGGGGGCCTTCCTGGAGGGCATGAACCCCGGCTTCCAGGAGAAGTACGGCATCACGCTCTCGGACTTCTCCATCGGCGGGCTCAACCTCCCGGACGACCTGCGGGAGATCCTGAACAAGCGCCGCGAGATGGACATGATGGGCGACGTGGACCGCTACGCCCGCTTCCAGGCGGCCAGCGCAGTGCGGGACGCGGCCCAGAACCCCG
Organism: Myxococcota bacterium; assembly: GCA_036229005.1. Taxonomy (GTDB): domain Bacteria; phylum Myxococcota_A; class UBA796; order UBA796; family CAJQPC01; genus CAJQPC01. The sequence continues at coordinate 8,431 of JAZAMN010000033.1, forward strand.
GCATGGCGGGTGGCCTGATGGGCGCCGGCCTGGGGATGGGCATGGGCCAGCTCATGGGCCAGCAGATTGGGCAGATGGGCCAGACGCCCCCAGCCCACGCCGCGCCTCCCCCGCCGCCCAACGCCGCCCGCTTCCACTACAGCGGCCCCAGCGGTCAGGCCCAGCTCAGCGCCGCCGAGATCGCCCAGCGCGTGGCCGCGGACCGCAGCGCCTCCCACCAGGTCTGGGCGCCTGGCTTCCCCGCGTGGAAGTCCTGGCAGGAGGTCCCCGAGATCGCCGGCCAGCTCCCGCCCCCCCCCCCCCCCGCCGCCCCCCCGGCCCCCTACCACAACGCCCGCCCCCACCGCAGCCACCACGAGCGGGAGATCGCGGAGAACCAGGCCCGCATCGCCGCCGCGCCCCAGGGCCCCCCCCTGGTCAGGAAGGCCGGAATGGCCGG
>JAZAMN010000034.1:0-85728 GCA_036229005.1 Myxococcota bacterium
TTTTTCCCTCCATCGACCTTGGACAGTCGGGCACCTTGCGGGACGATCTGCTCTTGCCCGCGGAAGAGCACGCCCGTCTTGCACAGATTCGCGGTGCCTTGAAGGGCGACCCGGTGGAGGACATGCAGTGGTTTCTCCGAGAAGCAGGAACATGCTCCAGCAACGCGGAATTGCTTGACAAGCTTGCCAATTCGGAGCATTAGGGGCCCCTTGCGGCGGGGTTCCATCCCCGCGACTGGAGTTGTCATGCAGCCGGATATCCATCCTGAGTTCTTGTCCTGCAAAGTTTCCTGCGTGTGCGGAAACGAGTTCGAGACCCTCTCCAGCCAGGCCGAGCTTCGCATTGACATCTGCAATGCCTGCCATCCCTTCTTCACCGGTAAGCAGAAGCTGATGGATACGGAAGGCCGCGTGGATCGCTTCCTTAAGAAGTACGGCATGCAAGGCGCCGAATCCTGATCCCCCGAGGCGTCATTCGGCCATGATAGAGCGCCTGAAAGACGTCGCAGTTCGATTGAATGAGCTGAATGAGCTCTTGATGGATCCGGCTGTTTCGTCGGACCGCAATCGCATGCGGGACCTTTCCAAGGAGCATGCCGAGTTGGCTCCCATCGTGGAGGGCTACCAGCGCCACACGGAGCTCTCCGAACAACTGGTCGGTGCCCTCGAAATGATGGAGGACCCGGAGTTGAAGGACATGGCCCTGGAGGAAAAGTCCTCCCTGGAGGCGGCCCTGGCCGAGATGGAGGAGGAGTTGAAGCTCCTCCTGTTGCCCAAGGACCCCTACGAGGGCCGGAACATCCTGTTGGAGATTCGGGCGGGCACCGGCGGGGACGAGGCCGCCTTGTTCGCCGGCGATCTGTACCGGATGTACAACCGGTACGCCCAGTCCAAGGGCTGGAAGCTGGAGGTGCTCTCCTACAGCGAAATCTCCGCCGGGGGCAACGCCTCTGGCTACAAGGAGATCATCTGCCAGATTCGCAGTGATGGGGTCTACAGCCACCTGAAGTACGAGTCAGGGGTCCACCGGGTCCAGCGGGTGCCCGTCACCGAAACTCAGGGGCGCATCCACACCTCAGCTGCCACGGTGGCCATTCTGCCGGAACCCGACGAGGTGGAGGTGAACATCCGGGACCAGGATCTGCGCATCGATGTGTTTCGCGCCAGCGGCCCCGGGGGACAGTCCGTCAACACCACGGACTCCGCTGTGCGAATCACCCACGAGCCTTCCGGACTGGTGGTGATCTGCCAGGACGAGAAGTCCCAGCACAAGAACAAGGCCAAGGCCCTCAAGGTCCTGGGCGCGCGCCTCTTCGAGATGCAGGAGCGCGAGCGGCAGCAGGCCGAGGCCGCCGAGCGCCGCAGCCAGGTCGGCTCTGGAGACCGCAGCGAGCGCATCCGGACCTACAACTACCCCCAGAACCGCGTCACCGATCACCGCATCAACCTGACCCTCTACAAGCTGGACAAGGTCATGGAGGGCGAGCTCGACGACCTGGTCACCGGCCTCACAGCCGACGAGCAGGCCCGCCTGATCGAAGAGGCCGAGGGGAACTGAGCCTTGCTCACCCTGCTGGACGTCCTCAACCGCACCAAGGCCTTCTTCACCGAGAGGGGCATCGAGCGGGCGCACTTCGAGGCCGAGCTGATCCTGGCCCACGCCCTCAAGACGGACCGGCTGCAGCTCTTCCTGCGCTTTGACCAGCCCATGCAGCCCACCGAGCTCGAGGCCGTCCGGGAGTTGGTCCGTCGGCGCGCTGGGGGCGAACCCTACGCCTACATCGTCGGGATCCAGGAGTTCTGGTCGATGGACTTTGCGGTGGGCCCGGGCGTGTTGATCCCCCGCCCGGACACCGAGACCCTGGTCCAGGCCGTACTGGACTCTGTCCCCATCGGCGAGGACACCGAGTCCGCGACCGACCTCTACATCGCGGACATCTGCGCGGGCAGCGGCTGCGTGGGCATCGCCATCGCCAGCGAGCGCCCCCAGGTCAAGGTCTACGCCACCGAGCTTTCCGAGCAGGCCCTGCCCTACCTCAAGCAGAACATCGCGGCCCACGGCATGGACAAGCGCGTGGCCGCCCTCCAGGGCGACCTGATGGCCCCCATTCCGGCCTCCCGGCCCGTGGACTGGGTGGTCTCCAACCCGCCCTACATCGCCACGGCCGAGATGCAGCAGCTCGCCGTCTCCAAGACCGAGCCGCACCTGGCGCTGGACGGCGGCCCGGATGGCCTGGTGGTGTACCGCCGCCTGATCGAGCAGGCCGCGCAGCGGGCGCGGGTCGGCATCGCCCTGGAGATCGGACACGACCAGGGCGCCAGTGTGTCCTCGCTGGTGGAGGCCGCAGGCTTTCAGGGTGTGCGGGTGATCCAGGACCTGGGGGGTAGGGACCGGGTGGTGTTGGGCACCCGATAGCCCACCTCCTCCCCTGCGAACTCAGCCGCGCGCAAGCTGAGCCCTCGCCGCCCGGCGGGCCTTGGCCAGGTGCTCGTCGATCTCGCTGGCGGCCTGGAGTTGGTCCCGGATCTCCCGGGCCTGGCCATCCAGCAAGGGGCGCTCGGAGCCGCTCTTGGAGAGATCCAGGCGCAGCGCCTCGACGCGGTGCTCCAGGGTGCGCAGCTCGGCCTCGAGGCGCCGGACCACAGACTGCGCGCCCTGATGCGACGCCAAGCGGTCCCGGAGCGCGTTGAGCTCCAGCTCGTGGCTCTCCCGCTCCACCTCCGTCTGGGCGGCCTGCAAGCGCGCCAGCGCCTCCTGCTCCTGGGCCGCCAAGGTGCTCCCCCGCGACAGGCCCGCCTGCAGCTCCGAGAGCCTATCCCCCAGCGACCGCACCATCCCGCCCAGAGCGACAAAGTCCGGGCGCCCGCCCCGCTCGGTGCCCCAGGCCGCCTCAAGCGCGCGCAGCCCCGCCTGGACCTTCGCCGCGAGGGCGTTGCTGGAGACGGGCTCAGCCGCGGGAGGGAGCGCCTGCTCGGGGGCCGCCTTGGCTGCCTTGGCCGCCTTGATGGCGAAGCGCAGGTGCGTGCCCAGCGCGACACCCCAGACGGCCCCGAGGCCCATCATGCCCGGCCCGGGTGCATCCCCCGCGAGCGCGTACCGGAGCCCGAACGCGGCGGCCAGACCGACCGCCAGACCGCCATGCATCGCCAAAGAAGCCCAAGCCGCCGCTGCTCCCTCAAGCTTCCTCGCCACGTCACAACCCTCCGGGATTCACTTCCACAGAGCCCTCGTAGCGTCCTGCCATGGGGGCTCCATCAGAGAAGCTTCACACGGTGGCGATCTTGCCCAGCCCGACCTCGGGGATGCGCTTGAGCACGGTGCTCTTGACGATCTCGGAGAGCACCGTGGCCCCGCCCAGCATCTCCATGAGTTCCTCGCGGCCCTCGGCCCGGCTCCACTTGCGGCGGATCAGGTCGGGCCGCATGTAGAACTTGAGGTAGGCCTTGGTGCGGTAGGCGCGGAGCTGCTCGGCGGTGAAGGTCTCGGTCTCAAGCTGGGGGAGCTGGCCGCCGCCGTTGACGGTGTACTCGCGCCAGAAGTCGCCGTCGACGTAGCCGCGCTCCTTGGAGACGGTGTACAGGTCGGTGCCCGGCAGCGCGGTCGCCACTGAGAAGCTGGCCCAGTCCAGGCCCAGGCTGGCGGCGAAGTTGATGGTCTCCTCGACGTCCTCCGGGGTGGCGTCGTAGTAGCCGATCATGAAGTAGCCGCGGGTCTCGATGCCCTCTTCCCGGGCGATGCGGAAGGCCCGGCGGGTCTGCTCGCGGGTGATCTGCTTGTTCATGATCTTGAGCAAGCGGTCGGTGCCGGCCTCGACGCCCATGTGGATTGAGCGCAGGCCGGCGGCCTTGAGGGCGCGCAGGACCTCGCGGTCGACGGTGTCCACGCGGGCGCGGATGTTGAACTTGACCGTGAGCCCGCGCTCCTGGACGAGCTGCGAGAACTTGCGCATGCGGCGCTTGCCGATGGTGAAGGTCTCGTCGAAGAACACGATCTCGCGGACGCCGTGCTCCTTCTCCAGGTACTCCATCTCGTCGACCACCAGCTTGGGGTCGCGGAAGCGCAGCTTCTCGGAGTAGACCTGCGAGCAGTAGCCGCAGTGCCAGGGGCAGCCGCGGGTGGTCACCATCGTGGCGAAGGGCTTGAGCAGGGTCAGGCAGTGGTAGTCGGTCATGTCGACCAGATCCCAGGCCGGCATCGGGTAGATGTCGATGCTCTTGGCGAGCTCCCGCGCGGGGCCCTCCTCCAGGCGACCGTCCGGGTGACGGAACACGGTCCCAGCGACGCCGTTCACGGGCTTCCCAGCCTCGACGCGCTCGCAGATCTCCAGGAAGGTGTCCTCGCCATCGCCCACCACGGCCACGTCAAAGCACTCCCAGCTCAGGGACTCCTTGGCGTAGAGGGTCAGGTGGGGACCGCCGACGACGATCAGGGCGTCGGGGTTCTGCTCCCGCACCATCTGCGCGATCTCGATGACCGCGGGCCAGCCCAGGGTCTTGGCGGTGAGCGCGACGACGTCCGCGTCAAAGTCGCGGACCGCTGCCTCGGCCTCGTGGGTGAGCAGGTTCGCCGCGTGCAGGTCCAGGTAGCCGATGTCCACAAAGCCGTTGTGGCGCACCCAAGCGGCGAGCTGCAGCAGCGGGATCGACGGGAAGATCCCCAGCTTCTCCGCAGCCTTCTTGGACAGAGGCTGCTGGTCGGCGGCCTCGTGGTACTTGATGAACTGGATGCGGGTGTTCTTGGACATCGTCTGGGACATGGGCAAGCTCGCTGGTCGGCCCCCAAAGAGGAGGCGTCCACCATTTTAGCTCCCGGATCCTCCAGATTGCAGGCCAAAGTCCTCGCCGCAAGCGAGGTCACCCTGTCGCGGGGCTCAGCGGCGCCGCTGGATCTCCTCGACCAGGTCCACCCGCTCGCGGTGCCCGTCGTACAGGTGGCAGGCCACGACGTGGTCCTCCCCCACCGCGTGGGCCTCCGGGACCTCCCGCTTGCAGCGCTCATCGGCCAGCGGGCAGCGCGTGTGGAAGCGGCAGCCCGAGGGCGGGTTGATGGGGCTGGGGACGTCGCCTTCCAGGATGATGCGCTCGCGCTTGCGGTGCACATCGGTGCGCGGGACGGCGGAGAGCAGGGCCTGGGTGTAGGGGTGCCAGGCGCCGTGGAACATGGCCTTGCGGCTGGCCTTCTCCACCATCTTGCCCAAGTACATGACCACCACGTGGTCGGCGATGTGGCGCACCACAGACAGGTCGTGGGTGATGAAGAGGTAGCTGAGGTCCAACTCGTCCTTGAGGTCCAGCAGCAGGTTGATGACCTGGGCCTGGACGGACACGTCAAGCGCGGACACCGCCTCATCGCAGACGATGAAGTCCGGGTTCAGAGCCACGGCTCGGGCGATGCCGATGCGCTGGCGCTGACCGCCGGAGAACTCGTGCGGGTAGCGCGAGGTGTAGCTGGGCTGCAGCCCCACCTTCTCCAGCAGCTCCTTGGAGCGGTCCTCGGCGTCCCGCCGGGTCTCGACGATGCCGTGCAGGAGCAGGGGCGTGCCGATGATCTGGCCGATGGTCTGCCGGGGGTTCAGGCTGCTGTAGGGGTCCTGGAAGATGATCTGCATGTAGCGCCGCAGGGCGCGCAGCTCGTCCGGCGGGAGCTTGGTGACGTCCTGCCCGCGGAAGAGGATCTCGCCGTCGTTGGGCTCGATGAGCCGCAGGATGGAGCGCCCGGCCGTGGTCTTTCCACAGCCCGACTCCCCCACCATCGCGACGGTGGAGGCCCGGGGCACGTCGAAGGTGATGCCATCCACGGCTTTGACGCTGCCCACCTGCCGGCGGAAGATGCCCTTGAAGACCGGGAAGTGCTTGACCAGGTTCTTGACCTGCAGCACGGGCTCACGCTGGCTCATGCGCCCTCCTCCCGGAGCGCCGCGCGCTCCTCGTCCGTCAGGGGGTGCCAACACCAGGCCTTGTGGCCCGGGCCCACCTCGATCAGCGGCGGCTTCTCGGAGCACTGCTCGCTGGCCTTGGGGCAGCGGGAGCGGAAGCGGCAGCCGGAGGGGAAGTCCAGGGGGCTGGGGACCATGCCGTCGATGGTGTACAGCCGCGCCCCGGGCTGGGCCCGGTCCGGCAGGGACTGCAGCAGACCCGCCGTGTAGGGGTGCGTGGGGGTCTCGAACAGGGACGCCGTGCTGGCGGTCTCGGCCACGCGCCCCGCGTAGAGCACCACGACGCTGTCGCAGGTCTCCGCCACCACGCCCAGGTCGTGGGTGATGAGCATGATGGCCATCTGCCGCTCGACCTGCATCTCCTTGAGGAGCTCCAGGATCTGGGCCTGGATGGTCACGTCCAGCGCGGTGGTGGGCTCATCCGCGATCAGCAGGTCGGGCTGGCAGGCCAGCGCCATCGCGATCATCACGCGCTGCTTCATGCCGCCGGACATCTGGTGCGGGTACTCGTCGATGCGGGTCTCGGGGGCCGGGATGCCCACCGCCTCCAGCATGTTCAGAGCGATGTCCCAGGCTTGGTCCTCGCTGACATCCTGGTGCAACAAGATGGCCTCGGTGATCTGATCCCCGACGGTGAAGACCGGGTTCAGCGAGGTCATCGGCTCCTGGAAGATCACGGAGATCTCGTTGCCGCGGATGCGTTGGAGCTGCTTGGGCGTCATCGCCGCGAGGTCCTGACCCTTGAAGCGGATCTGTCCCCCCACGATCTTGCCCGGGGGCTGCGGGATGAGCTGCAGGATGCTCATGGCGGTCACGGACTTGCCGCAGCCCGACTCACCCACCACGCCCAGCGTCTTGCCAGCGTCGATTTCAAAGCTCACGCCATCCACCGAGGGCAGGGTGCCCGCGTCGGTGAAGAACCAGGTCTGGAGCTCGTCGACCTCGAGAAGGGCCATCCGCTACTTCCTCAGCTTGGGGTCCAGGGCGTCACGCACGCCCTCGCCGACCAGGTTCAGCAGGCTCACCGTCACAAAGATGGCGAAGCCGGGGGCCAGGATGTGGGTCCAAACGCCCGTGGTCCGGCCCGTGTTCAGGATCTGCCCCCAGCTCGGGACGGTGATGTCGCCCAGGCCCAGGAAGCTCATGGTCGACTCGACCAGGATGGCGCTCGCGACACCGAAGGTGGCGGAGACCAGCACCGGGCCGATGGCGTTGGGCAGGATCTCGCGGAAGATGATGTGCCGGGTGTTGTACCCAGCGGCCTCCGCGGCGGCGACAAAGTCCAGCTTGCGTAGCCGCAGGAACTCCGCGCGCACCAGCCGGGCCGGGCCCGTCCAGCGCACCACCGCGATGATGAACATGATGTGGAAGATGGAGCGGTCTTCGATGAAGGCCGCCATCGTCAGGATCAGGAAGAGCGAGGGGATGCAGATCACCACCTCGATCAGCCGCTGGATCGCCGAGTCCACCCGCCCGCCGTAGAAGCCGGCGATGGACCCGATGACGATGCCGATGGTCACGTAGATGGCCACGGCGAACACGCCGATGGTCAGCGAGATCCGGGTGCCGAAGAGCAGCCGGGTCATCACATCACGGCCCGCGGAGTCGGTGCCCAGCGGGTGGCTCAGGGAGTTGCCCAGCCGGGACTCGCGCACGTTGGTGTCGCGGAAGCTGTAGGGCAGCAGCGGGTACACCGCGCTGACCTCGGTCCCCTCGTCCAGGAGCTTCTGCTCCATGCGGGGGTAGACCGTCTTCTCGGCCTGGGTCGGGAAGGCGCTCACGCCGCCGAACACCACCAGCACCAGGGCCAGCGCCATCAGCAGCCCGTTGCGCCGCTTGGTCTTCTTGTCGGTGGCCGAGAGCTGGGTGGTCTTCTTGAAGAGGAAGAGCACACCGGGGATCAGCAGGGGGCTGGTCACCATCAGCACGTTGAAGAAGATGTCGACCGCGTTCTCGTAGAAGTTGCGGTCGAAGAGGCTGGCCAGCCAGGGGAAGGTGGTCTCCCCCGCGACGGTCCAGATGAAGGGCTTGTTGCTCGCGAGCACGGGCGCGTAGATCGCGAAGAACACCAGCCCGAGCAGGGCGTACATGCTCGCCATCGCGACCTTGCGCTTGCGGAACTGACCCCAGACGATCTCGCCGTAGGTGGGGTCCTCTGCGCGCTGCACGGCGTCTTCTTGGGGACTAGTCAAAGCTGATCCTCGGGTCGACGAGTGCGTAGGAGAGATCGGAGAGCAGGATGCCCATCAGCGCCAGGGAGCTGGACGCCAACAGGATGGCCATGACCGCGTTGTAGTCGCGCAGGTTGATGGACGAGTAGAGGAACTGCCCCATCCCGGGGATGTTGAAGATGACCTCGATGACCACCGAGCCAGCGACCAGTGTGGGCAGCAGGCCGCCCAAGAGGGTGAGCACCGGGATCATGCCGTTCCGCACAGCGTGCTTGAGGATGACAACCGGCTCGGAGAGCCCCTTGGCGCGCGCGGTCCGGATGTAGTCGGCGCGGATGACGTCGATGACGCCGGTGCGGGCGTAGCGGGACAGGGCCGCCAGGGCGGTCGAGGTGTAGGTCCCGATGGGCAGCACCAGGTGCCAGAGGATGTCCTTGGTGGTCTCCCAGGTGGTCATGGGCCCCGCGTCCATCGAGCGGAAGTCGCCGGTCGGGAACCAGGCCACCGGGGTCCCCTCGCTCAAGAGCTTGAGCAGCACCGTGCCCGTGAAGAAGGTGGGCAGGGAGTAGAGGATGAAGAGGATCACGGTGATCACGGAGTCGACGGGCTTACCCTGCTTCACCGCGGAGAAGATGCCCGTCGGGACAGCGATCAGGTAGGCGAGGAGCACCGCGGTCGTGGTCAGGCTCAGGGAGTACTTGAGCTTGCCCAGCACGGTGTCCAGCACCGGCTTGCGGTCCACGGTGGACACGCCGAAGTCCAGGTGCAGCAGGTTGTCCCAGTACTTGGCGAAGCGCGTGTCGAAGAAGGTGATGTCCAGCTTCTCAACGAAGCTGTAGGTGAAGCGCTCCTGGTTGTCCGCGTACCACTGCTTCCAGCTCTCGTGGACGGCCTGCTTCTGCTCCGCCGAGGCGTCCTCGGTGTAGGTCCAGGGCTTGATGAGGTCGTTGCGCTTGCCGATCTCACGGTTCTGCGCGCGGGCCTCCAGAGGGTCCCCTCGCCGCTCGTTGACGAAGCGCTCCTGACCGGCGGAGCTCAGGTGCATGGCCGCCAGGCGCTGGATCTCGGGGTCCTGGTCATCCAGCAGGACGACCAGGTGGCTCACCAGGTACTCGCCGTAGTCATCGAGCTTGTCGGAGTTCTCGATGCGGTCCTTGGCCAGCTCGTCGCCGTCCAGGTTGTAGGCCACAGCGAGCATCTCGCGGACCTCGTCTGTGCCCAGGTTGTAGCGCGTGTTGAGCAGGATCGGCCGGTCGAGGTTGAACTGCTCCTTGAAGATGCGGTAGCTCTCCTTCTGCTCCTGGCCGGTGGTGCTCTCGCCCTGCCCCTGGTTCTGGGCGCCGGGCTTGCCGGGGGCCACGTTCAGGACCAGGAAGATGATCAGCGAGATCGCGAAGAATGTGGGGATGGCCAGGAGCAGCCGCTTGATCGTGTACTGGATCACGCGGTCACCCCCTGCCGGTCGCGGGGGGCACTCATCTCAGCGCTCCGGCTCGGTCGCGAAGGACCAGTAGCGCTTGTCCTGGTAGGGCCAGTTCAAGGAGAACTGGGGGTCGTTCAGAGTGTCCCAGTACAGCACCGGCCGCTCGCGGGCGTAGAAGAAGGTGTAGGGCTGCTCCTCGTGGACCAGGGCGTGGAACTCGTGGCAGAGCTCGGTGCGGCGGTCCTCGTCGAAGGTGCGGCGGAGCTCTTCGGCGATGGCGTCGGCCTGCTCGTTGCGGAAGCCGATGCGGTTGGAGCTCTGGGCCTTGTCGGCCTCGGAGGAGTGCCAGATCTGCATGAGATCGGTGTCCCAGCCAGGGACCCAGGCGCCCGAGTAGACCTCGAAGTCGCGCTCATCCATCTTCTTGAGCATGGTCGACCACTCGACCGGGCTGGGGGTCATCTTGACGCCCACCTCGAGCAGGGACTCGCGCCAGATGCTGGCCAGGGTCTCGTACTCGGTGCTGGAGCCGTACATCAGGAAGGTGAACTCGAAGTCGACCTTCTCGCCGTCGATCACCTTGTCCCGGATGCCGTCGCCGTCGGTGTCGGTCCAGCCGGCCTCCTCCAGCAGCTCCTTGGCGCGCTCGATGTCGTAGGGCCAGGGCTCGATGCTCTGGTCGTAGCAGGCGACCTGCTTGGGGAAGGGCCCGGTGTGCAGCGTGCCCAGCCCATGGAACACGGAGTCGATGATGCCCTGCCGGTCAAAGCTCATGGTCATGGCCTGACGCACGCGCTTGTCGGAGAACTTGGGGTTGTCCATGTTCCAGCCCATGTAGAAGTACGTGAGCGTGGGGAACTTGGTGGTCTGGATGTGCTCGTTGCCCAGGATCTCGCCGTCGGCGTCCAGGACCACGGTCTTGTACTGCTCGGGCTGGATGGACGTGATGTCGATCTCGCCGGCCTTGACCTTGCGCGGGAAGGCGTTCTGGTCCTTGACCACCGGGCGCAGGATGCGCTCGAAGCTGGGGGGCTCTCCCCAGTACATCTCGTTGGCCTCGAACTCCAGCTTCACGCCGGACTCCCAGGCCTTGTACTTGTAGGGGCCCACGCCGATGCCCTTCTGGTTGTACCAGTGCTCGTTGAGCTTGAGGCCCCAGGTGGCGTCGTCGTACTTGTTGCCGTCCTGGTCGTACATGTACAGCCAGCGCGGCATGGGCCAGAGCTCCATGAGCATGGCCAGGTTGGTGTAGAGGCGCTCGTTGTAGGTCACCTTGAGGGTGTGGTCGTCGATGGCCTCGATGGACTCCATCGCCTCGAAGTAGTTGCGCAGGCTGGCGATGCGTCCGGCGACCTGGTTGTTCTGGATCATGTCCCAGACGAACACGTAGTCATCGGCGGTGAACTCGTGGCGGCCGCCGGGGCCCTCGCCCTTGAGCCACTCGTAGGTCCCCTCCTCCCAGTCCACAGAGGGCAGGTGCCAGTACACCCCCTCCTGCAGCTTGATGATGTAGGTGAGGCCCTCGTCCTCGGTGGTGACCGAGGTCGCCAGCCGGGGGATCCACACGTCCGGGTTGTTGATGTCCCGCTCGGCCATGTAGTCGTTCATAAGCAGGCCGTACTCGGTGACGTCCGCCCCGTTCGCGATGTAGGGGTTCAGGCCCCGGGGGTCGCTGGAGAGGACGGATCGCAGCGTCCCGCCACGGTAGTGCTCACCCTTTGCGCGGCACTGTGTGGGCTGCGTCAGCAGGTTCTTGGGGTCGGCGAGGTCCGCCTTGGCCTGATCCGTGAGGCAGCCGGGCCCCATGAGGCTGGCGTTGTTCACCATGCCCCCACCCAGCCCCGCGCTGGCGGCGCCGCCGCCGCTGGTGCGCACGCCGTTCTTGAGGATCTCGTCCAGGCGCTCCTGGTTCTCGATCGCCAGCTTCTCGGCGTTGTTGATCTGCAGGGTGTTGTACAGCGTGGCGGCCAGGATGACCCCCAGCCCGCCAATCAGCAGGCCATTGGGCGACGAACTTCTGCTCATGGGTGTTCACTCTCCGGACGCGCACCCTATCAGACTTGGGAGCGGCCTCCCCGTAAAGGGCGCGTCGAGCCCCAGCCCTGGCCGGATCGGTGGCCCGATCCCCACCGCAACCCGGCGCCGGGATCGTCCCCGACCCGCCTGAGCATTGCTCCGCTGCTACCCGAGATTCCTCAAGGCGTCGGGGACCGGTCCGTTGGCCGTACAGGGGCCGTACAGCTACTCTCCTCTCCCCCAACGAGGCCTCATGATCCCGAGCCCCCAGCAGCCTGACACCTGGACCGGCTCGGACAGCTTCGCCTCCTTCGAGTCGGTCGTGGCCATGTGGCACCACCGGCTGCTGTCCACGCCCAACATGCCCGGGCTACACGGCCGCCGCCGCGGGAGCTGGTACACCCTGACCTGGGCGCAGTGCGGGCAGCGCTCCAAGGCCATCGCCGCCGGCCTGATGTCCATGGGCGTGCAGACCGGCGACCGGGTGGCGCTGCTCTGCCGCACCCGGCCCGAGTGGATCCTCATCGACATGGGCATCCTGGCCGCGGGCGCAGCGACCACGACCATCTACCCCCGGGCCAGCGACTGGGAGACCCGCCACATCCTGCGGGACTCCGGCGCCAAGGTGGTGTTCGTCGAGGACCGCGAGCTGGCCGACAAGGTGGCCCGCGTCTCCAGTGAGCTGCCCGAGCTGGAGGAGATCGTGGTGGTCTCCGGTCGGGTCCCCAACACTCTGGGACTCGAGGAGCTCGAGGCCCGCGGGCGGGCCCACCTGGAGGCACACCCGCGCGCATACGAGGACAGGACGGCCGCGGTCCGGAGCCAGGATCTGGCCACGCTGATCTACACCTCGGGCACCACCGACGTGCCCAAGGGGGTGATGCTCAGCCACGACGCCTGGGTGTTCGAGGGCGAGGCCATGGACAAGCTGGGCCTGCTCTCCCCCGCCGATCGACACTTCCTGTTCCTCCCTCTGGCACACAGCTTCGCGAAGGTCCTGGAGCTGGCCGTGATCCGGACCGGTGTGCCCACAGCGGTGGACGGCTCCAACGCCGACCTCCCCCAGAACCTGCTGGCCTTCCGGCCCACGGTGATGGCCGCCGTGCCCCGGGTGTTCGAGAAGCTCCACAACCGCGTGGTCTCCGAGGCCCAGGTCAACCCGGTGCTGCGCACGGCCTTCGAGCGCGCCATGGAGGTCGGCCTCAAGGTCTCGCGCAAGCGCCAGCGGGGGGAGCGGCCGGGCCGCGTGCTCCGGGCGCGCTGGGCCCTGCAGGACCGCCTGGTGTTCTCCCGGATCCGCGGGCTGCTCGGGGGCCGCATGCGCACCCTGATCTCCGGCGGGGCGCCCCTGTCCAAGGAGATGGCCGAGTTCTTCCACGCCTCCGGCCTGCTGATCCTGGAGGGCTACGGGCTCACCGAGAGCGCCGCCGGCAACTTCGTGAACCGCCCGGGGCGCTTCCGCTTTGGCAGCGTGGGCCTGCCCCTTGAGGGGGTGAAGGCCCGGATCGCCGACGACGGGGAGATCCTGCTGGGCGGTCGCGGGCTCATGCAGGGCTACTGGCAGGACGCCGAGGCCACCGACAAGGCGCTCCAGGACGGCTGGCTGCACACCGGCGACATCGGCAAGCTGGACGACGCCGGCTTCCTGACCATCACGGACCGCAAGAAGAACCTGATCGTCACCTCAGGCGGCAAGAACGTGGCCCCCGCGCCCATCGAGGCGCGCCTCAAGGCCGGGAGCCCCTACGTCGCGGACGTGCTGGTCCACGGGGACAAGCGGAACTACTGCGTGGCCCTGGTGGAGCTGGACTTCGAGGCCGTGCACAAGTGGGCGGAGGCCAACGCCGTGTCCGCCGCGAGCGACGCGGAGCTCTCCCAGCACCCCCGCGTGCGGCAGCTCGTGATGGAGGACGTGCGGCGGGTGAACCGCGATCTGGCCAGCTTCGAGTCCATCAAGGACATCGCCATCCTGCCCCGCCCCCTGACGGTGGAGCGCGGCGAGCGAACCCCCTCGCTCAAGGTCGTCCGGCGCGTGGTCGAGGAGCACTACGCCGAGGTCCTGGACGCCTTCTACGGGGATCAGGTGCAGCGCCTGGGCTGAGCCTGGGGACGCCCCCCCTTGCCTCTGGGATCGGGCCCCAATACCAAGCCGCCATGTCCTCACGCATCCCCGGCTTCTACCGCCTCCCCCCCGAGGCCCGCCTCAACGCACTGGAGTCGGCCCTGGGCGTCGACCTGGGCCACTACCGCGAGGGCGAAGGCCTGAGCCTGGAGGCGGCCGACCTGATGGTCGAGAACGTCATCGGGACCTTCAAGCTGCCCAACGCGGTGGGCGTGAACCTGATGATCAACGGCAAGGACGTCGTCGTCCCGATGGTGGTCGAGGAGCCCAGCGTGGTGGCCGCGGTCTCAAACATGGCGCGCCTGACCCGGGCGGCCGGCGGCCTGTTCACCGACGCCGACCCCGGCGAGATGATTGGCCAGGTCCAGGTCATCGGCCCCGACACCGACGCGATGCTGGAGCGCCTGCAGACCGCCCTCCCTGAGCTGGAGGCCCTGGCCGCGGACATCCACCCCCGCCTGGTCGCCCGCGGCGGCGGGCTGCGGGACATGGAGCTGCGCCGGGTGGACTACGACGAGCCCGGCGAGGCCCCGGAGTCCTACGTGGTGCTGCACTTTGTGCTGGACTGCGTGGACGCCATGGGCGCCAACATGATCAACACGGTCGCCGAGGCGCTGGCCCCGGAGCTGGAGCGGATCTCCGGCGGCCGCGTGGGCCTGCGCATCCTCAGCAACCTGGCGGATCGCCGCCTGGCCCGCGCCCGCGTCCACCTGCGCCCCGAGCACCTGGACCACGGCGACCTGGGCGGAGAAGAGGTCGCCCGGGGCATCGCCGAGGCCTACCGCTTCGCCTACGCCGACCCCTACCGCGCCGCGACCCACAACAAGGGCATCATGAACGGCGTGGACGCGGTGGCGCTCGCCACCGGCAACGACTGGCGCGCCATCGAGGCCGGCGCCCACGCCTTCGCCGCGCGCAGCGGCCAGTACCGCAGCCTGAGCCAGTGGAAGGTCAAGGCCGACGGCACCCTGGAGGGCTCCCTGGAGCTCCCCCTGCAGGTCGGCACCGTCGGCGGCCCCATCCGGGTCCACCCCACCGTCCAGCACAACCTCAAGCTGATGGGCGTCACGAAGGCGGCCGAGCTCGCCCAGGTCATGGCAGCGGTGGGCCTGGTCCAGAACCTGGGCGCCCTGCGCGCCCTGGCCACCGAGGGCATCCAGCAGGGCCACATGCGGATGCACGCCCGCAGCGTCGCCGCCACCGCCGGGGCCACCGGGCTGGAGGTCCACAAGGTCGCCTCCGCCCTGCACGCCCGGAAGGACTTCTCCGTGGAGACCGCCCGCGCCCTGCTGGCCGAGCTGCGCGCCTGATGTTCCTGGCCAGCGCCCCCGGCAAGCTCATCCTCCTGGGCGAGCACAGCGTCGTCTACGGACACCGCGCCATCGCGGCCGCGGTCTCGCTGAGCACCCGGGTGCACCTCAAGCCCCAGGGCGGGCCCACCACCCTGATCGGCTCGGCCATCGACGACCCCCGCCTGGAGGAGGCCCTGAGCCTCGCGCTCCCGGAGCGGGGCTTTGGCGTGGAGATCTACACCGACCTGCCGGTAGGCCGCGGCATGGGCAGCTCGGCGGCCCTGGCCATCGCCCTGCTGCGCGCGGGGGACATGGCCCGCGGCGAGGTCTCCAGCTTCGCCAGCCTCTACCAGCGGGGCTTTGAGCTCGAGCGCCTCTTCCACGGCAACCCCTCCGGGCTCGACCACGCCGTCAGCGCCCTGGGTGGCGCCCTGGTCTACCGCAAGGGCCAGCAGCCCGAGCCGGTGCGCATGCCCCCCACGCAGGTCGTCGTCCTGGACACCCGCCTGGCCGGGGACACCGCCCAGCTTGTGGCCGGGGTGGCTTCCCGCCGGCCCCGCGTGGATCCGCACCTGGAGGCCCTGGGTGATCTGGTGGAGCAGGCCTTGCTGGTGCTGGACGACCCCATCGCCCTCGGCGCCATGATGAACGAGGCCCAGACCCACCTGCGCGCGATCGGCGTGTCCTCGCCTGAGATCGAGGTGCTCGTGGAGCTCGCGCTGGCCAATGGGGCGAGCGGTGCGAAACTGAGCGGAGCCGGAGGCGGCGGCGTGGTCCTCGCCCTCACCCCTCACGGGTCTCACGACTTGCTGGAGGCTGCGGCTGCCCGTGGTATCCAAGCCTTTGCCTGCACACTCCCGGAGCGCTGAAATGGCCACGGCGACCGTCCATCCCAACATCGCGCTGGTCAAGTACTGGGGCAAGCGCGACCGCGAGCTCAACCTGCCCAGCACAGGCTCGCTGTCCATGACCCTGTCGCACTACGAGACCCGCACCAGCGTCCGATTCGGCGTGGACCGGGACCGGGTGATGCTCAACGGGCAGGAGGCCGACGACGCGAGTGCCCAGCGCGTGCTCCGTCACCTCGACCGCATCCAGGAGGGCCGCGCGCCCGCCGAGGTCATCAGCGACAACAACTTCCCCACCGCGGCAGGCCTCGCCTCCAGCTCCAGCGCGTTCGCCGCCCTGACCTTGGCGGCCGCCCGCGACCTGGGCCTGGACCTGACCCCCGCCCAGCTCTCCGCCTTGGCCCGCCAGGGCTCCGGCAGCGCCTCCCGCTCCCTTTGGGGCGGCTTCGTCGAGTGGCGCCGCGGCATCCTGGAGGACGGCAGCGACTCCCACGGCCTGCACATCGCCCCCAAGGACCACTGGAAGCTGAACATGGTCATCGCGGTGGTCGACGGGAACAAGAAGCCCGTCGGCTCCACCGAGGGCATGGTCCGGACCATGCTGACCAGCCCCATGTACCCGGCCTGGGTGAGCACCTGGCAGAAGGACGTGGACCAGGCCCGGCAGGCCATCCTGGACCAGGACCTCCAGGCTCTTGGCGAGGCCATGGAGCGCAGCACGCTCAAGATGTTCTCGACCATGTTCACCGCGCAGCCCCCCATCCGCTACTGGCGCCCGGCCTCGCTGGCGATCCAGGACGAGGTGATCCGCCTGCGCCGCGACGGCATCCCCTGCTGGTGGACCATGGACGCGGGCCCCAACGTCAAGGTGCTCTGCGAGCCCGAGGACACCATGGCCGTCGTCGACGCGCTCCAGCAGCACGTGGACGAGGTCACCGCCCTGGGCGTGGGCGGCCCCCCGGTGGTCGAGGACTGATGCCCTTCGAGGTCCGGGCCCCCGGCAAGCTCTTCGTGCTCGGGGAGTACGCGGTCACCGACGGCGCCCCCGCGCTGGTCCTGGCCGTGGATCGGGGGGTGAGGTGCAGCGTGGCCCCCGGAGATGCGCTCCTCACCCCTGGGGACGATCGATTCGCCCGCGCCGCTCTGGAGGCCGTCGGGGCGCCAGCGAGGACATACCGATTCTCGAACTGGAATCCACCAAAGCTGCGCTCAAAAGCCGGCTTTGGCGGTAGCGCTGCAGCCTGCACAGCCGGAGTGATCGCCGGCACCCTGGCGGCCGGCGGCCCTGTGGACGAGGCCCTCTGCGAGCTGGCCGTGCGCACCCACCAGCGCGTCCAGGGCAGCGGCTCCGGCATGGACGTACGGGCCAGCTTCCACGGCGGGCTGCGCTGGTATGAGGGCGCCCAGGTCGGAGCGCCAGAGCCTGTCCTCGCTGTCACCGCGGTGTACTCGGGGAGTTCGGCCAGCACGGGGCCCCGGGTGGTGCGCTACAAGGCCTGGAGCGGCCGAGAGCCCTTCGTCGACCAGAGCCGCGCCCTCAAGGGCCTCTGGCAGGAAGACCCCCTGGCGGCGATGAGAGAGGGCCTGCGCCTGCTCACGCACATGTCCAGGCAGGCGGGCGTGGCGTACCTGACGCCCGGGCTGGAGCGCATCATCGCGCTGGCCACCGAGCACGGCGGGGCGGCGAAGCCTTCGGGCGCGGGGGGCGGGGATGTGGCCGTGGCGTGGGTCCCGGATCCGGATGCGCGCGCAAGCTTCGAGGCCGCCTGTACCTTAGAGGGGCTGCCGGTGCTCCCCATCCAGACTGCGCCGGGAGCCAAGGAGACAGGACATGGGGCAGACGCCTGAGATCGCGGACCGCAAGGCCGAGCACATCGCCTTGTGTGAGACCGACCAGGTCGCCTTCCAGCGCAAGAGCAACCTGCTGGAGGAGGTGGAGCTGATCCATGAGGCCTTGCCGGAGATGTCTCTGGACGAGGTCGACCTGTCCGTCGAGTTCGCCGGCAAGACCCTGCGGGCGCCGCTGATGATCGCTGCGATGACCGGCGGCACGGAGCTGGCCGAGGCCATCAACCGCGACCTGGCGGCGATGGCGGAGATCTACGGCATCGGCTTCGGCTTCGGCAGCCAGCGCCCCTTGCTGCAGGAGGGCATCACCACCGGCTACCGTGTGCGCGATGTGGCCCCGAACGCGCTGGTGCTGGGCAACATCGGCCTGGTGCAGGCGCGCGAGGCGAGCACCCTGGAGCTGGGCAAGATGGTCGAGACCTGCGGCGCTGACGCCCTGGTCGTGCACCTGAACCCCGCCCAGGAGCTGATCCAGCCTGGCGGCGACCTGGACTTCCGGGACGGCCTGCCCACCCTGGAGCGCCTGGTCAACGAGCTGCCCGTGCCCATCATCGTCAAGGAGACCGGCTGCGGCCTGTCGCGCTCGGTGGGCCAGCGCATCCGGGACGTGGGCGTGCAGTACGCGGACGTCTCCGGCTCCGGCGGCACGAGCTGGGTGGGCGTGGAGACCCTGCGCACCCGCAACGAGCAGAAGAGCCTGGGCCAGCGCTTTTGGGACTGGGGCATCCCCACGGCGGCGTCTGTGGCGCAGCTCGGCGGCCTGGGGCTCAAGGTCTGCGCGACCGGCGGGCTCTCCGACGGCCTGATGGTGGCCCGCGCCGTCGCCCTGGGCGCTCGGGTGGGTGGCATCGCGCGCGCCTTCCTGCAGGCCCGGGCGGAGGGTGGCGTGGACGGCCTCGACGCCCGCGTCCGGCAGGTGCTCGCGGAGATCCGCATCGCCCACTTCCTGGCCGGGGCCCGCACGCCCGCGGAGCTACAGGATAAGCCCCTGATCCTGGGTCCCAAGCTCACCCGCTGGGTCCCCCGCGGCACGCCCCTCTGGGAGCGCGCCCACCCCTCGGCTTGAGCCCTCGGAGCCCGCAGATGTCCCTTCACAGCCTGGTCGGCCGCATCCCCAAGCCCATCAAGGACGCCGTCAAGCAGTGCATCTACCCGCCGCTGCTCCAGGAGGGCGAGGTCGCCCCCGAGTGGCACCTGCAGTCCTACGACGACTCCTGGCACCGCCACAACAAGCGGCGCTGGTCCGTGATGGTGTTCTACCCGGGCGATGACACCCCGGGCTGCACCGCCCAGCTCCAGGACCTGCAGGAGCACTACCAGCGGCTCACCGCCCTGGGCGCGCTCGTCTACGCCGTGAACCCCGCCGAGGCCCCCAGCCACCGGGCCTTCGCCGAGAAGTACGGCTTCGACTTCCCCATCCTGACCGACCGCGGCGGCGTCGTGGCCCGGCAGTTCCGGGCGGCCATGCAGACGCCGCTGAAGACCTACATCCTGCGCACGGTCTACCTGATCAACCCCGAGCGAAAGGTGCGCCTGGCCAACCGCGGCGCTCCCCCGGCGGCCGCGCTGATCCGAAGCATCGAGGCCCTGCAGCAGGCGACCCGCGACGGGATGTGAGCCGCAGGGGTCAGGTATCGGGGGTCAGGTACCTGGGTCCTGACTCAGGGGTACAGGAAGTCGACCAGACGCCAGGCTGTGCGCATGCCGCTGGCGCGCTGGTCGTCGGGGACGGTGGGGGCCTTGTCGGGTGCGCGCTGGCTGCTGCGAGGCCGGGTGGGGTCGTCACGCTCGCCGCCCAGCACGTCGTTGGTGAGCAGGGACGCGTCCAGCACCAGCCAGACCTCGCTGGCGCCGACCTGGTGCTGAACGATGACGGGGCGCCCCAGATCGTCCAGGAGGAGGGGCCTCAGGTCCTGCTCGAGCACCAGCGGGCTCACCTCCAGAGGCTCCTGGGCAGGCGCGCCCGAGAAGACCTTGTGGTCCCGGCGAGGTGCGGCTGACTGCCACTGCACCCAGCTCGATCGGCGCGGGTCCTGGGTCTCGGCCAGGCTCAACCCCAGGGTCTGCAGGTGCTCGGGGTGCTCGGCGTCCACCAACACCACGGCGCGCTCACCGCTCTCCAGGAGCTGGCGCAGGTCGGCGCGCTCGGCCTCGGGCAGCACCAGCAGGCGCTTGGCGCTCACCGGCCGGTCGGCGGTGCAGAACTCGGGGGCCCCGGTGTGCTCAGAGAAGCGCTGGGACTGCACCTGCAGCGTGCGGAAGCCGAACAGGGACGCCGAGGTGCACAGGCTGCGGGGCCCGCCCAGGGTGGTGACGCTGCTGGGGCCGCGCAGGTCCAGCGGGAGCGTGTCCCCTCCCCTGGCCCACTGCAGCGCGTTGGTGAAGACCCGCGCGTTGTCCTCGTAGCCCAGCAGGGTGCTGCCCCAAGCGTTCTGGTCGGCGAGCACGACCACCCGGCCCTGGCCCACCTGGCCGGCGATGATGACGGCGTGGGGGCCCTGGGGCTCGCCCTCGTCCTGGGAGAGGTTGCCGGTGAAGCCGCTGGAGTCGTGCTTCTTGTAGGGGTCCATCCAGTCGCGCCAGCCGGTCTCGGAGCTGGACATGACGGGGACGAACGCCGGGCCGGGCTCCAGGATGCCGCCGTTCATCCAGCCCACGCGCTCCACGCCCTCGGCCACGGGGTGCTCGCCGGGGACGGTCATCACGGCCCAGGCCCGGGAGCCGGGCGAGAGGGTGCGCGGGGGCAGCTCGCAGGCGGTGGCCGGGACGACCTCGAAGCCCAGGGCCTGGCTCAGGGGCTGGACCATCTCGGCGGAGAAGTAGCAGTTGGTGTGGTCGGTGATCAGCACCAGCCCGCCGCCGTGGCGCACGAAGGACTCCAGGGCCAGGACCTCGGAGTGGCGGAAGCCGGGGTTGTCGCCGGAGACCAGGTTGATGAACACCATCGACGCGCCGGCCAGCACGCCGGGCGTGATGGGGTCGTAGACGGGCACCGGATCCGCGCCGACCTCCCGCAGGGGCTCGAAGGCGCGGTGCAACCCGTGCATGCGCGTGTAGCCGTACTCCTCCAGGCCCAGGAAGTCCTCCTCGGGCTGCTTGGAGGCGTGGCGGCGGTCGGAGATCACGGGCCCGCTGGGGTCCGGCGGCACCCGCTCCATCCACCAGTCGGCGTAGCCGCGCACGGCCCAGCCCCCCTCGGTGGACTTGAAGCTCCAGTAGCCCTCGGAGACCGCGTGCTCGGGCAGCGGGTCGATCCAGGGCTCGAAGCTGGGCCCCCGCTCCAGGCGCGGACCCACGACCACACCCAGGCCTGCGAGGGCCAACACCAGGAGGCCTGCGCCGATGGCGACTGCGCGCTTCATGGGGCCTGTACCAGGATGCCGTCCTCCACTCCCGCGACCAGCACCCAGGGCTGCTCCAGCTCTCCGCCGGCGCGGAGGCCCAGGCTATCCCGCTGCCGGTCCACCTCCCAGCCCGCGTCCCGCGCCACGCGCATGCTGCGGCGCTCCGGATCCGCCCGGTCCACCCAGAGCCACGGGCCTTCCACGCGCAGGGTCGCCGGCTCGGGGGGCGCGACTGGGAAGCTGTTGGTGATCTTCTTGATCTGCAGCCCGGTCCCCAGTTGGTCCTGCAGGTAGGCCTCCACCGAGTAGCCCGCCGCGCAGTACACGCTGCTCCGCCCCTGACGCCACATGCCAGCCATCCAGGGGTCGGTGTCCACCTGCACGCAGCGGTCGACCATCCACAGGGTCTGCCCCGCGGGGACCTGCTGCGCCGCGTCCACCACCCCCAGGGTCAGGCTGCGGTCCATGGCCGCGGCCAGCGTCCACGCCCGGTCCTTGCGCACCAGCGGCGAGTTCGGCAGCAGCAGGCCCGCGACCACCACCCCCACCAGCTTGCCCCAGGGTGCTCTGGCCACCACCGCCGCGATGTAGACCCCGAAACCGCACAGCGGCAGGTAGATGGTGCGCCGCGAGAACGCCGAGGTCACCCCCAGCAGCAGCAGCGGCAAGAGCGCGAGCAGCACGCCCACGCGCACGTTGACCTCGTCTCGGCCGGCCCACCCCGCCCCCAGCAGCAGCGCCGTGAGCGTGCTCCCGACCAGGATCTGCTGGGTCGTGGTGGTGAACACCTCCTCCAGAGGCAGCGCCCAGCCCGCAGCGACCAGCTCCAAGGCCCCCGACTCCAGCACCACCTGCAGCCCGGCCGGCCTCAGGAAGGCGCCGACGTAGCCCCCTGCCCCACCCAGCACCCAGGTCCGCAGCGCCAGGTACAGCGCCGTGCCCGCCGCCAGCCCTCCGAAGGCCCCCAGCGCCTTGCGCGCGCCGTGGCGGTCCCAGAGCACCGCAATCACCAGCGGCAGCGCGGAGAGCATCGTCTCCTTGCTCCCCACCGCCAGCAGCGCGAGCAGCACCGCGAGCACCACGCGCCCTCCGAGAGAGGCCAGCAGCGCGCCCAGGACAAAGGCCGTCCCCAGCATGTCCGGGCTGCGGTCCAGCGCCGGCACCACGTCCATCCCCAGCGGGTGCAGCCCCACCAGCGCGGCCGCGCCCAGGGCCTCCCAGTCCGAGCCCCCCATCTTGCGCGAGAGGCCCCCGACCAGGGTCACGCACAGCAGGTGCAGCCCCAGATCGGCGCCCTGCCAGCCCGCCCCCCAGGTCCCGAAGCCCCCCCGCAGCAGGGAGAACCAGAGCATGGCGATGGGCCGGTAGAAGTTCGCGTTGTCACCAGCCACGCCCTGGGTCAGCGGCGCGAACACCTGTGCACCCAGCTCCCCCAGCGAGGTCACCCTGGCGCCCGCCACGTCCGCCCAGCCATCCACGGAGTTCACCCCCAGCGCCGGGGTGAAGCGGTAGGCCCAGAGCACGGCCAGCAGGAGCAGCGCCCCCGCCACGACCGGCGCCAGCCGCTCCCGACTCAGGAGCCGGACACCGGGAGCAGTCCCCGGTCCTGCAGCAGCTCCAGGTTGCCCAGCGCGGCGCCCGCGGCCCCCCGCAGGGTGTTGTGGGCCAGGGCGTAGAACTTGAGCCCCATCACCGGACAGACCTCGACCCGGCCGATGGACACCGCCATGCCCTGCCCGCGCTGGATGTCCATGCGCGGCTGGGGCCGGTCCCGCTGCGGGAGCAGGTGGTAGAGCGGGCTGGGGACCGAGGGGAGCTCCAGGCCGTGGTCGTAGCTGCGCCAGGCCTCCAGGGCCTGCTCCGGGGTGCAGGGCCGCTCGAAGGAGACCTGGGCGGAGATCAGGTGCCCGTCCGCAGTCGGCACCCGCACTGCCCTGGCCGAGACCGGGAAAGCCGCAGGAGCGTCCATGCTGCCCAGGATCTTCTGGGGCTCGATGCCCAGCTTCTCCTCCTCGTTGCCGGGGTGCGGGTGCACGTTGGCGACCATGTCCCAGGCGCTCTCGCCCGGGTAGCCCGCCCCCGAGACCGCCTGCCAGGTGCTCGCGCACACCGCCTTCACGCCGAAGGCCTCGTGCAGCGGTGCCAGGGCCAGGGCCAGCGGGATCGCGCAGCAGTTGGGGTTGGTCACGATGTAGCCCGCGCCGGGCTGGCGCTGGATGAGGCCCAGGTGCTCCGGGTTCACCTCGGGGATGACCAGGGGCACGATGGGGTCATCGCGGTAGGCGGAGGCGTTGGACACCACCGCGAACCCCGCCGACCGGAACTCCGCCTCCACCGCCTTGGCCGGCCGCGAGGGCATCGCGGACAGCGCGACCTTGAGCTGGGGCACCGCCTGGGGCTCGCAGGGCAGCACCGGCATCTCGGCGATCCCGGCGGGGATGTCCCCGGGGAGCCGCCAGGTGCAGGCCTCGCCATAGCTGCGCCCCACGGAGCGCTCGGAGGCGCAGAGCGCCCCCACCTTGAACCAGGGGTGCTCCGCCAGGAGCTGGATCAGGCGCTGGCCGACCATGCCGGTCGCGCCGAGCACGGCGACGGGAATGCGCTGTTGGGGTGCGGGCATCACTGTCCTCGAGGGTGGCTGTCCGCGTGCACCCGGCGAAGTCGCTCGCGGGCCACGTGGGTGTAGATCTGTGTGGTGGAGATGTCGGCGTGGCCCAGCATGGCCTGCACCGCGCGCAGGTCCGCGCCATTCTCCAACAGGTGGGTGGCGAAGCTGTGTCGCAGCTTGTGGGGGCTGACGCGCTCGCTGGCGATGCCGCAGAGCGTCGCGTAGCGCTTGATGCGCACCCAGAACGCCTTGCGGCTGATGTGCCCCCCCCGCGGCGAGGGGAAGACCCAGGGCGAGCGCTGCCGGGGATCCAGCTCCCGGCGCCCCCCGGACATCCACCCCACCAGGGCCTGCGCGGCCAGCGGCCCCGTGGGGACCAGCCGCTCCTTGTCGCCCTTTCCGGTCACCAGCAGCAGCCCCCGCTCGAGCTGCAGGTTCCGGGCCTCCAGGCTCACGAGCTCACTCACGCGCAGCCCGCAGCTATAGAGGAGCTGCATCATCGTGGCGTCCCGGTGGCCGATCAGGCTGCTGCGATCCGGCGCCGCCAGCAGGGCCTCGACCTCGCGCCTGGAGAGCACCTGGGGCAGCGGGCTCAGGTGCTTGGGGGCCTGCACCAGCACGCTGGGGTCCTGCTCCAGCCGCCCCTCGCGCACCAGGAAGCGGAAGAGCTGCCGGAAGGCGCTGCGGTGTCGGGTCGCCGTGCGCTCCCCCCGCCCCGTGTCCAGGAGGAAGGCCATGTAGGCGCTCAGGTCTTCTCGGCGCACCGCCTCGGGCCGCTCGATGCCCCGCCCCGCCAGAAAGCGCTGCAGCTCAGCGAGGTCCCGCTGGTAGGCCTGCACCGTGTTGTCCGAGAGCCGCCGCTCCACCCGGGCGAAGCTCAGGTAGCCCTCCAGGGCCGCCTCCATCAGCCCAGCTCCTTGAGCCTGTAGAGCGCGTCCAGCGCCTGCCGCGGGGTGAGCGCGTCCGGATCGATGTCCGCGAGGGCCTCGCGCAGCGAATCGGTGACCTCGCTTGCGGGCGCAGGTGCCGGGGTTGGATCTGCGGGCGCGCGGCCAAAGAGGGAGAGCTGCGGTCCCGGGTTGGCCCGGTTGTGCTTCTCCAGCTCCACAAGCAGGGTCTTGGCCCGGTCGACCACCCCCTGCGGCATGCCCGCCAGGCGCGCACACTGGATGCCGTAGCTGCGCGAGGTGCCGCCATCCTTGAGGCGCCGCAAGAAGAGGATGCGGTCCCCCCACTCGCTCACCGCCACGGACACGTTCGCGACGTTCGCGCGGGTGTCCGCCAGCTCCAGCAGCTCGTGGTAGTGGGTGGCGAAGAGGGTGCGGGCGCGGACCTGGTCGTGCAGCGCCTCGGCGACGGACCACGCGATGGCCACGCCGTCGTAGGTGCTGGTCCCGCGGCCGATCTCGTCCAGGATGACCAGCGAGCGCTCGGTGGCGTGGTGCAGGATGTTGGCCGTCTCGGACATCTCCACCATGAAGGTGCTGCGGCCCGTCGCCAGGTCGTCGCTGGCGCCCACGCGGGTGAAGATGCGGTCGCAGATCCCGATCTGCGCGGCGCTGGCGGGCACGAAAGAGCCGAGCTGCGCCATCAGGGCGATCAGCGCGGTCTGCCGCATGATGGTGCTCTTGCCGCTCATGTTCGGACCGGTGACCAGCAGGACCTGACGCCCAGCGGGGTCCAGGTGCAGGTCGTTGGGCACGAAAGCTTCGCCCAGGTCCATCTGCTCGACCACGGGGTGGCGCCCCGCCTCGATGCGCAGCGCCCGCGAGGTGTCGATGACCGGCCGCACATAGTGGTTGTCGCTGGCCAGCTCCGCCAGCGCCCCGTAGACGTCCAGCTCGGCCAGGCAGCGCGCGACCGCCTGCAGACGCCCAACGTGCTCCCCCAGCGCATCCCGGAGCTCCACGAACAGGCCGTGCTCCAGGGCCTTGCGGCGCTCGTCGGCGCCCAGGACCTTCTCTTCGAGCTCCTTGAGCTCCGGGGTGATGTAGCGCTCGGCGTTGGTGAGCGTCTGCTTGCGCAGGTAGTGCTCCGGGACCCGGTGCAGGTTGGCCTTGGAGACCTCGATGAAGTAGCCAAAGACCTTGTTGTACTTGACCTTCAGGCTGCTGATCCCCGTGACCTCCCGCTCCTCCTGCTCCATCTTCGCGATGATGGACTTCCCTTCTCGGGAGAGGGTCACCAGCTCGTCCAGCTCTGGGTCCACCCCCTGACGGAACAGGCCCCCCTCCGTGAGCGCCACAGGAGGCTCATCAACGAGGTCACGCTGGATGCGCGCGGCCACGTCAGACGCCGGATCCCGGGGCACCAGGTGCGCCAGCGCGGGCTTTGCCGACACCGCCTCGGTCACCTGCGGGAGGGCCAGCAGCGACTCGGCCAGGCGCACCAGATCGCGGGCGTTGGCGGTGCGCTGGGCCAGCTTGGAGGCCAGGCGCTCGATGTCCGAGACCTGCTTGAGGGCGGCGACCAGGTCGGCCCGGCTCAGGCCGTCATCCACCAGGGACTCGACGGCGTCCAGGCGCGCCCGGATGCGCTCGGGGTCCAGCAGCGGGTAGCTCAGCCACTCCCGCAGCATGCGCCCGCCCATCGCGGTGGCGCTGCGGTCCATCAGGCCCAGGAGCGTGCCGCTGCGGCCGCTGCCCATCAGGGGCTTGAAGAGCTCCAGGTTCCGGCGCGTGGCGGCGTCCAGGACCATGAACCCGGAGACGGCGTAGGGACGCAGGCCCCGGAGCTGGGGGAGCTCACCGCGCAGGTTGTGCCGGGCGTAGTCGAGCACCGCGACCGCGGCGGCCAGGCTGGGGCCCAGATCCTCGGCGCCGAAGCCGGACAGGTCCCGGACCTCCAGGCGACGCGCGAGCTCCTGCTGGGCGGCCGGCACGTCGAAGCGGGTGTCGTGGATGGGGTTGAGGGCGACGCCGCGCAGGGCCTCGACCAGCTCGGCGTCCTCCTGCAGCGAGGCGGGCAGCACCACCTCCCGGGGGGAGATGCGCGCGAGCTCCTCCAGCACCTGATCGCGGCCCTGGGGCTCGGTCACCCGCAGGTCGCCGGTGGTCACGTCCAGCAGCGCGAGTCCCCAGGTGGGGGTGTGCAGCAGCCCGACCAGCCAGCAGGCCTCGCGGGGGTTGGCGGACTCGGGGTCCAAGGCCACGCCCGGACTCACCACCCGGACGATGTCCCGGCGCACCAGGCCCTTGGCCTGCTTGGGGTCCTCGACCTGGTCGGCGATGGCGACCTTGTGGCCGCGCTCCACCAGGGTCTGGATGTAGCCCCGGGCGGCGTGGTGCGGCACCCCGGCCATGGGGATGGGGTCGTCCGCGCCCTTGTTCCGGGAGGTCAGGGTGAGCTCCAGCTCCTGCGCGGCCAGCTTGGCGTCGTCGAAGAAGAGCTCGTAGAAGTCGCCCATGCGGAAGAAGAGCATGGCGTCGGGCACCTGGGCGCGGAGCTCCAGGTACTGGCGGAACATGGGGGTGTCGCGGCTCATGTCCCCTCCCCGGCCCGCAGCAGGCGCGCGGCGAAGAAGGCGTCCTCGTGGGCGCTGGGGGGTGCGGTCTCCAGGGTGGCGTCCAGGGTCCACTCGGGGTGGTGGGCCACGAAGTCCTGGACCACCTGGATCCCCTCCTCCGGCTCCGGCGAGCAGACCGCGTAGACGATGCGGCCGCCGGGGCGCACCCGCTCGGCGACGCGCTCCAGGATCAGGCTCTGGGTGAGGCTGTGCGCGGCGGGATCCCCGGGCTGGCGGCTCCAGCGGATCTCGGGGTGGCGGCGGGTGGTCCCCAGCCCCGAGCAGGGCGCATCGACCAGCGCGGCGTCGAAGGGGCCCAGCTCCGGCTGCGCGAGGGTCCAGTCGGCGGCCTGGTACCGGGCCTTGAGCCCCGTGCGGTCCAGGGAGTGCTGGAGGCGCTCCAGACGCTCAGCGCTGCGGTCGGTGGCGAACACGTTGGCACCCTGAGCGGCCATGCGCAGGGTCTTCCCGCCGGGGGCGGCGCAGGCGTCCAGCACGGACTCACCGGGCTGCACCTGGAGCAGGTCGGCGGTGGCGGCGGCGGCGGGGTCCATGACCCACCAGTGGCCCTCGGAGTAGCCCGGCAGCTCCTCGACTTTGCCCTTGGTGTCGACCCAGCGCAGGCCCGGGACGGCCTGTCCGGCGGTGGACCCAGGTGTGCCGGCGGGACCCAGCCCCTCCTCCCCCTTCATGCAGACGGCCAAGGGGGCGGGCTCGGACATGCGCGCGCACCACTGGGCGACGGGCTCCTTGCCGTAGCGCTGCTCCCAACGCTCGATGAGCCAGGCGGGGTGGTCCAGGGTGGGGTCGTCCGGGAGCGTGGCCTTGGCGCCCTTGCGGAGCACCGCGTTGACGAAGCCGCTGGCCCGCCCGACCTTGAGCTTGCGGGAGAGCTGCACGGCCTGATCCACCGCGGCGTGGGCGGGGGTGCGCATGCACTGGAGCTCGTAGAGGCCGATGCGCAGCACGGTGAGCACCGGCGCGTCCAGCTTCTGCAGAGGCTGCTTGGAGAAGCCACTGAGCACCGCATCCAGCGCCCCTCGCCGGCGAAGCACGCCAAAGGTGATGGCGCGCGCCAGGGGCATCTCGCTGGAGTCGGGGAGGAGGGACTGGAGGGTGCTGTCTGCGTGACGGCCCACCTCCACGTCAAGCAGGGCCCGCGCAGCAGCCAGGCGCCCTGGGTTCAAGCGAGGCATTCAGGGGGCCTGTTGCAGGGCGATGAGCTCGGAGACGATCTGACTCTCGGGCAGCCCCCGCAGTCGCCAGCCATCCAGGAAGAATGCGGGGTCACCGCGCACGCCGGCGCTCTCTGCCGCCTGCTGGTGGGCCTCGAGCAGCTCGCCCTGGTTGAAGAGGTCACCGCGGAAGCGCCCCATGTCCAGGCCGATCTGCTCGGCCGCCTGGAGCACGACGGTGCGGTCGACTTCCTGCGAGACGAGCAGCGCCTGGTGCATCTCCTTCCACTTGCCCTGGCTGGCCGCGGCCAATACGCCCCGGGCGGCGACGTCCGACTGCACGTGGCGCTCGGGTGCCCAGAACAGCGGCTGGAGGCGCAGGCTGGGGAACTCGGCCTGGAGCTGGATGGCGTGGGCCCAGGACTGCCCGCAGAAGGGGCTCTCGTAGTCCGTGACCACCAGCAGCACCGGGCCCTCCCCCGTCTCGGCGGGGCCCCCCAGCTCGGGCAGATCCACCCACCCTTCGGTGAAGCGCAGGCTCTCCAGGACCTCGGCGTCGCTGCTGCCCTGCGCGATCAGGCCGCCCGCATAGCGCGCGACCCGGGTCTGGACGGGGCAGGTGGCCAGGCAGTCGGAGGCGGAGATACCCTCCAGGATGCAGCTCGCGCAGGCGCCGTAGCTCTGGTTGAGGGCCTGCAGGAGCTTCTGGGCCTGGTCCGGCTCCAACCCCTCGGCCAGCTCGGCGGGGAGGGTCTGGAGGGTGCCGGGCTTGAGCTGCAGGCGCCCATCGGCCATGCGGTCCTGGTCGACCGCGATGTCCCCGGCGGGGGTGCTGCGCTTGCTGGCGATGGGCTCGATTGTGGTGGGCGTACCAGGCTCCGAGGGAGCGCTCTGGCAGCCCAGGAGCAGGGCGACGATGAGGGTCACGACAAGGGCCTCAGGTCCAGGGGTCCTGGCTCGCAGAGCTGGGAATGGGGGGCAGATCCGCGGGGCCCCGGCGGCGGAAGAGGGCGCCGAGGATCAGGCCCATCAGCAGGCCCACCGCCAGCGTCACGGCCATCAGCACGGGCACGGAGACTGGCTGGGCGAGCTGCGTGGCGAAGAAGCCGAGGTTCAGGGACAGCCCGGTCACCCGGCTGGCGTTCTGCAGCCAGAAGAGCGCGGTGGGGGTGCCGACGAGCAGCAGCGTGACCGCAGCGAAGATCAGCTTGGCTTTGGTGTTCATGGGCACTCCTCTGAGAGCGTGCGGGCCTCACCCGCCTGTATCACGACAGCCCGGACGGGCCAGAGGGGGGCCCCCAGAGCAGCAACGGCAGCGGGGATGAACCCGCTGCCGTTGACTGTTGGTGCGCTCAGGGAGCGCGGCGAACGAGGATCAGCCCTCGTCCTCCTGCACCTTGAGGTCCAGGTGGCCCATCAGGTCGCCCAGACTGGCGCCGGGGGTGCCCTGCTTGGCGATGTAGTCCTTGACGTCGTTCACCTCGGAGACCTGCTCGTCGGCGCCGGCCTCGGAGAGGCTGATCTTGCGGTCGTGGGAGTCGATGTTCAGGATGCTCACGGTGAGGGGCTTGCCCACAGCGTAGGTGTCCATCCAGTCGCCCTCGGAGCCGGCCAGCTCGGAGACGTGGACCAGACCCTCGACGCCGTCCTCGAGCTCCACGAACACGCCGAAGTCAGCGACGTGGACGATGGGGCCCTGCAGGACCTGACCCAGGAAGTAGCGGCCCTGCACGGACAGCCAGGGATCCTCGGTGAGCTGCTTGATGCCCAGGGAGAAGCGCTCGCCGTAGCGGTCGATGTTCAGCACGCGAGCCTCGACCTCGTCGCCCTTCTGGAAGCGATCGGAGGGGTGACGCAGGCGCTGGCCCCAGGACAGGTCGCTGATGTGCACCAGGCCGTCGATGCCATCCTCGATGCCCACGAAGATGCCGAAGTCGGTGATGTTGCGCACCTTGCCCTTGACGATGGTGCCGACGGGGTAGCGCTCCTCGATGCGGTCCCAGGGGTTCTCCTCGAGCTGACGCATGCCGAGAGAGATCCGCTTGTTCTCCATGTCGATGCCCAGCACCTGAGCCTCGACCACGTCGCCGATGGCGACCAGCTTGGAGGGGTGCTTGACGCGCTTGTTCCAGGTCATCTCGGAGATGTGGACCAGACCCTCGATGCCGTCCTCGAGCTCGATGAAGGAGCCGTAGTCGGGGATGGACACGACCTTGCCGCGGACGATGGAGCCCACGGGGTACTTGTAGTCCACCTCGTCCCAGGGGTCGGGACGCATCTGCTTGTAGCCCAGGGAGACGCGCTGGGAGTCAGCGTCGAACTTGAGGACCTTGACCTCGATGCTCTGACCGACCTCGAACATCTCGGAGGGGTGGTTGATGCGGCCGTAGGACATGTCGGTGATGTGCAGCAGGCCGTCGATCCCGCCCAGGTCCACGAAGGCGCCGTAGTCGGTGATGTTCTTGATGACGCCGTTCATGATGGCGCCAACGTGCAGGCGACCCACGGTCTCCATGCGCTTGCTCTCGCGCTCCTCCTCGAGGAGGACGCGGCGGGACAGCACGATGTTGCCGCGGCGCTTGTTGAACTTGATGATGCGGAAGTCGAAGGCCTCGCCGATCAGCTTGTCCAGGTTCTTGACGGGACGCAGGTCCACCTGGGAGCCGGGGAGGAAGGCCTTGACGCCGATGTTCACGGACAGGCCGCCCTTGACGCGGGCGACGATGGTGCCGTTCACGGTCTCGTTGGCCTCGACCGCCTTGGCGACCTCGTCCCAGGCCTTCATCAGGTCGGCCTTCTCCTTGGAGAGGTGCAGCTCGCCGTCTTCCTCGGACATGTTGCCCAGGTAGACATCGACCTTGTCACCAGGCTGGATGGTGGCGACGCCGGTCTCATCCTTGAACTGGTGCAGAGGGATGCGGCCCTCGGCCTTGTAGCCCACGTCCACCGTGACCCAGTCGCCCTCGATGGCGATCACGGTGCCGGTGACGACCGACTGCTCCTTGATGTTGGAGGTGGACAGGTAGTCGTCGAAGTAGGCCTTGAAGTCGTCAGAAGCAAGGTCAGCGAGGTTGGCGTCGAGATCGATGGTGCTCATTCGTTTCCTGCCTCAACCAGGTCGGGATTGACCCGTCGAGGGTTTGGGTTCTTTTTGGCTGATGCCCACCAGCAGGGGAATTCCGGCCATTTGGGCAGCAGACAGACGAAGCCCCCGGACCCAGGTCCAGGGGGGATTGGACCGCCCTATTATCCGACGAAAAACCGCCCGTCAAGGGGATCAGACACCCCTCTCCCGGGCCAGGCCGATGATGTGGTCGGCGGCTGCTTCGGGGGTCATCCGGGTGGTGTCCAGGTAGATGGCGTCCTCCGCCTGGGCCAGCGGTGCCGTCTCACGTCCGGCGTCCTGGGCGTCCCTCGCCGCCAGGTCGGCGCGAACCTGGGACAGCGCCTTCTCGACCCCGCGGCCAGCCAGCTCGGCGTGGCGGCGGTTGGCCCGGACGTCCAGATCGGCGTCCAGGAAGACCTTGAGGGGCGCATCCGGCAGCACGACGGTCCCGATGTCCCGACCATCCAGCACCACGCCCTGGGTCGCGGCGAGCTCGCGCTGGACGCCCAGCAGCGCCTTGCGGACCAGCGGCAGCGTAGCGACCTTGGAGGCCCCCTTCCCCACCTGTTCGGTGCGGATGTCGTGGGTGAAGTCCTCGCCGTTCACCGCGACGCGGAAGGCCCCGTCGTCGAAGCGGAACTGGAAGCGCAGGCCCTCGGCGATGTCCGCGAGCACGAACTCATCCTCCCAGGGCACCTTCTCCCGGAGCGCCGTGAGCGCCACCGAGCGGTACATCGATCCGGTGTCCACGTAGGCGAACCCCAGGCGCTGGGCCACCAGGCGCGCGACCGTCCCCTTGCCCGAGCTGGCGGGTCCGTCGATGGCAATGGCGAAGCCTCGGGGGGCGGACTCAGACGCGGACACGGGCGTGCTCCAGGAGCTTGGGGAAGGTGGGGAAGGAGGTGGAGACGTTCTCGGTGTCGGACACGTGGACCTCACCGTCTGCTGCGCAGCCAGCGACGCAGAAGGACATCGCGATGCGGTGGTCCCCAAACGAGGTCACCTGACCGCCAGACAGCCGCCCACCCTGGATGATCATCCCGTCGGGGGTCTCCTCGACCTGGCCTCCACAGGCGCGCAGGCCCGCGGCCGTGGCGGCGATGCGGTCGGACTCCTTGACCCGGAGCTCGTGGGCGTCCGAGATCACGGTCTCACCCTCCGCGAACGCAGCGGCGATCGCCAGCACGGGGACCTCGTCGATGAGTCGAGGGATGAGGTCCCCGGACACCGTGGTGCCCTGGAGGTGGGCGTGCCGGATCCGGAGATCCCCGATCGGCTCCCCTCCCGACTCCCGCAGATCCAGGACCTCCAGGTCCGCGCCCATGGCCTGCAGCGCGTCCACGATCCCGGCCCGCGTGGGGTTCAGGCCCACGCCCTCCAGCACAAGGTCAGAGCCCGGCGTGATGGCCGCGGCCACCAGGAAGAAGGCCGCCGAGGAGATGTCTCCGGGTACCTGCACATCGACCGCCTGTAGCGACTGACCGCCGGGCAGCACCAAGTGGCCCTTGCCGTCCATCTCCAGCTCCGCGCCCATCGCCTTGAACAGGCGCTCGGAGTGGTCCCGGGAGAGGCTCGGCTCGCGGTAGTCCAGGGTGCCTGTGGCCCCGAGGCTGGCGAGCATCATGGCGGTCTTGACCTGCGCGGAGGCGATCTGGGACTCCATGGGCCCCACGCGGAGGTTGCCCCCCCGGACGCTCAGAGGCGCCCGGTCTCCACCCTGCCGGCCGTCGAAGCGCGCACCGAGGGCAGACAGCGGCCCGGTCACCCGGCGCATCGGGCGGCGGCGCAGGTGCTGATCCCCGGTGAGCACGGCGTAGAGATCCTGCCCCGCGAGCAGCCCGCAGAGCAGCCGCATGGAGGTGCCCGAGTTGCCGCAGTCCAGCACCTCGAAGGGCTCAAGGAGCTCGCCCGAGCGCCCCTGGACGACCAGCTCACCGGACATGTCCCCAGAGATCGGAACCCCGAGTGCTTCCATGCACTTACGGGTTGACCTCACATCTCCCGCATCAAGGATTCCGGTGACCTTCGCGCGACCCTGGGCCACGCCGTTGAAGATCAGGGAGCGGTGGGAGACCGACTTGTCGCCGGGGACCTTGAGGCGCCCCCGCAGAGGCCGCCCCGGAGAGACGCTGAGGCTCTGACTCACGCCAGCTCCTGGTGGGCCCCCAGCTTGCGGAAGCGCTCGTAGCGGTCCTCCTTGAGCTGCTCGCCGTCCATCTCACTGAGCTCGCCGAGGTGCTTGCGCAGCGCGGCCCCCAAGGCCTCGAAGGTGGCCGCGTGGTCCCGGTGGGCGCCGCCCGCGGGCTCCGGCACGATCTCGTCGGCCACGCCCAGCTCCAGGCAGTCTGCGGCGGTGATGCGCAGCGCCTCGGCGGCGGTGGGGGCCTCGGCCCGGTCACGCCAGAGGATGGCCGCGCAGCCCTCGGGGGAGATCACCGAGTAGACGGCGTTCTCCATCATCAGCACGCGGTTTCCGACGCCCACAGCCAGCGCGCCGCCGGAGCCACCCTCGCCGATGACGACCACGATGATGGGCACGGTGTAGGTGCTCATCTCCATGATGTTCCGGGCGATGGCCTCGGCCTGCCCGCGGGCCTCCGCGTCGATGCCCGGGAAGGCGCCGGAGGTGTCGATGAAGGTGATGATGGGGTTGCCGCGGCGGTTCGCGAGCTCCATCAAGCGCAGGGCCTTTCGGTAGCCCTCGGGGCGGGCCATGCCGAAGTTGTGCTTGAGGTTCTCCTTGGTGTTGCGGCCCTTCTGGTGGCCCATCACCAGCACGGGCTGGCCGTCGAACCAGGCGCTGCCGCAGACGATGGCCGCGTCCTCGTGGCCGGCCCGGTCGCCCTTGAGCTCACGGAAGTCCGTGAACAGGGCCTTGATGTAGTCCAGGCTGTAGGGGCGCTTGGGGTGCCGCGAGAGCTGCGTGCGCTGCCAGCGGGACAGATCGGAGAAGATCTGCTCCTGCAGGCGCGTGGCCTGATCCTCAAGCTGGGCGATGGACGCCGAGAGGTCCAGCCCATCCTCGTCCTGCATCTTCTGCAGGGTCTGGATGCGCTTGTTGAGCTCGATGAGGGGACGCTCGAACTCCAAGGTCATGTCCATGGGGGACCTCCGCTAGGGCCACCGGACCTATCCGCCGATGCCGGCCCCCGCTACCTCCCTCAGATTGTGTCCAGCGCGTAGGCCCCCGCCGCCAGCTCCCGCTCCGGCAGGGTCAGCGTGCCGTCGTCCAGCTCCACGTTCACCGGAACGCCCGCTGGGATCAGCACCTGCGCGTCCACCGAGCAGGTGTGGGGCACGGCGCAGCGCATGTCCATGGTCAGCACCCCGTCCTCGACCCGGGTCTCCAGGGCGAAGCCGCCGCTGGGGCCGGAGAGGCTGCGCTCGACCCAGGCGTCCTCGCTGTCGTGCACGCCGAGCTCCAGGTCGCCGTGCTCCAGGTGGATCTGCACCTGCTCGAAGGGCTCGTCGATGACGAAAGCCTCATCGACGCTGGACTTCTCGCAGGCCACGAGCAGGCCTACGGCGAGCAGGGCGGCGATCGCGGGGTAGAGGGTGACGCGGGCGAGGGACATGGGGCTTCCGGGGGCTGATGGGCTTCCCTTGGTCTGACACTGCCTGCGACGGAAAGCGCTACCCGGACATTCACACCGGCACCCTACGGAGAGCCGAAGGCCTGCTCCGCCGCCCGAAGGATGCTGTCCAGATCCCCGCCATCCACGGGCTCGAAGCCCCCCAGCGACCGGAACATGTTGCGTTGCTTCCGGGAGAAGCGGCGGGTGTCCCGCTGGGTCAGCGCCACGGCCTCACCAAGCTCAACTTCACCTGAAAGGTGAGCAGCCAACCATTTGTAACCCAAGGACTTCATCGGCTTGATGTCACGCCCCCATCCAGCGGTCAGGAGTCCCCTCACCTCGTCCAGGTAGCCCGCCTCCATCATCAGCTTCACCCGCAGATCGATGCGCGCGGAGAGGTCCTCGCGGTCCAACATCAGGCGCACGGCCGGGTGCCTGGGACTCGAGAGATCGTGCCGCGCGTGGATCCTGGAGAGCGGCTCACCCGTCAGGCGGTGGACCTCCAGGCCGCGGATGACCCGCACCCGGTCGTTGGGGTGGAGGCGCCCTGCCAGCTCGGGATCGACGCGGGCCAGCTCGGCGTGAGGGTCCTCCAGGGTCTCGAGCTCAGCGCGCAGCGCGGGGTCGGCCGGAGGCGCCGGAGCGAGCCCCGTGAGCAGGGCCCGGATGTAGAAGCCGGTGCCGCCCGCTACCACCACCCGCGCGTTCTCCGCCAGGATGCGGTCGGTGTCCTCCGCGAAGTCCGCCGCGCTGTAGGGCTGGTCCGGGTCGCGAATGTCCACCAGATGGTGCGGCCAGCGGGTCAGCACCTCGGGCTCGGGCTTGGCGGTGCCGATGTCCATGCCCCGGTAGACCTGCATGGCGTCTGCCGAGACGATCTCCGCCCCCCAGCGCCGCGCGATCTCGATGGCGGCGTCGGTCTTGCCCGTCGCGGTGGGCCCTCCCAGCACGAGCAGCTTCATCGCAGCTTCCGGGCCAGCTCGTCACCGCTCAGGACCCAGGCCAGCGCGTCGGGGCCCAGGCGGGTCAGCTCCTTGACCAGGGCCCGCAGCTCAAAGGGCGAGAGCTTGGAGATCTCCGCCTCCTGCGCACTGCGGACGATCACGCTGACCATGTCCTCGCCGGCGGCCAGAGCGCGAACCAGGTGGGGGAGGTCCCCGCGACCCAGAGAGGGGTGGACGGCCATGACGGCGAAGGTCCCCTCCCCGTAGTCCTCGATCCGAACGGTCCCCGGGAGCGCATCCAAGCGACCGCGCAGCGCCTTGGCCTGCTCGGGGCCCAGATCCACGAGCTCCGGGGTGAGCAGCGGGCGTGCGCTTGCCCGACCTGAGCGCAGCTCCGACTCCAACAAGGCCGACTGCACCCGCGGGATGTCGAAGAGCAGGAGGTCAGAGGCGCGTTGGCACACCAGGGTGCGGCCGGCCTGCCCCACCAACTGCAGTCCCTGTCCCACACTGGTGATGCCGCTGGGCGCCTGCGAGGTGCGGCTGGGCACGGGCGCAAATGGGTCTACGTAGGGCCGCGGCGGAGGGGGGGCCTGGGGGCGGTCGGCGCTGGGGGCCACGGGCGACTGCTGCGAGGCTTCGGGGCTCCGGGGGAGCTCGGGGACCGGTGAACGCGGGGCTGGCGATGTTGGGGCGGCTTGGGGCTCTGCGACGCTGAATGGCAGGGCGCTCTGGCCAGGGGCCTCGGGGCTGCGCTGGAAGGGTCGCTGGGTCTGGACGCCCTTCTCGTGCAGGCCGGCGCGCAGGCCCTCGCTGAGGACCTCGAAGAGCTGCTGGCCGTAGCGGAAGCGGACCTCGGTCTTGGCGGGGTGGATGTTGACGTCCACGTCCTCCACCGGGAGGCGCACCTCGAGCACCACCACCGGGTAGCGTCCCTTGGGGATGAGGTGGCGGTAGGCCTCGTTCACCGCGCGCCGCAGCAGGGGGTCCCGGACGAAGCGGCCGTTGACGTAGAGGTACATCGCCCCTGCGGCCCCGGGCTTGTGGACACCGACCGGCGAAAGCAGCGCCTCGACCTCCAGCTCCCCCGCGGAGAAGCTGACCGGGACGAGGCTGTCCCCGTGGGAGGGCAGCAGATCCATGGCCCGGCGCGCGCGGCCGTCGGCCTGCGGACCCCGGAGGAGCGTGCGGCCTTCGTGCTCGACCTTGAAGTCCACGTGGGGACGCACCAGCGCCTCGCGCCGGACGGCCTCCACGCAGTGGTTGAGTTCGGTGGGCACCGTGCGCAGGAAGCCCCGGCGCACGGGGATGTTGAAGAAGAGGTTGCGCACCGTGATGCGGGTGCCGGGGGCAGCGCCGGTGGGCTCCGGCTTGCGCATGCGCCCGCCCTCGACGACCACCTTGAAGCCGACGTCGGCGTCCGCGGGCCGCGAGACGATCTCCACGCGAGCGACCGAGGCGATGGACGGCAGGGCCTCTCCGCGGAAGCCCAGGGTGTGGACGCGGCCCAGGTCCTCCTCCCGGCGGATCTTGGAGGTGCCGTGGCGCTCGATGCACATCAGGACGTCGTCGGGGTCCATGCCGACGCCGTTGTCCTCGATGCGGATGAGCTCCCGACCGCCGGCGCGCAGGGTGACCACGACCCGGTCCGCCTGGGCGTCCAGGGCGTTCTCCACCAGCTCCTTGACCACCGAAGCGGGCCGCTCCACAACCTCGCCTGCGGCGATCTGGTTGACCAGGTGGTCCTCCAAGATGCGGATGCGGCCCATGGGCTCAGACTTCCTCTTCGTAGTCCTCGCCGGGACGCCGCTTCCGCTTGATGTCGATGCGGATGGGCGTGCCCTCGAAGCCGTAGGCGTCGCGCAGGCGGTTGACCAGGTAGCGCTTGTAGCTCTCCTCTACCCCCTCGGGGGTGTTGGCGAAGAGCACAAAGGTGGGCGGCCGCACCCGCACCTGGGTCATGTAGTTGAGCTTGACCGGGCGGTTGTGGCGCTGGGGCACGGAGTGGTTCGCCACCGCGAGCTGCAGGAAGCGGTTGGTCTCCGAGGTGCTCAGGCGCTTGTTGAACTGCTCGTAGATGCGCTCGATGGTCTCCAGGATGCGGTGCACCCCCTTGCCGGTGAGCGCGGAGATGTAGAGCACGGGCGCCCACTGGGTGTGGGGAAGCCGGCGGTCCATCTCGTCTTCGACCACGCGCACGTTCCGGTCCGGGTCCTCGCGGACCAAGTCCCACTTGTTGACCAGGATGACCAGGCAGCGGCCGCGGTCGATGACCCGGCGGGCCAGGCGAGCGTCCTGCTCGGTCACCCCCTCGGCGCCATCGATCATCAGCAGGGTGACGTGGCAGCGCTCGATGGAGCGGATGGCCTGGGAGACCGCGTAGCCCTCGAAGGCGGCGTCGACCTTGGACTTCCGGCGCACACCCGCGGTGTCCACGAAGCGCCAGACCCGCTCGCCGTCCGTCCAGACGGAGTCCACGGAGTCCATGGTGGTGCCTGGCATGTCTGCGACGATGTGGCGGTCCTCTCCGATCATGCGGTTGACCAGGGTGGACTTGCCGATGTTGGGGCGGCCCACGACGGCGATGCGCAGCTCGTCGGTGGTCTCCAGCTCGGCCTGCTCGGCCTCGAGGTCCCGCTCGGGCGCGGGGGGCAGCAGCTCCAGGACCTCGTCCATGAGCTGGCTGACGCCGGTGCCGTGCTCCGCGGAGATGGTGAACAGCTCGGGCATCCCCAATGCGTAGAACTCCAGGGCGGCGTCCTCCTGCATGAAGCCCTCGACCTTGTTGCAGACCAGCAGCACGGGCGTATCGGTGCCGCGCAGGAGCCGAGCGACCTCCTCGTCCATGGGGGTCATGCCGGCGCGCACGTCGACCACGAGCAGCACGACGTCGGCCTCCTGGACCGCGATCAGGGCCTGCTGGCGCATCGACTTGAACAGGTCACTGTCCGGGCTGGGCTCGAGGCCGCCCGTGTCGATGAACATCAGGTCCCGACCCCAGCGGTCGGTGTCCGCGTAGTGGCGGTCGCGCGTCACCCCAGGGGTGTCGTGGACGATGGCCGTCCGCTCCCCCAGCAGGCGGTTGAAGAGGGTGGACTTGCCCACGTTCGGGCGTCCGACCAACGCCACCACGGGCATGGCCTTGGTGTCTTCCTTGCTCATTTCTTTCCGTCCAGACCCAGCTCGCGCAGGATTCGGGGGTTCTCACTCCAGCGCGACTGCACGCTGACGTGAAGCTCCAGGTGCACGCGGCAGCCCAGCAGCTTGATGATGTCCTTGCGGGCCTGGGTCCCGATGCGCTTGAGCATCGACCCGCCCTTTCCGATGACGATGCCCTTCTGGGAGGAGCGCTCCACCAGGATGCGCGCCATGATGCGGACGCGGGGGCTCTCGTTCTCCCGCTCCTCCTCTTCGAAGGCCTCGATCTGCACCGCGGTGCTGTAGGGCAGCTCCTGCTCCAGGTTGTGGAAGAGCTTCTCGCGGATGAGCTCGCTCACCACAAAACGCTCCGTCCCATCGACGAGCTGATCCTTGGGGAAGAAGGGCGGGCTCTCCCGCATCAGCGCGCCGAGCTGCTCCATGAGCTGCGGGACCCCGTCCCCCTTGAGGGCACTGAGCGGCACGACCGCCTTGAACTCCCCCTGCCCGCTCCAGGCCTCGATGACCGGCAGCGACCACATGGGGTCCACCACGTCGACCTTGTTCAGGCCCAGGACGATGGGGACCTTGGCCTTCTGGCACATCTTGAGCAGGACCTCCTCCCCCTTGGAGAGGATGGGCTTTTCGGCCTGGGCCTGGTGCACCGCCGGGACCAGATCCACCAGCAACAGGACGGCGTCGACCTCCTGCAGGGTGGCCTCGACCTCCCGCACGATGGCGCGGTTCAGGGCGCTCTTGGCCTTGTGGTGCCCGGGGGTGTCCACCAGCACCATCTGCAGTTCGGGCGTGTTGTAGATGCCCACCACCCGGTTTCGGGTGGTCTGGGCCTTGTTCGAGGTGATCGACACCTTCTCGCCCAGGATCTTGTTCAGCAGGGTGCTCTTGCCGGTGTTGGGCCGGCCGAAGATGCCCACGTAGCCGCTGCGATGAGTCAATTGTTCTCCTGCGCGAGCGCGACCAGAGCGCGCTCCGCCGCTTGGGTCTGGGCGGCCTTGGCCTTTCGGCCGCTCCCGCGAGCGACCTCCTTGCCATCCAGGTCCACCGCCCAGACAAAGGTCAGATCATGCGGCGGCCCGAACTTCTCTACCTCTCGGTACTTGGGCTCCAGTCGCCACATCTTCACGCAAAGCTCCTGCAGCTCGCTCTTGGGGTGCTTCTTGAAGGTGCCCGCGTCCGTGATGCTGTCCAGGGCACCCTCAAAGCGGGACGCCACTATTGACTGGCAGGCTTGAAAGCCAGCCTCCAGGAAGACTGCACCCAACATCGCCTCGAAGGCGTTGGCGAGCAGGCTGTCCTTATCCCGTCCAGCCGGCTCCTCCCCCTTTCCGAGCACCAGCAGGGCCCCCAGGTTCAGCTCCCGGGCCAGCTCAGCCAGGAACTCATTGCGGATGAGCTGCGCCCGGATGCGGGACATCGCACCCTCATCCGCGCTGGGGAAGCGCTGGAAGATCTCCGCCGTGATGGTGGTCTTGAGGACCGCATCCCCCAGGTATTCCAGGCGCTCGTTGTATCCGCTGGCCAGGCCCTCTTCGGCCGCCGAGCGGTGGCACATGGCCAGCTCAAGGCGCTCGGTGTCCTGGAGGGTGATCCCCAGGGCCGTCTGTAAATCATCCAAGTTCACGCTTCACTCTCCTGCACAGCCCGGCGGATCCATCCCCCCCCGAGCACGCGTTCGTTTCGGTACAAGACCACGGCCTGACCGGGCGCGACGGCCCAGATCGGCTCTTCAAAGGTGACGGTGACCTTGGGGTCGCCGTCGTCGATCCAGGCAGCGACCTCGCCCCCGTTGTGCCGGATCCGCGCCACGATGCGCTCCCCGGGCTCCGGACGGTCGAACCAGGTCCACCCCTGGGCGATCAGCCCCTGGTGCCAGAGACCGTCCGCCCCCCCGACCACAACCCGCCGCGTATCCGCCTCGATGCGCTCGACGTAGAGGCGCCGGGAGCCGGCCACCCGCAGGCCCCGCCGCTGCCCGACGGTGTAGCGGAAGTAGCCATCGTGCTGCCCCAGCACCCGCCCCTGGGTGTCCACGATGTCCCCGCTGCCGTCCAGATCAGGGTTCTGCTCCTGGACGAAGCGCGCGTGGTCGTTGTCCGGGATGAAGCAGATATCCTGGCTCTCCGCCTTCTTGGCGGTCACCAGCCCCAACCGCTCCGCGTGCGCCCGGACCTGGGGCTTGGTCATGCCCCCCAGCGGGAAGCGGGTCTTGGCCAGGGCCTTCTGGCTCATGGGGAAGAGGAAGTAGGTCTGGTCCTTGTCCCGGTCCACCGCCCGGAGGAGCTGGCCTCCCTCGATCCGGGCATAGTGTCCGGTGGCGAGGCCATCAGCCCCCAGCGCCAGCGAGCGCTCCAGCAGCACCCGGAACTTGAGCACGCCATTGCACTGGATGCAGGGGTTGGGGGTGGCGCCGCGGACGTAGGTCTTGGCCAGGTCCTCCATCACCGCCTTGCGGAAGGCCGTGCGCAGATCCAGCACGTGGAAGGGGATCCCCAGCCGGTCGGCCACAGCCCGGGCGTCCAGCGCATCATCCAGCCCACAGCAGGCACCCGCCCGGTCCGGGTCCGGGGCGTCGTGGAGCTTCATGTGGACGCCGATCACCTTGTGACCTTGCTCCTGAAGCAGGGCCGCCACCACCGAGGAGTCCACACCGCCGCTCATCGCGGCCACCACCGTCGCCATCTCAGCTCCCCTCCAGGCCGCGCAGGCGCCCTACGACCACTCGCAGCGCCTGGATCGCCCGATCGATGTCCTCCCCCCGCGTGTTCCAACCCAGCGACAGCCGCAGGGCCGAGTGCTCGATGCCCATGGCCAGCAGTACGGAAGAGGCCGATGCCGCGCCGCTCGCGCACGCCGAGCCCGCAGACGCACAGACGCCCTCCAGGTCCAGCCCCATCACCAGCATGTCCGATGGGAGACCCTCGAACACGACATTGCAGGTGTTCCAGAGCCGCTCGGCCCCAGCGCCCGTCACTTGGCCGCCGAGCTCGACCACGGCGGCCTCCAGGCGGTCACGGAGGGCCCGCAACTCGGCGCTGTGGGACAGGGTCGCCACCACACCGAGGCTCGCGATGGGCGCGGGGTTGAGGGTGCCTGCCCGTCGGCCGCGCTCCTGCCCCCCGCCAAAGGTCTGCGGAGCGGTCTGGACGCCCCT
Source organism: Myxococcota bacterium (assembly GCA_036229005.1). Classification (GTDB taxonomy): domain Bacteria; phylum Myxococcota_A; class UBA796; order UBA796; family CAJQPC01; genus CAJQPC01. Next base: position 42,224 of record JAZAMN010000034.1, read on the forward strand.
GCGCATGATCAGCGCCCCGGCCCCCTTGAGGCCACCGGCCTTGTGCCCGGTCACCGTGATGAGATCCCAGCGCTCGGGGGCGGCGTGGCGACCGATGAGCTGGGCGCAGTCCAGATGCAGCAGGCAGCCGTGAGCGGCGCAAAGCTCGGCGATCGGGTCGATGTCCTGCAGTACCCCGGTCTCGTTGTTCGCCGCGATCAGCGAGAGCAGCGCCGCGCCTTCCTGCAGCGCAGCCTCCAGGGCATCCAGGCGCAGGCGCCCCTGGGCGTCCACCGGGAGCACTGCCCCACCGCGCTCCCGGACGGCCTCGATGACCGAGGGGTGCTCCACCGCGCTGCACAAGACCCGGCCCGGAGTCCCCAGGACCGCCAGGTTGTTGGCCTCCGTCGCACCCGAGGTCAGCACGATGTCCTTGGACCGCGCCCCCGCCCACTCGGCGAGCTGCCCGCGTGCCCGCTCGATGGCGGCGTGCGGCGCCCGGCCCAGGCTGTGCGACGACCCGCTGTTGCCCCAGTGCTCCGTGATGAGCGGCAGCGCGGCCTCCAACACCGCGGGGTGCGGCGGCGAGGTCGCGTTGTGGTCCAGGTAGATGGGCTGGGTCATCGGTCGGAGGTGGGCTGGGGTTCGAAGCCGGCGACGTACACTAAGGGCTCCAGAGCGCGTCTGCGGGCAGGACCGATGCCCTTTACCCGCTCCAGCGATGAAACCGAAAGGAAAGGCCCCCGACTATCTCTGTCGGAGACGATGCGCCCGGACAGCGCAGGCCCGATGCCCGGGAGCGCCTCCAGCTCCTTGGCGGACGCAGCGTTCAGGTCCAGCTTCCCGGCCACCACCAGGTCTCTCGCGAAGCGCGTAGGGACCTCGACCGGCGCCGCCGCCACCGCACCACGATGCTGCAGCCCCAGCGCCCCGAGCAGGCAGAGGATCCCGATTCCCCCCGGCAGAGAAGGCCTCACCCCAACGACTCCAGCAAGCCCTGGGCTCTAGGACCAGTCGCGCTCAAGGTGGCCCGCCGGCCCTCCCCTTCGTCCTGGAGATGGATCTCCAGGTGGTCGGCAGGCAGCACCTCCGGGAAGCGCTCGGCCCACTCGATGAGCGCCACGCCCTGCTCCATGTGCTCGTCCAACCCCAGCTCCACCAGCTCCTCCGCATCGCAGAGGCGGTACAGGTCCGCGTGCGCGAGGGTCAGGCGGCCGCTGTGCAGGGCCAGGATGATGAAGGTCGGCGAGCTCACCCGGCCCTGGACCCCAAGCCCCCGGCCAACCCCTTGGGCGAAGGTGGTCTTGCCCCCACCCAGCTCCCCTCGGAGCGCCACGACGAGGCCCGGATAGGCCAGCTCGGCCACCCGCTGCCCCAGGGCGACGGTGGCCTCCGCGTTCGGAAGATGTATCTGCATGGCCCTTGAATGCCTGCCCGCGCTCGAAGGGTCAAGGGGGAGCGGCTGTGGGATCCACCAAAGCCCTGGCCACACCGCCTCCCATCTCGGTCTCCCCCATCCCCGACAACCCTCCCCCCAGCGAGGTCACGCGATCCCGATCGCAACCGGAGCGCTCCGGGGTGCCCTTCAGAGGAGGCGACGCCAGGGGATCAGCGGTCCCCGCTGCTGAACCGAGGCCAGCGCCGCGGGCAGCTCCAGGGCCAACTCCGAGGCCCGCAGGCCCACGCCAAGCCGCTCCCCTGCCCAGCCATGCACCCAGGCCGCCGCCGCCATCGCGTCGCCCGCGTTCAAGCCCCGCGCCAGCAGCGCGCCCACCGCACCGGCCAGCACATCGCCGCTCCCCCCGACCGCCAGCTCCGGCCCCCCGGGCAGGTTGACCCGCAGCGCCCGGTCCAGCACCAGGGTGTGCCGCCCCTTGAGCAGCACGGGCGCGATGCCGCGGAGGGCGCGCACCGCCTCCAGGCGGGAGGCCTGCACCTCCTGGGCGCTCCAACCCAGGAGGCCACCGGCCTCGCCCGGGTGGGGCGTGATGACGCGCGGGTGCTTGGACGGCTCGGGGGCCTGTCCCAGCGCGCGGAGGGCGTCGGCATCAAAGATCGCAGGCTGCCGCAACGTTCGCCACAGCTCCCGCATCTCTGCGTCCCGCTGTCGCCCGACTCCAGGCCCGACGACCACAGCGTCGGCGCCGCCCGTGTCCATGTCCAGGCGCAGCATGACCTCTGGTGGGAGCAGCGCTCCCAGGCGAGGGAGCGCGGCGGCGGGGGCGTGGAGCGTGACCAGGCCGGCGCCCATTCCCAGGGCGCCAAGGCAGGTCAGCACCGCAGCGCCAGCCATCTCCAGGCTCCCAGCGACCACCGCGACGCGACCGCGGCTGGCTTTGTGCTCAGCCTGTCCTCGCTGCGGGAGCAGTGTGCAGAGATCCTGGGCGTCCAGGATCTGGGCGGTGGGGGCGCTGGGTTCGCAGAGGCCGATCTCGGCTCCCTCCAGGACCCCGCAGAGCCCGGAGGACTCCAGCAGGTGGCCCACCCGGACCGGGCCGAAGAACACGCTGCGCTGGGCCTTGACGGCTGGGCCCAGGACCCGCCCATCCTCCCCCTGGACGCCGCTGGGCAGATCGACGGCCAGGACGGGCGCGGGGTGGGCATTGATGGCGGCGACGCGCTCTGCTGGCGCTCTGCTGATGGGCCGATCCAGGCCGGTTCCGAAGAGCGCATCGACGATGACGCTGCAGTCCCCGAGCTCCTGGACAGTGGGGACCCCGTGGGCGAGGGCCGCCGCGCGCATGGTCTCGCAGTCAGGGCTGCGCGCCCCCTCCCACTCCCAGACCCGCACCGTGAGGCCCCTGCGGTGGAGGTGCCGGGCGATGACCCAGCCGTCCCCGCCGTTGTTGCCCCGACCGCAGACCACCGTGACGCCGCCGCTGCAGTCGAAGTGCTCCAGCAGGCTCGCGGTGGCGGCCAGGCCGGCCTGCTCCATGAGCGCCAAGGAGGGCACGCCCAGGTCCTGAATGCTGCGGCGATCCAGCTCGCGGATCTGCGTGGCGCTCAGGACCGGGAGGCTCACGCCATGGCCTCGATCGCGGAGGCGGCGAGCTGGGAGAGGGCCTGGGCGTGCCGATCAGCGTCGGCCTGGCTGCGGGCCTCGACCAGGGTGCGGAGCTTGGGCTCGGTGCCCGAGTAGCGCAGGAAGACGCGGGTGGCGCCGTCCTGCAGGGCCGCCGACTGGGCCTCCGCCAGCCCGGGGATGGTCTCGAGCGGCGGACGGCTGGCGACCTTGGCGTTGACCAGCGCGCTGGGGTCCGGCACCCAGTCAGCCAAGGCCTCGTGGAGCATGGGGTCCTTCTCCAGCACGCGGAGCGCGGTGAGCAGGCCGTCTCCAGTGGGGAAGCCTGAGGGGACCAGGATGTGACCGGACGGCTCCCCGCCCACCTGCCAGCGGCGCTCCAGCATTGCGCTCGAGACCTGGCGGTCCCCCACCCCGGCCCGGATGAAGGGGATCTTCTCTTCGCCCAGGCGGCGCTCCAGGGCGGCGTTGCTCATGACCGTGCCCACGACCCCCTGGGGGTGCCGCAGCATCCACAGGATGGCGTCGCCGTCGAGGATGCGGCCGTTTCGGTCGATGAGGACGCAGCGGTCGGCGTCCCCGTCCAGGCAGATGCCCAGATCGCAGCCCTCGTCCACCACGACCTTCGCGAGCACCTCGGGGTGGACCGCGCCCAGGCCCTCGTTGATGTTCCGGCCATCGGGCTCGATGCCGATGGCGTGGACCTTCGCGCCCAGGCGACGAAGCATCTCGGGCGCGCTGCGGAAGGCCGCCCCGTTGGCGCAGTCGACGGCGATCTTGAGGTCGTGCAGCCAGAGCCCGCGGACCTCTGACTCGACGATGCGCAGGTAGTCCTCGAGGCCGTCATCGCGGCTGCGGACGCGCAGGGTGGCGCCCCAGCTCCAACTGCTGTCGTCGGTGCCGGCCTCGATGCGGCGCTCCTGATCCGGGCTGGGCTTGCGCCCGCTGGAGAGCAGGACCTTGACCCCGTTGTCGTGCCAGGGGTTGTGGCTCGCGGTGATCGCGACGCCGCCCACGCCCTTGCCGTCCGCGAGCATCGCGCTCAGCGCCGGGGTCGGGAGCACGCCGAGGTCCATGACCTCACCACCCAGGCCGTTGGCGAGGGCCTCCACCAGCTCCGGGCCGCTCTCGCGGGTGTCCCGGACGATGAACACCGCGCCGTCGCCGTAGAAGTTCCGGAGCGAGCCGCCCAGTCCCCGCAGGACGCTTGGAGTCAGCGGGGGCTCGCCCACGCGTCCACGGACGCCATCGGTGCCAAAGAGCTTCATTGTGACAGGGGCTCCACGTTGATCTTGGGGGGTTCAAGGGCCGTGACGACCAGGTCTTCGCCGCCGGGATGCACGACCTCCAGCCGCGCGCCGCTGGAGTTCAAGCCGACCTCCAGCGTCTCCCAGGGCTGCTCCGATGGCAGGACCACCATCACGGTGAGCGCGTCCAGCTCCAGGGCCTGGAGGTCGGCGACAGGACCCTCCAGGACGACGCTCACCCGCTTGGTCTGGCTCTCCCAGCCCGGGTCCCTGCAGACTACCGGAACGTCCGTGAAGGTGCGCGTCGAGTTCAGCGCTTCGATGCGAAGCTCCGCGCTCACCGGGCCCGGGTAGGCCATCCGGAGAGGATCGGGCAGGTCCAGTGAGACCTTCCGCGTGGCGCCCGCGGTGAGTCCATCCAAGACCAGCGCGCGCGTGACCACGCGGTCCAGCTTCTCGACCGCGGACTCCGGCCCGACGATCTCGACGCTCGGGGGGTCCAGCACGACCTCGGCCAGGCGGAAGCCCTTGGCGGGGCTGCCGACGACCACCGGCTCCAGGCGAACGGGCCGACTGGCCTCCGGCTCGAGCTCGACCTGCAGGCTGTTGGGCTTGAGGGCCATCACGGCGATGCCCTCGGGGAGCCCCTGGATGGGCGTGTCCACGAAGTCCACGCTCTGCTTTCCCGGGCCGAGCTCGGACAGATCCACCGACAACGACAGGTCGCGCCGCTCCAGGGCCCGCGTCAGGTTCTGAGGGCCGTTGACGGTCACGCGCACGCGCTTGGCGGGGGTCTGCGTGAGCACGAGGCCTTCGGGGAGCTGGTACTCCACCTGAGCCCAGGCCGACGCCGGTAGCACGCGCTCGCCCTGGATCCAGGTCCAGGCCAGCACCGCCAGCGCGCCGGTGAGCAGCTTCCAGCCCAGGTTCTCCAGGAAGAGGTCCCGGATGAAGCGGCGCAGGCCCTTGCGATCCCGGCTCATGCGCGCCCCCAGCTCCAGCCCTTGGAGCGCGTCCCGGGCTGGAAGATGCTCTGGAGCTGCTCACGGAGGGCGTTGGTGTCGGACACAGGCGTGAGGGCGCCCTGATGGACCAGGCTGACGGTTCCGCGCTCTTCGGAGACCACGAGCACGACGGCATCGGTCTCCTCGCTGAGGCCCAGAGCCGCCCGATGGCGGGTTCCGAAGTAGCGGGCGATGTCCTGGGTGAGGGACAGAGGGAGGAACACCTTTGCTGCGCTCATCCTCCCCTTCTGCACCACCAGAGCACCATCGTGCAGGGGCGAGGTGGGGTGGAAGATGCTGACGAGGAGATCCTGGCTCAGCACGGCGTCCAGGCGGTGGCCCGACTGCACCAGCTCGTCCAGGGAAGCGTCCCGCTCCAGCACCACGAGCGCGCCGATGCGGCGGCTGGCCAGGGCGAACACGGCCTGCACCAGCTCCTCGGAGATCTGGGTCCCCTCCCCGCCTCCGAAGCCGGAGAAGAAGCCCCCGCCAGCGCGGGCCAGCCCCCGGCGGATGTCGTTCTGGAAGAGGATCAGCACGGCGAGCACGATGTAGACAAAGAACTTGTCCAGCAGCCAGCCCACCGCGTAGAGCTGCACGCGCTGAGAGAGCGCGTAGAGACCCGCGAGGCCCACAAGGCCGATCAGCGACTGCAGCGCCCGGGTGCCCTTGAGGATCTTGAAGATCCGGTAGGCGATGAACCAGATGAGCAGGATGTCGATGCCATCCCGCAGGCTGATGTCCCACAGGACGGTGCCCTGCAGCCACTGGATCAGGCCCATGCGCCCGCCTCCAGGACCCGCAGGAGCTGGCGGGTCTGGGCGATGTCGTGCACCCGCAGCACCTGGGCCCCGGCCTTGTAGGCGAGCGCGGCCGCGGCGAGGGAGCCCCCCAGGCGCTGGTCCGCAGGGCAGTCCCCGGCGATCTCGGCGATGAAGCGCTTGCGGGAGGCTCCGACATAGAGCGGAACCCCCAGATCCAGCTCTGGCAGGCGCCGGAGCAGCTCCAGGTTGCCCTGGGTCGACTTGCCGAAGCCGATGCCCGGGTCGGCCCAGATCTCCTGCACCCCTGCGGCCTGCAGCGCCTGGATCGGCGGCCGGAGGAAGTCCCGGACCGCGCCCAGCAGGTCCGCGTAGTCGGTGTCGCGCTGCATGGTCTGGGGCTCACCGCGCATGTGCATCACGACCGCCCCCGCGCCGTGCTCCGCCGCCAGCTCCACCATGCGCGGGTCCCGGAAGCCGCTGATGTCGTTGAGCACCACAGCCCCGGCACGCAGCGCCTCGCTGGCGACCTGATGCCTGCGGGTGTCGATGCTCACCGGGATGCCGGCATCGGTGAGGGCGGCGACCACAGGCACCACCCGCCGCAGCTCCTCCTCCACCGGGACCGGCTCAGCCCCTGGACGCGTGCTCTCTCCACCCACGTCCACCCAGTCGGCGCCCTCCTCCCGCAGCTTCAGCCCGCGCGCGATGGCCCGCTGGGGGTCCAGGTAGCGCCCCCCGTCCGAGAAGGAGTCGGGGGTCAGGTTCAGGATGCCGGCCAAGCGGGGGATCACGCCAGGATCCTACCCGCTCAGGCGGGCTCAGGCCTGGGAGGGGATCAGGCCGGGGCTCAGGCCGATGCCTTCGGGCAGCACAGGGTCGAGGGAGTCGACCATGTCGATGAAGTCCTGGCCGTCCACGGTCTCCTTCTCCAGCAGAAGCTGCGCGGTGCGGTGGAGGATGTGGATGTTCGCGACCAGGATCTTCTGGGCCCAGGACAGGGCCTCTTCGAGCATGCTGCGCACCTCGTGGTCGACAAGCTGGGCGGTGGCCTCGGAGTACTCGGCGCGGCGGCCGTAGTCGCGGCCCAGGAAGACCTCGCTGCCGCCGTCCAGGGACACAGGGCCCACCTTCTCGGACATACCGAAGCGCGTGATCATCTGCCGGGCCATGGAGGTCGCGTTCTGCAGGTCGCTGCCGGCGCCGGTGTTGATCTGCTTGAAGACGAGCTGCTCCGCCGCGCGGCCGCCCATGGACATGACGATGCGGGCGCGGAAGGCGTCCTTGGTCATGTAGGCGGTCTCGCCAGGCAGGGTGAAGGTGACGCCGCCAGCCCGACCGCGCGGGATGATGGTGACCTTGTGCAGGGCGCGGGACTTCTGGGCGGGGAGCAGGACCGCGAGGATGGCGTGGCCGGCCTCGTGGTAGGCGGTCATGCGGCGCTCTTCCTCGGACACCACCTTGGACTTGCGGGCGGGGCCCATCCAGATCTTGTCGCGGGCCTCCTCGAAGTCGGCCATCTCCAGCTTCTTCTTGTTGTGCCGGGCAGCCATCAGGGCGGCCTCGTTGACCAGGTTCTCCAGGTCCGCGCCGGACATGCCGGGGGTCGCGCGGGCGATGAGCTCCAGGTCCACCGACTCGTCCAGGGGGGTGCGGCGGGTGTGCACCTCCAAAATGGCCTTTCGGCCGGTCACGTCGGGGCGGTCCACGGTGACGCGGCGGTCGAAGCGGCCGGGACGCAGCAGCGCGGGGTCCAGCACGTCGGGACGGTTGGTGGCCGCCATGATGATGACGCCCTCGTTCGACTCGAAGCCGTCCATCTCGACCAGGAGCTGGTTGAGGGTCTGCTCGCGCTCGTCGTGCCCGCCGCCCATGCCGGCGCCGCGGTGCCGACCGACCGCGTCGATCTCGTCGATGAAGATGATGCAGGGGGCGTTCTTCTTGCCCTGCTCGAAGAGGTCGCGGACGCGGCTGGCGCCCACACCCACGAACATCTCGACGAAGTCGGAGCCCGAGATGGAGAAGAAGGGCACGCCGGCCTCGCCGGCCACAGCCCGGGCCAGCAGGGTCTTGCCGGTTCCCGGGGGGCCCATCAGGAGCACGCCCTTGGGGATGCGGCCGCCAAGGCGGGTGAACTTGCGGGGATCCTTGAGGAAGTGGATGATCTCCTCCAGCTCCTCCTTGGCCTCCTCCGCGCCGGCGACGTCCTCGAAGGTGACGCGACGCCCCGACTCATTGAGCAGCTTGGCCTTGGACTTTCCAAAGCTCATGGCCTTGCCGCCGGCGCCCTGCATCTGGCGCATCATGAAGAACATCAGGCCGATGAGCAGCAGGAAGGGCAGGATCTGGGCCACGATGAACCAGCCGCTCCCCTCCTCCTTGAACTCGACCGCGACGTTGTTCTCCTCCAGCAGGCGCAGCAGGTAGTCCTGCTCCATGGGGCCGGTGGCCTTGAACTTGTCCCCGTTGTCCAGGGCGTAGGAGAGCTCCGGTCCCTGGATGGTGACCTCTTCCACCTGACCGGCGACCACCTTCTGGTAGAAGTGGTTGTAGTCGGTCTCCTTGGGGCGGCCCTCGCGGTCCATGGAGATCACAGCGACCACCAGCAGCAGCACGAGCCCGAAGAAGCTCCAGAGCAGCAGGGTGCGTCCATTCTTGTTCATGCAGAGCGCTCCAAGGTCAACGGATCCTATAGCGTCCAAAGGTAGGGGCCACCACCGCGCGGCGAAGCCTGCGGGTCGGGCTGTAGACGGACCTGGATCCCCTTCGGATCCTGGCCCTCGAAGGCGAGTCCCGCCAGCCAGCGCTGGTCGGCGACCTCGACGATCGGGTGGTAGGGCCGCAGACTGACGGGCACGCCGCCCTCCCGCAGCAGGTCCACCACCCGGCGCGCGCCGATCCGCTCCCCAGGCCGGTAGGGCCGCAGGGTCACCGAGGCGGTGGCGTCCAGGGACCAGAGCCCCCAGCGCCCGCGACGCAGGTCTCTTTGGGTCGGAGGGGCTGGGAGGCAGCGCAGCAGGCCGTCCCCACCCACGAGCCGCCATCCATCCCCCAACTCCAACACCCCCTTGGTGCCGTCGAGGTGCGTCGTGGCCGCGTCCAGCCAGGCCGCCGAGACCTCCCGGCTGTGCCCCCGGCTGCGCTCCACCAGCAGGACCAGGGCCCGCCGCTGCAGCGCCGGGTGGGCCTGGGAGAAGGCCTGAGCGTCGATCCCCTGGGGGCCCAGGAGCTGGGCTGCGAGCCCACTGAGCAGGTCTTCGTCCTGAGCCATCAGGCGGGCGCTGCGCGCGATCGCGGCAGCGGCCCCGGGGCGACGCTCGGTCAGCGCGGGCAGCACACGGTGGCGGATGGCGCCGCGGGTGCCCTTGCGGTTGGAGGGGTCTTCCATCCAGCTCAGACCTTGGGCGCGCGCGAAGGCCAGCAACTCGTCACGACGAACGCCGAGCAGGGGCCGGAGCAGCTTGCCGCGGCGGGCGGGGATGCCGCTGAGACCGCGGGTGGAGGCGCCCCGAGCGAGGCGATCGATGACCGTCTCAGCCTGATCATCCAGGTGGTGGGCCAGGAGGACGTGGTCCACGGCCAACGAGTCCCAGACCGCCAGCCTGGCCTCGCGGGCGCGCTGAGCGAGATTGGGGCCCGCAGGGAGCTTCAAGCACCGACCCGAGAAGGTGAGCCCCAGTGTGGCGGCCTGCCGAGCGACCTCCTCCCCTTCCCTGGCGGACTCCGGCCGCAGCCCGTGGTCCAGGTGCACCACCAGCGGGTGAAGGCCAGCCTGGGCGCACAGGTGCATCAGGCAGATCGAGTCGACCCCGCCCGAGACCCCCACCGCCAGGCTCGGGCCGGGCTCAAGCGCCGCGAGGGCGGATTTGAATGTCTCCAGGAGCGCCACGCAGAGCAGGTGGGCACCAGCGCCGCGGGGTCAAGCCTCCAGGGCGGAGATTCGCGCCAGGGTGGCGTGATCGTCCTCTGGGTGGGCCCGGTTGTTCTGCTCGTGCCCGCAGAGGCGGCAGCGGTAGCGGATCACCCAGCGGCCCGCCCGCAGCTCCGCGCCGACGGGGGCCAGGATGCCCCGGCAGGTGGCGGCGCGGTCCCCGGGCACGATGTCCACGTGCAGCGAGCAGAGGCAGTGCGGGCAGTGGTCCCGGACGGGGCGCCCTCCGGGGCTGACCTCGGCGCCGCAGCTCGCGCAGGTGAACGCCTCGTCCAGGTGCTGGGGGTTCAAGCGCTCCCGCGCCTGGCTCTGGCGGTCCAGCGCCCTCCGGATCAGGCGCTTGGCGGGCCACTCCGCGGCCTCGTCAGGCAGCTCCACGCCCTGCTTCCGGGCCAGCTCCAGCAGCGCGGACTTGGCGCCCGGCCCCGCGGCATCCAGGGTCTTGGCGTGCTGCTTGAGGGCCTTGCGCGAGGCGGCCGCTTCATCGAGGAGGGTCTGGAGGCTCAAGGGGTCCATGGCGCGCTACGATAGCCCCATGACGACCCTGATGCTCCTGTGTTCCCTGGCCACCGCTGCGCCGGACGCCGACACCCTCACGACCCTCTGGCAGGTGCAGGCCACCCGCGGCGCCGCGGATCCCGTGCTTCCCCTGCTCTCCAGCCAGGACGCCGACACCCGCTTCCAGGCGACCCTGACCCTGGCCCGGCTGCGCGATCCTGCGCTGCTCCCCCAGCTCCAGGCGCAGCTCGCCGACCCGGACCTGCGCGTCCAGCAGGCGGCCGCCTTTGGTCTGGGACTCACCGAGGGGGGTGGCCCGCTGGCCCTGGAGGCCCTCCAGACCGCCCAGGCCCCGGCGCTGCGGGCCCGCCTCTTCGAGGCGCTGGGCATGCACGCTGAGGTCGCCGGCGTGCCCCTACTGGTCGCCGGACTGAGCGAGGCGCCGGAGGCCGCACAGTCCGCCGCGGAGGCCCTGGGCCGCATGGGCCTGGCCAAGGTCCCCGAGGTCTCCGTGCCCGCGGTGACCGACGCTCTGGCCGAGCAGCTCGACAAGCGCTGGCTGGCCCCCCAGGTGCGGGTGGCGGTGGCCTACGCGCTGGCGCGGATCGCCCCGGACAGCCTGTCCTCGCAGGCGGCCGAGATCTTCACAGCGCACGCAGACACCGACCCGTCTGCGGCGGTGCGCTCCCTGCTGATGCGGGGGCTGATCCCCTCGACCCCCGACCCCAAGGCGCTGCTGGAGGCCGGGCTGCAGGACGCGGACCGAGGGGTGCGTATCGCGACGGCGCGCGCGGCTGCGAAGGCGGGAGAGGACGGGATCCCGGCCCTGGAGATCCTGCTCCACGACCCGGCCTGGGATGTTCAGCTCGCCGCCGTGGAGGCATCGGGTGCTGTAGCGGGGCTGGACCACGAGGCCCTGCTGACCCCTCTGCTGGAGGAGGCGAATTTGGTGGATCTGCGGGCTGCTGCGGCCACGGCGCTGGGCAAGACCGGGCACACGGACGCGCTGCGCCCCTACCTGGACCGCCACCAGCCCCTGCCCCTGCGGGTAGCGGTGGTCGGGACCCTGGAGGACAGCGCCCAGCTCCTTCGCCTGCTGGAGAAGTCCGCGGACCAGCCGGCCGCCATCCGCTCCAGCATCGCCGCCCGCCTGGCGGAGCTGGAGGCGGGTCCCGAGATCGCGCTGGCCCTGCTGCAGAACCCCGATCCCGCCGTGGTCGCCGTGGGCCTGTCGATGCTCGGGGAGAGCGAGGATCCCGAGCACCTGGGGGCCGTTCTGGAGGCCCTCTCCAGCGCTGAGGATCTGGACGTGTGGCGGGAGGGCCTGGGCGCCCTGGAGTCTCTGCTCGCGCTGCTGCCATCCCGGGCCCCGGTGCCCGCCGCCGCCGCCGACCGCGTGCAGGAGGCGCTGAACCACCCGGACCTGTCTGTGCGCCAGGCCGCGGCGTCGCTGGGAGAGCGCCTGGAGCTCCAGGGCAGCCCGCCAGAGCCGACGCTTCCCGACCCCGAAGCGGTGGGCCAGATCCTGGGGGCTCGGGTGATCACCGACGCGGGCGTGCTGATGCTCAGCTTCGACACCGAGCTCGCGCCCCTGACCGTCTGGAACTTCGTGACGCTGGCCGAGGCCGACTACTTTGACGGCCAGTCCATGCACCGCGTGGTCCCGGACTTCGTGGCCCAGACCGGCTGCCCCCGGGGTGACGGCTGGGGCGGCCCCGGGCACAGCATCCCCGACGAGCTGTCCTGGGCGCCCTACTCCGAGGGCACCGTCGGCATGGCCCTCTCCGGCCCCGACACCGGCGGCTCGCAGTGGTTCGTCACGCTCTCCGATCAGCCCCACCTGGAGGCCGGCTACACGGTGTTCGGGCAGCTTGTCGGCGGGTCCCCAGGGGCCCTGCACCAGGGTGCGCAGGTGCTGGATGTGGTGATCGAGCGGCGGGAGTAGTGGCTCAGCGACCGTCCACGTAGGGCGCGATCTGGGACTCCATCATGGGGCTGTAGGGGAAGCCCTCCGCGGGGACCTGCACCGACCTTGAGGGCGCCGCCGCCGGGAGGGGCAGGGTCTGCGGGAAGCCGCTGTCGGCCAGGGCGCGCACCAACGCGTCGGCGAGCAGCTTGTCCGCGGCGGCGTTGGGGTGGACCTCATCCAGGAAGAGGGCTTGGGCGGACAGCCCACTGGCGCGCAGGACGGGATCCGCCTGGACCAGTGGGACGCTCCATGCCTCCGCGAGGGCCTCCATCAGCACCCCGTAGCCACCCTGCTTGCCCAGTTCGTAGTCCTCCCGGTTGCTCAAGCGCAGGAAGACCACCCCCACCCCGCGCTCTCGAGCCTCGACGAGCACCCCCTCCAGCTCCCGGAGGTAGGTCTCGGGCGGAACGCGCGGCGCGCCGAGGGACTGGGGCGTGGGCCAGCCCACCGCTGCGTAGGCGGGCACCCCCTTTGCGCTTGCAATGCCGGCCTTGAGCGTGCGGAAGAGCGCCAGGTGGGAGAGCAGTCGGTCGAAGCGGACGGTGGGGCTGGCCAGGCGCTCCAGGACCACCTCATCGGGAAAGTCTTCGGGGGCCATGTCGGAGAACTGATTGCCCACGACGAGGACATCGGGATCCAGGGCCCAGCCGACCTCCTGGAGCAGAAGCCGGGACTGCAGGATGGAGTAGCCGGGGACGCCTCCGCAGTGGACCTCGGCCGGGAGGCCCTGCTCGTGCAGCGCGCGCTGGAGGGCATCGTGGAGGGTCTCCCCATCAGCCACGCCGTGCCCGAAGATGCTGGAGTCGCCCAGGGTCAACACACGCGGGAGCTGGCCCCGAGGCTCGGCGATTCCGGCGCGCAGACCGTCGGCGCCCACCTTGAAGCTGCTGCCGTAGGCGCTGTGCTGACCGGGCGTGAGGCTCCAGATGCGCGTGGGGTGCGGCTGCATCTCGATGCCGTGGTCGGGGCGCTGCGCGGGCTGGATCAGGCGCAGGGTGACCTCGACTGCGCCGAGGAGCAGCAGGGTGCTGAGGGCGGACAGCAGGAGCTTGCGGTGTAGACGACCAGCCACGGGGGCCAATAACCCGCTCCCCCCTCAGCTCCGGGACTTCCCCCGCCCCAACTCCGCCTGCTCACGGAGCTGCTCGGCTTGCTCTCGCACGGCGGCCCGCTCGCGCTCCAGGAAGTCCAGGACGGGGCCCTCCAGCCGAGGGGAGCGCAGCCAGTGGCTGGACCAGGTCAGGGTGGGCTGGAAGCCGCGGGGGTACTTGTGGCCGCCGCCGTGGCCGGGCTCGAAGACCTCCAGGCCAGAGGCGATGCAGTGCTCGATGGCCTGGTAGTAGCAGACCTCGAAGTGCAGGTAGGGGCGCTCTTGGGAGCAACCCCAGTAGCGGCCGTAGAGGCGACTCCCCTTCTGGACGTTCAGCGCGCCGGCGATGGGCTCACCGTGGTCGTAGGCCAGCACGAGCTGCAGGCGGTGCCCGAAGCGCTCCAGCAGGGCGTCCCAGAGCTCGGGGCGGAGGTAGCTGTTGCCGCCGAACTGCCAGCAGGTGTTGCGGTAGAAGTCCTCCATCGCGCGGAGCTGCTCGGGCTGGATCTCCGCGCCGCTGACGCGCACGAGCTCTACGCCGGTCTCCCGCAGCCGGCGCCGCTCCCGCCGGAACTCGCTGCGCCGCTTGGAGCGGAAGCCGGACAGGAAGTCCTCGAAGTCGCTGTAGCCGTGGTTCCGCCAGTGGAACTGGAACTGGAGCCGGCTGGCGCCCCCCTCGGCCTCCAGGCTGCGGGCCTCGCTCTCGGGGTTGAAGAGGATGTGCAGGCCGGCCGACTCGGTGACCCGGGCGAGCTCCAGCAGCGCGCGGACCAGGACGGGCCGGAGCTCTTCCCGGGCGACGAGCAGGCGCTGGCCGGTGACGGGCGTGAAGGGCACGCCGACGACGACCTTGGGGTAGTAGCGCTCGCCGAGCTGCCGGGCGGCGTTGGCCCACGACCAGTCGTAGACGAACTCGCCCATGGAGTGGGTCTTGATGTAGACCGGGCACGCGGCGACGAGCTGGTCCTCCTCCCAGAGGCTGAGGTGCTGGGGGTGCCATCCGGTCTCGGGGCTGGCGGAGCCGCTGCGCTCGAGCAGAGAGAGCCACGCGTGCTCGAGGAAGGGCGAGCCCTCCCCTACGAGGCGGTCCCATTGGTCCGCGGGGATGTCGTCGATGTCGGAGTGGACCCGGAGGCTTGGCATGCCTGCACTGGGACCTCACCCCTTTGGACTTGCGGGCCCCTGTTGCGGGAGGCCACGCCGGATCTCCCCAGCGAGGTCACGCTCGACGGCTTTCGCGGCCACCAACAAGGCGTTCCGGATGGCGCGCGCGTTGCTGCGGCCGTGGGCCTTGATGACGACCTGGTCGAAGCCCAGGACCGGCGCGCCCCCGTACTGCTTCCAGTCGGTCATGGTGCGGATCTGCCGCAGGCCCTTGGAGAGCATGGTCAGGCCCATGCGCCAGAGGAACTTGCGGGCGTAGGCGTCCTTGGCGAGGTCCGCGACGACCTCGGAGACGCCCTCGAGCATCTTGAGCACGACGTTGCCCAAAAAGCCCTCGCAGACGATGACGTCCACCGTGCCGCGGGGGATGTCCAGACCCTCGACGTTGCCCACGAACTCGACGCTCTCGAGCTGCTGGAGGCGGGCGTGGGCCTCGACGATGGCGGGGGTGCCCTTGGTGGGCTCGGTGCCGTTGGAGAGCAGGGCCACCCGGGGGCGGCCGATGTCCGAGATGATGCGGGAGTAGGCGCTGCCCATCACGGCGAAGCTGACCAGGTCCTCGGCGCTGCAGTTCAGGGTGGCGCCGACATCCAGCATCAGCGCGAAGGGGTCCTCGCGGGGGCCGTGGGTACGCTCGGTGGGGTAGACGGCGGCCAGCGCGGTGCGGCGGACCCCGGGCAGGCGCTCGAAGTTGCGGGCGGCCGCCAAGATGACCGCCCCGGTGTTGCCGGAGCTGACCAGAGCGTCGGCCTCTCCGCTGGCCACCAGCCGCGCGGCGGTGAGCACCGAGCAGTCCGGCGCCCTGTCCAGGGCCTCGGCGGGCTTGCAGTCCATGGGCACGACGCTGCCGCTGTGCACGATGGCCAGCTTGGCGGGGTCGTAGCGCTCCTGCGCCAGGTGCTGCGTGAGCGTGGGCTCGTCCCCGACCAGCAGGACCTGGAGGTCCCGGTCCTCTCGGGTGAGCTTGGCGGCTCCCTGAACCAGGGGGCCGGGCCCCAGGTCGGAGCCCATTGCGTCCAGTGCGAGGGTCTGCATGCCCGCACGGTAGCAGGGATGCTCCCCGGCCCGAAGCCACACCCCAAAGGGCGCGTCCCCCGGGCCGGGAGGCGGCTACTCCTCGTCGGGAGTGGGCAGCAGGATGTAGCCGTTGCTGAGGTCACCCAGGAAGGCGCAGGAGTCGGGGCCGCGCATGTCCAGCCAGGCGGCGACGTAGGCGCAGAGGGTGGCGTCCAGCTTGGACTCCAGCTCGCCCAGGCGGGAGCCGTTCATCTTGCTCAGGTCGTCGTTGACCAGGTCCTCCAGGGCGTCGGTGTCCTGGAGCTCCGGGTTCATGAAGGGCAGCTTCCCGTAGATGAGGTCGCGGTAGCGGTTGGCGGCGTCCTTGCGGGCGCCCATGGGGCCGCTCTTGATCCGCATGGGGCGATCCAGCCCAAAGAGCAGGATCTGCGCGGCCTGCGCGGCGGTCTCGACCACGCGGTCCGCCTGGGACTGCGGGTCCGGGTCGAAGCCCATGCGCATCAGGGCGCGGCCCATGGTGCGGGGGTGCGAGGCGTTGACCGTGTTCACCTGGTACTCGTCCACCATGTACCGGGAGAAGTGGTGCTCCAGGAGCTCGTCCACCTTGCGACGGCCGCCGGTGTTCTGGACGATGAGGGGGGCGTTCACGACCAGGATTGCGCCACCCCGGCCGCGGTTCCGTGCCACCCAGCCCAGCACGTCCTCGTGGGCGCGCAGGTGGGAGGTGGAGGTCAGGCGGATGCCATCCTCGGTGGGCTCCATGACGGCGCCAGCGGAGGAAGAGCGGGGGGCCCAGGCCAGATCGAGGCCGAGATAACGCATAGACAGTGACTCACTCAGAAATGGGGGCTTGCCTTAACCGGTTTGTGCCCGCGTCAAGGCCCAGGCCACCCCCGAGCGCCCCCGCAGGCGCTCCCTGGCGGTCCCCGTCGCGCCCGACAGCAGGCGCTTCACCAGCGGCCGGGCCTCTTTGCGGGCCGGGGGGTCGCCGACGGCCTCCAGGCAGGCCAGGAGCAGAAGGATGTCCTGAGCCTTGCGGGCCTCCCCCACGGCCATCCGGAGGACGGCCCGGTCCTCTTCGACCCGCCCCGCCTCCAGCAACAGCCGCGCCAGGGAGCGCCGGGCCCCCAGCTCATCCAGCTCGCGCACGGCCTCCAGCAGGGGATCCCCCTTCCCCCGGAGCACAGCCTCCATCCCCCGGGCGAAGGCGGAGAGCTCCCGCCAGCCCGCAACCTCGGTGTCCTCGCGCAGGCGATTGCACGCTGCCAGTGCGGCGGCGTGGTCCCGGTCGGCGAGGCGGACCAGGATGTCCGCGTGACCCCAGAGCCCCTTGGTCCTCAGCGACACCTGCTCCCCCTCCTGGAGCGCGCAGGACTCCAAGTGCCTGCGGGCCTCCTGAGGGCTAGAGACCGCCAGCGCGAAGCGGGCCTGGGCCGCAGCGACCTCGACGCGCAGCGGGTAGAGCCCCCCTTCACCGCCCGCCCGGACCGCCGTCCGCAGGGCCACCGTGGCGTCGTCCACCGAGCCCGCGCGCTGGAGGGCCTCCGCGAGCCCCAGCAGCGAATGCACCAGCCGAGGGGAGCGGACCTTTCGGTGCCACCGAGCAGCGAGCCGCAGGTGCCGCGCCGCATCGCCGAGCCGGCCGGAGTTCAACAGCAGCTCCCCGACCAGGTTGTGCGCCCGGGCCCCCAGGCTGCCGGTCGCCGCCTCACCCAGCACGTGCTGACAGGCCCGAGCCGCGTGCATGCGCTGCCCTCGCAGGGCCTCCACCCGCGCCTCCAGCAGCCGCGCTTCCTGCTGACCACGGACGTTGGCGCCGCTGAGGGCTTGCTGAGCGTGCGCCAGGGCATCATCCAGCGCCCCCCGGTGCAGCGCCAGCTCCCCCCGGACCAGGACAAGGCCAGCCAGCGGGCGGCCGCCGAGGAGGTTCGACGCGGCCTCCAGCGCCTGCCAGGCCTCGCCGGGCCGGGCCTCCGCGATCAGGCAGCGGGTCCGGGCCAAGGCGACCCGCACCGCGACATCCGGGGGCAGCGGTTGGGTGAAGCTCGCGCGGAGCAGGATCTCGTGGGCCAGGGGCACGCGACCCCGCCGCACCAGCCGCTCCCCCAGCCGCACCAGGGTCCCGGCCAGCGCATCCTGGGGGGCTCCGTGGGCGGTACACCAGGCCCGAAGGCTGGCGGCCTGAGGGGGAAAGCCGCGCTCATGCAGCGCCGCCAGGATGCCCTGGTGGATCGCGCGCTGGCGCTCGCCGCCGATCTCTCGCGTGACCAGGGCGGCCAGGGCAGGCCGAGCGATCTGCAGCGCCTCGTCGGGCCCCAGCTTCCGCGCGCGCGCCAGGTGTTCTCGGGTGAGGGACCAGCGCGCCAGGGAGTCCTGGGCCAACCCCGTCACCTGCTCAGCGACCCGCACCGGGACCGGCTCCCGGGCGACGGCGAGGACCTCAAGGAGCGCACGTGCGTCCAGATCCAGCCCCTCCAGGCGCCGCCGATAGAGGCGCTGGAGGCTGTTGTCGCGGCCCATGCGCACCGACGCCGACATGCGCCAGCGGGGCAGGCCGCCAGGCCCCACGCCCTCCCGCCGCAGAGCCCCGCGCTGGGCGAAGTCCCGCAGGGTCGAGACCACGGCGCCTGGAAGGCCCCGGGTGAAGGTGGCGAGCTTCTCGGTCTGGCCCGGGGGGATCTGGGGCGTGCCGAGCAGGCCCGTGATCAACTCCTGCACCTCGTCGACGCGCAGATCCCGCAAGGCGACCCGGCGGCCAGGGATGCCGGGCGGTTCGGAGCTGGTGGTGCACACCCAGATCCCCTCCCCCATCCGCTCCGCGAGCTGCTTGAGCTCGGCCGCGGAGGCCCGGTGGAGGTCTTCGAGCACGGTGAGCTGCCCGGCCTCCACCCGCTGCAGTTCGCCGTGGCCCGTGCAGCGCGCGCCCGAGACCCGCAGGCCCCGCTGTCGCCCCATGCGCCAGGCCTCCCGCGCCATGCGGCCCAGCCCCGAGCCCTTCTCGCCCACGAAGGTCACGACGCCGCTGCCGGCGTCCAGGATGCCCTCCAGCGCCCCCAAGGGCCCCTCGCGCCCCACCAAGGGCGGCTCCTGCAGGCTCCCGCTGCGCTCCCCGACGCCCGTGAGCTGGGTCAGCGCCAGCGAGGCGGTCTGCGGACGGTGCGCCGGATCCCGCGCCATCAGGGCCTTGATGAGCTCCCGCAGCGCCTGGGGGGTCTGCTCCGGGAGGGGCCGTCGGGGCTCCGCGCGCAGGTGCTCGTTCAGGTAGGCCGCCGGTCCCCGTGCGCGGTAGGGCCGCAGCCCCGCGAGCGCTTCATAGAGGGTGACGCCGAGCGCATAGAGGTCCGTGCGTTGGTCCACCGCCGCGCCCGCGATCTGCTCGGGGGCCATGTAGGCGTAGGTGCCCATGACCCCGCCCGGTCCCCGCTCCCGGCGGCGGCGCGTGGCCATGCCCAGGTCCAGCAGCAGCACGCGCTCGTCCTGGGTGAAGAAGACGTTGGCGGACTTCACGTCTCGGTGCACCACCCCGCGCGCGTGGAGCCACGCCAGGGTCTGGAGCAGGCTCTGGGCGACAGGGAGGAGCTCGTCAGGTTGCATGGGGCGGCGCTTGAGGGCCTCCGACATGGACTCCCCCTCCAGCAGCTCCAGCACCAGGTAGGGCCGCGGGCCATCGACCACCTCGTAGCAGCGGGGCAGCCCCGGGTGGCGCAGGCCCAGCAGCAGCTCCCCCTCCTGCAGGAAGCGCCTCAGGCTGGCGGGGGATCGGGCCGGATCCCGCAGGACCTTGAGGGCGACCGTCTGGCCGATCTCCAAGCCTTCAGGCGCGCCTTCGGCTTCCACGAGCTCCGCGCGGAAGACGTCTGCGAGGCCGCCGGCCCCGACCTTGGCGTCAACCCGATATTTGTCGAAGCGGACCATGGGCACCGAGTCTACCTGCCCAGTCCCTTGGAGATTAGATGGCTGAGCTGTACTCGCTGCTCCGGCGCGCCCACGAGGGCCCCGAGGCGTTGATCCTGACCAAGCGGCCCCTGGCCCTGTCCGACCGCCTCGGCGACCGGATCCGGAAGGTGGAGGGACCGATCCTCCTGGTCAGCCCCGACATGGAGGACCCGCTGCCCGCTTGGGCCGAGACCCGGCAGGGGCGCAAGAACGTGGAGCGCACGACCTGGCGCAGCCTGTCCTCGTTTGCGGCCGGGAGTGCAGAGATCCAGGGCGCGGCGAGCGCCCTGCGCACGGTCCTGCCCCGAGAGGTGGTGGAGCGCTCTGCTCGACTGGGCCCGGTCCTCCCCCTCCTGCTGGAAGCGCTGGGAGACCACAAGGCGAACCCGCAGAGCTGGATCTTCCGCACCGACGGCGCTCTGGACGCCAAGCTGGAGGGCCTGAACACGGGCACCGACGAGGCCTTCCGCCTCAAGCTCGCGCCCGAGGGGCTGACCCGCTGGCCGAGGCTGGACCCGGGCAACCTGCCCTTCGAGGCCCAGTTCGCCAAGCACGCGCAGGTCCTGATCATCCCCTCGGCCGAGGTCGAGGCCTTCGTGGCCCACCTCAAGGGCTGAGCGCTACTCCAGCGACCCCCGGTCCAGGAAGCGCACGGCGAGCTTCTGGGCCTGGGCGTTGGCGATGATGAAGGTGTGGTTGACGTCGATCACGCGGTGGTGGGCCCCCTCCAGGTGGGTCTCCGCCACGCGCACGGTCCGGTCGTTGTCGCCATCCAGGTACGCCACGTGCCCCCCATCGTGGCCGACGCCGCCCGCGATGACGGCGATCTCGGCGGGCCCCTGGGGGAGCTCTCGGGGGACGCCGGGCAGCATGGGGGCCAGAGGGTCCCAGCCCAAGCGGTGGATGGGCAGGAGGTTGCGGAAGATCTCCGCCTTCTGGGCGCCCTGGTTGGGGGGTGCCAGCATCACGACCCGCCGGATGGCCGCCTTGGGGAGGGTCGCGCGCGCCAGCAGGCCACCGAAGGAGTGGGTCACCAGGTCCACGGGGCCTTGCTGCTCGTGGATCAAGGCGGCGAGCCGGTCCGAGGCCGCCTCCAGCCCCTCGGTCTGATAGATGAACGTGGGGCTCAGCGTGCGCCGCCCCGTCGCCCGGATCGCGCGCGCCAGGGGCAGCATGGCCAGCCCGGTGCGCAGGAATCCGTGCAGGAGGATGACGGGGGGTGGACTCACAGGGTGCTGAGGACCTCGGCCTTGCCTTCGCCCTCAACCCTGAGCACCAGGATCTGCTCGGTCAAGGTGGTGGCGAGCAGGGTCACGGCGTCGCCCTTGATGCCGATGATACGGAGGGTCTCGATGTCGTGGTCCGCGACGTTGAACACCTCGGTCGGGGGCAGGTGCGGCTGAGCCAGGTCCTGCGCCCACACGCCGCAAGCGCCGCCGCGATCGGGGTCCTCCCGGAGCACGAAGGCCCGGGGCTCGCCCTCCACAAAGGCCAGATCCACCGCGAGCACGACGTCCTTTCGCATGGCGACCCGCTCCTCGGGGCGCTCTCCCGGGTGCAGATGCGCGAAGGTCAGGCCCTTCTTTCCGCGAGGCAGCCAGGACAGGAGCAGCTCGTCCCCGTGGCACGCCGCGCTGGCCCCCCGAAGGCCGAAGTCGGCGGGCGCCTGATAGGGAGCGCCCAGGCCGCTGTCGCTGATCTGGTGGATCGCCCCACCGCGGGTGAGCAGCACGGGCTGCAGCCCACCGAGCAGGCCCCTGGCGGTGGTGACCTTGAGCGTGAGCACCGGGACGATGCCCTGCTCAGGATCCACGTCCAGGATGTGCAGGCTGGGGCCGCGCCGGCCGATCCCGACGATGCGCAGGCGCTCGCCGCCCAGGAACATGGGCCGAACAGCGGGCTCGAAGCCCAGCGGCATGCTCTGGCCCACCCGCGCCCCGTCCGCGCCGACCCAGGTCACGTGCAGCTCCACGCCGGTCGTGCGCTCCAGGAGCACCACGGCGGCGAAGCCCTCGCCCAGGTCCACGACCTCACGGGCCAGGCTGAACTCCGCGGGCGCTCCAAGCGCGGGTGCTTCTCCCTCGAAGGCCTCACCCTCGCCCATCACGACCATGCGGTTGGCCAGGGTGTTGGCGTCCTCCTCGTTCTCCCAGAGCAGCGCGACCTTGCCGCTGTTGACGGCGCCGCGCAGGTCCTCGACCACGATCTGCAGCGGGGCGTCCGGGAGCTCGCGAACCTGCTCCTCCGGGACCTCCACGCCAGCGTCCGTGCGGGCGCCGTGCAGATCGGCGTCCTCCAGCCGGCAGCCCTCATGGGTGGCCTCGGTCAGGTCCGCCTCGCGGAAGCTCGCCCCTGCCACCTGGGCGTGATCCAGGGCGGCAGCGGTGAGATCCGCCTTGGACAGGTCCGCCCCCGTCAGCTTGGAGCGCGTGAAGCTCACGTTCGCCGCCCGCGCTTGCGTGAAGCGGGCGTTCTCCAGGCTGCAGTTCTCCATCGCCGCGCCGGTCAGCGTGGCCTCGGTGAAGTCCGCGTTCTCCAGGTAGCTGCCCGAGAAGTCCGCGTTCTCCAGCTTTGCCTCCAGAAAGCGCGCGCCGGTGAGCTTGCACTCCTTGAGCTCCGCCTGACGCAGCTTGGCGCGATCGAACACGGCCCCAGGTCCGTCGCTCTTGGTCAGCACGGCCTCGCTCAGGTTCGCTCCCGAGAAGTCCGCGCCGTCCAGGTCGGCCTCGTCGATGTAGGCCCCCCGCAACCGGGCCTGGACCAGCACCGCCTTCTGGAGCTTGCACTCGGTCATGTCCGCCCCGTCCAGGCGGGCCCGCGCCAGGTTCACCCCGCGTAGATCCGTCTCGCAGAGGTCGGCCTTCTCAAGGTTCGCTCCGTTGAGATCCGCCCCCCGCAGGTCCAGCCCGGACAGGTCCGCGGCGAACAGATCGGGCGCGTTGTGCACACCCCGGGTGTTGTTGAACTCCTCGATCTTTCCGGCCTGCAGCAGCTCAAGCAAGGACACAGGGGCACTCCTGGTGCGGTGCGATGGGAAAAGGGCCCCCGCTACTAATGGCCCCCCAGCCGCCGCGGCAACCCTGCCTTGGCCCCCATCGTTGGTCAGCCGGGTGCCGCCGCGCTAGGGCTTAGTCCCCTGTCCGAGACACGACCCTGGAGGCTGTGTGAGTGAGTTGCCCAAGGAGAGCGGACTTCCCCCTCTCGACGCCGACGTCATGCGCAAGCTGTATCGGGAGATGCTCCTGATCCGCCGCGTGGAAGAGCTGGCCGCCAAGGCCTACACGATGCGCAAGATCCTCGGCTTCTGCCACCTCTACATCGGCCAGGAGTCGGTGGCTGTGGGTGCGGCCGCCGCGAGCGGCTCAGACTACTGGATCACCGCCTACCGTGAGCATGGCCACGCACTCGCCAAGGGCATGTCCGCACGCGAGGTCATGGCGGAGCTCTTCGGCAAGGCCACCGGTGGCTCCCGCGGCCTGGGTGGCTCCATGCACCTCTTCGACCCCGAGGCCGACTTCATGGGCGGCTACGGCATCGTCGGCGCCCACCCCGCCCTGGCAAACGGCGTGGGCTGGGCCATCAAGCAGCGCAAGGAGAACCGCGTCTGCGTGACCTTCTTCGGTGACGGCGCCGCCAACCAGGGCGTCTTCTTCGAGGCGCTGGCCCTGGCGCAGCTCTACAAGCTCCCCGTGGTGTTCATCTGCGAGAACAACGCCTACGCCATGGGCACCAGCATCGAGCGCAGCTCCTACCTCACCGACATGAGCCGCCGCGCCGACGGCGTGGGCATGATGCGGGACCAGCTCTCCGGCTTCGACGTGGTCGAGGTCCGGGAGCGCGTCGGCCGCGCCGTCCGCTACGCCCGCGAGGGCAACGGTCCCGTGCTGATGGAGATCGCGACCTACCGCTACCGCGGGCACTCCATGTCCGACCCCGCCAAGTACCGCTCCAAGGACGAGGTCAAGGACATCAAGGACAACAGCGACTGCCTGCTGCTGGCCGAGCGCCGCCTGCGCGATGAGTTCGGCGTCGGTGACGAGGAGATCGCCGCCATCCGCGCCTCCGTCGACGAGGAAGCGCAGGACGCCTGGGACTTCGCCGAGGAGAGCCCCGAGCCCTCCCTCGACACCCTCTACGACCACGTCTACGCCCCCTAGGAGCCCCCAATGGCAATGCTTCAGATCCGCGAGGCCCTCCGCCGGGCCATGAGCGAAGAGATGCGCCGCGACGAGAGCATCTTCCTGATGGGCGAAGAGGTCGCCCAGTACAACGGCGCCTACAAGGTCAGCCAGGGCATGCTCGAAGAGTTCGGCCCCGACCGCGTCGTCGACACCCCCATCTCCGAGGGCGGCTTCGCGGGCCTCGGCATCGGCGCGGCGATGGTGGGCATGCGCCCCATCATCGAGTTCATGACCTGGAACTTCTCGCTGGTCGCCTATGACCAGCTCATCAACCACGCCGCCAAGATCTACCAGATGAGCGCCGGCCGCTACCAGGTGCCCATCGTCTTCCGCGGAGCCAACGGCGCCGCCGAGAACCTGGCCGCCCAGCACAGCACCAGCGTCGACAGCCTCTACGCCCACTTCCCGGGCCTCAAGGTCGTCACCTACGCCACCGCCCACGACGCCTACGGCCTGCTCAAGAGCGCCATCCGCGACAACAACCCCGTCATCTTCCTGGAGAGCGAGATGACCTACGGGGTCAAGGGCGAGGTCCCGGACGAAGAGTTCGTCATCCCCCTGGGCAAGGCCGACGTCAAGAAGGTCGGCTCCGACGTCTCGATCATCACCTGGGGCAAGCAGGTCTTCAACTGCCAGACCGCCATCGAAGAGCTCGAGTCCCAGGGCATCTCCTGCGAGCTGGTGGATCTGCGCTCCCTGCGTCCGCTGGACCACGAGACCCTCTTCACCTCCGCCGCCAAGACCGGCCGCGTCGTCGTCGTCCAGGAAGGCCACGTCTACGCGGGCGTCGGCGCCGAGATCGCCGCCCGGGTGCAGGAGCACTGCTTTGACTACCTGGACGCCCCCGTCATGCGCGTGACCAACCGCGACGTCCCCCAGCCCTACGCCACCGTGCTGGAGCGAGAGGTCGTCCCCAACCCCAAGCGCATCGCCGACGCCGTGCGCCAGATCATGGGCAGGAGCTGAGACATGGCTGAGTTTCTCGAGATGCCCCAGGCCACACCGACCATGGAGGTCGGGACCCTGGCCGAGTGGAAGGTCACCGAGGGCACCGCCCTCAACCCCCAGGACGTCATCGCCGTCGTGGAGACCGACAAGGCCGCCATGGACGTCGAGGTCTTCGACAAGGTCGTCCTGCTCAAGCTCCTCTGCGAAGAGGGCGACGAGGTCGCCGCCGGCTTCCCCATCGCGATCATCGGTCAACAGGGGGAGGACATCAGCGCCCTGCTGGATCAGTTCTCCACCATGAAGGCCTCTGGGCCCGCCCCCTCCTCTGCACCCGCCCCCGCAAACGAGGACACACCGGCGCCCGCCAAGCCCGCTGCCGCTCCGGCCAAGGCCCCCGCCCCCAAGCCCGCCGCCGCCCCCGTGCAGGCCGGCTGGACCGGCCCCACCTACGCCGGGAAGGACCTGGACTCCAGCCTCATGGAGACCTGGGGCAGCTTCCACGTCGAGGGTCCCCGCGTCCGCATCAGCCCCCTGGCCCGCAAGCTCGCGGAGTCCAAGGGCATCGACCCCGCGACCATCCAGGGCTCCGGCCCCAACGGCCGCATCGTCAAGGCCGACGTGGAATCCCACAAGGCGCCCGCCGCGGCCAGCGTCGGGCTCCCCGCCCCGCGCGCCGACGAGAAGGTCCGCAACTCCAAGATGCGCAAGGTCATCGCCGAGCGCCTCAAGGAGTCCTACCTGGACGCGCCGGTCTTCTTCCTGACCGCCAACCTGGACTGCGATCGGCTCGTCGCCTTCCGCAAGGACCTGAACGCCCAGCTCGCCGACTCCGGGGTCAAGGTCTCCTACAACGACCTCACCGTCGCCGCCGTGGCCAAGGCCCTGCGCGATGTCCCCGCGGTCAACGCCACCTGGGGCGAAGACGCCATCACCCGCCTCGGCTCCGTGGACGTAGGCGTCGCCGTCGCTCTGCCTGACGGCCTCATCACCCCCGTGATCCGCCAGGCCGACCGCAAGTCCCTGCCCCAGCTCGCCGCCGAGACCCGCGATCTGGTGTCCCGGGCCCGCGAGCGCAAGCTGGACGCCAGCGAGTACAGCGGCGCGAGCTTCTCCGTGTCCAACCTGGGCATGATGCAGATCGAGTCCTTCACCGCCATCATCAACCCGCCGGGCTCCGGCATCCTGGCCGTCGGCGCCCTCCAGCAGGAGCCCGTGGTGAAGGACGGCCAGCTCGCCGTCGGGTGGCGCATGCGCGTGACCATGACCTGCGACCACCGCGTCATCGACGGCGCCCTGGGCGCGGAGTTCCTGCAGGCCGTGCGCGGCTACATCGAGAACCCCCTGCGCATCACGGTGCTCTGATGGCCCACTTCAACGTCCTGGTCATCGGCTCCGGCCCCGGCGGCTACGTCGCCGCCATCCGCGCCCAGCAGCTCGGCCTGTCCGCCGCCTGCGTGGAGATGGCGGAGCTCGGCGGTGTCTGCCTCAACTGGGGCTGCATCCCGTCCAAGGCCATCCTCAAGTCCGCCGAGTACGCCAACCTGGTCGCCCACCTGGGCGACTACGGCATCTCCGTGGACGGCGAGATCTCCGTCGACGTCCCCAAGATCATCAAGCGCTCCCGCCGCGTCGCCAAGAAGTCCGAGAAGGGCGTCAAGTACCTCTTCAAGAAGTACGGCGTCACCCAGCTCACCGGCCGCGGCACCCTGCTCGGCGGCGCCAAGGTCCAGGTGGCCAACGGCGACGACATCCAGGAGCACAGCGCCGACCACATCATCGTGGCCACCGGCGCGCGCGCCCGCTGGTTCGACGGCATGGAGCCCGATGGCGAGAAGATCCTCACCTACCGTGAGGCCATCGTCAGCGACCACAAGCCCGCCTCCGTCGTCGTCCTGGGCAGCGGAGCCATCGGCCTGGAGTTCGCATACTTCTACAACGCGATGGGCGCCCAGGTGACCATCGTCGAGGGCCAGGACCGCCTCGCCCCCCTGGAGGACGCCGAGTGCTCCGAAGAGCTGGGCCGCGCCTACCGCAAGCTCGGCATCAACGTGCTCACCGGGCAGTTCTGCAAGAGCGTCGAGCGGAAGGGAGAGGGCTGTGTGACCACCCTCGCTGACGGGTCCACCATCGAGACCGAGCAGGTGCTCCTCGCCCTCGGCGTCCGGGCCAACGTCGAGGACATCGGTCTGGAGACCGCCGGCGTGCGCACCGAGCGCGGCTTCATCGTCACCGACGCCGACTGCAAGACCAGCGCGGACGGCGTGTACGCCATCGGCGACGTCGCCGGCCCCCCCATGCTCGCCCACAAGGCCTCCGCCGAGGCCCACATCTGCGTCGAGCGCATCGCGGGCCACCACGTCCCCGACCTGGACGCCGACATGATCCCCGCCGGCACCTTCTGCCAGCCGCAGATCGCCAGCGTGGGCCGCACCGAGCAGCAGCTCAAGGAGGCCGGCGTGGCCTTCAAGGTCGGCCGCTTCCCCTTCGCCGCCAACGGCAAGAACCGGGGCACCGGCTACACCGACGGCTTCGTCAAGGTGCTGGTGGCCGAGTCCGACGGTGAACTCCTGGGCTGTCACATCATCGGTCAGGACGCCACCGAGCTGCTGTCCGAGGTCGTCATGGCCATGTCCGGCGAGCTCGACGCCCAGACCTTCCTGCACGCCGTGCACAGCCACCCCACCTCCTCCGAGGCGGTGATGGAGGCTGTCGCCGACGCCCTGGGTGTCTGTGTCCACATCTGAGGGCCAGCCATCTGGGTCCCAGCCCTCCGGAGCCCCCTTCACGCACCGCCTGCAGGTGTGCTTCGGAGACTGTGACCCGGCGGGCATCGCCTTCTACCCCAGCTACTTCCGCTGGTTCGACGCCGCGATGAACGCCCTGATGTTCAAGACCTTCGGGAGCTTCCAGGGGGTGCGTGAGCGCCTGGACACCATCGGCACCGGCCTGATGGAGGCCGGCGCCCGCTTCCACTCCCCCGTCGAGCCCGGCGACTGGCTGGAGCTGCAGCTCCGCATCACCGACATCCAGCGCCGCAGCTTCCGCGCCGAGTACCTGGGCACCTGCGATGGCCGCAAGGTGGTCACCGGCTTCGAGGTGCGGGGCGTCTTCCGACGCGAGGGCGGCCGGGTGCGCGCCGGGAGCACGGACACCCTGGCCCAGGCATTCCGCGAGGCGGGCCTCTACGCCTGAGCCTTCAAGGTCCACAAGTCCCGGGCCTACTCCTCGTCCACCACCAGAACCCGCCGCGTGTCCGTCCAGGACTGCCCGTCCAGGCTCGCGCTGACCCGCAGGATCAGCTCCTGCCCAACGACCTCGCTCGGCGCCTCAATATCCATCACGACGCGGTCTCCCAGGCGTATCCAGCCCTCCTCGGCCTCCAGGACGTTCCCTCCCACCAGCGTCGCCTGGGTCACGAAGCTCAGCAGCTCGCCCTCCGTGTCGACCGCGTCGTAGACGAGCTGGACCCCATCGGGACCGAAGCCGTCGAACCACAGCGCAGTGTCCACGTGCCACCCACCCTGCGGGCCCGCCACCAGCTCGACGGTGTCACCCTCTTCCAGCGGCGCCCAGCTCTCGGTCCCCGTACCGAGGCTCACCTGGGGCTCACCGAATACGCCTGCGGAGTCACCGGGCCGCTGCGCGAGCGGCTCTCCCAAGAAGAAGTCCGCCGAAGAGTCATCGCTGTCCTGCCAGACGCCGTCCAACTGCAGCCGATGCAGCGAGGTGCCACTGTACGGCCCATCGGCCCAGGCTGCCCCCCGGTCCACGCTGTCCGGCAGCCGCTTGAAGGCCAGCGAGTCCCCGTCCATCACGGTGTCCACGCCATCCCAGACCCCGTCGGTGGCAACGCTGGGCAGCACCCCGTAGGGCGTGTCCGGGAAGTCCTCCAGCGGCGTGTCGGCGTCCAGGAGCACCACGCTGGGCCCAAACACGGTCATCAGCCAGTCGTAGCCTCCGTTGTAGACCAGCGAATCCAGGTTCTCGACCGTCGGCGAGTCCTGATCTTGAGGGGAGTCTGCGACGAAGGCCTCAAAGTCCGCGCCGGACAGGTCCACCGCCGAGAAGGGGCGGTGGTTGGCGCCATCCTGGGCGATCACCAGGGTCTCTCCGGGGGCCAGCTCGGCGAAGGGGATCTCCCAGACCGAGAGCAGCACCACCTGATCCGGGTGGCTCTCGCGGTAGCTGTCCGGCGTCATCCCGGCGTTGATCGCCCCCGCCGCGCCGAACACATCCGCGATGCGCAGCCCCTCCAGCTCCAGGGTGTCCTCGCTGGCGTTCACCAGCTCGATGAACTGGTCGGAGTAGTAGTGATCTGCGCCGCCGGCCTCGGGGGCGCCCGTTGTGTAGAGCTGCGCGACCAGCAGGTCCCCCTCCTCTGCAGGACGGGGAGGGCCAGCGGTCTCTTGGGCAGGCTCGGAGCAGGCGCTCAGCGCGAACACGGAAGCGATCAAGACCACAGCGGCCTCCTGGGCAGGCAAAGTCCGTGCGCCGACTAATCCCTCAGCCCATTATCGCAACCCAGTCTCATCTAAGAAGAACGAGATCAGCCCACCCGCAGGCTCAGCTCCCCAACTCCCAAAATCCCGGCCCGCACGCGCCCACCCTCCGGGATGGGCCCGACCCCACTGGGCGTCCCGGTGAGAACGAGGTCACCCGCCCGCAGGGTCACATAGGTGGACAGCTCGGCCAGCAGCTCCGGCACGCTCCAGATCTGGTCGGCCAGGTCGCCCTCCTGCCGCAGCTCCCCGTCCACCTCCAGCCAGATCCGGCCGGCGCTGGGGTGCCCGATCTGGTCGACCGGGTGCAGCAGACCCACCGGCGCCGACAGGTCAAAGCCCTTGGCCATGTCCCAAGGGCGCCGCCGCTCCTTGGCTACCCGCTGCAGGTCCCGGCGGGTGAGATCCAGGGCCACCCCGTAGCCGAAGATCATGCCGGTGAACTCGCCGGCGTACAGGTCGCTGCCCCCTGCCCGCAGGGCGACGGCCAGCTCGACCTCGTGGTGCAGGTCCCCAGTCCGGACGGGGAAAGGCATCTCCCCCTCCCCCTCCACAGACCAGGCTGCGTCCGCCGGCTTGGTGAAGAACATCGGCGGCTCGCGGCTGGGATCTCCGCCCATCTCGCGGGCGTGCGCGGCGTAGTTGCGGCCCACACAGAACACGCGTCGGACGGGGAAGCGGCCCCCGCCAGACACGGCCAGGGTGGGGATCTCGGGCGCAGGGATGACGAGGGACATGTTCAGCTCCGCTCAGGGGTCAAGAAGCGCTCGCCGGCCTCGACGCCGAGGCCGTGTCCGACCGAGGTGAAGGCGTCGCGCTCGAGCAGGCGACCGGGGAAGCGCTGCTCAAAGATGCCCCGGACCGCAGGGACCAGGGACGTACCGCCGGTCAGGAACACCGCGCCGACCTGGTCGGGCGTCACATCGCAGTCCTGCAGCAGCTTGTCCAGGCAGGCCCCCATCTTGCCCAGCAGTGGGTCGATGGCGGCGTCGAAGTCCCGGCGCAGCACCGGCTCCTCCAGCACAAAGCCGGGGGCGCGGAAGCTCAGGATGCCCTCGGGGCCCTTCGAGAGCTCGATCTTGCAGCGCTCCACCGCCTGGAAGAGCTGGAAGCCCAGGTTCTCGACCAGCAGGGTGTGGAGGCGCTCCAGGCCGACCTTGTCGTCTGCGCTGCGCATCCAGGACTCCAGGGTCTCCAGGGTGTCCGGGGTGTTCGCGAAACTCAGGCTGTGCCAGTTGCACAGCGCCAGGTGCAGGTGGTTGGGGATGGGGACGGGCTTGAGCAGCGGGCTCCAGCGCGCGCCGTGTCCCATGCGCGGCCAGACCACGAGCTGCACCAGGGCGGCGTCCAGATCGTTGCCCGCCACGTTGACGCCGGAGCTGCCCAGCACGTCCTCGCGGCGGTCCTGCCGGCCGACCTTGTCGGGGCCCAGGCGCATCAGGGTGAAGTCGGTTGTGCCGCCGCCCAGGTCCCCCACCAGGCAGAGCACCTCGGCGTCCAGGCTGGCCTCGAAGGCGCGCGCCGCGGCGATGGGCTCGTACTGGAAGGCGATATCCTGGAACCCGGCCATGGACGCGGCGATCTCCAGCCTGCGCTCGGCCAGGGCGTCGCGCTCGGGGTCGTCGTGGAACACCGCCGGGCGCCCCATCAGCACGGCCTCGACCTCCTCACCGGCCTCCTCGCTGGCCTGCACGCGCAGCGACTCCAAAAAGCCCGCGATGAGCTCCGAGAGATCCATGGCGCGGCCATGCACGAAGGTCGTCGTGAAGGTCTTGGAGGGCAGGTAGCGCTTGATCGACTGCACCAGGCGCCCGTCCATCTCCTGCGCCACGTAGGCGTCGATGGCCGGCGTGCCGTGGTACTCCCGCTTGTCGTTGCCGAAGTACAGCAGCGTGGGGCGGGTCTGGGGCGGGTGGTGCCCCGGCTCCAGCAGCAGCGCCCGGACGCCCTCCGGCCCGGCCAGGGACAGAGTGGTGTTCGAGGTGCCGAAGTCCAGACCGCAGGCGTGCATGAGGGCTCCAAAGCGAGCCCCAGCCCTAACGACTCAGAACCAGTAGTGCGCGCCCAGGCTCGCGCCCGACCCCAGGGTCTGCAGGCCAACGCCCGCGCTGGAGAAGTCCACCTGCACGCCCCACTGCAGGGTGAAGCCCAGGTTCTCCAGCCCGAACAGGAAGAACTCCGCGCCCATCACCGGCTCCAGCCTGAAGGTCGGCGTGCCCGCGTTGTTCAGGTAGCCGGCGCCCACGCCGAGCTGGAAGTTCATGTTGTCTTCCGCCGCGACGCCGTAGAGCCCGCGCACCCCAACGAACGCGCTGTTGGCTGCGCTGGGGTCCAGGTCCGTCCCCACGATGAGCTGCCCCTGCGCGTTGAGCTGGGGCTTGGCGGTCGGGAAGCTGTACTTGGCCGAGAGCGCCCCCATGCCGGAGAGCTGCTGCTCGAAGCCCACCCCCACGCGGCCGCGCAGGTCCTTGGCCTCAGCGGTGGAGACCATGCTCAGGAGCAGCGCGATTGGGGTCATCTTCAGCCTCGGTTGACGCAAGCAAGCTATCCATCGGGCTCTTGCCCTGTCAAGACCTCGGGCCGCCCCCCGACGGACGCGGTACCTTTGGCGCCAGCCCAGGTACTCCATGCTGCCCCTGCTCTCGCTGCTGACCGCCCCCAGCGCCGTCCACGCCGCCGCCTACGACCCGGCCCTCGAGTGGCGGACCCTGCGCACCGAGCACTTCGAGATCACCTTCCACCAGGGCGAAGAGCAGCTCGCCAACGAGCTCGGCCACAGCGCCGAGGCCATCTACGCCGAGCTCACCGCCGACATGGACTGGACCCCCAAGGCGCCCACCCGCATCGTGCTCGTCGACCACACCGACGTCGCCAACGGCTACGCCACTACGGTCCCCTACAACGCCATCGTCATCTTCGTGACCGCCCCCGAAGCCGCCTCCGGCCTGTCCCTCTACGAGGACTGGTCGAGCATGATCTTCACCCACGAGTACGCCCACATCCTGCACCTGGACAACGTCCAGGGCGGCCCCGCGCTGCTCCGCCACGTCCTCGGCCGCATCATCTCGGTCAACCAGCTCTCCCCTTGGTGGATCGTCGAGGGCTCGGCCACCTACCAGGAGTCCCGCCACAGCACCGGCGGCCGCGGCTACCTGGACAACCCCAACTCGGACATGGTCATCCGGACCGCGCTGCTGGAGGGCACCTTCCCCAGCCTGGACCAGATGGACGGCTTCATGTCCGGGCCCCCCGGCGGCAACACCCGCTACGTCTTCGGCCAGTCCTTCCTCAGCTACGTCGCGGACAACAGCTCCGACGACGCCATCACCCGCTGGAACAGCTCCTACGGCGGCTGGTGGCTCCCCTACCTGCTCCCCGCCGAGCGCGTCTTCGGCCAGAGCTGGACCGCCCTCTACGACGGCTGGGTCGCCGAGCTCAGCGCCCGCTACGCCGAGCAGCAGGCCCAGGTCCAAGCCGGCCCCCAAGGCCTCCAGGGCACCCCAATCACCCAGGTCGACGGTAGCTGCTACGGCGCCACCTTCTCCCCCGACGGCGAGAAGCTCCTCTACGCCTGCAGCGAGCGCACCGTCGGCTCCAACATCTTCCTCGCCAAGGCCGACGGCTCCGACCCGCAGATCGAGGTCCCCGAGGGCTTCGCCAAGACCTTCACCTGGCGCCCCGACTCCCAGGCCTTCGCCTGGTCCGCCAACCACGTCGTCGACGACTTCAACCTCTACAACGACGTCTACTTCCACGCCCTGGACACCGAGAGCACCACCCGCCTCACCGACGGCCAGCGCGCCCGCGACCCCGCGTTCTCCCCCGACGGCTCCCAGCTCCTCCTGGTCAAGAACCAGGCCCAGAACAACAACCTGGGCCGCATGCACATCGACCAGTCGGTCACCCAGCTCACCGACTACAGCGACCACACCCAGCTCGGCACCCCGCGCTGGTCCCCCGACGGCCGCTTCATCGCCCTCAGCGTCTGGCAGGACGGCCAGCGCGACCTGTGGATCTTCGATGCCCTGGGTCAGCCCTACCGCCGCGTCACCGCCGACATCCACACCGACCGCGACCCCGCCTGGTCCGCAGACGGCCGCACCCTCTACTTCGCCTCCGACCGCAGCGGCATCTCCAACCTCTACGCCATCGACCTGGAGAGCGAGCGCCTCTACCAGCTCACCAACGTCCTCAGCGGCGCCTTCCAGCCCGAGCCCCACCCCGACGGCACCCAGCTCATCTGGCAACAGTTCCACGCCCAGGGCTACCAGCTCGTCCTCGCCGACCTGGACCGCGACGCCTGGGTGGACCGCGGACTGCTCCCCCTCGACCTCGACCACGCCGGGGACCTCTCCGAAATCGTGCGTCCCCAGGGAGGAGGTGAGGACCCGCAGCCCCCCCAGATCCCGGCCCACCTCCCCAGCACCGACAGCGGCTTCACCGGTGCCTCAACCGCCCCCCCCAGCGAGGTCACCGGTTCCCTGTCCAACCCCGCGCCGTCCAGACACGCAGTGGGCAGCGACCAGCCCACCCGCGGGGCCGACCAGGACGACTTCACCCGCGTCCGAGACGACAAGGGCGAGCAGGACCGCGACTACCCCTTCGACTTCCCCGTCCAGGACTACCGGCCCGGGTCCACGCTCTTCCCTCCCCGCTACCTGATGCCCTCGCTCTACAGCACCGGCATCGGCGTCGCCGGCTCCCTGAGCACCGCCGGCCGTGACCAGCTCAACCGCCACATCTGGGGCGCCTCCCTCAGCTATCGCAGCGACGCCAACTTCATCGGCGGTGGGGCCACCTACATCTACAACCGCTGGCGCCCGGTCATCTCCCTGAGCGCCAGCCACAGCGCCGTCCCCTACGGCGCCATCTACCGCCTGCCCGACGGCGACGCCGGCGTCGGCATCCCCACCGTCGAGCCCACCGACCAGCGCTACTGGGACAAGCGCACCCGCTTCGGCGCCGGCGTCACCTACAGCCGGCGTCAGCGCACGAACCTCTACCTCCGCTACAGCGGCGTCCTGCGGCGCCCCCTGGAGACCCTCCCCAGCGGAGTCTACGAGCCCTTCCTGCCCACCCGCGGCTTCCTCTCCACCGTCTCGGGCGGCTGGCGCTACTACCGCGGCCGCGCCTACAGCTACTCCATCTCCCCCGAGGACTCCCGCTACCTCGCCCTGGACGCCAACTTCACCACCAGCCTGCTGGGCTCCTTCACCTACGAGGACGGCAAGACCTCCCCCTTCAACCGCGTCCAGCTCATGGGCGAAGCCCGCGAGTACGTCGCCCTCCCCTGGGCCGACAACCACGTCCTCGCCCTGCGCGCTGCCGGCGGCATCGCAATCGGCGACCAGCTCAACCAGGGCAGCTTCATCCTGGGCGGCAGCTTCGGCGAGAGCCCTTGGGTGGCCACCCCTGCCGAGTGGCAGGCCCTGCGCGGCTACGCCCTCGGGGCCGATCGCGGCGACGGCTACTACCTGGGCTCCCTGGAGTACCGCGCCCCCCTCTGGCGCATCGACCGCGGCTGGCGCACCGCCCCCATCTTCCTGCGCACCCTCCACGGCGCCGCCTTCGTCGACGTCGGCGACGCCTTCTACACCGCCGACACCCTCGAGGTCCCCCGGGTCGGCGTCGGCGCCGAACTCCGCCTGGGCATGCTCGCCGGCTGGGGCCTGGGCTTCAACAGCCGCGTCGGGTACGCCGTCGGCCTGACCGGCACCGGCGCCTTCGGCCCGGTGGACGCGGGCAGCGTGTACTTCCGCCTCGGCACCTCATTCTGAAACGTCCCAAGCGGCTACGCCCTCCGAATGAGCGCTCCGCCGAAGCTACGGCCTCTGAGTGAGCGGTCCTCCGAGGCTACGCCCCACCGGTGAGCGCTTTCCCCACCGATCAGCCCCCGATTCGCTCCCAAAGGGCCCATTTCAGCCCAAAATACCCCCAAATCAGGCGCCCATGCCCGCCTCAGCGCTCACCGAGTCCCCGTAGCCTCGGGCGAGCGCTCACTGAGCCCCCGTAGCCACAGGTCACCGCTCACTCGCCCCCCGTAGCCACAGGCCACCGCTCACTCACCCCCCGTAGCCACGCCCGCAGGCAAGCGACCCGCGCCCGCATCGGAATCCCCGGCCCACTCCCCGGGTCCAGAGGACCCGTACGCCTCCAGATCCTCCCTTTGCTCTTGCCACGTCAACAGATACCCTCCCCCCATGCTCCTGCTCCTCGCCTCCCTCGCCGCCGCCGCCCTCCCTGCTGACGCCCAGGTCGCCCTCCGACGGGGGGACTGCCGCACGGCGATGCCGATCCTGGAGCCCCTGGACGGCCTCGACGCCGCCGTGGCCCGTGCCCGCTGCGGGAGCCCCGAGGGCCTGGAGTCCCACCTCGACCCCAGCTCCCCCCTGGATCCCTACGCCCGGCTGCTCCTCGCTCGGGCCCTGCTGGAGACCGACCCCGCCAAGGTGGAGTCCCTGCTCCAGGGGGTGAGCCTCGATGGCGAGCTGGGCCTTGAGCTCCGCCTCATCCGGGGCCGGGCCCTCATCCAACAGGAGCGCAGCCTGGAGGCCCGCGACGACCTCCGCGCGCTCCTGAACACCTCCGCCCGCAGCGAGGCCCTCTACTGGCTGGCCTACGGCGCCGAGCAGCGGGGGGACGACTTCGCCGCCGCCGACGCCTACCGCACCATGTGGACCCAGGAGGTCGCCTCCCCCTTCTCCGCCCTCGCCGGCGAGCGCCTCCAGGGCCTGGGCTACACCGTCCCCGACTACGAGACCGAGGCCGGCCGGGAGCTCGTCCTCACCCGCGCCCGCAACCTCGCCAAGGAGAAGCGCCCCGAGGAGGCCGCCCCCCTCTTCCAGGCCCTGGACCCCCACATGGACGGCGCGCGCTGGGATCGAGAGCTCGCCATGGCCCTGTTCAAGGCCCGGGACTACCCCGCCTCCATGGAGGCCATGGGCCGCCTGAACCCCACCCAACCCGGCGTCGTCGGGGGCGCGGAGACCCTCTTCCACTACGCCCTGGGGACCTCCCGCAACGGCGACTACGAGAAGGCCGCCGAGTACTACACCGCCCTCTTCACGCAGTACCCCAGCACCAAGCGCGCGGACACCGCCTCCTTCAAGCTCGGCTACCTGCGCTTCGACGCCGGCGACCTGCAGGCCGGCATCCCCCTCTTCGAGGCCCACCTGCAGCGCTACCCCAGCTCCGCCCACGCCGACGAGGCCATGTGGTTCATCGGCTGGTCCCACTACCAGCTCGGCCAGCTCGACCCCGCCAAGGCCGCCTTCGACAAGCTGCTGACCCGCACCCCCAAATCCTCGCTCGCCCCCGCGGCCCTCTACTGGAAGGCCCGCATCCTCGGCCGCAAGGGGGATGCCCAGGGGGAGGAGGAGGCCCTGAGCTCCCTCATCGATCGCTACCCCACCTCCGGACATGCCTGGTTCGCCGCAGAGCGCCTGGGGAGGACCTTCCAAGGCATCGGCGAGGTCACCGTTCCGCCGCTCCCCCAGGACTTCATCGACCAGACTCCGGCCGCCCGGGATGGCCTCGCCCTGCTCGAGGCCGGCCAGGTCGACTGGGCCCGCGCTCGCTTGCTGGAGGGCACCTCAGCCGCCAGGGCCAAAGGCCGCAGTGTTGCCCTCTCCTACGCCCACCTGCTCATCAAAGCCGGCGCCTACCGCGAGGCCAAGTCCCTCGCCAGCCCCTGGTGCCCCGGAGTCACCCGCGCCGCCAACGACCCGCTGGCCGCCTCCGCCTGCACCCCGCGCCCGGAGCACGACGTCGTCCAGGAGGCCGCCGCCAAGGCCGGCCTCAACCCCAACCTGCCCTACGCCATCATGACCGCCGAGTCCGCCCTCCAGCCCCAGGTCAGCTCCTGGGCAGGCGCCCGAGGCCTCATGCAGCTCATGCCCTCGCTGGGAGACGAGCTCCACGCCGAGCTGCAAGAGGGCATCCCCTACGACCCCGACCGCCTCTTCATCGCCGGCTACAACGCGTGGCTGGGCACCACCGAGCTCGGCCGCCTCGACACCCGCTTCCGGGACGCCGGCATCTCCCCCGCGCTCCCCCTCACCATCGCCGGCTACAACGGCGGCGCCGAGGCCGTCGCCCGCTGGGTCGAGGCCGCCGAGAGCCCCGACGGCGACTGGTTCGCCGAGAACATCGGCTACACCGAGACCCGCCGCTACTGCCGCCGCGTTTTGGGCTTCTTGATGATGTACCGCTGGGTCTACGGCGACGACCCCGCCTGAGCCCTAGCTCAGCTCGACCTCCACCGGCATCACAGCCAGCGCCTGTCCCGGAGCCTCCAGCAGCAGCTCTGCGGCCGGCGGCAGCCGCAGCATCGGCGCCAGGCGCCCCACCGGCCCCAGCATCTGCACAAGCCCCGCCGGGAGCAGCCGTCGCAGCAGGTTCGCTGGCGGCCGGACCGCGAGATCCACCCGCTTGTAGGGCCCGGCCATCTGCGCCAGCTCCCGCGCCATGTTCACCGCCTGGGTCAGCCCGCCCAGACCATCCACGAGCCCCCGCTCCAAGGCGTCCCGGCCCGCCCAGACCCGCCCCTGGGCCACCGGCTCGATCTCCTCCACCGGGCGCCCGCGCCCCTGACTGACGCGCTCCAAGAAGCCCTTGTAAGCGTGGGCCAGCCGCTCCTTGAAGCGCTGCCGCTGCTCCGGAGTGAAGGGCTCATCCGGCCGGTACATGCCCAGGTGGGGGCCTCCGCCGACCGCCTCCGAGAACACCCCCAGCCGCGAGGCCGCCTCCCCCGTCACCAGCTTGCCGCCGACCACCCCGATCGAGCCCGTCACCGTGCCCGGGCTCGCGTAGATCTTCCGCGCCGGCGCAGAGATGTAGTAGCCGCCGCTCGCCGACACATCACCGAAGCAGGCCACCACCGGCTTGACCTCGTTGAGCTCGGCCACTTCCTTCCAGATCAGGTCCGAGGCCAGCACGCTGCCGCCCGGTGAGTTCACCGCCAGCACGACCGACCGGACCTCCTCGTCCTCCTTGAGCTCCCGCAGCACCGGGATGACCTCGCCCGGCGCGATCCGCTGCCTGCCCTGCGGCTCATGCCCCATGGTGATGTTCCCCGCCAGGTGGAGCACTGCCACGCTCGGCAGCCTCTGGCTGTAGCGACTCAGCCGCCGCACCCAGCCCAGCGCCCGCGAGATCTGCCCCAGCTTCACCCGCTCGACGTCGCCCTCCTGGATCCCCAGCAGGCCCGCCAGGTGCCCATCGAGCTCCCCGTCGTAGGCGAGCCCGTCGATAAGGCCGAGGTCGGTGGCCTCCTGAGGCGACATGGGTCCCTTCACCATCACCGCATCCAGGTCCTCCCGCGACAGCTTGCGGGACTCCCCGATGCAAGCGAGGAGCTCCTCGTTCAGACCGTCCACCAGCGCCTGGGTGGCCTCCCGGTTCTCGGGGCTGGCCACCCGCCGCGTGAACGCCTCCCCCATCGACTTGTAGGCCCCCGCGGACACCACATCGAAGCGCAGGCCCAGGCTCTCCAGCGCCGGCCCGAAGAAGCGCAGGCTCCCCCCGACCCCGGTCAGGGACACCTCGCCCATAGGAGGCACCAGCACCCGATCCGCGACCGACGCCAGGTAGAGCGAGCCATTGGACAGCCCCTCAGCGAGCACCACGACCTGCACACCGCTCGCGCGCACCCGCTCGAGCCCATCCCGCCACTCCTTGAGCGAAGCCCAGCCCCAGCCCAACCCGCCCAGGTGGATCAGCAGCCCTCGGATCTCCGGGAGCCTACAGGCCGCCTCCACGGTGGACAGCAGAAGCAGCGGCTCCTGGCTCTCCGCCCCAAGCTCCAGCTCCAGCACGCGGTCCACTCCGAGCCACCCCTGAAGCAGCCCGGCACCGAGCCACGAGAGCCCTCCAGCGATGGGGCGCGTCAAGCTCTGCACAACCGACATGTGAACTCCTGCTTGGAACAGAACGGCGTCGCGGGTATCTAAACAACACGGCTAATCACCCTGGGACGCCCGGCATGGGGTCCCTCCAGAATGCAGGAGCCTGCGTGCCCTTTGTGCTCAGTGACCAGGAACACCAGATGATGGCCTTCGTGAGCGAGTCGGATCTGGTCGATCTCGCCGTGGAGCTCGACTACGTGCCCGAGGCCCAGATCGACCGGGTCGCCCTCCTCAACGCCCTCATCCCCCGCATCCTGGACCTCGCCGAGCGGGAGGGCCTGCCCTTCTCCAAGTACGACGCCGACGACATCGCCGAGCTCCCCCAGCACCACCGCGCCGCCCTGGCCAATCGCATGGGCTGGCCCGCCGACCCCAGCGGCATGCTCAAGCAGGGCGAGAAGGTCTACAAGCGCTACCGGAAGCGCCGCAACAGCCAGGTCGCAGTGATGCTCCCGATGCTGATCTCCGCCGTCGCCCGCTGCGCCCACGAGGGCCACTGAATCGGCATTCAGTCCGCAAAGGACACGACAACAAGCCTCTTCACAGGTTGACATTCAGGGGCGGCCGTCGTACCTCTGCCCTTCGATTGGGCCCCCTTCGGAGACCGCATGTCCACCAAGACCTGCCCCAGCTGCCAGGAAGAAGTCCCCGCTGCAGCACCGCGCTGCAAGCACTGCTTCCACGACTTCACGGAGGCCCCTCCCAAGAAGAGCGGTGGCCCCATCGCTCTGCTCGGGATGCTGGCTGTCATGGCCCTCATCGCCGCCGGTGTGTTCTACCTCAAGGGCCAGCGCCCTGGAGCGGAGAGCGTGCTGGTGGACGCCGAGACCGCCTCCGTCATCTTCACCACCAAGTACAAGGACCGGACGGAGACCGACCGCGTCAACTTCGACCAGGTGGCGAACGTGGAGATGGTGACCGGCGGCAAGGGCGCGCGCTACCAGATCGTCCTCGTGACCCTCAGCGGCGACCGCTACGTGCTGGAGTCCTCCGACTCCAAGCCCCTCTCCGGGCAGGCCGAGCACTACGCCGCCGTCATCGACAAGCCTCTGGTCGAGAAGAACGAGGCCCGCGGCTTCGGAGACCTCGGGACCGGCGGCCAGTAGGCCGTGTCCGCCTTCAAGAAGCGGCTCAGCCGCGATCTGGCCATCGATCTGGGGACAGCCAACACCCTGGTCTGGGCTGAGGGCAAAGGGATCGTGCTGGAGGAGCCCAGCGTCGTCGCCGTGCACCGCTCCGAGTCTGGAGCCTACGGCGACGTGCTCGCTGTGGGCGCCGAGGCCAAGGAGATGCTCGGCCGAACGCCGGGGTCCATCGTCGCCGTCCGTCCCCTCAAGGACGGCGTCATCGCTGACTTCCACGTGACCGAGGAGATGCTCCGCGCCTTCATCCGGCGCGCCATCGGCCGCTCTCCCATGGTCAAGCCCCTCGTGCTCGTCTGCATCCCCTTCGGCCTGACCGAGGTCGAGAAGCGCGCAGTCTACGAGTCCGCCCGCTCCGCAGGTGCCCGCGAGGTCCAGCTCATCTCCGAGCCCATGGCCGCCGCCCTCGGCGCCGGGATGCCCGTGCTGGAGCCCGTCGGCAACCTGGTGGTCGACATCGGCGGCGGCACCAGCGAGATCGCGGTCCTCTCCCTGGGGGGCGCGGTCCAGAGCAAGAGCCTGCGCGTGGCCGGCGACCACCTCAACAGCGCCATCGCCACGGTCGTACAGAACGAGCACGGCATCTACATCGGCGAGCGCACGGCCGAGGCCCTCAAGCTTGATGTCGGCACCGCGCTCCCCCAGCGTCCTCCGCTGGTCACCGTGGTCAAGGGGCGAGACCGGGTCTCCGGGATCCCCCGCCAGGTGCACGTCAGCTCCGAGGAGATCCGCCACGCCATCCAGCCCCTGCTTCGCAAGCTGGTCGAGGCCATCCGCGAAGTCCTGGAGTCCACCCCGCCCGAACTCGCCGGCGACATCCTCCAGCGGGGCATGGTCCTCTGTGGCGGTGGTGCGCTGCTCCGGGGGCTGGATCAATACCTCGCCGACGAGACCGGCCTGCCCGTCGTACTCGCCGATGACCCGCTGCGCTCCGTCGTCAAGGGTGCGGGGCGTGCGCTGGAAGATGCGTCGCTGTCCGAACGGGTCGTCCTTCGCTGAGCGTGCACAGCGACACCCCGCTCTCGTCCGCCACTGCCAGCGTCCGGTGCCCGCACAGGTCACCCAGGTTCAGCAGCCAGCCACCGCTCAGCGGGAAGAGCCCCGGTGTGTGGCTGTGGCCCATGACCACCAGCCTGCAGTCCGCTCCGAGCTGCGCCTGCGCCCAGAGCTTCTGCGCCTCCAGCACCCTGCTGTTGCCCTCGCCGGTGAGCCGATCTCCTGCCAGGTGGAGTCCCAGCCTCCGACGCTGAGCGGTGGGCAATCCAGCCATCAGCGCCGCAAAGCCCCTCCCCCGAAGCACCCTGCGCGTCACCCGATAGCCCAAGCTCCGGTCAGCCTCGTCTCCGTGAAACATGCGACAGGGCAGGCCAACGAGGTGGGTCTGTATCGAGCTGGCCACCCTCACCCCCAGGCTGGGGATGGCCTCCCCCACCGCAAAGTCATGATTCCCCGGAACGAGGTGAACCGTGGTGCCCGCTGATACACATTGCTCCAGCACCTGCAGCGTCTGTTGATACACCGGATCCACGCGCTGCCCCCGGCCCCACCAGAAGTGGAACACATCGCCCAGCAGGAACACGCGCTCCCAGCTCTGCTCCAGCAACAGCACGCGCAGCTCGCCGACCAAGGGGTCCTGGTCACCCAGCAAGTGCAGATCGGAGAGCAGCAAGTCCGCCATGCGGAAGCCTATCGCGGTTAGGGAGCACGCATGCAGCGTCCCCTACCTGAGCGAATGCGGCCCCAGAACCTGGACGAGGTTGTGGGCCAAGAGCACGTCCTGTCCCAAGACTCGCCCTTTCGGCGGGCGCTGGACCGCGGCACTGTGCGGTCCATCCTGCTCGTGGGGCCCCCCGGCTGTGGCAAGACCACCCTGGCTCGGCTGGTCGCTCAGGAGGCCAAGGCGCGCTTTGAGACCCTCTCGGCCGTGCTTGATGGCAAGGCGGAGCTCCGCGACGCCCTCAAGCGGGCTCGCGCGGCGCAGACCGGACTCACTCCCCAGGGCACCGTGCTGTTCGTGGACGAGATC
Organism: Myxococcota bacterium; assembly: GCA_036229005.1. Classification (GTDB taxonomy): domain Bacteria; phylum Myxococcota_A; class UBA796; order UBA796; family CAJQPC01; genus CAJQPC01. The sequence continues at coordinate 84,543 of JAZAMN010000034.1, forward strand.
CACCGCTGGAACAAGGCCCAGCAGGACGCGCTGCTCCCCCATGTGGAGGACGGCACTCTGGTGCTCATCGGCGCGACCACCGAGCACCCGGGCTTTGCGCTCCGACGCACCCTGCTCTCCAGGATGGAGACCATCCGCCTGCAGCCCCTGGATCGCAGCGAGATCGTCGGCCTGCTGGAGCGCGCTCTGTCCGAGAATCGGGGCCTGGCGGAGCAGAACCTGGACGCAGACCTGGATGCGCTGGACCGCATCGCACAGCTCGCCGACGGAGACGCGCGCTACGCGCTCAACCTGTTGGAGCGCGCGACCGACGCCCTGAACTCAGGGGGGACCCTCACCCTCGAGGTGGTCGAGGCCCGCCTGGACAAGACCCTCACATCGGTCGCCCTGGACGAGGAGGCCCACTACGACCTGGCCTCGGCCCTCATCAAGTCGATGCGCGGGAGCGACCCCAATGGGGCGGTGTACTGGTCGGCGCGGCTCCTGGAAGCCGGGGAGGACCCCGCCTTTCTCGCCCGCCGCCTCGTGATCTTCGCAAGCGAGGACGTCGGCAACGCCGACCCTCGAGCTCTCACCCTGGCGGTCGCCTGCCAACAGGGTGTGGAGCGCATCGGAATGCCAGAGGCGCGACTCTTGATGGGCCAGGCCGTGACCTACCTGGCCACGGCCCCCAAGAGCAATGCAGCTTACATGGCCATCAATCAAGCCCTGCAGGAGGTGCAGGCCTCTGGGGCACTGCCTGTCCCGATGCACCTTCGGAATGCTGCGACCAAGGTCCACAAATCCGAGGGCGCCGGCAAGGGCTATCTGTACCCGCACGACGCTCCATTCGCCGTGGTGAAGCAGGACTACCTGCCCGAGCGGCTCAAGAACAAGGCCTTCTACAAGCCCAAGGCCTGGGGGAATGAGAAGCTGATCGCCGAGCGCCTGGCCTGGTGGGCGAGCAAGCGGCAGGGGTGAGCTCCACCTGGGTTCTGGGGGCACCCAGTCCGGTTCACTGGCCAGCCTGTTTCACTGGCAGGTGTGAGAGGAAGCAAGGAACGCAAAAAACCGCCCCGGGAGTGCAGCAGGCACTCAACCGGGACGGTTTGATGTGAAGGGCGGCGACAACCTACTCTCCCACAGCGTGACCGCTGCAGTACCATCGGCTTCTTGAGGCTTAACTTCCGTGTTCGGAATGGGAACG
>JAZAMN010000035.1:0-50101 GCA_036229005.1 Myxococcota bacterium
CCGGTTCGGGCCAGGTATGGCCCTCGCAGCCCGGACGCCAGCGCGCAGCATGCCGCTTTCAGCGGATGCGCTGGCTGTCCGGGCTGAGTTCCGGGGAATCCGATAGCCGAGAGTCCCCACAGTCTCCTTTGTGGGGGACAAGGTCCCCCACACCCCCTGTACGGGCTCCCCGGGGGAGCCCGGCTCGGGCCAGGTATGACCCTCGCGCGCTTCGCGGCCGGCGCGCGGTCTGTCCGCCAAGAGCGGACGCGCCGGCCTGCGAATCCGAGAGTCCTCTTGTGGGGGACAAGGTCCCCCACACCCCCTGTACGGGCTCCTCGGGAGAGCCCGGCTCGGTCCAGGCCTCCAGGAAGTGGCTCCACGAGCTGGCCATCTCCCTCTGCGCGACCTCGACTCCGAGCACCTGGCGTTGGCCCGTCTCCCTCACACCAATGGCGATGAGGACGGCCTTGGAGACCACGCGGCCGTGGTCCTGGCTCTTGATTGGATGGCGTCGAGCCACACGTAGAGATGGGCCTTCTTCCCCAGGTGGCGGTTCCGGGAGAGCTCAACCCGCGCGGCTCAGGACCTGGGCCATGCGCGAGACCTCGCTGCGCTTGACCCCTGAGCCCCCATGGCCTCCATCAGGTCCTCGACCTTGTGGGTAGAGACGCCGAGGACGTAGCCTTCGCTGACCACGTTGACGAAGGCCTTCTCCCAGCGTCGGCGCGGCGCCAGGAGGCTTGGGTAGCAGTTCCCCTCTTGTATTCTCGAATCTCAAGGTTCACAGTCCCCATTCGCGTCTCGAGTGCACGACAGCGGTACCCGTTGCGCTGGTTCCGGCGAGCCTCGCTGGGCGCTCCATCGAGGGCGCCTGTGAGCGCAGAACTCGGTCTCCATCAGCGCCTCCTTGAGGAGCTCGCGGAAGAAGTCAGGCTCCGCCTGAACCAGGGTGTTGCTGAGTGCGTTCAAGTCTTCTACGTAGGCCGTGAGCGGTGGGTCTTCAGGCTGTTGTTGTTGACAAGTCAACGTCATGGAGAACCCCACCGCCTCTTCAACCTGAGAGGGCTGCTACACCACTTCCCGGGACGCTGCCGACGCCCACATGGGCTGCTTCACCAGCGGCTCCCGCGCCGAGGTCCGATCCAGCGCATCCTGCGCGCCTGCAATCTGCGCCGCCCCCGGGACCGGGCGGTACGGGGACTGCGGGAGCATCGGTGTGTGAACGTCCGCCTCAAGCGGGCATCGGGGTGTGAACGCCCGACATCGGCGGGCATCCGGGCCTGAACGCCCGACATCGGCGAGCATCGGGGTGTGAACGCCCGAGGATCAGCCGAATCCAACCTCCCGCGAGCGAATTCCACGGAAAACCCGGGCGTTCGACCCTGGATGCCCCAGAAACCCGGGCGTTCGACCCCGGATGCTCCAGAAACCCGGGCGTTCGACCCCGGATGCCCCCCGAATTGACCCCAATTACGCCATACCCAGGTTCTCCCAACGGAGACCCTGCTTGTTGCCCGCCGGCCAGGAGACACCGGAGTGGCTGTGGGGGCGGAGGCTGGTCGAGCCCCCCATGTCCGGCCGACCCAAAGACCAGTCGAAGGCGCCGACCGACCCCTGACGCCTGACTGGTGGGAGCCGCGGCACCCACCCGCCCCTTGGCGGACGCGCCATCCGCTACCCCGGCCAGGTGCTGGTTGTTCACGACCACATGGGCTGCTTCTCCAGCGGCTCCCGCGCCGAGCTCAGATCCAGCGCATCCAATCTGCGCCGCCCACGGGACCGTGCGGTACGGGGACTGGGGGAGCATCGGTGTGTGAACGCCCGCCTCCAGCGGGCATCGGGGTGTGAACGCCCGGCATCGGCGGGCATCCGGGCTTGAACGCCCGACATCGGCGAGCATCGGGGTGTGAACGCCCGAGGATCAGCCGAATCCAACCTCCCGCGAGCGAATTCCACGGAAAATCCGGGCGTTCGACCCCGGATGCCCCAGAAACCCGGGCGTTCGACCCCGGATGCCCAGAAACCCGGGCGTTCGACCCCGGATGCCCCCCGAGTTGAGCCCAACCCCGCCACACGACGGAGACCCTGCTGATCGCCAGCCAAGGCCCCCAGGGCTTGTCGGCGGAGGCTCGTCGAACCGCCATCAACGGCCCACAAGAACCGGTCAGACACCGACTGGCCCCCCACACACGGGGCCCGCGCGACTCCCGGCATCGGTCCCCCGACACCGGGATGGCGATCAGCCGCGGATCTGCTGCGCGGAGTAGTTGGGCAGGCCCACCTGCTGGATCAGCTCGAGCTGGGACTCCAGCCAGTCGATGTGCTCCTCCTCGCTGGCCAGGATGCTGTCCAGGAGGATGCGGCTGCCCTCGTCGTTCTTCTCGCGGCAGAGTGCGATGCCCTGCTGCAGGCGGGGGACGGCCTCGTACTCGACCTCGAGGTCGGCGCGCAGGCACTCCTCGACGTTCTCACCGATACGCACCTTGAACATGCGCTGAACGTTGGGCAGGCCGCCCAGGTAGAGCACGCGCTCGATGAGCTGATCGGCGTGCTTCATCTCGTCGATGCTCTCGGCCCGGACCTTGGAGTGGAGACGCTCATAGCCCCAGTCCTGGAACATCTTGGCGTGCAGGAAGTACTGGTTGATCGCGGTCAACTCGCCCGTGAGGACCTCGTTGAGGAGGGCGATGATCTCGGGATGCGTAGGACGGGACATGGGCACTCCAGGGCTTTTCTATCGGCTAGCAGGCTCTGGAGCTTGACGCCCGTTGTTGCTTTCGACTATCACTAAAGCCAAGCGACTGAAACCCGATATCAATATCAGGAGCAGCCATGGTCATCTGCGTCTGTGAAGCCGTCCGCGAGCGTGAGGTCGATGCCCACATCGCTCGAGGGTGTCGCACGGTGCGGGAGCTGACCACCGCCTGCGGGGCCGGGGGAGACTGCGGAGCCTGCGTGCGGGATCTGCGCGAGCGCCTGGTGGCCCGGCGCGCCGAGGCTGTCGTGGAGTCCAAGGAGGCCTGAGCCGCTGCGCCTGGGCCTCGGGGCAGCGGAAAGGGTTAGTCTCCGCGCACGAGGATTCTCCAATGGCCCAGAGCCCTGAGCAGCGAGCAGAAGACACCGCCGTCGTCGAGGCCGTCCTGGCGGGGGACAGCGCCGCCTACCGCAGCCTGGTCGAGCGCTACCAGCGGCGCATCTACGCCATGGTGACCGGCATGGTGCGGGACAAGGAAGACGCCCGGGACCTGACCCAGGAGGCCTTCATCAAGGCCTTCAAGAACCTGGAGCGCTTCCGCAAGGACTCCAGCTTCTACACCTGGCTCTACCGGATCGCGATGAACCTGGCGATCGACCATCTGCGCAAGCACGGCAAGCGCAAGCACGCCGAGTTCGACGAGCAGATCGCCACCCGCGACGGCGAGGGGGCGATCGACGAGCGCCACCGCAGCCTGGACCCCAGCAAGGAGCTGCAGCGCAAGCGCCTGGGGGACCGCATCTTCAACGCGCTGGATCAGCTCTCGCCGGACCACCGGCAGATCGTGGTCCTGCGCGAGGTCGAGGGCCTCTCCTACAAGGAGATCGGCGAGGTGCTGGAGATCCCGGAGGGCACGGTCATGAGCCGGCTCTTCTACGCCCGGCGGAAGCTCCAGGAGATGCTCCAGGACGAGATCACCCGTTGAAGATCCCGTCCTCTCACCCGTCAGCCAGGGTGAAGGGAGCCACCACGATGCCCTCGCCAAGCTTTTTTTCCCCTCGGGTGAATGTCGCGGCCGCAGCGCCGTCCACGACCCCGACACCTCAGAGATTCCCCTGGAGGCCACATGTCCGAGCATGAGCTGTCGCGACTGGACGCGCTGCTGATGCGGGTCCTGGACGGTCAGGCCAGCCAAGCCGAACGTCAGGAGCTGCTCGCCCTGGCCGACGCCGAGCCCCTGCTCGCGGATCACCGCGCCCTGCGGGAGGCCCTGCGTGCTGCCGTGGCCGACCAGAGCGCCGACCCCATCGACGTGGTCCCCCAGGTCCTGGCCGCGCTGCAGGTCGGGGACCCCTGGGCCGAGATCGCCAGCGGGCTGCGGGATGCCGTGGACGCTGAGGTTGACCTCGCTGATGGGATCATGGCGGCGATCAGCGCGGAGGCTCCCCAGGCTCAGGCGGTGGAGACCCCCGCTGCGGACGAGCTCGGCATCCTCCTCTCCGCGATGGTCGATGGCGAGCTCTCCCGAGAGCAGCGCAAGGAGATGGCCGATCGTCTGGCCAACGACCCCGACGCCCTGGACGCGATGACCCACCACGCCGAGCTGGGCCGCATGGTCCGGATGGCGGTGGAGGACCGCACCCACCGGGACGAGCTCCACAGCCTCTGGACCGACATCTGCCCGGAGATCGGCGTCGAGGACCCCGAGCACGTCCCCGGCTGGGAGCAGACCGCGGTGGCCTTGCGGGAGGCGGTCCTGGAGAGGGCGGCTCTGAGCCCTTCGGAAGAAGGTGCCCTCACCGCCGCGATCCTCAATGGTCTGCCCCACCAGGAGCACCAGACCGCAGTCGAGGACGACGACTCCGAGCTCGAGCCCGCCAACCAGGGCCCCTGGGGTGTCCTGATGGACCCTCGGACCGTCGCCCTGGCGGTCGCCGCGCTGGTGCTGCTGGCCATCGGCACCCAGCTCTACCCGCAGCTCAGCGCGCCCGAGAGCGCCCCCATCCAGGGGACGGACGCGGTCGCGGAGCTGGTGGAGCCAACCGCACCCGAAGGCCAGGTGGCCTTCACCGACCACAACGAGGCCTGGACCGAGACCATCGAGTCCGGCAACGATGTCACCGTCAACGTCATCCCCGCGATGGAGGGAGCGCCCATGTTCCTGATGATCGACGAGGGCGACGAAGGAGCCGCGCTGTGAACAAGCTCACCCACACCATCGCGCTCCTTGCGGCCCTGGGCCTGGCCCTGCCGTCGGTGGCGGTCGCGCAGAACCGGTCCAAGGCGCCCGCCGCTGGCGCGCCCGCTCAGAAGGCCCCCGCCGTCGAGAAGGTCGCCGTGCAGGTCATGGTCGTCCACGCCAAGGATGGCCCCACCCGCAAGGTGGATCCGGCGCTCAAGGGCATGGAGTCGCACTTCTCCAACCTGCGCTACAACGAGTACTCGGTGCTGCGTACGGAGCGGGACCGCCTGTCCACTGGCGAGACCACCACCATGGAGATCGAGGGCGGCCGCAAGCTCGAGATCACCGTCGTGGAGAAGAACGCCCAGAACGTCCGCATGCGCGTGCAGATGTACAAGGGCGAGAAGAAGATCGTGAACACCATCATCGTGGTGGAGCGCGGCGGCACCTTCATCCTGGCGGGGCCGCAGTACCAGGGGGGCATCTTGATCCTCCCGATCACGGCGAACTACTGAGGCATTGGCCAGGAGAAAGACCGGAGCAAGTGCGCCCCGGACGCTGAGGGCCCACAGTGGTGTTGTCCCCACTGGAGCGGCCCTTGGCCACCTTCGAGCTCGCAGCTCACCTTGAGTCTTTCGTCGCCATGGAGACCGGGCGTCAGACGGTCTACCCCCTGCCCAGGACCCCCGAGTTCGACCTGATCTGCTCAGGCGACCGGCTGGAGTTCGGCGCGATCGGGTCCATCTCGGTGGGCTTCGTGCGCCGCTACGCGGACCTGGAGGCCCTGCTGGAGGGCGAAGGCTGGGAGAACGTCGCTCCGGAGCTTGGCGGCGCCGGGGACGCGGTCCAGGTGATCCCCAAGCGCCCGGAGTGGAAGGCGGTCTACCAGGGCGTGCTCGCCGTGCGGGTGCGCGAGACCTTCCGGAAGTAGGGCTCAGCCCCCGGCCAGCTCCCGCAGCAATCCGGGCTCCAGGCGGGCCAGCGCGGAGTCCACGAACTCCTGCAGGTCCAGGCCCTGATCGCCTGCGTAGCGGGCAGCCTGAAGCGCCATGTCGAGCTTGTCGCAGGCCTTGACCAGCCTGCCCTCGGGGGTGGTTCCGTAGTCCTGGAATGCCTGACGCAGCTCGATGGCCCGGGCGGTGGGCAGCCCAGTGGTGAGGGCCAAGAAGGCCTCCTCCTCCATGCGCTGCTTGTCCTGGGGGGCGACCCCGTCGTGGGGGGTGATGTCGCCGACGCGGGCCTCGGCCAGGTCGTGCACGATGGCGATGGCCAGGGCCTTGTGGCGGTCCAGGTGCTCGGGGCAGAGGACCAGCACCAGGAAGGCCACGCCCCAGGAGTGGGCGGCGACGGACTCGGGGGACTGGACGCCTGCGCGCACCCAGCCGGCGCGGGGGAGCTCCTTGAGGGCCAGAGCCTCGATCAGGCGGGCGCGGAGCTCCGTCACTCAGACCACCAGGGCGCGCTGCTCGGGGCGGGCCATGGAGATCACCAGGGGCAGGTCCTCGGCCTGGGCGGCCATGAAGTCCTGCTTGTCGCGCAGACCTCGCCAGCGGATCTCGATGAGCGCCTGGGCCACGCTGGCCCCCAGGGTGTCGCCGGGGCCGGGCAGGATCAGGGCGTCGGGGGCGAAGTTGCCCACCCCGGACTGCACGGTCGCGGAGAAGTCGTAGCTCTGGTCGACCTGGGGGCCGAGGGTCCAGTCGAAGAGCTCCAGGGGGTCGGCCCAGGTGGGGAAGAGGGCGCCACGGCCATCGACCAGGGGGACCCGCGGGCTGTCCAGGAGCAGCTCGGCCAGCTCGTCCTGGGCGCGCAGGGCGGTGGCGCTCATCAGGGGGGTGTGGAAGGCGGAGTGGAGGGGGAGCTGGATGGGGTAGCTCCGCTTGCCGCGCACCGCCTTGGGCAGCTCGGCCAGCATCCACCGCACAGCATCCCGGGACCCAGCGAGGACAGCCGTACCGCCGAGCGCGATGCTCAGGTGCACGTCGTCGCGCTCCAGGGCGGCCTCGACCACGGCGCGGGCCTCGGCGTCGGGGCGCCACTGGGCGTCGACCAGGGGGTAGAGCACCTGGCCGCCGATGACGTTGCCGGCCTGGTACTGGCCCATGGTCTCGACCAGGTGGGCGGCCTCGGCCAGCGGCAGCGCGCCGGCGGCGTAGAGGGCGGTGTACCAGCCCATGGAGTTGCCCCCGACCGCGACCAGCTCGACCTTGGCGGGGTCCAGGGCCTCCACGTCGAAGGCGGTCGCGCCAAAGGTCAGGATCGAAGCGTTCTCTCCGGCGACGTGGAGCTTGGCTCCGTGGCGCTCGGCGGCGTCCATCTCGCGGATCGTGGGGCGGCCCAGGCCGGCTCGGAAGGCGTCGAGCTGGTCGAGCACCGCGCTGGGGCCCTGGAGGCTCCCGAGCTGGTCCTTTCCGTAGGAGCCCCGGCCGGGGCACAGCAGCATCGCGCGCATCTCAGGACTCCTCGGCGTCGGTCTTGACGCTGTGCAGCTTGCGCATGGCGCGCTCGATGTCGTCTTCCTGGACCAGCACCAGGTTGGCGGCGGCGCCCAGGGGGATGAAGGTGTCCCAGCCGCAGACGCGGGTGATGGGGCCGTCGAAGCCGCCCTCCACCAGCAGGGTGAACAGGGCCTCGCTGACGCCGCCGGTCTTGCGGGTCTCGTCCACGATCAGCACCTTGCCGGTGGCCTGGGCCTCGCGCAGGATGTCCTGGTCGGGGAAGGGGGCCAGCCAGCGCAGGTCGACCACCCGGGCGTTGATCCCCTCGGCGCGCAGGCGCTCCGCGACCCGCAGCGACATCCAGAGGCCGTTGGCCCAGGACAGGATCGTCATGTCCTCGCCGGCGCCGTGGGTCTTCGCGGAGCCGATGGGCACCGGGGGTGCTTGGGGGGTGTACTCAGAGCTCCAGAGGCCATCCCCCTCCTCGTGCAGGTCCTTGGTCATGTAGAGCGCGATGGGCTCCAGGAACGCGACCACTGCGCCGTCGACGTGGGCCGCGGCCAGGCAGGTCTTGAGCATGCCCACGGCGTCCTCGCCGTTGCTGGGGGAGGCCAGGATCAGGCCGGGGATGTCCCGCAGCGAGGTGATGCTGTTGTCGTTGTGGAAGTGCCCGCCGAAGCCCTTCTGGTAGGCGTAGCTGGCGATGCGCATGACCATGGGGTTGCGGAACTGGCGCTGGGAGAAGAACTGCAGGCTGGCGGCCTCGCCGCGGATCTGGTCGACCGCGTTGTGGAGGTAGGCCAGGTACTGGATCTCCGGGACCGGCAGCATGCCCATCTGGCCGGCGCCCAGGGCGGTCCCCAGGATGCTCTGCTCGTCCAGCAGGGTGTTGAAGACGCGGCCCACGCCGGCCTTCTTGGAGAGGTCCGCGGTGACGTGGTAGACGCCGCCCTTCTTGGCCACGTCTTCGCCGAAGATCAGCATCTCCGGGTACTTGAGCAGGGCGTCGCCCAGAGCGCGGTTGAGCTGCATGGCCAGGTGCCGCGGGCGGTCGGCTTCCGGGAGGCGACGTCCCCAGAAGTCGGAGCGGATCTCGGGGTCTACCTGCCTGCGGGCCTCAACGTCGATGGCCTCGTGGTCCAGGGGCGCCAGGGGGGCGATGACCTCCTCGGGCGAGGTGATCTTGGGGCGGGAGATGGCCTCTCTCCCCAGGGCGTGGATGCGGGTGCGCAGGCTCTCGTAGATCTCCAGGATCTGGGCGGGGGTGCACCAACCCTGCTCCACCAGCAGGCGGGCGGTGGCCAGCACGGGGTCCTGGGCCTCCTTGGACTCGATCTGCGAGAGCGACTGGTAGAGCTGCTCGACGTCGGAGCCGGCGTGGCCCAGCAGGCGGACCACGCGCAGGTGCAGGAAGGCGGGCTTGCGGTGGGTGCGCACCCAGTCGACGGCCTCGCGGGCGGCGCGCACGGCGTCCACGATGTCCAGGCCGTCCCCGGGGAAGTACTTGAGGCCGGGGCGGTGGCCATAGGCGGCGTTGATCCAGCCTTCGGGGGTGTTGACGGAGATGCCCATGCCGTTGTCTTCGCAGACGAACAGCAGGGGGACCGGCACGTTCTGCCAGGCGGCCCAGACGGCGGCGTTGACGGCCCCGGTGGCAGTGGAGTGGTTGGCGCTGGCGTCGCCGAAGGTGCACAGGGCGATGCTGTCCTGGGGCAGGTCGCTGGGCAGGCCCAGGCGGCGCATGCGGTCGATCGCGAAGGCCGCGCCCATGGCCTTGGGCAGGTGGCTCGCGATGGTGCTGGTCTGGGGCGGGACGTTCAGGCTCAGGGAGCCGAAGACCTTGTGGCGGCCGCCGGCGATGGGCTCGTCCGCGGAGGCCGCCATGCCCAGCAGCACGTCCAGCAAGGGGGTCTCGCCGGGGACCTGGCTGGCGCGGTGCAGGAAGAAGCCGCCGCTGCGGTAGTGCAGGAAGGCGGGGTCGGTGGGGCGCGTCGCGTGGGCCACGGCGGCGTTGCCCTCGTGGCCGGAGCTGCCGATGGTGTAGAAGCTCTCGCCCTGGGCCTTGAGCTCGCGGGCGTGGAAGTCGAGCTGGCGGCTGGCCACCATGCTCTGGAAGAGGTCCAGCGTCTCGCGGGCGCTGAGGTCGGCGCCGGGGCGCACGGGGCTGTCCAGATCACCGCGGGCGGGCCCGGGCTGGAGGGCAGCGACGCCGTCCAGGAAGTTCTGGTCCACGACGGAGGCACGGTTCACCGCCATTGGGTGCTCCTTCTGAGTGTCCCTGGCCCTATCTGAGTGGGCGATCGGGTCAAGTCAGGCGGGCTTCTGAAGTCCGGTGGCGCTCTCCGCCTTGCGCGCGTGCACCATCAACGCCCCGACGGGAGCCCCCGCGCCGCGCTCCCCGAAGGCCGAGAACGCCCGAGAGAGCAGCGCCGCGTGGGGGCGATGTCCCACCTGGGAGGCCGCCTGCGACAGGGCGTCGGCCCAGGCCTGGAAGCCGGCGCTCACGGGCCCGCTGAGGTCCTGGATCCGGATGTCCACAAAGCCCAGGCGCTCCAGGTGGTGTCGCCACTGCTGCTCGCTGGCGAGCTGCACGCCGCCCATGGCCTTGCACCAGATCGGGATCAGCGGCTGGTCGGGGAGCTGGTGGTGCCGGGGGCTGGTGCTCCAGTCCGCGATGGCCAGGTGTCCGCCCGGCTTGAGCACGGTCCACGCCTGGTGCAATGCCTGCGGCAGGTCACGGCACTGGCTGAGGGACTGCAGCGCGGTCACCACGTCGAAGCGATCGCTGGGGAAGGGCACCCGGTCGATGTCCCCCCCGTGAAAGTGAACGCGCTCGCCGGCAAAGCGCAGCCGGGCCTGCTCGACCTGCTTGGGGCCCAGCTCCAGGCCGTGGGCGTGGTCGGCGCGCTCCCCGATGGCTGCGGTGCCCCCGCCCAGTCCGCTGCCCAGGTCCAGCCAGTCGCCACCACCCGGCAGGGGCGCGATCAGCGTCTCCAGCAAGGCGACCTGGGCGGAGGGGATGTCGCTGCCCAGGTCGAAGCGCCCCATGGAGGTCATCCCCGTGTGGCCGGCTGCCTCTTCAAAGAGGGCGTTGTAGCGCCGGTTCCAGGCCGTCACGCGCCGCTTGGGGTCCAGTCGGAGCCAGGGGCTTCGGTCGCGCAGCATCAGCTCTCCAGGGCCCGCTCCACCAGTCCCTCGCGAAGGGCCGCGCGGGAGAGCAGCAGCGTCTCGGCCGTCAACCCCTCAAGGATACATCCAAGCGCCAGCGCGCCCGCCTTGAGGGTGTCGGCGCGGCGGGGATCCGAGCCCGGCAGGGAGGTGGGATCGGGGTGCTGCAGCACCTCTCGGATGCACCGCTCCAGGGCCAGTCGGGGCACCGCGCGTCCTTGCAGCGGATCCGCAGGCGATGACAGGCCGGCCGCGACCAAGGCCATGCGGCCCAGGGTCAGCGCGGTCCCGGCGGTGAGCACCACGGGGGGCAGGTCGCGCGCGAAGAACTGGCTGGCCCCGCTCAGGCCCCGGCGGCACCAGGCCACCCGCGCATCGTCGGGCTGCTGGGCGGCGGAGATGTGGCCGACGTTGAGGCTGAGCAGCTCCTCGAGCTGGGCGCCGTGGCCCAGAGCGAACTCGGTGCTGCGGCCACCCAGGTCGATGACCAGCGCGGCGTCCAGGTCCAGGGCCGCGCACGCGCCCTTGTAGATCAGCGTGGCCTCGTCGTTGCCGGAGAGCACCTCGAGCTGGAGGCGGTGGGGTGCCAGGAGGTGGGCCAGCTCGTGGCCATTGGACGCATCCCTCAGAGCCGCCGTCGCAGACACCGTGTGCAGAGAGGCCCCCAGGGACTGGGCCTTGGTCTGGAACTCCAGCAGCGCGGTCACGGCCGCCTGCATGGCCTGGGGGCGCAGTCGGCCCTGGTCCAGGTCTCCCAGGCGCACGGCGGCGCGGGCGGTGTGCAGGGTGGTGCGGCCTTGGGGCCCGGATTCCACCACCTGCAGGTGCAGGGAGTTGGAGCCCATGTCGACGACAGCGACCTTCACGGCGCCTCCAGCGTTCAGGTGCGCGCGGCCAGGGCGAAGCTGGGGGGCGCGAAGAAGATGAGCTCGGCGGGCTTGCGCGGGGGCAGGTCGTCGATGCGGAAGCAGGCCACGCTGGCCTCCTCGAAGGCCATCAGGCCCTCGGCGCCGATCAGGCGGGCGGCCATCCGGGAGAGTCCGGGTTCGTGGCCGATGATCAGGGGGTCGATCAGGTCGCGCCAGCCCAGCTCCTCCAGCAGGATGGGCTCGGCCTGCACGACCTCTCCCAGGACCTCCAGAGGCAGGCCGGGGTACTGCTCGATGACCAGCTCGGCCGTCTGGCGCGAGCGCAGCAGGGGGGAGCAGACCACGGCACCGGGCAGCCAGCCGCCGTTGTGGAGGCCGCGGACCACGTCGCGCACGATGGCGCGGCCCGGGTCGGTGAGGGGGCGGCCAGCGTCCGATTGGGAGTAGCGCTCGGCCAGGCCATGTCGCATGAGGGTGAGCAGCATGTCTCTACAGACCGGCTCCCTTGGGAGCGAACACATGGCCCTGCGCGCGGGCCGCCTGGACGACGGCTGCGAGCAGGGTGGACTCGCTGTTCCTGTCGGCCAGATCGCGGGCCGCCTCCAGGTAGGGGACGGGATCGTCCGCGTGGGCGCGGGCCTGACAGAGGCGGGCCAGCACGCGCTCCCGGACGCAGGTGGGCGGCAGGGCCTGCGCGCGCTCCCAGGCGTCATCGGAGAGGGAGAGGGCCTGGGGGTTGTCGACGCTCGCGTGTGCACTGGCCCGGGCGATCACGGCCATGCACGCATCTTGAGGTGTCTTGGCGTCGGCGAGGACATCGGCCAGCGGACGGGCGAGCTGCTCCTGGGCGTCCAGGGACAGGCCCGTCTGCTTGGCCTGCTCGGCGAGCTCGGCGTAGAGCTGGGTGTTGAGCCCGCGCAGGGCCTGGTAGCCGACCTGGTCGTCCAGCTCGCGGGCGATGCGCATGGCGGCGCGCAGGCACTCCTTGGCCTCGCTCAGGCGCGCGAGCTGCATCAGGGCCTGGGCCCGCAGGCCCAGGGCAGGCCCACGCAGGGAGAGCGGTGGATCCTGATCCAGGACCTGACCCAGCAGCCCCTCGGCTTCCTGGGGACGCCCGTGACGGAGGGCCGCCACGGCCTGGTCCATCGCCCTCAACGGCGGGCCTTGAAGGCGAGCTCGGCGACCTGGGACTCCAGGAGCTTGGGCACCAGGTGCTCACCGGGGGTGATGCGGGTGTTGGCCAGGTGCTCCAGGGTGTGGCCGAGCAGGGCGAAGTGCAGGAGCACGGGCTCGGGGGAGCCGGCGTTGAGCACGATGTTCAGGGGGTTGCCCTTGCCCAGGACGCTCAGCCAGGGGCCGTCGGAGCGCAGGCGGTAGCGCACGCAGTGGGGGCCGAGCTCGTCGCCCTCGACCGCGGCGCCGCGCAGGCCCTTGACGTCGATCTCGTCGCTGCCGTGGCCGGCGTTGACCAGGATCAGGTCGGACTCGACGGCCTCCAGGCGCTCCAGGGGGAGGGCCCCGCTGGTGCCCGTGACGGTGACGGCGATGTCCGCGCGCTCCAGGCCCTCTTCCAGGGTGGGGCAGGGGAAGCCGTCGTAGAGCGCCACGAGGCGGCGGATGGGGTCGACCTCGATGACCTCGACGCTGGCGCCCAGGCCCCGGGCGTAGTGGGCCAGGCCCTGTCCGGTGGGGCCGTAGCCGATCACCAGGGCCTTGCGGCCGCTGAGGTGCATGCCGGTGATGCGGGTGACGGCGGGCCAGAGGCCCTCGCCGACGCCGTGGCGGTTCTCGACGTTGTGCTTGAGGGCGCCGTCGTTGATGTTCATCACGCCAAAGGGGGGCGGCCGGCGGCGCAGGCGGTTGATGCCCGTCCGGGTGATCTCGATGCCCGCGCGCACGGAGGTGGCCTGGTCGGCCCGCTGGTCCATCAGGGTGCGGATCAGCTCGTAGCCCACGTCCACGATCAGCTCGGGCTCGGCGTCCAGGGTGGCCCGGTGCCGGTGGTTGTTGTCGCGGCCGGTGTAGACCTGGATGCCCTGTTGGCGGAGCAGCTCGACCACGCCGGGGTCGGTGGTGTGCTCGTTGGCCGCGCAGACCACCCACTCGCCGCCGCCCAGGGCCAGCTCGCGCAGCAGGGCCGCGGTGAGGGTGGTCAGGTGGGCGTTGACCGCGATGGTCGTGTCTTCCCAGGGGCGCCGCGCCGCCCAGCCCAGGCCCATGCGGGGCAGGAGAGGGAAGTAGGTGTTGATGCGGGCGACCTCTGCCGCGGCGGCGGTGGCTCGATCCATGCTGTGCTCCCAGGGTGTCTTGGGCCTAATCCGTCTCTGCCCGGGGAGGGAGGGATTGTGGGAGAGTGGACACCGGGGCCCACCAAGCAGCCTGGAGCGCGCCGTGACCAAGAAAGCCACCCACCCCGCCTACGAGGACCTGCTGGGCCGCCTGGAGGCCGGTGGCGTCGCGCTGGACCGGGGCAAGCTCTTTGGGATGCCCTGCGTGAAGTCGGCCGGGAAGGCCGTGATCGGGGCCTTTGATGGCGCCGTCGTCTTCAAGCTCGCGGGCCAGGCCCACGCCGACGCCCTGGCCCTCCCTGGCAGTCGGCTCTTTGATCCCTCCGGCAAGGGCCGCCCCATGAAGGCCTGGGTGGTCGTCGAGGAGGCCGGGGCCTGGGACGGGCTGGCCCAGGCGGCGCTCGCGGGGAGCACCACCGGGGCTTGACTCAGCGGGCGCCGACCCCGGACAGCTCCGAGCCCGCGACGTTGGTCACGCTGGCGCTGGCGCTGGGGACGAGGGCCTCGAAGGCGGCCTCCACCTGGCCGGCGCTCTTGCCGTTCCAGTACGCGCCGTCGCTCTGGAAGCGGATGCCCGACCAGTCCGAGTCGGAGTCGCTGGTGAACACCTTGGAGGTCACCGCGTTCCCGCCGTCCGCGCTGAGCTCGGCGTGGCCGTACAGCTTCATGAAGGCGGGGGTGTCCCGCACGTCGTAGGCGCTCAGGTCGACGCTCCCCAGGCCGTCTCCCGGGCGGGTGGCGACCAGGTTGACCCTGAAGGCCGCGGTGCTGGCGCCGCTACAGCTCACGTGGTCGAAGTCCATCGCGGTGCTCAGGGAGGTCTCCCACTCCAGCACGCCGAAGCAGAAGTCGGGGGAGCCGGTGACCTCGGCGTCCACCACGCTGCCCCAGCTCCGCTCGGTGACCAGCCCGTAGTCGCTGGTGTCGCTGACGCTGAGGCCGGCGACGCTCAGGTTGGTGTAGACCGCGCTCAGGCCGATCTGCGCGCTCTGGATCTCGGTGTCGGAGACCGTTGCGTCCATGGCGTCGATGTAGACGCCCGCGCCGTCGATGTCCTGGATCAGGCAGTCCTGCAGCTCCAGGTCCACCCACTCGCTGACGTGGATCCCGTCGCCGCCGCTGACACGGTTGACCTCGCTTCGGACCACGCGGAGGACGGAGTAGGAGGACTCCGTGGTGTTCTCCTGGTGGACTGCACCGCCCAGGGCGCCATCCACCTCCACCTCCTGGATCGTGCAGTCGAAGAGGTCGAGGTCACCGGCGCTGTCGATGCCGCGGAAGTGCTCGATGGTGGTGTGGTCCAGGCGGCTCTGGTGGTTCAGGCCCAGGATCAGCCGCTCCCAGTCCCCGGCGCCGGGGCTGCTCTTGGACGAGGCGATGTGCACCGGGCGGCTCTTGGTGCCGGGGGCCAGCAGGGCGTCGTTGACCGTGAGGGTGGACAGGGGCTTGACCAGCAGGGTGGTGCCGGCGTCCAGCTCCAGGCGGTCGAACTCCAGGTCGCCCTGGGCGATCCAGGTGTAGAAGCGGCTGAGGTTGGCGTCGCCGTAGTAGCCCGCGGACAGGGAGGTGGAGGGCATCTCGCCCTGGCACCAGGAGTCGACGTCCGGGTCGCTGCCGCAGGTGTCGGGGCAGTCGATGCGCGCCTCGGTGCCGTTGTCGCAGAGGATGACGTCGTCGCCGTCGCAGCGCGTGTAGAGGTCTCCGGCGTCGCAGGTCTCGGTGGGGTCGCCGGTGTCGTCGCCGCCGCCGGTGTCGTCGCCGGTGTCGGTGTCGTCGCCGGTGTCGGTGGGGTCTCCGCTGTCGCTCTCCTGGGCGGTGTCGCGGGAGCCGTCGTCGCCGGAGGGTCCGGAGAGCAGCCCGCAGCCGGTGAGGAGGAGGGAGAGACCGAAGGGAGGGAGGACGACGCGTCGCATGGCAGGGCCCGGTTCGGGGGGCGCTCAATCGGCCGCGCGGCAGTCATCTCCCGGGGGCCAGAGCTCGGCTTGGGTGTACCGAGCGCCCCGGGGGAGGGGACAGCGTCACTTGGTGACTCTGTGTGTCAGAGGCAGTGCCTTTGTGTCCTCGGATTCGGAGGCCGACGCGTCCGCTTCGAGCGGAACCCCGTCGCGTCGGCCCCGAATCCCGCGAGCTTCATGCCTGAAGCGAGCCGGGCTCCCATTTGGGAGCCCGTACAGGGGGTGTGGGGGACCTTGTCCCCCACAAGAATCCTGAGTTCCTTCGGAACTCAGGTCCCCTCGAGGTAAGCATCCTGGTAGGCGACCTGCTCGGGGGTGAGCTTGTCGATCTCGATGCCCATGGTGTGCAGCTTGGTCAGGGCCAGCTCCTGGTCCTGCTCGTCGGTGATGTCGTGGACGGTCACCTCGAGGTCCTTGCCCTGCTGGGCCATGTGGATCATGCCCAGCACCTGGTTGGCGAAGGACATGTCCATGACCTCGGAGGGGTGGCCCTCGGCGGCGGACAGGTTCACCAGACGGCCCTGGCCGATCACGTAGATGCGGCGGCCGTCGGCCATCACGTACTCCTCCAGGTTGTCGCGGATCTGGCGCTTGGAGGTGGCCAGCTCCTCGAGCTCACCCAGGTTGATCTCGCAGTCGTAGTGGCCGGTGTTGCAGACGATCGCGCCGTCGCGCATCACCTTGAAGTGCTCCTTGGTGATGATGTCCTTCATGCCGGTCGCGGTCATGAAGATGTCGCCCCAGGGAGCGGCCTTGTCCATGGTCATGACCTGCATGCCTTCCAGGGTGGCCTTGAGCGCGGCGGTGGGCTGGATCTCGGTGATCGCCACGTGGCTGCCCATGCCCTTGGCGCGCATGGCGACGCCCTTGCCGCAGTGGCCGTAGCCGGCGACCACGAAGTTCTTGCCGGCCAGCAGGACCGAGGTGGCCCGCAGCACGCCGTCCAGGGAGGACTGGCCGGTGCCGTAGACGTTGTCGAAGTCCCACTTGGTCTGGGCGTCGTTGATGGCCATGACGGGGTACTTGAGGGCCCCGGCCTTGGCCATGGCGCGCAGGCGGTGAACGCCCGTGGTGGTCTCCTCGGTGCCGCCCAGGATGCCCTCGGCCAGCTCGGGGAAGTGGGTGTGCACGCGGGTGATCAGGTCCGCGCCGTCGTCCAGGGTCAGGGTGGGCTTGAAGTCCAGGGTCCGGTCGATGGCCCAGTAGAACTCCTCGGTGCTCAGCCCGTGCCAGGCGTAGATGGAGATGCCCTCGGCGGCCAGGGCCGCGGCGATCTCATCGCTGGTGGACAGGGGGTTGCAGCCCGACCAGGAGATCTCGGCGCCAGCGGCGGCCAGGGTGCGGATCAGGACCGCGGTCTCCTTGGTCACGTGCAGGCAGCCGGCGATGCGCTGGCCAGCCAGGGGCTTGGTCTTCTCGAACTTCTCCCGGAGGGCCATCATCACGGGCATGCGGGCCTCGGCCCACTCGATCTTGAGCTTGCCGGCCTCGGCGAGGGAGAGGTCTGCGACCTTGAAGTTGTCAGCCATCGAAAGACTCCTGGGTGTGAGGCGAGAGGGCTATCGCGCTCACTCCCCAGGGTCTACCGACTGAGACAGCAAGGTCCCCAGGCCGATCCCAGGCTCAGAAGAGCAGGGAGACCCTGGGTCCGGTGAGCTTGCCCGCGCCGCTCTGCCACCAGAACCAGCTCGCCTCCAGAGTGGCCAGGTCCGCGTGGTAGCGCAGGCCCGCCTGTCCATGGAGCTCGTGCATCCAGTCGGGCAGATCCGCGCTGCGCCGGGTGGCCTGCTGGTTCCAGCGCGGCGCGATGCTGCCGAAGATCGCGGCCTGGCTGCCCACCGAGAAGTGCAGGGTGAGCGGCACCTCCAGGCCCCAGCTCCGGTCCAGCGCGTAGGTGGGCGTGGTGTCGTTCACGCCGTACTGGTCCAGCACCCCGAGCACCCCCAGCTCGCCGCCCCAGGCGCCGCCAAAGCGCTTGTTCAGGCCGGCCTTGACCGACCAGCCGCGGGACTTCTCCTGCAGGCCGTAGAGGAAGTCCCCCTCGACGCGGACGTTGTTGTAGCGGACCCCCAGGCCCACCCCGAGCTGGTGCAGATCGCTGGGGCGACGCCAGCCCAGCGCCAGGGTGGTGCTCAGATCGCCGGAGTCGCTGCTGTCGTCGCCGCCGGTCTCGTCCATGAGCGCCTTGCACTCGTCGCTCTCGCAGCTCCGGCGGCCAAAAGCGACCCACTCGGAGGTCTCGGGGAGCCCGTAGGCGTCGGCGATGGTCACCGCGCTCATCACGGTCTCGTCGACGTTCAGGCCCAGCTCCTTGGCGCCCTCGGCGGTCACCATCCCGTAGCGGGCGTAGTAGGACGCGAACTCGGTGTCGTCCGCGCTGATCCCCACCAGCATGCAGGCGCCGGCCAGGTGCATCCCGGTCTCGCTGACCTGGGGGCCCAGCACGATGTAGGTCAACAAGGCCACCGTCGCGTCGCTCTGCACGTCCTCGGTCACGGCGTCGTTGTTCTGCGTCCACTGCAGGCTGTCCGCGTACTCGTTCCCCCAGTCGGTGAAGCCCGCGTACAGCGCGTCCACGCTGTCCTTCCCGGCGCTGCACATGTCCTTCTGGGACTGCCCCATCCGGTCCTCCGAGTCGGCGGCGATCACCTCGACCTGCAGGGCCGACAGCTCGTTCATCCAGGTCTCCAGAGCGCCGAGCTCGGCCTGAAGGTCGGCGTCTGCCTGGGCCAGGTGGGCGGTCCAGGTGGGTTCGTCCCAGGTGGTGTAGTCCTGGGCAAAGGCGGGCATCGAGAGCATCAGCAAGAGCATGGGAACCTCCTCCGTACTGTTCCGTACATGGTGTCCCCGGTGGGTTCGTGAAGCAAGGGTCAAGCCCCGGGGTCTTGCGCAGTCCTGAAGCCGCCAGAGCCTGTCCTCGTGTGCGCCCAGAGGCCGTCGATGAGGTCTGCAGGCCACCCGGCCGAAGAGGTGAACCATGACGACGATTTCAGCAGGCAGCCTTCAGCTCAGCGGACTCCAGCAGGGAGGGACCAGCGGTGTCCAGGGAGCGGGCGGACCTCCCCCGGGCCCCCCTCCCGGTCCCCCGCCCAGCCACGAGGAGGCCATCACCACCATGGGCTCCGAGCTCTCCGAGGAGGTCCAGCAGACCATGCTCGACACGGTCGACAGCATGCAGCAGGACGGCGCGAGCGACGAGGAGATCAAGGAGTACGTGCTCTCCGCGCTCGAGGAGAACGGCGTCGACCTGGAGGACCAGCGCCCGGGCATGCTGGTGAACGTCCAAGCCTGACATCTCTGCCCTGACTCTGTGTGGGGCTGTGCTGCAAGTGTCTGAAAAGACGTTGTGGCACGGCCCTTGCTTCCTCTGGGCACACCCACCCGGAGGTTCCCCATGCTCGCACTCCTCGCGCTCCTGTCCCCGCCGCAGGCCGACGCCTGTGACCCCGCCCCCGCCCTGGATGCGCAGGTCTACCCCGCCTGGGGCCAGACCGAGGTGCCCACCAACAGCCGCGTCCGCGTGCACCTGGGAGCGGACCGCCTGGATCCCGAGCAGAGCCCCTCGCTCTTGGTCCAGGACGCCTTCGGGGTGCCCCTGGCAGGAGAGGTCCAGGTCGCGTTCGGCACCTTGGATCACCAAGCCCAGGCCTACCTGTCCTTCATCCCGGATCAGGTCCTGCCCGCCGGCGAGGAGATCGAGGTCATCGTGCTCGGCGAGCGCCTGGACGACCAGGTGACCGAGCCCACCCGCAGCGTGTTCATGACGGCCGAGGGCCCGGGGGCCATCCCCTCTGGTGAGGCCGCGGCGCCCGTGTCGGAGGTCGGCCTGGCGGGCTTCTACCAAGTCGAGGAGGATCTCTGCTGGGGGGCGCACAACATCGCTGAGCTCACCCCCTGGGCCATGCACCCGGCCGGCAGCGCTCTGCACTTCTACGCCGCCAGCGAGGACAGGCTGCCTGACACGGAGCTGATGGGCAGCTTCCTGGCCGATCCGGACGACCCCTACGCGCTGGTCTCCGTGGCGCTTCCGGCGGATCAGCGCTGCCTGGCCGTGGTCGCGGAGGCACGGGACGGCACCCTGGGAGAGCCCCAGGTGCTCTGTCAGGGCGACGAGCAGGTGTTCGACGATTGGGTGTGTGGGACCGGGATGTTCTGGGGCTGCGCGTCGACCCCGGGCTCTGGGGCTCCGCTCGGTCTGGTCGCGGTGCTCGCTGGCCTGGTGGGCCTTTCCCGTCGCCGCAGGGACTGACACTGGCGGGGGGGCGCCAAGCCGTTAGGCCTCCAGCAGCAATGACAAGGAGGCTTCCATGGCCAACCCCACCGCTGTCTTCAACACCTCCGAAGGCACCTTCAAGGCTGAGATCTACGTCGACGAGATGCCCATCACCGCGGGCAACTTCGTGAAGCTGGCCGAGGAGGGCTTCTACAACGGGCTGCACTTCCACCGGGTGATCCCCGGGTTCATGTGCCAGTTCGGCTGCCCCCACTCCAAGGACCCCAACGCGCGCAACGCGGGCACCGGCGGCCCTGGCTACAACATCCAGGACGAGTTCAACGAGGGCGCCAAGTTCTCCAACGAGCCCGGCACCCTGAGCATGGCGAACACCGGCCGCCCCAACAGCGGCGGGTCGCAGTTCTTCATCAACACCACCCACAACAGCTTCCTGGACTGGTTCGACCACAGCACCCCCAGCAAGCACCCCGTGTTCGGCAAGGTGAGCGAGGGCTACGACGTCGTGAAGAAGCTCGAGGGCTTCGGCAGCCGCTCCGGCTCCACCTCGAAGGACCTCAAGATGGTGAGCGTCACCATCGAGCGCTGAGCTTTCGATAGCGATTTTGGGGGGGACCCGATCCCCCCGCACTTCGGGCTCCCCAGGTGGGAGCCCGGCTTGCTCTGGGGGCCCCCCGCCAGCTCACCCTCTCCAGCGATTCGTCACGAACACCGGCGCGAAGCCCCGCCTCACGGCGTTCCGCTCGGTGGGGCCGCCGGGCTCGGAGGCGATGAGGCAGTAGCTGGCGCCCAGCGCGTAGGCCTCGGCCACGCGGAAGTCGATGAACGCGGACTGGATGCCGCGGCAGCGGAACTCGGGGAGGGTCCCGGCGGCGATGAGCACGGCGCCGCCCTCGAAGAGCTCCAGGCCGCCGGCGGCGCAGGGCTCGCCGGCCCAGCGCAGGATCCACCAGCGGCAGCGGGGGTTCTGGACCACGCGGCGGGTTGTGGCGTCCAGGCCGGGGCTGGGCTTTCCGTCTGCAAAGAATGCGCGTTGAAGCTGGCAGAACAAGGAAAGGGTGTCCTCGTCTGCGGGGTCCAGTGCAGAGATGTCCAGGGGGAAGGGGAGCGAAATCGGTCCGGGCGCAGTGGCGCGCACCAGGTTCGAGTCCTGCTCCTCCAGGGAGAACCCGGCGCGGTGCAGAGCGGGGGCCAGCGTGGGGTGGGCGTAGTGGAGGGTGCGCAGGCTGGGGCGGCGGCCGCGGGAGGCGTAGAAGTCGCGGAGCTGCTGCAGGTCGTGGTCGGTGACGGGCAGGTGGTTGCCCAGGCCAGCGCCGAAGTTGACCCAGGAGTCGGGGGCGTCCACGCCCATCCAGCCCTCGCCGCAGGGGGCGGACTCCAGGGCGGTCTCGCGGGCGATGGTGGCCAGGCGGCGGGTCTCGCGCTCGGCCAGGACGGAGGGGGGCGGCAGGGACATCAGAAGTGCTGGGCGGTGGCGCGCTTGAGGATGGTCTCGTAGCCGGGGGGGTAGGGCTCGGAGAGCAGGCAGCCGGGCTCGATGTAGCGGTAGATGTCGGCGTAGGTGACGACCTGGGTGGGGGAGATGCGCCGGTGGACGTGGTGGGGGCGCAGGTCGTCGGGGTGCCGGATGCCGGCGGCGCCCAGCAGCTCCATGAGGCTGTGGACGGTGGCGTGGTGGTAGTTGGCGACGCGGGGGATCTTGTCCTTGACCACCAGGCCCTCGACCAGATGCTCCTTCTGGGTGGCCACGCCGGCGGGGCAGTCGTTGTTGTTGCAGCGCAGGGCCTGGATGCAGCCCAGCGAGAACATCATGGCGCGGGCCGAGCTGCAGAGGTCGGCGCCGGCCGCGAGCCGCACGAGCATGTCAAAGCCGGTGACCACCTTGCCGGAGGCGATGATCTTGAGCTGGTCCCGCAGCTCGAAGCCCACCAGCATGTTGTGGGCCCAGGCCAGGCCGTCCAGCAGGGGCATGCCCATGTGGTTGGCGAACTCCAGGGGGGCCGCGCCGGTGCCGCCCTCGCCGCCGTCGATGGTGATGAAGTCCGGGCGGATGCCGGTCTCGACCATGGCCTTGCAGATGCCGGCGAACTCCCAGGGCTGGCCGATGCAGAGCTTGAAGCCGACGGGCTTGCCGCCGGACTCGGTCCGCAGGGTCTGGATGAACTCCAGCAGGCCGATGGGCGTGTGGAAGGCCTTGTGGCCGGGGGGCGAGAGCACGTCCTGGCCCATGGGCACGCCGCGGATCTCGGAGATCTCCTGGGTGACCTTCTTGGCGGGCAGGATGCCGCCGTGGCCGGGCTTGGCGCCCTGGGAGAGCTTGAGCTCGATGACCTTGACGGTGGGGCGGGTGGCGTTCTCCCGGTAGCGCCCGGCGTCGAAGCCGCCGTCCTTGGCGCGGCAGCCAAAGTAGCCGGTGCCGATCTGCCAGATCAGGTCGCCGCCGGGCTCCAGGTGGTAGGGGCTGATGCCGCCCTCGCCGGTGTTGTGGGCGAACCCGCCCTTGGCCGCGCCGCCGTTGAGGGCCAGGATGGCGTGCTTGGAGAGCGAGCCGTAGCTCATGGCCGAGATGTTCAGCAGGCTGGCCGCGTAGGGCTGGCTGCACTGGTCGCCGCCCAGGGTGATGCGGGGCGGGTGCTCGGGGGCGTGGACGGCGCGCAGGCTGTGGGCGATCCACTCGTAGCGCTCGCCGTAGATGTCGTGCTGGGTGCCGAAGGGCTGGGTGTCGAGCTCGGCCTTGGCGCGCTGGTACACGACCGCGCGCTGCTCCCGGGAGAAGGGGCGGCCGTCGGTGTTGGGCTCGATGAAGTACTGCTGGATCTCGGGGCGGATGCCCTCCAGCATGTAGCGAAAGTGCCCGATGATCGGGAAGTTCCGCAGGATCGCGTGCTTGTCCTGGTACATGTCCCACAGGCCCAGGATCGTCAGCGGCGCGAGCAGCAGCTCTGCATAGAACGCCGGGTGCCAGTACGCGCCGATCAGCGCGACGGTGGCGTGGGATGCGAGGACCAGGAGCAGGAAGACGTTGCGCATACCCGGACTCTACTGCGGGGACGCGGAGAGCGGGGGAGGCCCTGGACTTCGAGCCGCTCAGGCGGGGATGAAGCCCCGCTCGATCAGGTGGTCCACCACGAGCTGCGCGCAGCCGTCGATGTCGTGCTTGACGGTCTCGATGTGGACCTCGGGCGCCAGGGGGGCCTCGTAGGGGGCGTCGATGCCCGTGAAGCCCTTGATCTCACCGGCCATGGCCTTCTTGTAGAGGCCCTTGGGGTCGCGGGAGGCGCAGACCTCCAGCGGGGTGTCCACGAACACCTCGACGAAGCGGCCCTCCGGCAGGATGTTCCGGCAGTGGTTGCGGCCGGCGCGGTAGGGCGAGATGAACGCGGTGCACACGATGACGGTGCTGTCCGCGAAGAGCTTGGCCACCTCGGAGATGCGGCGGATGTTCTCCTGGCGGTCCTCGGGCGCGAAGCCCAAATCGGAGTTCAGGCCGAAGCGCACGTTGTCGCCGTCCAGCCCGTAGGTGAACACGCCGCGCTCCAAAAGGAGCTGCTCCACGCGCCGGGAGATGGTGCTCTTGCCGCTCCCGGAGAGCCCGGTGAACCACAGCACGGCGCCCTTCTGGCCGGTCAGGGACTCGCGCTGCTCGGCGCTGACGTTGGCGTCGTGCCAGGTGATGTTGGTCGCGGTGGGCTCGGCCATCTTGGGGGTCCTCGTCAAAGACGCCCCAGGCATATCTCGTTCCGCTCAGGCCAGCGCTTGAGCGACCCCATCGGCGACGTGCAGGGCCATCGCCATCACGGTGACCTGGGGGTTCACGCCCAAAGCCTCGGGGAAGGTGCTCGCGTCGCTGACGTAGAGGTTGTCCCAGCCCCAGACGCGGCCCTCGGGGGTCGTCACGCTGGTGTCCTCGCTGGTGCCGATCCGGCAGGTCCCCTGGGGGTGCGAGCTGGTCGCGAGGATCCGATGGTAGGGCAGGGCATCGTGGAGGGCCCCCCGCACCTCGTCCATCGTCCTGACGAGCCCCGCGCCGGCCACCGGGAGGGCCAGGTACTCGGCCCCCGCGGCGAAGAAGACCTCGGCCACGGTCTGCAGGCCGCGCAGCAGGGTGAGGCGGTCCTGATCGCCGAACTGCACGGACACGCCGCCGGGGGAGACGGACGCGACGGTGTCGATGTCGTGGACCAGCACGCCGGCCAGCGCCAGGTACTTCATGTCGGCCATCACGGCGTTGAGCTCGGGGCCGGGCTCCAGGGGCATCGCGATGTAGTT
This sequence comes from Myxococcota bacterium, assembly GCA_036229005.1. GTDB lineage: Bacteria > Myxococcota_A > UBA796 > UBA796 > CAJQPC01 > CAJQPC01. Next base: position 24,078 of record JAZAMN010000035.1, read on the forward strand.
GGCGTCCGGGGTGAGGGTCGCCGTCTCCATCAAGAAGCCCTGGTCGTAGCGGTCCACCCAGTAGCCCTGGGAGACGCCCTTCCAGTGCTTGATGACCTCGGGCATGCGCGCGAAGATCCCCGTCGCCGGGTGCAGCCGCAGGTTCTGCCCCAGGGCCGGGCTCTCGCTCAGGCCGCTCTGCATCAGGAAGCGCGGGGAGCCGATGGACCCGCCCGCGACCAGCACGGCCCGCGACTTGACCGACCAGCTCCCGATGGGCTCCTGGGAGTGGGGGTCGAGGATCTCGCCGTGCAGACCATCGACCCGCACCTCTCCAGCCGCCAGGGCCCCCGTCGCCCGGCAGTCAGACCAGACCCCGACGAGGTCAGACTGGAGCGCTTCGGCCAGAAAGGATCGGTCCGCGGTCCACTTTCCGCCGCTGGGGCAGCCGAGCTGGCAGATGCCGCAGCCCACGCAGCCCGGGGCGGAGCGGGGCATGTAGCTGCCGCCCTCCCAGCCCAGCTTGGCGATGCCCTCGGCAAAGATGGTGTTGTTGCGGCCCTGGACCTGGAGCGGGTTCTCGCCCACGGCCAGGGTGCGCATGATCCGCTGGGTGTTGGCTTCAAAACTGCGCTTTGGGTCGAATCCAAGCTCGTCGCGCCAGCGCGCGAGCATCTCCGGCCGGATGGGGAAGGAGATGGCGGAGTTGATCAGCGTCGAGCCGCCCACGCCGCGGCCGCCGTTGATGGGCATCCAGCCGTTGCCGATGGCGACGCGGTTGCCGCGCTCGGCGTAGAGGTGCCGGAAGGCCCAGGAGTTCGAGGGCTTGAAGTCCCGGTTGTTCCAGTGGCGCCCGGACTCGAAGAGCAGCACCCGCAGCCCCGCCTCCGCCAGACGCGCCGCCGCCGCGCAGCCCCCCGCGCCGGCCCCCAGGATGGCCACGTCGCACTCCAGCTCCAGGGTGCCGCTGTTCTGGGACAGCCACTGGGACGCGCTGTGCTTGCCGGGCTGGAAGGCGCTCATGCGTAGCACCCGGGGGTGAACTCCAGGCGCTCGAGCACCCGGGCGTTGTCGAAGTAGGCCATCGCCAGCACGGACTTCACGCCGTCGACGGCGGCGCGCCTCAGGATGACCTCGTGGGTGGACCAGGCCTGCAACAGGGTGAGAGCCTCCGCGGGGTCCAAGAGGTGCAGCGGGGTGCCCAAGGAGAGCCGAGCCCCCCAATCCAGGGCCCCCAGGGTGTAGCGCAGAGGCTTGACGCTCCGGGCGTGCAGGCCGTCATCGAGCAGGGCGTCCACGCGGGCCACGCCGTCGATCTCCAGGAAGGAGGGGCCGAGGGGATTGCCGGTGGGGAACAGCGCCTGGCCCAACGCCGAGACCTGAAGTTGCTCGCGCTCGGACAGCACCTTGTAGCCAGGCGAGGACGGGGGCAGGTGCAGGAAGGACGCGAGCCCACCGGCCAGTGAGGCGGCGGCGAGGGCGGCTCCACCCACGAGCAGGCGGCGGCGGGTGATCAACGAGGCCATGGAAGGAGTCTATGCGCCGCAGGGCGACCTGTCCCAGACTCAAGCGCCGCAGTCCCAGGTCTCCCAGACCATGGTGCGGAGGACGTACCGGGCTTCCCCCTGCGTGACGATCAGCTCGGAGGCGTTGACGTAGCCGCAGTCGGGCTCGGTGAGGCTGCGCAGGCGGAGCTCGGGCTGCGGTGGGGTTTGGGGGTCCTTCGCGGCGGGCGGGCTCCAGGTGAGCTGGCGGGCCCAGGGCTCGTAGTCCTTGGGGACGAAGGGGGTCTTGTCGTCGATGGTCGGTGGGGTCGAGACGGCCTCGAGCAGAGGGCTGCCCGGGCTCTCGTCGATCAGCAGCAGGAAGCGGATGTGCACCAGCGCCTGGAAGGGGTGGCTGTCCGCGCAGCTCTGCAGCTCCTTGAGGGCGGCGGGGTCGACCTTCGCCCGGAGCCTCCCGGTGGCCGGCTCGTAGCGGAGCGCCTCCACCTGGGTGGGCAGGAAGGCGCCCGTGCAGGGGTTCAGGACCGCTCCGGGCAGGGCGCGGTCGAAGACGGCCGCGCTCAGGTCCTGGGTGAGCTGGAACCGCCCCGCGGGGAAGCCCGAGCCGGAGGTCCCCAGGGTCTCGCCGGCCTGGCCGCCGTGGAAGAGGATGCCGTCGCCGTCGGGGACGATGGGGAGCAGGTGGACGCCGCTCGGTGCCGGCTGGGTGCCCTGGGCCTTTCCAAAGTGCTCGGCCAGCACGGTCGCGATGTGTTCGCTGGGGGCCGGCCCTCCCTGCTCGGGGAGAGGGCGGAACAACGGGCTCTCGTTCAGCAGGGCGGCGCTGCTGTGGTGGCGGTAGGCGCTCTCGGGGGCCAGCGCGAGGGTCCAGGTCGCCAGGCGCACCGGCAGGGATTGGTCCGCGCTTCGCTCCAGGTCGGAGAGCGTCGGGCCTTCGGTGGGGCGCAGGCCGACGCAGTAGTCGTCGTAGAAGGGGCGCAGGTAATACCCGGGCAGGCCGGCCTGCTGGTTTCGGTTCAAGGCCTCCTGGACCCCGGGGTAGCCGCCTGTCTCGCCCTCCCGGGGCATCGCCGCGACACAGTAGCCACCGCGCATGTGGTCTGGCAGCGGGGTCGGAGCCGGGCGCGTCTCGGCCAGCAGCTTCCGGAACACCCACCCCACCTGGTCGGCCGCCCGCACCAGCTCCCAGTCGCCGTGGGTGTGCAGAGCCTGGACGCACATGCCCCAGGGCAGCGCCGAGATCACCTCGCCGGACCGAGAAGGCAGGGATCGCAGGAAGAGCTGATCCCCGGTGGTGTGGCGGGCTGTCTCCGATTTCAAGCAGTCTTCTTCTTTCAGGAGAAGAGGGGTTGGGACGTGCTGGGAGATGCCGACCCTCACCACCTGGGGCTGGTCGCTCTGCAGGTCCAGCCAGAGCGCGACTTCGTCGCCCGCGAAGGCGAGGAGATCGGCCTGCTGACCGCTCGTCTCGCGCCGTTCATCCTGGAGCTTGGTGGGACCGTCGGGCCCCATCGAGAAGAGCTGGAAGCGGAGCTGGCCGTCGTCGTAGAGATCGACCTCGAAGGCCGCCATCAGGGCGCCGTTGGGGGACAGGGTGGGGGTGCCCTTGACGTGGACCGGGGCGTCGCCGCGGGGGTCGTAGATCAGGGTTGCGCCCTGCTCGCCGTACCAGGAGGTGTACCCGACGTAGAGCTGCGCTTCGGGGACCCAGACCACCCCGTGGAAGGCCTGGTGGGGGTAGGTGCCCAGCTCCAACCAGCCGCCGTCCGCGCGCTGGAGGGCCAGGCTTGGGGTCCAGACGTTGGGCTCGCTGGTGGGCTTGGACTCCATCCAGCGGACGCGCTCGGCGCTGCCGGACTGGAGGGCCAGACACTCGGGGGCAGGGCTGTCGCTGGGGTTGGGGCTGCGGGTGCAGCGCAGGGCGGTCTCCATGGCCCGGTTGATGGCCGCGACGTCGGCTGGCGCGGCGGGTTTGGGGCTCAGGGTGGTGGCCAGCAGGAGGAGGGACAGCATGGGGGCTCCGGGGTCGCGGCAGGGGATGCAATGCGCGGGCCAAGGATGGAAGGGAGGGAAGGAGCGGCGCTCGGGGTACTCTCCCCACCCCAAAGGAGGCCCCCATGGTGCACGGCGGACGACTTGTCGCCCAGGCGCTGGCAAAGGAAGGTGTGAGTCACCTCTTCACCCTCTGCGGCGGACACATCCAGCACATCTACGATGGCTGCCTGGACGAGGGCATCCGGGTGGTGGACTTCCGGCACGAGCAGTCGGCGGGGCACGCGGCCGAGGGCTGGGCGCGCGCCACGGGGCAGATCGGCGTGGCGGCGGTGACCGCGGGGCCGGGCGTGACGGATGCGGTGACGGCGGCGGCGAACGCCTTCCGGGGCGGGGTGCCGATGCTGCTGATCGGCGGGCAGGGCCCCAGCTTCTTCAAGGAGATGGGCTCGCTGCAGGAGATGGACCACGTCTCGCTGCTGCGCTCGGTGACCAAGTGGAGCGCCACGGTGCCCGAGACCCGGCGCATCCCGGACTACATCGCGATGGCGATCCGCAAGGCGACCACGGGGGTGCCGGGCCCGGTGTTCCTGGAGATGCCCCTGGACATCCTGATGAACATGGTCAAGCCCAGCACCGTGAGCTTCCCCGAGAACTACCGGACGCAGGCGGCGGTGGGCGGGGACCCGGCCTTCATCGCGCAGGCGGCGGCGCTGCTGGATGGCGCTCAGCGGCCCATGGCCATCGTGGGGACCCAGTGGTGGTTCTCGCCCTACCGCGAGCAGATCGGGGCCTTCGCGGAGCACTTCGACCTGCCGGTGTTCTGCAACGGCGGCGCGCGCGGGGCCCTGCCGCCGGAGCACCCCAACAACTTCCGCCTCTGCCGCTCCAAGGCGCTGGCGCAGGCGGACGTGGTGCTGGTCTGCGGGACGCCCTGGGACTTCCGCCTGGGCTACGGCGCCAAGGTGCCCAAGGAGACCAAGGTCATCCAGGTGGATCTGGACCCAGAGGTCATCGGACACAACCGCGGAGCCGATCTGGGGATCGTGGCGGACACCGGACTGGCCTTCAAGCAGCTCATCGACGCCAGCGCGGGTGCATCGCAGCACGCGGGCTGGATGGACACGGTGCGCGCCGCGGAGCAGGCCCGGATGGACAAGATGCTCCCCGAGATGGGCAGCGACGAGGTCCCGGTCAAGCCCCTGCGCTTCTCCAAGGAGCTGGCCGTCGCCATCCCGGCTGACGCCACCATCGTCTGTGATGGCGGAGACATCGTGGGCACCGCCGCCAAGCTGGTCGCCACCCACAAGGGCGGCCACTGGATGGACCCGGGCCCCCTGGGGACGCTCGGCGTTGGACCTGGCTTTGCGATGGCCGCGAAGCTGGCGCGCCCGGACGCTCCGGTGTTCATCATCTACGGCGACGGCAGCTTTGGGCTGAACGGCTTCGAGTACGAGGCCGCGATCCGGCAGGGCATCCCCTTTGTGGGGGTCATCGGCAACGACGCGGCCTGGACGCAGATCCGGCGCGGCCAGGTCCAGATCTTCGGTCAGGCGCGCTCGCCCGCGACCGAGCTTGAGTTCACCCGCTACGACAAGATCGTCGAAGCCATGGGCGGGCACGGCGAGTACGTCGAGCGCCCCGAGGACATGGGGCCGGCCATCGCGCGGGCCCTGGCCAGCGGCAAGCCCGCCTGCGTGAACGTGAAGATCGGCAGCAGCGACTTCCGCAAGGGGGCCATCTCGGTGTGAGCAGCTTCCTGGACCACATGAGCGACGCGCACCGCAAGCGCATGTCCGTGCTCGCCGACACCCGCCTGGTCTCCGCCGGGCAGGTGTTGATCGAGCGGGGTGAGCGCGACCAGGACTTCTACCGGGTCGAGCAGGGCTCCCTGGAGGTCGTGGACACCACCTCCCGGCCGCAGGTGGTGCTGGACGTGCTGGGCGCCGGCACCTTCGTAGGGGAGATGGCCTTCATCACCCGCCAGCCCCGCACCGCGCAGGTCCGCGCCGCCGAGGACGCGGTGGTCCTGTGCTGGAAGGCCGCGGTGCTCCAGGCCGAGCTCGCCAAGGACGCCGAGCTGGCCGCCGCGTTCTACAAGGCCGCCGCGCAGCTCCTGAGCCAGCGCCTGAGGGCCACCACCCGGGCGGCGACGGGCGGCAGCCTGGGGCGGGGGGAGTCCAACACCATGGACCTGGGCGGTGCGCGCGGCCTGGCCGACCGGATCAAGGCCGGCCTGTTGGAGGTGGAGCGCCTGGTCCGGGAGGACGAGCGGGCCGCCCGCCAGGAGCTGGGGGCGGTCGCCGCGGAGCTCATGGATGCCGGAGGGCGCCTGTTCACCTCGCTGGGCGAGCGCGAGGCCACCGAGGCCGGCAAGCTGCTCCAGGCCGAGCTCCAGCCCTACCTGCTCCGCTCCCGCACGGGCTCCCTCTGCGCGGAGCTCGGGGGCGGCGGGGCGCAGGTCCTGGCCCACGTCGAGCTGGGGGAGGCCACTGGCGGAGATGCGCTGGGGCGCCTGCTCGACCGCAGCCTGCTGATGTTGCCGACCGCCGTCGCGCTGCGGGCGCGGGTGCAGGCCACCGTGGACGCGGTCGAGTCCGTGCTGCCCGAGGGGAGGGTCCGGGTGCTCTGCATGCCCGTCGGTCCCGGCACCACCATCGCCCGCCTGCACCCCACGCTGGCCATGCACGGCGGCGAGGTCACCGCTGCAGACGGCAACCGGGACTCCCTGGCCTCTTTGAACACTGGCGGCACCATCGGCACCGGGCGCGTGCGCATGCGCCTGCTGCACGAAGACCTCGGCCTGCTGGCCGTCAAGGGCAGCAGCACCTTCTTCGGGCCCCAGAACGTCGTCGTGCTGGACGGACTCGCGGAGTATCTGCCCACGCGTGTCCTCGCGCACATGCTCCCGGCCCTCAAGCGCTCGCTGGACCGGGATGCGCACTTGGTGATCAACATGCTGTTGCCCAGCCGAGATCACTTCGTCTTCGATCACCTGCTGGACTGGCGCACCCTGAGGCGCCAGCCCGAGCCGCTGCTTGACCTGCTCCGCACCCTGGAGTTCGGAGACCCCAAGGTGGTCTGGCAGGAAGGCTCCGCCGCGGTGATCGTCGCCCGCGGAGGCTGAGGCCTACTTGCTGGCGGCCACGGCGGGGTCGGGGAACGCGGTGACCTTGTGGTCGCCCTTGCGGACCTCGGTGATCTTGTTCTTCTCGTCCACCAGCACCACGGTGGGCTCGATGGCCGCGCCCTCTTCGCCGGTGCAGTACCCGTAGGCGCACAGGATCACCAGATCGCCCGGGTTCACGTGGTGGGCGGCCGCGCCGTTGATCCCGATGATGCCGGAGCCGCGCTCACCGGGGATGGTGTAGGTCGAGATCCGGCTGCCGTTGGTGATGTCGTAGATGTCGATCTTCTCGCCGGGGATGATCCCCGCCGCCTCGAGCAGATCGCGGTCGATGGTGATCGAGCCCACGTAGTGCAGATCGGCCTGGGTGACCGTCGCGCGGTGGATCTTGGCGTGGAAGAAGTGTCGAAGCATGTCGCTCTCCTGAGTGGGTCCAGGCCTTTGGGAGGTCCCGGCCTTGGGGGGCGGGCGCGCACTAACGCGCTGCCCTTGTCGTGCACACGCCCCCGACAGTTGCAAGCACGGGCGCCCTGCCGGGATAGAGGGACGTCATGATCGAGACCATCCAGACCCAGCACGGCATCGTCGGCCGCGAGCGCGAGCTCACCGACCTGCTCGCGTGCATCCAGGCCGGCCGCCACGTTCTGCTCGAGGGCCCCGTCGGCGTCGGCAAGACCGCCATCGCCAAGGCCATCTCCGCCGCTCTGGGGCGCGGCTTCCAGCGGGTGGACGGGGACGGCCGCTACACCGAGTCCCGCCTGGTCGGTCAGTTCGACCCGCCCATGGTCCTGGAGCGCGGCTACCAGCGCGAGGCCTTCCAGCCCGGGCCCCTGCTCCGCGCGATGCAGGACGGCGGCGTGCTGCTGCTCAACGAGCTCAACCGCATGCCCGAGGGCGTCCAGAACGTCCTGCTCCCCGCCCTGGACGAGGGCCTGGTCCTGGTCCCCCACATCGGCGCGATGCACGCGGCGGACGGCTTCGTGGTCATCGCCACCCAGAACCCCGCGGAGTTTGTCGCCACCGGCGATCTGTCCGAGGCGCTGCAGGACCGCTTCGAGCTGGTCAAGCTGGACTATCAGTCCGAGGAGGAGGAGCGGGACATCGTGCTCGGACAGGCTCGGCACACCCCCTCCGCTGAGATCGTGCAGCGCGCGGTCGCCATCGCCCGCGCGACCCGTCAGGACCCCCGGGTCCGGCGAGGTGCGTCCGTCCGCGCCGCCATCGCCATCGCCGACATCGCGGTGAAGCTGGACGGCGACGTCGACCGCGCCGCCGCCTTGGCCCTGCCCACCCGCATCGAGCTGGTGGACGAGCGCGGCGGCGACTTCCAGTCCCTTCTGGAGGGCTGGAAAAAAAAAGCCTGAGCGGGGAGCCTGAGTCGGACAAGCCGGCCCCGAAGCCGACCTTGAACCTGACGCGCACGGCCACGATGCCGGCCAAGCCCAACCCCAACCAGAAGTTCTCGCCCTTCTTCGAGTCGGACGCGCAGGCCCAGGAGCTGGCCGAGCTGCCCGCCGGCTGGGAGGCCGCGCAGTCGCTGCACCGCCTCAAGAAGCGCCTGAGCGACAAGGCCCTGCGCATCGTGAGCGAGCGCGCGATCGACGCCATCCTCCAGCGCGCCAAGGCCCTGCTGCGCCACGCCGCGCACCCCACTCGCCTGACCCGACGGAGCTGGCCGGCTGAAGGGGACCTGGACCTGGACGCCACCCTGGAGGCCCCGCGGCAGGTCCCCCAGGCGCCCATGACCGCCCCCTTCCAGCCCCACGACATCGTGGTCGCGCGCCAGGAGCCCCGGGACGCGGACGTGGTCGCCATCCTGGACATGAGCCTGTCCATGACCGGCGAGAAGATCGCCCTGGTGGCGGTCGCCGCTGCGATCCTGCGCATGAAGTTGGAGAGCGTCGCCATCGTGGCCTTCGACACCAACGCCCACGTCCTGGTCCGCCTGGACGAGAGCCTGCCCCTTCGCGAGCTGGTGCGGCGCATCATCATGGTGCCCGCCCAGGGCTACACCCACATCTCCGCGGGCCTGGAGGCCGGCCTGGAGCAGCTCGCCCGCAGCAAGCGCCGCGAGCGCGTGGGCCTGCTGCTCTCCGACGGCATCTCCAACGTGGGCTGGGACCCGGTCCGCGTCGCCCAGCGCTTCCCGGCGCTACACGTGGTCCAGCTCGGCCGCGACCTGCCCCAGGGCTCCAAGACCTGCCGTGACATGGCGCGCGCCGGCCGGGGACGCCGCTTCCACGCGCCCACCTACGTCGCGCTCCCCAGCGTCGTGAAGCGGGTCATCCGCGAGGTCTTCCGGGTCTGATGGCTGCACCCGCTCCCAAGCCTCGGCCCAAGCGTCTGGTGCTCGTCGGCGCCGGCCACGCGCACATCCAGCTCCTGCGCATGCACCTCATGGAGCCGTTCGGCGAGCCCTTCGGCCTGGAGATCACCCTGGTCGTGGACCGCCCGGTGGCCGTCTACTCGGGCATGGTCCCCGGCGTGGTCGCCGGCCAGTACCGCCCCGACCAGGTCGAGCTGGACGCCTGGCCCCTGGCGCGCCTGGGGGGCGTGCGCATCGTGGTCGCCGCCGCCACCCGCATCGACCCCGAGCGCAAGCAGGTGCACTGCTCGGGCCGCCCGCCATTGGACTACGACCTCTGCTCGGTGGACATCGGCAGCACCGTGCGCGGCCTGGAGCTCCCCGGCGTCGCCGAGCACTGCGTGCCCACGCGGCCCATCAACCGCTTCGTCGAGCGCCTGGAGGCCGACCTGCCCGGCCTGGGCCCCGCGCCCCAGGTGGTCGTGGTGGGCGCCGGCGCCGCGGGCATCGAGCTGGCCTTCTGCATGCACGCGCGCCTCGTGAGCGCAGGAAAGACGCCCAGGATCCAGCTCCTGGACAAGCACACCCAGCTCCTCGCCGGCAAGTCCGAGCGTCTGCGGAAGCTCGTCCTCGCTGGCGCCAAGGAGCGCGGAATCGAGGTCATTCAGGACGCCGCCGTGGCCCAGGTGGTGGACCAAGGTGTGCGCCTGCACGATGACCGCTTCCTCCCCTCCGAGATGACCCTGTGGGTGACGGGCGCCAAGGCCCACCCCCTCGCCCAGGACAGCGGGCTGCCCACCCAGGACGGCTACCTCGAGGTCCACGAGACGCTGCAGGTCGTCGGGCACCCCGAGCTCTTCGCCGCGGGGGACTGCTGCCACATGGTGGACCACCCGTGGGTGCCCAAGGCCGGGGTCTACGCCGTGCGCGCCGGGCCCGTGCTCGCCTTCAACCTGCGCGCCGCGTTGGAGGGCAGGCCGCTGCGCCCCTACCGACCCCAGCGGGACTTCCTGGCCCTGCTCAACCTGGGGGACGGCAGCGCGATCGGCCACAAGTGGGGCCAGGCCTTCCAGGGCGACTGGGTGTTCAAGTGGAAGGACCGCATCGACCTGGCCTTCATGGACAAGTTCCGGGTCCTGGATCCCCAGGGGCAGCCCGATCCCGCCTTCCTGCGCGGCATGCCCCCGATGGCTGAGGAGGAGATGGTCTGTGGTGGCTGCGCGGCCAAGGTCGCACCGGATCACCTCTCGGGCGCCCTCAGCGAGCTGGAGCCGGTCTCCGACGGCGAGGTCATTCTGGGCCTGGACGCCGCCGACGACGCCGCCGCCCTCCAGCGCCCCACCGAGGTCATGGTCCAGTCCGTCGACGTCTTCACCGCCTTCGTCGACGAGCCCTTTGTCGTCGGGCAGGTCGCGGCCTCCAACGCGCTCTCCGACCTCCATGCGACCGGCGTGCAGCCGCGGGTGGCGCTCGCCCTGGTCACCCTGCCCACGGACAGCGACCACGTCGGCACCCTGCGCCAGGTGATGGCGGGCGTGCGGCAGCACCTGGACGCCGAGGGCTGCACCTTGATGGGCGGCCACACCACCGTCGGCGAGAAGCTCACGGTCGGCCTGTCCGTGACGGGCTTCGCCCCGGATGGCGCGGCGCTCTGGCGCAACGCCGAGCTCTCCCCCGGGGACCAGCTCATCCTGACGCGCCCCCTGGGGACCGGCGTGCTCTTCCACGCGGACATGGCCGGCCAGGTCAGCGGCCCCGACGCTCTGGAGGCCCTGCGCTGGATGACCCGCGGCAACGGCCCGGCAGCGCGCGCGATCCGAGCCCTCGGCCCCAGCGGCGTGACCGACGTGACGGGCTTCGGATTGGCCGGCCACCTGATCGAGATGCTGCGGCCCAAGGACCTGCACGCGAGTGTGTCCTCGCAGGCGCTGCCGGTGTTGCCGGGTGTGCTGCGCCTGCTGGCCCAGGGGGTGAGAAGCAGCTTCCACCACCAGAACCGGACCCCCTTCCTCAAGGTCATCCAGGCCCAGGTCGGCGGCCCCCCTCTGGAGCTGCTCTTCGACCCGCAGACGGCCGGGGGGCTCTTGATCTCGGCGGCCCCGGATCGCGTGGCCCACCTCCTGGAAGCGCTGCACGCCGCGGGCGATCAGCACGCCTGTGTCATCGGCGAGGTCACCCGCAGACAGGCTGAGGGGCCCCGAATCACGCTTCGGTGAGGCTCCTGGGTGCGCGACTGGGGGTGAACGCAACAGCGCGCTGCGCAAGTCCCTGTGAGTGCAACAAACTGGGTCGGGCGGGGCCGAACTCTGTGGGCCGATCGGCTCCAAGTGGTTGAAATCAAATTCTGGGGCCGTCCATACCCGGACTCAGAACACGCGATTGTTGCGTTCGGACCGACTTGCGCGGCGGCTTGTTGCGTTCGGACAGACTTGCGCGGCGGCTTGTTGCGTTCGGGGCGACTTGCGCGGCGGCTTGTTGCGTTCGGGGCGACTTGCGCGAGCGCCAGCCCTGCCTACTCCTCAGCGATGCTCAGGGAGTACTCCTCCAGGAGCTGGTCCACGCGCCAGTCGGTGCGGAGGCGCTCGGCGTCCCCCCAGCGCTCGGGGCTGCCAAAGGCGACCCAGAAGTGCATGGCGCCGTCTTCCCCTTGGGTGATCTGCGTGCGCCCCAGCCGCTCCAGCTCCTGGGGGAGGCGCTCCATGGCCTGTCGGCAGCAACGCTCGCTCTCCGCCAGCAGGGTGGCCTCTGCGATGCAGGGGTACTCCTCGCAGTGGAGGCCGTGGAGCTCGGCGACGTCCTCCCAGCGCTCGCTCAACAGGGAGGCCATGGCCTGCTCACTGTAGCTCTCCGGAACGCCCTCCCAGTCCTGGGGGTGCCCCTCGTAGGTGGCGAGTTGGCCGCGGGCGAAGGCCAACTCGGCCTCGCATCGGCCGGGGGGCGGCTGGTTGGGGGCCGCCTCCGCGCTCTGCTCGCTGTGCCGGATCTCTGTGTGCCGGACCTCCGAGAGAACGGCCGGGGCGCACTCCGCCGCGGGCTGCACGCCCGGCGCATCCGGGGCTTGCCCACGGCCCACCCAGAACCCCAGCCCTCCCACCAAGGAGAGAGCCAGGGTCTGCAGCGCCACCCCCCTGGGACTCACAGCCCCGAGGAGAAGATCACGTAGGCCGCGCCAGCGTCGGTCACACCCGCCACGTCCGCATCGCGCGCGCCCACCATCAGGTCGGGCAGGCCGTTGCCGTCCAGGTCGCCGGGCACGTTGACCGGAGCGCCTGCGCCGTCTCCGGCGAGCTCACCGGTGAAGATGCCGTCGGCCGCGCTGGCCGAGTAGCTGCCGCTGAGGGGGCCGTAGAACAGGTAGGCGGCGCCGGCGCCGGAGCTGTTGCCGCGGGCCGCGACCGTCACATCCAACTGGCTGTCACCGTTGAGGTCGGCGGTGCCGTAAGAGGGGGCCATGCGGTCGTCCGCGGCCTCGCCGGCGATGGTGGCCAGGGCGTTGTCCGCCATGGTGCCGTCTGCGGTGAAGGGGCCGGCGATCAGGTAGACCGCGCCGGAGACCGTGCCGCCCAGGTCGGAGCGGGTGGCGGACACCAGGATGTCCTCGTTGCCATCGCCGTCGTGGTCACCGGCGGGGCCGATGCCGTAGCCGGCCTGGTTGTTGATGGCGGGGCCGCTCAGGAAGACGTCCACGTCGTCGGAGGAGAAGCTGCCCGACATGCCGGCCTGGCCGAAGATCACGGCCACGCCGCCGGCGTCCTCGGCCGCGGTGTCGTCCAGGGGGACGCCGACCAGGAAGTCGGAGATGCCGTCGCCGTTCAGGTCGCCCGCGCCGGAGAGGCCGCCGCCGAACTGGTTGCCGGAGTCGGCGCCGTAGAACACGGCGGTGCTGTCCGCCAGGCTGCCATCCGCGCTCACGGAGTCGCCGGTCACCAGGTAGACGGCGCCGGACTGGCTGTCGTGCCGGGCGGCGCTGACCAGGAAGTCGGGGAGGCCGTCGTCGTCCACATCGCCTGCGTCGCTCAGGACGGAGGCGCGGTCGCTCGCGGCCTCGCCAGCGAGGGTGATCTGGGCGCTGTCGGTGTCGACCTGGCCGCTGGGGGTGCCCAGGAAGAGGTGCACCGCGCCGGAGTCGCTGCCGCCCTCGTCCGAGCTCTGCGCGGAGAGGATGAGGTCGTTGAAGCCGTCGCCGTTCCAGTCGCCCACGCCGGTCACCGGGTACACCGTGTCGCCGCTGTTTGCGCCAGCGATGCGGGCGTAGGCCACGGTCTCGATGTCGAAGCTGCCCGCCGTGTAGGGGCCATCGACCAGGTAGATGGCGCCCTGGCTGTCGCCGAAGCCGCGTGCGGAGAGCGCGATGTCCTGGAAGCCGTCGCCGTCCAGATCGCCCACGGAGCGCACCGGGCCGCCCATCTTGTCGCCGGCGTTGGAGCCGGTCCAGACGATGTCGGCGTCCGCGAGGCTCTGGACCCCGGGGAGGCTGCAGCCGTTGTCGGTGCCGTCGCAGTCGTTGTCGATGCCGTCGTCGCAGACCTCCTCCGCGCCGGGGTTGGTGGCGGCGTCAGCGTCGTCGCAGTCGCTGCTGTCCTCGACCACGCCGCTGGCGCCGTCACAGGCCTCGGTGGGGGAGCTGCCGTCGCCGTACCCGTCGCCGTCCAGGTCCGGGTAGAAGGTGCTGCCGTCCACGGGCTCGTTGTCGATCTCGCCGTCGCAGTCGTTGTCCACGCTGTCGCAGACCTCGGTGCCGCCGGGGAACGCGCTGGCGTCCGCGTCGTCGCAGTCGCCGCCCACGGTGACCTGGTCGCTGCGCTCGGCGCTGCACAGGAGCACCTCGGTCGCGTCGTCTCCGTAGGCGTCGGCGTCGGCGTCGGTGTACCAGGCGGTCGCGTCGACGGCGTCGTCGTCGGCCACGCCGTTGCAGTCGTTGTCCAGGCCGTCGCAGACCTCGTCGGCGCCCGGGTTGATGTCGGGGTCGCTGTCGTCACAGTCGGAGGAGGTGTCGTAGCCGTCGTTGTCGGCGTCCACCCACTCGGCGGTGTCGTCGGTGCTGTCCTTCTTGCACGCAGTGGCGGCAAGCAGGGCGAGGGTGATCAACTTGAACATGGCGAAGCTCCCATTCCGTCGGCTCTCTGGTCAACGTAACCTCAGGGGGGACAGGTCTGCCCCTGGGTGCAGGTGAACTAAAGGAGTGCGCGGATCCGCGCCACCAAAGCCTCCATTGCGTCATCGCGGCGGGGGAAGGCCTCCGAGCCGTTGAGGTCCACCAGGGTCGCGGTGGAGCCCAGGGCGCCGATGACGTTCCCGAACACCAGAGTGGAGCGCGTGCGCTCAAGCTGGTTCCGGCAGATCTGCACCAGCTCCTCCGCGCTGGTCTCCGGCCCGGCCGCCTTGAAGGTGATCAGGCTGAGCTCTGGGCTCCAGTCCAGCACCTGGTCAGCGATCTTGGGGGCGGGGCGCAGGCGGATCACCCACTCGGCCTGCTGGCTGGGGGTCTTCCCGGCGCTCTTCTCGGCGGCCTCGTAGTCCCCGACCGCGGCGGCGTGCACCAGGATCCCCGTCGGGTTCACCGTCGCCCAGGCCTGCATGCGCGCCATCAGGTCACGGGTGGCGCCGAAGGCCTCGGTGCTCGGAGCCCCGCCGCTGCGGAGCAGGGCCTCGGGGCTGCCCAAGAGGTGGACCTTGGTGTGGGCGCTCAAGGCGTCCGCGATGGCGGCGCCTGTGCGGCCAGAGCTGTTGGCGCTCAGGAAGCGCATGGCGTCGACCGGGTTGCGGGTCGCACCCGCGGTGACCAGGACGGGACGAGGGGAGGGGGAGGCGGCTGTCATGGCCTGGATCTAACGCCTCGCTCTCGCGGTGGACTCCCATCGGTGTCACCATTCTGATACAAAGGCGAGCAGGAGCGTCGATGTCCACTGTGCAGAGCCTGCGGGCGCGATTCGGAGCGGCCCCCCCGGCGGCCGTGGTGTTGGGCTCAGGCCTCAGCTTCCTGCGGGAGACCGCCCAGGACGCCGAGCGGGCCAGCTACGCGGAGCTCGGACTGCCCCAGACCGGCGTGGCGGGGCACGCGGGAGAGCTCGTGGTCGGGCGCCTGGGACAGAGCCCCGTGGCGCTGCTTGCCGGCCGGGTGCACGCCTACGAAGGCCGCCCCATGCACGAGGTCGTGGCGGCGGTGCGGGCGCTCGCGGAGTGGGGCGTCCAGCGCTTCGTGCTGACCAACGCCGCAGGGAGCGTGAACGCGGCCTTCGCGCCCGGCGACATCATGCTGGTGGAGGACCACCTCAACCTCATGGGGCGCAGCCCGCTGGTGGGCCCCAAGCCCAGCCAGGGCGCTCACTTCCCGGACCTGAGCCAGGCCTATGACCCCCGCATGCGGGCGCTGGCGACCCAGGCCGCCCAGGAGCTGGGGATCCCGCTGCGGCGCGGCGTCTACTGCGCCAACCTGGGCCCCTCCTACGAGACCCCCGCCGAGGTCCGCATGATGCGCACCATGGGCGCGGACGCCGTGGGGATGTCAACGGTGCCGGAGGTCCTGGCGCTGGCGCGGCTCGAGCGCCCCGTGGTCGCCTTCTCGCTGATCTCCAACCTAGGCGCGGGCCTGTCCGTGGGCCCCCTTCACCACGAGGAGGTCCAGGAGGCCGCGAACGCCGCGGGGGGCAAGCTGGGCGCCCTGATCACGGCCCTGCTCTCGAAGGCGGATGCGTAGCTGCTAAGCTCTGCGCCCCGATGGAGTTCCCCATGCTTGTGTCCCTGAGCCTGCTCGCCTTGGGGTGTGCCCCCGATGCCCCCGAACGCTTCACCGGCGGCGGGACGCACGTGGACCCCCCCGTCGACACGGCGACCGACAGCGGCGGAGGCGACGACACTGGCGACGCCACCGGCTGGACGGTGACGGGCGTGGAGGCCGGGTTCGAGGACCTGCCCAACATCGGGACGGCCATCTACACCTTCATCGCCATGGAGAACCTCCCTGGTGACCTCGCCGACACCCGGATCTACGTCACCCTTGACGGACAGGACGTGGAGATCGACGGTGAACTCGGGGTGCCCGTAGACGACGAGTACGCTTGGGTCACCCCGGATCAGGAGCTCTTCACCGCGCTGCAGGTCGGAGAGCCGGGAAGCTACGAGATGTCCCTCTACCTCAAGACCGGCGCTGGCGAAGTCTCCAACACCTGGTCGGGGACGGTCGACTCGGCCAACGAGCGGGACCTGCCTGCCAAGCCCTGACGGGCCTCAGCTCAGCGACGCGTGCCCTTGGGGCCGGTGGCCATGCCCGTGCGGATGGCGACCTGCCCAAAGAGGGTGTGGCTGGCGTCCTCCCACTCGCCGAAGGCCTGGTCGTGGCGGCTGCGGATGCGCTCCAGGTCGCGCACCTTGAGCTCCATCTCGCGGCGGCGCTGGATCTCCGCGGGATCCTTGGTGGGGGGCAGCACGCGGAGCTGGTCGAGCGTGGCCTCGGAGAGCTTGCGGGAGGCCTGCACGGGGTCCTTGGGGTCCCGGGCGTCGGCCGCGAGCGCCTTGAGGCTGGGGGCCGTCGCGCCCATCTCCGTGAGCTGTTGGACCATGGCCACCTGGTCCGCCAGCGCGCGATCAAGCTGCTCCTGAGCCGCCTGGAACTCCAGGTGGGCGGTGTTGACCTCCTCGCTGCCCTTCACGCCGCTCATCCAGCCGAAGCCCATGATCAGGAGCAGGGGGACGAGCACAAAGCGCAGGAGGTTCCCCACCACGCTCGCGAGCGACATCGCGACGGGCTCGTCTCGGGGAGCAGGCTCTTCGGGGGGGGCAGAGGGCGGGAGGGTGTCTGGAGCTGTCGTCTCCACCTCCTGGGGCTCGGCGGCCGGCTCCGCGGCCTTCTCCAGCTCGGGATCCGTCTGGATCCGGGGGTCGTCGAGGCCAAAGCGGGCCATGGGGTCCATGGTGTCCCGGGCATCGACCAGGCGCTCCCGCTCGGGGTGGAGCTCAGGCGGGAGCGTGCTGCGCCGCGGGGTGTCCAGAGTGGGGCGCGGCCTCGGCGCGGGGGTGCGTCGGGGGGCCGGCGTCAGCGAGGGGCGGGGGCGTCGCGGGGGCTCGTGCAGGCCCGGCTCCGGGTCCAGGGAGGGCTTGCGCAGGGGCTTGCGCAGCGCACGCAGGGACTCCATCGGGTCCCCCAGCTCGGCCTCGGGATCGTCCTCCTCCTCCGGGGCGAGCTCGACCTCGGGGGCGATGGTGTGCCGCACGGGCGGTGCGTCGCCTGGGGGGGCCAGGCTGACAGGCTCAGGGGGTTGGTTGATCAGCACCGGGACGCCCAGGGCCGTCGCGAAGGCCTCCACGTTGTCGAAGCGACCCTCGGGGGTGGGGTCCAGGGCGCGCTCGATGGCCTCGATGACCCGCCGGGGGAGGCTCGGATTGTGGACGGACAGGGGGGTGAATGCGCCCTCGGCCGTGGCGTTCAGGACGCCGCGCAGGTCCGTGTCCGGGAAGGCGGGCTTGCCGGAGAGCATCTCGTAGAGCAGCGCGCCCAGCGCGAAGATGTCCGCGCGGCGGGTGACCAGGGAGGCGTCCTTGATCTGCTCGGGCGCCATGTAGCCGGGGGTGCCCATGGGGCCCTTGCCGGTGCCCTGGGTCTGGCCGAACTTGGCGATGCCGAAGTCGCTGACCTTGGCGATCACGGAGTCCCCGGACGCCGTGAGCAGCACGTTGGCGGGCTTGAGGTCCCGGTGGAGGATCCCGGCGGTGTGGGCGGTCCCTACGGCCCCCAGGATCTGGGAGAAGAGCACCAGGGCCTCGTCCAGGTCCATCGCGCCGCCGTCCCGAATGCACTCCTCCAGGGAGAAGCCCTGGACGAACTCCATGACCAGGCCGACCTCGTGCTCGGTCTCCACCACGTCGGTCACCGAGACGATGTTGGGGTGCCGCAGCCGCGCCTGGATGCGCCCCTCCTGGAGCAGGCGCAGGGTCATCTGGCGCGAGGGCGCGCTGAGGAACTTGATGGCGTGGTCGGTGCCCAGGGTGCGGTGCCGCGCCAGGTAGACGTGCGCGAGCCCGCCCTCGCCGACCAAGCCGCGAAGCTCAAAGCGCCCGACGATGTCTCCTGCCTGCTTCACGCGTGACCTTGGGAGGGATCATAGCGGCTAGGGGTGGACCCGGGTGCCGCGTCTGCCTGCCAGGGCATCGGCAAAGCTGCGCGGGGACGTGATCAGCGCCGAGGGGCCCCCGCGCTCCAGGAAGTCCAGCACGGCCTCGACCTTGGGGCCCATCGATCCGGCGGGGAACTGGCCGGCCTCGTAGTGGGCGCGGAGGGACGCGGCGTCCACCTCGCGCAGGGCCCGGGCCTGGGGCGTCCCGAAGTCCACCATCACCTCGTCCACGCCGGTCAGGATCACCAGCTCGTCCGCGTCGAGCTGGTTGGCGAGCAGCGCGCTGGCGCGGTCCTTGTCCACGACCGCCTCGACCGGGGTGCGCCGACCGTGGAAGTCCACAAAGGGCACCCCTCCTCCTCCGCAGGCCAACACCACGTGCCCGGCCTCCAGCAGCAGGCGCACCGCCGCCAGGTCCAGGACCTCCAGCGGCTTGGGGGAGGGGACCACTCGGCGCCAGCCCCGGCCGGGGTCCTCCTTGACCGTCCAGCCCAGCGTGTGGGCGCGCAGGCGGGCCTCGTCTTCGACGTAGAAGGGCCCGATGTACTTGCTGGGCGACTGGAAGTCGGGGTCCTCGCTGTCCACCAACACGCGGCTCAGGACTCCGGTCACCGGGCGGGCCAGAGCGGTGGTCAACGCCTGCTGGAGCATCAACCCGATCTCTCCCTGCGTCGCCGCCACCGCCAGATCCACCGGGATGGGGGGGACGTCCTCCGACAGGCAGAGGTCGGAGCGCAGCAGGATCCGGCCGACCTGGGGGCCGTTTCCGTGGGTGACCACGAGCTGCGTGTCCTCGGGCAGGCTGGCCAGGAGCTCGGCGACCACGAAGGCGCGCGCCAACTGCTCGGGCACAGTGCCGCGTTCTCCGGGTTGGATCAGGGCGTTTCCGCCCAATGCGAGGACGAGGCGAGAGGGCAAGCGCAGCTCCGCTGGGACCGAAGCCTACACCACCTCCGTTTGTGGTCGGCCAGAGCCCCCGTTAGAGGCCGCAGCATCCGAGGAAGCATGTACCGAAGCCCCCTGTTCATTGTCGACACCCCCGAGAAGCTCCAAGAGATGGTGGCGATGCTGGAGGGCGAGCCGGTCATCGGCATCGACACCGAAGCCGACTCCATGTACGCCTACCAGGAGAAGGTCTGCCTGGTGCAGGTCAGCGACCGCAACCGGGACTACATCATCGATCCCCTCGCGGGCTTCTCCCTGGACCCCCTGGCGCCCTTCATGGAGGACCCGGAGATCGTGAAGATCTTCCACGGGGCCGACTACGACGTGGTCTCCATGAAGCGGGACTTCGGCTTCACCTTCCGGAACCTCTTCGACACCATGATCACCGCGCAGATCCTGGGCCTGCCCCGGGTGGGCCTGGCGGACCTCTGCGACCGCTACTTCGGCGTGCTCATGGAGAAGAAGTACCAGACCCACAACTGGGCGCTGCGGCCCCTGCAGCCGGAGCACCTGGACTACGCCCGCGGGGACACCCACTACCTGCTGGCGCTGCGGGAGCTCTTCGTCCGCAAGCTCCAGCGCACGGGCCGCATGGCCATCGCCCAGGAGGAGTTCGCCCTGGTCGAGGACCGCGAGTGGTCCCTCAAGGTCCCCAAGGAGCAGCTCTTCCGCAAGATGAAGGGCGCCAACAAGCTGGACGACAAGGCCCTCCGCGCCCTGCGCGGGCTCTGGGATATGCGGGACGCGCACGCCGAGCGCATGAACCGCCCCCCCTACAAGGTCATCCCCAACCAGGTCCTGCTCAAGCTGGCTGAGAAGCGCCCGGAGACCCTGGAACAACTCGGGAAGCACGTCCGCGCGGGCTCCTCGATGGTCCGTCGCTACGGCGAGGAGATGGTGGCCGCGATCCAGTCCGCCATGGAGACCACCGACGAGCTGCCGGATGTCCCCAAGAAGGTGCGCTCCGGCACCCGCGCCAAGTACGGCAGCCGCGAGGTCGAGCGCCTGTTCAACCAGCTCAAGGAGTGGCGCAGCCAGGTCCTCAAGCGGGACAAGGTGCCCATGATCCTGGTGGGCTCCAACTCCCAGCTCAAGGCCATCGCGGGCACCCGCCCCGCCAGCCTCCAGGAGCTCGGTGAGCTCGAGGAGATCCGCGACTGGCAGGTCGACATCTACGGCGAGGAGCTGTTGGAGCTGGTCGCCGCCTTCGAGGCCGGGATGCCCAAGAAGCGCAGCAAGTCCAAGGCCTCCTCCGACGACGACGCCCCCAAGAAGCGCCGCCGGCGCCGCCGCCGCAAGAGCGGGGATGATGCCCAGCCCGCCCAGGAGTCCTGAGATGGAGCGCGTCGAGACCCCCAAGGCCCCCGCCGCCATCGGCCCCTACAGCCAGGCCATCGTCCACGGTGGGCTGGTCTACTGCTCGGGGCAGATCGCCCTGGACGCCCAGACCGGCGCCCTGTTCGAGGGCGCTGTCGCCGGCGAGGCCCGAAAGGTGTTGGAGAACCTGTCCGCGGTCCTGGAGGCCGCCGGTTCCAGCCTGCAGCACGCCATCAAGGTCACGGTGTTCCTGTCGGACATGGACGACTTCGCCGCGGTCAACGCGGTCTACGCCGAGGCCTTCGGCGAGCACCGTCCCGCTCGGGCCACCGTGCAGGTCGGGCGCCTCCCCAAGGATGTGCGCGTCGAGATCGACTGCATCGCCGCCCTGGCCTGATGGGCTCCTTGCGCCGGGACTACGCCCTGCGCTATACCGTGCCGTCCCAGCGTCGCTGACCTGACGCTTCTGAGGTTTTCAATGCGTGCCCTCTCCACCCTGATCGGTGTCGGCCTGCTCGCCGGCGCGACCCTCATCTCCACTGACGCAGAAGCCGGCGGCCTCGGCGTGGTGGTCGGTGGGGGCACGCACAGCACCCCCGTGACCCTGTACGACGGGGACAACAACCTCAAGGCCTACCGCCTGCACCAGATGCGCCCCATGACCACCCTGGGCTTCCAGATGCTGCTGGGTGACCGGGACGACCGGATCGTCGGCGTGGGCCGCCTCTACTGGACCTCCGACTTCCCCCAGGTCGCAGGCAACCTGGAGCAGCGCGCTCAGGACGAGGGCGCGAGCTCCAACCTGCAGTACGCCCTGATCTCCGACTACCGCAACACCGGCCTGGCCACCGCGGGCATCCAGTGGGGTATCTGGGGCGACAGCACCGGCGGGTTCTCCGTCAACGTCCTCACCAGCATCGGCGCTGGCTTCATGACCGTGGACACCACCGAGTTCCTGGCGTGGGAGCTGGGCCCTGGCGTCCAGTACGCCTTCTCCAAGCGCATCCAGGCCAACGCCGAGGTGCTGTACCAGGGGCGCTACCGCAAGTCCTCCACCCACGGCGTCAACGCCACCGTGGGTGTGCGCTACCTCTTCGACTGAAGGGGCCTCCAGGGCGCTCTCGGCGGTCTCGGCCCGCCGATCCCAGGCGTTGCCCCCTTGTTGCACGAATGACTCGCGACCAGCCCGCCCCGCGACTGTAGATGGTTGGGACAAGGAGCGGTCGTGCGCGACAGCCAGTACGAGCACCTGCCCGGTCCGGGCGTGGGTGTCACCCACCGATATGGGCCCCAGGTCCACATCCTCTCCCAGCCCTGGCCCATGAGCCTGCTGGCTGAGCTCTGTCGGCCGGAGACCACCCAGCCTCGCTTCAACCAGCTCCTCACGCTGCTCTTTGACTGGATGCTGCCGGAGATCGTCGGGCGTGAGCTCGCGCTGTCCGACTGCGAGCGCACCACGCGCATGCCCGACGCGGCCTACCGGGGGCAGATCGTCGATCCCGACCAAGCCGCCGTGGTGGCTGCTGTGGCTCGAGGAGGGATCCCGCCTGCTCAGCGCTTCTATGATCACCTCAACCAGCTCCTGGACCCCTCCAAGGTCCGGCAGGACCACCTGTTCATGGCGAGGAAGACCGACGCCGACGGGCACGTGGTCGGGGTGGACGTCTCCGGCTCAAAGCTCGGCGGCGGTGTCCAGGACGCGACCCTGCTGATCCCGGACCCCATGGGGGCCACTGGGGGATCCATCGTGCAGACCCTGGAGATCTACCGAGACCAGGTCCCTGGGACGCCTCGGCGGGTGGTCTGCGCCCACCTCATCATCACCCCCGAGTACATCCGGCGGGTGCTGAGCGCCTTCCCGGAGGCGCACATCTACACCATCCGCCTGGATCGGGGTCTGAGCACTCCCCAGGCACTTGCGCAGGCCCCCGGCACCCTCTGGGACCAGGAGAAGGGCCTGAACGATCACGACTACATCGTGCCCGGGGCCGGCGGCCTCGGCGAGCTGATGAACAACGCCTGGGTGTGAGCATGGAACAAGAGCGACTCAAGACCCTGTTGGACGAAGAGACCCTGCAGGAGCGGGTCCGCAACCTCGGCGGTGAGATCCGCGAGGTCTACGGCGACGAGCCCATCACCGTCATCGCGGTGCTCAAGGGCAGCTTCATCTTCGTGGCCGACCTGGTCCGCGCCATCGGCGGGGACGTGAAGGTCGAGTTCCTGGGGGTGTCCAGCTACCACGGCGGCACCCGGTCCTCTGGCGCGGTCAAGATCGTCCAGGACCTGCGCCACCCCATCGAGGGCCAGCATGTGCTGGTGGTCGAGGACATCGTCGATACCGGCCTGACCATGGACTACCTGCACCGCATGCTGCAGGTGCGCGGCCCCAAGAGCCTGCGCGTCGCCACGCTGCTGGACAAGCCCTCCAACCGCGAGATCGAGGTCGAGGTGGACTTCGTGGGCTTCTCGATCCCCGACGAGTTCGTGGTCGGCTACGGCCTGGACCTGGGCGAGCTCTACCGGAACCTGCCCTACATCGCCGTCTACACCCCCTGAGCCCAGGGGGGCTCAGTCCCCGGAGTGCTCAGTCTCCGGAGTCCTGGGGGGCGGTGTCCTGGGACCCGGTGTCCTCGCCGGTGTCACCGGTGTCGCTCTGTGCGAGCACGCTGAGCTGCAGGGGCCGGTCCGAGGCCCCGTACTTGTTGAAGAACTGGATGGGGTACTGCCCAGCAGCCAGCTCGGGCACTTGGAAAGAGAGGGTCTCCACACAGGTGGAGCACTCCTCGCTGCACGCGTCGCAGTCATCGATGCAGGGGTCGCACTCGGCGTCCTCCATGCAGGTGTCGCAGGTGTCGCAGTCGCTGCGCTCCAGAGCGGTGATCTCCGCCGCCTGACCGCCCATGTACAGGGCGCTGTCCGAGAGCTCCGAGAGGGGGCTGGCGCTGAGGGTGACGGACTCCCCGACCAGGGCCTGGGTGGGCTCCAGGGACTCCAGGGAGATGCGGCAGGTGTACACCGTCGTGGTGGAAGAGGTGTCGCAGGCCAGCAGGCCGAGCAGCAGCAGCATCAGTAGATCTCCACGGTGTCGTCGGCCGCCGCCTGGCCGACCTCGCCCACGATGTTGTCGGGCACGGTGCCGGGCACGAAGGGCATGCTGCGCCCGCCGCGGGCCACGTTGCCGGTGCTCTCGTCGATGGGGGCCCAGACCGCGCCGGGGATGGGGTCAAAGTCCCGGTCGATGTCCTTGGGCCAGGCCTTCTCCATGAAGGCCATCCACATGGGGAGGCTGACGCGCCCGCCGGTGCTGGAGACGCCCATGGAGCGGGGCTGGTCGTAGCCGGCCCAGGTGGTGGTCACGATGCCGGGGGAGAAGCCCGTGAACCAGCCGTCCTTGAAGTCGTTGGTCGTGCCGGTCTTGCCCGCGACGTGGGTGCCCAGGCGGTTGGTGGCGGCGCCGGTGCCGGCGGTGGCGACCTCGTGCAGCAGCCAGGTCACGATGCCGGCCACGGTGGGATCCAGCACCTGCTCGGGCTCCTGCAGCTTGTGCTGCTCGAGCACGTTGCCGTCGCGGTCCTCGATGCGCTCGATGAAGTAGGGCTCCACCTTCTTGCCGTAGGTCGCGAACACGGAGTAGGCGCGGGCCATCTCGATCATCGTGATGCTGCCCGAGCCCAGCCCCATGGACAGATCCACGCTCATCTCGGACTCGATGCCCAGGTTGCGGGCCATGTCGTACACGACCTCCATCCCGATCACGTCGAGCACGCGCACGGTGACCACGTTGCGGGACAGCGCCAGGCCGCGGCGCAGGCTGATGTTGCCCAGGTAGTCCTCGCCGTAGTTGCCCGGCTTCCACATCTTGCCTTGGCTGTGGTCGTAGAAGGTGAGGGGGGCGTCCAGGACCATCGACCCCGCCGTGAACTTCTTCTCGTTGATGGCCGTGGCGTACACGATGGGCTTGAAGGTCGAGCCCACCTGGCGCTTGGCCTGGATCGCCCGGTTGAACTCG
This sequence comes from Myxococcota bacterium, assembly GCA_036229005.1. Classification (GTDB taxonomy): domain Bacteria; phylum Myxococcota_A; class UBA796; order UBA796; family CAJQPC01; genus CAJQPC01. Next base: position 48,367 of record JAZAMN010000035.1, read on the forward strand.
CTGTCCTCGATGTCGACGCCGCCCACCATCGCGATGACCCGTCCGTCGTCCAGGTCGTAGGCCAGCAGCGCGCCCTGCAGCTCGGGGTCCTGGTAGAGCTTGACCGCGGCCTTGCCCTTGGCGGCGTCATAGCCGCTCAGGTTGTCCACGCTCTGGCTGTCCAGGGCCTCGACCGTGACCATGACCACGTCGCCCACGTTGAGCGCCTTGCTCAGGTCGTCTTGCCCTCGGTAGCGCCAGCTGCGCTCGGGGTTGGGCTCAAAGGACCACTTGGTCCAGGACAGGGGGATGATGGCCCGGTGCCGACCGATGCCGACGATGGCGTGCTTGCGCTCGACCTCCAGGACCACCGCCTCGAAGCGCTCGCCCTCTCGCAGAGAGCTCTGGGCGGGGACCGGGTTGCGCCGCGCGTTGTCCTCCAGGAACTGGTCCTGCTCGCGCATGGCCTGCTCCTGGGTCTCCAGGCGGGCCTTGATCGCCGCGTCCCCCTTGAGCGCCTCGATGGGGCCGCGCCAGCCGAACTTCATGTCCTGGTCGGTGATGTGCTCGGTCACCGCCGTCTGGGCGACCTGCTGCAGCTCCAGGTCGCAGGTGGTGTGGACCACCAGGCCCTCGTTGTAGACCCGGTCAAAGCCGTAGGTGTCCACCAGGTGCCGCCGCACGTGCTCGGTGTAGTAGGGCGCGAGCTTGCGGATGGGGTTCTCGCTCTTGACGATGCGGATCTCCTCGTCCAGCGCGGCGTCGTGCTCGGCCTGGGAGATGAAGCCCTTCTCCTTCATCTGGCGCAGCACGTAGGTCTGGCGGCCGCGGGCCGACTTCCAGTTCCGGTGGGGGCTGTAGTCGCTGGGCCGCTGGGGCAGGCCGGCCAGCAGCGCGGACTCCGCCAGGGTCAAGTCCTGCACGTGCTTGTCAAAGTAGATGCGGGCCGCCGCCTCGACCCCGTAGGCTCCGGAGCCCAGGTAGATCTCGTTCAGGTACAGGTGGAGGATCTCGTCCTTGTCAAAGGCCTCCTCCACCCGCGTGGCCAGGACCATCTCCTTCATCTTTCGGGAGATCTTCTTGTCCTTAGTCAGCAGGAAGTTCCGGGCCACCTGCTGGGTGATGGTGGACGCCCCCTGCTCCATGCCGCCGGCCTTGAGGTTCGCCCACATCGCGCGGCCGATCCCCATCAGGTCCACGCCGCCGTGGTTCTCGAAGTTCGCGTCCTCCGCCGCCATGAAGGCGTAGCGGGTGTGCTTGGGGATCTCCTCGATCGGCACCACGTAGCGCCGCTGCTCGTAGATCTCGCCCAGCAGCTCGCCGTTGCGGTCGTAGACCACCGTGACCGTGGGCGGCCGGTAGTTCTCCAGGGTCTCCAAGGTCGGCAGATCCTGGCTGTAGTACCAGAAGGCCCCCCCCAGAGTCGCCGCGCCCGCGATGCCCCCCAGCAGGGTGAGCGCGACCCCGACCCGCAGCAGCTTGCCGAACAGGCCCCGCTTCTTCTTGGGGGCCTCCGCCTTGGCCGAGCTCGGTCGCCTGGGGGTCTTGGGGGGAGGGGGAGGAGCGGCTGCAGGGCGCGGCGCCATTTCCGTCTTCTCTGTTGGGGAGGGCTGCCTGCGCGCCACCTGGGTCGGGGCTGCCTGGTCCATGCGAGGTGCGGCTGGGGGCGGCGTGACGACCGGCGGCGCCTTGCGGGCCGGCTGCGCAGGAGGCGGAGCGACGGCGGTGGGGCGGCTGCTGGGGGTGGGGCGGGGAG
>JAZAMN010000036.1:0-102615 GCA_036229005.1 Myxococcota bacterium
GCGGAGGGGGCTCCATCTCCTCGGGCTCGGGCTCGGGCTCGGCCTCGACAGCGGGAGCGGGGGCGGGCTCTTCGGGAGCCTCAGCGGCGGCGTCGCCGGAGGACTCGGGCGGCGTCTTGTCACCACAGGCGGCGAAAAGGCCGACCGGAAGCAGCAGCCAGAGGGCGCGCATCTTCATTGGACTCTCCTTTGGGGGCGGTCCCCCCAAGTGTCTGACACGTCAAGACCCTAGCGGTTTCCTGAAAGACATTCAAGTGTCGGTGCGCGCCCCATCGGCCCAAAGTGAGGCGTGTCAGCCCTCGGGAGGCGCCGGCTGCGGTGCTCCGGCGGGCGCTTGCTTTCCACCCGTCAGCGCCAGGGTCACCGCCCCAAAGAGCAGGAGCAGGGTCTGCTGGAGCCGCACCAGGGCAGTGACCGCCACCGCCTCGGTCTCGCTCAGGCCCGCGGTCAGGTGCAGGAAGGCCACAAAGAGCGCGTCCCAGCCGAGCTGCCCACCCGGGACGGCGAACATGGCGACGATGCCGGCCGTCGCTGCGCTGTAGGTGAACACCACCCCGGCCACCGAGAACTGGGCGCCGATGCCCCAGGCGCCGATCAGGATGCCGCCCACCACGCACGCGTGCCCACCCACCGACCACCCCATCGCCCGCAGCCAGTTGCGCGCCGGGAGCCGCGTGACCTCCTTCATGGCCAGGGCCATGCGCTGCAGCTCCTGGTCGATGCGCTCCATCGCCTTTCCCAGGCGGCCCTCACCCCGCAGCCTCCCCACCGTGTGCCGCGAGAGGCCCATCAGCAAGGCCGGCCAGGCGGCTACCGCGCCCATCAGGATCGCGGCCAGCGCGATGAGCCCCCCGGCCACCCACACCAGGTTCTGGTAGTCGGGAGGGACCTGGAGCTGGCCCGAGAGCTGCGCGACCACCCCCATGGCCGCCGCGGTGCTCAGACCGATGAAGCGGGCTGTGACCCCACCAGCGAGGACATTGGTGGCCGGAACCCCCCAGCGCCTCTGGGCCAGCACCGCGACCGCCAGTTCGCCAGCAGGCCCTGGGAGCGCGACGTTCAGCAGCAGCCCGGTGGTGGTGAGCAGGCCCAGTCCAGACACCGGCAGGTCCTCGCCGTCCGGGATCAGGGCCTTCCAGCGCGCCCCCAGGAAGAACATCCCGGAGCACATCACCGCCAGCGACAGCAGCACCGGACCGGGGCGGGTGCGGGCCCACAGGTCCGTGAGCGCCTCCGCGCCCAGCTCCGTGCGGGACAGAGCCAGCACCGCCAGGGCCATCGACCCCAGGATCAGGGCCGCGAGCCCGAGGCCCTTGCGCAGGACCTGCCTCCGGTCGGGCTCAGCCAACGCGGTCCAGGAGCCCGTACTTCTTGAGCTTGTAGCGCAGGGTGTTCCGCTCGACGCCCAGCAGCTCGCCCATCTGGGTGCGGTCCCCGCCGGACTCCTCGGCGGCGCGCAGCAGCAGGCTGCGCTCGATCTGCTCCAGGTGCAGCGCCAGGGAGAAGCCATCGCCCAGGCTGGGGCCGCTGCTCTGCGCCCTGGGGCTCTGGGCGGTCTCGAAGCTGCCAAAGACCAGGGCCCGCTCCACCAGCGCGGCGAGCTCTCGCAGATTGCCGGGCCAGTCGTGGTCCTGGAGGGCGGCGAGCCGCTCCGCGCTGAGCGTGGGGGGCTGAGCGCCCAGGGCCTGTGCCCGACGCTCCAACATCCCGGCAATCAGCGCGGGCAGGTCGGCCATGCGCTGCCGCAAGGCCGGGACCGGAACCACCAGCACCGCGAGGCGGTAGTACAGGGCGCTGCTGTCGGGCTCCAGCGCGGCCTTGGCCTGCCAGTCGGCCGCAGCGGAGGCCAACACCCGCGGGCCTCCCTGGGGGGGGAGGCAGTCCAGGATCTGCAGCAGTCGGCGGTGCTGGGCCGCAGAGAGCAGGTCCACAGAAGGCAGCAGCAGGGTGCCGATCCCCTCCAGGCTCGCCGGGATCTGGTCGGGGTGACTCACGCTGAGCAGGCGCCCTTGCTGGTGCAGGCTGCGGGCCAGCTCGGCCCTGCCGCTCCCGGGCTCACCCACGAACAGCACGCTGCTGTCGACCTGCCGCAGGGCGGTGAGCTGGCGTCTCAGGTTCTGGGCAGCCGGGGACTCCCCGACCACCGCCGGCTCCAGCGAGGGCGCGGCGTGGTCCTGCGCGGGGGTGAGGATCTCCAGCACCTTGGTCGGCGAGACGGGCTTGGTCAGGAAGTCCCGGGCGCCCTCCTGCATGGCCTGCACCGCCAGGTCCACGCTCCCAAAGCCCGTCATCAGGACCACCTGGGGCGGCTGGGGCAGCGCCCGGGCCACCCGCAGCAGCTCCAGCCCATCCATGGGCTCCATCTTGAGGTCGGTGAACACCCAGTCCACGCCGCCAGCCTCCAGGACCTCGACCGCGGAGGGGCCATCAAACACCGCCTGCGCAGCGTGCCCGCGGCGGTTCAGCACCCGGGCCAAGGCCTGGGCGGCGCTCTGGTTGTCGTCCACGACCAGGATCACGAGGCGGCTCCGGGGAGGGTCATCAGGAAGCGGGCCCCACCCAGGGGGCTGTCGTCTACGGTTAGCGCGCCGCCGTGGGCTTCAACAACCTGGAGGGCCAGCGCCAGGCCCAGCCCGGATCCGCCGCTGCGGTGACTCACCCCGCTGCGGAAGATCTCCTCGCGCAGGGGGAGGGGGACCCCAGGGCCATCGTCCTCTACGACCACCCCGACTCCACCGTCTTCACACCGCAGGCCCAGGTGCACCGTGCTGCCCCCTGTCTCGGCGAGGACCGCGAAGGCGTTGTCCAGCAGGTTCTCCACGCAGCGGCGCAGCAGCGGCGCGTCCCCGTGCACCTGCACGGCCCCAGCCGGGAGGGCCAGGGTGAGCTCCAGGCCCGCCCGTGCGGCCCGCGGACCCTGGAGGTCGGCCACCCGCTGGAGCTGGGCCCGCAGGTCGAAGGGGGTGTGCACCAGGCGCAGCTTGCCCTTGGAGGTCAGCAGGCGCTGGACGACGGCCTCGATCAGGTCGAGCTCGGCGTGGACCTCGGTCAGGGTGGCCGCGCGCTCGCTGGCGTCCGGCTCGTGGGCCAGCAGGTCGGTGAGCATCATGGCGGACTGCAGCGGGTTGCGGACCTCGTGGGCCACGATGGCGCCGAGCTCCTCGGTCAGGGCCTGTCGCGCGGCGATCTCATCCTCCCGGTCGGCCAGCGCGCTGCTCAAGCGGTTGAGCGCCTGCTGCATGCTGCGGAGCTGCGGGTCGGAAGGGGGCGGCAGGGGCTCGGGGCGCGCCCCCTGGCCCAGCACCTCCGCGAAGCGCGCCATCTCGGAGAGGGGGGCCAGGTCCCGGCCCAGCACCAGGGTGAGGGCGAGCCCGCTGGCCAGCCCGGTGGCCAGGGCGAGCAGGGCGGCGCTTCGCAGCCTCAGGGGCAGGTCGGGGACCGCCCGCCAGCCCAGCATCGGGGTGCCCTTGGGGCTCAGGCCGCAGGCGCCGACCCAGAGCTGGCCGTCCACCCGTAGCGGGCCGACGGCGGCCAAGGGGCCCGGCGCCTCGGGCATCTCACAGCGGAGCGCCAGGCGCTCCGCGACGGGGTCGGCGAACGCGGGCAGCCTGTCCTCGCTGACGCCAGTCCAGCCGTCCAGGCCCAGAGAGGGCTCCAGATCCTGGGTGTTGAGGGAGGCGTGTACGAGGGCCGCAACGTCCTCCCTCGCCTGCTCCTTGTGGGTGTGCCCCACAAAAAAGAGCACGGGCCCGACGGTCAACAGGACCGACAGACCCGTGAGCAGGGCGGCCAGGAGCGCGACGCGGGGGAGGGCCCCAGTGCGCATGCCTACATGCCGACCTGAAGGCTCGAGGTGCTGGTGTCCTCGGAGTTGGTGGTCTCGGTCTCGACGGCGGCGCGGATGAGCATGCCCTCGACCCCGGAGAGCTCGTAGAGCTCCATGTTGACGCTCTCGCGGCTGAGGTCGGCCTGCATGGAGAAGGTCTCGCTGTAGGACCGGGAGTAGTCGTACTGGAGGGTCTCGGGGTGCGCGCAGGCGGACAGGGCGCTGAGGGCGATGGCGGCGATCAGCAGGCGCTTCATGGCGTCTCCTTGAGGTTCGGGGTCATCCCGTCCAGAGCGGCCTGGGCCTGGGCGTGGCCCGGCACGTGCTTGAGGGCGGTCAGGAAGGACTGTTTGGCCCGCAGGGTGTCCCCGCGGGAGAGCTGGGCGACGCCCAGGTTGTACCAGGCCTCGCCCTCCAGCAGCTCGGCGTCGAAGCCCAGCGTGGGACTGAGGGCGGCCCGGAATGAGCCCAGCGCCTGGTCGTCCCGCCCCAGGGCGGCCTGGGAGAAGCCCAGGTTGTTGCGGGCGCGGCGCAGGTTGGGGTCGAGCTTGAGGGCCTCGTAGTAGGAGAGCACCGCTTCTTCGTGCTTGTTCTCCGTGGCGAGGATGAAGCCCAGGTTGTTGTGGAGCTCGGCCAGCTCCTTGGAGTCCAGATCCCCGGGGGCGTAGCGGAGGGCCTTGCGGCAAGCGGCCTCGGCCTCGTCGAGCTCACCCAGGTCCAACTGCGCGAGACACACGACGCGGTGACGTTCGTGGTTGCGCATGTACTTGTCGTCCAGCAGCAGCACGGCGTCCAGCGGCAGGCCCTTGCCGATCAGCGCGCGGGCCTGGAGGATGTCCAGTCCAGCGCCCTGGGTGCCGGTGGAGCGGACCTCTGAGATGGCGTAGAGCGCCTTGTCGAACTGGTCCGAGTCGATGAGGACGGAGATGAGCTCGAGCTGCACGGCCTCGGACTCTGCGGCGTCCCAGGTCGACTCCTGCGGCACAGTGTCCCGTCCCGCGAAGGCAGGGGAGGACGCCGGGCCCAGGAGCAGAGAGAGGAGCAGGGCGCGCATCAGGAGATCGCCGGGAGCAGGTTGCGGATGACCTTGATGACCGCCGGGCCGATCAGGATGATGATCAGGCAGGGCAGCATGAACATGATCATCGCCACGGTCAGCTTGGGCGAGATCTTGGCGGCGGTCTCCTCGGCGGCCTGCATGCGGCGGGTACGGACGAGCTCACCGTGGACGCGCAGGGAGCGGGCGACGGGGGTACCGAAGCGCTCGGACTGCACCAGCACGTTCACCAGCGAGCCGATCTCGTCCAGGCCGGTGCGGAACTCCAGGCGCTCCAGGGCCTCGGAGCGGGGCACACCGGCGGAGACCTCGGCGTTGACGAGCTTGAGCTCGGCGCAGAGCAGCGGGGCGGCGTCCTCCATCTCGTTGGCGATCCGGCGGAAGGCCGCGTCCAGTCCCAGGCCGGCCTCGACGCTGGCGACCAGCATGTCCAGGGCGTCCGGGAAGGTCTTGAGCAGGGCCTCCTGACGCTTCTGCAGGGCGTTCGTGACGATGATGGCGGGCAGGTAGTAGCCGACCGCGGCCACGACCAGCGCGATCAGGACCTGGTACACCAGCGCGAACCCGCCGGTGAACACCAGCGAGAGCAGCGGGAGGGCGATGGCGAGGGCAAAGCGGCTGGCGGAGAAGGTCTCCACGTTGTTCTGGCCGCGGAACCCGGCCTGGATGAGCCGGCGCTTGAGGGCGTCGAGCTCCTCTTCGTCCGTGGGGGCGGCGACCTGGCTGACGGCGTAGCGCATCTTGAGGACGCGCTCGTCGGGGAGCTGGGCCTGGGGGCTGACCTCGGTGCCGTGGGTCAGGTCCTCCAGGCGGTCGCGGGCGCTGCGGCTGGGGTTCATGAAGAACCAGAGGCCCGCGCCCATCCCGACGACGGCGCAGGCGACCAGGGCAGCAGCGGCGATGACGAAGGGGCTCATCTCAGACCTCGATCTTGGTCAGCTCGACCATCACGAACACACCCATGGTGAACCAGACCACGACGAAGCCGAGCATCGCCAGCCCCAGCGGGTCGTTGAACAGGGGGTCCAGGTACTCTGGGCGGATCAGCTTGATGACGCCGAAGATGAAGATGGGCAGCACACCCAGGATGATGGCCGAGAAGCGGGCCTCGGCGGTGAGGGCCTTGACCTTGCCCTTGAACACGAAGCGCTTGCGGATGGTGCCGGAGATGCCCTCGAGGATCTCGATGAGGTTGCCACCGGTCTCGCGCTGGAGGAGCACGGAGGAGGCGAAGATCTTGAGGTCGAAGTTGCTGGGGTTCCGGGCGACCAGGGCCTCCATGCAGTCGCGGAAGTCGCGGCCCAGGTTGTTCTGCTCGTAGACCAGGCCGAACTCCCCGGAGATGGGCATGTCCATCTCCTCGGCGCAGCCGCGCATGGCTTCGGCGATGCCGTGGCCGGCCTGCAGGGAGCGGGCGACCAGATCCAGCGCGTCCGGGAGCTGCTCGGTGATGCGCGCGCCGCGGGCGTCCGCCTGCGACTTGAGGAGCATCAGGGGGATGTAGGCCAGCACACCCCCCAGGAGGGAGATGGGGAGGCTCTTGAAGAGCACGCCCAGCACGGCCATACCGACCAGCGCCAGCGCCACCATGCGGACGACCAGGTTCTGGAAGGTGTATGGCTCACCAGCGGCCATCAGGCGGCGCTGGAGGTCGCGCTCCATCTTCGCGAAGAAGTCCAGCGACTCCTCGTCCTTCTTGAGGTCGAGCGTGAAGGTCAGCTCGGCCTCGGCGCCTGAGCCCGTGCCCGTCCCCAGGCGACGGGAGAGCTCCTTGGCCTCCTGCTCACGCTGGGTCACCCGGTACCAGTAGAAGCCCTGGAAGGCCATCATGACCGCAGCGAACACCACGACGACGATGAAGATGAGGAGGGCGTTGTTCATGGGACCTCAGACCTCCATTCGGAAGCGGAAGAGGTCGGGGGGCAGGGGGATGCCGTTCCGGGCGAGCTTGTCGGCGAACTTGGGGCGGGTGCCCGTCGCGCGGAAGTGACCGCGGACCTTGCCTTCTTCGTCGATGCCGGTCTGCTCGAACACGAAGATGTCCTGCGTGGTGATGACCGGCCCCTCCATGCCCAGCACCTCGGTCACGGCGGTGATGCGGCGGGTGCCGTCGGGCAGACGGGTCTGCTGGACGATGACGTGCAGCGCGCGGGCGATCATCTCGCGGATGGTCTTGTCCGTGAGGTTGGACATGCCCATGGAGACCATGGTCTCCATCCGGGAGAGGGCGTCGCGGGTGGTGTTGGAGTGGATGGTGCCCAGGGAGCCGTCGTGGCCGGTGTTCATGGCCTGGAGCATGTCGATGGCCTCGCTGCCACGGATCTCGCCCAGGATGATGCGGTCCGGCCGCATACGCAGACAGTTCTTGAGCAGGTCACGCTGGTTGACCTCGCCCTTGCCCTCCAGGTTCGCGGGCCGGGTCTCCAGGCGCACCACGTGGCTCTGCTGGAGCTGGAGCTCGGCGGAGTCCTCGATCGTGATGATGCGCTCGCCTTCGGGGATGAAGGAGGAGAGGACGTTGAGCAGGGTGGTCTTACCGGAGCCCGTACCGCCGGAGATGATGACGTTCAGGTGACTGGCGACAGCACCCCGGAGCACTTCGAGGACTGGACGGGGACAGGATCCCAGCGCGACGAGGTCCTCGGCCATGATGGGCACGGTGCCGAAGCGACGGATGGAGACGGTGGGGCCGTCCAGCGCCAGGGGGGGGATGATGGCGTTGAAGCGGGAGCCGTCAGAGAGGCGAGCGTCCACCATCGGCGTGGTCTCATCGACGCGGCGGCCCACGGCGGAGACGATGCGGTCGATGATCTGCATGAGGTGGCGGTTGTCCTGGAAGCGCAGGGGGTAGCGCTGCAGGTTGCCCTTCTTCTCGACGTAGACGTGGTCCGGCCCGTTGATCAGGATCTCGCTGATCTCCGGATCCCGGAGCAGGGGCTCCAGGGGGCCCAGGCCCAGGATGTCGTCCAGGATCTCCTCGACCAGGCGCTCGCGCTCCAGCCGGTTGAGGGGGAGGTTCCGGAGCTCGACCTGCTCGGTGAGGGTCGCGCGCAGGCGCGCCGCCAGCTCCTCGCGGGGGGTCTGGCTGACCTGGTCGAAGTCCAGCGACTCGATGAGCTCCTGGTGGAGCTGCTTCTTGATGCGGTCGAACTCCTCGTTCGACTGGGTCCCGCCTCCGCCGGAGGGGGCCGTGCTCTTGAAGCGCTGCTGGGCACCTCGGACGCGATCGATCAGTCTTGAGCTTCCCATCTGCGTTCCTTTGCGCTCAGTTGAACAGCCAGCTCAGGGCGCCGCCCTTCTTCTCTTCCGGGTTGGCGGCCTCCACGAACTCGTCGCCGTCGGTGACGATGGACACCATGTTGGAGATGTCCGAGGCCACGGGGCTCTTCTTGTTGACCTCTCGGACAAGGCGCCCTTCGTTCACGGCCTGGGACACGGTTTTCCAGTCGTTCTGGATGACGGCCGCCACCTTGGTCTGGAGGTTGCCCTCGATGTCCGAGACGCTGAGCTGGGAGCGCTTCTCGTGGCGGTTGATCACCAGCCGGACGCGCTTGCGGTCGATGCCGATGCGCTCGAAGAGCTGCAGGCGACGCCAGGCGTTCTTGATGGAGGGGACATCCGGCGAGGCCACCAGCAGGATCATGTCCGCGACCGTGATGGTCGTGAGGGTGGCCTCGTTCAAGGCGGTGCCCACGTCGATCATGCAGTACTGGTAGGACTCCGCGGAGATCTGGAGCAGCCGCAGGACGCTGTCGCCCTTGATCTCCTCCTGCTCGTCGATCTCGTTGGGCTGCGCGATGACGTGCACCTTGGACTTGTGCACGGCCACACTGCCGGCCAGCACGCGCTCATCGAGACGGTCCAGATCCGCGAGCAGGTCCGCGATGGAGCGCTTGGGCTTGAGGTCCAGGAAGCTGGCGACGTCGCCCATGGAGAAGTTCAGGTCCACCGCGACGACGCGGTGGATGGGGCACAGCTCCGCGGCGAGGTTGATCGCCACGGTGGTGCACCCTGCGCCGCCCTTGGCGCCGCAGACGACGATGATCTCACCGCGGTCCTCGGCGTCGTCCCCGGCGCTGTAGAGCGCCTCGTGGACGGCCTGCCGCAGCAGATCCCCGTCGTCGGGCAGCACCACGTACTCGCGGTAGCCCGCGCGCATGGCGGCGCGGATCTTGTCGGGGTCCGAGCCCGAGCTGAGGGCGACCAGGGTCAGGTTGGGCATGTCCGAGCTCAGCTCGTTGCCCAGCCGGACGGCCTCCTCGTAGTCGTTGTCAAAGCCGACGATCAGGGCGCTCGGGCGCCCCCTGCGGGCCTCGCCGTAGGCCTGGTCGTAGTCCAGGGACGCGGGAGGGAGCACAGCGTCTGCGCCCAGGGCCTCCCGGAGCTGTCCCATGCCGGTGCGATCGACGCCGGCGATGAGGATGTTCGAGTTGCTGCTGCCGAAGTTCCGCATCGTCTATCGCTGCATGCCGACGGGGCCGCTGGGATCCCAGGTGCGGGAGCCGGCGCGGTGGTCCATTCCCAGGAGGAAGAACTCGAAGTCGTTGGGGTTGTTGTCTTCGTAGGCGCCCGGGGGAGCGGGGACCTCGTCGGGCGCCATGGGGCGGACAAGGCGGGGGGTCACGAAGATCATCAGCTCGGTCTCGTCCCGCTCGTGCTTGGTGTAGCGGAAGATGGAGCCCAGGATCGGGATCTCACCCAGGATGGGGATGCTGGACTTGGTGTAGCGCATGCCCTCGGAGATCATGCCCGCCACCGCGAAGGTCATGCCGTTCCGGACCCGCAGGTGGGTGGAGGTCTTGCGGCTGAGGAAGCCGGGGATCTCGATGCCGGTGATCCGGGTGGAGGTGCTGTTGTCGACCTCGCTGACCTCGAAGTACATCCGCATGTCGATCACCTCGCCGCCCAGGACGGTGGGGACGAACTGGAGCTTGACCCCGTACTCCTTGAACTCCAGCGTGATGCGGTTGTTGTTCTGGGCCACGGGGACGGGGATCTCGCCGCCCGCCAGCAGCTCGGCCTCCTGACCGGAGAGCACCACCAGGGTGGGCTCGGCCTTGATCTTGGTGATGTCGTGCTGCTCCAGCACGGAGAGGATCGCGGCCAGGTCGACGCCCTCTCCCAGGAGCAGGGGGATGGCGAAGGCGCCGCTGCCGGAGGAGAGCGCGGTGCCGCTGTTGACCAGGGTCTGGAAGTTGTCGCCGTCCACGGCGTCCGGCATGGTGATGCTGGCGCGGTCGCCGGTGGTGCCGGGGTTCACGGAGCCGGTCATGACGCCGGGGCCGTAGGTCTCGCTGCCCCAGAGCCAGTTCAGGCCCATCTCGCGGGTCGCGGTGCGGCTGACCTCTGCGAAGGTGACCTCGAGCTGGACCTGGTGGTCTCCTCGGACAGTGAGGAGGTTGACGAACTCGGGGTCGTAGATGGCGGCCACCGCGGCGATGCGCTCCAGGGTGGGCAGGTCGGCGACGCTGCCCTCCAGGACGATGCGGCCCTCCATGGGGTAGGCCCGGGGCGGGGTCGCGTTGTCCCCGACGATGTCGCCGATGCGGCGGACGAGGTCCGAGAGGTCGCGGTGCACGGTGAGCTCGATGACGGAGGGGTGCTCCACGTCATCGCGGTACCAGATCCAGAGGTCGGTGCTGCCGACCTCCTTGCCGCGGATCTGGAACTGGCCCTCCTCCAACAGGCGCACCTCGGCGACCTCGTTGTTGGAGATCAGCACCCGGTGGAAGGGGCGGCCGCTCTTCTGGATGGTGGACTGGCCGACCTCGACCTCGAGCCAGGTCTTCCGGGCCTCCTGTGCTTGCGCGGTCTGGGGCGCCAGGGTGGCTCCCAGCCCAACCGCCAGGCCCATGCCCAGCACAATCGCCTTTGCTGCTGCCTTCATTGCGCGCATCTGCTGCATCCTTGGATCAGTGCTTGGGGGGTTCAGCGACGGCCGCGACGGCCCTCTTCGATCACCCGGCCGTCCTCACCGACGGTGTAGTCGGTCTTGTCGTCGCCCTGGATCACCTCGGCGCCCACCGCAGGGGCCTCCGTGGTCGGCTTGGTGGGGCGGGAGGTCCGACCGCCGGTGCGGGGCTTGATGGGGGAGGGGGGCGCGGCCTCGGGGTCGTCCAGACCGATCAGGCTGTCCACCCGCTTGCCGTTGGTGGTGATCTGGTTGATGTCGATGTCGGCCCGGAGCGCCAGCACGATGTCGCCCTTGGCCTGGGCCAGCGCGATCTGCTCGGCCTCCTCCGGGGTGACCTCCAGCGTGACGGTGCGCTTGCCCTTGACCACCCCGGCAGACTTGCTCTGCTGCTTCTTCTTGGTGGTGGCCTTCTTGCCCTTGGCGTCGCCCTTCTCGGTCTCGTCGCCGTAGTTGCCCTGCATGCTGTCGCCGATGGCCAGGACCTTGATGCCCTGCAGCAGGATCTTGGAGACCGCGCGGGAGTTGACGGCCTCCTTGTCGTCGGGCTTGATGACCACGATGACGTCGACGTAGTTCAGGGGCTGGATGAAGCCGGCCACCGCCTCTTCGGCCTTGACGGCGATCGAGACGGCGCGCTTTCCGGGGGTGATGAGGGCGTTGAGGCCCACACCGGACTCGGCCCGGGCCAGGCGCTCAGCGCGGAGGATCTCCTGCGCCAGGACCCGCTCCTTGGGGATGCGGCCCATCACGGCGTCCTTGGAGGTGAAGGTCACGTCCGCGGGGACGATCTCAGGGACCAGCTTGACGACCGCGACGTCGTCCTCGCCGATGGGGAGGCCCATGTAGAGGTTGCGGGCTGCCACGACGACGTCGACGGTCTCCTGCGGCTTGCTGGCCTCCGCGAGCTGGTTCTCCGCCCGCCGGAGGAGCTGGACCACCAGGAAGACGGCCAGGGCGGCGGCGACAACGGACACGCCGAGGAAGATGTAGGCGCGTCCACGGCCACCGGTCTGCTGACGCTGCTGCATGCTGGGTCTCCAAGGTCCGGGCCAGTATAGGCCCATCGGGGTGCTGTGCGGGGGTTTCAGACCCTTTCGCCGCGCGGTCCAGGACTAGCTATTGCGCCGTGGAGGCGCATGCAGGGGGGAGTGTCCCCAAGCGACAGACTCTCAGGGGGTGGTTTCTTACACCAACAGGCCCAGGCCCCCGGAACACAAAAGAAAAGAGGCCAGTCGCGCTGGCGACTGACCTCTCTCTGTCTTCGACCGTGTGGGAGATGGCTCCCACACCGCGTGGCTCAGGAAGCGGCGGTGTTCACGGTGGAAGCGACGTTGCTGAACAGGGTGTCCAGGGAGCCGCCCAGGGCGGTGAGGGCGGCGATGATGGCGACGGCAACCAGGCCGGCGATCAGGCCGTACTCGATAGCGGTGGCGCCGGACTCGTCCTGAATGAATGCCTTGATCATTGTGAACTCCTTACGCCGCCAAGCGCGGCTTGTTTTCTTTGCTTCAAGCGGGGGGACCGTCGCCCCACACCCAGAAGGTACCCAAGGGAATCGGACAGAGCAAGGGAAGTCGTGACATTCGGAGACAAAAAACATGACATTCGCTTACCACTGGTCGCTGGATGGAGCGGAAAGCCAGGGTTCAAACGTTGATGTTGAGCTCCCTGAGCGCTGTCTTACGCCACCCAGAAAGTCTCGACATGTCTCTAAAGGTCACGCGATCCTCCCCGGGGGTGAGCAGCTCAGGAGCGATCCCCAGCTCGAACCCCCGACGCGCCACGGCCGCCTTGAAGGCCAGCTCCCGGACGTTCTGGCTGGCCTCCTGCCGGCGGTCAGGGGGCTCGTAGCGCTCGGGGTGCGCTTGGATGAGGGCCAGCAGGGGCTCCCCGTGGTCTCGCATCACGCGCTTGGGGAAGCGGCGGTTCTCCGCCATCTGCGCGGTGCTCTGAGGGCGGCGCCGCACCAGATCGAGCAGGAGTCCGTTGGACAGGACCTGGTGGGGAGGCTGGTTGGCCTCGAAGGCGTGCTGCTCTCTCCAGGCCGCTATCGCCTGCAGGAGCTCCAGATCGGCGCCGCGCAGCACCCGGGCGGCCCCCAGCCGGCGCCAGGCCTGATCGAAGCGGACCGGGGAGAGCGCACTCTCCATCCGCTCCTGGGTGCACTCGGCGGCCCAAGCGCGGGACTCAGGGGAGAGCCGGGCGGTGAGGGCGGCCTCCAGGGCGTGCAGGTGCAGCACATCGTCGGCGGCGTAGGCCATCTGCTGGGCGGACAGCGGGCGCTGCTTCCAGTCGGAGAGGGTGGACTGCTTGGGGAGCGCGATGTCCAGCACCTCGCGGATGAGCTCGCCCAGGGAGCGCGGGAAGCCCAGAGCGGCGAAGCCGGCCAGGACCTGGGTGTCGATCACCGCCTGAGGCCGGAGGCCCAGGTCGCTCTGGAGCAGGGGGAGGTCCTGGCCCGGGGCGTGGAAGAGCAGGGTCCCCCGGGAGAGGACCCGACCCAGCGGGCGGAGATCCCCCAGCGCGCGCGGATCCACGAGCACGGGGGCCTGGTCCGACAAGCGGAGCTGGATCAGCATCAGCCGAGGCCGGTAGCGGAACTCGGAGTGGAACTCCGTGTCGATGGCGACGGTCCGCCCGGCCGCGATCCCGCTCTCCAGGCGCTGGAGGAGCTGTTCGAGGGCGTCCGGGGTGTCGATGAGCTCGGGCGCTACCACGACCACCCGGTCCGCCACTCCCCACCGTGGGCGGGGGCGATCCAGCGGGTGCTGTGGAGGGTCTGCCCCAGGGTACGCACGCGCAGGTGCAGCACCTTGTGGCGGGCGTGCTCGAGGCGCTGCAGCTCGACCCAGCTATCCCAGTCGCCGGGCTGGATCAGCTCCAGCAGGCCATCCTGGGGGGGCGTGGGCTCGGTGAGGTCGCCCAGGCTTTCGAAGAGGGGCAGCAGCAAGTGGGCGAGGTCCTCCCGGGAGCGGCCGTAGACCACCGCGTGCCCGTCCGGGTTCAGGTGCACCGCCACGCGGGCGGTGTCTGGGAGCAGCTCCGGGGCCACCATCACGCTGCCCGGCAGGGCCTCGCGCTCGGCCTCGGACAGGGGGCGGTCAGCCAGCAGGTACTCGCCATCCCCCAAGGAGGTGAGCTCCCCGCCCAGATCGCGCAGGGCCTCGAGCATGCGCTCCGGTGTGACGGGCTGCAGAGACAGGGACAGGACCTGCCCGCCTTCCTCGTGGACGGCGTAGGTCGGAGTCTGTTCTTCCTGTTCAGGTCCTGCGTTCACTTGGCGCCTCGACCCAGCCACCATACCCTCCCGAGCCTGGCCCCGATAGGACTCCACATGCTCTCGACACTCGCGCTGCTCTCGCCGCTCCTCGCCTGCACCCAGAGTCCACAGAGGGGGGAGGGGACCGTGGTGTCCTTGGGGTTGGAGGCCCAACTTCCGGCGGCCGAGGCCCTCGCAGCAGCAGACACAGACGGTGACGGCGAGGACACGCTGTACCGCTTCGCTGGCGGGACCCTGAGCTGGGGAGAGGGCCAGAGCGCCGAGCTTGGGGGGACCTGGCAGGCCTGGGCGCGGGGAGACATCGACAGCGACGGCCGGGAGGAGCTCCTGGTGGCCACGGGCGTGGGGCGGGCGGATCGCAGCGCGCCGGTTCGGATCTGGTCGGTTGACGACGAGGGGACGGAGCTGCTGCTGGAGCAGGCGGGTGGGCGCGCGCAGGTGCCGGATCTGCGGGTGATCGACGGGCGCATCTGGGTGGCGCTGTTCACGGAGGGCACGCAGGTGGCGGGCGGCTGGCTGGTCGACGGGGCGGTGGAGCCGGTGCATCAGGGGAACCTGGCCGTGCAGCAGCTTCCGGTCGGGGATCAGGTGGTCGTGGGGCGGATCTATGGGGACACGCCCAAGTCTGACGGGGATCTCAAGGTGCACGGGGCCCAGGTCCGGGACCTGGGGAGCTTTCGGGGCGTGCGCACGCTGCGGGCGGCGGACCTGAACGGCGACGGCGCCGAGGAGCTGCTGGTGGGAGACGGCTGGCACTACGCCTACGGGCAGCAGGCGGTGGCGCGGCTGGGGCTCTTCGAGGGGCCTGATTGGAGCGCGCAGCGCACTCTGACCCAGCTCCCCGGCGACTACTCGATCCGCGACATCCAGGTGATGGACGGGCGCATCCTCTTGGTGGGGACCAGCAGCGTGCACCTGCTCCAGCCGGACGCGCTGGGCTGGCACGACACGGTGGTGGGGACGGTGAGCGAGCAGGGGAGCGCGGTGTTCCTGCGGGGCGCCGAGCCGGCGATCGCGGTCTCCGGGGATCCGGTCAGGGTCTTCCCGCTGGTGCCCTGAGTGCCGCTGAACTCCCGACACCTGCGGCCTCGCTCGCGCACCCGCCTGGACCCCGACCTGCGGCAGGCCTGGAGCTGGGGGGATCCGAGCCGGGTGGCCCAGGAGATCGGCGGGCAGGGTCGGGTGCTCTGCCACATTGATGGGGGGGAGGTCGCCCTGGAGCTCGCGCTCTCTGGGGCGCACGTGGTCGCCGTCGGGGATGAGCCCGCGCGGCAGCTCCTGGCCCTCAAGTGCGCCGCCGCGCAGCTCTCCCACGTGGAGGCGCTGCAGCTGATGGGGCGCCTGGAGGCGGGGCGGCGGGTGCACATCTACCACCAGCTCCGGGGGAGCCTGCCGGCCGCGACGCGCCGCTACTGGGACCGCTTTGAGGGGACGCTGCGGATCGGCCTGATGGACAACGGGGGGCTGGAGCGGCGCCTGGCACGGATCCGTCCGGTGCTGCAGCGCCTCTGGCCAGCGGGGGCGGGGCTCTTCGAGGAGGAGGAAGCGGATCTGCTCGCCGGACTACGCGGGTCCCTACGTTGGCGGCTTCTGGATGGACTGCAACCCTTGCCTGGGCTGCGCCTGCAAGTCGAGGACATGCTGGAGCGGGGCACGGCGCGGCGCTGTGGGGCGCTGGCCTGGCTGCTCTTTGGGGAGCTGCACAGCCTGGAGGGGCTGGAGTGGAGCTGGCTGGATCCGCGGCGCTTTCCGGAGCTGCAGGAGGCGGCGGGGCGCATCGAGATCCGCAGCGAGCCTCTGGACGTGCTGCTGCCGGGGCACGAGCGGGTGTACCTGGGGAGCGCGCGGCCGCAGCTTCCGCTTGAGGGCAAGGCCTGTGTTGGGTTCGGGCCGCCGCTGAAGGGGGCGCGCAGTGAGGCCGCCCGGGGCCTGCTGGGGCCTATGCTGAGTCGGCCACCGGCAGGCTGATCTGCACCTGGAAGCCGGTGCCCGAGGTGGAGGTGAGCTCCACGTTGCCGCCCAGGTCTTCCACCCGCCCGCGCAGTGAGCCGATGGAGAAGCGGCTGCTGATGGCCAGGGGGGCGTCGTTGGAGAGGTCGATCTGGACGGTGTCCCGCAGGCGGATCGCGGTGAGCTGTGCGCGCTGGGCGCCCTGGTCGGCGGCGGAGAGCATCATCTCCAGCAGGCCTCGCCCGAGCTCGGAGGTGGACATGGGCACGGGGGGCAGGTCGGGGTCGGACTGGATGCTGACCCGGAGCGGGGTCTTGGCCTCCACGAGCTGCGCGGCGGAGGCGGCTGCGGCCACGACGCTGCCCAACCGGGCGTCCTGACGCAGCAGGACCCGGCCGTAGCGGAGCAGCAACGACAGCTCCTCGCGGGTGGGACCGGGTTTGAGCCGGCGTACGACCACCGACACGGCGTCGAGGGTTGTGGACGCAGTGAGCAGGGCCGCAGAGCTCCTCCTCTCCTTGCGCTTGAGGTGGGCGCTCAGCATGCGGGTCCCGTCGGAGCGCCGGATGGGCAGGGTCAGCCAGTCGGCGGCGCCCGCTCGGAGGGTGCGGCGCACGAGCTCGGGGTTGTCGGGGCCCAGGATGACGAGGTCGGCGCCGTGGAGTGCGTGCCGCAGCGACAAGGCCTCGCGCTCCAGGGTGGCGAGGACGAGCGCGGGGCGGTGCTGTTCGACCAGGGCCAGGGCGCCGGCGCGGTCGTGGGCCACGTGGAGGTCCAAGGGGAGGCCCCCGAGCTGGTCTTTGAGCTCGGAGGCCGCCTTGGAGGCGCAATACAGCAGGGTGGGGGTCACGGCGGGAGTGTACCTTTGGCGCCCTCAAGCCGCCTGTGGCAGGAAGTCCTTCCACTCCTCGGGCACGCTGCGTCGGGCGAACAAGAGCTGCATCCCTTCGTACGCGCTGGGCTTTCGGGGGATGGTGCGCAGGGGCATCTGGGCCTCTTCGGGGAGCCGGGCGCCCTTGCGCTGGTTGCAGGGGCGGCAGGCAGCGACGAGGTTCTCCCAGGAGCTCACCGGCACCACCTTCCCGCTCCAGGGCAGACGCACCTGGCCGCGGCGCGCCTGGGCGCGGGGGACGACGTGGTCCAGGGTGAGCTGGCTGCGGGCGATCTGCCCCAGGTGGTTGTGCGGCTGCACCCCGCAGTACTGGCAGGTCCAGGCGTCGCGGGCCAGGACGTTGCTGCGGTTGAAGCGCAGCTTGCCCCGGTGCGATGCGTAGCGGGTGAGGGTGACCACCGCCGGCCAGGGCAGGACCATGGTCTGGGAGCGGATCAGGCGCCCCTCGTAGTCGACGACCATGTAGGCCTTGTCGTCCAACAAGAGGCCGACCGCCCGCTGCCAGTCCAGGACCCGGACGGGGGTGTAGTCGGCGTTCAGCAGCAGTACGTCGAGCATCCTTCGTCTCTCCTGTGTGGCGTAGGGTAGACACGTCAAGCTACACGGCGAAGTCCCTTGTCTGTGACGAAATGGAGGCTGAAGCGTCTCTTTGGGGCAGCGAGGGGCGGCGAGCGAGCGATTGACAACCCACAGGTCACAGGCGGGGTTATGCTTGGGCCATGAATGAGCCGAAGGACAGGGACACACAGGCCGACGGTGGGGGCAGCCTCCTGATGCGGGCCTTGAAGCTCGCCGATCAGCGCCCCGGCGTCGTCTTCGGGGTGCTGGTGGTCATCGCCGCGTGGCTGCGCTTTCAGGGTGCGGACGCTGGGCTTCCCTACTGCTGGCACCCGGACGAGCCCAAGCTGATCAACAAGGGCATCGAGATGCTCCAGTCGGGCGACCTGAACCCGCACTGGTTCCACTACCCCTCGCTCCCCATGTACATCCAGGCGGTGGGCGCGGCGCTTGGCTACCTGGACCGCGTGGGGGACAGCGCGTTCATCCCCCTGGCGGAGATCCCGACGGGCCTGGAGGACAACCTGGTCCACACCGTCGGCGACGCCCACATCTGGAGCCGGGGCCGCAAGATCACCGGGCTGATGGGCGCTCTGGCCGTGGGGTTCACCTTCCTGACGGGTCGGCGTCTCTTCGGCACGTCGGTGGGGCTGCTCGCCGCGGTGATGCTGGCCTTCTCGCCCGTGAGCATCGTGCACGGCGCCTACATCACGGTCGACGTGCCCACCTCGATGGCCGTCTCCCTGCTGATGCTCGCCTCCGCCTGGGTCTACACCCGCGGTGACCCCCGCGACTATCTGCTGGCCGCCGTCGCCTTGGGCCTGGCCATCGGCTTCAAGTACAACGCCGCGGTCGGCGCGGTCACCCCCCTGACCGCGTGGCTGATCTCCGAGCGCCGTCAACAGCGGCTGGGCCTGGGGTTGGCGCTGGTCCCGCTGGCGATGGTGGTGTTCGTCTTGACCATGCCCTTCGCCCTGGTGGAGCCGCAGCTCGCGCTCACCGACATGGCCAAGGAGGTCAACCACTACATGCAGCGGGGGCACGGCACCGCGTCCATCGAGCCTGGCCCCGCCCACCTGCTGGCCATGTTCCGCTCCCTGGGCTGGGACTACCTCCCCATCTGGCTGTTGGGGCTGCTGGGGCTGCCCTTTGCCATCAAGCAGCTCGGCTGGCGGCCCGTCGCGGTCGTTGCGGCCTTCCCCCTGGCGTACATGGCCTACATGAGCGGCTCCACGGTCTTCTTCAAGAGGAACCTGGTGGTGCTCGTGCCCGGCTTTGCACTGCTGTCGGCCGTTGGCCTCCACGCCATCTACCAAAAGCTCGGGCAGCGCTTCGGGGGCGCCCGCGAGGTCATGCTGGGCCGCGTCGCCTTGGGGGTCGTTCTCGTCCCGGCGGTGTTCGGCGTCAAGCAGACCCTGAACACCCGGGAGAACCTGCAGGACTCCCGCAGCGAGATGGCGGAGTGGCTGCACGGAGAGCAAGCCGCCGGCTGGGTGGTCGCCGTCCCCCAGGAGCTGCGCATCGCGGAGTCCGACCTGGACGGGCTGGAGTGGGTGTCGGTCAAGTTCAACGACGGCCCCGAGGGCTGGGCCAAGGCCGGCGCGACCCACGTGCTGGGGGGCACGCGCCTCAAGGTCAGCGGGACGCGGAACACGCCGATCAAGGGCAAGGCCACGGACCGGGCGGTGGCCTGGTACAAGGAGCAGACGCCCGTCCAGACCTTTGGCTACACCGGCTGGATGCTGGACCTGAATGCCCAGGATCCGGAGCTGAGCCTGTACGCCCTGGACGGCGTCGGGGCCAAGCCCGGCAAGGGCGCACAGGCGGTCAAGGACAAGCCCCCGGAGAAGGGCCAGCAGGATGGGCCAGGCGGGCCCGTGGCCGATGGGGGGAGCGACAAGCCGGGGAACAAGCCCTCGGCGTCCGCGAGCGTCGATGACCCCGAGCGCTGGCAGATCGCCCCCGCCAAGGTGCAGGACAAGGTGGAGTTCCCCAGCGGCCAGCTCGTGATGAAGGCGGCCCCCGGGCAGCGGTCTGTCAAGGCCTGCGACGCCGAGCGCACCCCCGTGGACGGCCTCAAGAAGGTCAAGGCGAGCTGGCGCTACGTGGACGTCTCCCGCGAGGACATGGCCGGACAGCTCCAGGTGCGCTTCTTCGCGCAGGACGGCAGCTACCTGGACGGCACCATGCAGGTGGTCGACCAGGCGGTGGGCTCGGTCCCGGACTGGAAGGAGATCGAGGTCCCGCTGGAGGTGCCAGATGGCGCCAGCAAGCTGCGGCTCTGCGTTGAGCTGGGCAGCGAGGAGGGCCTGATCAAGGTGCGGGAACTCCAAGCGATTCCCTGAGCGGCTGGGCCTTCAGATCTTCGGAAGTTCTGTGGCAGCTCTGCAATATTGCGTGCTGTGGTGAAAGGACTGTGCAGGATTTGGGCTATTGCAGGGGCTGCATGTCTGTTATTGACAGCAGGAATCAAGTGGGGGACCCCCCCGAAAAGGAGACCCATGCGCAACGCCGCAGTCCTCGCCCTCTCCCTCATCGCCCTGACCGCCTGCAAGACCGAGGTGGACGGCAAGCCCGCCGCCGAGGTCAAGGAAGTCGAGGCGCCCGCCTCCTCCGCGCCCACCCCTGAGGCCGCCGCCGCCCCCGCCCTGCCCGCTGACGGCGTCAAGGTGGACAAGGCCAGCAGCAGCATCGGCTTCGTCGGCGCCAAGGTGACCGGCCAGCATGACGGCGGCTTCAAGGACTTCGACGGCGCGGTGGTGCTGAACGACGCGGGCGAGCCCACCGACGTGGTGTTCGTGGTCGACATGAACTCCACCTGGGCCGACGCCGACAAGCTCACCAAGCACCTCAAGGACGGCGACTTCTTCGACGTCGCGACCTACCCCGAGTCCAGCTTCGACGCGACCAGCATCACCAAGGGTGAGGACGGCAAGTACACCGTCGTCGGCATCCTGGACCTGCGCGGCCAGAAGAAGGAGCTGACCTTCCCGGCTGACATCGTCGTCGCCGACGACAAGGTCACCATGGACGCCGAGTTCACCATGAACCGCAAGGTCTGGGGCATCGCCTACGCCGGCAAGCCCGACGACCTGATCAAGGACGAGGTCCTGCTCAAGCTGGACTTCGACTTCCCCCGGAGCTGATCCGTGCCCTCCCAGGACCTGCTCTTTGACGGCATCGAGCGCTTCCACGCCGATGCGCGCTGGGGGCGGGTCCTGGACGCCGGCACCGGGGACCACTCCCTGGGCTGGCTGCGCACGCTCCCCACCGAGTCCCTCACCTTGGTGACGGGAGCGCCCGCGCGCGCTGAGCGACTCAGCGCCTCCCTCCGGCCGCAGGACCGCGCGCTGGCCGGGAACTGGGAAGACCCCACGCTGCTGCACGGCGAGCGCTTTGACGTCGTGCTGGCGGACTACCTGCTGGGGGCGGTCGAGGGCTTCGCGCCCTACTTCCAGGACAGGCTGCTTGGCCGGCTGCGGCGGCACGTGGGTGGCCGCCTGTACTTTGTGGGCATGGAGCCCCTGCCCGATGCGGCCCCCGACGCTGGGGGACAGGCCATCCTGGAGATGGCCAGGCTCCGGGACGCCTGCATCCTGTTGGCGCAACACCGCTGCTACCGCGAGTACCCGCAGCAGTGGGTGGTCCGGAAGCTCCAGGAGAGCGGCTACCGCGTGCTCGATAGCTGGGAGCTGCCCATCGTCTACCGGGCCTCGAAGATCAACCGGCAGCTCGACGTGGCGCAGTCCAAGCTGCGCTTCTTCCGGGACCCGGAGCTGGCACAGGCCATGGCGGCCCACATCGCTGAGCTGCGCGAGCGGGCCTGCATCCTGGCGGAGACCAGCGGGGGGATCCGGCTGGGCTCCGACTACGTCATCGCGGCGGAGCTCCAGCCCGGGGTTCGCCCCTGAGCCCTTGGATCAGGCGGGCTTGAAGGCCGTCATCAGGCTCTGCAGCGCGCTGGGGTCGTTGGTCTTGATCTTGCCCCGCGCGATGTCCAGCGGGCCGGGCATCTTGCCCTTGAGGACCATGTTCGTGAAGAGCTTGGGGTCGCACTTGAGCACCACATCGGCGTTCTCCGGCTTGCCGGGGCTGGCGCTGCACTTCTCGGGGTCCATGGCCACGGTCCACTTCTCGTCGCCCACGGAGAAGTAGTAGGTCATCGCCTTGGCGACCTTTCCGGGGATGTATCGGCCAGGCATGGACTCGAAGATCTTGGTGACGTCGGACACGGTGTACTCCTGTGTGTTGGACGGAGCCTATCACCGCGGCTGACCGGGCATCGCGCGTGCCCGCTCAGTCCTCCGGCAGCACCCGCTTGAAGCCCTGGCGGTAGCAGTCGCCGACGCCCCCGGACAGGGACCAGGCGTCCTCGATGCCCTGCTCCCGCAGGTAGTGCGCCACCCCGAAGGAGCGGGCCCCCGCCGCGCAGACGACCACCAGCGTGGGGCGGTCGCGCAGCTCGTCGATGCGCTGGGGGACGTGGTTCATGGGGATGCACAGGCTCCCCTCGGCGAACCCGGAGCGCAGCTCGTAGGGCTCCCGGATGTCCAGGATCAGGAACTCCTTTTCCGCGTCGATCCAGTCCTGCAGGTCCCCGGCGTCGATCTCCAGGTCCACCGGCTCCGGCTCATCCTCCAGGACGACAGGGGGCTTGGGGGTGCGCGCAACTTGAGGGTCCACCGCCTTGGACCGGGCGGGCTCCGGCGCCTTGGGACGCCGCAGGATCCTCCGAGCGAGGCCCTTGAGGGTGCGCCGGATCACGCCACCACCTCGTCCTGGTGGGTCTCGATCTCCGCATCCGAGGTCACCGCGGCGCAGCAGAGGAGCCTGAATCCCTGGTCCAGGTGCTCGTCTTCCAGCACGTACTGCTCCTCCATCTCCATGCTCCCGCGCACCAGGCGGCCTGCGCACACGGTGCAGCCGCCGTTCCGGCAGGAGCTGGGCAGGTCCACGGCCAGGCGGTCGGCGGCGTCCAGGATGAACTCGCCGGCGTAGGCCTCGATCTCCACGTCCAGACCCTCGGATGCGTTGAAGAGGCGGACGGTGAAGGTGGTGTCCTCGTTGATGGGGGGCTTCGGGAGGGGATCCTGGGGGGCCTCGATGTCCGTGGTGGGCGCCTCGGTGTCCTCGCTGATGGGAGGATCGGCGGGGTGCGCGGGGGCCGACTCGGGCTCAGGAGGTGGGGTCGGGAGGGGGGAGGGGAGCCCAACCTCTTCCTCCAGGGCCTGCTCGACGGCGAGGGGGAGCTCGGCGTCCGGGTCGCGGTACACGGCCTTGGCGCGCGGCCGCTTGGGGGGAGGCGGCGGCGGGGCGGTTTGTGGCTTGTTGGAGCCCAAGGCGCGCTGGACGCGCTTTTTGAGGCGATCGCGGAGACCCATGCCGCCAGTAGACAACAGGGGGCCGGGCCTTGCACGGACGCGCGCGGGTGAGCATGTGCTGGGTATGGATCTGCACCTCGTCGCACTGGACCCCGACCACCCCGGCTTTCGGGACCTGACCTACAGGCAGCGGCGGGACGCCATCGCCCGCATCGCGCTGGGACACCGCGCCGGCCAGCCGGTCCCCGAGGCGCCCTACACGGAGCAGGAGCACGGGGTCTGGCGGGAGGTCCTGGGAGCGCTCGCGCCGGTACACGCGCGGGGCGTCCACCGGGAGCTGTTGGAGGTCGACGCGCGCCTGGGGCTGGATCGCCTGCAGATCCCCCAACTGGAGGCGGTCAATGCGCGCCTGGGGCCGGCGGGGTTCCGGATGGAGCCGGTGGCCGGGCTGGTCACCCCGCAGAGCTTCCTGGAGCACCTGGGGCGGGGGATCTTCCTGTCCACGCAGTACATCCGACACCACAGCCGGCCCTTCTACACGCCCGAGCCCGACGTGGTCCACGAGCTGGTGGGGCACGCGGCGAGCCTGCTGCACCCGGGGATCGCGCGGGTGTCTCGGCGCTTTGGGAAGGTCGCGGCCACCGCCGGGGACGAGCTGGTGGCGGCCCTGACGCGAATCTACTGGTACACACTGGAGTTCGGGCTGGTCCACGACGCGGGAGAGGTCAAGGCCTGGGGCGCGGGGCTGCTGTCCTCGGTCGGGGAGCTGGAGCACGCGCTGTCGCCGGCGGTGGAGCGGGTCCCCTGGGACCTGGCGCGGGTGGCGGTGATGGACTACGACCCGACGGCCTTCCAGCCTGCGTATGTGGTCGCCCCGGAGCTTGGCGCGGCCTTGGCGGATCTGGAGGCGTGGCTGGAGGCGCGCGGGGCTTGAACGCCTGGGGCTCGCTTGGCGTCAGTTCTCAGGATCCTTGGGGCGGCGACCGAGGCGCTCGACGGCGCGGTGTACCCGGCGCTTGAGCCGCTCGCTCAGGGCCTGGGGATCGGGGGGGGCGGCGCTGGCCTGGCCCTGCGGGAGCTTGGCGCGCGCTCGCTGCACCTTTCCGCGCAGGTGCTTTCGGAGCCAGTCGGCGTCGTTCATGGGTCCTGCCTTGTGGGCAAGGTAGCCCCGAAAATGGAAGAGGGCCCCTCCCCAAGGAGGCGCCCTCTTGGGTGCGTGGGCCCGGAGGCCTCGGCGAATCAGCCGATGAAGGCGCTGATGATGCCGAGCAGGACGCCCACACCGACAGCGACTCCGCCACCGATCAGGGTCTTCTTGGCGGTGTCCTGGGTGGAGCCCAGCAGCTCGTCACGGCTCTTGTTGCTCATGATGAGGCCGGTCCAGCCGGGGGAGGTGATGACGCCCTCGGCGTGCTTGCCGCAGACGTACATGCGGGGAGCGACCTTGACGACCTTCTCGGTGCACTCGAACTTGTCGGCCTTGGACATGGGGGGGTTCTCGAAGGCGTACTCGCCGAACATCATCGGCTCGCCCTTGCCCACGGCGGACTTGAGGTCGGCGAAGAGGCCCTCCTTCTTGGTCTCGGAGAAGGTCTTCTCGAGGTTGTCGAAGTCACCGCCCTGGGAGGCGTCGACGGGGACGGGGCCGGAGCCGTCGTCCAGGGTGAAGCCGGCAGCGATCTTCTCCTCGACGTAGGTCTTGGACTTGGTGCTGTCGCCGTCCTTCCAGGTGCCCACGACCTTGAGCTCGTAGTAGAGGCACTCGGTCTTGGTCACGGGGGAGATGAGGGGCTTGGGCACGCTGACGTCGCCCTCAGCGGAGATTGCGCCCTTCTCGCCGGAGACCTCGTCGCCCTTGGAGACGATCTCGCCGGTCTTGCCCAGGGGGGCGCCAGCGAGCTTCTTGGCCTGCCAAGTCTTGTAGCCACCGAAGATGGCGACGACGATTCCGATTGCGATGAGTAGACCTGCGATAGCGCCCATGTTGAGGACTCCTGAACTGTGTGATTCTCTCGGGTTTCCCGGTGATTCCGGGCCCTCATAACGGCGGGTCTGAGCGCTGGGTTTCACCCGCGGCAAAAAAAAAGCGAGGGAGGAACTCAGATCGCTACGAATGCAGGCCCAGCCACGGTTCAGACCAGATCGTGTCCAGGGCGTCGAGCTCGATCATCTGGTCGACGAGCTGGGCGAATCTCGGGTGATTGCTGAGGGTTGCGCTGTCTCCCACTCCGGCAAAGAGCCGCTTTGCCCGGGTCAATGCGACGGTGAGTCGGCGGATGTCCCGGACGAAGCCCAGATCTCCGAGGGGATTGGAGCGCACGAAGCTGCAGAGGACCACCTCTTCTTCCCGGCCTTGCCATGCGTTCAACGTGGCGCATCGGATGCCGGCGAGGTCAGGGTGATTGCGTAGGGCATCGACCTGCGCGCGGTAGGGCGTGAGGGCCACACACTGCTCGGGCTGCACACCCGCCAGGGAGAGCTGACGCCAGAGCTCGGCGAGCACGCGGACCTCGTCTGGGTTCTCGGTGCTCTTGCTGCGGGGATCCAGCCGCTCTTCGAAGCCGGCGCCCGCGGTGTCCAGGAAGAACACGCCTCGGCGGGCCCAGTCCGGGGGGGCCTTCACCAGGTCACAGAGGCTGCGGTCCGCGACGGCGGGGTGGGGGCGGTAGCTGGGGCCGTAGATGGGGGACACGAGGCTGCCCAGGGGGGCCCCCATGCGGTGCTGGATCTCCAGCATGGAGAGGGTCAGGCGCTGCTCCTGGAGCAAGCGATCCAGCAGGGAGCGCTCCAGGGGGTTGCCGGGTTGGGTGACCACCGGGCCGAGCTGGTGGGGGTCGCCCAGGAGGATCAGGCGCTGGACACGCGGGACGAGTGCCCAGAGGAGGGGCTCGATGGCCTGGGTGGCCTCGTCCACCAGGGCGGTGTGCGCCTCGGGGAGCTGGTCGGCGCGCCGCAACAGGGTACCGAGGGTGAGGGCCAGGACCTGAGCGGAGGACATGGCCTGGTCCCGGGCCTGCTGACGGAGCTGCCGGTGCTCCCGGAGCAGGGCCCGTCGATCCCGCCAGCGGGACTCCTGAGCCGCCTTGCGGATGTCCTTGTCCAGCAGCTCCAGGGCCTTGGCGTAGGGGCCGGCTGCCAGGGCGGCCTCGAGGCCCAGGGGGCGCGCTTCGGGCCGCATTCGGGCGGGGTGCCCCAGGCGCAGCACCTTGACCCCGGCGGCGTGCAGGCTGAGCGCGAGGTGGTCGACCGCGGCGTTGGAGTCCGCGAGGGTCCAGGGCCGCTGCCCCTGCGCCACCAGGTGCTGCACCATCGCCACCAGGGTGGTGGTCTTTCCAGTGCCGGGGGGCCCGTGGATGGCGGCGAGGTGGGGGCTGCCCAGGGCCTCCGCGGCGGCGGTCGTCTGCGCGGCGTTGAGGCCGGGCAGGGTGACCTGGGGCTCGGGCTCGGGGAGGGGGGCGCCCAGGAGCTGGGCCTTGAGGGGGCCCTCGCTCAGCTCCGCGCGCTGGAGTGTGGCCTTGAGCAGGGCCAGGGTGTCCTCGTCTGGGCGCTGGGAGACCACGACGCGTCCCTGCTCCACCCAGTCCGGGAGTTGGTCCCCGGAGAGTTGGACCACCGCAAGCCTCCCCTCCACCTCCAGCAGGGTCCCGGGCAGACCGGAGACGCGGGCGGGGGGCGAGAGGGTGATGGGCGCGCCGGCGTCGAGGCCCTCGTGCAGGGGGGCGCCGGACTCCAGGAGCAGGCGAGGGCCCCGGCGGGTCCACTCGATGTCGACGACCTGCAGAGGTGGCCAGCTCACGCCTTCGGCGACGCGTTGGTCGAGACTGAGGGAGAGCTGGCGTTCAAGCTCCCGCTTGCGGTAGGCGCTCTCGTCTTCCAGGGCGCGCTGGAGGGCTTGCAGGTGGGGGTGCATCAGGGCGCCTGCTGGTTCAGGGACCAGTCGTAGGGTTCGAAGCGGTGGGGGCAGCCCTGCTCGTGGAGGGCCGCATAGGCCGGGTCGTAGGGGGCGAGCGCGAGGCAGAGGCCGCTCGGGTCTCCGTCCGGCCCGACGAAGTCCTCCTGGAACCAGTCCAGGATGGAGGAGAAGACCGCGGTGTCGCCCTCGATCCGGTTCCGCTCAGCCACGAAGCGCTGCATGGCGGCGTCGAGCTGTTGGTCGAGGTCCTCTCCGGTGTAGAGGGTGGGAGACAGGGGCGGGCAGCCCATGGACGCGCAGTTGATGGCGGCGTGGACGCGCGGGTCGTCGAAGCTCTGGCGCAGGCCGCGGGTCTCCAGCTTGTTGAGGCTGACCCAGCTCCCCTGGAACTGGAAGCGCAGGCCGCCGAAGAAGGCCACCCCTTTGGCCGGGAAGACCCCGAAGGAGAGGTCTCTGACGCTGCCTTGGATGTCCTGGTCGAGCACGCCCAGCAGGACGAAGGCGTTGTAGGCGTTGATCCCGCGAGCGAAGGCCTGGTCGGGCTCCAGGGGGGCCACCTGCCCGAGGGAGTGGACGTAGGCCTCCAGGGTGGGGCGCTCCTGCTTGAGCAGCGCGTAGTCCACCAGCCCCTGTTCATCGACGGCCTGGGCGAGGAGCTCGGGCCAGGCCTCGGCGTCGCCGGAGCTGGCGTGGATGCGGCGTCCGCAGCCGAGCATTGACAGCAGGAGCAGGGTCATGAGGGGAGCACCACGTGGCTGCGGCCGGGGGCCAGCGGGAGGACCTGGACCTGTACACCGATGTGGTCGCCGATGCCCGCCACGTGGCTGATGATGCCGACCTGTCTGCCGCCGGCCTGGAGGGCCTCGAGGGTAGCCAGGGCGGTGTCCAGGCTCTTGGGGTCCAGGCTGCCGAAGCCCTCGTCGATGAAGAGCGTGCCGACCGGGGTCTTGGAGCCGCTGAGGCTGGCCAGGCCCAAGGCCAGCGCGAGGCTGACCAGGAAGCTCTCGCCGCCGGAGAGGGTTGCGACGCTGCGGGGCTCTCCGGCGAGGGCCTGGTCGAGGATCTGCAGGTCGAGGTCCTGTCCAGGGACCCGGGCCAAGCGGTAGCGGGGGGCGAGGTCGGCGAGATGCGCATTGGCGTGCTGGAGCAGGGTCTCCAGAGTCAGCCCCTGGGCGAACTCCCGGAAGGCGTTGCCGTCCGCGCTGCCGATGGTGGCCTTGAGCTGGGCCCAGATCTTGTGTGCCTTGCGCCGCTCGCGCAGGGCGGTCTGGAGCTGCTCGGAGCGCTCGGTGGCCTCGGCGTGGGTGCGGAGCTGGAGCTGGAGCTGGGCGAGCTGCTGACGCTGCTGTCCCAGGGCGCTCTGGACGGCGTCCTGGTCGCACTCTGGGGCCGGAGGCGCCTCGCCCAGGTGCTCGGTCTGCCGGCTCTTTCGCTCTGCCAAGGTCTGTTCGGCGGCTCTCAGGCTGCTGTCCAGCGTCGCGAGTCGCTGCTTCCGCGCGCTCTGGGACTCCTGGGGTTCCCCCAGGAGCTGGGTGAGGCCTGGGAGGTCCAGTGGGGAGTGCTCCAGAGCGCTGGCGAGGCTGGCCTGGTGGCGCTGTGACTGCTCCTGCAGGTCGGAAAGCTGCTCATGGAGGGAGCTCTGCTTGGCGCGGGCGGCGCTGAGCTCCTCTCGGGTGCTGGCCAGGGTCCGCTGGTGGTCGGTGAGCTCTCCGACGAGCTTCGCTTCCTTCGCCTTGAGCTCGGTCTGGGTCTTGTCTGGGTCCGGAACGGCCAGCGCATCGAAGCGGCCTTGGAGGGTGTTGAGCTCGGTGGTGGCCTCGGCGAGGGCCTGCGCTGCGTCCCGAACGGCTTGTTGCCTGCCCGCCAGGCGCTCCTTGAGGGCCGCGTGCTCGGGCTCGCTGGTGCGCAGGTGCTCCTCGGCGCTCTCCAGTCGGTCGGCTGCGGCGCGGAGTTCGGGGAGCTGGGCCTCCCACTCCTGGAGTTGAGGGCCGGGGTCGGCCTCCAAGCGAGCGCGCCAGCTCCCGGGGAAGCCCTCCATGGCGCGCAGGAGCTGCCGCTTGATGCTGTCGAGCTGGGCGCGGGTGTCCTGGGCGTCCTGCGCCTGAGCGCGCGCCCGTTCGAGGTCCAGGGCGGCCTTGTCCGCGTGAGCCTGCGCCTGCTGGGTCTGGCGCTGGGCCGCCTCCAGCTCGGACTGCAGGGTCTCGAGTCTTGCCTGGGAGCTGCGGGCCTTGGCCTTGAGCTGCTCCAGGGTCCCAAGGCGCGCGCTCAGGTCGGCCTCCCAGCTCTGGAGATCCGCGGCCGCCGGGGTCTGTTCGGTGAGCGTCTGGAGCTGGTCGCGGAGGCTCTGGTCCTGCGTCTGCGCGGCTTGGAGCGTCTTCTGTTCTTGGGCCAGGAGCTTGCGCTGCGTGCTCAGGTCGCTGGCGGTGTCGTTGACCTGCTGTTGTTGTGCCTGGAGCTTGAGCTCAGCCAGGCGGAGGGTCTCCTGGAGGTCCCTGAGGGCCTCGTGCACCGGCGCGTTCTCGGCGAAGGGGTGCTCGGTGCTGCCGCAGAGGGGGCAGGGCTCGTCAGGGACGAGCTCGTGGCGGCGGGCCTCCAGATCCAGGCTGCGCTCAAGCTGCTTCACGGCGTGGGCGCTGGCGTCCCGTTCTCCGGTGGTTCGCTCCAGCAGGCGCTCTGCGGTCTCCAGCGCCCGCTCGGTGCTGTGGATCTGGCTGAGCCTGTCCTCGTTTGCGGTCTGGAGCTCTACGAGGTGTTCGGCGCTCTGGGTGGCCCGTTGGTGCAGATCGATGGCGCCATTCAGCCGGATCTGCTCCTTTTTGAGGGCCTCCTCCTCCTGCTCCGGGAAGGGGATGCGGGCGGCGCGGGCCTGGTCTCGGGCGGCTTGGGCGCGCTGCTGCTTGGTGCGGGCGGCGCTGAGGTCGTCGGAGGCCGCAGCGTGTGTGCTGGTGGCGTGCGTCAGGGCCTGCTGGAGCCCTGCGCCATCGGAGAGGGCCTCGTGGAGTCGGGCGTGCTCCGCGAGCAGGGGCTGGAGCTGGGGCCAGTCGCTCAGGAGGCGGGAGAGGAGGGGATCTGCGTCGAGCTGGGCTTGGGCGCCCACCGCCAAGGTTCGGGACTCTGCGCGCTCCCGCTCCAGCCGCTCCATCGACGAGGTGACCTGCGTGAGATCCGTCTGGGCCTGCTTGGCGCGATCTTGGAGCTTCTGGTGCTGATCGCGGTGGCGCTGTAGCTGCTCTTGTAGACGCTGGGCCTGCTCCAGGCGGGGGAAGAGCTCGGCGGCGTGTGCGCGGTGGCGCTCCAGGCCGTCCGTCAGCTCCTGCTGCTGGGTCTGCTGGGTGGAGACTTCTCTTTCGAGGGCCTCCAGCTTGAGCTTGTGCCTGGTCTGGTCGCCTTGGAGGGCGGTGGCGCTGGCTTGGGCCTGCTTGAGGCTGGAGAGCTCGGGGGCGAGGTGCTGGTGGCTGTCGAACAGGGCCTGTTGGGCGCGCTCGGTGGCGGCGCGCTCCCACTTCTGGGCGGCATCGCGCTGCGCCCGCTCGGCGCTCTCGACACGTTCCTTGTGCCGGAGGGCCTCCTGTTGCCAGAGGCTGTGGGCCTGGACCGCCTGGAGGAGGGTCTCTGCTGTCTGGATCTCGGCATTGAGGGCGGTGACCTGCTGCTGGAGATCCTGGAGCTGGTCGGCAGGCAGCAGCCCCAGGCGCTCCTGTTCGCTCTCCAGGTCCTGCAGGGCCTGCTCACTGGCCTTGGCGCGCTCATAGGCGGCGATGGAGATCCGGGCGAAGAGGTCGGTGCCGGTCATGCGCTCCAGCAAGGAGGCGCGGGTCTTGCTCTTGGCACGGAGGAAGGACGCGAACTGCCCCTGAGCGAGGAGCACCGAGCGGGTGAACTGCTCGAAGTTCAGGCCCAGGCGCTGCTCGATGCGTTCGAGGGTGACGGTCTTCTTGTCGTCGCCGAGCTGCTGGCCGGTGCTCAGGTCCTGGAGGCTGAGCGCGACGTTCTGGATGCGGCCGCTGGCCTTGTCTCCGGCGCGACGCACGGACCAGCGCGCGCGGTAGCGGCCGCCATCCACGCCCAGGAAGTCCACCTCGGCGAAGCCGCTGCCAGCGTCGTGGCGGAGCAGGCTCTTGGTGTCCTGGGCGGTGAGGCGGTTGCGGTCGTCCTGGTTGGCCAGGCCGATCTTGACGCGCCCGGCCTGGGCGAGCCGGGGGGTGTTGTCGAAGAGGGCGAGGCAGAGGGTGTCTAGCAGGCTGGTCTTGCCGGAGCCGGTGGGGCCCGTGATGGCGAACAGGCCCGCCTGGCCCAAGGGGCCGCGCTCCAGATCGAGCTCGAAGGCCTCCGAGAGGGAGGCGAGGTTGCAGCCGGCGATTCGGAGGATCCTCATGCCTGCTCCGCGAGGTCGATGAGCTCGTGGAAGGCGGCCATGACGGCGTCGCTGGGGGCCTTCTCGTGCTGCTTGAGCCAGCGCCGCTTGAAGACCTCTTCGGGCGTCAGCAGGCCCAGATCCTGGTGGTCAGGCAGGGCCTTGCCGCTCCCGGTGGTCTCGCTGCGGACGGCCAGGAGGCGCACGGCCTTGCCCTCAAGGGCCTTGTCGATCTGCCGGCGCAGATCAGGGTGGGGCTGCTCCAGGGAGACGCGGACCTCGAGGTAGGGGAGGTTTCGGGGGACCAGGGTGCGATCCTCCAGCGCGGCGATCTCGCTGAGGACCTGCTCCAAGCGCGCGTAGCCGTCGCTGGGGATGCGCTTGAGGTCCACACTGCGGGGGATGGGGAGCGGAGTGAGCTTGGCGGGGGCGTCGGGCTCCAGGTCGACCTGCAGGACCTGGTGGATGTAGCCGCGCTCGGTCATGGACAGTGGGATGGGAGAGCCGCTGTAGCGGATGGTGTCGCGTCCGACGGCCTGCTCATGGTGTAGGTGCCCCAGAGCGACGTAGTCGAGGTCCGGCGGGAAGATGTCCACTGGGATGGGGTGCTGGTTGCCGCCCAGCACCTTGCGCTCGGAGTCGGGGGAGAGGCTGCCGCCCTCCCAGAAGCCGTGCCCGCAGGCGATCTTGAGCTCACCGGAGCGGGCCCGCTCGGCGAGGGCGGCGAAGACCTGTTGGTGGATCCGGGCGACGCCGGCCAGGACAGGGTCACCCGGTGCATCCGGGACGCGGGGCAGGTCCGCGATGCGCAGGTAGGGGATGGCGGCGACCCAGCCCACCCGGGCGCCGGCCTTGTGGATGGGGACCAGGAGCCGCTCCAGATCCAGCTCCCGCCCGCTGCGCCTGGGGAGGCCGCCCACGACGTGGACACGCTCGCTCAGCAAGGGCTCGGGGGCGTCCAGGCGCGCCGCGGAGTCGTGGTTGCCGCCGATGGCGACGATCTGCAGGTCGGGCAGGCGTTCGGTGGCCTGCGCCAGGAAGCGGTACCAGCGGGAGAGGGCGGAGACCGGCGGGTTGGCGGTGTCGAAGATGTCCCCGGCGATCACCAGCAGGTCCACGCGCTTGGACGCCAGGGTCTTGAGCAGGAAGTCCAGGAAGGCCTGGTGCTCGGGCCCCCGGTCGTAGTCGTAGAGGGTGTGGCCCAGGTGCCAGTCGGCGGTGTGGAGCACGCGCAGCATCAGGCCCCCCAGAGCGCTGCGCGCAGACCGGAGGCGCGCTGGACCCGCTCCAGGACGCCAGCGCCAAGGACCTGGCGTGTCCCGAAGATCTCCACCTGCTTCCGAGCGCGGGTGACGCCTGTGTAGAGCAGCTCGCGGGTGAGCAGGGGCGAGCGGTGGGCGGGCAGCAGGAGGAGGACGCGGTCGAACTCGGAGCCCTGGCTCTTGTGGACCGTGGTCGCGTAGACCGTCTCGTGCGGTGGAAGCCTGGCCGGGTGGACGGCCCGGGGCGCTCCGTCGCTGCCTTCGAACCAGACGAGCAGGCGCCCGCTCGCGTCGCGCAGGGCGATCCCCACATCTCCGTTGAAGAGCTCCAGCGTGTAGTCGTTCCGCGTGATCATGACCGGTCGCCCCGGGTACCAGTCCTCGCCCAGCGGGATGAGGCCCTGGCCTGCCAGGAGGCCCTGGGCGAGCTGGTTGAGCGCCCGGACACCCCACGCACCCTTTCGGTGGGCACAGAGCACCCGCAGGCGGCCGAGGGCGTCCAGGGCCTGCGCGGGATCCTGGAGCTGGCAGAGGGGAGAGAAGCCGGAGAGGAGCGCGGCCCGTAGTGCCCGGCTCTTTCGGGGCCCACCTCCGGACAGCTCCCTGAGCGCCACATCTTTGAAGCGGGTGTCAGCGAGGACCCCGAGGGTGTCGCTGGAGCTCCCGGCGTTGATGGCCCGAGCCAACGCGCCGATGCCGCTGCTGTCGTCGAAGCGGTAGCTGTGGGTGAGCTGGACGATGCAGTCCTGGGGGCCAGCGGCCGCCGACGGCAGGGTGTCGGGGACGTCGGCGCCGAGCTGCTCCAGCTGGAGCCGCATCTGCTCTGAGCGCCCTCGGGGATGGCCGCCGGCGTTGCAGATGTCGCCGAGGATGGCGCCGGCCTCCACGGAGGCGAGCTGGTTCTGGTCACCCAGCAGGATCAGGCGGGCGTGGTCCGGAACCGCCTGGACGAGCTTGGCCATGAGGCTGAGGTCCACCATCGAGGCCTCGTCCACCAGGACCAGATCGGCAGCCAGAGGGCGCTTGGCGTTGTGCGCGAAGCGGGTGGGTGTGCGGGGGAGCCAGCCCAGGGCCCGGTGGATGGTGGAGGCCCGCTCAGGCATGGCCGCGAGGAGCGGCTCGGGCAGATCCATGCTGGACAGCGAGGCCTGCAGGGACTCAGAGAGGCGGGCGGCGGCCTTGCCGGTGGGGGCAAGGAGCTGGATGCGGAGGGGGGCTCCCTTGGCCAGGGCCTGCTGCTGCAGGACCACGAGCAGGCGCGCGACCGTCGTGGTCTTGCCGGTCCCGGGGCCACCGCTGATCACGCTGAAGCTCCGGAGCACCCCGACCGCGCAGGCCAGGCGTTGCTTGTCGCCCGCGCTGGCGTCGGGGAAGCGCTCCGCGAGACCGGTGCTCAGCAGCTCCAGGTCGACCCCATCCGGGTTGAGCGCGCTGCGGCGGGCCAGGTCTTGGGCGAGCTGGTGTTGGTACTCCCACATGCGGCGCAAGTAGAGATCGCCTCGCTCATCCAGGACCAAGGGGCGGCCCATGGTGCCGTCACCCACGGCATCGCAGCTCAGGGCCTGCAGCCAGGGCTCCAGCTTGGGCCAGGGCTCCAGCTCCAGCACCTGGCCTTCGGCGTCCCGCACGGGGGTCTCTGCCAGCCGCTCCAGCTCGGCGCAGACGTGCCCAGCGTTCGGTGCACGCGTCGCGACCGCTGCCCCCAGGGTGAGCAGCTCGTTGTCTTCTTGGTGGACGCTCCGGGCGATGAAGCGCCCGAAGTGGAGGTCCAGGGGACTCAGGATGCCGGCCTGGGCATAGGACTCGAGGCGGGACATCAGGACACTCCCGGGCGGAACAGGGCGTCCAGGCCTTCGACCAGGGCCCGGTTGGGGCGGTGGCTGTAGACGCCGTGGCTTGGCCCCGTGTCGGGGGTCATGCCCTTGAGGTAGAGGTAGAAGCAGCCGCCGAAGTGTTCCTCGAAGGCGTAGCCGCGCAGGCGCTGCGTGAGGTAGCGGTGCAGCGCGACGCTGTAGAGCAGGTACTGCAGGACGTAGTGGCTCTCCGCCATCGCCGGGGACAGGCGCGGGGCCTGGTAGTCGCCGAGGTGGTCACCCAGGTGGTTGGTCTTGTAGTCGACCAGGTACCACCGGCCCTGATGCACGAAGATGAGGTCGATGAAGCCGGTCAGGAAGCCGCGCAGCTCCGGGAAGGGGAGCCCCGCGAGGCGCTCGGCGTAGCCCTCCGGCAGCCCGGAGTCTCCGCTCTCCCTGAGGACTCGGGCCAGGTCGGAGGAGAGGATGGGGGAGGCCCCGTCCGCGACGGAGAGCGCCTCCGCCACGGGGATGGTGAACTGCATCTCGTCCAGGCGCTGGCCGCGGGGGATGCCTCCGAGGCAGAGCCCATCCGGGCCGAAGGGGGTCGCCAAGACCTGCTCCACGGCCTCACACACCAACGGCTGCCACTGCTCGGAGAATCCATGCTGGCGCAGCAGCTCCAGGCTGGTCTTGGGCAGCTCGCTGGTGTCCTGGAAGTCCACGAGCTCCAGCACGTGGTGGAAGAAGGTGCCGGCCCGGGCCCCGCGGGGGAAGGGCAGCAGGAGCACCTCGGGGGTGTCTTCGTGGCTCTCCAGAGCCAGGTTGGGTGGGGTCTGACCGTCGTGATCCAGCCCGGCCTGGTGCTCAGGGAGCGCATCTTCCTGCTTGGCGTGCGCGAGGCTGGAGAAGGAGCCGATGCGCCAGTTGGGATCCGGCCGGTGGGTGCTGACGAGGCAGTCCAGCTCTCGGTCCAGGCGGCCGTCGCCCTGCCAGAAGGCTGTGGGGGCGTTGTCAGGGCCCCGAACCCCCAGGCGCCCGCCCGAGCCCTCGGCCAGCTCCAGCAGCTCCGCGCGCATGCGGCGGTCGTCGAGCCCCTTGAGGTGCTGGGTGGCTGCATCCAGGCCAGGCTGACCCGCGGAAGCGCCCAGGGGCTGGTGCAACAGCAGGCCCAGCGGCGAGTGCTCGTAGTTCCGGAAGGGACCCCAATAGAGGATGCAGCGGTGTCGGGCGCGGGTGAGCGCCACGTAGAGCAGCCGCATGTCCTCGGCGCGGGTCTCCAGATCCTGCCGGTCCCGGTTGGCCTGGAATTGCTCGCTGCCGATGTCCAGGGTCCGGCGTCCGTCCTCTGCCTGGAAGCGGACAGAGCGGTCCCAGCTCTGGGTCAGCCGGGCGCTCCACAGGTAGGGGCAGAACACCACGGGGTACTCCAGCCCCTTGGACTTGTGGATGGTCACGATCTGCACCGCCTGGGCGTCCGACTCCAGGCGCAGCTTGCGGGCGTCGGCTCGGCTGGCGTCCGCCCCCGTGCCCTCCCGCTCCAGGCGCAGCCAGCGCAGGAGCCCGATGGGGCCCAGACCCTCCTCCAGGGCTGCGGAGTTGAGCAGCTCCACCAGGTGGAGGAGGTTGGTCAGGCGGCGCTCGCCGCCCGGCAGCACCAGGATGCGCGTCTGCAGCTCCCAGGTCTCCATGACAGAGCGGAACATGCGGGCGAAGGACTGGGACTCCCAGAGCTGCTTCCACTCCCGGAGGTGCTCCACCTGGGCCTCCCACTCGGGGTGCCCTTGGTCCAGCTGACCCAGCTCGGTGGCGCGCATCCCCAGCAGCGGGTCCGCCAGCGCCCCGCGCACAGCCCCGCGGTCGCCCGGGTCGGTGACCGCAGCCATCAAGCGCTCGAGCTGCAGGGCCTCGTCGGAGTCCAAGACGGACGCATCCCCCTGACGGACGCTCGGGACGCCCCACTGCCTGAGCGCGTCCTCGACTGCGGAGGCCTCTGCGTTGGTGCGCACGAGGACCGCGATGTCCCCTGGTGAGAGGTCCCGATCCCCCAGGGGGAAGGCACCCTCTCGGGCCCGGTGGAGCATCCGGGTAATGTCCTGGGCGACCATGTCCGGCAGTCGGTGGTTCAGCCGGGACTTCGGGATGGGCTTGGTGCCGTGCACCCCGAAGAAGCGGCGGTCCAGGTGGCAGATCTCCAGCGCGGCGCCCCCCCAGCAGTCCTCGGCCTTGGGGCGCGCCTTGACCGACAGGAAGCCGATCTTCTGGAAGACGAAGGGGACCTGGGGCCGGGAGAAGAGGTGGTTCACGGCGCCGATCAGGCTGGGGTCCGAGCGCCAGTTGGTGTCCAGGGTGAAGGCCCGCGAGCCCGCGTCGTCCACCGCGCGCATGTAGGCGAACACGTCCGCGCCCCGGAAGGCGTAGATGGCCTGCTTGGGGTCGCCGATCAGGAAGAGGTGGCCGCCCGAGCGGGCGAAGCAGCTTGAGAAGATCTCGTACTGGACGGGGTCGGTGTCCTGGAACTCGTCGATCAGCGCCGCTCGGTAGCGCTTGGCGATGGCGCGTTGCAGGCGAGGGCCGTGCTCCGGCTCCCGCAGGGCGTCCCGCAGGCTGTGGAGCAGGTCGTCGAAGGACTGGATGTTCAGGCGGCGCTTCTTGGCGGGGAGCTGGCTGCGGACCACCCGCACCAGCTCCTGGCGCAGGTGCAGCAGGCGGCGCTTGGGTGGCAGGCTGCAGCGCTCGTGCTCGGCCAGGAAGAGCTCGACGTGGTCCGGCAGGGAGCCGTCGGGGATGAAGCGGGCGCCGGCGAAGACCTCCATCAGGCGCTGGCGGCTGAACACGCGCAGGCTGGGGTGTGGGGTGTGCGCGATGTCGGAGGCCAGGTAGTCCGCCACCTCCAGGAAGTGGGCCTCCAGGTTGTCCGCCCAGTAGTCGCTCGGGGCGCCCCGGAACTCGTTCTGCTTTAGCCAGACCTGCAGGTCCCGGACCTCAGCGCGCCAGCGCTCCCGGAAGCTGAGGTAGGCCTTCTGGAACTGCTGGGCGGCCTGGATCTCCGCGTTGGGGTCGAGGGGCTCAGGCTCGGGCAGGATGGGCAGGTCGGGGTCAGCCGCGGCCCAGGCCAGGTCCATGAGGCTGGAGGGGCTGACCTTCGCGTCCTGCAGGTAGCGGGCGAAGGCCGGCGCCGCGTCGTGGGTGCGCGCGGTCCAGAAGTCCTGCACGAGCTCCCGCAGCAGGGGCTCCTGGTCGGCCACGAGCTCGGTGTCGAAGAGCACGCCCGACTCGAAGGCGTTCTCCTGGAGCATGCGGCGGCAGAAGCCGTGGATGGTGGAGATCGCGGCGAGGTCGAAGCTGGTGAGCGCTGTGCGGAGCTGGCGGATGGCCCCTGCGCGGGCCTCCGGATCCGAGAAGCGGTGGGCGAGCTCCTCCAGCAGCGGATCCGTCCCGGGGTGCTGGCTCTCCAGGCGCTGCAGGGCCTGCCGAATACGCTCCCGGACGCGGTGCTGGAGCTCCGCGGTAGCCGCCTCGGTGAAGGTGACCACCAGGATCTCCTCGACGCGGAGGCCGTGCTCCAGCAGCAGCCGGAGCACCAGCGTGGTGATGGTGTAGGTCTTGCCGGTGCCCGCGCTGGCCTCGATCAAGGTGGTGCCGGGCGTGAGCTCCTGCATGGGATCGAAGGGGATCATCGCCGGCCCTCCATGTGGTTGCGCAGCGGCAGCCCGATGCGGTTGGCCAGCCGCTCGAAGTCCCAGTCGTTGGGCAGGGCCACCTGATCCTTGACCTCCCAGGGGAGGACATCGCCCAGGACCTTCTGGACGTAGGGGTCGTGGCCCTCGCCGATGCCGCCGGAGCCAAAGGGGTTGTAGGGCAAGAAGGCGCTCTTGGTGGTGTACCAAGGGGGCTTGTTCGGGTTCTTCTGTCGGGCCCGGACGTAGCTCAGCGAGGTCTCCGGGAAGAAGAGCAGGGGATAGCGGCGGCCCAGCTCGTACAGGCGCAGCAGCTCCTCCAGCAGGGGCTCGGGCTCGTCCACCTTGCGGAAGCGCAGGGTCATCACCCCGCCGCCGCGCTCCGGCCTGCCGATGATGTAGCTGGGCTGCGGATCCACGAGCTGCATGCACAGGTGCTCCACCCAGAGGGCGACCATGTGCTTGGACCGGATGCGGCTGTATTGATGGAGCACCCTGCCGGCCGGGTACATGCGCTCCAGGCGCCCATGGAGCCGCACACCGCCGAGCGCCTGGTCCACGTTGACCGCGGGGAGGGGCCCGCCGTCCAGGTACCCACGGACGCGCTCGGCCAGGGGGCCGACGAGGCCATGCAGCTCGCTGTACAGGGTGTCCCCAGGGCTCCCCAGAGGCAGCAGGCCCTGAGCGCGCACGGTCGGGTAGGCCTGATCCAGGGTCTCGCCCTCCAGGCTGCGCCCGAGCAGGGGCTCCGCGATCGCGTACAGCGCCAGGCCGTCGAGCTCGATGGGCTCGCGGTCCGCGATCTCGATGGCCTGATCCTGCAGCCGCAACCCCAGGCCCTTGCGGAGCAGGAAGGGGATGGGGCCCTGGAAGAAGTGGGCCAGCTCCTGGATGGAGAGCCGCTCCAGAGGCGGCTGCTCCGGAAGCGGCTGGTCGAAGAAAGGCGGCGGGGCCTGGCGGCTGCCCAGCAGGCTCTGTGCGCCGCGCAGGTGGTCCCGGGCGTAGGAGAAGCGCGGCGGCTGGAAGTTCCGGGGCGAGAAGGGCTGCAGCGGGTGCTCATGCACCAGGCGCTCCCGCAGGCGCCGCTCCTGTTCGTCGTCGTCCAGCGCGGGGTCCGGGGGCAGGGTGCAGGTCTCCAGGACCGAGTCCAGCAGCTCCGAGACGACAACGGAGGGGGGCAGGGGCTTGTTGTCCCGCACACCCAGGCCGGTGTAGCTGATCCACAGCCGATCCCGCGCGGACAGCGTGCTCTCCAGGAAGAGGTAGCGGTCGTCCTCTCGGGGGGAGCGGTCGCCCAGCTTGGGCTCGGTCACCAGGTGGTCGAAGCCGAGCTGCTGCCCGTGACGGGGGAAGGCGCGCTCGTCCATCCCCAGCATGCAGACGACCCGGAAGGGGATGGTCCGCATGGGCACCATTCCGCAGAACAGCACCCGGCCCCCCAGGAAGGAAGCCGAAGGTCGGCTCTCTCCGAACAGGCTCTCCAGGTGCAGCCGCAGCACCCGCAGGTCCACCGGCTCGCTGTGCTCCGCGGAGTGCTCGACGGCCTCTTGGAGGGCCTCCAGGAGCTGCAGGTGCTGCCAGGCGTTGTCGTCATCCCGGTGCAGCAGGGCGGCCATCAGCGCGCCGATGTCCGCGGCCCAGCGCTCCAGGGAGCGGGGGTGCTCCAGTGCGGCGAGCTGAACGCGCAGCTTCTGGACGAAGTCCACGAAGCGACCGAGCTGGTGCGTGGTCTGTCCCTCGATCTCGTCGTAGGGGAGCACGCCCTGCCACATGCGGCGCCCGTCTCCGGGCATCGCCACGCCCAGGAGCAGCCGCTCCAGCCCGAAGGCCCAGGTGTTCTGGGGATCCGCCGGCTGGCCCATGCGCTGCCGGTGTGCTGCGTCCCAGCCCCAGCGGATGCCCGACGCCGCCACCCACTCCGTGAGCTGCTCGAGGTCCTGGGACACGAGCCCCTGGCGCTGCCGGATCTCCGGGTGGCTGAGCAGGTCCAGCACCGCGCTGGCCTGAGCCCGGCCACCCACCAGCTCCAGGATGGCCAGGGTCGCCGACGCCACCCCATTGCCCTTGCGCATGCTTCGGTCCGCCACCTTGAAGGGGATGAAGCGGTCGTCTTCCTGCGCGCGATCGAACACGGCGTGGATGAGGGGCGCCCAGCTCTCGACATCGGGCAGCAAGACCACCACATCCCGGGGCTTGAGCGCAGGCAGGGTGTTGAAGAGGTGGAGCAGGTGGTCCTGGAGCAACTGGACCTGCCGCATGGGGCTGTGGCACGCGTGCAGCTGAACGGACTGGTCGGCATCGGCGAGGACAATCGCAGGCCGATCCCGGCCCCTCCGCTCCAGGGCCAGCATGTCGGACTGCAGGGCGTGCAGCAGCGTGTCGGAGCCCGGGTCCACGAACAGGTCCGGCCGCGGCTCCACGTAGGGGTGCTTCTCGACGATGGCCTGGAAGTCCCGCCCCAGCTTGCCCAGGCTGGCCAGCAAGGGGTGGCCCTCCTCCATCGCGAGGGCCTCCTCCGCGAGCTGGGGCTGGGCGAAGAGGCTGCGCTGGATCTCCCGCTTGGAGCGGATGTCCGCCCACCACTGGTCCGAGGGGCTGAGCAGGTAGAGCGACAGGTCCACGTGTCCGGCCAGCAGGGCCAGCACCTGGGTGTACATGGGCGGCAGGGTCGTGACCCCGAACACGCTCACCCGCTCGGGCAGCGCCGGGAAGTGCCCCCCTCGGTGGGTGACCCGGTCGGTGAACTGGCGCATCAGCTCGGGCAGGGTGGGGGTGTCCAGGCGGGCCCGCAGCCATTGGAAGAGCAGCGGCTGCCAGGTGTCGAAGCTGTCGTCGGCGCGGGCCCAGCGGAGCAGCAGCTCAGGGCGGTACGAGGCGTAGCGCTCGAACACCCGGGCGATGCGGCTGGCGAGCTGGAAGCGCTTGAGGCCCTTGGGATCGTCCTGGACGTAGCCGCGCAGCGGCGCGAACTCCTCGCGCTCGAGCAGCTCTCCCAAGCCAGCGAGGATGGTCCAGACCAGGCGCGGTGGATCCCAGCACTCCAGGCTGCCCTCCGGCATCTCCAGGACCTGCGTGAAGGCCTGCTGGACCAGGCGCCCGGGGAAGGGGTGCTCCAGGTTGGCGGCGATCCCGTGGTGCTGCGCGAGCTGCAGGCCCAGCCAGCGCGACATGCCCCGCGAAGCCACCGAGATCACCTCGGGTGCGAGGGGGTTGGACAGAGGTGTGTCCAGCGAGCGTGCCAGAGGGGTGAGCAGCCGCTCTACCTGATTGCTCCTGAATACCTTCAACACAAGGCGTCCCCGTTGAGAGTCATCAGGCTATCGCCTGGCAGAGCCAAAAACTGTCCGGGGGCGATCACTTCTTGCGGGATCCTCGGCGTCCCCCCTGGCGCTTCTGCTCGATCTCCTGCAGCTCCTCCCGCAGCTTGCGCCAGGCCTCGACCCGCTCGGGATCCACGCTCCCGGCCTCGACCGCCTGGTCGAACGCACAGCCCTCGTCCCCGTTGTGCCGGCAGTCGTTGTACAGGCAGTGGGCCGCCAGGCTGGCGATCTCCGGGAAGGCCTCGTCCAGGCCGTCCGCGCTCCACAAGCGCATCTCCCGCATGCCGGGGGTGTCGACCACGAGCGCTCCACCGGGCAGGGCGAAGAGCTCTCGGTGGGTGGTGGTGTGCCGGCCCTTGGCGTCCTTCTCGCGGACCTCGGCGGTGGCCTGCAGGTCCTCGCCGACGAGCTGGTTGAGCAGGGTGGACTTCCCGACGCCCGAGCTGCCCAGAAGGCAGACCGTCATCCGGGGCTCCAGGAAGGGCGCCAAGGCCTCCAGGCCCGCGCCATGCTTGGCGGCGATCGCCAGCACGGGGGCGCCTGCGGCGATCTCCTCCACCGCCTCCAGGGCCTCCTCGACGTCCTCGGGGTCCACCTGGTCGGTCTTGTTCAGGAGCACGACGGGCTCGGCGCCGCTCTCCCAGGTGGCCGCCAGGTAGCGCTCCATGCGGCGCAGGTTGAAGTCCCCGTCCAGGGCCATCAGCAGGAAGGCCCGGTCGATGTTCGCGGCGACCACCTGGGGCTTGGCGTGGAGCCCGGCGACCTTGCGGACGAAGAGGCTCTTGCGGCCCAGCACGGCCTCGACGGTGGGGCGGCGCCCCTTCCCCAGACGCAGCGCGACGAAGTCACCGACCCCGGGGAGATCGATGGACTCCGAGCGGTGGCGCAGGCGACCGGTGGCGCGGGCCATCACCTCGCCCTTGTCGGAGCGGACGCGCCAGGCGCCGCGGTGCTCCGAGACCACCCGCGCGCCCAGCAGGCCGCGGATCTTGAGCTCGACGCCGATCTGGGCCAGCTCGCTCTGGTGTTCCGGGGTCCAGCCCAGGGTCTTGAGATCCATGCTCCGGGTCTAACCGAAGCCGGGCGCTCAGGCGGCCAGGTGGAGGCTCCGGCGCAGATCCTGGCTTGGGGGGGCCTGCAGGGTGTTGCAGCCCGTGAACTCCTCCAGGCCCATCTCGAACCAGGAGACCAGCTCAAAGGGGACGCGCCCGCCGATCTTCTCGAAGTTCACCGTCAGCTCGCGCTGGCCCAGGGTGGCCTCCAGCCAGATGTGCTGACCGTCGACCTGTACCGAGGCGTGGACCTGGTCTCCGTGGACCCGGATCCGGGACTTGGGCAACGCCAGGAAGAGAGCGGTCTCGATGACGCGCGGCATCAGGTAGCGCATGCGCAGGTAGCCGCGCTGGTCGGCGACGGTCCAGGCGACCAGGCGGCCGAGGGACTGGGGGCGAATCATCTGGGGACTCCGTGTGCTGGCTGTCCCCTCGGATCAGGTGTCCGCCCATTCAAGCGGCTCGCCTTGCTTTTTGAGCCAGATCTGCCGGAGCTGCCAGAGAAGCCCTGAGGTGCAGAGGGCGGCGCCCATCCACACCGCCAGCGTCTGCGCACCGGTCCCCGCGTCGGAGGCCCAGCTATAGATCGCCGTGGAGGCCGCGAAGGTCGCCGTGAAGCCGGCCAGCTCCGCCGAGAACACCCGCCCCAGCAAGCGCCCGGGGACCACCTGCTGCAGGCGCACGGTCGAGAAGACCCAGCAGGTCGCGCCGCCCAGGTGGGCGATGGCGATCAGAAGCATCGCGTGGTGGAGCATCCCGGCCAGCCCCACGAGCGCGTAGAACACGCCGCCCCACAGAAAGCCCAGCCCGATCAGCCGCTCCATTCGGGCCTTGTCGCCCCGGGACATCCACCTGGCCAGAAAGGGGCCCAGGCCTGTGCCGATCCCGCGCGCCACGTAGAGCGC
This sequence comes from Myxococcota bacterium, assembly GCA_036229005.1. GTDB lineage: Bacteria > Myxococcota_A > UBA796 > UBA796 > CAJQPC01 > CAJQPC01. The sequence continues at coordinate 43,078 of JAZAMN010000036.1, forward strand.
CGTGACCCCCAGCATGTCGCTGTCCTGCACCCGCGCGGCCAGCCCCGAGAACAGGCTGTCATCGCGGGCGTGCAGCGGCCCCTCGCCCAGCAGGGTCAGGATCAGGGTCGCCGCGCCGCCGATGGTCCAGAGGCTCTTCACGAACACCAGCGTCCAGACCCGGCGGTGGCTCGCCATGTATTGGACGCCCTCGGCCAGGGTCCCGGAGCCCTTGCGCTCCGGCGCCTCGATCGCCGGGAGTCGCAGCAGGAAAGCCATCGAGATGAGGTAGGACGCCGCGTCCGCCAGCAGCGCCGCCTCCCAGCCCATCCAGGCCGTGACCAGCCCGCCCGCCGCCGCGCCGAGGGTCAGCATCGCCGACCAGGTCGCCGCGTCCAGGGCACCTGCTGTCTCCAGGTCCTCCGCCTTGACCACCGACGGCACGATCGCCCGCCGCGCCGGCTCGAAGAAGGCCCCCATGAAGGCCTGCAGCGCGACCAGCGCGTACAGCACCGGCAGCGAGGGGTACCAGATCTGCGCGAGCATCCCCAGCACCACGATCGCCCGGCCGATGTCCGAGAGGATCATCACCTGCTGGCGGTTGAAGCGGTCCACCACCAGCCCGGCCAGCGGGGTCGCCAGCAGCGGCGGCAGGCTCTTGAGGATCAGCGTGCCACCCAGGGCCATCGCGCTGTTGCCGCCCACCTCCCGCAGCAGCGCGACCAGCGCCAGCAGGTTGAACCAGTCGCCGGCCATGCTGACCAGCCGGGCCAGATAGATCCGGCGGTACGCCGCGTTCGTCCGCAGCAGGGCCAGCACACCCGATGGTCCCTGAGGAGCGTTCATGCCCCTCTCTATCCGGCAAGGCCCCAGGCGGCGGGCTATCTGCTGCCCCCGAGGGAAAGACGCTATGTCCCAAGACTGGACCCACGCCCAGTGGCACCCCTTCCTCAAGCCCCAGGACTGGAAGGGCGCCGAGCACGCCATCTGCCACCCGCTCCTGGCCACCGCCCAGGACGTGCCCGAGATGCCCTGGGTGGCGCTCTGCCGCGATCTGCCCGAGCAGTTCATCTTCCCCCCGGCGGAAGAGGTCGACGGCCTCACCCTCAAGCAGCTCGGCCCGCTCGCCCTCACCAACATGGCGCAGACCAAGGTGGAGTGGGCCATCCAGCACGCCGGCGAGGTCCCCCTCCTGGTCGGCAAGGGCCCCTACGCCGCCGAGCAGCTCCTGGATCCCGCGCTCCCCGCCTTCGCCCTCCAGAAGCTCGGGGTCTCCAAGGTCGTCGCCGCCGCGCCCCGCCGCGGGATCCTGCTGATCCGCCCCTCCGAGGGCCCCGGGCTCGACGCCTTCCAGGCCTGGATCGCCCACCTCTTCTACGCCGAGGCCCACCAGCCCGTGATGCCCTTCGGGCTCATCCTCGGAGAGGCCGGAATCCACGGCGTCCTGCGCGATGAGCAGCTCCTCGCCTTGGGTCGGGATCGCGCGCAGAGCGGGGCGTCCAAGCGCCTGGTCCAGGTGGTGGGCTACCAGGCCGCGACCCAGACCCTCTTCCTCTCCTGTGCCCCCGCGCCCGGTCAGGGCCTCCCCCCCGAAGACCTCGACTGGATGCAGCGAATCGTCGACGAGGGCGTCTTCCAGGGGCGCCCCGTGCTCCAGCTCCGCATGACCCTGCCCAGCGTCGGTCTGGCCCAGCTCATCGCGCCCCACGTCCAGGAGCTGCCCATCTCCCTGGAGGCCGTCGGGCCTGACGGCAAGCTCGTCCCCGTGGGGATCTGAGTGGGGGAGGGCGGGTACAAGCTCCTGCTCATCGGCGCCATCGCCGCCATCGCCCTGATGTTGGGCTGCGCCGCGCTCTTGGGAGGCGTGCACCTGAGCGGTCTGGGATCTCGGACCACCACCCAGACCGAGCAGGCCGCCCAGGACGGCGCGAGATCCGGCCGCACCAGCGAGGTCATTGGTTGCGTGACCCGGTCCCTGGAGCGTCAGGACGCGTGCGGAGATCTGGATCCCGTCTGCCAGCTCGAGGCCAGCGCCTGGAGCGCCGGCTGCCTCAGCGAGGCCGACGACCCCACCGGGATCTGCAGCCAGGCCCCATCCCCGCTGGACACCGAGGCCTCCGTCGCCTGGACCGTCGAGGTCTGCGCCCAGCTCGGCGACCCCCCGGAATGCCTGAGCCGCCTGGGCCCCATCCAGCAGCTCTGCGCGCTCCAGTCGGAGCTCTGAGGGCGCTCAGGGCGCGCGCTGGACCTTCGGGGCGCGCTCGTCCTTCGGGGCGCGCTGGTCCTTTCGGGGGCGCTACTTCTTCTGGTCGCGCAGGGCCTTGAGACGGGCCAACTCCTCCTCCGCGCGGGACTTCCGGGCCAGGCGCTCCTGGTGCACCCGCTTCCGGCCGCTCTCGTTGGCCGCCATGCGGGCCCGGGCGCGGTCTTCGAGCTCCGCGTCGGCCGCCTGCACCTCTTCGAGATCCCCGACCAGGTGCTTCTCCAGGTCGTCCACGACCTCGTGCGCGGCCTTCTCCGCGGCGGCCTGGGCGGCCTTGGTGGAGGCGTCGGTGGCGATCACCTGGCCGGTCTTCTTGAGGCGCGAAAGCAGGTCGTCGAGCAGGCTCATGCCGGGATCCTACCCACCGCGCGGGCCCCTCAGAAGAGGCGATCCGGGTCGCAGGACCAGTTGTCACAGTCCACCACGTGCAGCCGGAGCACGCGCACCGTGGTCTGGGGCCCCGGATCCACGCGCACCTGCACGCTGTGCTCCGCGCCCTGCCCGCCCTGGGGCAGCTTCATGACGCGCACCCAGCCCTGGGACTGATCGCCGCTGCTGATCCAGCGGTACTTGGTCACGGCGCTTTGGCCCTCCAGGAAGGCCTCGCCCGAGAAGTCGATCGCCCCGGGCTGCCCGTCCACCTCCAGCTCACCGCTGAGCCAGGGGCGCTGGAAGTGGTGCGAGACGTCCAGCTCCACCCAGATCTCCTGGGCGTGCGGGCCCTCGGTCCAGCGCAGGGTGTCGGCCACGCCGGGGTCCAGGGCCAGCGTGCTCTGGGGCTCCGAGGGGAGCATCGCCAGCATCATCGCCGCAATGACACCGGCGGTCCCTGCGAACAACAGCAGCGCACCCAGGGTGGATGCGGCCATCACCCCAAAGCTCACGGCCGTCAGGCCAAAGAGGAAGCGTCTGTCGTCGGACATCGCCGACATCGTATCGGGATACCCTTCCGCCGTGGAGTCCATCTCGTCCCAGCAGCGCCTGTTGATCGCCGGCTGCGGCCCCGTTCGCTGGCTGCGATCCGACCACGGCGTCTTCGGAGAGCACTGGGAGCGCGGCAGCTTCGGCGCCCACGCCGCCCTGTCTCCCGAGGGCACGCGGCACGGTCTGCTCGCCGGGATCCCCGGACCGGGCGAGGGGCGCGTGAGCCTCAGCGGCCTGATGGATCGCGAAGCCTGCTGGCTCCCTGAGCCCGACTACACCGGAGACCCCGAGCTCATCCCGCTCCCCTCCGACGCGCAGCTCCCCCCCGTCCCCAGAGTGCCCGCGCTGGAGGGCCTCGCCCGCGCCGTGGGGAGCTGGGCCTCCGTCGAGCTCGGCGGCACCGGCACCCTCGCGATCCGCCGCGGCTGGAGCTCCGAGCGGGCGCGCAGCATCCTCCACGCCATGGGCCAGGTCGGCTGGCGGCTCAGCTACCTGGAGGACACCCTCGCGCTCCCCCCCGGCGGCCGCGCCCTGTCCCGAGACGGCCTCTTCCTGCGCCTGGTCGACCCGGAGCAGGGGGATCTCGTCCTCCCCGTCGACGCCCACGTCGCCCGCGCCCTCAGCGGCCTGCGCAGCCTCTACAAGCAGCTCCTGGAGGCCGCCGGTCCCGAGCTCAGCGCCCGCTTCCTGGAGCAGGAGGAGGATCGCCAGGGCTGGTACGTACGCAGCCAGATCTTCCTGCGGGTGGTCGCCGGCCTCCGCGCCGAGCGGGAGGAGATCGATCTCGGCGGCGCCCAGGCCCCCCTCTTTGGCCGCTCTCCCGCCAACGCCCCCCAGGAGCTCGAGGCCCTGCACCGCCTGCGGGTGCGCGTCCGTTTCCCCCCCGCGGACACCTCCGACTGGCTGCAGAAGGTGGAGAAGCCAGGATTCCTGCGTTCGCGCTCGGGTCGCATACGGGTCGGGGGTCTGGGGTGGAGTCGCCCTGGGTTGCTGCTCCTGGACGCCGGCGAGGACAACAGCGCGCTGATCCGCGGCCTGGAGTCCCTGGGCGTTTCGCCCGAGCCCCTCTCGCTGGATGAACTCGCGCCGCGGCTGGCCCCCGGGGTCGAGTTCGCCGCCCTGCACCCCGGCTTCGTCCCCGTGCAGGAGCGCACCGCGCCCGTCCTCAGCGGCCCCGAGATCGTCGGCCCCGAGGTCGGCCTGGAGCCCGAGCAGCCCCAGCAGGCGGAGCAGGCCCTCCCGGAGACCCCCGCCGAGTCGGCGCCCGAGCTGCCCCAGCGCCCCTTCGAGCCCCAGGTCCTGGAGCTCAGCACTCCGCATCGCCGGGACTCCCTGCGCCTGAGCGTCGAGGGGGCTCCGATCGACGTGAGCCTCAACCCCCTCGGCGGCGGCCGCGGGCGCTACCTCATCGAGGGCACCGAGCTGGCCCATGGCGCCTTGCTGCGCGTCGACTTCGAGCCCCAGGACGCCTCGTGAGCCTCTGCCCCGGCTGTCAGGCCCCCGCCGCCCAGTGGGACCGCTACTGCGGCCGCTGCGGCACCCCCTTGGCCCGCTTGCGCTGGCAGCTCGCCGATCAGCAGCGCGAGCTGGGGGAGGACGGTCGCGTCGCGGTTCGCCGGGGCAGCCACGCCCTGCGCCTGTCCGTCGCCAATGAGGGCAGCGTCCCCGCCGGGCTGGTGCTCCCCGCCGAGGCCCTCGCCGAGCTGCCCCCCTGGATCGACCGCGCGCGCCTGGAGCGCCTGCAGGAGCGAGCGATCACCCTGGAGCCCGGACAGGAGCAGGAGCTGGCGATCCCCTTCGCCACCGCCGAGCTCGAGCGCGTGTTCGCCGACCGCGGTCAGCAGGGCGCGCCGCTCTCCGCCCGCCTCCAGCTCCTCACCACCCTCTGCCAGCTCAGCGAGGGCGGCTGGTCCCCCCGGCCGCTCCACCTCTCGCTCGTCGTCGCGCGCGAGCCCTGGTTCTCCCCCGCCGGCAGCCACTACCGCTTCCTGCCCAGCGAGCGCCTGGCCGAAGGCCTGCACCACGAGCTCACCCTCCACAACGAGTCCGCCGAGGAGGTCGAGATCCTGGGCTTCTCCCTGGAGGACCTCCCCGACGCGCCCCCGAGCTGGGCCCAGGACGCCGCCCGCCTGGACGCCGCCCAGATCCTGGAGGGCCTGCCCAGCGCCGAGCACACCCTGCTGGCCCCCGGCGAGCAGCGGGTCATCCGCCTGAGCTTCGCGAACCCCGCGCTCAAGGGGCTGGGCTGGTTCTCCCTGCGCCTGAGCTGCCGCTACCGCCACCGCAGCGCCGGGCAGGTCTTCGCCGTGGTCCAGGGGGTCGTGGGCGCCGCACCTCGCTTGACCTGTGATGCCCCTGAGCCGCTCGGACACCCCAGCGTCGAGAGGGATGAGGTCCACACGCTCGTCCTCCGCAATCCCGGCGACCTCCCCCTCAAGATCACCGGCGTGGAGCTGCTCCGCGGTGACGCTGTGGCCCCCGCCCGGGATTGGCTGCGGGTGGAGGGCCTCGCGCCCGGTGAGATTCTGCCTCCCGGCGGCGAGCGCGCCCTGCACTACACCCTCAGCGTCGCGGACCGCCCCGAAGACGAGTTCGACCAGGCCTGGTCCAGCCGGCGCCTGCGCATCCACCACGACGGCGCGGGGGCGCGGGTCCTGGAGCGCAGCGTGGACGCCCAGCTCGGCGTGGTGCAGGTCCCCACCGGCGTCTTCATGGGCGTGGACTTCGGCACCTCCAACTCCATGGTCGTGCTCCTGCGGCCGGACACCCGGGCGAACGTCGCCCTCAAGCTCGAGGGCGAGAGCGAGCAGCTCCCCAGCCTGATGTACTTCCTGGGCAGCAGCCCCTCCGGGCGCAGCCAGGGCTTCCTGTTCGGGCGCGAGGCCGACGCCCACGCCGAGCTCAACCCCGCCAACCTCGTGCGCTCGATCAAGTCGGTCATCAGCCGCTCGCCGGACACCTGGTACCACTTCCTGGAGCGCTCCCCCGAGGGCGCCTGGCGCCGCCGCTCCTACCGCCCCCAGGAGCTGCTCGACCGCTTCATCATCGAGCTGCGCCGCCGCGCCGAGCGGGCTGTGTCCGGGCTCTCCATGCAGCAGCTCCGGGCGCTGCGGATCGGCCCCAAGGTGCGCTTCCGCCAGGCCATCTTCTCCCACCCGGTCGAGGTCGACGCCGCCATGAAGGAGGCGCTGATGAAGGCGGCCCACGCGGCGGGGCTCAACCTCCAGCTCCAGAGCGCGGAGGACTTCATCGAGGAGCGCTGCGTCGACGAGGCCACCTCGGCGGCGCTCGCCTACGTGTACGCGCGCCTGGACCCGGGCTCGCGGGTGGGCGTGGAGCACGAGCTGGGCAACCGGGAGCGCGTGATCTGCGTGGACATCGGCGGCGGCACCACCGACGTGGCCGCCGTGGAGATCCTGGACCTCGCCGACTTCTGGGACCAGGCCGTCGAGCAGGTGCGGGTCGAGCTCCACAGCACCGCCGGGGACCCCCTCTGGGGCGGCGACGATCTGGACCTGCTGCTGGCCGGCTGGATGCTCGAGGAGATCCGCGAGCAGAGCGCGCGCCAGGGGGCCGCCATCCTGGACCAGGAGATCCTGCACGCCGCCGGCTTCCGCAGCTTCGGCGAGTACTTCAACGGCTTCCGCGCCCGGCAGGTCGTCCGCGGCAGCGAGGCCCTCGGGCAGGCCCAGGCCTTCTACAACAAGGCGGTCGAGGTGCTCCGCAAGGCCGAGGCCGCCAAGCGACGCCTCTCCGAGCTGGACCGGGTCGAGGTGCGCCTCTCCGACCGCGACTGGCCCCGCAGCGGCGAGCAGCCGGAGCAGGAGGCGGAGTTCCGCGTGGTGCTGGAGCGGCAGCGCCTGGAGCGCCAGGTCCGGGAGGACGCGCGGGCTCGGATCCCCCTCTTGGAGCGGGTCGTTGGCGCCGCGCAGTGGGAGTGGCCCACCGTCTCCACCGTGCTGTTCACCGGGCAGGGCAGCCGGGTCCCGTCCATCCGCGAGGAGCTGGTGCAGCACGTCCAGCAGCAGCGCGCGGGTAGCCCCGACAAGCTGCTGGTGGTGCAGCCGGACGACCGGAGCGGCTTCGACCCCAAGCGCTGCGTGGGCATGGGCGCCGCCATCTGGGGCACCCGGGAAGACGGCGAGTGGATCTCGGTGCGGCGCCGCATGCGCTTCGAGCTCACCCACGACCTCCAGACCCGCTGGGGGCCCTTCCACTTCCGCACCGTGCCCGGGCTGGAGCGGGGGCAGAGCCTGCCCGCCCAGGCCACCGTCGACTTCCGCAAGCCCCGCCAGACCCTGGAGCTGTTCCGGGACGGAGCGCTGTACATGAGCTTCACCTTCCCCGAAGCGGTGGACGCCATCGAGCTGCAGGTGCGCGGTCCCGGCGACATCCTGGCCGTCGCGGGCGCGCTCCAGATCCCCGGCGAGGTGCTCTCGTGAGCTTCTCCTGGGATCCCGACAACCGCCGCTTCGTCACGGTCACGCGCTGCCCCTGGCCCGGCTGCGGAGCCCCCGCCGAGCCCTTCCACCAGGGCGGTCTGCAGGGCTGGTGTCCTCGCTGCGAGCGGCCCTATGCGACCAGCCTGGAGCCACCATCCCAGGGCGGTGCACCCGTCGAGTGGAGCCTGTGCCCGACCAGCCTCTTCCACACCTTCACGGGGCGGCGCCTGGAGGGCTACAGCCCGGTGGACTGGCCCGAGGCCAGCGGAGGCCCCGAGCGCAGCGGCTGCGCGGATGACCCCCGGGGCAGCGTCTTCGGGGCGCCCAATCCCCTGCACGGTTGGGGCCTGGAGGAGGCCTGGACCCTCCCCAGCATCGCGCCCCAGGAGCAGAACAGGGTGGGGGACGCCGTCGCCGCCGTGGCCGTGATGCGCGGGCGGGTGCTGGCCGTGAGCGCCCGTGGCCGCATGTCGCTGGTGGAGCCCTTCACCGGCGAGCTCCTCAGCCAGCGCCCCATCGACTGGCCGGGCTTCCCGACGCCGGATGCCGACCACCCCGTCGCCTTCACGCCCGTGGTCCGAGGCAGCCGGGTCGTCCTCGCCAGCGCACTCCAGCTCCTCTTCCGGGACCTCGCATCGCAGCTCGGTGCCGGCCCCAACCAGGGCACAGAGAGCTGGCGGGTGGTGGGCCCAGAGAGTCCGGAGCGCCGCTTCGTCGGTCCTCCCCTGGGCCTGGACACGCCCGAGGGCCCCAAGGTCGCCGTCCTCGAGGCCGACGCCGAGTCCCGCCAGGGCCTCGCCAACCCCGTGCTGCGCTTCTTCACCCTGGACGGCCAGGAGCTCACCCAGTGCCCGGTGCAGGGCATCGTGCGGCCCCCGGTGTTCGATCGCCGCTCCCAGCAGCTCCTCTGGCTGGACGCCGCTGGCTTCCTGCACCGCCTCCCCGCCGACGACCTCAGCCTCCCGCTCCCGGCGCTCCCCACCGACCCGCTGCTCCCCCTGAGCCCCAGCCTGCACCCCACCTTCGCGCTGGCCGAGAACGCCCGCGGGGACACCGAACTCTGGGTGGGGCGCGTCGACCGCCAGGGCGTCCTGGAGCTCTGCCGCTGTGACCTCCAGGAGGCCGAGAGCCGCGGGGAGCTCCGCTGGGTGCGCCGCAAGGTCGGCGTTCGCGGAGCACTGTTGGCCCTCTCGGTGGGGCGCGGTCCGCACCATCGCCAGAACCTCGCTGGACAGCTCCTGGCCGTCAGCACGGACCAGGGCGTCTTCTCCTTCCCCAAGGATCTCATCGACGCCATGGAGCACGGCGCGGCCCGGGGGCACGAGACCGCCGATCTGCGCGGGAGCTGGGATGCGCCGGTCATCTGCTCCGCGGGGGTGCTCGCGCGCGTCCAGGGGCGCGTTCAGCTTCTGGAGCAGGGCCTCCCGTGGGGGAGGAGTCAGCGGCCATCCGTCGCGCTCCCGGTGCGCTACCCTCGGCCCCAGGGCCTGGCGCTCTACGGCCGGCTGCTCATCATGGGCGTCTCCATGGGGCTGCAGGCGCTGCGCATCGTGCCGGAGGGAAGACCGTGATCGCACTCGCACTGGCTCTGGGCTGCGCGCTCGAGGGCGCCGGAGATCCCTTCCCTGACGACCCCGCCATGCTCCCGGACGAGGTCGCGAGCTGCGTGGCCGGCGAGCTCCCCGAGCGGGGCCTCCAGGACAGCCAGCGCAGCGTGGATCGCAGCGCAGGAGGGCGCTTGAGTGGGCCCGCCCCGGAGATCGGCAGCGCCGGAATCCCCACCGTGGTCGCCCTGGACTACTCCGGGTCCATGTTCGGCGGCTACGAGCGCGACCAGCCCAGCACCGGGACCTGCGGTTGGAGCCGCTCCTCGCGCGGCGGCCGCTCACCCAACGGGGACTTCTACTGGTCCACCCCCGGCTTCAAGGGCCTGCTGGAGGGCGGCGTGCTCTCCGGGATCCAGCCCCAGGACCCGACCTGGGCCATGCTCTTCAACGCAGCGCCCATGGTCTTGGATGGGGAGGGCGGCGCCGTGGTGTGGGACCAGGGTTGGCCCACCACACCCCCCTCGGCCCACGACAACCTCGACACCCTGCTCACCGGCGAGGACATCGGTGGCAGCCTGCCTGACGCCCCCTGGGAGGCCCGCTTCGGGCCGCGCCGCATGTGGGACTCCTCGCAGATGGCGCGCACCCTCGACGCCAGCGCGGAGCTGTTCCAGGGGCAGGAGCGGGGGGACGGCATCCTGTGGATCGTCACCGACAACATCATCGACACCGGGGACGGCGCGCAGGCCGATGAGGCCTCCCACAACCGGGCCTTCTACGAGAAGCTGGCCGCCGATCCGCGCTGGCAGGTGGTCTACGCCTGGCCGGTCTCCCAGGGCGACTGGCTCTGCGGCAGCACCCTGCTGGTCTATGGGCTCTACTTCTCGCCCCACGAGCGCCTGGACCCCGCGGCCTACGCGCGCCTGCACAGCGGCAGCCAGGCCCGGCTCTCGCGGCCCGAGCAGGTCCAGGCCTTCGCCAAGGTCGCCAGCGCCCGCTCTCCCGCGCCCGGTCAGCCCTTCAAGCTCAAGCCCGACGACCTGGACCTCGTGGAGCCCGAGTTCGTCGGGACGGTCGACTGCGGCGGCGCAAAGGCCACCGGCCTCGCGCGCACCTGCACGGCCCAGATCTCCCTGGACAACCAGCTCCAGCACCGCCGCGTGGAGGCCGCCACCCTGAGCCTTCAGGGCCAGCGCCTGGACGCCTGGGATCGCAGCCAGAGCCCGCCCGTCTCCGTGGTCACCGCAGTTCCCCTCGCCAGCGGCACCCTCAGCGCGCAGACCAGCCTGGAGGCCCCCATCGAGCCCCACCAGGAGGCCGTGCTGCAGGTCGCGCTCCAGGTCCCCCCCATCGAGACCCAGATGCACACCCTCCGGGACCGCTGGGAGTCCGCGCAGCACCCCCGCTTCGGCATGGTCGGGCTGGTGGACATGGAGCTCACGGGGCTGCGCACCGCCATGGCCATCGACCCCGCGCAGCTCGGCGAAGTCTACGGCGTCCAGTCCCTGCCCCAGGTCTTTGAGAACCCCAACACCGACCAGCTCTCGCGCACCGTCTGCGTGATGATGACCGTCGACAACCCCAGCTACTTCTCCAGCATCGTGCTGCTCGTGCTGCTCGGCGGTGGGGGGCTCGGTCTCGTGGTCGGCACCTGGCTGCTCAAGCCCACCTGGCGGCATGTCGTGGTGGACGGCGTCGCGCAGGGGCAGATCCGCCTGTCCCGCCTGCTCCCCCAGAGCATTCAGGTGGACGGAAAGGCGGTCGCGAAGGCGCGCCTGGACGCAGCCGGTCGCATCAAGCTGCGGGCCATCAAGCCCTACCGGGTCACCCCTCGCGGCGGCGCCTGGGAGCTGCGCCAACGCGACGAGGAGTTCGACGTGCGGCGCAAGCTGGAGCTGCGCGCTCGGGGCGCCAAGACCCGGGCTCGGCGCGGCAACGACTTCTAGGATTTCAGAGGATTTCAGCCCTCAAGACGAAGCGATCCAAACCCGAAAAGGTGGGAGGAGGTCGCCTTGTCAAACCCTCAGGCTCTGGAAGCGCTCGACCCCGGCAAGCTGCCTGGAGCCCAAGCCACCCTGGCCGCGATCGCCCGTGAGGCGGGAGATCCGGAACTGTCCATCAACCGGCTCGCGCGCCTGGTTGCCCTGGAGCCCGGTCTCACGGTCGAGCTGCTCGAGGCCGCCAACCGCAGCGTGACCAAGCAGGGCTGTGTGAAGACGCCGCAGCAGGCCATCAGCCGGCTGGGATTCCGCTTTGTACGGAACCGGGCGGTTGCCCGGGTTGTGCGTTCGGCGAGCGCGGAGCTGGACACCGGCGGACTGGATGTACGTCGGCACTGGGAGGACTCGCTCAGGCGCGCCCTCGCAGCCCGGGTGCTCGCCGAGCGACTGGGCCACCGGGACCCCGAGGAGGTCTTCACCGCCGGCCTGCTCCAGGAGGTCGGGACCCTGTTGCTGGCCGCCCACGACCCCGCCCGAGGTGAGGATCTGGAGCGCGTCGCCCATGAGCCCTCCGAGACCCGCATGCGCGTGGAGCGCGAGCTCTTCGGCCTCACCCACGACGAGGTCATCCAGGTGGTCGGCGAGGCCTGGAACCTCCCGCCGGACATCCTCGCTCCGATCCGTCACCATCACGAGCCCAAGTCCTCGGAGCTGGGGCGGGAGGCTGCTCGGACCGCCACCTTGTTGGCCGCTGCGGATCGCATCGCCGACCTCTTCGTGACCCGCGGCGATGAGCGCGTTGTCCACCGCTGTCGCCAGGCCCTGGAGCAACTCCAGGGGCGGGGAGGCGTGGAGCTCGCCCAGGTGGTCCAGAGCGTCCAGAAGGGGCTCCCCAAGATCGCGAGCGAGCTCGGGATCGAGGTGGGGAGGCAGGCCTCCGTCGCCGAGGTGCTCACCGCCGCGACCTCCTCGCTGGTGCAGATCACCCAGGGCTACGAGAACCTCATCCAGCAGCTCGAGGAGGCCCTGCGCGAGAAGCAGGAGCTCGCCCGCCTGCTGGAGCGGAAGAACCACGAGCTGGAGGCCCTCGCGGCCACCGACCCGCTCACAGGGGCGGCCAATCGGCGCCGCTTCACCTCCCTCGCCCAGCGCGCCCTCAAGCAGCACTGCGCCGAGGGACGCCCGCTGACCCTGCTCATCTTCGACCTGGACCACTTCAAGAAGGTCAACGACCAGCACGGGCACCCCGCTGGCGACGCGGTCCTCGTCGAGGTCGTGCGCCGACTCAGCCTCTCCCTGCGCGCGGACGACACCATCGCCCGTCTGGGCGGAGAGGAGTTCGCGGCCCTGCTCCCCGACACCGACGAAGAGGGAGGGCGGTTGGCCGCAGAGCGCTGTCGCAGGCGCATCGCCGAGAGCCCCATCGATGCGGGGGAGACCTCGCTGTCGGTCACCTGCAGCATCGGGGGCGCTACGCGGACGGGCCTGGGCTCCCTGGAGGGCCTGCTCTCCGAGGCCGACCGGGCCCTGTACCACTCCAAGAGCTCCGGCCGGGACCGAGTGACCTGGTTCGGGGAGCGCGCGAAGGAAGCCGGCTGAACGCCGCGGGGGGTAGGCTCTGGGCTCGCCAGGAGTCTGCGTGGCTGAGCACGTCATCATCACAGGGGCCTCGACTGGGATCGGTGCCGCGCTGGCGCGTGAGCTGGCCAACCGGGGCTATGCGGTGGGCCTGATTGCCCGTAGCGAGGACAAGCTCGCTTCCCTGGCGCAAGAGCTTGGGGCGCGGGGGGCCTCGGTCGCCTTCGCGAGCGCCGACGTCCGGGACCGGGAGGCCGTCTTCCAGGCCGTGGCTCGGCTGGAGGATGCCCTGGGGCCCGTCGACCGCCTGGTGGCCAACGCGGGCATCGGGGGCGCTCTGCGTCCGGAGAAGGGGTGGGACCACGTAGAGGTGCGTCGCACATTCGAGGTCAACCTCTTTGGGGCTGCGCACGCCGCCGAGGCTGCCTTGGAGGGCATGCGGGAGCGCAAGCGAGGACAGCTCGTGCTCATCTCCAGCGTGGCCGCCACGCGGGGGCTCCCGGGGACCGGCCCCTACAGCGCCAGCAAGGCCGCTGCGAGCACCCTGTGGGAGTCCATGCGGCCCTCGCTGCGCAAGATCGGCGTGGACTGCCTGACGGTGCACCCAGGCTTTGTGCGCACGCCGCTCACGGACAAGAACAGCTTCAAGATGCCCTTCATCCTGGAGCCGGAGGACGCCGCGCGGCGCATCGTCCGAGCCATGGAGGCCCGCCGACGCTTCTTGACCTTCCCGCTGCCGATGGTGGTGCTGCAGTGGCTGATGAAGCGCCTGCCCAACTGGCTCTTCGACGCGCTGATGGGCGGGGCTGGCTGAGTCAGGGGCCCAGCATCAGGGGGGCCCAGCATCAGGGGGGGCCAGCTTCAGTGGGACCAGCGTCAGGGGGACCAGAGTGAAAAACCCCGCCCAGGTGGGCGGGGTCTTTATGGCAGGGGCACTAGGACTTGAACCCAGGACCTGCTGATTTGGAATCAGCTGCTCTACCAACTGAGCTATACCCCTCCAGCGCCTTCGCTTCTATGGTCGGGCGGGTTCCCCGTCAAGGCTTTGGGGCGGAAATCGCTCACAGACCCGGGAGGGAGATCCACCCAGCCGCCGCCGCACCCGCGAAGGCCGCGATGGCGAACAGGTAGGGCGAGAACCAGGAGAAGTCTCCGCGCTTGACCAGCTTCACCAGCAGCAGCAGGGCCAGATAGCCGCTCACCATCGAGGACAGGAAGCCGCCGCTCATCACCCCCAGGTCCAGGCTGGAGAGGTCCGCGTCCTTCGCGGTGAGCACGAATGCCCCGGAGATGGCTGGGATCGCCAGCAGGAAGGAGAAGCGGGCTGCGAGCTCGCGGTCCAATCCAAGGAACAACGCCACCGCGATCGTGGTGCCCGAGCGGCTGATCCCCGGGGTGATGGCGAGGCCCTGCGCGACGCCGATGACCAGTGCGTGCCACCACTGGAGCTGTCCCTGGGACACCACGGCCCGGGAGGACAGGCGCTCGCGCAGGCTGGCGAAGGGGCCGCCCCCCGGAGTGGTCAGGCGGGTCGCCAGGAGCAGCAGGCCCGTGATGCTGAAGGTCACGGCCAGCACGCCCAGGCCCGAGAAGAGCTCCTCGAAGACATCCTTGAACGCCACCCCGATGATGCCCGTGGGCACGGTCGCCAGCAGGACCATCAGCCCCAGGCGGGTGGAGGGGCGCTCACTGAGGGGCCCCCGCTCGGTGAAGGGTGCCTTGAGCATGCCCAGGATGTCGGCGCGGTAGACCCACAAGACAGGCACCAGCGTGCCCACGTGGACCACCAGGTCGAAGAGGACGGTGTCCCCCACGACGGGGAAGATCTTGCCGAAGAGCACCAGGTGTCCAGAGCTGGACACGGGCAGGAACTCGGTGAGGCCCTGGATGAGGCCGAGCAGTAGAGCGGAGAGCACGCCCGCGTCTAACGCGGCGTGGTCTCAGATGGGGCCTACTCCGCCTTGAAGGTCTTGAGGTAGGCCACCAGGCTGTCCATCTCCTCGTCGCTGAGCTGCGGGAAGGGGGCCATCGGGGTGCCGGGCTTGCCCGCCTTGATGGAGGTCTTGAGGGCGTCGTCGCTGCGGCCGTCCCAGAATGCGGGCTTGGTGAAGTCCACGGGCTTGGGGGCCAGGGCCATCGCAGCGGGGCCCTCGCCGTTGCCGGCGTCTCCGTGGCAGGCCATGCAGTTCGCGGTGTAGACCTGCTTGCCGCGGTTCAGGTCCGCGCTCATGGTGGCGGTGGTGAGCATCAGGGTGAGCAGGGTCATGGGAACCTCCTGCGTCATTGTACGCGCTCCGGACCCCCTGTCTTCAACCGGCGGGTGCCCACGGCTCCCAGAGGCTCAGGGTCCCGTGGTCTTGGACTGGTCGGGGAGGGGAGTGCCGGGCTTGCGCTCTCCGCGGTCGAGCATCCCCAGGTAGCGGAGGACCAGGTCGGCGTCCTTGACCGGGTTCTGGAAGCTCTCCCGGAAGGCAGGCATGTCTCCCTTCCCGTTCAGGATGATGTCCACCTGGGCCTGCTGGGTCTCTGGGTCCATCTTCCCGCGCAGGTCGGGAACGCCCCCGGGCAGCGCAGCGGCTGCAGGGCCCTGGCCGTCGTTGGATTCGCCGTGGCAGGCCTGGCACTGCTCAACCCAGATCCGCATGCCCCGGACATCGTCCGGCTCCCGCTTCTTGGGGACACCCTTGGCGAAGGCCAAGCTGGCCACCATGGTGGACAGGACCAGGACCGGGAGCACTCGACGGAGGGGGGGCAGCGTCATGGTCTCAATCTAACGTGGCGCCGCACTGGGGGCGGGTTCGGCAAGAGAATCTCGCTTCTCCCTGGGCAATCAAGAGAGTGATCGCATTCTTTTTGACGCAGGCGATCCCAAGGATTACCTATAGGGGGCCTCAGCGAGAGGCACCGAGAATCTCGGTCTTTGAAAGGGCGGGTAGCTCAGTTGGGAGAGCAGCAGTTTTACACACTGCGGGTCACAGGTTCGAGCCCTGTTCCGCCCACTTCTCTCGCTTGAAGACTGCCTGATCTGTGGAGTCGTAGTTAAGTTGGTTATAACGCCGGCCTGTCACGCCGGAGGCCGCGGGTTCGAGTCCCGTCGACTCCGCCATCCTAAGCCGCCTTGCGCAAGCAGGGCGGCTTTTTGGCGTTTTCCCATAGGGTAGAGCCCCTTCTTTTATGAAGCGGCGCGTTCTTTGCGGGTGGGCGCTCCACAGCACCCCGCCTGAAATTCTGGAGTCGTAGTTAAGTTGGTTATAACGCCGGCCTGTCACGCCGGAGGCCGCGGGTTCGAGTCCCGTCGACTCCGCCATCCAAAGCCGTCCCTGCCTTGCAGGGGCGGCTTTTGGCGTTTCTGGGGGCAAGTGCCGGAGCGTGGTTGCTGGAGTGCGCCAGGGTGACCTCGGCTGGGGCAGAATGGCCCAGAGCAGAAAACGCGGACCAGAGGCCCGCGCGGTGGGGGAGGGGGCCCGGAGACCGAGATCCCTCCTCCTCGACCCTGAACTCAGTCGTTCAGGGCGTCCTTGAGGGTCTTGCCGGGCTTGAAGCGCACGCCCTTGGAGGCGGCGATGTCGATGACCTCCTTGGTCTGGGGGTTGCGGCCCTTGCGGGCTGCGCGCTCCGAGACGTTGAAGGTGCCGAAGCCGACGAGGGTGACCTTGTCGCCGTTGACGAGGGCGCTGCGGATGCCGTCCGTCATGGCGCCGAGGGCCAGCTCAGCCTGGGCCTTCTTGATGCCAGCGGCGGCTGCGATCTGGTTGACGAGGTCGTTCTTGGTGATGGAGGCCATGTGTCTGCTCCTGATGGGGTCGTGTCGAAGCGCGCCCCGATTCAGTCGGGGAACCCTGCACAATGCGGCGCTTTCACGAAACTTCCTACCAACGCACCTCTTTCGATGTCAACGCAAGCATTCTTACAGCCCATGACGGTCTCAACGCGCCATAGAGGCGGATTGAGGCGGGAGATCGCGTAGATCGCCATCTCCCCTGGGCTGCATATCTGGGCCCTACTGGTGGGGAGGGGGCGTAGAACCTTGATTTTGAACGGCTTTTCGGAGCTCGAAGAGGTCATCGGGGTTGTCGACGGCCAGTGCCGCGACCAGGACCTCGTCCATGTGGTGCACCGGCTGGATGCGTAGATCCTCCAACACGCGCGAGGGCACATCCTGCAGGTGGGGCTCGTTGTCAGCCGGTATCAACACGGTGCGGATGCCGGCCCGGTGGGCAGCGAGGAGCTTCTCCTTGAGCCCACCGATGGGGCGCACCTGCCCGCGCAGGGTGATCTCACCGGTCATCGCGATGGTTCGGCGGACCGGGATCCCGGTGACGGCGGAGACCACTGCGGTGGCGATGGTGATGCCGGCGGAGGGGCCGTCCACGCCCCAGAGCTCCGGGACGTGCACATGGACATCCAACTGCTGGTAGAAGTCCGGGGCGAGCCCCAGGTTGGCCGAGCGGCTGCGGATGTAGGTCACCGCGGCCTGTGAGCTCTCCTGGAAGACCTTGCCGAGCTTGCCGGTCAGGGTGGTCTTGCCTGAGCCGGGCACCGCGGCCGCCTCGATGGGGACCATGACGCCGCCGGCCTCCGTCCAGGCGAGGCCCTGCACGAACCCGACCTCATCTTGATCGCTGACCTTGCCGTAGCGGAAACGCGGCGGCCCCAGGAGCTTGTCCAGGTTCCGGGAGGTCACCTTGAGCTCGATGTCGCTGCCCTCGCTGACCACCCGGCGGGCGACCTTGCGACAGACGGCGGCCACCTCGCGCTCCAGGTTCCGGACACCCGCCTCCTTGGTGTAGCGGCGGATCAGGAAGAGCACGGCCTGCTTGGTGATGAGCAGGTTCTCCGGCGCGATGCCGTGGTGCTTGAGCTGCTTGGGGAGCAGGTAGCGCTGGGTGATCGAGAGCTTCTCGTCTTCCGTGTAGCCGGGGAGCCGGATGATCTCGAGGCGGTCCTGGAGGGGCACCGGGATGCCGTGCAGGCTGTTCGCGGTGCAGACGAACATCACCTTGGACAGGTCGTAGTCCATGTCCAGGTAGTGGTCGTTGAAGCTGTCGTTCTGCTCTGGGTCCAGGACCTCCAGCAGGGCGGAGGACGGATCACCGCGGAAGTCGGACGACATCTTGTCGATCTCGTCCAGCAGGAACACGGGGTTCGAGGAGCCCGCGCGCTGCAGCGACTGCAGGACCTTGCCGGGGAGGGCGCCGATGTAGGTGCGGCGGTGCCCTCGGATCTCGGCCTCATCGCGCACGCCGCCCAGGGCCATGCGGACGAACTCGCGGCCGGTGGCTCGGGCGATGGAGCGAGCGAGGGAGGTCTTGCCCACACCCGGTGGCCCAACAAGACACAGGATGGGGCCCTTCATCCGCTCCACCAGCGTGGAGACGGCGAGGTATTCGAGGATGCGCTCCTTGATCTTGCGGAGACCGTAGTGGTCCTCGTCCAGGACCTGGGCCGCGAAGCGGATGTCCAGGCGCTCGTCCGTGTAGCGACCCCAGGGGAGGTCGAGCACGGTGTCGATGTAGGTGCGCACGACGTTGGCCTCGGCCGACATCGGGCTCATCATCTTGAGCTTGCGCAGCTCCCGCAGCAGGCGGTCCTGAACGGGCTCCGGGACGCGCTCGTCCCGGATGCGGGTCTCGAGCTCGACCATCTCGTTCTTGATCTCGTCCTTGTCGCCCAGCTCCTTCTGGATCGCCTGCATCTGCTCGTTCAGGTAGTACTCCTTCTGGGAGCGCTCCATCTGCTTCTTGACGCGGCTCTTGATCTTGCGCTCGACCTCGAGGATCTCGATCTCACCCTGCAGGTGGGTGTAGATGGACTCCAGGCGCTTGTTGGGGTCGAACTGCTCCAGCAGCTCCTGGCGCTGATCCAGCTTGAGCCGGAGGTTGGGCACCAGGGTGTCAGCGAGCTGGCTGGGCTCCTCGATGGAGTTGATGGTCAGGCGCATCTCGGGCGCCACGGCCTTGTCCAGGCGGCTGTAGGCCTCGAAGGTGGTCCGCACCTGGCGCATCAGGGCGGCGGACTCGCTGGGAGACCCGCTCACCGGGATGCGGTTGACCTCGACCTCGAAGTGGCCCTCGGTCTGGGAGTAGCGCAGGATCTGGGCGCGCTCGCGGCCCTCGACCAGCACCTTGATGGTGCCGTCAGGGAGCTTGAGCATCTGGATGATCTTGGCGATGCAGCCGACCTCCCGGATGTCCGAGACCTCTGGGTCCGCGGTGCGCGCCTCGCGCTGGGTGGCCAGCACCAGGGTCTTCCCGTGGGCCTTGGAGGCCTGCAGGGTGGCGATCGACTTCTCCCGGCCCACGATGAGGGGGACCACCATGTGCGGGAAGACGACCAGGTCTCGGAGGGGGAGCAGGGGAAGCCGCTCAGCGGTCCCCTTGCGGTCGGAAAAGAGCATTTGTGCCTCGTGCCCGCTCACAGCTTAGCGGCCGGATGGGGCCTCAGGCGAGCAAGGCCCAGAAAGCAAGGCCTGAATCAGGATCAGGCTTTGCTTCGGTTGGAGTCCTCGGACCAGTCTCCCTCGGTCTCGTAGACGAGCACCGGGGGCTTCCGGCCGGCGACAACATCCTCCGAGAGGATGCACTCCTTGATGTTGGCCTTGGAGGGGATGTCGTACATGACATCCAGCATCAGCTCCTCCATGATGCTCCGCAGTCCGCGCGCGCCGGTCTTGCGCTTGAGCGCTTCGGCAGCGATGGCGCGCAGGGAGTCGTCGGTGAACTTGAGCTGCACGCCCTCCATCTCGAAGAGCTTCTCGTACTGACGGACCAGGGCGTTCCGGGGACGGGTGAGGATCTCCACGAGGGTGTCCTCGTCCAGCTCGTCCAGGGTGGCCAGCACGGGCACGCGGCCCAGGAACTCGGGGATCATGCCAAAGCGCAGCAGATCCTCTGTCTCGCAGTGCTGCAGAAGCTGGCCCTTGTTCAGCTCGGTCTTGGCGTTGACCGTGGCGCCGAAGCCGATCGCGGACTTGTTCACCCGCTCCTCGACCAGCTTGTCCAGGCCCACGAACGCGCCACCACAGATGAACAGGATGTTCGTGGTGTCGATCTGCAGGAACTCCTGCTGGGGGTGCTTGCGGCCGCCCTTGGGGGGGACGTTGGCCACGGTGCCTTCCACCAGCTTGAGCAGCGCCTGCTGCACGCCCTCGCCCGAGACATCCCGCGTGATGCTGGGGTTCTCGGACTTGCGCGAGACCTTGTCGATCTCGTCGATGTAGATGATCCCCTTCATGGTCCGCTCGACGTTGTATTCGGCGGCCTGGAAGAGGCTCAGGATGACGTTCTCGACGTCCTCGCCCACGTAGCCGGCCTCGGTCAGGGAGGTCGCGTCCACGATGGTGAAGGGGACGTTCAAGAAGCGGGCGAGGGTCTGCGCCAGCAGGGTCTTGCCCGTACCGGTGGGACCCACGAGCAGGATGTTCGACTTCTGCAGCTCCACGTCGTCGTGGGAGTTGCGGGCATCGATCCGCTTGTAGTGGTTGTGGACGGCCACCGACAGCACCTTCTTGGCCCGCTCCTGGCCAATGATGTACTGATCAAGGTGGGCCTTGATGTCCTTGGGCTTGGGGACCAGAGCCCGAGACGCGTAGTAGTCCTCGCGCTCGTACTCCTCGGTGATGATCTCGTTGCACAGCTCGACGCACTCGTCGCAGATGTACACCGAGGGTCCGGCGATGAGCTTCCGCACTTCCTTCTGGGGCTTGCCGCAGAAAGAGCAAGAGAGCTCCTTGGTGTCCTGGCCGCGTCGACGCACCGCTCCTCCGGTCCACTTGGCTTGGGGTGGGGCAGCGCCCCGAAAAGGTCGAGGGCCCCAAGCGCTTGACGGCAGTCACCGTCCCACACTTGAGGCCCTTTGGAATCAGGGGGTCGCGCCGGTTCCGGGGCGCGCGAGGACCTCGTCCACGAGGCCGTAGTCCATGGCCTCCTGAGCGGTCATGAAGTTGTCCCGGTCGGTGTCGTTGGTCACGGTCTCGAGATCCTTGCCGGAGGCGTTGGCCAGCTCCTGGTTCAGGATCTTCTTCCACCGCAGGATCTCGCGGGCGGTGATCTCGATGTCCGAGGCCTGGCCGCCGACGCCGCGCATGTGGGGCTGGTGGATCATGACCCGGGCGTTGGGCAGGATGCGCCGCTTGCCCTTCTCACCGCCGGACAGCAGCACCGCGCCCATGGAGGCGGCCATGCCCACGCAGATGGTGGAGACGGGCGCCTTGATGAAGCGCATGGTGTCCAGGATGGCCATGCCATCGCTCACCGAGCCGCCGGGGCTGTTGATGTACATGTAGATGTCCTTCTCGGGATCCTGGGACTCCAGGAAGAGAAGGGTGGCGATGATGCCGTTGGCCACCTGCGCGTCGATCGGGGTGCCCAGGAAGATGATCCGGTCCTTGAGCAGACGGCTGTAGATGTCCATCCGGCTCTCTTGGCCGCGGACGTTCTCGGTGACGTAGGGGAGGAAGTTGTTCTGGGGCTTCATTGGGTCTCCGACAGGAAGAGAGGGCCATCAAGCTGGGCACGGATTCGCCAGACGTAAAGGGGGGCGCCGTCCAACTGGCGTAACGGAGGTCGATCTCCTTGCCAACGCCCGGGGGGCTGGACTGTGAGCGCGAACACCACGTCAGAGCAGAACGGGCCGACCCAAGGCCGACCCGCTCTGTTTCGGATGCCTTCAAGCGAGGCTTGAGGGCGTTTGGCAGGCGCCAGGCTCAGCCCTGCTGCAGCAGGGCGATGAGCTCGTCCTTCTTGAGCTTGGAGTAGCCCTTGAGACCGCGCTCCTTGGCCATGGCCTTGAGCTCGGCGGAGGTCATGCCGGAGAGATCCTGCTCAGCGGCCGCGGGCTCCTCAGCGGGGGCCTCCTCGGCTGCGGGGGTGGCCTCGGCTGCGGCCTCGACGGTCTCCTCGACTGCGGGAGCGGCCTCTGCAGCGGGAGCAGCAGCGGCGGGGTCCACGTAGTTGAGCTCAGCGCGCTCGAGCAGCCAGTCCAGGGTCTTCTCCTCAAGCAGGCGGTCGCGCAGGTCTTCGACCGCGCCCTCCTTCTCGAAGTAGCCGCGGATGGCCTCGATGCGCTGGCCGCGAGCGTCGGCGATCTCCTGGTACTTGGCCTCGATCTCCTCGTCGGAGACGGCGATCTCCTCCTTCTTGGAGACGTGGTCCAGGATCAGGCTGGCCTTGGCGGCGAAGGTGGCGCGACCACGGTAGTCGGCCATCTCGGCGTCGGTGGGCTTCCAGTTGCGGACGTCCTGGCCGGAGTAGGCACGCTGGATGCGCAGCTCCTCGAGCAGGGCGCGGAGCTGCTGGTCCACGAGGCCGGCGGGGGCGTCGAAGCTGTTGGAGTCGATCAGCTTCTGGAGGAGGTTGGCGCGGGCCTGGTTGCGGGCCTGGCCGTTGGCGTTCTCCTCGAGCTGAGCGGTGATGGCTGCGCGCATGCCTGCGGCGCCGCCCTCGTAGCCCATCTCCTCAGCGACCTCGTCGGAGAGCTCGGGGGTGCTCATGGCCTGGATGCCGCTGACCTTGACCTTGACGTCCAGGGTCTTGCCTGCGAGGTCGTCGAGCTGCGCGTCATCGGCGAAGCTCACGGCCTTGAGGGTCTTGGCCTTGCCGCCCTGCTTGAGGCCGACGAGCTGCGTGTGGAGGCCCTTGTAGTAGGTCTCCCGCACGGTATCGATCAGGGTGCCGGGGTGGGAGTGCACGACCTCGCCGTCGGCGGAGGCCTCCAGCTCCACGAGCACCTTGTCGCCGAGCTGCACGTCCTTCCGGTCGGTGACCTCGGACAGCACGGACTGGCCGGAGAGGCGGGCCTTGATGTTGGCCTCGACCGCGTCCTCGGAGATCGTGATCTGGGGGAAGTCGACGGTGACGCCGGTGTACTCACCCAGCTCCAGCTCGGGGCGGACCTCGAGGAGGATGGCGAAGCTGAAGTCCTGGCCGGACTTGATCTCGCCGCGATCCGCGATCTGCGGCTGACCGAAGAACTCCAGGTCAGCAGCGTGCTTGCGGAAAGCCTTGTTGATCAGGTCGCTGGCGACGTCGGCCTTGACCCGCTGGCCAAAGCGCTGCTCGAGCACCTTGCGGGGGGTCTTGCCGGGACGGAAGCCGGGGAGACGGGCGTTCTTCTGCAGGGACTTGAAAGCGCGGTTCAGCTCGGAAGTGACCTGCTGGCCGGGAACGGTGAAGCTGAGCTTGCGCTGGATCGCGCTGACCTGCTCGGACTGGAACTCCATGGACTCCTCTCGGGCATGGGATGTACATTCGGAGATTACGTGTGGTGCGAGAGGGGGGACTCGAACCCCCACGGGGATTACCCACTGGTGCCTAAAACCAGCGCGTCTACCAGTTCCGCCACCCTCGCAGGGCCACGTCAGAGATCGAAGCGCCGCAGGGAGCCTGCAGCGCGGCCACGACCGTTAACACCCAGCGCAGAGAAGGGCGAATCGGTCGGGGCAAAAGGACAGACAGACCCCAGAAACGAGAACACCCCCTGCCGAAGCAGGGGGTGTCAGGATGGTGGGCCCACCAGGACTCGAACCTGGAACCAACGGATTAAGAGTCCGGTGCTCTACCAATTGAGCTATAGGCCCACGTCAAAAATGGGGTGGATGATGGGGCTTGAACCCACGACCCTCGGAACCACAATCCGATGCTCTACCAACTGAGCTACACCCACCACGTTTGCGCGTGGCACCCGGGGGTCTGGAGTCGGCTGGCGGGTCGTTGACTCGCCGTTTTCGCCGGCCCCTCTCTCCGAGGCCCCCGCTATTTAATGCCTTCGGAACTCTTGGCAAGGCTCAAGGATCGCATCCGATCAGAAGGGGACCGGAATCCACCCCCCGGCAGGCGTTGAAAAAATGGCTTGATCCTTGAACTCAGGCGCAAGCAGGGCCCGTCGGATCTTTTCTGGATCCACCCCCTGGACGGGCGGGGACACCGCCTGGAGCAGCAGCCGCTCCACCGGGTCCAGGTTCAGGGGCAGGGCCGTGGGGGGAGGCGCCAGGGGGGCTCGGGGGGCAGCGCTCGCAGCAGGCCCGCCGGGGAGGGCGCCTGCCGGGCTCCCGATGTCGGTCAAGGGCTCGTCCAGCAGGAGTGGGAGCTCCCCAAGCTCCTGGAGGAGGGTGAGGGGATCCGACCAGGCGCTGCTGGGAAGCCACGGCTCGGGATCCCAGCCCCAGCGCGGCTCTGACCAGGAGGCCTGTGGCGCCCCCGGGGCCTCGAGGGAGCACAGGCGGGTCCCGGACAAGCCATCCCAGGCGCCCGCGCCGTCGATCAGGAAGCCCTCGATCTGCAGGCTGCCGCCCGGTCCCAGGGGCATGAGGCCGGCCGCCCGGGAGAGCCCGAAGGGCGTGATGTCCACCGCCTCAGCCTGGGGGAGGGCGAGCTGCGGGGTGCCGCTTCGGTCCACGACCAGCCCGAGGCTCTGCCCAGCGCCGAGCCAGGCCCAGCCGAGCTCGGGTCCCCCCAGGACCTCCAGCCAGCCGCTGTCCGTCTCCACCGCGACCAGCGTGCCCAGAGCCCAGTGGAGGCGCCAGCGTCCGCGAGGCCCGTCCACCACGGCGAGTTGACCCAATGGGTCCCAGTCCAGGCGCCAGGTGCCCTCGGGGCCGCTGATCCCGATGAGCCGGCCCAGACCGTCGAGCGCCAGGGTGACCTCGCTTGAGCCGACGAGGGCAGCGAGGCAGCCTTGATCGTCGCGGAGATAGCGGTAGGGAGACTGGGCCCCGAGCATCGAGATCCCCTCCTCCTCCAGCAGAGCGGGGGCGCCCTGGGTGTCGAGCAGGAGGGCGGCACCGTCCGAGCGGCTCACGCTGTCGGGGGACCAGAACCAGGCGCTTCCGGGGGCCTCGACGGCGACGATCTGTCCGCGGGGGCTGCGGTGCCAGGTCTGCTCGCGGTAGCGCTCGTTGTCGACGCGTTGGGCGAGCTTCTGCGTGCGGCCGAGGGGATCCAGGGTCTCGCGGTGGTCCAGGATGGGGGCGCCGCCGGGGTCTTCGACGACCTGGGTCCAGGATTGGGGGCCCTGCTCGATGCGCGCGATGCTGCCGTCGGGGAAGCGGACCATCTGGAGGCTGCCGTCGGTGTGGCGGGCGACGCTGAGGCTGCCGGCGCTGGTGGAGGACTGCCGAACCAGCCACCCCGCGCTGTCGTAGAGGAGCCGCTGCTCCACCGGTCCGACGCTGCGGACCACGACGAGGCCGCGATCGTCTCGCTTGAGGAGGAGGCTCTGGGAGCCGTGGACAGCGTCGGGTTCACCGAGCGCACCCCGCTCCAGTCGCACGCTGCCAGCGGGCCCCTCGGCGCCGACGAGGTCACCCTCTGCGTCTCGGGACAGGCGGGTGGTCTCGCCGCCGATCTCCAGGCTGCGCACCCGACCGTCCGCGCCTCGGTTGAGCACGAGATCGACGCCGCGACCCTGCGCCTGCGTGAGGGCCCCCCGGCCGTCCCAGGCCCAGCTCTGGCCCTGCGCCTGGAGGGGCAGACCGCCGGGCTCGCGCTCGATGGGGACGCTCCCGAGCTGGACGAGGTTGCCGATGGGATCCCAGCGGAGCTCGGTGCGCTGGCCGTCGGGCTCGAGCAGGGCGCTGGGGCGTCCCAGGGGGTCGAGCGGCAGGCCCCACTCGCCCTTGAAGGCGTCCTGGATGCGGGTGAGCAGCCCGTTGCTGCGCCAGGTGAGGCCGAGCACGGGCTGGTCCTGGCGATCCAGGCGGCGGAGGCGACCACCGGGCTCCCGATCCAGCTCCCACACCACGCCCGAGGGCTCGATCAGGCGGCGGAGGCGCCCCAAGGCGTCGCGGTCGAGCTCCCAGTGGGCGCCCATCCGGCCCAGGATCTCGGCGACGCGGCCCTTGTCCCGGCGGGGGATGAGGATCTCCTCGCCGCCGGGATCCCGGAGGGCCTCCAGGCGGCCCATGCGGTCCCAGCGCAGCTTGGTCATCGCGCCGTTGGGCCAGTGGATCCGGTCGACGAGGCCGTGGCTGTCCCGGCTCAGGCGCACGGGGCGTTCACCACCGATGGCGTTCAGCTCGCCGCCGGGGCTGCGGCTGTAGGCCTGCCGTCTGCCCATGGGGTCGACGATCCCGGTGAGCTGGCCGCGCTCGTTGCGCTCGTAGCGCCAAGTGTTGCCCAGGGCGTCTTGGATGGCGCTGAGGTGCTCGCCCTCCCAGCTCAGGCGCCAGCGGCGGCCGCCCGGGGCCTCGACCTCCCGGATCCGCCCCTGATCGTCGCGGGAGAGCCGCAACTCGAGGCCGCGGGGGTCGCGGATCAGCCGGCGGTGGCCGTCGGAATCCAGGGAGACGCTGACCTCGCGGCCGGAGGGGTCCTGGACCCGCTGCTGGTCGGGGCGCAGGCTGAGGGTCCAGGTGGCCCCCAGAGCGTCCCGCACGGTGACTGTCTCTCCTCGGTAGCTGAAGCGCTGGCTCCAGGTGCCGGGGCCGGAGAGCTCGGTGACGCGGTCCTGGTCGTCGTAGCGGACCTGGAGCTGGGAGCCGTCGGCCCACAGGATGGTGCGCAGGCGACCCCGCTCGTCGTAGACGTAGCGGACCCGGGCGCGGCCTTGGCCGGAGATGCCGATCAGGCGGCCGTCGCGGTGCTCGACGTAGCGCTCCTGTCCGCCGGAGATCACCGAGAGCTGGCGCTCGGCGTCGAAGAAGAGGCGGAGGGCGGTGTCGCCGGAGACCATCGCTGCGGGGCGGTCGAGATCGTCCCAGGTGACCTCGCTTGCGCCGGAGGGGTCCTCAAAGCTGAGGAGGCGGCCATCGAGGTCATAGCGGTGGATCCGGGCCCCCTCCCGCAGGACCCATCCCTCCTGCTCCCGGGTCAGCGCGCCCTGATTGAAGCTGCTGCCGATGGGCCAGGGGGTGAGGCCGCCTTGTTCGGTGGGCAGGCGCTGGGCGTCGCCGTCGGGGACATAGGTGCTGCGCTCGCCCTGGCGGTCGATGTGGACGCGCTGGCCGTCCAGGAGGAGGCTGTCCTGGTAGGACCAGGCCCACGCGCTGCCGGTCCAGCGGCGGGAGAGGACGAGGTCGGGGCCGGAGACCGGGAGGTGGAGCTCGGTGGCCTCGACGTGGAGCTGTCCGCTGCGGGGGTCCACCCAGACCCGCTCCCGCCCGGCGATCGGGGCGGCCCCAGGGCCCTCGAAGGGGCCGAACACCAAGGGGCCATCGGGACCCACCAGTGGCTCCGGGGCCCCGAGCGCCAGGGAGGCGAGGCAGACCAGCAGCACGTTCAGGGCAGGCCGTAGACGAGGTAGGCGCCCCACCAGCGCGGGCTGTCGTCGCCGATGAGGCTCATGTCATCCGCCAGGACCTTGCGGCTCTGTTGGAAGGCCCGGTTGGGGGAGCCGTGCTGGAGCAGGCCCTCGTAGGCGGAGAAGAAGAAGCGGCCGCGGGAGGTGGGCTCGGGCTCCCAGGAGGAGACCACGACACTCTGGACGCCGGCGCTGCGCAGAGCCTGGACCCAGCGCTCGGCCACCTGGGGCTCCATGGCGACGGAGAGGATGGCGGTGCTCGCGGACAGGTCGAGACCGCGGACCTGGTGCAGGTAGAGGGCCTGATCCCCAAAGACGAGCGCGCCCTGAGGACCGACGGCCTCTGGGACGAGGTGCAGGTAGCGGGCGGTGCCGGCCTTGCTGAGGAAGGTGGGGATGTCGACCTGGTCCGCCTGCTGGATGAGGCGGGCCTCGGCGTCGAAGCGGGAGCCGATCTGCTCCACCTCGGGGCGGCTGATGCCCCCATCGGGGCCGACCTTCTCGCCGGGGGCGCCCGCGGAGAGGGCCAGGAACTCGGGGTCGTAGCGCTCGGGCGCCTTCCCGCGGGGGAGCAGGAGCTGGGCGCTGGTGGTGCCCATCACGACGCTGCGGATGTCGATGAGGTAGCGCAGGCCCTCCTGGCTCTCGGGGAAGGCCACGGGGCTGACGCGGGCGAGGTCGCCGTCCACGAGCAGCAGGTAGCGGCCCTTGCCGGAGAGCACCTCGCTCAGGGGATCCAGGAGGCTGGCGCGGAGGCGGTTCCCGAGCTGGAGCCCGGGGTGGGTGCGGCCGGCGGCCAGGTGCTCCTGGAGCTCGACCGCCGCAGCCCCCAAGCCCTGGGGATCCCGGATGGAGACGGACTGCATCTGCTCGCCGGAGACGGCCAGGATCTCGGCGCTGCGCCCGCTACGGATGGAGATCAGCGCGGTCTTCTGGGTGGCGGCCTGGATGTCCTCCCAGGCGGGCTGGGGGGCGGGGAGCGCGCGCTTGAAGCCGGGGGTCTGCTGGGCCTTCTCGAAGGCGGCCTGGGCGTCCTCGCGGGCCTGGGTCGGGAGGGGACCGCCCAGGAGCCACTGGAGGGTCGCGGTCTGGAGAGAGGCATAGGCCTCATGGAGCGCGATGGCCTCACCTTCGGGCAGGCTGGCCGCCGGATCATCTCCCAAGAGGAAGGCGCCGGCGAGGTCATCCTGAGCGCGCGCGAAGTCGTGGATCGCGAGCAGGCCGGGCACACCGGGGCCCTTGAGGTCCAGCATCCGGGCGGCGTCGGACTCGATGTCCACTCCCAGGCTCAGGTCCTGGGCGGTCAGCGACGCCCAGGGGCCCACGCGGTGGACGGGCAGCTCGGCGTAGGCGCTGCGGGTGGTGGCTGCGGCGGCGAGCGGCTCCCCCTGGGCGGCCTGCCGGGCGGCCGTGGCGAAGGGCTTCGCGGGGCCATCGACGGGCTCCAGGCTGGGATCCAGCAGCGGCGCCCAGGAGGGGTCGAGGGACTCGGGGAGGGGCTTGGTGGACCCGCCGAGCAGGCCGCGGAGCGCGACCTCGGCGTGGAGGGCGGGGCTGTCGATGTCCTCGGCGAGGTCGGCCAGGGAGCGCAGGGCCTCTCGGCTCTGGGTCTGCTGCTGCCAGACCAGCCGCGTGCGCAGGCGCAGGTCCAGGCTGCCATCCCGGTCTGCCGAGACGACGGCGGCGTTCAGACCGCGGCTGGGATCCTTGCCCTGGGCCTGCAGCGCGCTGGCCTCCAGCAGGCCCATCCAGGCGGCCTCAGCGGGGGGGAGGCTGCTGTCGGGGGACAGGGACTCGGGGCTGGCCTGGCCCTGCAGCAGACCGAGCATCGCCTCGGCGCGGCCTCGCTGGCTGCCCTCGAGCAGGCCGGCGGCGCGCTCCAGCTCGGGGATGTGGCGGGCGGCCATGGCGGCTCGGGCCAGGGACCAGGCCCCCAGCGCGTGGGCCTGGGGGTCTTCGGAGAGCTCCCCCATGCGCTCGCCCAGGCGGCCGGCCTCCAGCGCGGCCATGAGCTGCCCGGAGCGGATCCCGGCCTCGACCACCTCGCGGCTGAGGGCGGCCCCACCGGCGCCGTCGCCGGCATCGAGGCGGGCCTGCATCAGCTCCTGACCCACCGCGAGGGCGCGGTTGGGATCGCCCGTGTTGAGCAGGGCCCCGATGGCCTCCTGGCCGAGGCTCAGGCTCTGGGCACCCAGGCCCAGTGTCTCCGCAGCGCGCGCGCCGTCCACGAGCTGGTCGGCGTAGACGCCCCGCTCCAGATCTGCCCGAAGCAGCAGGGCCTCGGCCAGGGTGAGCCGGGCCTCCGGCTGCTCCGGGACCTGCGCGGCTGCGGCCTGGATCGCCTCGGCGTCGGGCGACATCGCGGCGACCAGGACCTTGGCCTCCCAGCTCTCCAGGGTGGCGGCGGTGGCCAGCAGATCGGCGCGCCGGGAGGGGGGCTGGAGCGCGGCCAGGACCAGCGCGTCTTCTGGGCTGACCGCGTCCAGGCTGCGCGGCTCGGGGTGGCGCGCGCCGGAGAGCACGGCCCAGGCCATGGCGACCGAGCCGCCCTCGGCGTCCGAGGCGATGAGGAGCTGTGAGGCGGCCGTCGCGTCCGCGCTGCGTCCGGCGCTCGCGGCGAGTCGGGCCCGGGTCCCGAAGTGGTTGGGCGCGTCGCCGGCCATGGGCTCTTCGGCGTCGAGGCGGTCCACCAGGTCGGCGGCCTCCTCGGCGGTCTCGTAGGACCAGCGCAGCAGGGTCCAGGCCTCTTGCTTGGCGGTCTCCTTTGCGGAGAGCAGGCCCAGGATCTCAGGGACGGCCTCCCGGTAGCGCCGCGCTGCGGTCAGGGAGCGGGCGCGGTCGAAGCCCTCCAGGCCAGAGCCCGGGTCAGGCAGGCTCTCGGGCAGGGCGTCGTTGAACGTAGACGCGGGCTCCGCCTGCTCCGGAGTGGCCTCCGGGGCCTGTTGCTCGTCAGCCGGGAGCTCCGCCTTGGGGGTCGGCGGGATCGGCTTGAGGGGAGGGGCAGGTGCGGGGTCCTCGCTGCAGGCCAGGGCGAGCAGGAGCAGCGGCAGCTTCAACATGGGGTTCCTCTGGGCCGATCCTATCAGCCCGTCAGCGACACTCCCGGGAGCCGCCCTCGAAGCAGACGTAGCTGCCGGGGCCCTGCAGGGTGAAGAAGGCCACCAGCATGCCGTCGGAGGTGGTGGCCTGGACGCGGCAGGGGCCAGCGTGGGCGTCGGTCACGGTCACCGGTCCGGTCCCGGTCGAGGTGCCTTGGTGGCACTTGACCTTCATCGCGCTGACCGCGGGGTTGCTGCTGCTGAAGGTGGCCTTGAAGCCAGCGTCGGACTTGATCGGCTCTGAGGTCGGCTCGGGCTCCGGCGCGGGGGTTCCGCCGCCCAGGCGGGGAACGATGGCCTCCGCCTCGGCTTCTTCGTCGTCTTCCTCGGGATCCTCCTCCGGGATGACGACAATGCGGCGCTCCGACTCCGGCTCCGGCTGGACCTCGGGCTCGGGGGTGGGCTCCGGCTCAGGTGGGGGCTCCGGAGTGGGTTCGGGCTCGGGCTCCGGGGTGGGCTCGGGCGGGGGCTCCGGCTCGGGTTCTGCAGTGGGCTCGGGCTCGGTCGGCGGAAGGGTGACCTCGCTTGGGGGCTGGGTCTCTGCGGTGGGCTCGGGCGCCGGGGTGTTCTGCGGTGGGGGCGCGATCGTCTCAGCGCCACCGAGCACTTCCTCTTCCTCCGGGAGCTGTTCGATGGGGCCGCTGCTGAGCTCGATGTCGTCGACCGGATCGCGCAAAAGCCACCAGGCCGCGCCGCCGCTGGCCGCCAGGAAGCCCAGGAGCATGGTCGCTGCGAGGGGGATCCAGCTCCGCTTCTTGGGAGGGGCTTCCGGGGGAGGAGGGGGCGGGGGGCTGTCGGAGATGCCGCCGATCATCACCTCGGGCTCGGGGGCGCCGGACAGGGGGGCGGGCATCGGGGCCCCACGAGGTGGGAGGGGGGCGGCCTCCGACTCCAGATCCAGATCGCTGAGCTCACCGACGCCCATCTGGAGGGCCACGGTCGGCTCCTCGTCGCCGTCCTGCATGCGCAGCTTGGGGGCCTCCATCCGACGGGTGGCCTCCAGGTTCTCGTCGCTGGGCATGAGCGTGGGGTTGCGGCCGAGCTCGGCGGGGTAGCGCTCGCCGGGGACGGGCGGGAGCGGGGTGAGCTCGGGGTCTTCGATCACCAGGGTCTGGTTCGGCCGGGTCGGGCGCGCGAGGGGCTCAGGGGCGCCCAGGATGGGAGCCGGCTGCAGGCGGGTCGGCGGGGCAAGCTCGGCGTCGCTGGGGGCGCTTGGGGCCAAGGCCTCGGAGGCGATGATCTGCTCTCGGAGCAGGCGCGCGGTCTCCGGGGAGGCGACCATGGTCTCGTCGTCCTCGTCCGGGCGGGCGTCGGGGGCCAGCGCGGTGGGGTCGTCCTCTTGTCCCAGGGGCGCGACGTTGAGCGCAGGACGCTCGGGAGGGGGCGCGGTCTCGGTGCGCGAGGGGGCGGCCTTGGACCAGGCGAGGGTGGTTGGGACGGCGGCGCCTGCCCAGGCGTGCAGCGTGGGGCCCTGCATCGTGTCGGCGAGCCGTGAGAGGGCGACGGAGACCATCTCCAGGCTGGGGCGGTCGGCGGGGAGGGGCTGCATGCAGGCGCCCACCAGGCGGAGCAGGGACTCGGGCGCGGGCTCCCCGGGGCGGCGCTGCAGGGCGGTCAGGACGGTCCGCATGACCTGCTTGTGGCGCTTGGGGTCGGGGTGTGCGGCGGGGGGACGGCGGGAGGTCCAGGTCGCCGCTGCCAGAGCGCCGATCCCGTAGACCAGGGCGGCCTCTCCGCCGGGGCCCTCGGGGGGGCTGTAGCCGGGGAGGGAGACGGGGGGAGGACCGACGGAGGCGCCGGTGAGGAGGACCTCGCCGTCCTGCTGGATCAGCACGTCGTCGGTGCCGGGGCCGCGGTGACAGGCGGCGCGCTCGCGGGGCTGATCGCGCAGGCTGCGCTGGAAGGAGGCGAGGCTGCGGGCGACCTGGGCGCAGATGGAGGCGCAGACGCGGCCGGGAAGCAGGGTGCCGCGGCTGGCCTGGGCCTGGAGGATCCGGGCAAGGGAGGGGGCCTCGATGTGGTCGTAGACCAGCGCGGCGCTGCCCTCGAGCTGGGTGACGTGGAGCTGGCGCAGCATCCCGTTGGCGGGGAGCTTGGAGAGCAGAGAGGCCTGTTCGCGCAGCCGGGCCAGGGTGGGGGGCTGAGGCTGGACGCCGCTCAGGATGCGGATCAGGACGCGGCGGGGCGCGCCCTCACCGGAGCTGGACCGGAGCAGCGCCTCCCGAAGCTCTGGGGACCAGGCGGGCCAGGGGCCCACGATGCGCAACTTGGAGCGAGACATGAACGCGGCCAAGCTACCACGCACCCGGGTTATGCGGTCTCATGGCGCAGCGACCCGAGACATGGAAGGCACTGGACAACCTCGCTCGGGAGGCCGGCAAGCTGGCCCAGGAGGTGGGGCGCGCGGACCAGGAGATCAAGGACGACGGCACCTTGGTCACCCAGGCCGACCAGGCCTGTGAGGCGTTGATCGTCGCTGGGCTCGGTCGCCTCTTCCCCGAGGACGGACTGATCGGTGAGGAGGGCGCTGCAACCCAGGGGCGCAGCGGTAGGCGTTGGTACATCGACCCCATCGACGGCACGCAGGCCTTCGTCGAGCGGCTGGCCTATTGGGGGCCGACTTTCTGCTGTCTGGACGACCAGGGCCCACTGCTCGGGGTGACCCACTTCCCGATGCTGGGGGAGACCTGGTTCTACCAGCGAGGACAGGGGGCTTACTGCGGGGACCGGCGCCTGCAGCCCCTGCGTGAGCGTCCTATCGATCGCCGGAGCACGGTCTTGGTTCCCAGCCGCTGGTGGCGCTGGTTCGAGATGGACTGGCCCGGCCGGGCCCGGAACCTGGGCGGGCTCGCCGCGCACCTGGCGATGGCTGCTCAGGGAGGGCCGCGGGCGGTTTTCGTGCCGGCGGGCTGGAAGATCTGGGACGTCGCCACGGGCCTGGGGCTGTTGGCAGAGGTGGGTGCCCGGGCTACCCCTCTGGTGGGTGAAGCCTTCGCTTCCCCCCTTGACGCAGTGCACTCTGGCGGGAAGCCATTCGTGGTCGGCTCGCCCGAGGCTGTAGAGCGCCTCAAGGCGGGCCTTGTGTTTCGAGGCGCTTAGCTGAGCTGGGAGCGTGGATGGCTACGGACAAGGACGATGAGCAGGTCGAGGTTCTCGACGCAGAGGGCAACCCCCTGGACCCGCTGGGAGAGGACAATGAGCGCCGCAAGGTGCCCAGCAACCTGACCATGCTGGCGCCCCCCAAGCGGGGCTCGCGGACGGCCTCCAAGGACGATCTGCTGGGCTACTACCTGTCCGAGGTGCGCCGCTACCCGCTGCTGGACCAGGAAGAGGAGCAGGCCGCCGCCATCGCCTGGGTGGAGGACGGCGACGTCCAGGCCGCCGAGCGACTGGTCACGGCCAACCTGCGCCTGGTGGTCAAGCTGGCCTTCCAGTACCACCGCCAGTGGTCCAACGTGCTGGACCTCATCCAGGAGGGCAACGTCGGGTTGGTCGAGGCGCTCTCCCGCTACGACCCGTACCGCGGCATCCGCTTCTCCAGCTACGCGCAGTACTGGATCCGGGCGATGATCCTGCGCTACCTCATGGACAACTTCCGGATGGTGCGCCTGGGCAGTACGCGGCACGGCCGCAAGCTCTTCTTCCAGCTCAACAAGGAGAAGCAGCGGCTGATCCAAGAGGGGCTCACCCCCTCCACCAAGCTGCTGGCCGAGCGCCTCCAGGTCCCCGAGAAGGAGGTCGCGACGGTGGACAACCACCTGCGGGCTCCCGCGATGTCCTTTGACGCCCCCGTGGGCGACGACGATGGCCGCGCCCTCAAGGATGTGGTGCCTGACCAGGATGGCAGCGCCCCGGACGATGTCGTGGCCCGCCGAGAGCTGGGGGCGGTGGTTCAGGAGAAGCTCAGCGCGTTCGCCGAGACGCTGCTGGATGAGCGCGAGCACGCCATCTGGCACGAGCGGCTGGTGGTCCCTGATCCCATCCCGCTCTCGCAGCTCGGTGAGCGCTTCGGCGTCTCAAAGGAGCGCATCCGCCAGATCGAAGCCCGCATGCGCAAGCGCCTCAAGGCCTTCCTGCAGGCAGAGCTCGGCGACGAGATCGACTTCGAGTTCTCGGTGGGCGGAGACTGAGCTTCATGCGGCTGCCTGCGTTCCTGCGTCCTCGGCGCAAGCTGCCCTCTGGTCCGGCTCCAGCGGCGAGCTCCGCGCTGGGCGTCCTCCCGGAGCTCCCGGCCTTCGACTGGGAGGACCGCGTCGACCCGCGGGCAGGGCTCCGGGGGGGAGACGCCCTGGCCACCGCGCTCGACTCCGACGAGACCCACGATGCCGTCCTCAGCGCGCTGGAGCCGCTGCTGTCTCCCGGGCCCGAGGCCTTTGAGCACCCCACCGACACCGCTGCACGGCTGTTCTGTCTGATCGGGGTGCTCGGCGCTCGAGACCTCTCGCCTGCCACGCGGGCCCGCGTCAGCGCGGAGGTTCAGCGCAGCGCCGACTGGCTCATCACCAACCTGGCTCCAGCAGGCCCCCGCCGCGTCATGCAGTGCGCTGCCCTGGTGTTGGCCGGGCTGGGCCTCCCGGGACTTCAGGGCGCCGGCCGTTGGTGGAGCTATGGGCTCTCTCAGCTCGGCAGGGACTTCCCCGCCGTTCTGCATCCCGACGGCGGCCCTCGCGATGGCAGCGCCGCGCTCCTGCTCCGGCAGCTTCAGTTTCTGTGGCCGGTGGTCCAGGTCTGTGAGGGCGCCGGTGTGGTCTTGCCCCCGGAGCTGCTCCCGGCGCTCGGGCGCGCCAGCCTGGTGCTCCGGGACATCGGCGCGGGCGGCCCCCTCCCGCCGCTGGGCGAGGACCCTTACGAGCCTCTGCTGGGCGCCGACACCGCGTGGCCTCTTGCCCAGGCGCTGGCGCGGAGCTGGGAGGATCCTGTCGGGCCCCCAGGGCAGTCCAAGGACTGGGAGCTGCGTCCGCTGCGGGAGACGGGGTGGATGGTCCTCCACGCCAAGCTGCGGGGGAAGGTCTCGCGGGCTGTCGTGGACCTCCACAGCGGTCAGGTGACCTGGGATCTCGACGGCCAACCGGTGCTCGAGGGCGAAGCCCGCGGCTGCATGTCCAGGCCCGCGGACTGGCGCGCCGAGTGGAAGGTGGCCCGGGTCGACGGTCGCTGCGTGACCGTCATCTTCACGGAGACCGGTCGCGACGGTGAGTGGACCCGAGAGCTCCGCGCCGAGGGCGGCCGCCTGATCGTGACCGATCGTATCGAGGGGGCCTCGCTCCGAGCCCGCTTCCTGATGGGGGAGGGGATGGTCCTGGAGAAGGGGGACAAGCCCGGTCAGTGGACCGCGTCTGGACCGCTCAAGCTCCGCATCGCCCTCGACACCGAGCAGGCCACGTGGGTCGGCGAGGACAGGCTGCTCGCGGGCAACCTGGGCGCCACGAAGCATCGGTCGCGGTTCGAGCTGTGAGTTGCGGCCTCCGCGCCCTTCTTGGGTGAGTCGGAGCTCCGGCCGCAAGTCTCAGCATTTTTTTCTTCGGAGGGACCCCCCGCGGAGGCGCCTGCGCATCCCCCCGAGAGTTGCGGCCTCCGCGCCTTCTTTGGTGAGTCGGAGCTCCGGCCGAAACCTCCAGCACTTTTCTCCGGGGGGGCACCCCCCGGAGTCGCCTGCGTCTCCCCCCGGGGTTTTGGCCTCCGCGCCTTTTCTTGGTGCGTCGGAGCTCCGGCCGCAACTCACAGCACTCATTTCTCCGGGGGGACACCCCACGGAGTCGCCTGCGGCTCGCCGAAGTGCTCCCCAGGGGAGCTGCGGCTGCGCAAGCGACCCCGAACGCAACACCACAGCGCGCAAGCGGGCCCGAACGCAACACGCCAGCGCGCAAGCGGCCCCGAACGCAACACGCCAGCGCGTAAGCGACCCCGAACGCAACAGAACAAGCCCAAACTGGGGCTCTCTCCACGCGAGCTGTTGCGTTCACCCCGACTTACGCGCCCACCTGTTGCGTCCACCCCGACTTGCGCGCCCACGAGTTGCGTTCACCCCGACTTGCGCGCCCACCTGTTGCGTTCACCCCGACTTGCGCCCCCTGTGGCATCCAACTCGGCGCCCCGGCCCATCGACCCGCCAAGGCGCCCTAGCGCCGCCGGTACTCCGCCGGGTCCAGCCCCAGCGCTTCCACCTTCGTGTAGAGCGTCCGCCGGCTGATCCCTGCCAGGCGAGCCGTCTCGGACATCTGGCCCTTGGTGCGCTTGAGCAGCGCGTGCAGGTAGTTCTTCTCGATCTGGGCCGTCGCGGCCTTGGTGTTCTCCGCCAGCCCCAGCTTGAGGTCCAGGCCCAGTGGCGCGGCCCCGGACAGCGGGCCCGGCTGCGCGAAGGCCCGGGGCAGGTCGGTGGGCTCCAGGCGGCGGCCGGAGTGGGAGATGAGCCAGCGCTCACACATGGCGCGGAGCTGCCGCACGTTCCCCGGCCAGTGCCACTGGGTGATGGCCTGCATCGTGGCGTGGGGGATGGTCGGCGCCTCAAGCTGGTACTCCTGGGAGGAGTCCTGCAGGAAGTGCTGGATCAGCAGCGGGATGTCCTCGGGGCGCTCCCGCAGCGGGGGGAGTCGGATGGGGAAGACGTTGAGGCGGTAGTACAGGTCCTCCCGGAACTCCCCCTCCTTCACCGCCTTCTCGAGCTGCACGTTGGTGGCCGCGATGACCCGGACGTCCACCCGGACGTTCTCGTGGCCACCCACCCGGCGGAAGCGCATCGTCTCCAGCACGCGCAGCAGCGTGACCTGCACGTTCAGGGTGGTCTCGCCCAGCTCGTCCAGGAAGAGGCTGCCCCCGTCGGCCATCTCGAACACGCCCTGACGGCGGCCGCTGGCGCCGGTGAAGCTGCCCTTCTCGTGCCCAAAGAGCTCGGACTCCAGCAGCGACTCGGTGAAGGCGCCGCAGTTGATGGCGATGAAGGGCTGCCCCGCCCGCCGGCTCTGGTCGTGGATGGCCTGGGAGATCAGCTCCTTGCCTGTGCCGGTCTCGCCGCGGATCAGCACCGTCGCGTCCGTGCCGGCCACCGCGCGCACCTTGTCGAACACCTGGTGCATCAGCGGGCTGCGGGTCAGCATGTGCGAGAAGCCGTAGCGGGCCTGCAGCTTCTCGCGGGCCTGCTCCAGGGCCGCCGCTGTGCGCTTGTCAGCCAGGACCCGGTCCACGGCGTCACGGAGAGCACCCGGCTGGACCGGCTTGGGCAGGTAGT
This sequence comes from Myxococcota bacterium, assembly GCA_036229005.1. Classification (GTDB taxonomy): domain Bacteria; phylum Myxococcota_A; class UBA796; order UBA796; family CAJQPC01; genus CAJQPC01. The sequence continues at coordinate 80,309 of JAZAMN010000036.1, forward strand.
CGGCCGCCCCGGCGCGCAGCGCCTCGACCGCCCCGGGGATCGAGGGCGAGGACGCCAGCCAGATGATCGGCACCCCATGCCCGCGCCGCTGGAACATGGACAGCGCGGCGAGCCCCGGCAGGTCGCGCATATCCGAAGCCAGCACCACCACATCGGGCGCGCTGCGGTGCAGGATGCTCAAGCCCTCCCGGGCGGTCATGGCGGAGCGCAGGCGGCGCTTGTCGTTGCGCAGGGCAAAGCGCGCAGCGTTCAGGTGCGCGCGGTCCCCCTCGACCACCAACACGGTCTCTTCGAAGCTGGCTGTGGCATCGTCGCTGGGTCGCAAGGGAAGCATCGCCTGTGAGTGGACCGCCCCATCAGGGCCTGCCAACCCCTCTATCACCCCGACAGGGGGCTGCCGTGCTGGGGCTCGCCTTGGCGTGCCTCGCGATCCTCAGCTTCCCGGCGCTGCTTCACCCGACCCAGCTCCTGGCGCACCCCACCGGCGAGGGGAACAACCACTACTGGATGCTCTGGCGCGCCTTCCAGTCGGGCCCCGTCAGCAACCTGCCCGAGGGCCTGCCCATCCCCCTGATGGACCCGGTCAACCTGGTGCTGGCCGCGCCCCTGATGCCCCTCTCGCCGGCGCTCGCGTTCAACGCCGTGGTGCTCGGGAACCTGCTCCTGGCCTTCGGCGGGGCCTTCTTCATGGCCCGCGAGCTCGGCGCTCAGTGGCGCGCGGCCTCGGTCGCTGGTGTCGCTGCGATGTCCGCTCCCGTCCTTTGGGGCATCGTCAGCTTCGGCCTCACCGAATCCCTCCCCGTGGGCTGGCTGGCCCTCGCCCTGGGAGCCCTCCACCGCTTCGCCCGGACTGGCGGCCACCCCTGGTGGATCCTGGCCGGCCTCTGCCTCGGGGCCTTCGGGCTCTCTGGCTGGTACAGCGCCACCTTCGCCGTCCCCGCGGTCCTGACCTTCTCGATCTGGCTCTTGGTGCAGCACCGCAGCGCGCGCACCCTCGGAGGCCTGCTCGGGGCCGGTGTCCTCGCTGGGGCCATGGTGCTCCCTGCTCTGTTGGACTTCCTGGAGGTCCGGGAGTTCTGGTCGGAGCGCTGGCACCCCCCAGCCCCTGAGCCCCCTCCCTTCCTGCCCCGCTGGCGCACCCTCCCGAACCGAGGGACCGACCTGCTCAACCTCATCCTGCCCTCCCTGGAGCGCGAGGCCGTCTCCAAGAGCGTCTACCTGGGCTGGACCGGCCTGCTGCTGGCCCTCGCGGCCGGCAAGAAGGGCAGGGGACTCTGGGCCGGCGTCGTCCTGCTCCTACTGCTCACCCTGGGCCACTGGCTCTCCATCGGCGGCAACACCGAGTTGCTGGGCCGCCCCTGGAAGATGCCCGCCGGCCTGCTCTCCGACTGGATCCCCCAGCTCCAGGGCCTCACCCATTGGCACCGGGCCGCAGCGCCGGCCAGCGTTCTCCTCGCTGTCGCCACGGGGCTCGGGGTGCAGCGCCTCTCCCAGCGGGTCCAGTGGGTGTGGATCCCCGCTGTCGTGGGCCTGCTGGCCGAGTCCATCCTCCTCTCCCAGAACCCGTGGCCGCGCGAACAGATCCCCACGGAGATCCCCGCCGTCTTCTCCCAGCTCTCCGAGCCCGGGGGCGTGGTCATCCTGCCCTTCGACAACGGGCGCGTGGACTTCTCCGGCACCCTGCCGCGCCGCTACAACCTCTGGCAGCCCCGCATCGGCCGACCCATGGCGGAGAACTACGAGGGCCCCGACGCGCTGCTCAGCTCCAGCCTGTTGATGGCAGCGGCGGATGGGCTCTGCGGGGTCCCGGAGACCACCCCTCGGACCTGGCGGGTGCCCAAGAGCCTCCGCGATCCAGCGCGCGCCCGCAAGCGAGGACAGGCTGCCCATCTCCACGATCTCCAGAGCGCGGGCATCCGCTACGTGCTCCTGGACACCGCGTCCTGTCCCGACGCCGAGGCCGCCTCCGAGCTGCTCCAGGACGCCTTGGGCGCGCCGCGTCTGGGGGAGGGGGGCTACCGGGTCTGGGAGCTGCCGCCCGCCCCCTGAGCGCGCGGGGTGTAGGCTTGCGCCGATGCTGCTGCTCTCCCTGCTCGCCTGTCGTGTGGAGTTCGGTCAGCCCAAGGTCTCCCAGGAGTCCGAGGGCCCCGTCACTCTCTGGGTCTACACCTCGATGTACCAGTCCGTGCTGGACGAGCTGGACCCTCTGCTCGCCGAGCAGCTCCCGGGCGTCCAGGTCAAGTGGTTCCAGTCGGGCTCGGAGAAGGTCGCCCAGCGCCTGGAGGCCGAGTGGGCCGCGGGGGGCTCGGAGGCCTGCATCCTGATGACCTCGGACCCCTTCTGGTACCAGGCGCTCACCGAGCGCGAGAGGCTGCGTCCCTACGTCTCTCCTCGGGCTCTGGAGCTGGATCGGCAGTGGGTCACACCCACCTACACCACCGCTCGGCTGAGCACGATGGTCCTCGCCGTTCACCGGGATCTGGTCCCCAGCGAGGACAGACCGGCCAGCTTCGCGGTGCTCCAGGATCCGCGCTACGCCGGGAAGCTCTCCACCCCGGACCCCCTGTCCTCGGGCACCACCTTCACCACCATGGCCTTCCTCCAGCAGGCCTACGGCTGGGAGTACTGGGAGGCGCTGCGGGCCAACGGCACGGTCTCCGCGGGGGGCAACTCCTCGACGCTGCAGCGCCTGGAGAGCTCCGAGCGGCCCGTCGGCGTGCTGCTGCTGGAGAACCTGCTCAAGGCCGCCGAGACCGGCTCCCCGGCCGAGCCGATCTTCCCGGAGGACGGCGCCATCGCGATCCCCGGTCCGGTGGCCATCACCTCGGAGTGCGCGAGCCCGCTGCAGGCCCAGGCCTTCGTGGACTTCATCCTCTCCGAGCCCGCCCAGCAGGCCATCGTGGGCGGCTACATGCACTCGCCCTTCCCGGACGCCGCCCCGCCAAAGGGGGCGCCGCCGCTCGGTGAGATCGCCCTCCGCCCCTGGAGCCCGGAGTTCACGGCGCAGGTCGCCGGCGACGCCGAGGCCATCAAGGAGCGCTACGCCGCCATCGTGACCGGCACGGGGGAGTAGGTGCCTGCCTGGCTGGAGCGCATCGGCCTGGGACGCCTGGCCATCCTGGGAGGCTCGGGCCTGCTGCTGTTGCTCTTCGTGGGCGCGCCCCTGGGCGTTCTGCTCATCGAGGCCGTCGGCGCTGGCGGCGAGGTCTGGTCCGGCGCGCTGGCCAGCCCGGTCAACCGCCAGGCCGCCTGGCACACCCTGCAGCTCGCGCTGGGGACCCTGGCCTTCACCCTGGCTCTGGGCGTCCCGCTGGGCTGGCTCTTTGGCGCCTCGGACCTGCCGAATCGCGGGATCTGGCGGGCCGTCTGCACGCTGCCCTACGTCATCCCGCCCTACATCGGCGCGATCGCCTGGATCCACCTGGCGAACCCCTCCAGCGGGGCCATCAACCGTCTCTTCGGCGGGCAGGTGCTGGACATCTACACGGTGCCGGGCATGGTCTGGGTGCTGGGGCTGGCCTTCACGCCCTTCATCTTCATGGCCGTTGCGTCCTCGCTCGAGCGCATGGATCCCTCCCTGGAGGAGGCCGCCCGGATCTCCGGCGCTGGGCCCCTGCGGGTCTTCTTCACCGTGACCCTGCCCCTCTCCCTGCCGGCCCTGGCCGCCGCGGCGAGCTTCGTGACCGCCGCCTCCGCTGCGGCCTTTGGCGTGCCCTACCTGCTCTCCACGGGAGCCGCCGAGCCCCGCTGGGTGCTCACCACCCGCATCTACCAGGCGCTGGACCTGGCCCCCGCGACCGGCCGCCCTCTGGCCGTGGCCCTGAGCGTCGGGCTGCTGGTCATCGGCGTCGGACTCCCCGCCCTCGGCCGCCTGCTCGAAGGGCGCCGCAGCTTCACCACCGTCACCGGCAAGGCCTCCCGCGGCGGGCGCCAGACCCTGGGCAAGTGGACGCTCCCCGCGCAGCTCTTTGTGGGCCTCTACGCCCTGGCCGGCGTGGTCCTGCCCCTGGGCACCCTGCTCGCGACCAGCCTGATGCAGAACATCGGCGGCGGGCTGTCCCCCGACAACCTCACCCTCGCCAACTACGGCCGCATCCTCACCGGAGACGGCGCGCCCCAGGCCCTGCTCAACTCGCTCGTGCTGGCCATCGGTGCGGCCTCGGCCGGCGTGCTGTTGGGCGCACTGGTCGCCTACCTGCGCGAGCGCACGAGCACCCGGGGGCGGGGCTTTTTGGCCTGGCTCGCGGCGCTGCCTTACGCGGTCCCGGGCACCGTGCTGGCCCTGGGCTTCATCCTGGCCTTCTCCCAGCCCATCACCCTGGTGGTCCTGGAGCGGGCGCGCTTCACCCTGGATCTCAAGGACACCCTGTGGATCCTGGGCCTGGCCTACATGGTCAAGTTCCTGGCCTTCCCCGTGGGCAACGCGCGCTCCGGCCTCAAGTCCCTGCACCCCTCGCTGGAGGAGGCCGCGCGCATGTCCGGCGCCTCCTGGGGCCGCGCGATGCGGGACGTGACCTTCCCCCTCCTCAAGCCCAACCTGGTGGCCGCCTGGCTGCTGGTCTTCCTGCCCGCCTTCTCCGAGATCACCATGAGCATCCTGCTCTTTGGTCCGGACACCCAGGTCGTGGGCACCCTGCTCTTCAACCTCCAGGCCTACGGTGACCCTCCGGGCGCGGCCGTGCTCGCGGTGCTCGTCGCCGCCCTGGTGCTTGGGGGCAACCTCCTCGCGCGCCGCCTCTCGGGCGGCAAGGTAGGTCTCTGATGGCTCAGGTCGAGCTCAAGGCGCTGCACAAGCGCTACGGCGACGTCCACGTGGTCCGCGGTCTCTCCCTCAGCATCGAGCAGGGCGAGGTGCTCTGTCTGCTGGGCCCCTCCGGCTGCGGCAAGACCACCACTCTGCGCATGGTCGCCGGTTTGGAGGTCCCCACCGACGGCGAGGTCTTCGTCGGCGGCCAGCAGGTCTCTGGCCCGGGCGTGTTCGTCCCCCCCGAGAAGCGCCGCCTGGGCATGGTCTTCCAGTCCTACGCGGTCTGGCCTCACCGGAACGTGCTCGACAACGTCGCCTACCCCCTGGTGCTCGAGGGCCGCGCCGACGCCAACGACAAGGCCCGCGCCGCTCTCGCCCAGGTCCAGCTCGGCGGCCTGGAGGAGCGCTACCCCCACCAGCTCTCCGGCGGTCAGCAGCAGCGCGTCGCTCTGGCCCGCGCCCTGGTCGCCGAGCCCCAGGTCCTGCTCCTGGATGAGCCCCTCTCCAACCTGGACGCCAAGCTGCGCGAAGAGCTGCGCGACGAGATCCGCGCCCTGGTCAAGCGCATCGGGGTCACCGTCATCGTCGTCACCCACGACCAGGAGGAGGCCCTCTCCCTCTCCGACCGCGTCGCCGTGATGAACCAGGGCGTCATCGCCCAGGTCGCCAGCCCCGAGACCCTCTACCACCGCCCGGACAGCCGCTTCGTCGCCGAGTTCGTCGGGAAGCTGCACGCCCTCCCGGCCCAGGTGCTCTCCCCCGGACGGGTCAAGGTCGGGGAGGTGGAGCTGGAGGCCCACGCGACCACGGATGCCCCCACCTCCGGGGCTGCGAAGCTGGGCGTACGCCCTGAAGGCATCGAGTTCGCCAGCGAGGGACTGCGTGGCGTGATCAGCGCCCAGAGCTTCCTGGGCAGCCACGTGCGCTACCGGGTGCAGGGACAGGGCTGGGAGGCCTTGGTCGACGCCCCGGCGGGCAAGGCCACCGGGGACTCGGTGTTCCTGCGGCCCACGGGCGGGATCATCCTCGCCCCCTGAGCCGGCGCGGTGGCCGCATCTGTGGATTTGGTCCCAAATCCACCAATGATTGCGAGCGTTCTACTCTGCGTTGATCAGCGCGCTGGCCTCGGGGGCCGCGTCGGCCTCGCTCACGAAGGCGGAGGCCAGCAGGGACAGCCCCAGCCAGGCGGCTGCCAGGATGAGGAAGGCGTTGAAGAGGCTGGAAGTACCGGGCTTCTCGGTGTGCTTGACGGTCAGGGAGCGGGCCATGTTCTGGAGCCTCCAGGGTGTTCAGCGACTGCGCAGCGGGTGGGTTCAGCAGAGCGGGGGGTGTCTCGGGCGCCTTAGTAGCAATGCCCGTGCCAGGCTGTGTGTCCCATGACGCCTTTTGACATGTCAAGGTCAGAATTCGTGTAGCGCATGAGCGGAGTCTGCGGTCCGCCCGACAATCGCGAGTCTTTGAGCCACGCGTGACCTCGTTTTGGCCTACGGGGGAACACGTAGTGCGGGGGCGCAGTGGTCGAAGCGGTAGGGACGAGAAACGGCGGGTGCCACCGGTCTTTCCTCGTCCTGGGCGAGTGAATCGAGGGCGCCTTGGCCCGGGGATCGGCCTGGAGCGAGGGTCAAGAGTCTGTCCGCATGGTCCGTTGGGTTCTAAGATCACCGCATGCACGCAATGTCCGCCAACGAACTGCAGAGCATCCTGGTGTTTGACCAGGACCGGCACCACCGCGCGCTCGCGCACCTCCACCTGGGGCGCCTGGCGATGGAGCAGGAGCGGCGGGAGCTGGCCACCCGGCACTTCCGCGAGGCGCTGGTGCTGGACGGCCGCTTGGATCGGGCTCGGCGTTTCCTGGAGGACCTGGGCCCTCAGCCGCGACGACTGAGCTTCCAGGCCCGCCTGCGGCGCGTGTTCGGGCGCCTCAAGCACTGAACACCGCCTGGCCCCAAGCAGCGGACCGGTCCCAAAAACAAGAAGGCCCCTCCAATCGGAGAGGCCTTCTGTGCTCTGCGCTGGGCGCCGGCTCAGTCGAGGATGACCTCGGCCTCGTCCTTGCGCTTGACCTCGTAGCCCTTCTCGGCCCACTGGGCCTCGATGGTGCTGTAGAAGTCGTCCATGGCGCCGGGGGCCAGGGGCTCGGGGCTGACGAACACGGGCCAGGGGCCCTCGTCCATGTCGCACTTCTTGAGCTTGGGCTTGGCGGCGCGCAGGCCGGCCTCGGCGTCGGGGCCGACGATGTAGCGGCTGCCGGGCTCCTGGACCTCGGAGACGTGCAGCACGGCGGTCTTCTCGCCCTTGCACTCGCCGGCCTCGACGGAGATGCCGCCGTAGACGAAGGAGCCGCCCCCGCGCACGCGCTCGGGGTAGATGGCGGGCAGCAGGCTGGCGGCGGCGGACTGGGAGCCCGCGTTGCTCAGGCGGTCGGCGATGTCCTTGGCCTTGGCGGGGGGGAGCTGCTTGGCCATCTCGACCAGCGCACCCTCCAGGGCCTTCTGGTCCTCCTCGCTGAGCTGCTCGCCCAGGCTGGGGGCCACGGAGTCGTCCATGGCGGTGAGGACGGCGGAGAAGGGGCCCTCGTTCTCGGCGGCCTTGATGCCGGCCTGGGAGAGGGTGGGCAGGGCCTGCGCGCCCTGGCGCTTGACGTAGATGTCCAGGACCTTGGCGTACTTGTCGTCGAAGGCCTTGGCGGGCGGGTTGGTGACGGTGCTGACCAGCCAGGTGTCGAAGGCCTCGCTCTGGCAGGTCACCAGGGCGTCCTCCCAGCGGGCGAACTCGATGTCACGCAGACCGAAGTAGGCGCCCTGCAGGAAGGAGACGACCTTCTCGTTCTCGGAGCACTTGGCGCCCAGGGCCGCGGTGACCTCGTCGCGCACGCCGTAGTCGCTGATCTTGCCGGGCATCTGCCACACGGGGTTCCAGACGTCGTTCTCGATGGCGACCATGGACAGGGCCATCAGGCCGTCCAGGTCCTCGGTCTTGCCCAGCAGGGTGGGGTAGGTCTGGTCGGCGATCTTGGCGTCGCAGGCGATGACCTTCTTGAACGCTGGAGCGACGGCGGTTCCGGAAGCCTTCTGAGCTGCGGACACCTCCTTCTCGCAGGCGGCGGACGCCGGCGCGGAGAAGAGGGCAGCGCCCAGGAGGGGGAGTGCAAGCAGGGACTTGGAGGACAGTCGCTTCATGTGGTGGATCTCGCCAATGGAAGAGAAGGGGCGGCAGGTCGACCAGCACGCTGGTTTCGACGGGGTCGGTCACTAATGGAGCAGGGGGCGCTTGGCTACCCTCCGCTGCCACATCGACACCGATGTTCAGGGGCTTGTTCCATTCCCTTGACTGGCTGTTGACAAAGCCAGGGGTGGAGGCGGCTCAAGGGCCGGAGCGGCTCAGGGATCGCCGGTGTCCTCTCCCAGATCCCGCTGGGGCGTGAACGACCACTCCAGGGCCGCGCGCTCGCCGCTGTCCGGGGTGAAGGTGATGGCGCCGGAGATGGGGGTTCCGTAGCCGGGGTCCTTCCCGCAGACCGCGATCTCGAGGTCGAAGAAGGACCCGGGGTTGAGCACGCCCAGGTCCAGGGAGCCTCCGGAGAAGCCCTCGATGCACAGGTAGTCCTCCTCCCAGCCGCCGCCGGTGACGCTGACCGTGGCGTCCCCGCTGTTCTCCACGCGCACGGAGGTGGGCATGCAGCCGCCCTCATCGGGGTCGCAGTCCTTGGGCTCGTCGTTGAAGTCGACCTCGCCGAAGTCCAGGGAGCTCGGGGACAGGGTCAGCTCCCCGGTGGCGCATGCGCCCAGGAGCAAGGGGATCCAGGCCAGGGTCATCGCATCTCCTTCATCCAGCTCCACACCGCGCAGCTCCGGTAGAGGACCTCGCCGCGCTGCCTCAGCATTGTCTCCCAGTTCGCCCGCCGGTCGTGGCGGCGCAGGCGCAGCAGCTCCAGGTGCAGGCGGCGCTCCAGCCAACTCGGGGGCGGCGCGTGGCGCAGGGAGATGGCCATGTTGGCGTGCCAGCTTCCGTCCTCGGTGGGGACCAGGCGCGCCAGGGTGTAGGGGCCGGGGGCGCCGCTGAGCGGGACGGGATCGGCCACGACGGGGCCGGTGGGGAGCCAGCTCTCGTAGAGGGGGAGCAGGGGGCGCCACTGGGCGTCCCAGAGCATCGCGGGGGCCATCATCAGGGCCCCGAGGCCCTGGCGGTCGTGCAGGTCGGGGCGCGGCCGGGCGTTGCGGAAGCGCACGGCGGGGCTGCTGTCGTTGGCGAGCGTGTTGAACAGGCAGGTGCCCGCCACCGCGATGGTCATCAGGGGGCGGCTGGCGTCCAGGGCGTAGGGGCCCAGCCAGCGCTCGGCGAGCAGGGGGGCGTCGGGGACCAGGTCCTCAGCCATCTGGGCGATGCGCAGATCGGGCATGCTCCGGGGGACGACCTGGGGCTCCCGCCAGTCGTGGGTGCGCTGGGTGGGCACGTCGAGGGCCTGGGCGTGGGCGTGCAAGCTGGTCGTGCTCAGCCTGTCCTCGCCGGAGAGGATGGCGCGATAGGCTTGGATGAAGGCCTGATCCTGGGTGGTGTAGGCCGACTTGTCGAGGGCCCCGGAGCCCCACCTCTTGTAGTCCTTGAAGTCGCTGGGGTCGTCCAGCCACTCGTCGGCCGCCCACGGGTCCGCGGAGAAGTGGGTCATGGGCCAGATGCTGTGCGGGGAGTGGGGGATGGTCACGCGTAGCGCTCCAGGGCCTGACGGTGTGCGCTGCGGAGGTGGTCCACCAGCTCGGGGGGGTGTTCGGCGACGACCTGCGAGCCGAAGCCCAGCAGCCAGGTCTTGAGCTCCTGGCTCAGCCCGACGGTCATGTGGATGCGCAGGCGCCCGTCGGAGAGCTCCTCGTTGCGCTGGGAGGGGTGCCACTGGCGCTCGCGCAGGTAGGGGGCGACCTGGGAGTCGAAGACCGCGCGCACCGGCTGGGGGGGCGCCTGGATGATGCCGAAGGCGCCGCGGATGTGCTCTTCGGGGTCGTAGTCGGCGGGGTGGGTGAACTTCTCCAGGCGCAGGCGGGAGAAGCGGGTGAAGCGCTCGACGGCGAAGGTCTTGATCTGGTCGGCCTGGCGGTCGCGGGCGAAGAGGTAGAGCCCTTGTCGGTAGGTGGCCAGGGTCAGGGGCTCCAGGGTGTACTGCCGGTGCGCCCCGCTGACCTTGACGTACTCGGCCTGGGCGGGGTTGTTGTAGAGGACCGCGGTCAGCACCTCGTCCAGAAGATCGCCCTTGTCAGCGTAGGACTTGGCGTGCTCCGGGACGGCCATGAACTTGCGGTCCAGGTCGGTGCTCAGCTCGGCGTGGGCCCGGGCGATCGCGGGCTGCAGGCGCTCCAGGGCGTCGTCCAGGCCCTGGGAGAACTGGGTGTCGTCCAGGAACGCGAAGAGCTTGCGGCCAAAGTGCAGGCTCAGGACCTCGGGCAGGGTGAGCTGCACGCCGGAGCGCCGGTAGGTGGGGTCCAGGGAGATGGTCCGGTCATCACCGCTGCCCTCGTCCTGGATGGGCAGGTCCAGGTCCTTGAGATCGCGGAGGTAGCGGCGGAGGGAGCGGGCGTCCAGGTCGAAGCGGCCCATGAGCTCGACGGCGCGGACGCCACCGCGGCGGGTCATCAGCTCGACGATTCGGACCAGCTTCTGGCCCTTGTTCAGTTGCTGCATGGCGCGATCGGGGGGAGGGGATCGTCTGAAGATAGGGGGGGCGATCGCCCACAAGATCGGGGGGAGGGGCCTGTTGGCTCCGCATGGACCGCGGATCTCTGGGGGGCGGACAGTTTTTGGTCGGTGACCGGGTGAGTCTATCCATGGGCCGCGGCCCTGGACATCTGAACGAACGTACAGTTAACCTGAACAAGAGTTCATGCTGAATGAAAGTTCAGCGGACACCACGCGGGAGCAAACCATGCACATCGACGCTGCCACCTCCGACCTTCTCTTCACCATCCTGGCCTCCGGAGCCCTCTTGGGACTCTGGGCTGCCTCTGCGCTGGTGCTGCCTTGGCGGGCCCGGGATCTGGATCGCGTGGAGCAGGAGCTCGAGGCCCTCGCGGGGGAGCGTCCGGTGATGCGTCCTCGGCCCTTGGGAGCGACCGCTCGCCACGCGGCCTGATCGCTGGCGCCGTTCACTCCGGGTCGACCACGGTGGGGAACACCACCCCCTGGACCTCGCCCGAATCGAACACCAGCTCCAGCCGGGCGGAGTCGTAGTCCGGCCCCAGGGTCAGGGTGCTCTCCCGCGCCACAGCCAGCTCCTCATCCAGGAGCACGGTCAGCGGGTTGCCGGAGATGCCCCCGTACTGGGTCTCGGGGAGGGGATCTGCGGGGAGGTGGGCCACGAGTCGCCCGTCCACCTGCAGCCGGCTCTCTGAGGGGAAGAGGGCCAGGACCGCCGCGCACTCCGGGGCATACCCCTGCACAGTGCTCGTCAGCCCGCACACCTCTGCGCTGTCGTCCGTCGGCGAGGTGCAGCTGCTCCAGACCCATGGGGCGAGCAGCAGGAGGGGAGAGGGCATGCGGCGCAGCATCGACACCTTCTCGCATATCGTCGCGCGGTTAACTATGGGCCCCTCCCTTTCAGGCCATCCAAACAAGGCAGCAGGAACATGAGTCGGTACCAGCCCGGTGTGATCGAGCCCAAGTGGCAGCAGATCTGGGACGAGCAGCAGACCTTCAAGACCCCGGAGATCGAGCCGGGCAAGCCCAAGTACTACGCGCTGGGCATGTTCCCGTACCCCTCGGGATCCGGGCTCCACGTCGGGCACCCCGAGTCCTACACCGCCCTGGACATCGTCTCCCGCTACAAGCGCAAGAAGGGCTTCAACGTCCTGCACCCCATGGGCTGGGACGCCTTCGGGCTGCCCGCTGAGCGCGCCGCGGTGCGTGAGGGGCGGCACCCCCGGGTGATCACCCGCGAGAACATCGCGAACTTCAAGCAGCAGCTCAAGGCCCTGGGCTTCTCCTACGATTGGGACCGGGAGCTGAACACCTCCGAGCCCGAGTACTACCGCTGGACCCAGTGGATCTTCCTCAAGCTCCACGAGCAGGGCCTGGCCTACCTGGCCGAGGTGCCGGTGAATTGGTGCCCGGCTCAGGGCACGGTGCTCGCCAACGAGGAGGTCCAGGACGGCAAGTACGTCGAGACGGGCGACCCCGTCGAGCGCCGCCTGATGAAGCAGTGGATGCTGCGCATCACGGTCTACGCCCAGCGCCTGATCGACGACCTGGAGCATGTCGACTGGCCCGAGCACGTCAAGGAGATGCAGCGCAAGTGGATCGGCCGCTCCGAGGGCGCCCAGGTGCGCTTCCAGGTGGCCGACACCGACCACAGCTTTCAGGTGTTCACCACCCGCCCCGACACCCTGTTCGGAGCAACCTACTGTGTCCTCGCTCCGGAGCACGAGCTGGTCTCGAAGATCACCAGCACCGAGCAGTCCGAGGCGGTGCAGGACTACGTGACCTGGGCCTCCAACCGCTCCGACCGCGACCGTCAGGCCGGCTCCAAGGAGAAGACGGGGGTGTTCACGGGCGCCTACGCGGTGAACCCAGTGAACGGGGCCAAGGTGCCCATCTGGGTCGCGGACTACGTCCTGGTGACCTACGGCACGGGCGCCATCATGGCGGTCCCTGCGCACGACGAGCGCGACCACGAGTTCGCCAAGGCCTTCGACCTGCCCATCATCCAGGTGGTCTCCGCGCCGGAGGGTGTGGACGTGCAGGAGCAGGCCTGGACCGGTGACGGCCAGTCGGTGAACTCCGGGGAGTTCGATGGCCTGGACGTGGCGACCTTCAAGTGCCGCATCATCGACTGGCTGGAGGCCGAGGGCCTGGGCCAGGGGCGGATCCAGTACAAGCTGCGGGACTGGCTGTTCTCCCGCCAGCGCTACTGGGGCGAGCCCTTCCCCATCCTGCTCGAGGAGGACGGCACCCCGGTGCCGGTGGATCTGGGCGCGCTGCCCGTGACCCTGCCCCACATCGACGAGTACAAGCCCACCGCGGACGGTCAGCCCCCGCTGGCCCGGGCCGAGGACTGGCTCTTTGTGGACCAGGACGGGCGCAAGCTGCGCCGCGAGACCAACACCATGCCGCAGTGGGCGGGGAGCTGCTGGTACTACCTGCGCTACATGGACCCCCACAACACCGAGCTGCCCTTCTCCCCGGAAGCGGAGAACTACTGGGGCCCGGTGGACCTGTACATCGGCGGTGTGGAGCACGCTGTGCTGCACCTGCTCTACGCGCGCTTCTGGCACAAGGTGCTCTACGACTGCGGGCTGGTGTCCACCGTCGAGCCTTTCCAGAAGCTCTTCAACCAGGGGATGATCCTGGCCTTCTCCTACCAGGATGAGGCCGGCAAGTACTACCACCCGGACGCGGTCGAGGAGCGCGACGGGGAGTGGTTCACCAAGGAGGGCGGCGTCCCGGTCTCGACCCAGATCGAGAAGATGTCCAAGTCCAAGTACAACGTCGTGAACCCCAACGACGTGGTGGCCCAGTACGGCGCCGACGCGCTGCGCATCTACGAGATGTTCATGGGCCCCCTGGAGCAGGTGAAGCCCTGGCAGATGGCAGGCGTGGAGGGCGTCTACCGCTTCCTGGCCCGCGCCTGGCGCCTGTTCATCGACGAGGACAGCGGGGAGCTGCGTGAGAGCATCCGAGAGGACGTGAAGGCGGACGCGGAGCTGCGGCGCAGCCTCCACACCGCCATCAAGCAGATGAGCGAGGGCATCGAGGACCTGCGCTTCAACACGCCGGTCTCGCGGATGATGGAGTTCGTCAAGGTCGCTGGTCAGCGGGACACGCTGCCCAAGGCGGAGCTGGAGAGCTTCGTGCAGATCCTGGCCCCCTACGCTCCCCACCTGGCCGAGGAGCTCTGGGAGAAGCTGGGCCACAGCGAGAGCCTGGCCTTCGAGCCCTGGCCCGAGTTCGACCCCAAGGCGCTGGTGGAGGACACCGTCAAGATCGCCGTGCAGGTCCAGGGCAAGGTTCGCGGGACCCTGGAGGCCCCCCGGGAGTCCTCCAAGGAGGAGCTGCTGGCGCTCGCGAAGGAGCTGGACAACGTCAAGCGCCACCTGGAAGGCAAGGCCATCGTGAAGGAGATCGTCGTCCCCGGACGGCTGATCAACCTGGTGGTCCGCCCGGCCTGAGAAGGCCTGGATTCCATTGGGATTGCACCGGGACCCTGGATATACTCTCGACCTCGTGTCTTGACACGTCCAGACCTCTGTCCCGGTGCCTCCCATGGATCCTGCGGTTGATCCCTTCCACCCCCTCATTCGCCTGGTCGATCGCTACCGGCGAGAGGTCCACTCTCTGCAGCCGGGGGCGTCGGAAGACGCGATCCGCGCCGCGGAGCGCCACCTGGGGCACCGGCTGCCCCTGACGCTGGGGGGCTTCCTCCGGCGCTGGAATGGGGCGGTGTTGTTCAGGGGGGCGCTGCTGGTGCGGGGCACCAGTGAGCTCGCTCCTGTGCGCGAGGAGCTGCCTGGGCTGGTGGCGTTCGCGGACATGCCGGGTGCGCCCGGCCAGCCGGCGCGCAGCTTTGTCTACGCCCACGATGGGCGAGGGGACTTTGTCTTTGGCGAGCTGGTCGGCGACAAGCTGGTCCCGGCCAACGACCGCTTCGACCGCTGGCTCAAGGCCAGCCTCCGCATCCTGGACGAGGACATCTACGAGCCCGCCGCCCGCCTGGAGGCCCGTCTGGACGCGGACCCCGAGGGTGGGTACCTGCTGCTGCAGCGTGCCGAGGTCGCGCTCCGGCAGGGGGACCCGGTGCGTTCCCGTCGCTGCCTTCAGCGGGCCGTCGCGGCGGATCCGGGCCTGATCCGGGCCTGGCAGCGTCTGGGAGAGAGCCACCTGAGCGATGGCGACGCCAGCCAGGGGCGCTTCGCTCTGCTGCGGGCCCTTCGTGCCAGCCGGCTCCCGCTGCCCTTCCCCGGGGCCCAGGTGCTCAGCGCCGATGGCCTTTCGGATCTCGAGCGCCTCTTCCCCAAGGGGGACGCTGGCTGGGAGCGTGAGCTGAGCGCCTTCCTGGAGGAGCGCGTCAGCGATGTCCGCAGCCCCTCGGGCGCGGCCCTCTACGAGGCGGTGGTCCTCGCGCTGTCCCGGGTCCTGCTGCACAGCCACGGCCGCAAGGAGCTGCGCAGCCTGCTCTTCCAGAGTCTGGAGCGCACCCGCAGCTTCGCGCTCTCTGGCCGCTGGTCGGGGCTCCAGCTTGCGCTGGTCGAAGTGGAGACGGATCTGGGCCTCCACGACGAGGCCGAGCGCCACCTGCGCCCCCTGCTCCGCTCCGAGAAGGAGGGCCTGCGCGCCCGCGCCCACCTGGCCTTGGCCCGGATCGCTGTGCGCCGTCAGGAGCCCTGGGCCGAGGACATCCTGGACACCGCCCGCGGAGGTTTGACCCGCCCGGCCGACAAGGCCCGCGCCCACCTGCTGCGGGGGGAGCGGCAGCTTCTCCTCCAGCACCTGGACGAGGCGGAGGCGGCCTACAGCGAAGCCGACCCTTGGGCCGTGCAGGCCGCTGACCGCTCACTACAGGGGGCCGTCTGTGTGGGCCTGGGTGATGTCGCCCGCCTGCGGGGAGACCTGCGGGGCGCCCAGCAGGCCTACCGGGTCGCGGCTGAGCACGCCGAGGTCGCCGGGGACCAGGAGCTCGCGCTGCGGGCGGAGCTGCGGGGCGGAGACCTCTGCCGGCTCCGGGGACAGAACGATCAGGCCCTTGAGACCTTCATCGAGGTGGCGCAGGGCTACCGCAGGCTGCAACTCCCGCTGCGGGAGGCCTGGGCGCTGCTGCGGGTCGCGCGCATCGCCCACGAGCAGAACGCCAGCGAGGCCCTCCGCATCGCCCGCAGTCGCTTCGCCGACCCTGGGGTGCAGCTCGCCGCTGGAGTGGGCGCCTGTGACGCCTTGGCCGGTGACCCAGGGGCCTCGCTGAGCTGGCACCTGGAGTGCTCCGCTGCCCACGCCCGCGCCCGACACGAAGCTCAGCGGGCTCGGCCGCCGCTCACCCGCGCCGACGCCGACCGGCCCGAGCGCCGCCTGGCCACCCACCGCATCGCCATCGCAGCCGCAGGGCTCGGGGTGGTGGAGGCGCTCGCTGCGGAGCTCAACGACCGCGCCCGGGAGCTGGAGAACAGCCACGCGCGGAGCTCGGACCCCTCTGTGGTGCGCTATGTCGCCGCCGTAGACCTGCTCGCCTACCACCGCAGCTACGAGGCCGCCCAGGTGCTGCTGGATCAGCTCCTGAACCGACGGCTGCCGGAGCTGCCCACGCGGGCGCTCCGCGGCGCCATCACGCGCTCGCCCAATGCGGCGCTGGTCGATGGCCTGCTCGAAGCAGTGGAGAAGGTCCACGACCCCGTGGCAGCCGCCGGCGCCGCTGAGATCCTTGGCTGGCGCAAGGAGCCGGCGGCCGTCCCCGCCCTCCGCCGCATCGCGGAGCAGAGCCGGAGCCGAGGCCTGCGCCGGGCCGCAGTGGTCGCGCTCGGGCGCATCGGGGACCGTGAGGCCGTGCCCGCGCTGTTGCCCCTCCTGGACCTCCCCGAGCTCGCCGAGGAGGTCGCCATCGCGCTCCTGCTCCTGGGCGACCGCCGCGGCGTCGACTTCCACGGGCAGGCCCTGGCCAGCGGTCAGGAGCTCAAGTCCGCCCCCGGCGAGATCGTGGGCCGCTACGGTGGCCCCTCCTACCTGCTGCTGCTCCTCGGCACCGCGGCGGGGGAGGGGACGCGGGCTCTCGCGGCGCTGCAAGGGCTGGGCTACCTGGGCGACGCCCGCGGGATCCCTCGGCTGCTCGGCGCGCTGGGCTCCCGGGACCGCAGCAAGGTGGCGGTAGCAAGCTCGGCTCTGGAGCTGCTCACGGGCCACCGGGAGGACCCGGACGAGCCGGGCGTGCATGCCCGCTGGGAACGCTGGTGGGAGGACAATGGCTCCACCCTGGAGGAGGGGATCCGGTACCGCTACGGTGAGATCCTCACCCCCGAGCTCCTGGTCCGCGCGCTGGGGGATGACGACGCCCTGGTGCGGCGAGGTGCCTACGATGAGCTCGTCATCTCGACGAGCTGCACGCTCCCCTTCGACTCAGAGGGCCCCTACAGGCTCCAGATCGGGCATCAGCGCGCCTGGAAGCAGTGGGCGCATCAGAACGCCCATCGCTTCCCGCCCGGAGCGTGGTGGTTCGATGGTGGGTTGATGGGCTGATGGGCTGATGGGGCTCGCCTGGCGTTCTGGGGCTGGCCGCCCCAGGCGCGGTGCTCAGGGCACTCAGGCGCGCTCACCCAAGGCTGGGATCTCATCTGTGGCGTCGCTGACGCCGTAGCGCTCCTTGGACTCCTGGACCTGCAGCTCCAGGTCCAGGATCGCCCGGTTGGCCATGCGGAGCTGGAAGCGCAGCTCCTCGATCTCCTGCCTGGCGTTCCGGAGGGCGACGCGGTTTGCGCGCTGCCTCGGATCCTTGGCGCGTTCGGCCAAGCGCATCTTGAGCTGGTCGCGCTCGGCTGTGATCTCCGCCAGGTGGGTCTGGAACTCCACGTTCTGGGAGAGCCGCGCCTCGGCCTCGGGCTTGAGGGTCTCCAGCTTGTTCCGCGTCGACGAGAGCTCGGTGTAGAGCGACCTGTGGAGACCTCGCAGGCTCTTCATCTCGTTGAGGTGCGTGTGGATCAGGGCGTGCATGGTGGACACAGCCTGCGCAGGGTCCTGCGGAATCTCCTCCTCATCCTTGGCCAGCATCCTGGCGACGCCGCGGGCGCGGGCCCCGACATCTGCCAACTCCCGGCGCTGCGCGCGGAGCTCGCGCTCCATCTCCAGCAGAGCCTTGCGGGTCTCGGAGAGCTTCCGGGACTGCCAGCGGGCAGACCACATCCAGCCAGCGACCAGCGGACCGGCCACGGCGAAGACGGTCAGTAGTACAACCCAGACAGGTGCCATTGATGCCTCGCTCCGCAAGTGTGGCAAAGCGCCGGCGGTCCTGCAAGCCAAGAGCGCGGCCCTCTTACATCGGCCTATCAGAAGCGCAGCTTGTAGGGATTTTGGTTTTTCTGGCTCTTCTGATCCTTCGCCTTCTCTTTGGCGTCGGCCAGATACTGCTGAAAGACCTCGTTATCCTTCTCGAATGACAGGGCAAATTGGATGTTCATCACGCAGCCCGAGTAGTCCTCGTCGCGCCAGTTCTGCAGAGCCAGCCGCCAGTACTTTGCACCTTTTTCAGTACGGGCCGCCGCGGCAGGATCGGCCGCCGCCTGTCCGGCGCTCTTGGCGTCCGCGGCGCCGTCCTCCGACAGGCGAAGGAGGCCTCGACTGAGCTCGTGGTCATAGGCTCGGCGCTTGTCTGGGTCCCGCAGCACCCGGTAGGCCTCGTTGATGAGCTTGTAGATGGCCGTGGCCTGGCGGGTGGCGCTGCGATCCCCGAGGCGGCCCACCCGGTCAGGGTGTCGGCTCCGGGACTCGCGCCGAAACGCTGGCTCGACCTCGTCTGGACCACACTCCGGGTCCAGCAGCAGGATCTGGTAGTAGCTGAGCTCATCGAGCAGGCCGTGGAGGGTCTCCAGCTCGACCTTCTGGCGGGTGCGGGTGTCCATGTTCTCTCCTGCTGAGGGGCTCAGAAGCCGAGCTGGTCAAAGCGCATGTCTTCGACCTCGTCCTGGGTGAGGCCCGAGCTGGCCTCGATGCGGAGGTCCCGCTCGTTGCCGGAGTCCAGGTCCTCTGCGATCACCGCGACCAGGCCGTCCGCGTCGATCTCGAAGGCGATACGCACGCGGACCTCTCCTCGCCTGGCCGGGCGCAGCTTGTCCAGCACGAACTGACCGAGCAGCTCGTTGTCAGCGGCCATGCGGGACTCGCCCTGGTAGACGCTGACGCGTACCTCGGTCTGGTAGTCCTGCGCGGTGTGGAAGACCTTGGAGGAGTCCGTCGGGATGGGGCTGTTTCTGGGGATCAGCGTCTCGCAGAAGCCGCCGGCGGTCTTGATGCCCAGGGACTGGGGGGTGACGTCCACCAGCACGCTCATGCCGGCGTCGGGGTCATCCGAGGTCAGGTTGAAGGCCTGGATGGCCGCGCCGATGGCGACGACCTCGTCGGGGTTGATGCCGGTGTAGGGCTCCTTCCCAAAGTAGCGCATCACCGCATCCCGCACGACGGGCGAGCGGCTCATGCCCCCCACCATCAGCACGTGGTCGATCTGGCGGGCGGACATCTTGGCTTGACCCAGGGCGTCGTCGCAGGTCAGGAAGGTCTTCTGGACCAGGGGGTGCACGATGGCGGCGTAGTCCGAGCGGGTCATGCTCAGGCTCAGGCCCACGGGGACGCCGGCCTCGTTGCGGACCACGTCGGGGACCTCGATGTCGACCATGTCGGAGCCCGAGAGCGCGATCTTGGCGCGCTCTGCCGCGGACCGGAGCTTCATCTTGGCGGAGCGGTTCTCCTGGATGTGGATGCCGGTGTCCTCCTCGAAGGTCTGGACCAGGTGCTCGGCAACCGCGTAGTCGAAGTCGTCGCCGCCCAGGAAGGTGTCACCGGCGGTGCTGACCACCTCGAAGATGTCGTCGTCGATGCGCAGCACCGAGACATCGAAGGTGCCGCCGCCCAGGTCGTAGACCACGATGTGTTGGCGGCGCCCCTTGTTGAAGCCGTAGGCCAGAGCCGCCGAGGTGGGCTCGTTGATGATGCGCAGGCACTGCAGGCCGGCGATGGTCGCCGCGTCCTTGGTCGCTTGCCGCTGGTGGTCGTTGAAGTAGGCCGGCACGGTGATGACCGCCTGGTCGACCTCTTCGCCCAGGGCGGCCTCCGCGATCTCCTTCATGTGCCGGAGCACGTGGGCGCTGATCTCCGGCAGCGCGAAGACCTGGTCACCCACCCGCACGCGGGCGTCGCCGTTGGGCCCCTTGACGATGTCGTAGCCGCTGTTCTTCTGGATGCGGGCGACGGTGTCCGAGCCGAAGCGGCGGCCGATCAGCCGCTTTGCCGACGCCACGGTGCTCTGGGGAGCGTAGATCTGGTTCCGCCGCGCCCGGTGGCCGACCACGACCTTTCCACCGTGCCCGAAGGCCACCATGGAGGGCTGGGTGTTCTTACCCTGCGCGTCTGCGAGCACGACGGGCTGCCCGTCCTTGACCACGGCCACGCAGCTGTTCGAGGTCCCCAGATCGATGCCGATGGCGGCGCCCATTCAAACTCCTTCGCGGCACTCAGGTGCCCTGAGACGCCAAGGGTAGCAGGGGGCTCAGGGTCTGGATCATCTGGCGGTGGATGTGGCCGTTGCTGGCCAGGATGCGGGGGCGATCCAGCGCCAGCGCGCCTCCGTCGATGTCGCTGACGAGCCCGCCGGCCTCCCGGACCAACAAGGTCCCAGCCGCGACATCCCAGGGGCTCAGGTTGAACTCCCAGAAGCCGTCCAGGTAGCCGCACGCGACGTAGGCCAGGTCCAGAGCGGCGGCCCCTGCGCGGCGGAATCCCTGGGCCTCCACCAGCATGCGCTCGACGAAGCGGAGGTAGTCCCGGGGGCGCTCGCGGCGGTCGTAGGCGAAGCCGCTCGCCACGAGGGCGCGGTCCAGGGTGGGGGTGTTCGAGACCGAGATGGCCTCGCCGTCACAGGTGGCGCCCTGTCCCCGCTGCGCAGAGAAGAGTCGCCCGGCGGGGAGCTCCAGCACGACCCCCACCTCGAGCTCTCCCTCCACCTGCAGCGCGATGCTCACGGCGTAGTGGGGGAAGGCGTGGACAAAGTTGGTGGTGCCGTCCAGGGGGTCCACGATCCAGCGGGTCGTCGCCTCGGAGGCCCCGCCGCCCTCTTCCGCCAGGACCGGAATGCCGGAGCGCTCCAGGATGGTCCGGATGCGCTCTTCGGCGCCAAGATCGACCTCGGTGACCAGGTCCACGGCGCCCTTGTGGTCCACCTGCTGGGGACGGCGAGAGAGGATCCACTCGCCAGCAGCTTGGGCCGCCTCCTCCGCGAGGGCCCTCATGGGGTCTCCAGGATCAGCGTGACGGGGCCGTCGTTGAGGAGCTCCACCTTCATGTGCGCGCCGAACACGCCGGTCTGGGTGGGGATCCCTTGGCCTCGCAGTAGGTCGTTGAAGCGCTGCCAGAGCGGGTCGGCCAGCTCCGGCTTCGCGGCGCCGACAAAGCTGGGGCGGCGTCCCTTGCGGCAGTCCCCGTACAGGGTGAACTGCGAGACGCTCAGCGCCTGGCCGCCGATGTCCTGCAGGCTCAGGTTCATCCGGCCGTCATCGTCCGGGAAGATGCGCAGCCCCGCGATCTTGCGGGCCATCCACTCCGCCTGGGCCTCAGCGTCCTGGGGGCCGACCCCGACCAGGAGCAGGACCCCTTGTTCGCACGCCCCGACGGTCTGGCCGTCCACCTGGACCTGGGCGTGGCGCACCCGCTGGAGCACGACCCTCATGACGGGCCGCTGCAGAAGATGTCGGTGCCGCTGATGCCGCAGCTTACCCGGCCGCCCTTGTTCATGGAGACCGCACCGCGCGCGCCGTCGGCCTCGACGACACAGGAGACGGTGCCTGTGAAGGTCATCCGGAGCGCCTGCTCGAACTTCTTGGTCTGCCCATCTCCGCAGCGGATGGTGGCCTTCTTCTTGCTCGGGAGGGAGAACTTCACCTCATAGCTCCCGCCCGCTGTCACAGGCTCTGCGCTTGCTGGCGTCGACGAGGTGCTGCTGGTGCTGGCGGAGCTGGTGCTGCCACTGCTGGAGCGGCGCGATCCGGAGCTGGTGGAGCCGCTGGCCTCTGACGAGCTGGTGGTCCCCGAGCTGGTCGAGCGCCTGCTGGAGGAGCTGGAGCTGGTCGAGCCGGAACTGGTCGATCCGGAGCGGGTGGAGCTGGAGCTGGTGGTCCCCGAGCTGGTCGAGCGCCGGGAGCTGCTGGATGGGCTGCGCTCCACAGCGGGCTCCTTCTGGGGGGGAGCGGCAGTGTCAGCGGGCTCGTCGGGGGCGTCCGCGGTGGGCATGCGGGCGGGCAGCGCCTTGCCGCTGGAGCGCGCCGTTCCGGTGTCCTGGACCTGGTCCTGCTGCTTCTCGTGGAGGCGCTCGTGAGGATCGGTGCCGTCGGCGTGGTCGATGGCGGCGCCGTGCTCTGTGTCCTGGGTCAGGTACCAGACCGCGGCGCCCAGACCGCCCAGACCCAGGCAGGCCACGAACAGCGCCACGGCTCCCAGGGCCACCCACTTGAGGGGGCTGGACTTGGGCTCTTCGGGCGCATCGGGGTCCTGGTCGGGGCTCCAGGCGACGGGCGCGCTGGGCTGCGCAGGAGTCCCGGCAGTGGGCGGTGGAGGCGGCGCGGGGCGACCGGGAGCAAGCGGCGGCGTGGGCCGACCTGGAGGGGGCGGAGGGGCCGCGCGTCCCGGAGGCGGTGGTGGGGCCGCGCGCCCTGGAGGCGGCGGCGGTGCCGGACGGGCTGGCGCGGGCCTGGCAGGTGCGCTGGGCCGGCTCGGGGGCGGCGGCGGCGCGGGGCGACTGGGAGGCGCGGGCGGGGCAGGGGGCCTGGGCGCGGCGGTGCGGCCGGCTGGGCCACGAGCGGGAGGCGGCGGCGGGGACGGGCTGACGGGGGGAGCGGGCTCG
>JAZAMN010000037.1:0-35658 GCA_036229005.1 Myxococcota bacterium
GGAGGGGGCCGCGGCCCCCTACACCGCGGAGGTGCGCACGGGGGGGGTGTTTGGGCTCTCCGCCCTCATGTACGGCTACACCGGGGTGGCGGCCGGCGGCCACGACAAGTTCCGCGACGGCAGCGTGGAGGCCCTGTTCCAGAGCGCCCTGGCGACCCGGCCTGAGAGCGTCCGCGAGAAGACCCAGTCGATCGCCTCCAGCCTGGTGAAGGCCAGCCCCGAGGTCCGGGTGTCCCAGTTCGGTCGCTACGGCCGCCTGGAGGCCAAGGAGCTGGTGGGCATCGGCGCCCTGCGGGCCGACGAGGCGATCGGGGCGGTGAAGCTCTCGGCCGCCGGCCTGGGCGTGAAGACTCCGACGCTGCGGCTGCTCCCCGTCGGGCTGCGGGTGCAGGGGGACAACCTGGTCGTGCCCATGACCAGCCTGGTCAACATGGACATCGCGGCGCTCAAGCTGAGCAGCGACATGGAGGGCGCCGCCGAGAAGCGGGTGGACCTGGCCATGAAGAGCGGGGTGATGAACCGCGACGCCCTCAACGAGCTCTACGGCATGGACCTGGGGGAGGCCCCCGAGGCGGACGCTCCGGAGGACCTGGAGGGGCAGTCCGTTCTGGACAAGCTCTGCCTGGAGATCCGCCGCGTGCGCTGCGACGACGAGACCAACCCGGAGTGGTGGGGCAGCGATGAGATCGTCATCGGCGGCACCTCGGTCGATGAGGACGGCGACACCAAGAAGATCCCCGAGTCCTACGTGGGCGGGGGCTTCGATGACGGCGACTCGCGCTACTACAACCCCTACAAGAACTTCCACTGGTTCGGGGTGACCGAGGGCAAGAGCTGGCCCAAGCGCTACACGATCACGATGCTGCTGGCGGAGCAGGACAACGGCGGCTTCGGGAGCATCCTGAACGAGCTCTACAAGCGCGTGAAGGACAAGGTCGCCGAGGTGATCAAGGGCGTCGTGGGCAGCTTCCTGGAGCAGTACCTGGGCTCCTGGATCGCCAACGCGATCGCCGACGCGGTGGTGTGGGTCGTGGACACGCTGTTCGGCTGGATCATCTCCGCCTTCTCCGACGACGTCTTCCCCCCCGCCACCTTGACCATGAACCACGCCGCGCTCGGGGCCCGCTGGTCTCGCAACGGCGTGTGGGGCTACACCGACTCCGGCTGGATGGACGCGGTGTTCAGCGGCCACGGCGGCCGCTACCGGGTGCAGTACCGCTGGCGCCTGTACGCCTGAGGTCCAGCGATGTCCGCTCCCCGAATCGCTCTGGTGGACCTGGGTCTGCAGCCCGACCACCCGGCCCTTGCGGGCGCGGACATCACCCACCGACGCTTCGGCGGGCGGGGAGACCCGCGACACCACGGCACCCGGTCCGCGGCGCTCCTGCTGGGGGCTGCGGGCTTTGTCACGGGCCCCCGGCCCAGGCGGTTCGTGGCCCCGGTGGGGCCCGGCGCGGTGGATCGCACCCTGGCCCAGGCGCTGGAGTGGGCGGGGGCTCAGGGGGCGGACTGCGTGGCGCTCCCGCTGGGGCAGGCCCGCCTGGGGCCACGATCGCGGGCCGCCATCGCCCGGCTGGTGAGCCTGGAGGCGCCGGTCTTTGCGGCGGCTGGAAACGCGGGGGCTCGGCACTTTCTGGAGCCCGCGGTGTTGCGGGGCGTGCTGTCCGTCACCGCCACCCGGCCCGACGGCCAGATCCTCAGCTACTGCTGCGCGAGCCCCAGCGTGGCGCTGCGGGCGCCGGGATATCGGCTGGCCACCGGGGTGGGGACCCCAGACCACTGCTCCGGCAGCTCGGTGGCCACGGCGCTGGTCGCGCGGTGGCGGGCGCTGGGGAAGACCGGAGTCCCCCGATGGTCAGACCAGCCGTCCCCGGAAGGGCCCTGAGTTCCGCACCAGGATCACGCTGGGCATGTCCTGCACCAGGTCGTGCAGGCGCTCGGCGGTGGCCTCCTCCTGGCCAGGCTCGGCGACGGGCATGCCCAGGAACACCAGGTCGGCCCCGGCGCTGCGGCGCTTGATGAGGGCGGTGGTGCTCTCGCCGGGGGTGCGCACAACGACCTCCAGGCGGGTCTGGATGTTGGAGCCGGTCAGGTTGTGCTCCACGCGCTTGCGCAGGGACTTGCCCTCCTGCTCGCCCTCCACGATGGAGCAGAGGGTGATCTGCGCACCCACCCACTCATGGCTCATGACCAGCAGGTGCGCCAGCAGCAGCATCAGGTCGCCGTTGGACTCCTTGCCGGCCCACCAGACGAGCACCTCACCGCGCCCCTTTTGTCGAGATCCGGGGACGGGCCGCATGATGAGGGTGGACTTGTGGAGTGTGTCCATGTGACGAACCCACTTCACCATCCGCTGCAGGCGCTCGTCCTTGCGGGGCCAGCGGAACACGACGGTGTTGGAGTCCATCCCGCCAAAGCCGTTGGCCTGCGCCGCGGTGAGCAGGGCGCTCTCCAGGTCCCGGACGACGTGCACTTCGGGGAAGGCGAGCACCTTGGCGTGGGCGAGCACCTCGCGGTATCGCACCAGCATCCGGTCGGCCTGAGCGCGCTCGTCCAGGTCCCCGATGACCAGGGTGCTGACCGACACGACGCCGTGGTCCTGGCCAAAGTGGGCGGCCATGTTGACCACCCCGACGTCGGCCTCCAGGTCGGCGGTGAACACCAGCAGGTGGGGGCGCCAGTTGCGGGCGTCGACGTGGGCGGTGCGCAGCTTGATGAGGGCGAAGCGGGCCAGGGAGAGCCACAACCCGGAGCGCAGATCGCCCCAGGTGGCCTTCATCGAGCGGCGGGTCAGGTACCACCAGATGGCGAACTCGACGATGACGGCCACGATGAAGGCGATGGGGGAGATGAGCCCCATGACCAGGAAGCAGCCGATGGCGCCCAGCAGGCTGACCCAGAAGGGCACGCGGATGCGCGGCCGGTAGGAGGGGTCGCTGACCCAGGCCTCCGCGGCGGCGGCCAGGTTCAGGGTGCCGTAGACGGTCAGGAAGAACATGGAGACCACGGAGGCCACCGCGTTCAGATCCCCCAGCAGCACCGCGCCCAGGGCCACCGCGCCGGAGATGTAGAGCGCCAGCATGGGCTCGCCGGTCTTCTCGTCCACGCGGGCCAGCTTGATGGGCATCAGCCCGTCCTGGGCCAGGGCCTGCAGGGTGCGGGGGGCGCCCAGGATGCTGCCGATGGCGCTGGAGAACACCGCGCCAAAGAGCCCGGGCAGGATGGCGAAGGAGCCGCCGATGGCCACCTGGGTCCACAGCAGCGGCTGCCCCTTGAGCGCGTCGGGCTCGGCGGCGGCGGCCAGGACGATGGGGGCGCTCAGGTAGACGACCATGCCGGTGAACACCGCCGCGAGCACGCCCCGCGGGATGGACTTTGCCGGGTCCTTGAGGTCGCCGGAGAGCCCCACGCCCGCGAGCACACCGGTCACCGCCGGGAAGAACACCGCAAACACCGAGAAGTAGTCGACCTTCTGGCCGTCGGGCGCCGGGACCGCGTCGAAGGGGCCCCACTGGGCGACCTTGGGGGCGAGTCCGTCGGGCGCCACGCCCACCCACAGCGCGATCACCGCGATGGCGATGAACACCATGATGGGGAGCTGCGCCTTGAGGGCCAGCTCCGTGCTCCGGGCCGCCAAGGCCGTCACCGACACGATGATGCTGGCGGCGGTCGCCTGCACCACCCAGGGCTCCACGTCGATGCCGAAGGCGAAGTAGAAGGCCTCGGAGAGCCCGAAGGCGTAGAGCGTCACGCTCAGGGCCTGGGACAGGTAGAGCGGGATGCCCAGGGCGCCGCCCAGCTCCAGGCCCATGGAGCGGCTGATGATGTAGTAGGCCCCGCCCACGCCCACGCGCATGTTGGTGCTCAGCGCGGACATCGACAGCGCCGTGATCACCGTGATCAGGTGGGCCAGGACGACGATGCTGATCGTGCCCCACAGGCCCGCGTTGCCGACCACCCAGCCCATCCGCATGAACAGGATGACGCCCAGGATGGTCAGGACGGTGGGCGTGTAGACACCCAGGAAGGTGCCCAGCCCCAGGCCCTCTTTGGGGGCTTGCTGGGGCGCGCTCGCGCTCGCTTCGGTGCTCATCGCCGCGCAGACTAACAGCCGGACCCCCACAGGTCGCCGCTCAGCCCGTCAAGACCCCCCTCACAGCTCCACCAGCTCCTGCTCGTAGCGCCAGCGGCTCCCGCTCGAGTACACCGAGACGACCCGCAGCGTGTTCTCGTCGTCCCAGGTCGCGTCGGTGATCCAGGCGATGTAGCCGCCCTCGCTGACCTCGACCTCGCCGCTCACGTGCATGTGACCGGCGTAGGCCCCCGCGACCCGTCCGGAGATTGGGCCCGTGATCGCCGTGATCGCCGCCATCTCCTCCTCGTCGAAGGATCCCAGGTGCATGGGGTGGTGCGAGAAGAGCAGCACGTCTTCGCTGTCGGTGGCCTCCAGGTCCGAGAGCACGTCCGCGAAGAAGGGCAGGGTGCCGCCCGGCGTGTCGTGGATCTCCGCGAACTCCGAGAGCAGGCCGCCGTCGTGGCGGGAGTTCCAGTCCAGCCCCACCCAGCGCAGGCCCTGGTGGGTGAAGACGTGGTTCTGCATCGTCATCGTGCCGTTCACCCCCTCGACCTCCACCTGCCCGCGCCTGTAGTCGCTGACCTGCCCGGCGAGGACATCGTACTGCGGACCAAAGACCTCATCGAAGCGCGCCTCGTCGCCGGTCGAGATCTCGTTGTCCCCCAGGATGGGCAGCCAGGGTGCCTGGAGTTGGGCCAGCATCTCCGCAGAGGGCTCCAGCCCCGCTCCCCAGCCGATGTCCCCGACGACCACCACCATCTCGATGCTTCGCTCGGCGGTGTGGTCGTTGATCCACTGCACCGCCGTCTCCAGACGCTCCGTGTGGTCGGCGTTCCCGGTGATGTGGGGGTCGGCCAGCACCACGAAGCTGAACGCGAACTCCATGGGCGCGCTGTCGGCGGGCTCTCCGGAGTCGGCGGGATCGGGCGTGCAGGAGAGGGCGGAGAGCAGTGCGAGCATGGCGGCAGACTACCTCGTTAGAATGCGCGGATGCCCGCAAGCCTGCCCCCCCGGGTGGCTAGGGGCCTCAAAAGGAAGTGAGCCTTGCGCTTCAACCCCATCCTCGACCAGCTCAGCACCTACCCGACCGTGGCCCTGGACAAGAAGAAGGCGCAGGTGCGCGCCCGCGGCCAGGAGCTCTACGATTTCGGCACCGGCGACCCCATCGAGCCGACGCCGGATGTGGTGCGCGAGGCCATCTGCGACGCCATCCCCCTGGTCTCCCAGTACCCCACCGTGCGCGGCCCCCGGGCCCTGCGGGACGCGATCGCCGGCTACTGCCATCGGCGCTTCGGCGTGACCCTGGACCCCGAGACCCAGATCCTCCCCAGCTCCGGCTCCAAGGAGGTCTGCTTCCACCTGCCCATGCTGGTGATCGACCGCGACGCCCCCGACCGCACCGTGGTCTTCCCCGATCCGGGCTACCCGCCCTACCACCGCGGCACCTTGTTCGCGGGCGGCGTCCCCCACATCCAGGTCCTCTCCGGCGACTGGAAGCAGAAGGTCTGGGAGCTGCCCGAGGCGGTGCTCAAGCGCACGCGGCTGGTGTGGATCAACTCCCCGCACAACCCCTCCGGCGCCGTGCTCACCCGCGACGAGCTGCGCCGCACCTGGGAGGTCTGCCGCCGCCACGACATCCTGCTGGCCTCCGACGAGTGCTACGTGGACGTCTACGACCGGGAGCCCCCCCCCTCCATCCTCGAGGTCGCGACAGAAGGCGTGCTGGCCGTGCACAGCCTCTCCAAGCGCTCCGGCATGACCGGCTACCGCAGCGGCTTTGTGGCCGGCGACCCCCAGTGGATGGCCCTGCTCCGCCGCTTCCGGGTCAACCCCGGCCTGGTCCCCCAGGACACCATCAACGCCGGCGCCACCGCCGCCTGGCGGGACGATCTGCACCCCGAGTCCCGGCGCGACGTGCTGCGCGCCAAGAAGGCCCTCTTCCGCGCCTTCTTCGACGACATCGGCCTGGAGGTCGTCGCCAGCGAGGCCACCTTCTACTTCTGGCTGCGCACCCCTCGGGACCGGCTGGGCCACCCCATCGGCGAGCACGCCTACGCGGCCCACCTGCTGGAGGCCGGCATCGTCGTCTCCCCCGGCACCTACTTCGGCCTGAGCGAGGCCGGGCGGGGCTACATCCGCATCGCCATGGTCCCGGACCTGGCCACCTGCGAGCGGGCCATCGCCGCCTGGCGGAGGGTGCACGAAGCCGCCCCGTGGAGTAGCTGAGGGGCACCCCTTCTTCCCGCCCGAGACGGGCCAGGAGCCCCCATGGATCTGCAGCAGCGCATCGAAGCCGCCTTCGCCGGCGATCTGGACCCCGAGGCCGGCTGGGCCGCCACCCAGGAGGCCGTTGAGCTCCTGGACAAGGGCAAGCTCCGGGTCGCCGAGAAGCTGGACGGCCAGTGGGTCGTCCACCAGTGGCTCAAGCAGGCCGTGCTGCTGTGGTTCCGCTACTCCAAGATGGAGGTCCACGAGCTCGCCCCCTTCGAGTTCCACGACAAGGTCCCCCTCAAGACCGGCCTGGCCGAGCAGGGCGTGCGCATCGTCCCCCCCGGCACCGTCCGCTACGGCGCCCACCTGGAGCGCGGCGTGGTCTGCATGCCCGGCTACGTGAACATCGGCGCCTATGTCGGCAGCGGCACCATGGTCGACACCTGGGCCACCGTCGGGAGCTGCGCGCAGATCGGCAAGGGCGTGCACCTCAGCGGCGGCGTCGGCATCGGCGGCGTGCTCGAGCCCCTGGGCGCCCGCCCCGTCATCATCGAGGACGGCGCCTTCATCGGCAGCCGCTCCATCGTCGTCGAGGGCGTGGTCGTCGAGCAGGAGGCCGTGCTGGGCGCCGGCGTCGTGCTCACCAAGAGCACCCAGATCATCGACGTCACCGGCCCCGAAGAGGTCATCCACAAGGGCCGCGTCCCGGCCCGCTCCGTGGTGATCCCCGGCACCCGCGTCAAGAAGTTCCCCGCCGGCGAGTACGGCGTCCCCTGCGCGCTGATCATCGGCCAGCGCAAGGAGAGCACGGACAAGAAGACCAGCTTGAACGACGTTCTTCGCGAGTTCGCGGTCGCGGTCTGAGGGGAGAGAGGCGGCGTGTCCCCTCGGGGTGCGTCGCTTATCTTTTGGCCTAATGGGTTGCGCGCAATGGAATAGCGCTTAATGTTGTCAACGAGGACAGGCTGAGCCTGACCGCACCCACCCCGACCCGGAGAACGACATGAAGGCCCTCTACACCGCCCAAGCCCTCGCCACCGGAGACGGCCGCGACGGCCACGTCAAGAGCAGCGACGGCCAGCTTGACCTGGACCTGGCCCTGCCCAAGAGCCTGGGTGGCGCCGGCGACGCGCCCAACCCCGAGCTGCTCTTCGCCGCCGGCTACGCCGCCTGCTTCCACTCCGCCCTGCGGCTGGTGGGTCGGCGCATGAAGCAAGACGTCTCGGGGTCCACCGTCCAGGCCGAGGTCGACATCGGCAGCATCGGGGGAGGGGGCTTTGGCCTCGCCGTGCGCCTCTTGGTGCACCTCCCCGCCCTGGATGACGCCGCCGCCCTGCAGGTCGCCGAGGCCGCCCACCAGGTCTGCCCCTACTCCAACGCGACCCGCGGCAACATCGAGGTCACCCTGAGCGTGGTCTAATCGCGGCCATGCAACCGCCTCGCCTGGACGACCAGCTCTGCTTCGCGCTCTACGCCGCCTCGCGCGCGATGGTGCGGAGCTATGGCCCCCTGCTCAAGGAGCTGGGCCTCACCTACCCCCAGCTCCTGGTCATGATGGTGCTCTGGGAGCAGGACGACCTGAGCGTCTCCCAGCTCGGGGAGCGCCTGCGCCTGGACTCCGGCACCCTGACCCCGCTGCTCAAGCGCATGGAGAAGCAGGGGCTGGTCTCCAGGCAGCGCGACCCCGCCGATGAGCGCCGCGTGCGCGTCACCCTGACCCAGCAGGGGAGGGATCTCTCTGGCCCCGCCTCCCGACTCCACCACGCCCTCTTCTGCCGCCTCCAGGAACTGAGCGGCGACTCTGGCGCCAGCGAGGTCACCGGTCTGCGGGACGCGCTGCACGCGCTGACGGAGGCGCTGGGGGAGGCGGAGTAGGGGCGCTCAGGCCCGGGAGAGACGCTTGTTGAGCCAGAACACCAGCGTGGCCTCGTAGGCGGGGGCGGTGTTGAGATCCTGGAGGGCCTTGAGCTCCCGGGAGGTGAACTCGGTTGTGAAGCGGGCGTTCCCCTTCTTCCTCGTCAGAGCAGCGATCATGCCCTGCACCGCTTGTTTGCGGGCGCGCACCAGCAGAGGCGTGTTCAGCCCCAGGACCTCCTCGGCTTCCCGGAGGCGGTCTGGGTCTTGGTGGTCGAGCCTGCCGCTGTCCTTGAAGCTCACCTGATCAGCAGCCGCGCTCCCTGGCCCCAGCTCGATGACCTGGTTGCCCTTCCGGGTGTCGCAGGTCTGGGTGGCCGGTGGTCCAGGATTGCCGGGACAGGCAGCCCAGAGGTTGCCCCAGTCCAGCTCCAGCTCAGGGTGCGCGCTCTGGGGCATGAAGTGCTCGATCTTCATGCTCTCGGTCTTCAGGCGGCATTGGCAGTAGCAGCAGAGCCCCCGCTGCGCTCCGAGCAAGGCGGTCTGGAGGTCCAGCCGGACCTTCGCCGGCAGGTCTGCGAAGCTGGGCGCAGGCGTGCCTCTCTGCTTCCGGTAGACCAGCAGACTCCCGGGCTCCCCTCCCTTGTCGATCCGCTTCATGAAGCCAGGAAGTCCAGGACCGTCTGCAGGCGGACGACCTCACCGTCCTGGCTGCTGAGCTGCTCTTTCAGCTTGTCCAGGGCTTGCTGGGCGGCGGCGAGGTCTTCGTCGTCGATGTGCTGGGAGACCCGATCCAGCGCCTCCTTGATGGCCTGGGGGCGCTCAGGGACCTCCAGCAGCTCCTCCAGGATGGCGTTGCTGTCGCGCCCGTAGACGGGCACGGGCGCCTTGTGGAGCTGGAAGTTGTCCAGCACCTGGATGCTCGCCGTGGGGACGCTCGCCATGACCTGCGGCGAGTGGGTGGTCGCGATGATCTGGACGCCGGGGAAGGTCTCCCGCAGGGCCGGGAGGGCGGCGCGCTGCCAGCTTGGGTGCAGGTGCAGGGCGACCTCGTCGATCAAGAGGATGCCCTGCTGGTCGATGGGGTTGTCCGCGTCCGGCCACGCTTCAACCAGCCGCCGGGCCTGCTCCATGACGGTCAGAAGCAGGACCTGTTCGCCGTCGGAGAGCTGCTGGATTGCGAGGGGTTGGCCGTTCTTCTCGAAGACCAGGCTGCCTTCGGGGTTGGCCTGGCCGTGGACACCCAGGCGGGAGATGCGAGGGTTCTTGTAGTCCGCGTGGGGGAGGGCACTCAGGAAGCGGGTGAGGGCCTCGCGGATGGCTTCGAGTGCGGGGTTCCGGTGGTCGGGGTCCTCGCGCAGGCGGACTTCGTTCTCCAGGTTCTCTTGCTTGGTGAACCAGGGGACCAGCTCAGCGAGGGGACCGGAGGTGTGGGAGCGCTGCGCGGTGAGGAGGGCGAAGGCGTCGTAGCCAATCGGGGGACTGCTCATGGCGAACTCATCTTCATTTGAGCTACGAAAGTTCAGCCAGTCGTGCCCGGTGACGCCGAACGAATGCTGCCCTTGTACAAGCAGGACCACAAAGTGGGATGCTCCTGTCCGGCGATCGAATGGATCGGAGGCAACGACGCTGAAGTTTGCCTGTAGTGCCTGCTCAAACACCAGCTCAATCGCCCGCAACACCGAGCTCTTCCCCGACCCGTTCCGTCCGACCAGCAGACAGAAGGGCCCCGGCTCGAACTCCAGGCGCTCAAAGCCCCGGTAGTTCTCCAACACCAGCTTATCGATGTGCATGCGCCATGCTAGCCCGGGGGTGCCCGGGACTCAAGCTCAGTACGCCGGCAGCGCCCACTCCTCAAAGCTCCCGAACTCCAACGCCAAGGCCACCACGTACCCGTCGGGGCTGATGGCGATGCGGCTGGCCCCGGCGGTGGTCTGCCAGACGCTGGCGGGGGTGCCGTCGGCGGGGACGCGCTCGAGCTCCAGGTTGTCGGTGCTCAGGTAGAGGTCGCCGCTCCAGGGGTCGAAGGCCAGGGACAGGACGTTGCCGCCGGCGCTGTGCTCCAGGGTGGTGACACCGCTGGCCACGTCCAGGCTGTAGACGTCGGCGCCCACGGAGAACCAGGGGGACTCGCTGCCGTCCAATGCGACGGCCTCGATGTGGGCCAGGCCGGTCACGTGCTCGGTGGACACGCCGCTGACGTCGTCCACGCAGGACAGGCTGCCGTCGGTCACGAAGCCGGGCGCCCAGATGCAGCCGCTGCTGTCCCAGGCGAGCTGGCCCGGCGTCCGGTTGAAGTAGCTTGTGCTCCAGAGGCTGCCGTTGGACAGCGTGCCGCGCACCCAGTCGCTGACGGTGGTGCTGCCGGCGGCCACGATGCCCAGGCCCATCCGGGAGTTGTCGTTGTGGCTGATCACGGCGTTCCCGCTGCTGGGGTGCACCGCGATGGCCTGCTGGTTGAAGTTGCTGTAGCCCACGATGGTGGTGCTCGTGCCGTCGGGCTCCAGGCGGTAGGCGTAGTCGGTGCCCGAGCGGATGCCGCTGACCCAGCCGGCGCAGGCGTCGTCAAAGGCCAGATCGGTGCTGATGTTGAGCTGGGCGGACTCCAGGTCCGCGGCGCTGGGATGCGTGCAGTCGGCTTCGGGCCGGCACTCCAGGATGGCGGGGTCGTCGTCCACACAGTCCGCGCCGCCATGGTCGCTGCTCGGCTCGCCGTCCGCGTCCGCGTCGTAGTCGTCGTCGCCCGCGCAGTCGGCGTCCACGCCGTCGTACCAGGTCTCGGGGGCGCCGGGGTACACGCTGGGGTCGCTGTCATCGCAGTCGCCCCCCACATCCGAGGTGTCCGGCGGCTGCTCGCAGCTCGTGCTGCCCTCGCCGGCGCCGTAGCCGTCGCGGTCCCCGTCCGAATAGAAGGTCTGGGCGTCCTCGGAGTCCTCGGGGTCGACCACGCCGTCGCAGTCGTTGTCCACGCCATCGCAGACCTCGCTGGCGCCAGGGAATACCGAGCTGTCCCCGTCATCGCAGTCGTCGTTGGTGGGGGAGCTGTGCAGGGGCACCTCACAAGCCACCTCCTCCTCCCCGGAGCCGAAGGTGTCCTGGTCGTTGTCCCAGTAGTAGGCGGTGCCGTCCACGGGCTCCTCGTCCACCACGCCGTCGCAGTCGTTGTCGATCGCGTCGCAGAGCTCGTCTTCGGGGACGCAGTCCACGATCTCGCCGGTGTCGACGGGGCTCTTGTCGCTGCGGCAGGCAAAGGAGAGGAGGATCAGCAACACAGGGGGCTCCAAGTCAGGGCCGGCAGTGTATTGCGATAGGCTCCCGCCTGTGCGACCCAGCCGCTACCTCCCCGCCGTCCTGGTCGCGGTCTGCGCGGCGCTGGCCGTGGGCGCGCTGCCGATGCTGGACGAGGAGTCCTATCTGGATCTGGCCGCCCAGGTCCACGACCACCCCTGGCGGCCCTACGACTGGTGGCGGTCCTGGCAGCCCTGGGGGGACGATCCCGCCGGTGACACGAGCCTGTTCGCCCACCCGCCGGGGCACTGGCTGTGGGTCTCGCTGTGGCAGGGCCTGCTGGGCGAACACTGGGCCCTGCGCCTGCCGGTCGCGCTCCCCTGGGCGGCGATCCTGGGCTGGAGCGCCGGGCGCCTGGCCGAGTCCCTGAGTCCGCGCCCCCACGCCACCGCGCTCTTGTGGCTGGGCAGCCCCATCGTGCTCTTGGGCCTGCAGCTCTCGCTGATGGTCGACCTGCCCTTCTGGTCCCTGAGCACCCTGGCGATGGCCCTGTGGGTGCTGCGAAAGCCCGGCTGGGCGGGGGCGGCGCTGTCGGCGGCCTGCGCCTTCAAGTACCCGGCGCTGGTGCTGTGGGGCGTCTGGCTGCCCCTGGGCGGGCGGGAACCCAAGGCGCTGATTCGCGCAGGATTGAGCTTCCTGGCTGGCTTTGCGCTGGTTCAGGGCTTCGTGTTCGCCTCCACCGGGCAGCTCCACCTGCTCCACGTCCTGGGCCACGCCGACGAGATCGGGCGCGGTCCTCTGTTGCACCGCGGGGTCGGGGTCCTGGCGCGCTTGGGGCTGTCCGTCTCCCCCGTGGCCGCCCTGGGAGTGGCGCCCCTCTCCGGGCTCGGGGGGCTGGCGGGCCTGAGCGTCTTTGGGGAGGAGCTGGATGGGGGGCACGCCTTGCTCTTTGGGCTCACCGCCTGGGGTGGGGTCCTGGTCGCCCACGCCCTGAACGCTCTGCGCACCCCCGAGGACAGGCTGCCCGCGCTCTGGGCGCTGCTCACGATCGCCGCGGTGCTGCTGGGCCACAACTACGCCGGGGGCCGCTACCTGCTGCCGGCCACCCTGCCGCTGGCCCTGCTGCTCTCCCGCGGCCTGGCCCGCTTCCGCCCGCGCTGGGTCGCCGCGATGGCCCTGCCCTGGGCGCTGCTGGGGGGCTGGATGGTGCACGCCGAGCGGCAGCAGGCCCGCGCCTGGGAGGCCGCCGCGCTGGAGGTCAGCGCCGGGCCGGAGCGCGGCGTGTTCACCGGGGAGTGGACCTTCCGCTACGTCATGCGGCAGCAGGGGTGGACCTTCCGCAGCGCGGGGCCCCTGGAGCCGGGGACCCTGATCGCGCGACCGGTGCACGCTGGCCCGGGGACCCTGGGGCTGGACGCGCCGGTGCTGGAGCTGTTCTCGGCGGGCGCCCCCGGGCTGCGGCTCACGGACCTGGAGCGCGGCATCGGCTACCACGCGGAGACCCTGGGACCGCGCCCGCTGGGCTGGTCGGAGGGCCCCGCCTCGCAGGTCACGCTAAGGCGGGTAGAGCCCGAGTGAAGCACCCCCTCCCCAGCTTTGACGCCCTGGTCCTGCGCGACAAGCTGCTGCAGGCCCGCGTGGGGGAGCGCTTCGAGCAGCACCTGCGGCGCTTGCCCCCGGTGACCACCGCGCTGGTGGCCGCGTGTGTGGTCCTGCACCTGGCCACCGGGGGCGTGGACTGGGCCACCGGGCAGGCCAACTGGGCCCAGGCCATCGTCGGGCAGCGCAGCGCGGGCACCCTGCTGCTCTTCGGCGCCCGGGAGCACGGGATGGTGGCCAGCGGCGAATACTGGCGCCTGCTCTCCTGCATCTTCCTGCACGGCGATGGCCTCCACATCCTCCTCAATGGCCTGGCCCTCTTTGGCCTGGGCCGCCTGTGCGAGGCGGTGTGGGGCGGTCTGCGCATGGCCGCGATCTTCCTCTTCGCCGGCCTCTGCGGCAGCCTGCTCTCCCAGGCCGGCGGGACGGAGCTCTCCGTGGGCGCGAGCGGGGGCGTGTTCGGGCTGCTGGGCGCCGGCGTCGTGTTCGGCCTGCGCGCCAAGGATGCCCTGCCTCCGGGGCTGCGGCGGGTCTTTGGTCGGGGCCTGGCGCCGTGGATCGTCATCAACCTGGCCATCGGCCTCTTCGTGCCCCGCATCGACAACCTGGGGCACCTGGGCGGGCTCTTCGGCGGCGTGCTGATCGCGCCGCTGCTGGCGGACCGCGTGCTCCCGGGCAGCCAGGGCTATAGCTGGGTGGACGGCTTCTTGGGGGTGGGGATGGGCGCCGTGCTGGCGGGCACCGCCGCGCAGGTGATCCGCGAGCTGCTCTGGGTGGGCGCCGGCATCGGCTGAGCGGCCTTCGCCCTGGCCGCATCGCCTGCTACCCTGGGACAAACGACCGGAGCGCACGTGCCCGAGAAGACCCGCAAGCCCACCGGTCCCATGGGCCGCACCTTCAACCGCATCCTGCAGGTGCGCGAGAACCGCAGCGACACGCAGGACATGGCCTTCAACCGGGAGCAGCTCAAGGAGTTCCTGGACAATGGCCTGCAGCTCGCCGAGGGCGAGTGGTTCCGCGGCGCCAAGCTCGACGGCGTGACCGACGCGCTGATGGAGCGCCTGGATCTGGACGCCACCGGCACGGTCTCGTGGGAGGAGTTCCAGGAGTTCGAGCGCTCCGTGGTCGACGTGATCGCGCCCGCGCTGGCCGAGAACCCCACCGCCGCCCAGGTCGAGCTCGCCGCCAGCGGCACCTTCGCGCAGGCCGACACCAGCGGCGACGGGCAGCTCACCCTCGAGGAGCTCCAGGCCTCCACCCGCGAGAGCCTCCCCGAGGGCACCGACCACGCCGACCTGATCGCCCAGCTCGGGGCGCGCATGGCCGTGGACGGGGTGGACCAGGATCAGCGCGAGCAGAAGGTCGCCCGCCGTCGCCTCAGCCGCACCGAGTGGATCCAGGCCGCCAAGCAGCTCACCGGCCTGCAGTAATCCGCCTCAAGCCAGGGGAATCCGGGCCGATGCGGGGGGCGGAGGCTTCCCCCGATGCTCGCTGCGCCCTCTCTCTGGATCCTGCCCCAAGGCCCCGTCGCTGTCCTGTTGGAGGAGGCGCGGGTGCACCGTGCGCTGCGCCATCCCTACCTCCACGCCCTGGTCTGCCGCGAGCTGCCGGAGCCGGATCGGGCCCTCAGCGAGGTCTTCCTGCAGCTCATGCCCTGGGTCGCCGCGCTGCGCCCCGCGATGGGCAGCATCGCTGGGCGGGTGGGCTCGGAGACCCTGGCCCACGAGGCCGAGCTGGCCGCTGGCGTGCTGGACCCCCACGCCAAGGCCGCCCTGCTGGACGCCGAGCTGGGGCACCTCTCGGGCTACTCCCACCTGGAGCTCTACGTGGAGGGCCTGAACCTGATGGGCCTGGACGGCGCCTGGGAGGAGGCCGACCGCTTCACCAAGCGCACCTGGACCCACCTGCGGCGCTTCAACCGCATGACGGAGCACGCCGACCCGCTGCACGCCCTGGGCGCGAGCGTGCTGGGCACCCACCTGATCTTCCCGGAGGTCGCGACCATGCTGATGGCCGCCCTCAAGGACCACCCCCGGGGGGTCGAGGCCGCCGAGCTTCTGGGCGCCCGCAACGTGCTGGTGCGTCACACCCAGGACGACGTGCTCCAGGCGGTCGAGGTGCTCAGCGCCCAGCCGCAGGGGCTTCGCCGCCTCGCGGGGGGCAGGACGCTCGCGCTCGATGCCCTCGCGCACCTCTTCGATGGGCTGATGGAGAAGGCGTGGCGGGGGGACTGATCCCAGAGCGGTGAAAGCGCGCCGGCTCGAACACCGACGCGCCTCCTCTTCCCCTCGCGGAGCCCGGGCTCTGGGGCCTACTGCTCGACGGGGCGGCCTTCCTTGTTCCAGGCCAGCATCCCGCCGCGCAGGCTGGCGACGTTCTGGAAGCCCATGGACTCCATGAGGCGGGCGGCGCGCCCGGAGCGGCCCCCGGAGCGGCAGATGGTGACGTACTTTGCGTCGCGGTCCCAGCCCTCGGCGGGCACGTTCAGGGTGTCCAGGGTGAAGAGCTCGGCGCCCTTGACGTGGCCCAGCTCGCCGGTGAACTCGTCGGGGCGGCGCACGTCGATCAGGCGCACGTCGGCGGGGACGCTGCCCACGTAGGAGGTCACGACCTCGGGGATGCCCTCGGGGGTGCGGACGATGGGCGCCCAGGCGTCGCTGCGGCGCTCGGGCTCCACCCACTCGCCGTCGACGGAGAGCCAGCCGCATTTCTGGTTGGCGGGGACGGCGACCTCGATCTTGGCGGGGTTGGCGAGCTTTAGGGCCTCCATGATGCCCTTGAAGTCCTCCAGGCTGTTGCCCAGCTTGAGGCGCGGGTTGTAGCGCTTCTCTTCGGCGACGGTGCTGGAGGTGCGGCCCTTGTAGTCGTGGCCTGGGTAGACAATGCAGTCGTCCTTGAGGGAGAAGATCTTGTCGTGGACGGAGTTGTAGAGCTTCTCGGGGCTGCCCTGCTGGAAGTCCGTGCGGCCGCAGCCGCGGATCATCATGGTGTCGCCGGTGAACACCATCCGCTCGTCGTCCAGCACGTAGACCACGCAGCCGTCGGTGTGTCCTGGGGTGGCGCGCACCTCGATGCGGTGGCTGCCGAACGCGATGACGTCGCCGTCGTCCACGAGCTTGTCGGCGCAGGCGGCGCCGCCGCGGCCGGAGACCACGGTCTGGCAGCCGACCTTGGTCCGGAGCAGCCCGGAGGAGGTCACGTGGTCGGCGTGGATGTGGGTCTCCAGGGTGTACTTGAGCTGGACCTCGAGCTCCTCCAGGAACTGCAGGTCGCGGTCGAGCTGCTCGCGCACGGGGTCGATGAGCACCGCCTCCCGCGTGGTCTCGTCGGCGAGCAGGTAGGTGTAGGTGCAGGTCTCGCGGTCAAAGAGCTGGCGGAAGATCATGGTCTCTCCAAGGGTTGGTGGCTGCTGCGCCAGGCCAGGTAGTTGTGCATGGCCTTGCACTGGAATCCGGTGATCTCCATGGCCCGCTCGATGGCTGCATCCATCGCACCGAACCAGGTCACCTGGGTCTCGAAGATGTTCTCGGGGCCGATGCGCTCCATGGCGTTGGCCCGCTCGAGCTTGGCGTAGACGGTGGGCTTCACCCCCACGACCAGCAGGGTCATCCCGCGGCTGCGCATGAGCTCGGCGGCGTCGGCGAGGACCGTGGCGCAGGAGATGTCCATGCCGCCGGTGCGCTTCATGCGCAGGATGACGACCTCGACCTCGGGGTCTGCGACCTGGGCATCCAGGATGCGCCGGAGCTCGCCGGCGGAGCCAAAGAAGAGGGCGCCCTCCAGGTGGATGATGCGCAGCTTGGGGGCGCGCTCCACGGGGGCCTCGTCGTCGCCGACCTCGACCTCGCGCAGGCGGCCGGTCTCGTCGATGGCGAGCTCCGAGCTGACCAGGATGCTGGCCCGGCGCAGGAAGAAGACCAGGCTCACGCCCACGCCCAGGTAGATGGCGCGGTCCAGGGGCAGGGAGAAGCAGCCGATGAGGGTCACGATGTAGGCCACCGCGTCGCCGGGGGTGGTCTTGAGGGTGACCTTGATGCGGGGGATGTCGATGACGTCGTAGGCGACGATGACCAGCAGGCCGCCCAGAACGGGGACCGGGGTGTGGTCCAGGATGGGGCCGCCCACCCAGACCATCACGATGACCATCAGCCCGCCGATCACGCCGGCCAGGCGGGTCTTTCCGCCAGCCCGCCAGCACATGCTGGAGCGGGAGGGGCTGCCGCTGACGACGTAGCCACCGCTGAACGCCGCCGCGACGTTGGCCAGGCCCTGGCCGATGAACTCTCGGTTGGCGTCGACCCGGTCTCCGGTGCGGGCGGCCAGGGAGCGGCCCACGGCGCTGCTCTCGACCAGGGAGAGCACGGTGGTCGCGGCGGCCAGGGGCAGCAGGGTGTCCAGGCCGGCGACGCTGGGGATCGAGAAGGGGGGCAGCGAGCTGGGCACGCGGGCGATGTCCGCGAGCACCTGGACGCCCCGGCTGTGGAAGTCGAAGATGAACTCCAGGACGATGCCCAGGGTCATCACGAGCACGGCGGTGGGGATGCGGCGGTCGATCTTGCGGATCAGCACGACCGCGGCCGCGGCGCCGATGCCCAGCACCAGAGCGAGCGGGTTCACCTGGGTCAGGCCCTGCCCCCAGACACTCAGCTTCTCCAGCAGGTTGCCGCTGCCGCCGGCGGTCCCGGTGAGGTTTGGGAGCTGCCCGACGGCGATCAGAACGCCGGCGCCGGTGATGTAGCCCAGCACCACGGGGGCGCCGATGTAGTCGATGATCGCGCCCAGGCGCAGAGCGCCCGCGGCCACCTGCATGACGCCCACCATCAGGGCCAGCGTGGCGGCGACGACCACCGGCTCGGCCCCGTTCTGGGCGGCCAGGGTGGCCACCGCTCCACCCACCAGCAGGGAGACCGCGTTGGTGGGGCCGGCGACGACGTGGCGGGAGGAGCGCGTCAGGGCGCCGATGATCGAGGGGATCATCGCGGCGTAGAGGCCCACCTTTGGGGGCAGGCCAGCGATCATCGCGTAGGCCACGCCCTGGGGGATGGACAGGAAGGCGACGGCCGCTCCGGAGCCCACATCGCCGATCAGCTTGGTCTTGTCGTAGTCGACCAGGTCTGGGGTCAGGGCTTTGAGGCGGTCGATTGGGGTCAACTTGAAGGCTCCGAGGCCAAAATCATAGCCTGATCGCCACCCGGGCCAATGTTTCATTAGGTTGATTCAGTGAAACAAATGAACCAGCGACAGTTAGTGAAAGTGGCTTGCAAATAAAGGAAGATCGCTGCCTTTTGTGGACAGTCACGGCGCGCTTGTGTGACTCTCAGGTGAGATACTCCGAGGAACACTCCGTGAACTACGGCTTCGTCATCGACACCCGCAGCTGCATCGGGTGCCATGCCTGCTCCACGGCATGCAAGAGCGAGAACCAGGTGCCCTTGGGGACCTACAGGACCTGGGTCAAATACACCGAGACCGGGGTGTATCCGGACGCCAAGCGGCACTTCCAGGTCACGCGCTGCAACCACTGCGCGAACCCCCCCTGCGTGCGCATCTGCCCCGTCACGGCGATGTACCAGCGCACCGACGGCATCGTGGAGTTCGACTCGGACGTCTGCATCGGCTGCAAGGCCTGCATGCAGGCCTGCCCCTACGACGCGATCTACGTGGACCCCGACTCGGGCACCGCGGCCAAGTGCCACTACTGCGGGCACCGCGTGGAGAGCGGGCTGGAGCCCTCCTGTGTGGTGGTGTGCCCCACCCACAGCATCATCGCCGGCGACATGGACGACCCCTCCTCGGAGATCTCCAAGGTCCTGGCCAAGAACGCGGTGACGGTCCGCAAGCCGGAGCAGGGGACCGCCCCCAAGCTCTTCTACGTGGAGGGCCACGACGCCTCCATGCACCCCACGGCCGGCCAGCGGCACCCCGACCAGATGATCTGGGCGGACAGCCTGGACGAGAACGGGCAGCACGCGGGCAACCCCTACGACCAGGAGAATCACGCGCAGGTGCACCTGGACCTGCCCTCCTTCGACGACGTGGTCGGGGGCCGCACCCACTCCAACGGCACGCCCATCCGCATCCCCCAGGCCCAGGGCCAGCCGCTCAACGGGCCCATCCAGGCCAGCCCGGGGCACAGCCCCGCCGAGCACATGGTGCAGACGGCCTACAACGCCCAGCACAAGGTGCCCTGGCACTGGCAGGTGCCGGCCTACCTGGTCACCAAGGGCATCGGCGCGGGGGTGTTCGGCGTTCTGGCCCTCAGTGTCCTCGCTGGCGCCCAGGTCTCCAACCAGGTGGCTGCGCTGGGGGGCATCGTCGGTGTGGTCATGTTGCTGGTCACCACGGTCCTCCTCGTCGCAGACCTGGAGCGTCCCGAGCGCTTCCTGCGCATCATCCTGCGCCCTCAGATGAAGTCGTGGCTGACCCGCGGTGCCTTCATCCTGATCGCCTTCTCCAACGTGGCCGCCGTCTGGGCCGGCTGGGAGCTGGCCGCCTGGATGGACTGGGCGCCGCTGCCCGACCCCGCGCGCATGGCCCTGGCCGCCGTGAGCTTGCCCCTGGCGCTGGGCGGTGCGGTCTACACGGCCTTCCTGTTCGCCCAGTGTGAGGGCCGCGACCTCTGGCAGTCCCCGCTGCTGCCTGTGCACCTGGTCGTCCAGGCCGCGATGATGGGCGGGGCCGGTCTCTCCCTCATCGGCATGCTCACCGACATCGGGGCGGTCGCCGCCATCGCCCACTGGACCTTCGCGATCGCCGTCATCGTCGACCTGATGGTCATCCTGGGCGCCGAGTTCGGCATGGCCCACGCCAGCGAGGTCGCGGCCGTCGCGGCCCACAAGATCACCCACGGCAAGTACAAGAACCTGTTCTGGGGCGGGGCCATCGTGCTCGGCCACGTCATCCCCGCTGCCCTGCTCCTGCTCGGCAACCCCATCGCCGCTGGCGCCGCCGCCCTGGCCGCCATCGTGGGCCTCTACGCCTACGAGCACGCCTTCGTGATGGCCCCCCAAGAAGTCCCGAACAGCTGAGGGCCCACCGCATGGCTACCGCAAGCTTCACTCTCTCCCAGCTCTTCCAGACCGTCCTGGGCTTCGCGCGCAGCGAGGCCCCGGCGCCCCGAGCGCGCCATCAGCCCAAGGCCCCCACGAACGTGGCCGGCAAGCAGATGCCCGAGTTCGGCGAGTCGCCGGAGCCGCCCACCAAGCTCACCCGCGTCGAGCACCCCGACGGCCGCATGAGCCAGTATCCGCCCCCCGACAAGTGGAACGACTGGGTCGAGTACGACGGCAAGCTCTGGCCCCGCCGCGTGGCCCGCCGCTACACGCTGGTGCCCACCATCTGCTTCAACTGCGAGAGCGCCTGCGGGCTGCTGGCCTACGTGGACCGCGAGACCCTGGAAATCCGCAAGTTCGAGGGCAACCCCACGCACCCCGGCTCCCGCGGCCGAAACTGCGCCAAGGGCCCCGCGACCCACAACCAGATCTACGACCCCGAGCGCATCCTGTACCCCCTCAAGCGGGTGGGCGAGCGCGGCGCCGGTCAGTGGAAGCGCATCACCTGGGAGCAGGCGCTC
Source organism: Myxococcota bacterium (assembly GCA_036229005.1). Classification (GTDB taxonomy): domain Bacteria; phylum Myxococcota_A; class UBA796; order UBA796; family CAJQPC01; genus CAJQPC01. The sequence continues at coordinate 20,541 of JAZAMN010000037.1, forward strand.
GACGAGATCTCCGAGAAGATGCGGGCCTCCCGCCAGAAGCGCAACGACGGCATCATGTACCACGTGGGCCGCCCCGGAGAGGACCACTACACCAACCGCGTCATCCAGAGCTGGGGCGTGGACGGCCACAACTCCCACACCAACATCTGCTCCAGCGCGGCCCGCTGCGGCTACTTCCTGTGGTCCGCCGGCGACCGGCCCAGCCCCGACCACGCCAACGCGCGCTGCATCCTGCTGGTGAGCTCGCACCTGGAGACCGGCCACTACTTCAACCCCCACGCCCAGCGCATCATCGAAGCCAAGATGAACGGCGCGAAGATCATCACCTTCGACCCGCGCCTTTCCAACACCGCGGCCAAGTCGGACGTCTGGCTGCCCACCTGGCCCGGCAGCGAGACCACCCTGCTGCTGACCATCTGCAACGCGCTGATCCAGGACGACAGCTACGCCAAGGACTTCGTCCGCCGCTGGGTCAACTGGGACACCTTCCTGCAGGAGTTCGCGCCCATCGCCGAGTCCAGCGACATGCTGGACGCCGAGCAGAAGGCCGAGCTGCAGGCCTGCCTGAACAACCCGGACATGAAGTTCGAGGACTTCGACCGGGCGCTCAAGGTGCTCTACCGCAACTTCACCCCCGAGCGGGCCGCGGCCGAGTGCCAGGTCCCCATCGAGCGCATCCACGAGACCATCCAGTACGTGCGTCAGGCCATCCCCGGCCGCGTCGCTGGCCACGTGTGGCGCTCGGCGTCCATGGGCAACAAGGGCGGCTGGCAGGTCTCGCGCTGCTTGTTCTTTGTCAGCGTGCTCACCGGCTCCGTCGGCACCGAGGGCGGCACCAGCCTCAATAGCTGGAACAAGTTCGTCCCCAAGCCCTACAAGAGCCCCCCCGCGTTCAACGCCTGGCAGGACCTGCACCTGCCCGACGAGTACCCCTTCGCGTTCTACGAGATGAGCTTCCTGCTCCCGCACTTTCTGGAGCAGGGACGAGGCGACGTCGACGTGTATTTCTCACGCGTCTACAACCCCATGTGGATCAATCCCGACGGTTTCATGTGGTTGAAATCGCTCCGGAACGAGGAACAGATCAAGTGCCACGTGGCCTTGACCCCCACCTGGAACGAGTCCGCCTGGTTCGCCGACTACGTGCTGCCCATGGGCCACTCCGGCGAGCGCCACGACCTCATGTCCCAGGAGACCCACTCCGGCATGTGGATCGGCTTCCGCCAGCCCGTGCGCCGCGTCGCCATGGAGCGCCTGGGCCAGCACGTCGAGCGCACCTATGAGGCCAACCCCGGCGAGGTCTGGGAGGAGAACGAGTTCTGGGTCGACCTGACCTGGAAGATGGACCCCGACAACGCGCTGGGCATCCGCGAGTGGGTCGAGTCCGTCCAGAAGCCCGGCACGCCCGTCACCCAGGACGAGTACTGGGCCTGGATCTTCGAGCACAGCGTCCCCGGCCTGCCCGAGGCCGCCAAGGCGGAGGGCCTCAGCGCCCTGGCCTACATGCGCAAGTACGGCTGCTTCGAGGTCGTCAAGACCAACTACCTGCCCTACGAGGCCGAGCTCCCGGTGGACGGCCCCGGCGGCGTCCTGCTGGAGGACGGCACCCGCCGCGTCGGCTTCAAGACCCCCTCCGGCAAGCTGGAGTTCTTCTCGCCCACCATGCGGGACTGGGGCTGGCCCGAGCTCGAGCGCGTGCTGCCCTGGTGGCTGGAGTCCCACGTGGACCCCAAGCACATCGACCGCGACAAGGGCGAGATGATCCTGCTGCCGAACTTCCGGCTGCCCACCCTCATCCACACGCGCTCCGCCAACTGCAAGTGGCTCTACGAGATCAGCCACGCCAACCCCATCTGGATGAACCCCCTGGACGCCCAGCGCATCGGCGTCCGCAACGGCGAGCTCGTCCGCGTCGAGACCCGCATCGGCTGGTTCGTCGACAAGGTCTGGGTGACCGAGGGCATCAAGCCCGGCATCATCGCCATGAGCCACCACCTGGGCCGTTGGCGCCTCCAGGACGACCTGGGCGGCCCCCGCGGGACCACGGCCCTGGCCCGCCTGGGCGAGAGCGGCAGCACCCACACCCTGACCATGACCAAGGGCGCCGGCCCCTGGAGCTCCGCCGACCCCGACACCGAGCGCATCTGGTGGAAGGACGTGGGCGTGCACCAGAACCTGACCCACGCCGTCCAGCCCGACCCGGTCGCCGGCCACCACTGCTGGCTGCAGAAGGCCATCAGCGTGCGCCGCGCCCAGCCCGGCGAGAAGCACGGCATGGTCAGCGTGGACGTCGACAAGTCCATGGCCGTCTTCGACGAGTGGCTGGCCCTCACCCGCCCCGCCTCCAAGCACAGCCCCGACGGCACCCGCCGCCCCTACTGGCTCAAGCGCCCGCTCAAGCCGGTCCGTGAGGCCTACAATCTTCCCGACAAGAAGGACTGACGCTTGACCCCCCAAAAGCTGGCCGTCGCCCGCGGCCGCTCCTACGACCTGCTGGCGTCCCTGCTCGCCCAGGGGGCCTGGCCGCGTCGGGAGCACATCGCGCAGCTCCCCAGCCTGTCCTCGCTGGTGCCCCAGACCCAGGATCTGTGCGAGGCCCAGCACTTCCAGGTGTTGGACCGACAGGTGCACCCCTACCTCTCCGTCTACCTCCACCCCGAAGGCCTCCGGGGAGGCGACGTCGCCGCCTCCGTCCGCGACACCCTCTCCGAGGTCGGCTTCGGCGGCCGGGACGACGTCGAGTCCGACCACATCGCCAACGTGCTCTCCGGCCTGGCCTTCCTCTGCGGCGCCGAGGCCGACGCCCTCGCCGACCATCAGCCCGCCGAGGTCTCCCGCGTCCGCCAGGTCCAGCGCCAGGTCATCGACAGCTGCCTGCTCCCCGCCGCGCCGCCTCTCTGGGTCGCGCTCCTGGGGCAGGGCGGTCTCTATGGGGAGGCCACTGGGATCCTGGTCGAGCTCGTCGCGGACCACCGCCAGAGCTTGGGGGCCCCCGCAGATCTCCCCCCTCTGCCCGCAGTCGAGGACATCCTCAGCCACAAGAAGACCGGCCTCAAGCGCATCGCCCAGTTCCTGGCCCACCCGGTGAACTCCGGCGGCCTGTGGACCCAGCAGGCGCTCGGGGCCATCGGTGATGCCGCCGGCCTGCCTCGGGGCTTCGGCTCGCGCTGGCAGGTCATCGAGAACCTGATGCGCTCGGGCGTGCAGCACGACGGGCTCCCCGCGGTGCTCCAGGGCATGGACGCCGAGCTCTCGCGCTGGCTGGGGCTCTACGGCCAGTGGGACGCCCAAGGGCTGAACACCGGCGCCTGGCAGGTGCGCGTGCAGGAGACCCGCGGGATGCTGGGGCGCATGGCGGAGGCGCTGCGGGAGGGTCTCGCGGAAGAGGCCAGCGGCCCCGAGTGAGCGCCCCCCTGTGGCTACGGGGTCTGAGTGAGCGAGAGGGGGTGGCTACGGGGCCTCAGTGAGCGCTCTCCCGAGGCTACCGGGTCTCGGTGAGCGATTTCTCCACCGGTGGGCGCCTCCAGGCCGGGGTCTGGGCCCAAACTGGCCGTTCTCAGGCCGAATCAGGCCCTCCCGGACCCGGATCGGTGGGCCAAGCGCTCACCGGTGGGCCGTAGCCTCCAAGAAGCGCTCACTCAGCCCCCGTAGCCCCCACCGGCCCGTCATTCGCCCCCCGTAGCCTCGCTCAGGAACCCCGGCGGCACCGCGTCCGTCAGCCACACCCCGTTCTCCGAGCGGAAGAAGCAGTGCCCAGCCTCCGCCATTCCCGCCGCGTCGACCCGCAGCAGCACCGGCTTGCCCCGGCGGCCACCGACATCCAGCGCGGTCTCCCGGTCAGTGCTCAGGTGTACGTGGTGACGGGCCTGGCGGGTCAGGCCCTGCTCCCGAATGGCCGGCAGGAAGCGCGCGACCGTCCCGTGGAAGAGCACGTCCGGGGGCTGCAGCGGCTCCAGGCCCAGGTCGACCGCGATCGAGTGCCCCTGGTTCGCCCGGATGCGCAGCCCGTCGGAGGAGAGGGCGAAGCGGCGCTTGGAGCTCTCGCGGACCACCGCTTCGACCCGCTGGCGGGACCAGGACGGATCTCTGGACTGGAGCGCGCGAACGAGGACATCGACGGCCACCCAGCCGCCGGCATCTAGGGTCAGCCCCGCGTCCTGGGGCTTGTGCCTCAGTAGATAGGCGAGGGTCTTGGAGTGGGTGGGATTGGACATGGCGCATGGGTAGGCGCCATCCCCAAGCCGGCAAGTCCTGGGTTGCTGCCGGCATCTCGCCCTCCCATGCCACAATCCCCCCATGCTCCTGCTCCTCCTCACTGCCTGCGACCCCTACTCCTGCGGCGACTACCGCATCTCCGGCGACTTTGGCGAGGTGCAGGCGGGGGAGTGGTGCGGTCTGTACGGGAGCTACGGCTTCCACTACCTGGACAGCGACCAGCTCCAGCTCATCCTGGAGCCCGGCAGCGCGGACGACGAGATCAACGCTCTGAGGATCCACCACCTGGCCATCACGGAGCTGCGCTTCCCCTACAGCGCCCTGGAGCAGGGGGCGGTCCTGTCGGCGGACGACTTCGACTCCGTGGTCTGCGGCGTGGCCCCTCAGGGCGCGGGCAGCGGTAGCCTGACCTTCGTCGAGGCCAGCGATGTGCGGCTCGAGGTCGGTCGGCCCACCGACAAGACGCTGGTGGGGGACTTTGCCTGGACGCTCGACTGGCAGGTCACCTGCGAGGGCAACTGGGTGTCCGAGGCCAGCGGCTCCGACACCGTCGAGTTCACCGAGCAAGCCAGCGAATAGGCCGCCCGATCCCCCCGCGCACTTTCGAGCTTCTCAGGTCATAGCTACAATGGCCCGCCCCCCGTCTCGCTCGCGGGGGGCCAAGACCAGGACTTGCCCATGCTTGAGAACGCCGCGCCCCAAGAAGAGCAGATCACCGGCACCCACGGCGGCCCCTTCCGGGTCGTGCTGCTGACCATCTACTCGGTCGAGAACGCGGGCATCCGCTACATCTCGGCGGCCCTCAAGCGCGCTGGGTGCGAGGTCGACATCGTCTTCCTCCGCGACTGGGTCCACAACCGCCTGGTCATGCCCACGGAGAAGGAGTTTGCCCTGATGCTGGACGTCATCCGGGACAAGGACCCGGATCTGGTCGGCGTCGGCTTCATGTCCTCCCTGCTGCCCATGGCCAAAGAGGCCACCCGGCGCATCCAGACCGCCTTCCCCAGCAAGCCCATCATCTGGGGCGGCATCCACCCCACCTCCGTCCCGGACGAGTGCATCGACTTTGTCGACTACCTCTGCGTCGGCGAGGGCGAGATGGCCATCCTGGACCTCTGCCGCGCCCTGGGCAGCGGCGCCGACACCACCGCCATCCCCAACATCTGGGCCAACGTCGCCGGCGAGATCCACCGCAACAGCCCCCGCCCCCTCATCCAGGACCTGGACTGGCTGCCCTACCCGGACACCGCCGACGAGAACAAGCACTACATCGAGGGCAACAAGGTCACGATCGAGGAGCCCTGGAAGCGCAGCGCGGAGTACCGCATCTACTTCTCGCGCGGCTGCCCCTACAACTGCAGCTACTGCTACGTCTCCATCCTGCGCGATGTCTACGACGAGAAGGGCCGCAAGTTCTACCGCTCGCGCTCCGTCGACCACATCCTCGGCGAGCTCGCCCACATGCAGCAGACCTTCCCCAAGGTCGCCCGCATCAAGATCGACGATGACACCTCCTTCTCCTTCGGCCCCGACTGGATGACGGAGTTCCTGGACCGCTACCCCAAGGAGTGCGGCATCCCCTTCGAGTGCATGCTCATCCCGCCCATGCTGCGCGAGGACATGCTCTACAAGCTCAAGGACGCCGGCCTCGTGCGCGTGCAGACCGGCATCGAGTCCGGCAGCTCCAAGGAGTCCAAGGAGATCCACAACCGCAGCCCGGGCAACACCGCCATCCTGCGCTTTGGGGAGTTCAACAAGGACCTCAAGATGGACATCGTCTACGACGTGATCGTGGACAACCCCCACGCCACCGAAGAGATGATGATGGAGACCGCCGAGTTCCTGCTGGAGCTCCCGCGCCCCTACTCCATCTACTTCTACAGCCTGAACTACTTCCCCGGCACCGCCCTCACCAACCAGGCCCTGGAGAACGGCACCCTGGACCCCGACCTGGTCGAGGGCCGCAACAACAAGGCCTGGCACCAGTTCCGCGTCTCCATGGACTGGCCCCGCTCCGACACCGAGCGCTTCTACCTGGCCATCTACTCGCTGGCCTCCAAGGACCACGTCCCCCGCGCCTTCATCCGCAAGCTGCTCGACGAGCGCGAGTACTGGAAGCAGAACCTGGAGCCCGTCTTCTACCTGGCCTGGGTCGCCAACACCGCCCGCATGTTCAAGGTGGCCCTGCGCTACTGGCAGCGCGGCGAGCTGACCTGGTTCAAGATCCGCCAGTACGGCGATCTCCGCAAGATGATCTCCCAGTAGGGTTGCGCCATGGGCATCCGCGACAACATCCGCTCCGTCATCGACAACCTCGGCCCGGCCCGCAAGCTGGCGGGGGAGTTCATCTCTTCGGTTCAGGAGGAGGGCTTCGACCTGCACGCGGTCATCAAGCCCACCGCTCCCCAGCAGCAGTCTGCCTCCCGCTCCTCGGCACCCAAGCCCGCCGGCGAGGACACCAGCAAGCCGACCAAGCCCGCCCCCAAGAAGGACGGCAAGGCTTGGTACCTGGACGGCCAGGAGGACCTGGACGGCTGGGAGGACACCAACGCCAACGAAGCGAAGAAGGCCGAGGCCCGCGAGTCCGCCGCGCGTCACACCCAGGACGCCGCCCAGCAGCAGAGCTGAGAGTCTGCAAGAATCGCCGCCGCGCTCCCCACTGGAGCGTGATGGCCCCAGCCTCAAGGAGTGTGCATGGCCTACGTGGTCGGCGAGCCCTGTGTGAACTGCAAGTACGGCGACTGCGTGGATGCCTGTCCGGTGGACTGCTTCTATCAGACGGACGACACGCTCTACATCAACCCCGCCGAGTGCATCGACTGCGACGCCTGCAAGCCCGAGTGCCCGGTGGACGCCATCTTCGTCGAGGACGAGGACCCCTTGTACGACGAGACGCAGTGCAAGCACGTCGCGCCCTACTACATCTGGATGGCCAAGAACTTCGAGTACGGCGACGACACGCGGGTCACCGACAAGACCGAGGTCGAGCACGGCCCGGACTGGGACCCCGAAGTCGCCGGTTGATGTCAAGCCCTGATGCGCACCCCTTTAGGAGCGTGTAGGTTCCGGCATCTGACCAGCAGCAGGAGAGTGGATGCGCGCGCGGATTGTGGTCTTGGGGATGGGCATGGCCCTCCCGGCAGTGGCTTTCGCCCAGCAGGGCATGGGGAGCATCGAGGTCGACGCAGGGGGCGCCAAGGGCGAGATCCTGATGGACGGCTTCCCCATGGGCGTCGACGCGCCCGGCACCCTGGAGAACGTGCCCGCAGGCGAGCACGCCCTCGAGGTCGAGTACGGCTGCATGAAGGCCACCGGCAGCGTCACTGTCGTCGCCAATGACACCGCCCAGGCCACCCTGGACGTCCAGAACGTCGGGGGCCAGGGCACCCTGCGCATGGGCGGCCTGCCCAGCAACGCCGAGGTGTTCGTGGACGGCGCGCCCGTGGCGAACATCGACCAGGGCGTCCAGGTGGCCTGCGGTGGCCGTCAGGTCCTGATCGAGGCCCCCGGCTTCGAGCCCTGGGAGGACACCGTCGTCGTGACCACCGGCAAGTGGGCCCGCCTGGAGCCCGCCCTGGTCCAGGGCAGCATGGACACCGGGGCCGACCCCTTCGCCGAGGACCCCCGGGCCCAGGACGACTACGACGACTACAGCGACGTCGACGATGAGCTGGCGGAGCTGGACGAGCTGGACGACCTGGACTCCCTGGACGGCGGCCGCGGCGGCCGGGACGAGTTCGATGACCTGGACGCGCTCGACGAGTTCGACGACCTGGACGACCGGGGCGCCGGCCGCGACGAGTTCAGCGAGCTGGACGAGCTCGACGACCTGGACTCCGACCCCATCCGGGGCGGCAGCGGCCGGGACGCGCGGGATCCCCGCGAGGGCTCCGGCAAGCCCTTCCCGACCCGCGGTGTGGTGACTGGCGCTGGCGCAGCGGTGGCCGTGACGGGCATCGCCCTGACCGCCGTCAACCAGGGCAGCTACAGCAACGCTGTGAGCGTGTACGAGGGCATGCAGGCCGCCAACCAGGCCGCCGCCGCCCAGCTCTACAACGCCACCGAGGTCACCCCGGCCAAGAACGCTCGGAACGCCTCCATCGCCCTGGCTGTGGCTGGCGCGGGGGTCGGCGCCGCTGGCTTCTTCCTGATCGAGCCCGCCTGGCAGGACGGCGCGGTGTCCTTCGTGCCCAACACCGGAGAGGGCGGCGGCACCTTGGTCCTGAGCGGCTCATTCTGAGGCGACCCTGACCAAGGTCGTTGGTCACGGCCAGCGGCTACAGGTTATGGGACTCGCCTGTACTGAAAAGCGTATTCAATAGCCAGGATGTGTCCCATGCGCTCTGTTTCTCTTGTCGCCCTCGCCCTGACCGCCCTCGTCGCTTGTGGGAGCGAGCCCACGGAGGCCCCCAAGGAGGAGCCCGTCAAGACCGAGGCCCCCAAGGCAGAGGCCCCCAAGGAGGAGGCCCCCAAGGCCGAGGCTCGCGCTGAGATCAGCAACACGGTCGTTCTGGAAGCGAACGACATGATGCAGTTCAACCTCAAGGAGATCCACGTCAAGGCCGGCGAGCCCGTGACCCTGACCCTCAAGCACACGGGGACCATGGCCAAGGAGGCCATGGGTCACAACTTCGTCCTGCTCAAGGCCGGCGAGGACGTCGGCGCCTTCGCTCTCGCGAGCGCTTCGGCCAAGGACTCCGACTTCATCTCCCCCGACATGAAGGACAAGGTGATCGCCAACACCACGCTCGTCGGCGGTGGTGAGTCGGTCGAGATCACCTTCGACGCGCCGGCGGCGGGCACCTACCCCTTCCTGTGCTCCTTCCCCGGCCACTACGCCATGATGAAGGGTGAGTTCATCGTCCACTGAGTGGGTCTGATCCTGCCCCCTTGGGACTCCGGGCGTAGCCCGGGGTCTTTTTCTTCCTTGTCCGTCTTGGAGTCGTCTCGTGGTTCTCTCGCTTCTTGTTTCCCTCGCTGCTGCTGACGAAGGCATGTGGCTGCCCGAACAGTTGCCCGGCATGTCCGAGCAGCTCGCCGAGATGGGCCTGGAGATCCCCGCCGAGCAGCTCGGCGACCCCAAGTCGGAGCCCCTGAGCGCCATCGTCTCGCTGGGCTTCTGCTCGGCCAGCTTCCTGAGCCCCGATGGCCTCGTCGGCACCAACCATCACTGCGTTGCCGGCTACCTCAGCCAGGCAAGCGGTGCAGAACACAACTACGCGCGGGACGGTTTCCTCGCCTCTGACCGCGCCAGCGAGATCTCCGCGGGCCCCGCAGCGCGCCTCTACGTCGTCGAGTCCATCACCGACGTCACCGAGGACGTGACCGGCGCCATCAAGCGCTTCACCAAGGACGCCAAGCGCGAGCAGATCGTGACCAAGGCCCGCAAGCTGCTGGTCGCCGGCTGCGAGGCCCAGGCCAACCATAGCTGCGAGGTCGCCAGCTACTACGGCGGCCAGCAGTACCGCCTGATCTCCAAGCTCGAGCTCCAGGACGTGCGCCTGGTCTACGCGCCCCCCGAGTCCGTGGGCAGCTACGGCGGCGACATCGACAACTTCGAGTGGCCCCGCCACGCCGGCGACTTCGCGCTGATCCGCGCCTACGTCGCGCCCGACGGCAGCTCCGCCCCCTACGCTGAAGAGAACGTCCCCTACAAGCCGGCCACGCACCTCAAGATCGACCCCACCGGCGCCCAGCCCGGCGAGTTCGTCATGGTCGCCGGCTACCCCGGCCGCACCTACCGCTACCGCACCGCCCGGGAGATGCAGTTCGCGCAGGAGGTCAGCTACCCCTACAGCATCGCCCTGGCCCAGGACATGCTCGCCATCCTGCGGGAGCACTCCGCCTCCAGCGAGGACGCCAGCGGCCGCCTGAACTCCAGCATCGACCAGATCGCCAACGGCATGAAGTACCGCCAGGGCAACCTGGACAACTTCCAGAGCTCCGACGTGCTCTCCCGCAAGCAGGCCCAGTGGGCCGAGCTGACCGGCTGGATCGCCGCCGACCCCAAGCGCACCAAGACCTACGGCCCCGTGCTGGAGGAGCTCGACGCGCTGCAGGCCGAGTCCGAGCAGAGCTTCGAGGCCGACACCGCCCTGGGCTACCTCATCTGGATGAGCGATGGCCTGTGGGCCGCCCACCGCGCCTACCGCTTCGCCCTCGAGGCCGAGAAGCCCGATCTGGAGCGCGACCGCGGCTACCAGGATCGCGATCGTCCCCGCACCCTCCAGCGCCTGGACGCCATCGACAACACCCGCTGGGAGCCCGCCGATCGGGACCTCACCAAGCTGATGCTCGAGCGCATCCTGGCGCTGCCCGCCGACAAGCAGCCCGCCGGTCTGTCCGCCTGGGTCCAGGAGAAGGGAGGGCTGGAGGGTGCTCTGACTGCCCTCTACACCGCCGGGGCCTTCCCGGATGCTCAAACGCGCCGGAACTGGATGGAGCAGTCGAGGTCAGACTTTGCCAGCTCGGACAACCCCTGGATCGAGCTCGCGGTGCTGCTGGAGGACCAGACCCTGGCTCCCCAGCGGCAGGCCGACAAGGCCCGCGCCGGCGCCATGCTGCGCCTGCAGCCCCTCTACATGGAGGCGCTGCTCGACAGCCGGGATCAGGTCTACCCCGACGCCAACAGCACCCTGCGGGTGACCGTGGGGCACGTCAAGGGATATTCCCCGAAGGACGCTGTGATCTACGCGCCGCAGACCACCGTTGCGGGCATGGTCGCCAAGAACGGGGAGGCGCCGTTCGACGCCCCGCAATTCCTGCTGGACGCCGCCCCCTCGGCCCCCCAGAGCCCCTGGGTGGACGCTGAGCTGGGGGACGTTCCTGTAGATTTCCTGACGACGCTGGATACCACCGGGGGCAACTCGGGATCTGCGACCTTGAACGGACGCGGCGAGCTCGTTGGCTTCATCTTCGACGGAAACTACGAGGCCATGAGCGCAGACTGGCTCTTCGACCCCGCGCTGACTCGCAGCATCCACGTGGACATCCGCTATGTGATGTGGGTCCTCCACACCCAAGGCGCCGGCCACATCCTGGAGGAGCTCGGTCAGTCTCCGGACTGAGATCCGCGCAAGCTACTCGCAAGTAGCTTTCAACAGGTATCTGAACCGGCTTTGGGTTAGGGCCCTGCTGCCCTGAAACTCCTGAAACGCCGGAGCAGAAATGTCCTGGTTCACGAACCTCTACGCCAGCAGCATCGGCAAGAAGCTGGTCATGGCCGTCACCGGCCTGATCATCTTCGGCTTTGCTGTCGGACACATGTCCGGCAACCTGCTGATCTTCCTTGGCCCCGAGGTCTTCAACGACTACGCCCACACCCTCCAGACCAGCGGCCCGCTGCTCTGGGGGACCCGCATCGCGCTGCTGATCGCCTTCCCGGCGCACATCATCTCCGCGATCCAGCTCAAGCAGCAGAACAGCGCCGCGCGGCCCTCGGCCTACGGCCAGTTCACCCCCAAGGCCTCCACCCTGTCCAGCCGGACCATGATCTACGGCGGCATGGTGCTGCTGGCCTTCATCGTCTACCACATCCTGCACTTCACCCTGCGCGTGACCCAGCCTGGCCTGGACGCGATGACCACCCTGAACGGCGAAGAGGTCCACGACGCCTACGGCATGGTCGTGACCGGCTTCACCGCGGGTGCCATGGGCTGGGCCCACGTCGGCCTCTACGTGGCCGCGATGGTCGCCCTGGGACTGCACCTCTACCACGGCGCCTGGAGCGCCCTGCAGAGCCTGGGGCTGAACCACCCCAACTACAACGCGCTGCGCAAGCAGGCGGCCGCGGCCTTCGCGTTCATCGTGGCCATCGGCTTCTCCCTGGGGCCCATCCTGACCGCTGTCGGCGTGACCGAGTCCCTGGGCGAGGCCTTCGCGCAGGAGCAGGTCGAGCAGGCCGCCCCCACCACCGCAACGGCTGAGAGGTAGTCATGATTTTGGATGGAAAGTGCCCGGAAGGGCCGATCGAGACCGCCTGGGATCGTCATCGCTTCGCCATCAAGGTGGTGAACCCGGCCAACAAGCGCAAGTTCAAGGTCATCGTCGTGGGCACCGGTCTGGCCGGCGCCAGCGCCGCCGCCTCCATGGCGGAGATGGGCTACGACGTCCAGACCTTCTGCTACCAGGACAGCGCCCGCCGCGCCCACAGCATCGCGGCCCAGGGCGGCATCAACGCGGCCAAGAACTACCAGAACGACGGCGACTCCGTCTTCCGGCTCTTCTACGACACCGTCAAGGGCGGTGACTTCCGCAGCCGCGAGCGCAACGTCTACCGCCTGGCCCAGGTGTCGAACAACATCATCGACCAGGCTGTGGCCCAGGGTGTGCCCTTCGCCCGCGAGTACGGCGGCCTGCTGGCCAACCGCTCCTTCGGTGGCGCCCAGGTCTCCCGCACCTTCTACGCCCGCGGTCAGACCGGCCAGCAGCTCCTGCTGGGCGCCTACCAGGCCCTCTCCCGCCAGGTCGGCGCCGGCAACGTCAAGCACCACAGCCGCACCGAGATGCAGGACCTCATCATCGTCAACGGCCAGGCCCGGGGCATCGTCACCCGCAACCTGGTGACCGGCGAGATCGAGGCCCACATGGCCGACGCGGTGGTCCTGGCGACCGGCGGCTACGGCAACGTCTACTTCCTGTCGACCAACGCGATGGGCTGCAACGTCACGGCCACCTACAAGGCCCACAAGCGCGGCGCCTACTTCGCGAACCCCTGCTACGTGCAGATCCACCCCACCTGCATCCCCGTCCACGGGGAGTTCCAGTCCAAGCTCACCCTGATGAGCGAGTCGCTGCGCAACGATGGTCGGGTGTGGGTTCCCCGCAAGAAGGAGGACGTCGAGAAGCCCGCGAACCAGATCCCGGAGCAGGACCGCTACTACTACCTGGAGGAGCGCTACCCCGCCTTCGGCAACCTGGTCCCCCGCGACGTCGCGGCCCGCAACGCCAAGTACGTCTGCGACGACGGGCTGGGTGTCGGCCACAAGGTCAACGGCGAGCGCCGCGCGGTCTACCTGGACTTCGCCGACGCCATCAAGCGCCTGGGCAAGGACACCATCTCCGAGCGCTACGGCAACCTCTTCCACATGTACGAGAAGATCACGGGTGAGGACCCCTACACGGTCCCCATGCGCATCTACCCGGCCGTGCACTACACGATGGGGGGCCTGTGGGTTGACTACAACCTGATGTCCAACATCCCCGGTCTGCACGTCATCGGTGAGGCGAACTTCTCCGACCACGGCGCCAACCGCCTGGGCGCGTCCGCGCTCATGCAGGGCCTGGCCGACGGCTACTTCGTGCTGCCCTACACCATCGGCAACTTCCTGTGGACCGAGCGCCCCGCGCCCGTGACCGCGGACTGCGCCGAGGCCAAGCAGGCCGTGGCCGACGTCAAGTCCCGCATCAGCACGCTCATGGACATCGGCGGCAACAAGCCCGCGGACTACTTCCACAAGCAGCTTGGCAAGGTGATGTACGACCACGTCGGCATCTCCCGCACCGAGGCTGGCCTCAAGAAGGCCCTGGAGGAGATCCCCAAGATCCGCGAGGACTTCTGGAAGAACCTCTCCGTGCCCGGCAAGGCCGACGCCCTCAACCCCGCTCTGGAGAAGGCCGGCCGCGTGGCCGACTTCCTGGAGTTCGCCGAGATGATGGCTTGGGACGCGCTCGAGCGCGACGAGAGCGCTGGCGGCCACTTCCGCGAGGAGCACCAGACGGAAGAGGGCGAGGCCAAGCGTGACGACGAGAACTTCTCCCACGCCGCGGCCTGGGAGTACAAGGGCGTGGGCAACAAGCCTGAGCGCCACATCGAGCCCATGAGCTTCGAGTACGTCAAGCTCAGCCAGCGGTCCTACAAGTAAGGAGCCCCGAACATGAACCTCACCCTCAAAGTGTGGCGCCAGACTGGCCAAGGCCAGGGCAGCTTCGAGACCTACGAGGCCAAGGACATCTCCTCGGACGCCTCCTTCCTGGAGATGCTGGACGTCGTGAACGACCAGCTCGAGTCCGAGGGCAAGGAGCCCATCGCCTTTGACCACGACTGTCGCGAGGGCATCTGCGGTGCCTGCGGCTTCCTGGTCAACGGCGTGGCCCATGGTCCTGAGACCGGCACCACCATCTGCCAGACGCACATGCGCAAGTTCAAGGACGGCGAGACCCTCACCGTCGAGCCTTGGCGTGCCAAGGCCTTCCCCGTCATCAAGGACCTGATGGTGGACCGGACGGCCTTCGACAAGATCATCCAGTCCGGCGGCTACATCAGCGTCCGCACCGGCTCTGCCCCCGATGCGCACACCATGCCCATCAACAAGGCTGAGTCGGACATGTCCTTCGACGCCGCGGCCTGCATCGGCTGCGGCGCCTGTGTGGCTGCCTGTCCGAACGCTGCGGCGATGCTCTTCACCTCCGCCAAGGTCAGCCACCTGGGGCTCACCCCCCAGGGTGAGGTCGAGCGCCTCGAGCGCGCCTCCGCCATGGTCGACACCATGGAGGAGGAGGGCTTCGGTGCTTGCACCAACCACGGCGAGTGCGAGGCTGTCTGCCCGAAGGAGATCTCGGTCAACTTCATCGCGCGGCTGAACCGGGACCTGATGGTGGCCAAGCTCAAGGGGTTGTAGTTCTTTGGCCTTGGGCTGCCCCTGCGGGGCGGTCCAAGGCCGGCAGAACTACAATCGTTTTCTCCGGGGGGAGACCCCCCGGAAGCGGGCCTTCGGCCCGGCCGACGAAGGGGCGCCCGCTTGGGCGCCCCTTCTGTCGTTTGCCCCCCCGGGCTGCGCAGCAGCCCGAGCTCCTGCCGGAGATGTCCCGAGCAAGTCGGGCCGGCAGGAGGGTTCTTTCCGCGGGCCCCTGCGGGGTCGTCCAAGCTCGGCAGAACTACAACTTGTCTTCTCCGGGGGGAGAC
>JAZAMN010000038.1:0-16351 GCA_036229005.1 Myxococcota bacterium
TGCTGAGTGCGGTCAAATCTTCTACGTCGGCCATGAGCGGTGGGTCTCCAGGTTGTTGTTGTTGACAAGTCAACGTCTATGGAGAACCCCACCGCCTCTTCAACCTGAGGGGGCTGCTACACCACTTCCTGGGACGCTACCTTCCGCGACCTGCACTTCGCCTCCATTTGCCACCGAGGCCCAAGGGCCTCTCTCCCCTTTGGGTCGGGCAAATGAAGGCGCAATGCAGCCCGAGGGGCCGACACGCTCCATGGGCCTCAAGGGCTGAGGGCGGGCGGGACCCTGGCTGGGGTTCTTCGCCAAGGCCCCCTGGATTCGCAGGCCGGCGCGCCCGCTCCAGCGGGAGACCTGTCGCGCCGGCCGCGAAGCCGCGAGGGCCATGCTTGGCCCGAGCCGGGGCTCCCCCGGGGAGTCCCGCTGAGGGGGTGTGTGGGCCGTGCCCCCACAGGGCGGTGGAGTTCGCTTGCGAACTCCCAAGGCGCAATGCAGCCCGAGGGGCCGACACGCTCCATGGTTGGGGGTGGCTGGGGGCGAATGGGGCAAGTCGGCTGCCTCAGCGCTTGAACTCGGCAGAGGGTCATCGCCGGTCGCCGGTTGCCGGTCGCCGGTCGCCGTAGCCACCCCGATACCCGATACCCGATACCCGATACCTGAACCCCGACCCCCAATCGTGATCGCCTGGGCGCTCACCGGTCCAGGTTGTACCTTGGTGCACCCACCGCCTCTGAACCCCCCGGAGTCCCATGCTCCCCGTCCTGCTCCTGGCTCTCGGCGCCCAGGCCGCTGAGCCCCACTACAGCTACCCCAAGCTCGTGACGGCCAACGGCTACGGCGTCGCGGTGTTCAACGCGTCGGGGGCGTCGGGCGCGGTGGTGGAGCTGTTCTCGGATCACCTCTACCAGCAGTACAGCCCCGAGTCCGCGCCCACGCGCGATCTCATGTACGACAGCTACTTCGGCCTGCGCACGGACAGCCAGCACGGGTGGCTCACCGAGGCCAGCGACTGGGGGATGCTCACGGGCTCCAACGTGATGTGGATGGACCGCAGCCAGGGAGACCTGGCGGTCACCGAGTACGCCTTCGCGCCGATGGACTTCGAGGCACCAGTGCTGGTGCAGCTCCTGCGGATCGAGAACACGGGCGCCAGCGCGCAGTCCCTGAGCGCCTACTCACTGCACAACCTGCACGTGGGCGACGACAGCAACGAGAACGAGTACATCCAGCCGCGCGACGGCGGGCTCTACGTGGGCGGGCAGAACAGCTCGCTGGGATTCGACATGGTCCCGCTCGTGGCGCCGAGCCGCACGGACTGCACGCCCAACAACCCCTGGTACGCGGTGGGAGAGGGCTGGGACCTGGACCAGTGCTCTGGGTCCAACGGCGATGACCGCGTGGGCGCCATGCAGTGGGATGTGGAGCTGGGCGCCGGCGAGGTGACCTGGGTGGGCGTCGTGTTGGCCTTCTCCAGCGGGTGGGGCGACCAGACGGACGAGGTGTCCTCGTTTGTGGGCGGGCGCGCTCCAGAGGCGCTGCTGGCCGATGAGCAGCAGTGGTGGGCCGACTGGCAGGCAGAGGGCGAGATCCCCTCGACCCTGAGCGAAGAAGAGAAGGAGGTCTACCTGCAGGCCCTGGCCTTCCTCAAGATGGGGCAGGTGCGGGAGGAGGGCGACGCCTACGGGCAGGTGCTCGCGAGCCTGCCGCTGTCCGCGCCGGTGGGCAACTTCCAGCACATCTGGAACATCGCCTGGGTGCGCGATGGGGCCTACGGGATCCGCGGGCTGTCGCGCTCCGGTCACCACGAGGAGGCCCGCGCGGCCCTGGCCTTCCAGGTGCAGGAGGGCAAGACGGGGGAGTGGCGCAGCTACGTGGCGGGCATGGACCACGCCCTGAGCGTGTGTCGCATCTACGGGAACGGGCAGGAGTGGACGGACGTCGACCAGGACGGGCCGAACATCGAGTACGACAACTTCGGGCTCTACCTGTGGGCGGCGGGGATGTACGTGCAGGAGTCCGGGGACACTGACTTTGTGGTGGAGCACCAGGCGGCGCTGTTCGACCGCACCGCGGACGTGCTGGTGCGCCTGATCGAGCCCGAGACGGGTCTGCTGGCGCCGGACTCCTCGATCTGGGAGGAGCACTGGAACGGACACCAGAAGCACTTCACCTACTCGTCCCTCTGGGGCGTGCGCGGGCTGCGGGAGGCCGCGAACATGGCTGAGGCCATCGGGGAGACCGAGAAGGCCGCGGAGTACCGCGCAGAGGCGGACGGGCTGGCGACGGCCATCGCCGAGCAGCTCGTGAACCAGGACGGCGTGCTGATGGGCAACCTGGAGGAGTACCAGGACGGCGCCCCCGCGCTGGACCTGGCCGCGGTGGACGCCTTCAACAACGGGACCCTGGACCCGCGCAGCGCGGAGTTCGCCAGCAGCTACGCGGCCTGGAACGACGGCCTGCGGGTGCCCCACGGCAAGGGCTTCGCGCGGAACGACGACGGGGACCTCTACGACTCCCACGAGTGGCTGATGATCGACCTGCGCGTGGCCGAGGCGCTGCGGCGGGCCTGCCGGGAGGACGAGGCCGCGGAGCTCGAGGACTGGATCACCGCCCAGGCCCAGCAGAACAAGCTGATCGTGCCGGAGCTCTTTGACCCGGACAACGCCGACTACGCCGGGCCGGCCCCCATGATGGGCTTCGGCTCGGGACTCTACGTGCTGCAGATGCACACCCGCCAGGACCTGAGCGGGGAGTGCGGGAGCTGGGACACCGCGGGGGACGACACGGGCGGCCCCTACGTCACCCAGCCCGCCTGCGGCTGTGCAAGCAAGCGCTCGGGGGCCCCGGTGGGGGCGGCTCTGGGCATGGGACTGGCCGCCTTGATGGTGCTGTCCCGGAGGAAGAACACATGGGCCTGAGCGCATCCCTTCTCACCCTGCTCTCCTGCGTGGACCCCGGCGCGTACGCCGAGGACCCGGTGCTGGAGACCCACGTGGACGACTGGCGCGACGAGGTCATCTACCAGATCCTGGTCGACCGCTTCGCCAACGGCGACGTCAACAACGACTACAACGTCACCGAGAACCCCGAGGTGCTCGCCCGCTACATGGGCGGCGACTACCAGGGCGTCATCGACAACGTGGACTACCTGAACGCGCTGGGTGTGACCGCGGTCTGGATCTCGCCGGTGGTCGTCAACGTCGAAGAGGACGCCGGCGTCGCCAGCTACCACGGCTACTGGACCCAGGACTTCACCGGGGTGAACCCGCACTTTGGCGATCTGGTCAAGCTGCGCGAGATGGTCGATGTGCTGCACGACAACGGCATCGTCGTCATCCTGGACATCGTCGTGAACCACGTGGGGCAGCTCTTCTACTACGACATCAACCGCAACGGGCAGGCGGACTCCACGGTCTACGGCTCGGGCGCGGACGGCGACGCCCTGGAGATCATCTCCGAGTGGGACCCGGCCTACGACTCCCGGCGGGTGCAGGGCTGGACCTCCCTGGGCGAGAGCGGGGACGCGCCCCTGAACTGGGTCTACATGCCGGAGCTCAACCGCATGCCCCCGGAGCCCGCCGAGTTCCACAACGACGACTGGTACAACCGCCGCGGGCGCGTGACCGACTGGAGCCAGCGCGACCAGGTGGAGAAGGGGGACTTCCCCGGCGGCCTCAAGGACCTGGACACCACCAACCCGGCGGTGCAGCAGGCGCTGATCGACGTGTTCTCCTACTGGATCACGGCGACCGACATCGACGGCTTCCGCATCGACACCCTCAAGCACGTCGAGAACGACTTCTGGAACACCTTCGCCCCGGCCATCCGGCAGAACGCCGCGGCGGCGGGCAAGGACCGTTTCCTGATGTTCGGCGAGGCCTTCGACGGCAGCGACGCGCTGATCGGCAGCTACACCTGCGACACCGTCTCGGACAACCTGGGCAAGTACCCGGACGAGAGCAGCGACGGGCAGTACGTGGGCTGCAGCCACCAGGACCACAGCGGCGGCGAGAGCTACCAGGGCGTGGACTCGGTGTTCTACTTCTCGCAGAAGTTCCAGGTCTACGACGACGTCTTCAAGTACGGCGGCGCGACCTCCAAGATCGAGGCCCTGGTCGCCGCCCGCGAGCAGAACTACGGCAGCGAGCCAAAGGAGCGCGGCGCCGGTCACGCCCCCCGGGACATCCTGGTCAACTTCATCGACAACCACGACATCCCGCGCTTTCTGTACGACCAACCCAGCGTGCCGGCCCTCAAGAACGCGCTCTTCTTCCTGCTGACCCAGGACGGCATCCCGTGCATCTACTACGGGACCGAGCAGGGCTTCCACGGCGGCAACGACCCGGCCAACCGCGAGCCCCTGTGGGAGAGCGGCTTCGACCAGAACGGGGACCTCTTCGTCCACACCCAGAGCCTGATCGCGCTGCGAAAGGAGCTGGAGCCGCTGAGGCGAGGGGACTTCAACACCCGCTGGGCATCCGACCGCACCGCCTCGGAGGAGGACGCCGGCATCTACGCCTTTGAGCGCGCGACCGACAGCGAGGTCGTGCTGGTCGTGCTCAACGTCAACGACGACCAGACCTCCCACACCGGCTGGCAGGGCGCGGGCATGCCCGTGAGCTTCGCGCCGGGGACCACCCTGGTCGAGGTCTGGCCCACAGACAGCCAGCGCACCTTCACCGTGGGCAGCGACAGCACCGTCATCGTGGACGTCGGGCCCCGCGGCGGCAGCGTCCTGGTCGCCCAGTAGGGCAGCGCCAGGTCTACTGGGGCGCTGTCTCGACCGCGCCCCGGGGCGCGGGGTTGAAGCCCTCCGGCCACACCGTGGACTCGTTCCAGAGGGCCCCCTTGAGGCGGGCGCCCTCCAGGTGGGCGTCCCGCAGGTTGGCTCCGCG
The DNA here is from genome assembly GCA_036229005.1 of Myxococcota bacterium. GTDB lineage: Bacteria > Myxococcota_A > UBA796 > UBA796 > CAJQPC01 > CAJQPC01. Next base: position 4,890 of record JAZAMN010000038.1, read on the forward strand.
CAGGTCTGCGTCCCGCAGGTCGGCGCCCGTGAAGAAGGTCATCGCCAGCTCCGCGTTCCGCAGGTCGGCGCCCCGCAGGTTGGCCCCGTCAAAGTGGGCGCGGCGGGCCTTGATGGTGCGCAGGTTGGCGTTGCGCAGGTCGGCCTCGTCCAGGTGGGCCTCGCGCAGGGAGACCCCCTGGAGGGTCACCCCCTGGGCGTCCAGCCGCTGGAGCTGGCTCTTGTCCATCACCGTGCCGTTTGCGAAGGTGGCGCCCTCGAAGTTGGCCTCCATGAAGCCCATGCGCTCCATGCTCATGCGCCGCGTGAACTCCCGGCCGGAGAGGTCCACCCCGTCCGCGTGGCCGGTGGGCCCGAAGGCGCCGTGGGGCGGCATCCCGGGCCAGACGGTGTTCTCGTCGAAGGTCGCGGCCAGCCAGTGGGCCTGGGACACGTCGCAGCCGGAGAAGTCGGCCATGCGGAGCTGCGCGCCCTCGAAGTGGGCGCCCTCCAGTTTGGCCTGGCTCAGGTTGGCCGCGAGCAGGCTGGCCCCGCGCAGGTCCGCGCCCTCCAGGCGGGCGTAGGACAGGTCGGCCTGCTCCAGGTCCGCGCCCACGAGCTGCGCGAAGCGGAGATCCGCGCTCTGGAGCTGCGCGCCCAGGAAGAAGGGCTGGTCCACCTGGAGGTCCAGCAGGTTGGTGCCCCCCAGGCGCGCCCGCTCGCTGTGCAGGGCCGAGCGCGCGTGGGCCCGCAGGGTGTCGATGGTGTGGAAGTTCTCCGGGAGCTGGCCCACCACGACGCCCAGCATCAAGAAGGCCACCGGCATCGCGCCGATCATCAGCTTGCGCTGGGTGCTGCGGCGGCGGGTCAGGAGCTGCTGCTCCAGCCAGCTATCGTTGTGGAGCTCGCGGGAGCGCCGCAGGAACTCCTCCTCGGCCTCCGTGCGCAGCACCAGGGAGTCGGCGTGGCGCTGGACCACGTCAAAGAACTCCACCGGGAGCAGCTCTTCGTCCCGCTGGCCGCCCCGCAGCCACAGGTCGAAGCTGAGCTGGAAGCGGTGCCGCGCCGCGTTGCGCTCGCCGCTCTCCTCGCCGTACTGCTGGATCCGCTGGATCAGGGCCTCGTGGGCGATGCGGTAGCTGCGCTCCCCCGGGTAGCGGGGGTCGGTGAAGCCCTGGATCAGGCGCCAGCGGTTCTCGAGCTGCCGCAGCACCCGCTTGCGCGCGCTCACGTCCTGGACCCCGCGCAGCAGCTCGGACTCGGGGGCTGGCCGGGAGGTCGCGGAGCCGGGCAGGTGGGTGAGGGCCCGCAGGATCTCCTTGGCCTGGTTGCCGGCGGCGTCCTCCAGCCCCGCGATGGCCTCGTCGAGGATGCGGGCCAGGATGCCCCGAGCGCCCCCCAGCCCCTGGCGGTAGTGCGCACGGGTGATGCGCACCGGGGTCTGGTCCTTCGCCAGCTCCCAGAGGCGCGAGCCCACGGCCTGGATGCGCGGCGCGACCTCTCCGGCGGGGTCGGCCAGCAGGTCGTCCACGATCTCGTCCAGCAGGCCGTCCTCGAAGGAGAAGGGGGCGTAGTCCACCGCGAGCCCCGGGCGACCCGGACCCGACAGGGCCTCCAGGATGTCCCCGCGCGCCAGCGGCCGCAGCGGCATGGTGCGGAAGAGCTCGTCCAGCGGCAGGTCGTCCAGGGTGCGGAGCAGGGCGCCCAGGTAGTCCTCGCGCAGGCTGAACAGCACGCGGGTGTCCGAGCGGGTGCGCAGCAGCAGGTGCAGGCCCTCCGCGAACGCGCGCTGCTGCTCCCCGCTCCCGCCGGTGAACAGCTCCTCGAGCTGGTCCATCACCAGACAGACCGGGCGGCCGAGCTGCAGGGAGAGCGTGTCCAGGATCTCGGCCATGGGCTGGTTGGGCGCGCTCGCGGTGCTGCGGGAGAGCAGGCGGCGGGCCTGGGCGCGCAGGTCGCTGAGGGGGGCCTGGCCGCCCCGGACCACCAGCAGCTCGTGCTCGAGCTGCGCCAGCGCCGGCACGATGCGCGCATACAGGAAGGAGGTCTTTCCAACACCCGAGCGCCCGGTGATGGCCACCACTGGCGGCCGGTCCGGGTGCTGCCAGATCTCCAGGAAGCGCCGGCTGTCCCCATCCCGCCCAAAGAAGAGCTCCGAGGTGCTCTCCGAGAAGGGCGCCAGGAAGCGGAAGGGCTCGGTGGGGCGCTGGAGGCTGCGGGTGCGGCTGGCCTGCGCGGTGGGGCGCCGCTGGAGCGCGGTCAGGGTCGCGATGACCTCGGCCCAGTCGCGCGGGCGCTGGTCCGGATCCTTGGCCAGCAGCCGGTAGACCAGCTCGACCAGATCCCCGGGGCAGTCGCTGACCAGGGCGCCCAGGGGCGGCGGCTCCTTGTGGACGTGCGCCTGCAGGTAGTCCTGGACGCTCTCCTCCTCGAAGGGGGCGCGGCCCGCCAGCATCTCGTAGAGCACGCAGCCGAAGGCGTAGAGATCCGCCCGGTGGTCCACCTTCCAGCACAGCGCCTGCTCGGGGCTCATGTACCGCGGGGTCCCCACCAACGCGCCCGGGCTGGTCAAGCGCGCCGGCGACAGCTCCAGGGGTTCGGGGGCGGCGGTCGGGTCGGACATGCCCTGAGGGGTCTCCGCGGTGGGGACGTCCTGGGAGCTCCCGTGCCACGACACCCCATCCCAGGTCTGGTCGGCCAGGGGACCGGGCGGCGGCGTCAGCGTGTCCTGGCTGGTGTGGCCCAGCGGCAGGCGCTCCACCGAGTTGCGCAGCGCCTCCGGGATCGAGGCCCGGTCGGGGAACGCGCTCCCCTCCGTCAACGCCTGGTCCTGCAGGAAGGCCAGACCGAAGTCCAGGATCTTCACCCGCTCGTCCGGCGGCTCGCCCAGCACCGTGATGTTCTCGGGCTTGAGGTCGCGGTGCACCAGCCCCACGCCCTGTCCGGCCCCCATGCCCCGCGCCACCTGCAGGCCCAGGTCCACCGCCCGCTGGGGACGCAGAGGGCCCTCGCGCCGCATGAGCTGGGCCAGGGTGACGCCCTCCAGCAGCTCCATCACCAGGAAGCGCTGGCCGCTGGGCGCGGTGCCCACGTCGAACACCGTCACCACGTTGGGGTGCTGCAGCCGGCAGGTGGTGCGGGCCTCCTGCTCAAAGCGCGCGACCACCTCGGGACGCACCGTCAGCTCCGGGCGCAGCAGCTTGATCGCCACCCGCCGGTCCAGGGCCTTCTGCACGCCCTCGAAGACCTCGCCGACGCCACCACGCCCGATGCGTGCGGTCAGCTCATAGCGCTCGTCGAGGTGGATCATCAGGCAGAGTGTACCGGCGATGCTCTTCCTCCTGCTGCTCTCCTGCCGCGCCAGCGCCCCGGAACTGCCCACCGGATCGTGGATCCTGGAGGGGGAGTCCGTGTCCGGACAGCTGCGCGTGGACGCTTCGGGGTGTCGCCTGGGCCTCTGGGGCGCCGCGTTCACCACCGGACCGCACCTGCGCGTGTGCACTGCGAGCCGCGATGACAGCGGGCTGTGGCTCTATGTCCCGATCCGCTCGGGCTCCGGCGAGGGCCAGGCCGCCCTGCTCTGGGAGGGCGAGCGCCTCACTCTCCCGCTGGGGGCGAGGGGAGGGGAGTTCGACGTGCAGCTCGCCCTCACCCCCGGGGATCTCTCCGCCCCCCAACAGCAGGCACTCTCCGGCGCAGCCGAGGACACGCTGATTCAGTGGGAGGACGCCTGGACCCTGGGCAGCTTCCGCCTGCAGGCCGGCGACACCCTGGTCGGGGAGCTGCACTTCCAGGGCGAGGCCCCGCCGGTGGTCGGCCTCTACGACCCCTCGTGGATGACCCGCGGCCTGGTCCCCACCCAGGCGCACGTCCAGGGCCCCGAGTTCATCCTGGAGCTGCCCGTGATGCCCTCCCTGCAGGGCGAGCTCGGCGTGCTGCGCGTCAACCGCCTGCTGGGCCGCGTGGTGGTGCCCCTGGACGAGGCGCCCACCCCCTACGACCGCCAACTCCAGCTCGTCCCCGGCCAGGTCAGCGCCCCGGAGCGCGAGGCCACCGTGCAGGCCGCCCTGGACGAGAGCCTGCGCCGGGAGGCCGAGCTGCTCCAGTCGCTCCTCGCCGATGCCTACCGGTCCAACGGGCCGTGTCCGCACCCGCTGACCCCGGAGTTGGGGGCCGCATTGACCGGCTACTCCGTCACCGCCTCCCCCCTGGAACATGGCGCGTGCGAGCTGCTGGTGGAGCCGACGGAGGTGCAGCATGGGCGGCGCGTGAGCCTGCGCTTTGGCCCGGATGGCGTGCGCGCGGAGCTGCGGCGGGAGCTCGGGCTGGACTTCACCCTGGAATAGGGTGCGGCGATCTGTCGCCGGCTGGCCGGGCACCACCCCCTCCGATTAGCTGGCGGCCATGTACTTCGTCGCCATCCTCTTTCCGCTGCTGGTGCTCGCGCTCTACCTGACCACGGTGGCGACCATCTACGGCCTCACCGGCTGGCCCCACGCCGCCAAGGTGATGCCCGCCCCGCCGGAGCTGCGCGGTCGGGGGCGTCGCTGCTGGGTGGCGCGCCTGATGGTCACCCGCATGAACGGCCTGCTCAAGCTCGCCGTGCTGCCGGAGGGGCTCTACCTGGAGCTGCCGATCCTCTGGCGCCTGAACGCCGGCAACATCCTGGTGCCCTGGCACCGCATCGAGGGCGTGGAGACCGACGCCGGCCTCTGGGGGCCCATCGCCCGCATCGACATCGAGAACTGGGCCAGCCTGCACGGCCCGATCTGGATCCTGGAGGACTGGGAGGCCGCGGGTCGCCCAGGACATGCGAGCGGTCAGCGCGGCGGGGAAGAGTAGGGGATCGGCCTGGGGGGCTGGGGTAGACTCGCCGCCCCGAAAACGAAGGACCGCATGGCCACCCTGAGCATGGAAGGACTGCAGAAGTCCTACGGCGAGACCCGCGTGCTGGAGCGCGTGGACCTGCAGGTGGCCGACGGCGAGTTCCTGGTCCTGGTGGGCCCCTCCGGCTGCGGCAAGTCCACCCTGCTGCGCTGCATCGCGGGCCTGGAGGAGATCAGCGCCGGCGAGCTGTGCATCGACGGGGAGCGCGTAAACGAGAAGGCGCCCCGCGACCGCGACGTGGCCATGGTGTTCCAGTCCTACGCGCTCTACCCGCACATGACCGTGCGCCAGAACATGAGCTTCGGCCTCGAGGTGCGCAAGACGCCCAAGGCCGAGATCACCGCCCGCGTCGACGAGGCCGCCGCCATGCTGGGGCTCGAGGCCCTGATGGACCGCCTCCCCAAGGCCATGTCCGGCGGTCAGCGCCAGCGCGTCGCCATGGGCCGGGCCATCGTGCGCCGCCCCAAGGTCTTCCTCTTCGACGAGCCCCTGTCCAACCTGGACGCCGCCCTGCGCGGGCAGATGCGCGTGGAGCTCAAGCGCCTGCACCAGACCCTGGACGCGACCATGGTCTACGTGACCCACGACCAGGTCGAGGCCCTCACCCTGGCGGACCGCATCCTGGTCCTCAACGCCGGCGTCGTGCAGCAGATCGGCAGCCCCACCGAGCTCTTCGACACGCCCGCCAACCGCTTCGTCGCCGGCTTCATCGGCTCTCCCGCGATGAACTTCCTGGAGGGAGCGGGCGATGGGGCGCACGCCAGCTTTGGGCCCATCTCCCTGGCCTGTGGGCACGCGGGCCCCGTGACACTGGGCGTCCGCCCAAACGAGGTCACCCTGGCGCCTTCCGGGACCCCCGCCACCATCGAGGTCGTGGAGCACCTGGGCTGGGAGCTGCACCTGCACCTGGATCTGGGCGCAGGGCTGCACCTGACCGCGCGCGTGGAGGCCGAGGCCCTGCCAGACGCCGCCGCGGGCCAGACGGTGCACATCGACATCGGTCGCCACCACTTCTTCCACCCCGACACCGGCCTGCGCATCGCCCCCTGAACGGGCCGCACGCCTGCATGCCGGGCGCGCGTGACTGCTGCGCAGATGGCCGGTCCAAGGCCCCATGCTGCTGCTCATTCCCGCCCTCGCCCTGGCCGAGCCCGCCGAGCTCTCGGTGTGGCACAGCTACCGCGGCGCCGAGCGGGAGGCCCTGGAGCAGGTGCTCGCCGACTACGACGCCGCCCACCCGGAGCTCAAGGTGGTCCCCCTGGCGGTGCCCACCGAGTCCTTCGCGTCCAAGCTGGAGGCGGCGGCCCCCCGGGGGAACGGGCCGGAGCTCTTCATCGCGGCCAGCGAGCGCATCGGGAGCTGGTCGGCTTCCGGCATCGTGGAGCCCCTGGTCATCGACGAGGCGGCCTACCATCCGGTGACCGTGGACGGCGTGCGCTGGCAGGAGCAGACCTGGGGCGTGCCCTTGGCCAGCAAGTGCCTCGCGCTCTACTACAACCGGGACCTGGTGACCTCGCCGCCGCAGACGACGGATGCGCTGCTGGAGCTGGCCGGATCCCAGCGGGGTGGGGACCGATATGGGCTGGCCTACGAGGCCGCCTCTCCCTACTTCAACGCCGCCTGGCTGCACGGCTACGGCGGGGGGCTCTTCACCGCCGGCGCGCCCACCCTGGACAGCCCCGAGAACGCCGCCGCGATGGCCTTCGTGCTGGGCATGGTCGAGGGCGACCTGCTGCCCCAGGAGCCCACCGGCGCGCTGGTGACCCAGCTCTTCAACGCCGGGCAGGCGGCCATGGTCATCAACGGGCCGTGGATGCTGGGGGAGATCGACCCCAGCGTGGACTTCGCCATCGCGCCGCTGCCGCTGGTGTCCGAGACCGGGCAGCCCGCTGCGCCCTACGTCACGGTCGAGGCCGCGTTCGTCAGTGCCTACGCCAAGCACCCGGATGAAGCGGCAGAGTTGGCCCGTGCTCTGGGGGTGGGGGAGGCCGCCATCGCCCGCGGGGTGCAGGGCCGGCAGACCGTCGCGGAGCTGGCCGCCTGGGAGGACCCCCGCCTGTCCCAAGACCCGATCCTGGGGGCCTTCAAGGCGCAGCTCGACCGGGGCGTGCCCATGCCCCTGCGCCCGGAGATGGGGGCCACCTGGGAGCCCATGGCCAAGGCCTGGAGGCGGGTGCTGCGCGGGGCGATGCCTCCGGAGATGGCCCTGTCCGCCGCCCAGACCGAGCTGGAGATCGTGACCCGCCCGCCGCCCCCCGCGGTGGACTGGCGCCCCTACGCGGCCGTGCTGGGGCTGGGCCTGCTGGGGGTGTTCGGCTGGATCGGCCACAGCGCCTGGCAGCAGCGCCGGGAGATCGCCCTCTGGCGGCACGCCTACGCCTACGTGGCCCCCGCCGCCCTGGCGATGGGCGCCCTGGTGCTCCTGCCCTTCATCGTGGGCGCCGGCGTCTCCTTCTTCGCGCACCAGGACGGCAGCTTCACCTTCGTCGGGATCCAGCACTACCTGGACATCGTGCTGGCGCGGGACTGGGCGGTGACCAGCCCCCAGAGCTTCTGGTTCACCCTTGCGGTGACCGTGCTCTGGACCGTCGCGAACGTGGTCCTGCACGTAGGCCTGGGCGTGGGCCTGGCGATGCTCCTGCGGGAGAAGTGGGTGCGCATGCGGGGCGTGTTCCGCGTGCTGCTCATCCTGCCCTGGGCCATCCCCAACTACATCACCGCGCTGATCTGGAAGGGCATGTTCCACCGCCAGTTCGGCGCCATCAACGGCCTGCTGGTGGCCCTGGGCGCCGAGCCCGTGAGCTGGTTCGGCAGCTTCTGGACGGCCTTCGCGGCCAACCTGACCACCAACACCTGGCTGGGCTTCCCCTTCATGATGGTGGTGACCCTGGGCGCCCTCCAGTCCATCCCCCGGGACCTGGAGGACGCGGCCGAGGTCGACGGCGCCAGCGGCTGGCAGCGCTTCCGGCACATCACGCTCCCGCTGCTGCGGCCCGCGCTGCTGCCGGCGGTCATCCTGGGGTCCGTCTGGACCTTCAACATGTTCAACGTGATCTACCTGGTCTCCGGCGGCGAGCCCGACGGCAGCACGGAGATCCTGGTGTCCGAGGCCTACCGCTGGGCCTTCACCCGCCAGCACCAGTACGGCTACGCGTCCGCATACGCGGTGCTGATCTTTGGCGTACTGCTGCTCTACAGCCGGGCGATGAACCGCATCGCCGGCCAGAAGGTGCTCTGATGGCCCAGGGTCGCGAGGTCTCCATCTGGCGCCTGGTGGGCACCCACCTGCTGCTGGTCGTGTTCACGCTGCTGACGCTCTACCCCATCCTGTGGGTGGTCGACATGGCCCTGACCCCCGGGCAGGCCTTCGCGATGGACCCCATCCCCTGGCCCTCGGATCCCAGCCTGGAGCACTTCCGGGCGGTGATCGGCACAGAGACCGCCGACGGGCGCTGGCTCTTCGGGCGGCAGCTCCTGAACTCCCTGATCGTGGCCGGGGTGACCTCGCTGTTGGGGATCAGCCTGGCGGCGACCGCGGGCTACGCGATGTCGCGGTGGGCCTTCCCGGGGCGGGACGTGGGCATGGCCCTCTTCCTCATCACGCAGATGTTCCCGGGCGTCGTGATGGCGGTGCCGCTCTACATCCTGCTGGACGAGCTCTCCATGCTCGACTCCATGCTGGGGCTGGCGCTGGTCTACGCGACGACCTCGGTGCCCTTCTGCACCTGGAACCTCAAGGGCTACTTCGACACCCTGCCGGTGGACCTGGAGGAGGCCGCGCTCATGGACGGCGCGTCCCGCTGGACCACCTTCTGGCGCATCCTGCTGCCCCTGTCCAAGCCCGCGCTGGTCGTGACCGGGCTGTTCTCCTTCATGACCGCGTGGAACGAGTTCATCCTTGCGGCGACCTTCCTGGGCAAGGAAGAGCGCTTCACCCTGCCGGTGGTCCTCAACGGCTACGTGGGCGACTTCGGGACCGACTGGGGAAGCTTCGCGGCCGCCGCCATCCTGGTCTCCCTGCCGGTGCTGGCCCTGTTCTTTGCGCTGCAGCGGCAGCTTGTCGAAGGGCTGACGGCGGGGTCGGTCAAGGGCTGACGCGCCCGCTGGGGGCGTGTATGGTTCAGGTATGAAGAAGACGGTCCTGGTCCTGAGCGCTCTCGGTCTCACCTCTCTGGCCGGCCTGGCCCTCGCGCAGGAGCCTCCAGTCTCCGTCGAGGTCCTCTCAGGGCGCTGCGAGGCGGGGGAGGCGATCGCCTGCCGCGAGCTGGGGGACGCATGGCGCTTCAAGCGAGGCACGGAGCGGTGGGACACCCAGGAGGCCGCGGCCGCCTACGAGAAGGGCTGCGCCGCCGAGGACCTGGACTCCTGCGCGCGCCTGGGCCACCTGCTGCAGTACGGCATGGGGGTGGAGCAGGACCGGGCCCGCGCCCTGGAGCTCTACCAGCAGGGCTGCGAGGCCGATCGGGGCTTCGCGTGCGCCGGGCTCGGCACCCTCTACGAGCGGGGCTGGGAGGTCGAGCTGGACCTGAATCGCGCAACCGAGCTCTTCCAGCAGGCCTGCGAGATGGGCTCGGCGCGTGGCTGCGTGGCCTTGGGCGACGCCTACCGGGAGGGCCAGGGGCTGGAGGCGGACGCCAGCTACGCGCTGCTCTACTACAACCGCGCCTGTGAGGGCGGGTGGGGCGCAGCGTGCTCCCGGCTCGGGGACATGTACGAGGACGGGGACGGCGTGGACGCCGACCTGCAGCGGGCGGTGCAGAGCTACGAGCGGGGCTGCGCGCTGGGGGACGGCTGGTCGTGCACCCAGGCCGAGACCCAGGGCTTCGCGCTGTCCGAGCCCACCCCCGAGGAGGCGCTGAAGGGCCTGGAGGGGCTCTGTGATGCCCGCGCCGAGGGGGCCTGCGTCACCCTGGCCCAGGCGCTGGACGAGGGCCGCTGGGGCATCGCCGAGGACGCCCGGGGTGCGCTGGGGCTGCTCAAGGCGGAGTGCGAAGGGGGAGACTCCTTCGCCTGCGGCTACCAGGCCCGGCTGGCCTTCATGGGGCGGGGAATGGAGGCCGACAGCCGCCTGGCGGCGGACCTCTGGCAGGGCGCCTGCGACGACGGCGACGGTCAGAGCTGCACCGCCCTGGGCAACCTGATGGAGATGGATCTGCTGCCGGGGGACGCGGTCGAGGCCTGCGACCTCTACGCCACGGCCTGCGAGTCCCGCTGGGGCGAGGGCTGCCGGGAGCTGGGGCTCTGCTTCGAGTCCGGCATGGGCCGCTCCGTGGACAAGGTCCGCGCCGCCGGGCTCTACCAGGAGGCCTGCGAGAAGGGCTCCGGGCGGGGCTGTGCCTTCGCGGGGAACATGTTCAGCTGGGGGGCCGGCGTGGACGCGGACCCGCTGGCCGCCGTGGACTGGTACCGCCGGGGCTGTGAGCTGGACCAGGACCCCAACGCCTGCCTGGCCCTGGGCCGCGCCTACGAGACGGGCATGGGCGTGGACAGCGACACCGCGCAGGCGCTGGAGCTCTACAGCGCGGTCTGCGCGCGCGGCGACATGGAGGGCTGCGTGGCCGAGGGCGTGTTCCACGCCACCGGGGCATCTGGGCAGGTCGACTACGACGTGGCCGCCGAGCGCTTCGAGCAGGCCTGCGAGGGGGACTTCGCCGCGGGCTGCAGCTTCCTGGGGGCCCTCTACCTGGGCGGCCAGGGGGTGCGGCAGGACGACGAGTTGGGGGCCATGAACATCGCCCGCGGCTGCGAGCTGGGCCACGACGAGGGCTGCATGCACCTGGGCATGCTCTACGCCGAGGGCCGCGGCCTGGAGCGCGACAAGAAGCGCGCCTACGCCGCCCTGGAGCTGGGCTGCATCTTGGGCTCCGAGGAGGCCTGCCTGCTCAGCGAGGAGAAGTGGCGGCGCCTCAAGCGCCTGTCACGGTAGTGCCCCGCACCCGCTGCATCGATACATAGTGGGAAACTACGTTTCAACCGACTTGGGCTGGTTGGGCTGCGCATGCCACTCTCGGAGGCTTGAAACATGGGGAGGCGGAACCTAAGGCCCAGGAACTCCTGCCGAACCTGTGGCTACAGCTGGCAGCCGAGGGGGCACGACGTTTCGCTCAGGTGCCCCAACTGTAGGTCGACCAGTGTTCAGTCCCACCCGTTCGAGGCGCCGGCTGGTCCTGCGGGTGGTTTCTTGATTCTGGTTGCGGTCGCCCTTTGTGGGAACTGCTTGTCTGAGGACGAGGACGGCAAAGAGCGCCGAACGAGGCCCGCCGCGAGGTCAGAGGTAGGTAGAATGGTCGAGGTGAAGAGGTCGTGTGATGTGTGGGGGTTTGCGGCGGATGGGCAGCCGATCGTTCTACGTAGTGTTGCCGCGGGGACCAGCTTCTCAGTCATCGGTGCAGGGCCTCAGGCGATCAAGGTGGAGGATCCCCTTGGAGATGCCTGGGTCTCCAGGGCCTGCACTGACTAGTAGCTGTTCACAGGGAAAGTGACCGACCTCAATCGGCTCGAATGATGGGACATGGAGGAAGCTCGCTCAGATCTGGGTAGTGCCTGGCGAACTTCTCGCGAGCCATCTCGACGTTGAACATCCAGCGAACGGTGGCG
>JAZAMN010000039.1:0-73527 GCA_036229005.1 Myxococcota bacterium
CGGCCAGGGTGGGGGCGCTGGGTTCGTCCACTGGGGGGCGCTGGGGCTGGGAGGCGGAGCGCTCGACGGCGGTGTGATCGGTGGGGCCGGAGCCGGTCGGCGAGCCGGTTGGCGAACTGGTCGGCGAGCCCGTTGGCGCGATGCTGGGGGAGGTGGGCGAGCGGGTCGCGGAGCGCGGCGTGTGGGGCCAGACCTGGCTGTCGTGGAGCAGGTCCTCTCGCCGGGACTTGAGCAGCGGGGGGACCTTGGCGCGGGCGAAGCGGCGCAGGCTGGGGCCGGAGAGGCCCTCCAGGATCTCCTCCAGGGTCTCCATGGCCTGGTGGGCGCTGGGGCGGGCTTCTTCGTCGAAGGCCAGCATGTCGTGGAGCAGGGCGGCGATCTGGCCGGTGGGGTCGCGCTCGGGGCCCAGCAAGGAGAGCTGCTCGGCGAGCTTGGCGTCGAAGTGGGCGGGGGCCAGGGGCATGCGCTCGAAGCGCTGGGCCAGCAGGAGCTCCCAGAGGGTGACGCCCAGGGCGTAGACGTCGGAGGCGTGCTCGGCGCGGATGTGCAGCCAGCGCTCGGGGGCCATGTAGCGGCCGGTGCCGTACTGGGTGGACTGGGTGTGGGCCTCGCGCTCGAAGTCCGCGCGGGCGACGCCGAAGTCCATGACCTTGACCGTGCCCTCGACGCTGATCATCAGGTTGGCGGGCTTGAGGTCGCGGTGCACCACCCGCAGAGGACGGCCGGTCTCTGGGGAGGGCTGGTTCCAGGCGGCGTCCAGGGCGGCGCAGGCGCGCTCCAGCATGGCCACGGCGACCTTTGGGGGCAGGCCCTTGGGGTGCTTGGCGAGCAGGGCCCCGGCGTCGATGCCGTTGACGTACTCCATGAACACGGCCCAGCGCTCGTCCAGGCGGGTGAGGGCGTGGACGGCCACGACGTGATCGTGGTGGAGCTGGGACATCAGGCGGGCCTCGTCCCGGGCGCGGGCGGCCAGGTCTTCGTCCAGCTCAAGGTCGGCGTGCAGGAGCTTGATGGCCTGCTTGTGGGTCAGGCCGTCGGGGGTGCGCACCTCGGCCAGATAGACCGCGCCGAAGCCACCGCGACCAAGGGGCGCGATGAAGCGGATCTGACGTCCCGTGGGGTCGGTGAGGTGTGGGTCGACGGCGGACTCCCCCAAGTGAGGGGCCAGTCTATCCCAGGTGGGTCTCGGCGAAGGCCAGCAGGCGATCCGCGAGGGCGCGGGGGCGCTCGGACATGGGCGCGTGGCCGAAGTTCTCGGGCTCTTCGACCGCGGCGTGCTCGGGCAGGTGCTCGCGGAACCACTCGAAGCAGGCCCGGGGGAAGAGCTGCTCGTGGCTGCCCCAGAGCAGGAGCACGGGCATCTGCAGGCCCTGGAGCTCGCTCTCGCTCAGGGTGTCGTGGCTGCCCAGGGTCTCGATGAAGGCGCGGACGGAGACCTGGTTCATGCGGCGGCGCACCCGGAGGGCCACCAGGTGGGCCAGGGGTCCCAGGGGGAGACTCTTGCCGTCGTTGACCAGGGAGAGGGCGTCGCGATGGCTGTCCACCTTGAAGCGGGCCATCAGCGCGTCGAAGTCGGCGGCCGGGAGGAAGCCGCCCCCAGGGCTGGAGACGGCCAGGGCGGAGACCATCTCAGGGCGGGTGGAGGCGTAGCGGATGGCGCCGTAGCCGCCCAGGGAGTTGCCGAAGAGCATGGCCGGCGCGTCCAGGATCTGGTCCAGAGCCTGACCCAGCGAGCGGTTGGCGACGTCCCCGGTCAGCCCCTCCAGAGGCTTGTGGGAGTCGCCGTGGCCCAGCAGGTCCGGCAGGATGATCCGGGCGAAGCGGTGGCGCAGGCGCGGCAGCAGGCTGGAGAAGATGCTCGCGTCGGCGCTCAGGCCGTGGACGAGCACCAGGTTGCCGTGGCCCTGTCCGGGGGTCTCGAAGACGTTGAGGGGGCCCCAGTCGGTGTCCACGTGGGTCGCGGTGAGGCGGGGTCGGTTGGTCGCGCCGAGGCGCTCCAGGAAGCTGCTCATGGAGGCAACTTACCATCCCGTAACTTGGGCCGCAGGTGACATTCGCGTCGCGGGGTCAGTCAGGGGGCGACCAGCTCCACAGCGCCGCGCGCGTGTCCAGGGTCTCCGCGGGGTGTGGGAAGCTGCGGGTCTCCTCCAGGGGCTGGATCGCGCGCAGCCAGGGCAGCCCGGGGAGGGCCTCGGGGTCGGCGGCCCAGGCCCGCTGGAGGGTGCCGCTGACCGCCTCTCCGGCCAGGAAGGCCTGCACGGGCTCCTGGCTGCGGGTGACCTCGACGGGGCCGAAGCCGGTGCGTTGTTTGGCTTTGATCCCGCTGTGGGCGGTGGACTCGGTTGCCATGGCGGCCAGCTCCATCAGCAGCTCGGGCAATAGCTGCTCGCTCACGGCGGGGGGCAGGGCGTCGCGGCACACGACCTCGCGGTCCACCTGCACGCAGTCGGCGGTGCTCTGGGCGCCCCGGTCGGCTGGCCTGAAGGTGGTGGTCTGCTTCCGCAGGCGGGCCCCCGAGACGGTGAAGGCCGAGCGGCTGGCCACCAGCCCATCCTGGGTCCAGCGGCCCTCCACGTACCAGGCGCTGGGGCTGAGCAGGACGCGACCCTTGGGGACGGAGCCCGCGCCGCCGCCGCCCGGCGTGACCTCCATCAGCTCCAGGCGCTGCTCGTCGCGCACGCGGCCCTTGGAGTCCGAGGTGCGGGCCATCATCACCAGGCCTTCGCTCAGGTAGAGGGGGCCGATGGGCTGGGTGAAGCCCTGCTCGACCAGCCAGCCGCCGGTGGGGCGCTCGTCGCTGCGGGTGCTGGCGTAGCGCCAGGTCTGGGTCCCGGCGTCCACGCGCCCGTCCACGGGGCCCAGCTCGCGCGCGGGGGCGACCGCGGGGACCACAGGCAGCAGCAGGGTCTGGGACAGGGCGGGGTGCTCCAGGGGCAGGCCGTCGCTGTCGCTCGCGGAGATCGCCAGCCAGATGCGCTCGGGCTCGATGGCGACTACCTGCAGGTCCACGATGACGCTGGCCTCGAGCAGCCGCAGCTCCTCCCAGCCGTCTCGGAAGTCCTCGCGGTGGCGGGTGAAGCGGTAGCTCAGGCGGTCACCGACCTGGGCGTCCTGGAAGGTGGAGACCGGGGGGGCGCTGGGGGTGCAACCCAGGGCAACCAGGAGCGGAATCACAGGCTGTCTCCGGTGCGCAGCAGCCACATCTCGCCGGCGCCGTCCAGCTCGGTCTGGTTGGAGAGGGGGCAGCCCACCAGCACCTCGTCCAGGCCGTCGCCGTCCAGGTCTCCGGGGCAGGAGACGTAGAGGATCCAGCCGGCCTTGGGGGAGTGCTGCCAGATCTGGAAGTTGGACTCGGTGTCCGGCGCGCTCAGGCCGTAGATGCGGCCGTCGTTGTTCTGGAGCACGCCCACCGTGGGCCGCGCCGCGAACAGCAGGTCCTGGAGTCCGTCGCCGTCCAGGTCGTTGCAGGCGTCCAGGCTGTGGCCGAACACGCCGGCGTTCCGGGCCAGCCCGGAGCCATCCAGGCTCGCGTAGCGCAGCAGCCCGCTGGCGGTCTCGAAGTCGTCCATGTCGATGTCGCTGCCGTCCAGGGACAGGCTTCGGCCGCGCACCTGCCACATCTTCTCGGGCTCGTCGGCCAGATCCCGCCGCCGGGCGCCGGAGATGATCAGGTCCTCTTGCCCGTCGTGGTCCAGGTCGATGGCCGTGAGCGAGGTGCCGAACCAGGCCCCATCCGGCCCGTAGAGGGTCTGCAGCACGGCGGGGCGCCGATCCTGCCAGCGCACCACCACCACCTTGGGTTCGTCGGCGTCAGGCTGCGCCAGGGCCAGCTCGTCCACGCCGTCGCTGTCCAGGTCCACCAGGGCCAGGTCGGCGTGGGGGCCTTCGATGGTCACGCTGCTGGGGGCGCTCGAGCTGCCCATCGAGACCACCCAGGCCTTGTCCAGGGTCGCGATCGCCAGGTCCAGCACGCCGTCTCCGTCCACGTCGCCGGAGTCGACCGCGATGACCTCGCCGGTGCCCAGGTTGCGACGCAGTGAGGGGGCGATGGGGTCTTGGAGGAGTGCGGATCCCAGGTACAAGGAGACGGCCCCCACCTCTCCACACTCCAGGGGCTTCCTGCAGCCGATGGCATCCACGACGTCGGCGAGGCCATCCTGGTCCACATCGCCGATGCCGAGCACCTCGCCGGACTGCTGGGCGGTGTCGTCGAAGGAGAGGCCCTCCGGCAGGGGCAGGCGGGCGATGGCCTGGTCCACGGTGGGCGCCTGCTCCCCCAAAAAGTCCGCGCCGGAGAAGATCAGCGTGCCCTCGACATCGCGGATGGCGAGATCCGGCACGCCGTCCCCGTCCACATCGCCGATTCGCGCGGGCTTCTTGCCCAGGGCGGCGCCCGCGCTGGCGCCCTCCACCCGGAGCTGGGTGTAGAAGGAGGGGCTGCAGGCGAGCAAGGTCAGGAACACAGCGGGATCCTAACCCGGGACCCGCGGCCCCGAGCGTGCCGGGGCGCTATCCTGGGTTGAAGCAGAGGGGTGTGTGGAATGACGCTGTTTGTCCTGGTGGCGCTGTCGCTTGGGTGCGGTTGGGGAGGGGCCACGACGGAGAGTGGAGACAGCCTCCCAGCGGATTCGCTCGGAGAGTCCGTCCCAGAGGACACCGACTGCTGTGAGTGCCATTCGCCCGCCGAGGCCTTCCTGGTGGAGGGCCTGGCATTCTGTGAGTGGATCTTCCAGGGGGAGGAGGCTTGCGGAGGGCCCTTTCCCTCAAGGGAGGCCTGCGAGGAGGAGGTCCGAGCGCTCGCGGCCGAAGCCGATGAGATCTGACACGGAGTTCATCTCATGCGGCTGATCCTGTTCGCCATCGCCACTGGTTGCAGCAGCAGCGCAGACTGCATCACCCAAGAAGAGCTGGCCGAGCGCTCCCCCCAGGCCACCTGCACCCGCTTGAGCCAGTGTGGGCGAGAGGACTTCGACATGGACCTGTGCATCCGCGAGGCCACCGACTTTGCTACCGGCCTGCCGCCCAATGGGTGTTTCGGGGACTGCCTGGCCGGCCAGTGCCTCGCGGAGCAGGAGGCGAACCCCCACTGCGAAGGGGGCGAGTACATCGCGCCTGTCTGCTACGAGATGCGGTGGTCGTTGGAGTCGGGGGAGACCTGCGAGCCTGCGGACACGGGGGAGGCTGGCTGAGGACACGCGTCCAGGCTGGCTGTCGCAGTTCGGGGGAACACGGTGGTTGACCGTGTTCCCCACCGCGGGGGGCTACTCAGAGCCGTCGCAGACGGTGAAGGGATCTGGGCTGGTGCACTGGGTTCCCAGTGAGTTCTGCGCCGTACAGGGCTCGTCCAGCCGGGCGAGGCACTCGGTGGCGGCGCAGGAGTCCAGGCAGCGTTCGTCCGAGTCCCACTGAGCCCAGGGGTCCTCCATGCACAGCTCGAACTCGTTCTCGTGGGCATCCGGGCAGCCCGCGTACCAGCGACACAGCGCCTCTTCGTACGCCTCCCGGAACTCCGCCTTGGACGCCCAGTCGTCGCTGCAGTCGTCGATCTGGGTGTCCGTGGGGGAGTCGTTGCTGGAGTCGACGGCGCTGTCTGTTGGCTGGGGCCAGAAGGGGAAGGCGCAGGCGAGCTGACACAGCACGAACCAGACCATGGCGTTTGTCTCCTGTGCGTCCCGGGGCACTGCTCGGCCCCCCGCAGACAAGAGCATAGCAGCCGGGCTGCAGAGGCGCCTCCCGCGCTACCCTCCCCACACCGGAGGTCCCATGCAGCCGCACCCCCCCGTCCACGACCTGCTCGCCAAGATGCGGGCGCTGCAGGCCTCGGATCTCTTCCTGACGCAGGATCGGCCGCCGGCCTACCGCATCCACGGGCAGCTCAAGGCGCTGGGCTGCGCGCCCACGAGTGGGGAGCTGCTGGGCCGCTTCTTCGACGAGGTGCTGGAGACGCAGGCGCGCCAGGACGCGTTCCGGGACACGGGGGACGCGGACATCGGCCTGGGGCACCAGGGGGAGCGCTTCCGCCTGAACCTGGCCCGCTCGCAGGGGGGGCTGTCGCTGGTCGCGCGGCACATCCCGTCCGGCGCCCTGGAGATCGACAGCCTGGGGCTGCCCCAGGTCATCCATGACTTCGCGGAGGCCCGCCGGGGCTTGGTGCTGATCTGCGGCGCGACGGGCTCGGGCAAGAGCACGACGATGGCGGCGATGGTGCACCACATCAACCAGCAGCGCGCCTGTCACATCGTCACGATCGAAGACCCCATCGAGTTCACCCACCAGGACCTGCGCGCCCGCATCTCCCAGCGCGAGGTGGGGGTGGACACGCAGTCCTTCCACGCGGCCCTCAAGCATGTGGTGCGCCAGTCGCCGGACGTCATCGTGTTGGGCGAGCTGCGCGACGCGGAGACGGTGCAGGTGGCGGTGCAGGCCTCGCTGACCGGCCACCTGGTGCTGGCGAGCCTGCACACCCACGACGCCGCCCAGTCGCTGCGGCGGCTGCTGTCCTACGTGCCCGAGCACCAGCGCGGGCAGCTCGCCCTGGATCTCTCCCTGGCGCTGGTGGGGGTGTGCGCGCAGCGCCTGTGTCCGCGGGCCGATGGCAAGGGGCGGGTCGTGGCCACGGAGCTCCTCGCCTGCACGCCGCCAGTGCGAAAGCTGCTGAGGGAGCAGAAGGTCGAGGAGGTGGAGGATCTGCTGCGGGCCGCCAGGGACCCCTCCCTCCGCTCCTTCAATCGCCACCTGGTCGAGCTGTATCGGGACGGCAAGATCACCCACGAGGTCGGGCTGGCAATGGCCTCCAACCCCGACGAGTTCGCGCTGCACGCCAAGGGGATGGCGACGGGGGCGGCGACCTTCGATGCGACGGAGGGCACGGGCACCGAGCTGGACATGAAGGCGCTGCTGGCGTTGGTGCTGCACCGGGGGGCGAGCGACCTGCACCTGTGCGTGGGGCGGCCTCCGATCCTGCGGCGGGCGGGCAAGCTGGAGCCGGTGGGGGAGCGCACCCTGAGCGTGGCCGAGATGCGGATGCTGCTGTTCTCGGTGATGAGCGGGCGGCAGCGCAGCCGCTACGAGCTGGAGCGGGACCTGGACTTCGCCCTGGCGATCGAGGGGGGCAAGCGCTTCCGCGTGAACGCCTACTGGCAGCGCGGGCAGATGGCGGCGTCCCTGCGGGCGATCAACGACCAGGTCCCGGATCCGGCGACCCTGGGCATCCCCGAGAAGGTCATCGAGCTGGGCACGCGCCCCCACGGGCTGCTGCTGGTGGTGGGGCCGACGGGCTCCGGCAAGAGCACGACCCTGGCCTGCCTGGTGGACCGCATCAACCAGACCCGGGCCTGCCGCATCGTGACGGTCGAAGACCCCATCGAGTACGTGCACCACAGCCGACTGGCGACGGTGGATCAGCGCGAGATTGGAGAGGACACCGTGGGTTTCGCGCAGGCGCTCCGCCACGTCCTGCGCCAGGACCCCGACGTCATCCTGGTCGGAGAGATGCGCGATCTGGAGACCATCTCCGCCGCCCTGACCGCCGCCGAGACGGGCCACCTGGTGCTCGCGACCCTGCACTCCAACGACGCGCAGCAGGGCATCGACCGCATCATCGACGTCTTCCCGCCCAACGCCCAGGCGCAGATCCGGGCGCAGCTCGGCGCGGGGCTGCTGGGCATCGTGTCGCAGCGCCTGCTCCCCCGGGCCGATGACCCCAACAAGCGCACCGCCGTGTTCGAGGTCCTGGTGGGCACGCCGGCCATCCGCAACCTGATCCGCGAGAACAAGCT
Source organism: Myxococcota bacterium (assembly GCA_036229005.1). Lineage (GTDB taxonomy): Bacteria > Myxococcota_A > UBA796 > UBA796 > CAJQPC01 > CAJQPC01. The sequence goes on from JAZAMN010000039.1 coordinate 7,779, forward strand.
GCACCAGGCGATGACGCTGATGGAGACCTCGCGCCGGGACGGGATGATCACGCTGGACAAGGCTCTGGAGGAGGCCATTACGGCCGGCCGCATCACGCCGGAGGCCGCCGCCCCCTACATGCGCAACGCCCGGGCCAAGCTCATCGGCGCGGCCGCCCAGAGAGAGGCCCAGCAGCAGACCCAGCCCCAGGTCACAAGCGAGCCCCCCAAGCGCGGCGGCTTTGGCTGGGGGCGCAAGAAGTGAGCACCCCCCAAGGTGGCCTCAGCGCGCGCCTGCGCAGCCTCAAGCTCCCCCACGTGTTCGCCCTGCTGGCGATGGTGACCGCCTTCGTGTCGGTGCTGTCCTGGGCGGTCCCCAGCGGCAGCTTTGAGCGGGAGGAGGTGCAGGTGGGGAGCCTGACCCGGGAGCTCGTCATCCCGGGCTCATTCTCTACGCTCGAGAAGCACCGCAGCCTCTCAGGACTCCTGCTCACCGGCGAGGTCCCCGAGGGCGCGGCCAGCCCCGTGTCGCTCCAGGGCCTGCTCTCCGCCATCCCCCGCGGGCTGGAGGACTCCGGCGACATCATCTTCTTCATCTTCGTGATGGGCGGCGTGTTCGGCATCCTGAGGGAGACGGGGACCATCACCGCGACCCTGGGGTATCTGACCGAGCGCTTCGCCGACCGCGCCTGGCTGCTGGTGGTCGTGCTCTCGCTGCTGATGGGCGTCGGCGGCTCCACCCTGGGCATGGGCGAGGAGTTCATCCCCCTGGTGCCGGTGTTCCTGCTGCTGGCCAGCCGCCTGGGCTACGACCGCATCTTCGGCCTGTCGGTGGTGGTGCTCTCCAGCGGCGTGGGCTTCGCGGCGGCGACCACCAACCCCTTCACGGTGAACATCGCCCAGAAGATCGCCGGCCTGCCGCTCAATAGCGGGCTGGGCCTGCGCATCGGGCTCTTCGCGGTGTGCATCACCCTGAGCATCGTCCACATCCTGCGCTATGGGCGAAAGGTGAAGACCGACCCGATGTCCTCGCTGGTGGCCGACAGTCCAGACCCGGCGTTGAAGCAGGAGGATCTCGGGGTGTTGGGCCCCCGGCATGTGGCCATCGTGATCACCTCGGCCCTGCTCTTTGTGGGCATCGTCTGGCAGGTGCAGCACGCGGGCTGGTGGCTGGACGACATGGCCGGCGGCTTCCTGCTGATGGGCGTGCTGGCGGCGGTCATTGGCGGGCTGGGCCTGCAGCGGGCGACCCTGGCCTTCGTGGAGGGCCTCAAGGAGATGGTCGTCGCGGCGCTGGTCGTGGGCTTCGCGCGGGCGATCGTGGTGGTGATGAACGACGCGCAGATCCTGGACACCCTCATCCACGCGGCGAGCTCGCTGCTGGAGGGCGTCGGGCCGCACCTGGCCGCCCTGGGGATGCTGCTCTTCCAGACCGTCCTGAACTTCTTCATCCCCTCGGGCAGCGGGCAGGCCGCCGTGACCATGCCGCTGATGGCGCCCCTGGCCGACCTGCAGGGGCTGACCCGCCAGACCGCCGTGCTGGCCTTCCAGTGCGGGGACGGCTTCTCGAACATGGTGATCCCCACGTCCGGCAGCCTGATGGCGATGCTGCTGATGGCGCGGGTGCCCTACGAGCGCTGGATCCGCTTTGTCATGCCGCTGATGGGCCAGCTTCTGCTGGTGTCGGTGGTGTTCCTGCTGCTGGCGGTGCAGCTCGGGTACTGAGCCTTGGGAACTGGGCGCGCAAGTCCGGGCCCCCCTTCGCCCAGCAGGGTGGAGGCCCCGTGACCCCAGGACTGCAGCTCGTCTGGTTCAAGCGCGACCTGCGCGTCCGTGACCACGCCCCGCTGGCCGAGGCCGCCCACCGCGGACCCACCCTGGGGCTCTACGCCTACGAGCCCAGCATCCTGGCCGAGCCCGACGCCGCCGCCGGTCAGCTCCAGTTCGTGAACCAGTGCCTGAGCGCGCTCCAGCAGGCCTTCTTGGAGCGGGGAGGGCGCCTGTTGGTGCTCGAAGGCGAGGTGGTTCACCTCCTGGACCGGCTGCACGCCCTGCTGCCCATCGACACCCTGTGGTCCCACGAGGAGACCGGTACGCTGGCCACCTACGCCCGCGACAAGGCGGTGGGGCGCTGGTGCCGCGAGCGGGGCGTGCGCTGGGTGGAGATCCCCCAGAACGGCGTGGTCCGTGTCCTCCGCGATCGAGACGGCTGGGCAGCGCAGTGGCACCGCCGTATGGAGCGCCCGCTGGTGCCGCCCCCCCAGCGCATCCACGCCCCCGAGCTCCCCCCGGAGGCCGGCTTGGGCCCCAGCGGGATCCGCGCGCCCAGCAGCTTGGGCCTCTCCGGCGAGCGACCCCAGGCCCAGCCCGGCGGCGAGCCCGTGGCCTGGGAGACCCTGCGCAGCTTCCTGCAGCAGCGCGGCGTGGACTACCAGCGGGCCATGTCCAGCCCCAGCTCCGCCTGGGAGGGCTGCTCGCGCATCTCCCCGCACCTGGCCTGGGGCAGCCTCTCCATCCGCCAGGCCTTCCAGGCCACCCGGCGCCAGCAGGAGCGCATCCAGGCGGGCCTTCGCCGCGGTCGGGACCTGGATCCCCGCTGGCCCCGCAGCCTCCACGCCTTCCAGGAGCGCCTGCACTGGCACTGCCACTTCATGCAGAAGCTGGAGTCCGAGCCCACCCTGGAGCGCCGCCCCCAGAACCCCGCGTTCGCCGGGCTGCGCACCCCCAACCCCGGCCGCCTGGAGGCCTGGTCCCAGGGCCGCACCGGCTGGCCGCTGGTGGACGCCTGCATGCGCTGTCTGCACGCCACCGGGTGGATCAACTTTCGCATGCGCGCCATGCTGATCTCCGTGGCCACCTTCCCCCTGTGGCTGCCCTGGCGGGAGCCGGGGCTTCACCTGGCGCGGCTCTTTGTGGACTACGAGCCCGGCATCCACTGGGCCCAGGTGCAGATGCAGGCCGGCGTCGCGGGCATCAACACCCTGCGGGTCTACAACCCCACCAAGCAGGCCCAGGAGCAGGACCCCGACGGCGCCTTCATCCGACGCTGGGTCCCCGAGCTGGCCGCCCTGCCCACCCCCTGGATCCACCACCCCTGGGAGACCCCGCCGCTGCTCCAGCAGGCCTATGGCGTGGTGATCGGGCGGGACTACCCGGCGCCGCTGGTCGACCACGTGGCCGCCGCCAGGATCGCGCGGGAGCGGGTGCACGCGGTGAAGAGCAGCCCTCAGGCTCAGGAGCACAACGCCCGGGTCCAGCGGCGCCACGGCTCTCGCAGGGGATCGCGGCGCCGGCGAGGTCACTGAATGGTGGACCGCCGGTGTCCGTCCAAGGAGCGGCGCGCGGCGGCTGAGATCCGGCCGGAGGCGCGCGTCCTTCCCGCTTGACACTTGCCACGTCAAGAGTTCAAGGTGCTGGTGATGACCCCTGTTCTCCTCGCTGTGCTGGCCTGTGCTCCAGTGTTCCGCTACCCCGGCCCGACCCGGGGGGTGGGGAAGACAGCCTCGCCGACCCCCACCAGCACCTCGGGCCCCTGGTCAGGCGATCCGGACCAGCGCGAGGCGGTGGCCTACTACGAGGCCCCCAAGCAGGCGGAGTCCGGCCAGGGCGAGCAGGACGAACCCAAGCCCCGGAAGCCCCGGCGCGGGCGCAAGGGGGACGGGGACAAGGTCGCCAAGGCCGCCGGCCACTACGTGGGCAAGAAGGTGATGAGCTGCGGCGGCGAGAGCTTCCGCTACGACTGCTCGGGTCTGGTCAACGTGGTGCACTACAAGGCGGGGATCGACCTGCGCGGGCTCAACAGCGACGGGCTCTGGTCCATGGCCCAGGAGCTGGGCGTGGACCACAAGGGCCTGCCGGAGACGGGCGATGTGGTGTTCTTCGACAACACCTACGACCGCAACGGCAACGGGCGGCTGGACGACAAGCTGACCCACGTCGCGGTGGTCGAGTCGGTGGACGATGACGGCACCGTCCACCTGGTGCACAAGGGCTCCAAGGGCGTGGTCCGCATCGTGATGAACCCCGAGCACCCGGACCAGCGCCTGAGCCCCCAGGGCAAGGAATGGAACGACTGGCTGCGCGCCCGCAAGAAGGGCGACTCCAAGAGCACCCAGTACTTCTCCGGCCAGCTCTGGGTGGGCAGCGCCAGCTTCTGGGCGGCGCCTGAGCTGCAGGTCGGGCAGGCGATCGCGTGGGAGTGAGCGTGCTGCTGCTGAATCTTCTGGGCTGCATGGCCCTGGCCGACATCTCCGGGGGCGCGGTGGTCCCCATGGGCAAGCCCGAGGACGCCGCGGTCGCCGTGGACCTGCGCTACGACCCCTTCTCGGTGGACAACAGCCTCCGCCACGAGCAGTGGGAGTACCCCGTGGTCGTGGGGACCAGCCTGCGCAGCAAGTACGCCCAGGACTTCACCAGCTTCGCGCTGGGCCCGGAGGCCTGCATCGGCGCCGTGCGACCCCAGGCGCGGGTGCTGCCGGTGCTGTGCGCGGGGAGCTCGGTGGTTCAGCTCGAGTGGATGGACCAGAGCTTCGTGCCGGGCATCGGAAGCCCCTACATCGAGCCGGCGGTGGGGCTCCGCTACGGGGACAAGACCGCGCCCAAGTGGCTGCGGAACGCGCCCCGGACGGTGATCCTCTCCGCGCAGCTTGAGTACATGACCCGCTTCGGCGAGCCCAACGTGCCCTACCTGGGGGTGCAGGTGGGCGTGGGGCCCTGGCTCTGGATGCACTCGGAGGACGCAGAGCGCGCCCTGCAGGAGTGCGTGGGCCCCTGCACGGCCTCATTCTGAGGGGCGCTCCGGAGACCGTCCGTTGAAGGCTGGATATCGGCCTTAAGGTTTCTGCATCGGGCGGCCGTCTACGTTGTCTGCTCCCAGTCAGGAGAAGCACGTGAGCAAGCACGAGATCGATCGCCGTCAGGCCTTGGGGGCATTGGTAGGCGCCGCCGCCGCCCTGTCCATGGGGGGCGCCCTGGTCGCCTGCACAAAGGACGGCGGGTCCGACAGCGCCGGCGTCGGGGACAGCACCCTGGGAGACACCGGAGAGGCCTCGCTGGCCGACGGGGAGTGGCTCAACGGGACCACCGCCCTGCTGGGCGCTGCCTACGCGGTGGACTTCTCCGAGGAGTGCAGCCAGTACTGCGAGGTCACCCTGGGCCCCTGCTACGCCGAGACCCTGGAGCGTCAGGACATCTCCGAGGACGTGGAGGGCCTGCCCGCCCGCCTGGCCATCAAGGTCGTGGACAGCGACTGCAACCCGGTGGCCGGCGCCGTCGTGGACATCTGGCACTGCGCCCCCAGCGGCCTCTACTCCGGCAGCGACGCGGCCAACATGTGCACCGACGGGGACTCGGAGGCCACCGCCAGCCGCTGGTTCCGCGGGACCCAGACCACCGACGCCGACGGGGTCGTGGAGTTCGACACCTGCATGCCCGGCTGGTACCCGAGCCGCGCTGTGCACATCCACTTCCAGGTGCGCCTGGACGGGCAGGAGTACGTCACCTCCCAGGCCGGCTTCCCGGAGGCCCTGCTGGAGGACGTGTTCGACAACCACCCGGTCTACAGCCCCTACGGTCAGCCCGACACGCCCAACGATCGGGACAACATCCTGAGCAAGGATCTGGACGCCTTCCTGTTCTCCTGGCGGCGCGCGGACGACGGCGCGCTGGTCCTGTGGAAGACTGTGGGCATCCGCAGCTCCCTCTCCGAATCAAGCTGCTGAGGAGCCGCCATGGCAAGCGTACTTCTGGTCGAAGACGACCACGCCCTGGGCGCCCAGGTCCGTGGCCACCTGGAGTCCCTGGACCTGGAGGTCACCTGGTGGACCCTGGGCCATGACATCCACCCCGACATGCCCCCCGAGGTCGACCTGGTCATCCTGGACCTGATGCTCCCGGAGCGCTCCGGGTTCGAGGTCCTGCGCCAGCTCCGCGCCTGCTCCGACGTGCCCGTCATCGTGCTCAGCGCCCGCGACGGCAGCGAGGACAAGGTCCAGGCCCTGCGCCTGGGCGCCGACGACTACATGACCAAGCCCTTCTACCCGGAGGAGCTCAAGGAGCGCGTGCGGGCCCGCTTGCGCCGCCCTGTCCTCGCTCGGGACGCCCGCGTACAGCTTGGGGATCTGGAGATGGATCTGGAGCGGCGGGAGGTCTGGTCCAGCAGCGCCCCGGTCTCTCTCACCCCCGCCGAATACAACATCCTGGCGGCCTTGGTGCGCAGGCCCGGCGTGGCCGTGACCCGCAAGTGGCTGTGCGCCAACGTCCTGGACCCAGACCGGGAGCCCAGCGAGCGCACCCTGGACGTGCACGTGTCCCGCCTGCGCAAGAAGCTCGGCAAGGGCATGGTCGAGACCGTCTGGGGCGTGGGGTACCGCCTCCACGGAGACCGGGTGGGTCTGGCTTGAGGCTACGCACGCGCATCCTGGCGGTGTCCGCCACGGTCGCCATCCCCATGCTCCTGGGGCTTGTCGTCTGGGACAGCCACTCCCGCCGGGATGCCGCCGCTGCAGCGCTGGCCTCCATGCTGGAGCGCACCACCTCCGAGCAGGGCGCGCAGGCCCGCTGCGAAGCCGATCCAGAGGGCTGGGGCGTGGGTGGTCCGCGTGAGCCGGGGCCGCCTCCCAGTCAGGGACCTGCTGCGGTCGCTCCGATGGGTGGTCCCCCCTCTGGCCCAGGGGGAGAGCCTCCGGAGGGCTTTTCGGGGAGGCCCTGGCGTGGTCCACCAATAGGGCTCAACCTCGACGGCATCGAGGCCCCTCAGATCGTCGTGGTGCCTCTGGACGCCAGCGAGGACACGCTCCCGCCGGATCTGGTGGTCGGCCTCCCGCAGCTCGAGCGCAGCCCCTTCTGGGAGAACGACCTGCGCGTCTGGATGGCGACGGGGTGGGTGGGTCCCTGCGCGGTCGTCCGCATCGAGGGCAACACCGTCCCCGGCTTCATGGGCAGCGTGCTCCCGGCCAGCCCCGTGTGGTTGCTGCCGCCCCTGGTCCTGCTGGCCGTGCTCTGGTTCGCGGTGGGGCCGCCCGTGCGCCGCATTCAGCAGCTCACGGACTCGGTGCGTGAGGGCGAAGACCCCATCCCGGTGCAGGGCGACGACGAGCTCGGTGAGCTCGCCCGGGCCTTTGAGACCAGCGCCCGCCAGCTCCGCGAGCAGGTGGCCCGGACCGAGAACCGGGAGCAGGCCCTGCGGGACTTCGTGGCCAACACCGCGCACGACGTCCGCATCCCCCTGACCGTGCTGATCGGGCACCTCAGCGAGCTCGAGCAGCGCGGAGACGCCGAGCTGGTGGGCCGCGCGCCGGGGGAGGCCCACTACCTGGGTGCGCTCCTGTCCAACCTGGCCTCGCATACGCGCCTGGAGGGCCCAGCGCCCTTCACGGAGGTGGATCTCGAGGGGGTGATCCAGCGGGTGGTGTTGCGCCACCAGCCCCTCGCTCGCCGACGGGACATTCAGATCCACTGGGGTGGCAGCGCGGAGGATGCGCAGGTGCAGGGAGAGCTCACGCTCATCGAGCAGGCCCTGTCCAACCTCGTCTACAACGCGGTGCGCTACAACCACAGCGGCGGCCACGTGGCCGTGACCGTAGACGAGGACGACGGCGGCGGCTGGCTGCTCTCGGTGGAAGATGACGGCCCGGGCGTGCCCCCCGAGAACCTGGCGCGGCTCACGGAGCGGGGCTTCCGGGGCAAGCAGGGGCTGCGGCGGGAGGGCGAGGGCTCCCAGGGGCTGGGCCTGAGCATCGTCGCGCGCGTGGCCGAGCTGCACGGCTGGAGCCTGGAGCTGGGCGCGGGCAGCGAAGGCGGTCTGCGGGCTGTCATGCGCATCCCGGCGCAGGCCTGATCCTCCCTCCCAGCAGGTTCAGACTCTCTCAACATCGGGGAGCTAACTTGAGTCTGGGAGGTCGTGGTGCGAGAGAATCTGCTCTGGAAGCTTGCGACCGTCGTCGCCTGCCTGGGCTGGCTGGGAACCTGGGTCTGGCATGGCGATGATGTGTCCCCGGAGCCCTCTCCGACTGTGGTGTCCACGACCTCCCACTCCCCCGCCCCCCAGGCCCCCGCCACCGTCGTGCGGCAGGTCGTCCGGGAGCGGGTGGAGGACACCGGTGCGCCCGCCAGGGCCGCCATCGACCCCGAGCAGGCCGCCCAGGACCCTGAGGTCATGGAGATCGCCCGCGAGCAGGTGATGGCGGAGATGCGCGCTGCTCGGGAGGAGCACCAGGAGCAGCGCTTCCAGGAGCGCCTGGACGACCTGGAGGCCTTCGCCGACGAGTATGGGCTGAGCAGCGATCAGCGCAGCGCGCTGGTTCAGGCGTTTCGGAACCTGGAACAGACCCTGGAACAGGCCCATGAGCGCCGCCAGGAGAGCGAGGACGCCCGGCCCGGTCCCCCTGACCGCGAGGACATGGACGCGGCCTTCGCGACCTTCGAGGGCGAGATCGAAGAGCAGCTCGGCAGCGATCTCAGCCAGGAGCTCCGGGAGTGGATGCGGCCCGAGGGTGGCCCTCCGCCCCTGTGAATCGCTGATCCAGCGCAGGTCTGCGGCGATGGCGCGTTTCAGCCGCTGCAACGCCACGGCAGGGGACTAAGACATTTCAGGATCTCACCTGGAGTGCCCCATGAAACGCATCCTGGTCCTGGGCGGTGGCACCGCCGGCAGCATGATGGCCAACAAGCTGGTCAAGCGCCTGGGCGCGGACTGGACCGTGACGGTCATCGACCGCGACGACGTGCACCTCTACCAGCCCGGCTTCCTGTTCATCCCCTTTGGGGACTACAGCCCGGAGGAGGTCCAGCGCTCCCGCAAGAGCCTGCTGGACGAGCGGGTGGAGTTGCGCTTGTGTGGCGCCAGGCGGGTCGAGCCGGACAACAACAGGGTCTACCTGGGGGACGGCAGCGTCCTGGACTACACGGTGCTCATCGTCGCCACCGGCACGCGGCTGGTCCCGGAGAACACCGAGGGCCTGACGGGCGTGGGTTGGCAGCAGAGCGCGTTCGACTTCTACACGCTGGACGGATCGACGCGCCTCGCCGCCGCCCTGGAGCGCTTTGAGGGTGGAAGGCTACTGGTGAACGTGGTGGAGAACCCCATCAAGTGCCCCGTGGCACCTCTTGAGTTCCTCTTCCTGGCGGAGTCCTGGCTGCGCAAGCGGGGACTGCGGGACAAGACCGAGCTGGTCTACGCCACGCCTCTGCCCGGCGCCTTCACCAAGCCCCGCTCCAGCGCCGTGCTGGGCGGCATGATGGAGGAGAAGGGGATCCGGGTCCAGGCGGAGTTCGCCGCTGCATCGGTGGACGGAGAGCGCGGCGTGCTCACCGCCTTTGACGGCCGCCAGGAGGACTACGACCTGCTGGTCACCGTGCCCTCCCACGCGGGCGACGAGCTGGTCTCCGACTCCGGCATGGGCGACTACGCGGGCTTCCTGCCCACCCACAAGCACAGCCTGCAGTCCAAGGCCTTCGAGAACGTGTTCGCGATCGGTGACTGCACGGACCTGCCGGCCTCCAAGGCGGGCGCGGTGGCGCACTTCCAGGGCGAGGTGCTGATCGAGAACGTGCTGCGCTACATCGAGCAGCTCCCCCTGCTGGAGACCTTCGACGGCCACGCCAACTGCTTCATCGAGTCCGGCGACGGCAAGGCCCTGTTGATCGACTTCAACTACGACACCGAGCCCCTGCCGGGGCGCTTCCCCCTCCCGGGCATCGGCCCCTTCACGCTGCTGGAGGAGAGCCACGTGAACCACTGGGGCAAGCTGGGCTTCAAGTGGGTGTACTGGAACATGCTGGTCAAGGGGGAAGAGCTGCCCCTGGACCACCGCATGCTCATGGCTGGCAAGTGGAGCTGATCATGGACAACGCACAGGAACTGCAGGCCAAGGTCGAGCGCCTGGAAGACAAGGTCGACCGGCTCACCGGGCTGGTCGAGAAGCTGGTCGAGCGCAACGAGCGTCAGTCCGAGATGATCGACGAGGCCATGCCCATCGCGAAGGAGGTGATGGACTGGGCCACCGTCAAGCTGGACGACGCCGAGAAGGCGGGCTGGTTCGCGCTCTCCCGGGAGGCCTTTGGCGTGGTCGAGGCGGTCGTCGAGGCCTACGAGCCCGAAGACGTCCGGGCCCTCGGGGACTCCATGGTCACCATCCTGGAGGCCGTGCGCAGCTTCACCCAGCCAGAGGTGATGGCGATGTTGGCCGAAGCCGGCGAGGTGATCCAACACGGTGACGAGCTGGAGCCCGTCACCCCTCTGGAGGTCGTCAAGGCCGGTAGGGATCCCGAGGTCCAGCGAGGACTGGCTGTGATGGTCGAGGTCCTGCGCCAGGTGGGCCGGGCCACCAAGACCATGCACCCCGAGCGGCAGGACGACGGCGGCAAGGCACGCCGAAAGCGCCTGCTGAACCGCCGCAGCGCCCCCACCGGTGGCTACCGCAGCATGGCGACCCGGCCGCCGGTCGAGGCCGTCAAGTCGGCGGCGCCTGCGCCCAAGCCCGCTGCGCCCTCTCAGGTCATCGAGCTGCCCGGCTTCGAGCTGGATGGAGAGGGCTACCTGGCCGACCCCGGCTCCTGGTCGCGGGAGTACGCCGCCGCGATGGCCGCGGCGATGGGGGTTCCGGAGCTGGGCGAGGGCCACTGGAAGGTCATCGAGTACGCCCGCAGCCGCTGGCAGGAGACGGGCTCCAGCCCCAACATCCGGGCCATCACCGTGGGCGCCGGGATCTCCACCAAGGAGCTCTACGCGCTCTTCCCCGTGGCTCCGGGAACCACCACCGCCCGGGTCGCGGGCATCCCCAAGCCTGTGGGCTGCATCTGAGAGGAGTCGGACATGTCCACCAAGAAGATCTGCATCATCGTGTCTCGCGGCGGCCTGGACGAGGTCTACCCCGCCTACATCCTGGCCAACGGCGCCCGCCAGTCCGGCATGGAGGCCACCCTGTTCTTCACCTTCTACGGCCTGAACGCCGTGACCGAGAAGAAGGTGGACCACCTGCACGTCAACATGGCCGGCAACGCCGCCAGCCCCATGCCCACCGTGATGATGGGCCTGCCGGGCATGGAAACCGTGGCCGCCAAGATGATGCAGTCCAAGATGGAGGACCTGGACATCCCCGGTCCCCGGGAGTTCCTGGAGATCCTGGACGAGTCGGGCGTCGAGATGTACGGCTGCCTGCTGGCCATGGAGATGTTCGGCATGGACAAGAAGGACCTGGTCCCGCAGGTCAAGGATGTCATCACCGTCGGCGACTTCTACGCCATGGCCGACGACGCCCAGGTGCTGTTCACCTGAGCGCGCAGCGGAGGCCCCCCAGCGCTCAGTTGGGGGCGGCCTCGGCGGGGGCGGCCTCCACCAGGTAGGGGCCGATCCAGAGCGCGTCCAGGCGGCCCTGCTTGAAGGCCCGGCAGGCGTCGCCGGGCGTGCACACGATCGGCTCTTCGTGCAGGTTGAAGCTGGTGTTCACCAAGGCGGAGAGCCCGGTGCGCTGCTTCCAGGCGCGCAGCAGCCCGTGCAGGCTGGGGTTGTCCTGCTCGCGCAGGAGCTGGGGGCGCGCGGTGCCGTCCACGTGGACCACGCCTGGGCAGTCCCGGGCGAACTCGGGGGTCGCGTCAAAGCAGACGGTCATGAAGCGGGCGCTGTCGCGGGCCTTGTCGACGCCCACAAAGCACCGCTCGGCGTCCTCGTCCAGCACCACGGGGGCGAAGGGCATGAACTCGCTGCGCGAGAGCCGGGCGTTCAGCCAGTCGTTGGCCGAGGGGTCGTCGGGGCGCACCAGCAGGCTGCGGTTGCCCAGGGCCCGGGGGCCGAACTCCATGGCGCCGTCAAAGCGGGCGACCACCTTGCCGGCCTCGAGCAGGTCCAGCACGCGGGGCTGCACCTTGGCGCCCTTCTGGGGCCGCAGGCCCGCGACCGCGAGGGCGCGTCCGATGTCCTCGTCGGTGAACCGGGGGCCGAGGTAGAGGGACTCCAGGGTGCGAGGTGGTGCACCCGCAGAGGCCAGGGCCGCTCCCACAGCCAGCCCTCCATCCCCCATGTTGGGGAAGACCGACAGGGTGCTGACGCAGTCCAGCTCGGCGATGCGCTGGTTGAGCTTCACGTTGGCGAACACCCCGCCGCAGACGGCCACGGTCGAGATGCCCGTGCGCCGGACGTGGTGGCGGACCAGGTCGCAGACGGCCTCCTCCAGGGTCTGCTGGGCGGCGGCGGCGATCTCCTCGCGGGAGTAGCGCTGGAGCGCGCGGTACCAGGGGTCCTGGGGGCTGTGGCGGCGCAGGTAGTTCTCGCGGGAGAAGCGGCCGCGGCGGAAGCTGAGCTTGTCCCGCATGTGCTCCAGCAGCTTGGGCGGGGGCGTGGCGAGGGCGGCGAGGCCGGTGACCTTGCCCTCGTGGCGGTTGGCCGTGAAGCCCAGCAGCTCGGTGATGCGGGAGTAGAAGGTGTTGATCGCCGCGAACCCCGACTGGCTCCACTGCAGCTCCAGCAGGCCGTTCCGCCCCACGTGGCAGCTCGCCGAGCGGCCGTCGCCCATCGCGTCCACCGTGAGCACCAGGCAGGTGGCGTGTTCCTGGGCGCGGTAGGCGGCCTGGGCGTGGGTGGTGTGGTGGTCCAGCACCTCGACCTGGGCCTTGCGGAAGCCGCGCAGGACCATGCGCTTGTCCAGCAGGCGGCGGCAGGCCTCGGCCTCCTGCATGTGCATGCCCGTGGAGCGCAGGGCCACCTGGTAGCTGATGTAGGCGTTGAGGGCGGGGTCGAACTGGCCGCCGCTGGCCTTGCGGCCGTGGTGCACCTCTGGGAAGCGGCGCAGGGCCCAGGAGGGCGTGAAGGCCGTGCCGAACACCACGCGGTCGATCTCGCGCGCCTTGACCCCGGCCTGGTCCAGCACGGCGTCGATGGCACCCCAGGGGAAGGCCCCGGAGTTCTTGACCCGGTCGATGCGCTCCTGGGCGCAGGCCCCCACGAGCTGGCCGTCGGCGACCAGGGCAGCGCTGGCGTCGTGGTTGTCGGAGAGGCCCAGGATCAGCATGTGCAGCTCGGGTTTTGGGGGCGGATCATCTCACGCCCGCGCTCAGGGGCGGTACACCAGGATGCGCGCCCGCAGGTTGCCGTTGAAGACCCGAAGGTTGAGCTCCGGCTTCATGCCCCAGCCCTTGCCGGGGGAGTCGCCGCCGGCCAGGATCACGACGGTCCAGCCGCGGGCGTTGTCGCGGATCCACTGACCCAGCTCGCCGCGCATGGCCTGGTCTTCGTGCAGGCGCATGCCGTGCGGCGGGTTCATGCAGAGCAGGCCGGGGCGCGGGGGGAGGCGGGTGCCCAGGACGTGGCCCTGCTGGAGCTGCAGGTAGCTGGAGAGGCGGGCCGCCTTCGCGTTGTCCTCGCAGGCGTCCAGAGCCCGGGGCTCGATGTCGGCGCCATAGAGGCGGACCTTGGTGGACCCGGGTGCCTGGCCCTCCATCAGCTCCTTGAAGCCCTTGGCCTGGAAGCCGGGGAGGCGCTGGAAGGCGTAGGTGCGGGGGCGCGCGGCGGGGCGCAGACCCAGGGCCATGCGGCCGGCTTCGATCAGCAGGGTGCCGGAGCCGCACATGGGGTCGACCACGGGGCCCTTGAAGTCCCAGCCGCTGGCCAGGATGCAGGCGGCCGCCAGGGTCTCGCGCATGGGCGCGGGGGTGGTGGAGACGCGGTAGCCGCGGTGGTCCAGGGACAGCCCGCTGGTGTCCAGCAGCAGGGTGGCCTGGTTGCGGTACAGGCGCACGCGCAGGCGCAGATCCGGGTCATCGCGGTCGACGTCGGCGCGCTCTCCCCAGCGGTCCCGCTGGTGGTCCACCAGGGCGTCCTTGCAGATCAGCGCGACCTGCTGGGCGTTGTCCATCTCCGAGGCGGCGGTGCTGGCCCGGAACGCGAAGGTGGAGCGGGGGTGGAAGAGGGAGGAGTCATCGTCCTTGAGCAGCTTGCGCAGCCCACCGTAGAGCCGCTCCTTGCGCGCGCCGGACCAGGATCCCAGCTCGACGAGGACCCGGTTGGCGGTCCGCAGCCAGAGGTTGGCCTTCCAGACGCCGGGCCAGTCGGACTCGAAGCCCACGGCGCCGACGCCGGGCTTGTCCGGGGCCAGCCCCAGCTTGGTGAGCTCGGCGGCCAGGAGGTCTTCCAGGCCCTTGGCGCAGGTGGCGACGCAGTGCATGGGGGCCCCTTTAGCGCGGCCGGGGCGCCGGGGCCTACCCCAAGAGCAGCAGAGTGGCCCACACGGCCAGCACCAGCACCCCGAAGGGCACCTGCGTCAGCGCGCGCTCCCGGTAGACGCTGCGCTGGGCGTGCCAGCCGGCGAACACCACCATGGCCCCGTAGACCAGGGTGAACGCCGCGCCCAGGGCGGTCGGTGGGCCCAGGGCCTTGGCCAGGTCGTTGGGGTCTCCCGAGAGCCACTGGAAGAGCTGGTAGCTGGGCTCCAGGAGCGGGGTGACCACACCCCACACAAAGAGGAAGCCCGCCCAGAACGGGGTCTTGGGTGGCCGGGTGACGGCGAGGACCGTGAGGGCCAGACCGACCCCGAGCCCGGTCAGCGAGGGCGCGACGGAGACCCAGAAGCTGGCGCTGGGGTGGGGGCTGGGGAGGGTGTAGGACATGTGCCCCCAGCTCCCGTTCCCGGGCAGCACCCAGATATGGCCGATCTCCGCCCCGAAGGCCTTGGCCGCGGCGGCGTGGGCCAACTCGTGGCAGGTGGTCACGAAGATCGCCATGGGGACGGCCAGCAGCAGGTGGACGGCGTGGGCGCGCAGGTAGCGCCAGAGCTCGGAGGCGACGGCGCGGGGGCGGTCGCTCACTCGGGCAGCCGGACCACGAAGCGCACGCCGCCGATGACGTTCTCGGCGCTCAGCTCCCCCTGGTGGGCGTTCACGATGCGCCAGGCCTCGCTCAGTCCCAGGCCCGTGCCCCCCTCCCGGGTGGTGGAGAAGGGGTCGAAGATCCGCTCCAGCTCGGTCTCCGGGATGGGCGGTCCGTTGTTCCACAGCACCATCCCCCAGGGCTGGGCCTGCAGCGCCAGGAAGCCGCCCTGCTCCAGGGCCTGGAGGGCGTTCAGGCCGATGGCCAGGGCCACCTGGACGAGCTGCTCTTCGTCCGCGAGCACGGTGCCGGCCTCGTCGGTGGTGAGCATCAGCTCGGTGCCCTGCCGGCTGGCCTGGGCGCGCAGCAGCTCCTGGACGCGCTCCAGCACGGCGCCGGTCTGCACGGGCGCGACCTGCGGTGGGGTCTTGCCGGCGAAGCGCAAGAAGCGCCCCAGCAGGGTGCTGAGGCGATCGATCTCCTGCAGCAGGGACTTGCCCATGCGGGCCTCGGGGGCGTGCTCGGGCACCGCGTCCAGCAGGATCTCGGCGCTGCCGCGCATGGCGTGCAGAGGGTTCCGGATCTCGTGGGCCAGTCCGGCGGTGAGCTGCCCCAAGGACTCCAGGCGAGCGGCGCGGCTCAGGCGCTGCTGCTGCTCGCGGACCTGGGCCGCCAGCGCCGCCTGGCGGTCGAAGAGGCTGCCCGAGAAGCCCCCGATGAGCAGGTAGAAGCCCATCTCCAGCAGCTTCTCGGAGCCCTGTCCGGGGTCCCCGTGGTGGCTCTGGCCGAACACATCCGGGAGCGCGTGGGGGAGGTAGACCCCGATGGTCAGCGCGGCCACCGCCAGGCCCCCTTGGACCCCGGCGTGCCAGGCCCCCAGGATGATGGGCACGTAGAAGAGCCGGCGCGCGACGTCGTGCACCCAGTGGAGCTGGTGGGGGGCGCCGTAGTGCATGCCGGCGATGGCGAGCAGAGGCAGCCACACCTGCCAGAGGGCGGGCAGGGTGAGCAGCCAGCGGGCCCCGCGGGGGGCGCTCAATCGCCCTCCAGGCCGTACTTCTCGATGCGGTAGGCCAGGATGTGCCGGGGGACCGACAGGGCCCGCGCCGCCTGGCTGACGTTGCCGTCCGCCTGCTCCAGGAAGTGCCGGATGACCTCGGCTTCGATGTCGATCAGGCTGGTCCCTGCAGGGATGTGCTCCAGCCAGCTCTGGGAGGTGGGCCCAGGTGTGCGCCGCTCCGGGGGCAGCTCCTCCTCCTGCACCTGCTGCCCGGTGGCCAGGATGGCGAGGCGCTCACACAGGTTGCGCAGCTCCCGCACGTTGCCCGGGAACCGCCTCGCCTTCAGCGCCCGGATGGCGCCTGGGCTCAGGGTCAGGCGGTGGCTGGCGAAGCTGTCCAGGAAGGCCTGGGCCAGCACGGGGATGTCGTCTGGGCGCTCGCGCAGCGGCGGCAGCTCCACCCGGACCACGTCCAGGCGGAAGAGCAGATCCTCTCGGAAGCTCCCTGCCGCGACCAGCGCGTCCAGGTCCTGGTGGGTCGCCGCAAGCACCCGCAGATCCACGGGCTGCTCTCGGTCGCTGCCCAGCACGGGGACCTGTCCCTCCTGGAGCACCCGCAGCAGCTTGGCCTGCACGGGGAGGGGGAGCTCACCGACTTCGTCCAGCAGCAGCGTGCCCCCATCGGCGGCCCGGAAGCGCCCCAGCCGGGCCTCCCGCGCGCCGGTGAAGGCCCCCGCCTGATGCCCGAAGAGCTCGGCCTCCAGCAGCTCGGCGGGGATGGCTGCGCAGGAGACCGCCACGAAGGGTCCCTGGGCTCGGCGCGAGCGCGCGTGGATGCGACGCGCGATCAGCTCCTTCCCCGTCCCCGACTCCCCCAGGATCAGCACCGGTGCGTTGGCCTGGGCCACCCGGTCCACCAGCGCCAGGGTGCGCTTGAGGGGCTCCGAGTCCCCCAGGATGGGGCGCTCCACGGTGCTCAGGCGGGCGTTGTCCCGGCGCAGCCGCGCCGTCTCCAGGGCGCGCTTTGCCGAGAGGATGAGCTGGTCGCGGGAGAAGGGCTTCTCCAGGAAGTGCCAGGCCCCCGCCTTCATGGCGCCCACCGCGTTGTCCACGCTGCCGTAGGCCGTCACCACAAGCACCGGCAGGGCGGGCTGCAGCCGGAGCAGGGCCTCCAGCAGCTCCATCCCGCCCATGCGCGGCATCTGCAGGTCGGTGATCACCAGCTCGTGCCGCGTGGGATCGAAGCGCTCCAGCGCCTCCACCCCGTCCGCGGCCAGCTCCACCTGCAGCCCCGCCTTGCTCAGGTTGTGCTGCGCGATGTCCCGCAGGGTGGGGTCGTCGTCGACGAAGAGGATCATGACTCAGCAGTAGCACGCGCCTGCTGCAGCCGGCGCATCAAGAGGTAGAGCACGGGCAGCACCACCAGCGTGAGCAGCGTGGAGCTGAGCAGTCCGCCCACCATGGGCGCGGCGATGCGCTTCATGACCCGGGTGCCGGTCTCGGTCCCCACCAGGATGGGCAGCAGCCCGATGGTGGTGGTCGCGACGGTCATCAGCTTGGGGCGCAGGCGGTCCACGGCGCCCGCCATGATCGCCGCGTGCCGCTCGGCCGCGGACCTGAGCCCGCCGCGCTCCCCGGCGCTCTCCCAGGCCTCGTCCAGGTACACCAGCATCACCACGCCGGTCTCCGCGCTCAGGCCCAGCAGGGCGATGAAGCCCACGCCCACGGCCACCGAGAGCTTGAAGTCCAGGGCCCACAGCAGCCACACGCCGCCCACCGGCGCGAAGAGCACCGTCGACAGCAAGATCAGCAGCGGCCGGCCCCAGTCCCGGAAGTACAGCGTGAGCAGCAGCAGGATGCCCACCAGGGTCAGGGGGATCAGCCACGCCATGCGCGCCTTGGCCCGCTGCATGTACGCGTACTGCCCGCTCCACTCCAGGGACACGCCCGGGGGCCGGGGGATGGCCTCCGCCGCCGCCTGGAGCCGTGCCACGCTCCCGCCCAGGTCGTCATTGTCCAGGTCGATGAGCACCCAGCTCGTGGGCCGCGCGTTCTCGCTCTTGATCATCGGCGGGCCCTGGCTGAGCTCGATGTCCGCGAGTTGCGCCAAGGGCACGGTGTGGCCCATGGGGGTGGCCACCGGGATGCGCGCGATGGCCTGGGGATCCGAGCGCAGCTCGCGGGGGAGGCGCAGGTTGATGGGCACCCGCTCCAGCCCCTCCACCGCCCAGCTCAGGTTCTGCCCCCCGATGCCGGAGCGCACGGTGTCCTGCACGTCGGCCACGCTCAGGCCAAAGCGCGCCGCGTCCATCCGGCGCACCTGGACGTCCAGGTAGTTGCCCCCCACGGCCCGCTCCGCGTAGACCGAGGACACCCCGTCCACCTGCGAGAGCGCCGCCTCGAGCTGCCGGCCGTAGTCGCTGAGCACCTGCAGGTCATCGCCGCTCAGCTTGAGGCCCACCGGGGTCTTGATGCCCGTGGCCTGCATGTCCATGCGCGTCTTGATGGGCATGGTCCAGGAGTTGGTGAGCCCAGGGAAGCGCACCTGCTCGTTCAGCTCCGCCGCGATGTCCTCGATGGTCTTGCCCGCCGGCCAGGTCTCCTTGGGCGTGAGCTGGATGGTGGTCTCGATCATGGTCAGCGGCGCCGGATCCGTGGCGGTCTCCGCCCGCCCGACCTTGCCCAGGACGCCCTCCACCTGGGGGTGCGCCAGGATCAGCGCGTCCGTCTGCTGGAGCAGCTCCTTGGCCTTGGTCACGCTCAGGCCCGGCGGGGTCGTGGGCATGTAGAGGAGCGAGCCCTCGTTGAGGGGAGGCATGAACTCCGAACCGAGCTGGCTGGTGGGCCACAGGCTCACCGCTGACAGGATCCCGGCCCCAGCGAGGACAACCCAGGGTCGCCGGAGCGCCGCCTTGAGCAGGGGGCGGTAGGCCGCGATGCTCCACCGGCTCAGGGGGTTGTCGCTCTCGGAGGGCGCCTTGCCGCGGGTCAGCCACACCATCAGCGCCGGAATCAGGGTCACCGAGAGCAGCGCGGAGAAACCCATCGCCAGGGTCTTGGTCCAGGCCAGGGGCCGGAACATGCGCCCCTCCTGCTGCTGCAGGCCGAACACCGGCGCGAAGCTCAGGGTGACGATCAGCAGCGAGAAGAACAGGGCCGGGCCCACCTGCGTGCAGGCGCGGATCACCGCCTCCCGGTGGCTCAGCTCGGGGTGGTGTTCGCGCTGCTTGTGCAGGTTCTCCACCATCACCACCGAGGCGTCCACCATCACGCCGATCGCGATGGCGATGCCCCCCAGGGACATGATGTTGGCCCCCACGCCCAGCACCCGCATGCCCGCGAAGGCCGCGAGCACGCCTACGGGCAGCGACAGGATGGGCACCAGCGCCGAGCGGAAGTGCAGCAGGAAGAGCAGGCACACCAGCGCGACGACCGCCATCTCCTCCAGCAGCTTCACCCGCAGGGTGCGCACGGCGTCCTGGATCAGCGCGCTGCGGTCGTAGGCCACGTGGATCTCGACCCCCTGGGGCAGCGCCGGCTGGATGGCCTCCAGGCGCTCCTTGACCCCGGCGATCACCTCGATGGCATCGCCCCCCTGGCGCATCACCACGATGCCGCTGACGACCTCTCCCAGGCCGTTCCACTCGGTCAGCCCGCGGCGCAGCTCGGGCCCCACCTGCACGTGCGCGACCTGCTGCAGCAGGATGGGGGTGTGGGAGTCCTTGGCCATGCCCACCGGCAGCACCTCCAGGTCCTGGACCCCCTGGATGCGCCCCTCGCTGCGCACCATGAACTCGGTCTCGGCCAGCTCGACCACCCGCCCGCCGACGTCCTGGTTTCCCTCCTTCACGGCCTTGCGCACCGCGGACATGGGCAGCCCGAAGGCCCGCAGCTTCTCGGGGTCCACGACCACCTGGTACTGCTTGACGAAGCCGCCCACCGACGCGACCTCGGCCACGTCCTCCACTGCCATCAGGTCGTAGCGAAGCTGCCAGTCCTGCACCGAGCGGAGCTGCTGCAGGTCGACGCCCCGGAAGTTCGCCAGGGCCAGCCACTCGCTCTCGGACAGCCCGTCCTCGCCGTCGCGATCGAATGCAGCGAGGGTCTCGGGGGGGATCTCGGGCCAGGTGGTGGGGAGCTCACTCTCGCTCACCAAGCCGTCCTCATCCGCATCCCACTCAGAGCGCAGAGCCTGCGCCGTGGGGGTGGAGTCGGTCACCAGATACTGGAGCACCCAGCCCACCCCAGTCGCATCGGGTCCGAGCTGCGGGGTCACGCCCTCGGGGAGCTGCGCCTGGGCCACGCTCAGGGACTCCAGCACCCGCGAGCGCGCGTCGTACAGGGGCATCCCGTCCTCGAAGACCACGTAGATCATCGAGAGGCCAAAGAAGCTGTAGCCGCGCACATCCTGGGACTGCGGCGTGGTCAGCAGCGCCGCGGACAGGGGGGTCGTGACCTGGTCCTGCACCACCTGGGGCGACTGGCCGGGGGCCTGCGTGACCACGATGACCTGGGTGTCGCTCAGGTCCGGGATGGCGTCCAGGGGCGTCTGCCGAGCCGCCTGGATCCCCAGCAGCGCCAGCACCGCGGCCAGCAGCACCACCAGGGCCGGGCGGTCGACGCTGGCCTGGATGGTCCGCGCGATCAGCCCATCGGAGGGCGCCTGGCCAGCCATCAGCGCGCCTCCGTCATCTGGCGCAGGGCCTCCTGGAGCTGGCTCTCGGAGTCGATCAGGAACTGGCCGCTGAGCACGATCTCATCGCCCGCCTGCAGCCCGCTCCGGATCTCCGTCATGCGGCCGTCGCCCTGGAGCCCCAGCCCGACCTCCCGCGGCTCGAAGGTGCCCGCCGCCGCCTGGACGAACACGATGTCCCGGTTGCCGCTGCGCAAGATGGCCTCTCCGGGGACGGCGAGCACCTCCTGGGCCTGCTGCGCCTGGATGTCCACCGTGGCGAACATGCCCGGCTTGAGGCGCACCCCCGGGTTCTCGAACTCCAGGCGCACGCGCAGGGTGCGGGAGAGGGGATCCAGGGTCGGGTACACGTAGGCCACCGAGCCCTGCAGCGTGGTGCCCGGCGCGTAGCTCAGGCTCAGCTCGGCCGGCTGGCCCACCTCGATCCAGGGCGCCTCGAACTCGTAGACCTCGGCCGTGACCCAGATGCTCTGCAGATCTCCGATGCGGTACAGCTCCTGGCCGGCCTGCACCGAGGCGCCCTCCACCACGGCCTTGGACAACACGAAGCCGGCCCCCGGCGCGCGGATGGGCAGGGTGCGTGAGGGCTCCCCGGCCTTGGCCACCCGCTGCAGGTCCTGGGCCGCGATGCCCCAGAGCTCGATGCGTCGCTGCGCCGACCGCGCGAGCTGGGAGTCCGAGCCCTGGGTCCGGATCGCCAGCAGGTACTCCTCCTGGGCCGCCACCAGCTCCGGGCTGTAGAGCTCAAAGAGCCGCTGCCCCACCTTGACCGGGTCCCCGGTGCGCTCCACGTAGACCTTCTCCACCCAGCCCGAGACCCGCAGACTGACCACGGACAGCTCGTCTTCTCCGACCTCGACCTCGCCCAGCACGCGCAGGTGGCGGCTCAAGGTGGTGGGCTCCAGTCGCTGGGTGCGCACCCCCATGTTCTGCACCACGTGGGCGTCGATGTGCACCGCCTCGCCCCCGCTGTGCCCTTCGTGCCCACTGTGATCGGCGTGCCCGGCCTCGGGCTCCCCCGAGCGCTCCACAAGGTCCATCCCGCAGATCGGGCAGCTCCCGAACTCCTCGCGCAGGATCTCCGGGTGCATCGGGCAGGTCCACAGGGTCTGGGGCGCCTGCTCGGTCGCCTCGCTGTGGTCCGCGTGGGAGCCACAGCCCCACAGCACGCTCAAGGTCAGCAGCAGCCAGGTCAGCATCACAGCTCCGTCCAGAGGCCCGTGGCCCCCGCCAGGGAGGCGCGCTGCCTCCAGGTCTGCACCACCGCGGCGGCCCGCGCCCGCTCCAGCTCCAGCAGCGCGACCTGGGCCTCGTACAGATCGGTGAAGCTCGCGCGCCCCACCGCGTAGTCCCCCCGCGTGGTCTCCAGCACCAGCGCCGCCTGGGGCAGCAGCTCCTGGTCAAAGCGCCGCGCCCGCTCCGCCGCGGCCTCCCAGCGGGCCAGCGCCGCCTGGGCCTGGGCCTGGATCTCAAGCTCCAGCGCGGCTCTCTGGGAAGAGGCGGCTGCGGCCTGCTCCAGGGCCGACTGCTCCACCCCCTGGGCCTTCTTGCGTGACCCATTGGGAAGGGGCATCGAGACCCCGAGCGAGGCCAGGTCGACCCCGTCCGCCGGCTGGTTCCGCACGCGATAGCCCGCCCAGACCGTGGGCTGTGGCCGCGCCTGCACCCGCGCCAGCTCCGCCTGCTGCCGCGCCAGCGCCTCCTGCGCCTCCCAGGCCTGCAGCGCCGGCCGCTCCCACTGCGCGGCGTCGGGGAGGGGAGGGAGCCCCAGGGCGGCCGCAGGCATCTCCATCGCGCCCTCCAGGGGCCCCACGAGCGCCTCCAGCTCCGAGCGCAGCGCCAGGCGTCGCTGCTGCAACGTGAAGCCCTCGTCCTCAAGCCGGGAGCGCAACAGCTCCAGCCGAAGCAGCGCCGATTGCCCCCCCTGACCCGCCTCGTAGCGGGCCTGCGCGCTCCCCTGCAGCTCGCTCACCGCGTCCACATGCGCCGCCGTGATGGCCTCCAGCTCGGCCAGGAGCGCCAGCCCCCAGGCCGCCTGATGCACCGCCACCCGGAGCTGCAGCTCCGACTCCTGCTCCCGGAGCGCGGCCAGGTGCGCCCGCTCCCCCGCCAGCGACTCCTGCAGCGGGATCGCCCCCGGCGTGGGCAGGGTCTGGGACACCTTGAGCTGCACGCCCGCCATCCCGTGCCCCGAGAGCTGCCCCGAGTCCAGCGGCAGGTTGGACAGCTCGACGCTGAACATCGGGTCCATCCACACCCCCGCCGTGGGCACCAGCGCCTCCAGGCTGCGGGTCTGGGCGGCCTGCGCCTCCAGGCTGGGGTGTTGGGCCAGGGCCCGCTCCGCCAGGACGTCGGGGTCCACGGCGGCGCTCATCAGAAGCAGGAACATCATGCCGGCCAACGAAGCAACAAGCGTGCCAACACCACCTTTCAGCAGCTTGCCCCATCCCCCCTTCTCCGGATTTAAGAATATTCTCAAATCCCTGAGACTATTACGAAAATTGGCAGGAGCCGATCCCCCGGCTACAGTCTGGATCCCCGCCGAACGAGCGCCATGATCTGGTCCCTCCTGCTGGCCTGCAACGGGCCCGCCACCCCCACCGACTTCACCCCGACCGACAGCCCCAGCGACAGCCCCGTCGTCGCGGAGCCGGAGTCCATCAGCGTCAGCATCCAGGTCCTCCTGGACGGCGCACCCCTGCCCGACGCCACTGTCCAACAGGGTGGCTCCCAGTCCCCCGTCACCACCGACGCCAGCGGCCAGGCCACCCTCCAGATCGACCTCAGCGCGGCCGGGGAGCACGCCATCGTCGCCGCCCACCCCCAGGCGCGCACCGGCAGCGTCGGCGTGGACGCCCAGGACCAGGGCCAGCTCCTGGAGCTCGAGCTCACGCCCATCAGCCCCCAGGACAACCCCGACTACCGCTTCCGCGACCCGGGCGAGCCCGACATCACCGACACCACCGAGCAGTGCTCCCACTGCCACAAGACCATCAACCGCGACTGGTTCTCCAGCCCCCACCGTCAGGCCGCGTCCAACCCCTGGGTGCAGCAGCTCTACGCCGGCACCAGCGCCTGGACCCAGGCCGAGTGTGAGCAGGGCCAGGGGACCTGGGCCGAGGGGGAGGCGCCAGGGACCGGGGAGCCCGAGCCCGCCTGCTTCACCGACCACGGCACCCTGCCGCAGCTCAACCTCTGCGATCCCGGCACCTGCGAGGACACCGCGACCGCCTTCGGAGCCTGCGCCGACTGCCACGCGCCCGGCATCGACGGCGTCACCGGGGGCCGTGACCTGCACGACGCCACCGGCTTCGCCTACGAGTTCGGCGTCCACTGCGACGTCTGCCACAAGGTCGAGTCCACCGACCCCAGCGCCGCGGAGCCCGGCGTCGCCGGCAAGCTCAGCCTGCTGCGCCCCACCGAGACCGGCGCCTTCGGCCAGGACTGGTACCCCCAGGTCTTCGGCCCCTTCGCCGATGTCCCCTCGCCGGTGATGGGCGCCGTCCAGCGCGACCACTTCCAGGACGGCAGCCTCTGCGCCGGCTGCCACGAACACTGGCAGGACGCCCTGGTCCCCGAGCAGTCCGTGGACGCCAGCCGCTGGCCCCAGGGCCTGCCCGTCCACACCACCTGGTCCGAGTGGCGCGACGGCCCCTTGGGCGACGCCGTGAGCTGCCAGTCCTGCCACATGCCGCCGGATCCCAGCGTCGGGAACGCCGCCGACCTGGGCAACCTCGTCGACCTCGACCCCGGCGTGGTCCCCGGCTGGTACCGCCCCGAAGGCCAGGTCCGCCGCCACCAGTGGGTGGGCCCCCGCAGCCCCGACAGCCAGATGCTCCAGCTCGCCGCCGCCCTGGACCTGGAGCGCGACGGCGACACCCTCAGCGCCACCGTCTCCAACGTCGGCCCCGCCCACTTCATCCCCACCGGCGAGCCCATGCGGCAGCTCATCTTGAGCGTCCAGGCGACCTGCGATGGCAGCCCCGTCGAGCTCCAGGGCCCCGCGCTCCCCACCTGGTCTGGCGCCCTGGAGACCCGCGAGTCCACCCAGGACTGGGGCCTCTGGCCCGACGCCCAGCCGGGACAGCGCCTCCGCGTGGTCCAGATCGCCGGCGCGCTCAACTACCAGGGCTGGGGCCCCTTCGACGGCAGCGATGCCCAGTACGGCGGCCTCCAGGACCTGCGCGTGGTGGGGGAGGTCGAGGTGATCTCGGTGTCCGGGACCGGCGCCCTCACCACCTCCGCACCCATCCCCTCCGGAGACCGCATCCACCTGCTGCCCGCCGTCGAGGACACCCTGGCCCTGACCGCCCTGGCCGGCACCCCTGGCGTGAGCTTCCAGCGCCTGCTGGTCGACGCGGACGGCACGCCGATGGTCCCGCACCACGCCGCCGTGGACCTGCTCGCCGACAACCGCATCGCGCCCAGCGCCTCGGTCACCCAGAGCTGGACCCTGCCCGAGTGCGCGGGCACCCTCCAGGTCGACGCCCAGCTCCTGCACCGCGACACCGCCTGGGATCTGGCCGCGGAGAAGGGCTGGAGCGTCACGGACACGCTGATGGCCGGGAGCTCGCTGTGATCGCCCTGATCTCGCTGGTCCTCGCTTGCGCCAAGGGGGCGGATACGGACTCGGAGCCCACCGACAGCCCCCAGGGGGTGGACTCAGCGGTGGACAGCGCCCCCCAGCCTCCTCCTCTCTTCCAGAATCCGGCCGAGGCCGTGGACCAGGATCCCGACACAGACGCCTTCGAGCTCACCCTGAGCGCCGCCCCGCTGGACTTCAGCATCGGCGAGCTCCAGGTCAGCGGCTACGCCTACAACGGCCAGGTCCCCGGGCCGGTCATCCGCCTGCAGCCCGGTCAGCAGCTCCTCACACAGATCGACAACGGCCTGGAGGACCAGACCACCGTGCACTGGCACGGCGCCAACGTGCCCTTCGAGATGGACGGCGTCCCCTGGATGTCCAGCCCCATCCAGCCCGGCGCCAGCATGGACGTGGACTTCACCCTGAGCGCGCCCTTCACCGGCTGGTACCACCCCCACTTCGACACCGAGCGGCAGGTGGACTGGGGTCTGTATGGCGTGCTCATCGTGCAGGACCCCACCTGGCCCACCCCCGACCACGAACTCATCGTCGTCGCGGACACCTGGGGGGAGTCCCCGGACCAGGGGCATCACAGTGGCTTTGTGTTCCAGGAGCACGACTGGACCGTCAACGGCCTCAGCCAGCCCGTACACCCCGTCAACGGCGGCGAGTCTGTGTTGGTGCGCGTCGTGAACGTCTCCAACATGGGCTACCTGGCCCTCTCCGCCGACACCCTGCGCGTGGTGGCCTTCGACCAGGGCCTGCTGCCCGCACCCATCACAGACTCCCCCGTGGTCCTGGGCCCCGGGGACCGCGCCGTGCTGGAGCTCTCGCCCAGTGACACAGACATCGTCCTGTGGTCCCAGCCGTGGTCTGTGGCGGGCGAGCACGCCCTGGGGGAGCCCTTCGAGCTCATGCGCCTGGAGCTCCAGGAGTCCGGCGTCCAGCACCCTGGCCTGGACTTTGGCTGGTCAGGCACCGCGCCCACCGCGGACCCGGGTCACACAGACCTCCGCTACGTCTTTCAGGGCGACGAGCAGACCGGTCAGTGGCGCATCAACGGAGAGGCCTTCCCGGACGTCACCATCGGCAGCATCCCCCCCGGAGAGCCCGCCATCATCGAGGTCCGCAACCTCTCCGCCACCGAGCACCCCTTCCACCTGCACGGCATGCACTTCGAGGTCCTCTCCATCGACGGCGTGGCCCCCCAGCACCAGCGCATCGAAGACACCCTCAACCTGGAGATCCGCCAGACCGTGCGCCTGCTGGTGAATCCGGAGAACGCAGGGGACTGGATGGCGCACTGTCACATCTTGCCTCACGCCGAGGGCGGGATGATGACGGTGCTGCGGGTGGAGTGATCAGAGCCTGAGCTCCATCAGCAGCTCCTCGCCGGCGGTCGCGATCTCCACAAAACCCAGGGCGCCATACAGACCCAGAGCGGTGTGGTTGTCCGCCTTCACAGCGAGCCGCAGCCGCTCCTCCCCCTGCTCCCGCACCGCGTCGATGACGCACTGTATCAGCCGCCTCGCCACCCCCTGGCCGCGGACCTCGGGGGCCACCCACAGACTGATCAGCTCGGCCGGACTGTGCTCAGAGGAGGGGACGAAGCGGACGACGCCCTGGTCGCGCCCTTCGTGGCTCACCACCCAGGTGGGGAGACCCTCGAGCTGCCCGATCCAGCTCTGTGGTGGACGCGAGGACACCTCGGCATACTCACTGCCGAAGGCGTGGGGATCTGTACGCAGGCTGCGCAGGCGGATGGCCCGGAAGCGCTCCCAGTCTGTGGGAGGCAGCCGCTCCAGCCTCAACCCACGACCTCCATCCCGGTCGCGTCCTCACCGAGCTGGCGCTCGACCACCATCTGCCAGGCGGTCTGTACGCTGCGCTGCAGCTCGTCCATGCTCTCCACGGCGGCCAGGCGCTTCTTGATCATGCTGGGTCTGTAGTAGAAGCGCAGATAGGCCAGCCGGGTCCAGCGCTGGATCTCGGCGTCCGTCATGTCGCAGCGGGGGCGGGGGACCAGGTCGCTGTGGGGATTCAGCACGAACTCCCGCCAGTAGTCGCGCCCGGTCTCCTGCATGAGCATGGTGTACATCTCGGTCGCGGGCATGGGGGTGACCTTGGAGAACTGTGCGTAGTCCAGGTCCAGGTCCATGGCCAGCCGGATGGTCTGCCGGATGGTGGTGGGCGTCTCGTAGGGGTTGCCCACCATGAAGTAGCCGAAGGTGTCAATGCCCTCGGCCTTGGTGTCGGCCACCACGCGCTTGATGACGTCCAGGGAGGTGGACTTCTTGAGCACCCGCAGGATCTCGCGGTTACCGCTCTCGATTCCGTAGTAGATGCGCGAGCAGCCGGCGCTGCGCATGCTGGCGAGGACATCGCGGTTGATACAGTCCACGCGGGTGCGCGCCGCCCAGACGATGTCCAGCTTGCGGCGCTTGATCTCGTCACAGATCGCGATGACCCGGTTCTTGCGGATGGTGAAGCTGGAGTCGAAGAAGTCCAGCTCGCGGATGCCGTGCTCTTTGACACAGATCTCCAGCTCGTCCACCACGTTCTTGGGGCTGCGCGCCCGGAAGGCCTTGGAGCCCTGCTCGCAGAAGATGCACTTGTAGGGGCAGCCGCGGCTGGTGATGAAGACCGAGAAGTTCTTGTACTTGCTGATGAAACTGTGATAGATCGTGTTGTCGAGCAGGTGCCGGGCGGGCAGGGGAGCCTCGTTGACGTCCACCGTGTCGGCCGCCGGGGTGACCACGACCTGACCGCCCTCGGAGACGGGGCCGTTGGGCCGGAAGGCGATGCCGCGCACATCGCGCAGGTCCCCGCCGGTCTCCAGGGTGTGCAGCAGCTCGGGCAGGGAGAGCTCGGCCTCGCCGGTGACTGCGTAGTCGATGGCGTCGTGGTGCAAGGTCTCGGTGGGGTAGATCGACAGGTGAACGCCGCCCACCAGCACGGGCACCGGCACCTGCTCCTTGATGGCCTTGATCCAGTCCAGGGTCTGGAAGAAGAGGTAGGTGGTGATGGTGTAGCCGATGTAGCTGGGGTCGAAGGCCTGCAGGCGCGCCACCGTCTGCTCCAGCGTCAGGCCCTCGGCGTGCGCGTCGATGAACAGGACCTCGCAGCCGGCGGCCTCCAGGATGCCCGCGACGTAGAGCAGCGAGAGGCTGGGAAAGATGCCGTAGTTCTCCTTGACCGCCTTGATGCCGGGCTCGTTCTTGACGGGGCCGTAGGGCGGGTAGACCAGCGCGACGCGAAGTCCAGGGGTGCTGTGGGGCATGGGCTCTCCTGCTTTCAGGGTAGCCTTTGCGGCGCCCCACCCTTGCACTTTCCGCCGCCAGGACCGCAGCTTGGCCCTCTCGCAACGACATCGCCGCTGGCTGGACCGCGCCCTGCCCTGGGCCGTGGGGGCGCTCGTGCTGGGGATCGCGGGGGCGCTGCAGCAGCTCTGGTGGGCGCAGAACGGCCTGCCGGACGGGCACCAGAACGAGTACCTGCACGTAGGCAACGCCATGGACCTCTGGCAGGCCTGGGCGCAGCACGACTGGGGCACCCTGGGGGGCCTGCTGCGGGGGAACTACTGGCCGCCCGGCTTCTACCTGTGGCCCTGGCCGCTGTTCCGGGCGCTGGGGGACACCCACCGGGCCATGGTCGCCAGCAACCTGGGGCACCTGGCCCTGCTGCTGGGCAGCGCCTACTGGCTGGGCCGGGATCTGGGCAGCCGCCGCGCGGGGCTCTGGGCCATGCCGGCCATGCTGGTGATCCCCGCGGTCATGGGCAACCTGGTCCGCTACGAACCCAGCGTGGCGCTCACGGCGTGGACCACCTTCGGCGCCTGGGCGCTGCTGCGCTCCCGCGGGCTGGCCCACACCCGACACAGTCTTCTCTTCGCCCTGGCGCTTGGCGGCGGCCTGATGATGGACCGCCTGAGCGTCGCCTTCTTCCTGGTGCCACCGCTGCTGGTGGAGTGGGGGCTTGCCCTGCGCGACCCGCTGCGGCGCAAGCTGTCGCTGCGGAACGGGGCGCTGGTCGCGGCGCTGCTGCTTATCTGTGTGGGGTGGTGGCACTGGGACTTCTTCCAGATCCACCTGCACGAGCTCACCTCCCAGACCGGCACGGGCGAGATCGACGCCGCCGGCACCCAGACCGAGGCGCGCAGCCGCACCGAGTGGACCACCTGGGCCTGGTACCTGCTCGCCCTGCTGGACGGTCAGCTCGGGCTGATCCTGGGGGCCGCGGGGCTGGTGGGCCTGGGCCTGGCCAGCCGCGAGCCCAAGCGCCTGCGGGTGCCGCTGCTGGTGGTCTGGGGCAGCCTGGCGCTGTTCACCCTGATCCTCAAGAAGCAGAACTTCTACAGCCTGCCGATGCTGGGGTGTCTGGCGGTTCTTGTGACAGATGCGCTGTCGCGTTTTCGCTGGGGCTGGGCCCTGGGACTGGGGCTCCTGGGCGTCGGAGGCGTCCAGATGTCCGCGCGCATGTGGGGGCGCGATCCGGGTCTCCCGGGCGCCGGAGCCGAAGCGCTGCCGCTGGCCTGGGTCGCGCCCCGACACCCCATGGCGTTGCCTCCGCGCGGCCTGGAGCTGCCTGTCAACGCGCTGTCGCAAGAACTCCAGGGCGCCCAGGAGATCGTCGTCTTCGGCGAGGACCACACCTGGTACGAGGGCTACGTGGTGCTTGGGCTCCGGGAGCGCCTGCCGGGCGCCCGGGTGCGCGGGGTCATCGGGGATCCGGTGGGCACCGCCGAGGTCTCGGGCAACGCGACACACATCGTGATCGTGCGTGAAAATGCGACAAGCGCGGACTACCCCAGCCGCGCCGAGGTGGTGGCTCTGATGCAGAAACACCACGTCGACGCGGAGGCGTATCCGCTCACCCTGGAGGCCTTCGAGCAGGCCCAGATGTATCTGCGAGTGGTCTGGACCCACCCGCTGCAGGAGGGCGGCAAGGTGGTCGTGTGGGAGCGCTTGCCGCTGGAGTGACTACTCGCTGACGTAGACCAGCACCAAGCGGCCCTCGCTCGTCTGCCCGTCCTCGAACACCAGCTCGCGCGTCTCAGACAGCGGCTTGTCGTAGTCGGGGCCCATCGGGTCCCGGGACTCGTAGGCGGTCATCTGTGCGACCCCGCCGGCCTTGTCGTCGACCAGCGACTGGGCCCAGGTCACCTGGTAGTCGTCGCTGGACTCCAAGGTGACCTCGGAGTACCCGGTCCCGCCCTCCCAGACGAGCTGAACCTCATAGGCGTCGTAGCTGAGCGCGCCGCCGTCCTCGGCCTCGACCACCCACAAGAGGCCCTCGTCGGGCTCCTCGTACAGATCGGTGCAGCCGAGGCCCATCACCAGCGGGCTGAGCAGGGCCAGGGGCAAGAGAGCGAGGCGCGTGTACATGGCGGTCTCCTTGTCTCACCCACTCTGTATCCACCACCAAGGCGCCGGGGATGTGGCTGGTTGTCGCAGGCTCAGCCCACGTGCGCCTGGATCCACGCCAGCGTGTCCTCGCGGGTGGTGGGATCCTGGGCCCGGCGGGGGAGGGACACAGAGGCCAGGTGGTGGTCCACGAGCGTCCCGGTTCGCTCCGACCACTCCGCATCCAGCGCCAGCGAGACATAGGTGGGGGCCATCTCCTGGGGATCCAGCGCCTGCTTGGCCTTCATCCGGTAGACCCAGGCCTGCAGCGCCCCCATCTCGGGCTCGCGGCCCGGATCCAGCCTCACCGAGGGGATCCAGACGCTGTTCACGGCCAGCTCCGGCTGGGTCTGTGCGAGGTGTTGGGCCCAGATCAGCAGGGCCAGCTTGGACTGGTAGTAGGCCTTGGTGGGCGTGAAGCCCTGGCCGGCGGCCACCGCCTGGGGGTCCAGCTTGAGGAAGGGCATGGCCAGCAGCCCCTTGGAACTCGCACAGATCACCCGGGCCTTGCGGGCGAGCAGCGTGGGCATCAGCAGCCGCGTGAGCAGCACAGGCCCCACCAGGTTCGTGGCCCAGAAGCGCTCCAGGCCCTCGGCGGTCATCACCGGGCCGCTCTGGTTGAGATCGAAGATCGCGGCGTTGTGCACCAGCGCGTCCACACCCTCTCCAGCTCCCTGGAGCCCCGACACCGCTGCACGGATGGACGCCGGCGAGGACATGTCGAGCTGGACCAGGCCCAGGTCCGCGTCGGGCTGCGCGCTGCGGATGCGATCGAGCGCGGCCTGCCCCCGCTCCGCAGAGCGGCAGGCCATCAAAACGCGGGCCCCACGCTGGGCGAGCTGCTGGCTGGCGGCGAAGCCGATGCCGCTGTTGGCGCCGGTGATCAGGACGGTGGACATAGGCGACTCCAGTTGTGTGACCGGGTGGTCACCATGACTGGGTAGTCACATGGGCCGCTGCCGGCAATCAGTCCAGCAGCTCGTCCAGCTCCAGGTCCAGGGTGCCCTTCATCTCGCTGAACTCCAGGCGCAGGGTGCCGGCCTGCTGGTTGAGCAGGGCGCCCAGGGCCTGGGTGCCGACGATCTCGCCGTGGACGGCGTGCACCAGGCGGCCCTCGCGGATGCCGAGATCGCCCAGGCGGGCGGCGCCGGAGAGGCGGATGCGGCAGGTGGCGCGCTGGGCGGCCAGGACGCGGAGCAGGGCGCGCAGGTCGCCGGCCGGGGTCTCCAGCGGCTCCCCCTGGGCCACGCGCTCGGCGAGCTCCCGGCGGCGGGCCAGGCGGTCCAAGGCGGAGCTGACGGCGGGGTGCAGGTCGGCGCGCTCCGGCTCTTCGAGGGCCAGCAGGGCCTCCACCGCCATGTCCTCGCCTGCGGCCCCCTGCGCTGCCCGATCGGAGAGCGCCTGGGCCAGCCCAGAGAGGCCGGCCACGGAGGGTGGGGTCCACCCGGATCCGAGCCCCCGCCGAAAGAGCAGCAGCGTGCCGGCAGCGGTGGCGCGGGCGGGCTCCAGCCCCAGGTCCTCGATCAGC
The DNA here is from genome assembly GCA_036229005.1 of Myxococcota bacterium. Lineage (GTDB taxonomy): Bacteria > Myxococcota_A > UBA796 > UBA796 > CAJQPC01 > CAJQPC01. The sequence continues at coordinate 39,763 of JAZAMN010000039.1, forward strand.
TCGAGCAGGGTCTGGACGTCCTGGCGGGTGGGGTCGCCGGGCTCCGGGTGGTGGGCGCGGACCAGCGCCTCCAGGAGCAGGCCGGAGAGGGCGGCGTTGTTTCCGGCGAACTGGGGGGAGAAGCCCTCCACGCGGTCGATACGCACCCCCGGGCGGGCGCGGCGCCAGACCTGCTCGTGGGAGCGGGTGCTGTCGGCGAGGGCCTGCCGGTAGGTGACGCGCCAGGCGCCGCCGTTCTCCAGGACCGCCGTGACCTCGTCGGGGTCGGAGAGCAGGCGGGCGTCGCCGCCTTCGACGGTCTGGAGTCGGCGCAGAGCGGCCTGGCGGGCGGGCTCGGGCTCGAAGATGGCCAGACCGGGGCGGCGCGCGGGGAGCTGCATCGCGGAGCTGGCGGAGTCCTCGACGTCTTCCTCTCCGGACCGGTCGGTGTGGCGGTCCAGCAGGTCCACCAGGGCGCGGCGGGTGGTGACGAAGAGGCGGAGCTGACGGGCCTGGGCGAGCTGCTGCATGCGCTCCAGGCTGGGGACGTCCGTGGGGTCGGCGGTGAGCAGGGAGAGGGTGCCGCGCTCGCTGTCCAGGTAGGTGGGGACGACCAGCTCGCGCCGCAGGAAGCTGCGGGGGAAGAGGCCCAGCAGGTGGGGGTCGATCTCCAGGGAGTCCACCTGTCGGTTGGCCAGGTGGGGGAGCCTGAACTGGTGCGCCAGTGCGCGGGCGAGGCCTTCGTCGTCCACGAGGCCCATCTCGACGGCCAGCTCGCCAAAGCGGCCGCGCTGGCGCTCCTTGAGGGCGCTGAGGATGAGGTCCACCTGGGTGGGCTGGAGCAGGTCCAGCTCGACCAGGATCGCGCCAATGGGAAGTCGGCTCACGGGAGCGTGCTCCTTGGGGTTGGATGATACAGCGGCGGCCGCGCTGGGGTCAGAGCCTGTAGCCCGGGTTAGAGGGTACAGCCGCGAAGGAGCCTCGGATGAACGCCACCCCCATGCAGCAACTGCGCGCCCTGATGCGGGACGCCGGCTCGGTGCTGGTGACCTTCTCCGGTGGTGTGGACTCGGCGCTGGTCGCTGCGGTCGCCCACCAGGAGCTGGGGGATCGCGCCGTGGCGCTGACCGCCGACAGCCCCACCTTCCCCCCGGAGGAGGCGGCGGAGGCCAAGCGCATCGCCGCCCAGCTCGGCATGCGCCACGTGGTCGTGGACTCCAAGGAGCTGGAGCGCGAGGGCTACGCGGCCAACGCGGGCGACCGCTGCTACTTCTGCAAGTCCGAGCTCTACGACCTGGCGCGCGATCAGAAGACCGCGCTGGGGCTGGCCCACATCATGGACGGCACGATCCTGGACGACCTGGGCGGCCACCGCCCGGGCCTGGTGGCCAGCTCGGAGAACGGCGTGCGGCACCCCCTGGTGGAGGCCGGCTTCGACAAGGCGGCGGTGCGGGACGCGGCGCGCAGCCTGGGGATCCCCGTGTGGGACAAGCCCAGCTTTGCGTGCCTGGGCTCGCGCTTCCCGGTGGGGACCCGGGTGACCGAGCCGCGCGTGCGCAAGGTGCAGCGGGTCGAGTCCATCTTGCGCACCCTGGGCTTTGGCCAGTTCCGCGTGCGCTTCCACCTGATGGAAGAAGTCCCGATGGTCCGCATCGAGCTCCCGGTGGATCAGCTCCACCTGCTCACCCAGGAGGGGATGCGCGAGACCGTCGTGAACGCCTGCAAGCAGGAGGGCTTCCGCTGGGTGACCCTGGACCTGGAGGGCTTCCGCAGCGGCGGGCTCTCCCACAAGCCCAAGACCGCGGACCCGGCTTGAGCCAGGGGGCCCCTACGCCCGAGCCCCTGCAGCTCGGGGACCGCGCCAGCGTGTTCGAGCCCCAGGCCCGCAAGAAGGTCTGGTGGGAGCTGGTGGGGGTGTGGCTGGGGACCTTGCTGCTCATCCGGGGAGTCGTCACCGTCTCCGAGCTGCTGCCCGGTACCCAGATCGCGGGACTCTTCTCCATCAGCGAGGTCATCCTGGCGCTGGTGCCGGTGCTGTTCATCTACGCGCCGGTGTGGGTGTGTCGCCTGCGGGGCGTGGACTCCTACGCCTACCGCCTGTCGGTGCCCGCGTTCTCCGACTGGCGCGCCTGGCTGGGGGCGCTCAAGGAGGCGGGGCTGTGGACGCTGCTGTTCCTGGTGCCCTACCTGCCGCTCTACCACCTCTGGACCACCCAGGTGTTCGGCAAGCAGTTCGGGGCGGGGGCGATCCCCCCGGAGCTGGGCACGCTGCTGCTCTACCAGGTCTTCTTCGTGGCCATCCCGGAGGAGTTCTTCTACCGGGGCTGGATGCAGACGCGGCTCAACGAGCTCTTCGAGCGCCGCTTCCAGATCTTCGGGATCCCCTTCTCGCACTCGCTGTGGATCACCTCGCTGTTCTTTGCCTTCGGGCACAGCGTGGTGACCTTCCAGTGGTGGCACTTCGCGATCTTCTTCCCCAGCCTGCTCTTCGGGCTGATCCGGGAGCGCACGGGCAGCGTGCTCGCGGGGGCCTTCTTCCACGCGGCCTGCAATGTCCTCGTGGTGGTCCTGGATCACTGGTATGGGGTGGTGCTGCCCAAGTAGGGGTGGTGCAGACTCCCGGTGATCAGCGCCCCTCCAGCGCCTCGATCCGGGCCTGCAGCGCCTGGTTCTGCTCCACCAGGGCCTGGACCTGGGCCCGCAGCTTCTCCAGCTCCTTGTCCAGCTTCTTGGTGCCGTTCGCCGCGCTGGAGGCCTGGCCGCGCATCTGGTTCACGACGTCCCGGAGCTCCTGGTAGTCGGTCCGCGTGGGCACCTGGCGCTCGTTGAGCGTCTCCATGACCACGTCCTCCAGGAGCTGGCGGGTGACCGGGAGGGCGGCGTCGGTGGCGATGGAGCGGAGGAAGTCTCGGGTGGAGCCCATGGTGCCTCGGATGGTGCCTCTGAGAGGGGCGGGAGCGCCCAGTCTACAGGTCCCGGGCTCAAGTGCGGTGGGCCGGGAACCGAAGGGCCTTGCATGCTGTCCCTTCCCAGTGAGCGCTCCGGCACTTGCGCTGGCCTGTCGACCCTGTCGGGCCAGCCTTGCCCGACTCCGGGCCGGGGTGGTAACTTCCGACGACTTTCAAACCTTGCAGGGACTCCTGCGGAGGACTGATGGCTTCCTGCCCCTTCTGCAATGGCAGTGTGAGTGATGAGCTTGCGCGGCTCGGCGGCAACTGCCCGAACTGCTTCAACCTCATCCCTGGCGAGGAGGCCGCGACGGATCCCGGCGTGGAGGCCCAGCAGGCGGAAGCCCAGGCCGAGGCCTCGCAGGAGCGCAAGCAGAGCGCCGGGCGCATCGGCATCCTCCTGGCCCTGCTCGTCGCCGCTGGCGGCGCGGGTGGCTGGTTCTGGTACCAGGGTCAGCTCGAAGAGGAGCGGATCGCCGCCGCCCTGGCCGAGGAGGTCGAGGCCGACTTCTTCATGCTGGACGCGGACGAGATCGAGACGATCACTGCCGACAGCGAGCCCGAGAAGCCCGTGGCGGTGGCCTCCGCCGGCGGCACCAAGCCCAAGGGCGGCAACCGGCCTCCTCCCCCCGAAGAGGACGCGGGCGCTTTCGGCGCTGGCAGCGATCGCTTCGCGGACGAGGGCTCCGGCGGCGTCGCCAAGAGCGCGAGCGATGGCCCCAGCCTGAGCACCACCAGCATGGGCGTGCCCTCCGTGAGCGGGGGGCCCTCCATCGGCGTCTCCCGGAAGGACGTCGTGCTGACCGACCCGGCGGAGATCCAGGCCATGGTGGGTGGCGCGCTCAAGCGCTACTCCGGCCAGATCAAGACCTGCTACGAGAACGAGCTCAAGGCCAACCCATCCCTCAAGGGCGTCTGGCAGATCACCTTCGTGGTGAACCCGGACGGCTCGACCTCGCAGGTGGTGGTGAAGGCCCAGGGGGCGAGCGACGCTGGCCTGGAGTCCTGCATGAAGCGCCAGGTCAGCCAGTGGAGCTTCCAGAAGATCAGCCGGGCGCAGCCCTTCGGCAAGAAGTACCGCTTCGGCGCCTCCTGAGCGGCCCCGCTCTCAGCGGCTGAGCCACCGGAGGTTCAGCCGGCGGACGCGCCCCAGCCCAGATCCGGTGCGCTGGGCAGCGGGTCCTGGACGAGCTGGACCTCCACGCTGTCTTCGGGCGCGGGGGACTCGGCCACGGTCCAGGCCATGGCCCAGAGCATCTCGCGGGCGGCCAGCAGCTTGTCGCCCACGTCCACCAGGTTGGGGATGCGGTCGCGCAGTCGGGGGGCCAGATCGGCGGCGGCCAGCCTGACCTCGCTTGCGCTGACCATCCCAGGCACGGTGGACTTTGAGGACTCAGCCGGGGCGGTGAGCAGACCCAGTCGCAGCACCTGGGGCATCTCCTCCCCCTTGAGCACGGCGGCGCTGTGCAGGCAGAGGCCCAGGAAGAGCTCGGTGAGGTTGTAGCCCTGGACGGTGGCGGGCAGCTTGGCGGACAGGGGGGTGGCGTAGAGCTGCGCGGCGGCCTGCTGCAGGGTGTCCAGGGGGAGGGAGCGGCCCTCGGTGGCCTCGGGGGGGGCCTGGGAGAGGGGGATCTCCGGGGTGACCTGCGAGGTGGTGAGGAAGCGGATGCCGGCGGGCTGGGCGACCTGGGTGATCCACCCCTCCAGGATCTGGAGCTGCTCGGGACCCAGTGCATCGGCCTCCAGGCGCAGGCGAAGCACGGGGAGGCGCAGGGCGGGGAGCTGCTCCAGGGTGAGGCTGACCTCGTCCAGGCCCCAGTGGGTGGCGGACACGGTGCCGGCGCAGCCGATGGCCGGGGCGGGGAGGACCAGGGCGGTGCCGCGGGTGCCGTCGATGCGCTTGACCCGGTGGGGCTTGGCGTCGGTGCTGTCCAGGAGGACGTGGCTGAGGCGGGACTGCTCGACGGCCAGGTCGGCGGCGCGGGAGAGCGGCAGGTCGGTGGCCCAGGCGGTGGGGCGCACGCCGGAGCTGCGCTTGCCTGCCCGTGACTGGGCCTTGATGGCGCTGAGCCAGGGGGCGGAGAGCTTGGGGAGGGGGGCCCCGACCAGCTCGGTCTGGGTGCTGTAGAGGGCGAGCTCGTGGCCGGCCTCCACGACGCCAAAGAGCCACTCGGATTGTTCGCTGGCCTGCTCGGTGCGCATCACGAGGGTGGCGGGGACGGAGAGGGTGTCCAGGGTCTTGACGGCGTCGTGCAGGCGCTCGGCGGAGTCGCCGGCCCGCAGCTCGATCATCAAGGGGAAGCCGCCCACGTATTCCGGGGTGACCTGGAACTCCGCGACGGCGTCGGCGGGGGGCTCGCAGGCGGCCTGGGCCAGGGCGGGGAGGAGGATGAGCAGGCTCAAGGGCGCTCCAGGGTCATGAGCAGGGCGTCTTCGCCGTCGGCGTAGTAGCGGGGTCGGCGGCCGACCTGCTGAAAGCCCAAGCGGCTGTAGAGGGTGATGGCGGGGGTGTTCGAGGCGCGGACCTCCAACAACGCGGGCCCGGTGGCGGTCTCCAACAGGGCCTGCACCAGGGCGCGACCGAGGCCCTGTCGGCGGGCCTGGGGGTGCACGCAGACGGTCTGGATGTGGACCTCGTCGGCGACCACCCAGGCGACCGCGTGGCCCTGGATCCCGGCGGGGGCGCGGGCGACCAGCAGGTGGGAGCGGGGGTTGTCCAGCTCCTCGGCGAGCTGCGCGCGGGACCAGCCGCCCTGCATGCCGACGGCCTCGATCTCGGCGATGGCGTCCAGGTCGCTTTGGTGGGCGGGCCCGATGGAGGGGGGCACGGGGGCTCCAAGGAGGCGCTGGGGGCGCGCATGCATTAGGGTTGGGGAGATGTAAACGACCCCGGGGCGAGTTTCAATCCGCCCGGCAGGAGCCCCATGATCGAGGTTGTCGGGATCACCAAGCGCTACGGTCCCTTCGTCGCCGTCAAGGACCTGAGCTTCTCGGTGGAAAAGGGGCGGGTGCTGGGGTTCATCGGGCCCAATGGCGCGGGAAAGAGCAGCACGATGCGGGTGCTGACCGGGTTCTTGCCAGCGACTGAAGGGACCGCCAAGGTGGCGGGCTTCGACGTGTTCGAGCAGCCCATGGAGGTCAAGCGCCGGGTCGGCTACCTGCCCGAGACCCCGCCGCTCTACAAGGAGCTCTCGGTGGGGGACTACCTGCGCTTCGTGGCCGAGCTGCGCGGCATCTACGGGGCCGACGCCCTGCGCCGCATCGGCGAGGTGATGGAGCGCGTGGGCCTGCGGGGCTGGGAGCGCCGCATCCTGGGCAGCCTGTCCAAGGGCTACAAGCAGCGGGTGGGGCTGGCGCAGGCGCTGATCCACGACCCGCCCGTGCTGATCCTGGACGAGCCCACCTCGGGCCTGGATCCGGCGCAGGTGGTGGGCGTGCGCAAGCTCATCGCGGAGCTGCGCGGCGACCACACCATCGTGCTGTCCACCCACATCCTGCGGGAGGTCGAGGCCCTCTGCGACGACGTGGTGGTCATCAACAAGGGGGAGCTGGCCGCCAAGGGCACCCTGGCCCAGGTCCGCGAGGCCCACGCGCCGGTGCGCTATCGGGTGGGGCTGTCCTGCCCGGATCTGGACGCGGCGGCCCGCCTGGTGGGCGAGCTCCCAGAGGTCGGCAGCGTGCGCCCGGTGGATGGCGTGCTGGAGATCTCGGCGCCCGCGGACCCGCGGGAGGCCGTGGCCAAGGCGGTGACCGCGCAGGGCTGGGGCCTGAGCGCCCTGGAGCGGGTCGCCCCCACCCTGGAGTCCGCCTTCCTGTCCCTGGTCGGCGCCGAAGGAGAGCTGTGATGCGGGCGGTGTGGACGCTCCTCAAGAAGGAGCTCAAGGTCACCTTCGTGACCCCCCTGGCCTACGTGTTCCTGGGGGTCTTCCTCTTTCTCGCGGGGCTCTTCTTCTACCTGGGCATCGTGATGACCGGCGAGGCGAGCCTGCGGGTGATGATCGGAAACCTGGCGATCGCCCTGCTCTTTGTGCTGCCCATGCTGACCATGCGGCACTTTGCCGAGGAGTCGCGCTCGGGGACCTTCGAGCTGCTGATGACCTCGCCGCTCTCCCCGGTGGCCCTCATCCTGGGCAAGTGGCTCTCGTCCCTGGTGTTGACAACGATGATGCTGGCCGGGACCCTCATCTTCCCCCTCGTCCTGGAGTTCTACGGCGACCCCGACTGGGGCGTCGTGTTCACCTCGTACATCGGGCTGTGGCTGACCTGCGCGGCCTTCACGGCGGCGGGGCTCTTCGCGTCGTCGCTGAGCAATGATCAGGTCGCGGCGGGCATGGGCGGAATCGTGCTGCTGCTGCCCTTCTGGCTGATCGGGAACGCGGACACGCTGGTCGGCTCCGGGGCCCAGGAGTGGCTGGACAAGCTGGCGCTCCTGCCCCACCTGCGGGGCTTCACGCGCGGGGTGGTGGATACGGCAGACGTGGCGTACTTCGTGGCCTTCGCGTTCGTGTTCCTCTTCCTCACCTACCGCACCCTGGAGAGCCGGCGATGGCGCTGAGCCGACAGACACAGCGGGCCCTGGCCTACGGCGGAAACGCCACGCTGGTGACCGTCCTGGTCGTGATCCTGGTGGGCGTGCTCTACGGCGTGGCCGACCGGCACCGCGTGAGCTGGGACCTCTCTGAGGGCCACGAGAACACCCTCCAGGTCGACACCCTCAAGAAGCTGGAGCTCCTCCAGGAGGACAACCAGCTCGTCAGCGTGACCGCGTTCTCCCACCAGCAGGGCAAGCGCGACACCTACATCAAGGACCGCGAGGTCAAGGACCTGTTGGTCGAGCTGGACCGGGCGTCTTCTGTGGTGGAGACGGAGTTCGTGGACTTCGACCGCGAGCGGCTCACCGCCGAGAAGCTGGGCGTCACCGAATATGGCCACATCGTGGTCCAGCGAGGAGAGGAGCGGGTCGACATCCGCGCGCGGGAGCTCTTCCGGGCCGGGGGCCCGGACAAGGAGGCCGAGTTCCTGGGGGAGGCGGTGTTCAACCGGGCGGCGGCGCAGCTCCTCTCGGACCGCGAGCGCGTGATCTACACCCTGCGCGGGCACGGCGAGAAGGACCTGCGGGAGAAGGGCTCGGATGGGCTCAGCGATCTGGCGCTGCTCCTGGAGAAGGAGAACTACCGCCTGGCCCCGCTGGACTTCAACTCGGGTCGGGAGGCCGGCGGCATCCCCATCGTGCCCCTGGACGCGTCGGCGGTGCTGGTGGCCGGTCCGCAGAACCCCCTGACGGACGCCGAGCAGGACGCTCTGAGCGGCTACCTGGCGGGCGGCGGCGCGATGATGATCGCGGTGGACCCCCGCGCGCCGGACCTGCGGGTGCTGGAGCAGCTCGACGTGCGGGTGCCCTCGGGCATCGCCGCGGACAAGCGGGTCTACTACCCCCACCCGGACCGCCCGGTGCCCCAGTACGGGCGCCACAGCACGGTGGACGAGCTGCAGGAGGACCGGCTGGCCACGGTGCTCAGCCACATCGCCCCCCTGCGGGTGCCCGCGCAGCCCCCCGAGTGGATGACCCTGAGCACTCTGTTCAAGTCCTCGCGGGACGGCTGGATCGACCGCGGCGGCGAGCTGGAGGTCGGCGGCCTGGCCCGCTTCGAGCCGGAGATCGACCTCCCGGGCCCCGTGACCTACGCGGTCGCGATGGAGCTCAAGGCCACCGAGGCCAGCGTGGTGAGCCCCGGGGAGCGCACGGCCCGCGTGATGGTGCTGGGCGACTCCGACTGGATGGCCAACGAGCTGCTCGCCACGGGCCCTGGCAACGGCAGCTTTGCGGTGAACGCCTTCCGCTGGCTGGTCTGGGACGACGCCCGGCTCTCGCTGGTGGGCAACGCCACGGCGGTCCGGCGCCTGGCCCTGACGGAGGAGGACCAGGGGCGCATCCGCTTCTTCGTGGTGTTCCTGCTCCCCATCCTGATCCTGATCGCCGGCGGGGCCGTCTGGGCCAGCCGTAGAGGACGCTGAATGGACATCAAGAGCTTCCGCGGAACCCTGCTGCTGGCCCTGCTGGTTGGCGGCGTGGTCATCGGCGTCAAGGCCCTAGACCCCGCCGAAGAGGAGGTCGAGCAGACGGCGGAGCGCCCCCTGTTCGTCTTCGAGAAGCAGGACCTGGTCAAGTTCTCGGTGGAGCGGCCGGACGGCGTCGACCTGACGCTGGAGGAGCGCGCCGAGGGCTGGTTCATCGTAGAGACGGGCAAGCCGGCGGCCAAGACCCAGGTCAACCGCACGCGGCACCAGCTCCACGATCTGGTCGCCCGAGCCAGCGTGGTGGACAACCCCGAGCAGCCCTCGCTCTACGGGCTGGGGCCGGAGCAGGCGGTGCGCGTCACCCTGTACTTCCGGGACGGGAGCAGCGAGTCGTTCCTCGCCGGCGACCCCAACCCGACGGGGGTGTCGTACTACATGCAGCGAGAGGGTGAGGAGACCATCTTCACCGTGAAGAAGTCCGCTGTCGACTACTTCTCCCTGGACCTGGAGGACTTCCGCGAGCGGCGCTTCGCCAGCTTCAACGCCAAGGACGCCGACCGCATCGAGGCCGACCTGCCCCAGGGACGGCGCCTCGTGCTCCAGCGCACCAGCGAGAAGAGCTGGGAGATGGTGGAGCCGGTCGCGGGCATGTCGGTGTCCCTGGACCGCGCGCGCTCGCTGCTGGGCCGCATCTCGGTGCTCAAGGAGACCGGCGACTTCGGGGTGGAGCTGCCCGACGGCGACCCCAAGCTGGCGGAGTACGGCCTGTTGGAGCCCCGGGCCCGCATCCGCGTGTCCTTTGGCACCCGGGCCCCCCTGACCCTGCTTGTGGGCGACGAGGTCCCCACGGACGACACCCAGCCCCACGCCTGGGTGCGGGTGGAGGGCCAGCAGACCGTGTTCGAGTCGCGGGTGGGCTTCCTGGACGACTACCTGGTGGACCCCCAGGAGCTGCGCAACCCCCGCTTTGTGGGGCTGGATCCCGACGAGATCGAGAGCTGGCTCGTGGAGCTCAACGAGGACGAGGACCCCGGCCTGGTCGGGGTGACTCCGGGCAAACGCGTCGGCGACACCTGGCAGTGGGAGGACGGCCGCCCGGTCTCCGGCAGCACCCCCAAGCGCGTGGCCGACCGCATGGCGACCCTGGACGCCGAGGCCTTCGAGGACGGGGTCCAGAACCTGCGGCCCTACGGTCTGGACACCCCGGTGGCGCGGGTCACGCTGCACGACCTGAATGGAGAGGTGGTCGTGGTGCTCTTGGGCGATGAGGGTGAACCGCGCCGGGATGTGGAGGACCGCGTCATCCCGAGGATCTGGGCCACCGTCGAGGGCAGCGACGGCGTGTATCTTGTGGATGGCTCCGCCCTGGACGTGCTCCAGGACGCCCGCCGCGAGCACAACAAGAAGCTCAAGAAGGACGCTGAGAAGGCGGAGCGTCAAGAGAAGATCCCTCTGGAGGCCACCCCCGAATGACTGCCCTGTTGCTGGCGCTCGCCTGCACCACGCGCACTGGAGACGCCGGCGCGATCGCCATCGCCTACCAGCACCACGTGGACGGCGACATCGAGCCCTGCGGCTGACCCAAGAATCCTCTGGGCGGTCTGTCCAGGCGAGCAGTGGTGTTGAGCAAGCTCCGCATGGAGTCCCCCACGGTGGTGGTGGACGGCGGCAGCCTGTTCTGGAAGTCCAAGGTGCTGCGGGAGTCGGAGCGCGCGCAGCGCCTGCTCAAGGCGGAGCTGCAGGCCAAGGTGGTGGCCCGGAACGGGATCGACGCGATGGTGCCCGGCGTCGGGGATCTGGCCCTGGGGCTGGACGAGTACGCCCGCTTGACCGCCGAGCTGCCGGTGCTGTCGGCCAACCTGGTCTGCGGGGAGCGGAGCTGGCCCGGCTCGGTGGTGGTGGATCGCGGGGGCGTGAAGCTGGGAGTGATCGGGGTCAGTGGCGAGCTCCATCCGGACTGCACCCTCAGCCAGCCGCCCCTGGACGCGCTCCAAGCGGAGCTCCAGGGCATCGGCGAGGTCGACGCGGTGCTGGTCCTGGCCCACGTGGGGCGGGGCTTTGGAAACCAGGCCGCGCAGGTCGCCGGGGTGGACTTCGTTCTGGACGGGGCCGACGGTGCGAGCCGCAAGCACCCGCTGCAGGAGGGGAGCGCCTGGATCCTGGGCAACGGCAAGCGGGGCAAGACCCTGGGCGTGCTCAAGCTGGAGCCCGTGGAGGGCGCCGAGCTGTGGATGGACCGGGGGGCCTCCGAGGGGGTGGAAGAACGCCTCGCGCAGCGGCAGGAGCGCCTGGAGGAGGCGCAGGAGGGGCTCAGCAGTGCCTCGCCGGCGGACCGAGCCAAATACCAGTCGCGGGTGGACTACTACTCCAAAGAGGTGGAGGAGGCAGAAGCCGAGCTAAAGGCGGCCGCCAGCGCCGCCGGCCCCCGCTCCCTCTTCTCCAACGAGCTGGTCCCGCTGAACGCCGACGTGGGCGAAGACACCGCCATCCTGGCCGAGCTCGAGGCCCTGACCGAGGCCATCGCCGCGCTGCCGCCCCAGGTCGCCTCGGCGCCGACCAGCATGGGCCCCTACGTGGGCTCGGAGAGCTGCCGGGGCTGCCACCTGGAGGCGTGGACCCAGTGGGCCGAGACGCCCCACGCGCGGGCCTACGCGAGCCTGGCCCGGGAGAACAAGGAGCTGGACGCGAGCTGCTATGGCTGCCACGTGACCGGCGCCTTCCACCCCGAGGGCCCGCAGACCCCGCACGAGGTGGGGCACCTCAAGAACGTGGGCTGCGAGTCCTGCCATGGTCCCGGCCGGGCGCACGTGGCGGACCCCAAGGCCGGGCAGATGCAGGGGGAGCCCCGGGTCCAGAGCTGCACGCAGTGTCACGACGGCGTGCAGGACCAGGGCGACTTCGACCAGTCCAGCTACTGGCCGCGGGTGGTCCACACCCCCCAATAGCGGGCGCGGCGGCTCAGTCCAGGCCGTCGTCCGCGTAGAGGGTGAGGAAGGCCTCGGAGCTGTCCGACACCCCGTCGTTCACCACCAGGCCGATGGTGACGTCGCCCGCTGCATTGCAGGTCAGCTCCGGCGAGGACAGGCTGGGCTCGTCGATGTCCGCGTCACCGACGACCACCCGCCAGGTGTAGCTGAGGAGGTCGCCGTCCGCGTCGGTGGAGGACTCCGTGAGGGCGAGGGGGTCGCCGACCCAGCAGTCGCCCGGGTCGTCGATGACGGCCACTGGGGCGCTGTTGCCGGTGGTCACGCCGCCGCCCACGGTCTTGAAGCTGGTGCTGATCTGAGCGGGCAGGCGGCCGTAGCCGCGACCCTCCAGGGTGTCCGCGAGGGTGAAGCTGTAGATGGTGTTCTCTTCCAGCTCGGCGTCCGGGACGAGGCTCAGCGTGCGGGTCTGGTCGTCGTAGGACAGGGCGCTGGGGACGGGGTTGCCGCTGGGGTCGTCCAGGAACACGGCGCCCACCCAGCTATCGGTGACCAGGTCGTCGTTGAAGGTGGCGTGCAGAGCGGTGTCCGGCTCCACAAGGGCGGCGCCGTTGGAGGGCGCGACGTGGATGACGGTGAGGTAGTCGGCCACGACCACCGGGTCGCCGCAGCCCAGGAGCAGGCTCAGGATGGGGAGCATGGGGGACCTCAGAATGCGATGCGGTATGCGATGTTGATGCGGCTGCCGCTCAGGCGCTCCCGGGCTTCTTCGCCGTCGGGGTCCACGTTGCCGAAGCTGCGGCTGCCCAGGTTCATGGCCAGCTCAGGGGAGAGCACGCCAGGGCCGGCGTCGAAGTCCAGGCCCAGGGCCCAGCTCGTGCCGACGCTGACACCTCGGAGCTTCTCGTCGTCCTGGAGGCGGGTGCTGGAGTAGCCGGCCAGGGCGGCCCAGCCGTAGAAGTCGGCGAAGCCACCGTCGATGGTGTAGCGGGCGCCGAGCTCGAGGGGCCGGACGCGGGTGGTCCAGTCCACGGTCTGGGTGGTGGCGCTGCCGCCGATGGGGGGCTGGATGGCCAGCTCCTGCTCCAGGCCGACGCCGTAGCGGCCGAAGCGGGCGCCCAGGTGCACGTTGGGGACGTCCACCTTGTAGAGCAGGTCCACGCCCAGGTACCAGCTCGCCTGGTTGCCGGCGCGGGTGCTGCCCAGGCCGGTGCGCAGGCCCAGCCACAGAGGGGGCTCGTCGGTGCTGGTGCTGCCCTTGCTGTTGCTGGGGGGCGGCCCCAGGGTCTCGGGGGCGGTGGTCTCGGGGGCGGTAGTCTCGGCGGCCTGTTCGGGCTCTTCTGGGGCCTGCTCGGGCTCCTCGGGGGCCTTCGCCACTGCGGGCTCCTCGGTCGCACCGGGCTCCTCGGTCACACCGGGCTCCTCGGTCACAGCGGGGCGGCGCTCGCTGGTGCCGACGGAGACCTCGGGGGCCTCCTCGGGGGTTCCGGCGGTCTCGGCCACTGCCTCGGCGGGAGCCTCGGTAGGAGCCTCGGCGGGAGCCTCGGCGGGCTCAGGAGTGGGCGCTTCGGTCGTGCCAGGGCGGCGCTCGCTTGTGCCGACGGAGACCTCGGGTTCCTCGGCGGGTGCCTCGGCGGCGGCCTCAGTCGGAGGCTCTGGGGGAGCTTCCGCGACCGCTGGGCTCACCAGCGCGCTGGCTGGGGCGTCGATCCGCGCGAGCATGGGGAGGCTGTCCCGGGTGGGCTCCAGGCTGAACACGTGCTGCCCAGGGGGCACGTTGATGGTGGCGGTGCTGACCACGCTGGGATGGCCGCCTTGCCCGTCCATCAGGCTGCCCGCGCCGGACTTGCCGTCCGCCTTGATGGTCAGGATGTTCACCCCGTCGCCCTTGGCGCGGACCTGGCCGGTGGGGCCGTCGGTGTCTTCGGGGAGGCGCTGGATGATGTCCACCGTCAGGGTCGCCGGGCCCATCACGTCGAAGGTGAGGGCGCCACCCTGGGGGATGGCGTACCAGGGGCCGCCCTCCGGACCGCCCCGGAGCAGGGCGGGCTGGCTGTTGTTGTTGGGGGGCAGCGGGTCGGCTGCCGCCGGGGTGGACAGCAGGGCCAGGCCAATCAGGGTCAGTCCCGTCGCCCAGCGGGCCGGGGTCAGAAGCGAGCGCATTCGGTGCTACTCCACGCCGAAGATTTCGATCTCGTTCACGCCACCGCCGACGCTGTAGTAGCTGTCGACGTAGAAGCGGACGTACTGGGCGGTGACGGGGCTGCTGAGGTCGATCTGGTGGTAGCGCAGGTCGGTCTCCAGGTCTCCGGTGCCGCTGTCGATGAGCTGCTCCTCACCGTTGAACTCGCCGGTGTGGGAGGCGTAGATCTCATAGTCCTTGGCGGCGTAGCTGTAGCGGGGGCCGTGGTGGGTGTTGACCCAGCGGATCCGGCCGATCCCGGTGATGTCCGCCAGCTCGACCTCGACCCAGCCCACCGAGCCGGTGCGGGCCAGCCAGTAGGTCTCGTCGGCGTAGGCGTCCTCGCTGGTGTCCTCGTCGATGACGTTGGCCGCCGTGTAGTTGGCCGAGAGGTTGGAGCTGGCGCTGGCGCTGCCGTCGGGGGCCAGGTTGTCGCTGATGGTGCAGACCTCGCCCTCGGTGTAGAGGGCCTTGAGCTCGGTGCCGGTGAAGTTGGACTCCACGAAGCGCAGGTTGTCGAGCTGCCCCTCGAAGAAGTAGCTCGTGCCCAGCGCGGAGCCGATGTAGAGGTCGGAGCTGTTGGTGTTCAGGTCCGAGCCCACGGTCACGATGTCCTCCAGGACGCCGTCCACGTAGAGCCGCAGCTTGGTGCCCGTGTAGTTGCAGACCACGTGGTGCATCGTGCCGTCGTTGTAGCCGCTGGCGCTGGCGGTCCAGTCTGTCCCCGAGGTGTCGCGGACCAGGCAGTACAGGTCGCTGCCGTCCAGGGCCGCCGCGTAGTTGTACACGCCCTTGTGGAAGAGCACCTCGATATCGGAGGTCGCGCCGTCCCGGCTGTACCAGAAGTCGGCGGTGAACGCGGAGGAGAAGCTCAGGGTGCTGTCGTGGGTGATGCTGGCGTAGCTGCTGCCGTCGAACACGGCTGCGTTGCCCATCTCACCGATGATGCGGTCGGTGCCGGACTCGGTCGCGTCCAGCCCGTTGGGGCTGTAGTCGGTGGCCGTGGCGCCGGTGTCCTCGTCGAAGGCCAGGAAGAGGCTGTAGTCGTCGTAGCAATCGTCGCTGTAGGCCACGCTGATGCTCTCGACGTTGGTGCCGACGTTCCCGACGATGTCCTCGGAGTCGACCTCGATGCTGTTGCTCCCGTCCGAGAGCGCGACGTAGGCGACCCAGGTGTCGAAGTTCCCGGAGGTGCTCACCGCGGTGGCCCCACCCACGGTCAGCGAGGAGATCTCGCTGTCGTCGGAGGCCGTGCCCTCGATGGCGATGATGCCGTCGGAGGCGGTGGTGCCGGTCGCCGGCGAGGTGATGGTCGCGGTCGGCGCGTCGGTGTCCTCGTCGCCGCTACAGAACTGCTCGGTGTCGTTGTAGCGGTCGCTGATCTCGGAGGCGGTGAGGGCGGAGTCGTGGATGATGAACTCATCCATCCTCCCGTTGAAGGCGTAGAAGCCAGGGGAGGGGCTGTAGTCGCCGATGACGAGGTCTCCCGTGCTGGTCCCGATGGCGCCGGAGCCTCCTCCAGAGCTCCCGATCGCCACGCCGTCCTCGTAGATCTCACCGTTGAAGCTGCTGTCGTA
This sequence comes from Myxococcota bacterium, assembly GCA_036229005.1. GTDB lineage: Bacteria > Myxococcota_A > UBA796 > UBA796 > CAJQPC01 > CAJQPC01. The sequence continues at coordinate 55,391 of JAZAMN010000039.1, forward strand.
GGTGATGGCGTAGTGGTGCCACTCACCATCGATGGTGGGCGTCGCGTAGAGGTAGACGTAGGCGCCAGTTCCGGTCAGGCCGTAGAAGGTGAGGGTAGCCCCCGCCAGGTAGGAGGCGTAGTTGTAGCCCCTCCCGCTGTTCTCCTTCATGAAGATGGTCTGGGTGCCGCGGAGGTTGCTGTCGGGCTTCATCCACCACTCGATGGTGAAGTCCGAGGTGAGCTGCAGCTCGCTGCTGTCGGGGACGGTGACGCTCTCGCTGCCGTCGAAGTCCATGCCGCCAAAGACCCGCGCGCCCAGCCAGTCGCCGTTGGTCGCGGTGCCGTCGTTGCCGTCCCACGTGCTGTCCGAGACGGTGGTCCCGCTGGTCTCGTCCATGTGGAGCACGAGCACGGCGCCGCTGTCTCCAACCTCGATGTCGACGCGGTCGGTGTCGAAGTCGGTGCCGTCGTCGGCGTAGACGCGCAGGGAGTAGGTGCCCTCTGCGTCCGGGGTGAAGCTGGGCGTGGCGGTCTTGCGGTCGGTGATGTCGCCGTTGACCAGGGCCGAGCCGGAGGGGACGGAGATGAACACCCACTTGTAGGTCAGGGTGTCGCCGTCGTCGTCGGTGCTGCCCGAGGCGTCCAGGCTGACCAGCCCGGTCCCGCAGATCTCCTGGTCGTCACCCGCGTCGGCCACGGGCACGGTGTTGGTGGAGCCGCCGGTGACGGTCACCTCCATCGTGTCGATGTCCTTCTCGTAGGGGTCGTCCACGCGCAGGCGCACGGTGTAGGTGCCCGCGACGTCCGGGGTGAAGGTGGTGCTGACGGCGGTCCGGTCACCGAAGTCCGCGCCGGCGATCGACGAGCCGCTGGGGACGCTGGTGAAGCCCCAGTAGTAGGTGATGGGGTCGCCGTCCGGGTCGCTGGAGCCGCTGCCGTCCACCGTGACGGTGTCGCCCAGGGTGACGCTCTGGTCGGCGCCGGCGTCCGAGATCGGGGCGGTGTTGGCGCCGCCGCTCACGCTGATGCTCATGCTGTCGGTGTCGCAGGCGGCGGAGGTGTCGCAGACCTCGAGGCTGAGGCTGTAGGTGCCGCCCACGTCTGGCGTGATGGAGGGGGTGGCGGTGTCCGCGCCGGAGAGGTCCGCGGTGGTGAGGGCGGAGCTGGTCGGCGCGCTGTCCAGGGTCCAGGCGTAGGTGAGGGCGTCGCCGTCGGGGTCGGAGGATGCGCTGCCGTCGGCGCTGAGGGTGTCTCCCAGGGTGCCGCTGACGTCGGAGCCGGCGTTGGCCACGGGCGGGTTGTTGCCGGCGGCGCCCTCGACCTCCCAGGTCACGGTGTCGGTGTCGCAGAGGGGCTCGCTGTCGCACACGGCGAGCTGGATGAGCCAGGTGCCGGCCACGTCGGGCTCGAAGCTGGCCTCCAGGGTGTCAGCGCCGTCGATGTCCGCTGCGCTCAGGGTGGAGCCGCTGGGCTGGCTCACGAACTGCCAGGTCGCCTCCAGGGTCTCTCCCTCGGGGTCGTAGGAGGCCCGGCCGTCCAGGGTGATGGCCTCGCCCAGTCCGGCGACGCCGTCGCTGCCGCCGTCTGCGACGGGGGCCTGGTTCTCGCCCATACCGGAGCGCACGTCCACCTGGCAGCGGCTCTCCAGGGCGCCGTCGCTCACGGTGAGCTCCGCTCGGAAGACGCCGACCACGTCTGTGGTGAAGGTGGGAGAGGATTCTGTCTCGTCGCTGAGGCTGGCGGCGCTGCCGGCCGGGGGCGCGAGCTCCCAGGAGTAGGTCAGGGGGGCGCCCTCAGGGTCGGAGGAGGCGGAGCCGTCCACCTGGACCAGAGTGCCGACCTCGACGGATTGGCTGGGGCCGCAGTCGGCGACAGGGGGCTGGTTGGCCTCTTCCGTGATGACCAGGGTCAGGTCGTCCCGGATGCTGCGGGTGCGGCCGTCATCCACCTCGAGGCCCAGCACGTAGGTGCCGGGGGTGTCGGCCACGAACTCCGCGGAGGCGTTCTGCACGCTCTCGTGCTCCAGGCTGGGGGAAGCGCCGCTGGGGGCCACCTGCACGGAGAAGATGTAGCTCAGCGCGTCCCCGTCAGGGTCGAAGGAGGCGCTGCCGTCCAGGACGATCGGGACGCCGACGGCGATGGTGCTGCTCGTGCTGAGCACCGCCTCGGGGGCGGCGTTCGCGCCCTGCGCGGTGACGGTGACGATGTCGGGCGCGGAGACGTTGCCCTCGTCGTCGGTCACGGTCAGCGAGATGGTGTAGGACCCAGCCAGGTCAGGGGTGAAGGTCCCAGTGGCGGAGTCCCCAGGAGCCTCTGCCTCCGAACCATCGGGCGCTCCGACCACGCTCCAGGAGTAGGTGGTGACGAATCCGTCGGCGTCGTAGGACCCCGAGCCGTCCAGGCTGGCGCTGCCCCCGAGCGCGACGAGCTGGTCAAAACCAGCGTCGGCGGTGGGGTTGAAGCTCGCCTGATCCTTGCAGGCCGCCAGAAGGAAGAGGAGGTTGATCATGTCTCACGCTCCGTGTGCACGGTCCCCCGCCTGCTGGTCGGAATGCGAGGGAACTGAAAGAAACCCGCTCGAAGTATAGCGGAGTGCTTTCGGGTCAGTGCACTCCCCCCCCAGGGACAAACCCCTCTTTGGCTCCCTATTGGGCGCTCGCGCCCAGGTAGCGCTCGATCTTGGCCTGGGCCTGCAGATCGTCGCTCCACTGCTGCTGGAAGCTCTGGCGCAGGAACAGGGTCATCTGGCGCTCCAGCTCCACCTTCTCGGTGTCGAAGGCGCTCATGTCGGCGTCCTGACGGGAGGTGACCTGGGCCACAACCAAGGTCCCGCCCACCGTGTAGACCTCTGGGAGGACCTCACCCGCGGGGGCCTTGCTGGCCTCGGCGAGGAGCTGGTCAGCCGGACCGAGCTGGGGAATCTGGGTGGCGTTGAGCTTGAGGTCCGCCGCGGTGTTGGGCATGAGCAGCTTGGGCGCCAGCATGTCCATGGGCGCCTGGCCGGTGGCCTTCCAGCTCGCGAGCACCTGGTCGGCGAACTCCTGGGCGAAGGCGGGGGCGCGATCCTTCTGCAGGATCTCCTTGGCGACCAGCTCCTTGACCTCGTCGAAGGACTGCTCGCTGGCGGGGGTGCTGCTCTCCACCAGGAAGACGGCGAAGCCGCGGTTGGTCCGCACGATGTCGGTGCGCTGTCCAGCCTCGGTCCCGAAGATGGCCTCAGAGACCGCGGGCTCCATCTGCTGGGAGGTCTGCTCGCCCAGGTCGCCACCGTCGACGGCGTTGAGGTCCTCGCTGTACTTGCGGGCGGCCTGCTCGAAGGGGAGCCCGGCGTCGATCTCGGCGAGGATGCTGTCCAGGCGCGCGCGGGTCGCGTCCTCGTCCATTCCGCCGATGTCGGCCTTGAGGAGGATCATGCGGACCTGCGCCTTGGCGGGCTGCTTGAAGCGGCGCTCGAACTGGGCATCGTAGGAGGCCTGGACGCGCTCGGGGGCGCTGGCCAGCAGGGCCTGGAGTTCGGTGTCGGTGACGGGCACGTCGGACACGAAGGCGCCGGTGGGCAGGCCCACCCAGGACAGGGTGAGGGAGGTGTTGTCCTCGATGTAGGCGCGCTTGACGTCCTGGGGAGGAACGTGGACGGCCAGGGAGCCGAGCTCCAGGACCTTGCGGACCTTGAGGTACTTGTAGACCTCCTCGCGGAAGACGCGCTCGTCCATGCCGCGAGAGGCCAGGAAGCGGTCGAGCTTGGCCTTCTTGTAGACCTTCTCCTCGACGAAGAGCATCTCGCCCTTGGGCACCATGCCGTTGACCGCCGCCAGGATGTCGTCCGGGTTAGGGACGATGATCAGCCCGAAGGTGGGGCCGTCCATGCGCTGGATGGTGTACTCGACCTCCTCGCCGGAGACCTCGATGCCCAGGCGCTCGGCCTCGTTCAGCAGGACGCGCTGCTCGATGAGCCCGCTGAGGACCTGCTGCTGCAGGGAGGCGTACTCGGCGTCGGTGGTGGCGCCCCGCCCGACCCACTGCATGGTGCGCTCGAGCTGGGAGCTGGTGATGCGCTCACCGTCGACGTTGGCGACCTCGGAGGTCTTGGGGCCGTCGTTGCCGAGGCCCCAGCCAATGAACGAGACCACGATGATCGCAAAGACCGCCTGGAGCAGGAAGGAATCCGTCCCCCCGCGCATCTTCTCCATCAAGGACATGTCGCATCTCCTGCACCCGGCGCGCTCGTGCACGCCGAAGACCCGGGCACGTAGCGGAAGATGGACGGGATGGCAAGGTCAGGACCGGGCTTGTGCCCGGCCCATCAGCGCGCTCAGAAGTCCCGGCTGCTCCACAGCTTGACGGTGGTGTCGCCGCTGACCTTGCCCTTGTTGCGGCTGTACCGCTTCTTGGCCTTGGGCATCCACTCGTTCAGGTTCTTCTTGCGGTCCTTGTTGGTGGGGTGCGTGCTCAGCAGGGCGATGCTGCTGCCCCCGGTGGCCTTCTCCATGCGATCCCAGACCAGGGGGGCCTCCTGGGGGGGGTAGCCGGCCTTGGCCATGTACATCATGCCGATGATGTCGGCCTCCTTCTCGTGGGCGCGGGAGAAGGGGAGGATGACGCCGCCCTGCGCGCCGACGCCTGCGGCCGCCACGATGATGGCCTGCTGCTCGGTGCTGAGCTCGGTCTTGGCGTCCAGGTAGAGGTAGAGCGCGCCCATGCCGCCGAGCACTGCGAGCTGCTGGCTCAGGCGCTCGGCGCCGTGGTGTGCGGTGGCGTGGCCGACCTCGTGGCCCATGACGAAGGCGAGCCCGGCTTCGCTCTCGACGACGGGGAGCAGGCCGGTGTAGACGGCGATCTTGCCGCCGGGGAGGCACCACGCGTTGATGGTGTCGTTGGCCTGCAGGAGCTTGAACTCCCAGTCGTACTTGGGCTGGTTCGCGGAGGCGGAGATGCGCTTGCCGATCCGGTTGATGGCCTTGGCGTTCTCGTTGCCCGACGACACCTTCTCTTCCGCCAAGGTCGAGGTGTACGTGGACGCCCCGAGCTGCCGCATGAGGGTGTCGGGGATGAGGTTGAACTGCCGCCGCCCGGTGATGGGCACCTTGACGCAGGCGACGAGGGTGGTGGCGGCCAGGAGCAGGCCCAGGGCCGTGCTTCGAGCGAGGCGACGCTTCATCGGAGGGCTCCGGTTTGTGCTGACTTTCACAGCTTGTATCACCGAAGGTCAACAAGCGGCTTGAGTGCGGGATCTCTGACTGCTATACGCGAGAGCACCTCCCGCCTTCACTTCCTTCCTCCTCTCCTCCCTCCAACGGGGCGCGCAATGCCCTCCCGCATCCTCGATGGCGTCCTCGGCGCCCTCTCCCAGGACATGGCCATCGACCTGGGGACGGCCAACACCCTCTTGCACGTCCGTGGTCGCGGGGTGGTCTGCCGAGAGCCCTCGGTGGTGGCTCTGCACACCGACCACCGCGGGCAGAAGTCTGTGCTGGCAGCGGGGATGGAGGCGCGGGAGATGTTGGGGCGTGCACCGTCTGACATCCGGGTGGTCCGCCCCCTCCGGGACGGGGTCATCTCCGACTTCGAGGTCACCGAGGCGATGCTGCGGCTCTTCATGCACCGGAGCATGGGGCCCAACCACATCGTGCGTCCGCGCACCGTGGTCTGCATCCCCTACGGCACGACCGAGGTCGAGAAGCGCGCCATGCGCGAGTGCGCCGAGGCCGCCGGAGCGCGCGAGGTGCACCTGGTCGAGGAGCCCCTGGCCGCCGCAATCGGCGCGGGACTGGACATCACCGAGCCCAGCGGGAACATGGTGGTGGACGTGGGCGGAGGGACCACCGAGGTCGCCGTCGTGAGCCTGGGGGGGATCGTCTACTCCCGCAGCGTGCGCGTGGGCGGGGACCAGATGGACGCCGCCATCATCGAGTACCTCAAGGACAGCCGGGGCCTGCTGGTCGGGCCGGTGACCGCCGAGGAGATCAAGATCAAGCTCGGCAACGCCGCCGCCACGCGCCGCGACCCCAAGCTCTCCCTGGAGGTGCGCGGTCGGGATCTGGTGACGGGCTGGCCGCGCGCCGTGCGCCTGTCTTCGGACGAGGTGCGGGAAGCGCTCGCAGGCACTGTCCAGCTCCTGGTGGACACCCTGCTGGCGGCGCTGGACAAGACCCCGCCGGAGCTGGCCTCGGACATCGTGGACAAGGGCATCGTGCTGACCGGCGGAGCGGCGCAGCTCAAGCGCATGGATCTGGCCATGCGTCAGGCCACGGGGTTGCCGGTGATCATCGCCGACGACCCGGGCGCTGCGGTGGTCGCGGGCGCCGCGCGCGCCCTCGGCCACATCGACTTCCTGCGGGCCGTGGCCTGCTGAGAGTCGAAAGTCAGGCTGCGCTCAGAGAGCGGAGGCCACCAACTGGTCGATGCGGTCCTGGTCGACGTTGCCCACCAGGTGCCCGACGGCCTCGCCGTCCTTGATGACGATGAGCGTGGGGATGGACCGCACGTTGTAGTTCATCGCGATCTTGCGGTTCTCGTCGGTGTTGACCTTGACCACCTTGGCCTGGCCCTCGTACTTGCCTGCGACCGCCTCGATCTTGGGGGCCAGGGCGCGGCAGGGGGCGCACCAGGTGGCCCAGAAGTCGACCAGGACGGGGACGTCGGACTCGAGAACCTGGGCCTTCCAGTCGCTCTCACTCACGTTGCTGATCAGATCGGATGCCATCTGGGGGTCTCCTGAAGGGGGGCGAGAAGCTCGCCGGTTGAGGCTTTGGAATAAACTTCAACCCGGTCCCGGGCAAGGGGGGGGAAGGGCCGTGTCGGAGATTGAATGTCCCAGAGTCCTGTCGTCGCCCTCTACCTGGCGCACCTTGAACAGCGAAGCGGCCTGCTTGAGATCCTGAGCGGGGCCCACTCGACCCGGATCCACCTGCTGCGCGGGCGGGTCGTGCAGGTCGAGGACATGCCCGGGTTGCTGGAGGAGCTGGTGCCCCACGGGATCGGGAGCCTCCGGGACGATCTGGCCAAGGCCATCCAAGGCGGCGCCCCGATGCCCCAAGCCTTCGAGACCGCCGCCCGGGACATCGGGCGTGCCCTCGCGCTCACCCACGGTCAGGAGGGTGTGGAGGCCAACTTCAACCCGGACGGTGAGCCCCCTCCGGGCTGCTTCCCCCTGGAGCAAGGCATCCCGGAGATCCTCCGACTGGGCTTCACCGCGGAGCGCCCCCCGGTCGCCGTCTACCGGGAGTACCGCGCGCTGCTGGACCACCGTGCTCGCCCGACCGGGCGGGAGGCCAAGGGGCTGGGGACCCATGCGCTGCGGCTGCTGAGGGGGGCCCGCCAGTCGCCGCTGGTCTCCGAGCTCATGGCCGGCGTCCCCCAGGATGACCCGAGCTGGGTGGCCCTGGACCTGCTGGTGGCCATCGACGCGCTGGTCATCGAGGAGGTCAAGGAGGACCCCCTCAAGGCCGAGCGCCTGCGGCGACTCAAGGCCAAGGCCCAGCGGCTGGAGGAGCTGGCGATCGAGCTCTCCAAGCAGCCCCCCCTCACCGCGCTGGGGATCCAGCCCGCCGAGAGCATGGACTGGCTGAATGAAGAGGGGATCGCCCAGCAGTACCGCAAGGTCGCGACCCCCTACCACCCGGACCAGATCGCCAAGATGCCCGCGCCCTACCGGGCCGCCGCCTCCGCGGTGTTCTCGGCGTACTCAGAGATTAAGGAGCGCCTGCTCAAGGACCCGCAGCTCCTCAAGGACGAGAAGGAGCGCCTGGTCTGCGAAGCCAAGGGGCGCCTCTATGTCCCCCGCGGCGCCCGCGATGAGGCCCGTGCCTGCTTCAAGCGCGCCCAGGGCCACGAGCACTACCGCCAGTGGGAGCAGGCCCAGCAGGAGCTGGAGGTCGCGGTGGAGCGGGACCCCTCCGAGCCGCTCTACGCGGTGGTTCTGGCCTTCGTGAAGGCGGTGCGCAAGCAGCGCTCCCCGACCGATGCAATCGGGGACATCCGGGAGGTCAGCGCCAAGGCCGGCATCATCCCGCGGGTCGAGGGGCTCTACCGGATCGGGCGGCTGTTCAAGATGGCCGAGAGCCCCAAGGATGCCCTCTCCACCTTCCAGGATCTGCTCCAGATCGCACCGAACCACGTGGGGGCCAAGCGCGAGGTCAGGCTGCTCAAGAAGCGGCTGGGCGCCTGAAAGGCGACGCCCCGGCCTGCCTGCGGCTCCTCGTCGCCCGCAGGGTCGGTTAGGGAACACCGGTGCACGTCCCCCTCTACATCCTGGCCCTCGTGGCCTACTCGGCAGCCGCAGCGCTGCGCATCGCGCGCTGGGGCAACCGGAGCTGGGTGCCCCGCGCTGCCTGGGTGTCCGCCGTGGTCGGTGTCCTGGCCCACCTTGGGGCGATCAGCTCCCTGGCGGTTGTGGCGGGCGGCCTGCCCATCTCCGGCCCGGGCGACTCGGTCGCCTTGATCGCCGGAGGCATCGGGATCGGCACGCTCTTGGTGCGGCCCAAGGAGCGCGGCGAGGTGCTCTCGGGCGTGTTGTCCTCGCTTGCGGCCGTGATGCTGGGGGTGGCGCTGCTGCTGCCGTCCCAGGCGGTGGAGCCGAATGCGGGGCTGGCCCAGGTCTTCTTCCCCCTGCACGCGCTGGCGACCTTTGTAGGACTCTCGTGCTTCGCCCTTGCTTTTGGGGTGAGTGTGATGTTCCTGGTGGTGCGTCGCCGCCTCAAGGCCAAGCAGCTCTCGGGGCTGGGCGGGCTCCCCAGCATGGAGGCCCTGGACACCCTGAACACGCAGACGGTGGCGGTGGGCTTCTTGAGCCTCACGCTGGGCATCGCGGCGGGCGGCGCCTGGGCGGCGTCGGTGGGGAGCACGGGCCTTGGGGCGGTGGTGTGGATCACCCTGGTGCTCTGGGGGTGGTACGCGGTCGCGGTCCTGGTGCGCGTCGTGGGCGGCTGGCGCGGCAAGCTGAGCGCGCAGCTCTCGGTCATGGGTTTTGTCGGGATGCTGATCTCCTTGGGGGCCATCGTGGGGATCACCCAGGGGTGGCATCCGTGATCGGGCAGCTCGAGCTGGTCTCCGTCGGCTTGAACCACCGCACCGCGCCTGTAGAGCTGCGGGAGCGGCTGGCCATCGCGCCGGAGCGCCTGCCGGAGCACTTTGAAGGGCTGCGCGACAGCGCCGGCACCGTGGAGACGATGATCCTGTCCACCTGCAACCGGGTGGAGGTCTACGCGCTGGTCCCCGAGGCGCAGGGAGAGGGGATCGGGAACTACCTGGCGCGGGCCCACGGGCTGAGGGCGGCCTCGCTGCAGGAGCACCTGTACGTGCGCAGCGGCCCCGAGGCGGTCGGGCACCTCTTCCGCGTGGCGGCGAGCCTGGACTCGCTGGTTTTGGGGGAGCCGCAGATCCTGGGGCAGGTCAAGCAGGCCTTCCAGGCGGCGAGCACCCATGGGGCCATGGGCCGGGTCATGCAGCCGCTGCTGCGCCGCACGCTGTCGGTCGCCAAGAAGGTGCGCACCGAGACGCGCATTGGCCGGGACGCCGTGTCCGTGGGGTCCGCGGGGGTCGAGCTGGCGCGCAGCCTCTTTGGCCGCCTGGGGGAGCGCCGCGTGCTGCTCATCGGGGCGGGGGAGATGGGCCGGCTGGTCGCTCAGTCCCTGCTGAGCAAGGGCGTCGAAGAGCTGTTGGTGTCCACCCGGACCTACGACAACGCGGTGAAGCTCGCGGGCGAGTTCGGCGCGACGGCGATCCCCATCGAGCAGTTGGACGCCTACCTGGAGCGCGTGGACATCGCGGTCGTCAGCACCTCGGCGCGCCACCACCTGCTGACCCGGGCGCGGGTGCTGCCGATCATGAAGCGGCGCAGGTACAAGCCTCTGCTGCTCATCGACCTCTCCGTCCCCCGAAACGTCGCCCCGGACGTACACGAGCTGGAGGGCGCGTTCCTCTACAACGTGGACGACCTCACCGACATCGCGCGGGAGGGCATGGAGCGCCGTCAGCAGGCCGCCAGTCAGGCCGAGGCCCTGGTCGCCGAAGAGGCGGTGCGCTGCTATCGCTCCCTGGGCGCGCGCACCGCCGACCCCGTCATCGCTGGACTCACGAGAGCGGCCGAAGAGGCCCGCGTCGCCGAGCTCGAGCGCTCCCACTCCACCCTGGAGGCGCTGACCCCCGAGCAGCGGCAGGTCATCGACGCGATGACCAAGGCCATGTTCAAGCGCTTCCTGCACTCCCCCATCCAGAAGGCTCGGGCCATGGCCGCCACCGGCGACAACGACGGCCTGGGCGTGATGGAAGACTGCTTTGCCGAGGACTCCAAAGATGCCTGATCGCCTGGTGCTGGGCACCCGTGGCTCCAAGCTCGCTCTCGCTCAGTCCGGCCAGGTGGCCGCAGCGCTGACCCAGGCCACTGGGCTCCCTGTGGACCTCAAGGTGATCTCCACCAAGGGCGACCGGGTGCAGGACAAGCCCCTCCCTGAGGTCGGCGGCAAGGGCCTGTTCACCCTGGAGCTGGAGCAGGAGCTGCTGGCCGGCACCATCGACCTGGCGGTGCACAGCCTCAAGGACCTCCCGACGGAAGACAACCCGGGCCTGATGGTCGCCGCCTACCCGCGCCGCGCCGACCCCCGTGATGTGCTCGTCGGCCTGCCGCTGGACCAGCTCCCTCAGGGCGCCATCGTCGGCACGGGCTCCGCCCGCCGCGCCACCCAGCTCAAGGCTCTGCGCCCGGATCTGGAGATCAAGGGCATCCGCGGCAACGTCGACACCCGCATCCGCAAGCTGCACGAGCAGGACTACCAGTCCATCGTCCTGGCGGCCGCCGGCATGGCCCGCCTGGGCCTGGAGACCGAGCGCTTCCCCTTGGAGCCCAGCGAGTGCCTGCCGGCCCCCGGTCAGGGCGTTCTGGCCCTGCAGTGCAACAGCGAGCGGCCCGAGATCATCGCCCTGCTGCGCAGCCTGGACGACTTCGACGCCCGCACCTGCGTGGAGGCCGAGCGCAGCTTCCTGGCGGCGCTGGGTGGGGGCTGCTCGGTGCCCGCCGCCTGCCACGCCATCTTCGAGGGGGACCTGCTTTGGGTGCGGGGCGCGCTGGCCGATGAGAGCGGCACGGTGCACCGGCACGAGGCCCGGGGCACGCCTCAGCAAGCCGCCGCGCTGGGGGCGGTGTTGGCCGCGGTGCTCCGGCAGGCCGTCGGGGTCTGAGGGGCCCTACTCGGCGCAGAAGGCCTGGCACTCGGCGGGCTGATCGGTCGCCAGGGACTCGCAGGCCAGGGCCTCCCAGCCGCTGATGCAGGTCTTGGCGGCGTCCGCGTCGAAGCTGTCCTCGCAGAGCTCGACCTCGAGCCCGTCCAGGGTCTCGATGCAGTCGTCGACGCTCTCGTAGCCCAACGCCTGCAGATCGCCGCAGCGCTCCAGCGTCTCGCACTGGACGGCGTTGTAGTCCGCGCGCAGGGACTCCTCGGAGTTGCAGGCCAGGGCAAGCAGCAGGAACATGGGCTCTCTCCAGGCTCTCCAGCTATTTGGCTTTGGCGATGACCACAAGACCCCGCGTGCTGCTGACCCGTGCTCGGGGTCGAAACGAGAGCCTCCGCCGCGCGCTGGGGGACCGGGTCCAGGCCATCGAGCTGCCCCTGCTGGCATTCCAGGCCATCCCCCACACCCTGCCGGCCGCGGACTGGGTCCTGTTGACGAGCGGGACCGTGCTGCGGTTCATCGACGTGGCCCACCTCCGGGGATCCCGGATCGCCGCAGTGGGTCCCAAGACCGCCCGCGCAGTCGAGGACATCGGTATTCAGGCCGATCTCGTGCCCTCCACCGCCCTGGCGAGCGCCCTTGCTGACGCGCTGATCGCCCAGGGGATCGCGGGCCAGCACGTCCTGTACCCGCGGGCGGAGCAGGTGGACCCCGAGCTGGAGATGCGTCTCAGGGCGGCCGGCGCCAGGGTGACCTCGTTGGCGGTGTATCGCACGGGGTGCCCGGCGGACGCGGGCCGGACGTTGGGCCAGGAGCTGCCGGTGGACGCGATCCTGCTTGCCTCCGGATCTGCCGCTCGACATCTGGTCCAGGTGGGAGGCGCGGGGCTTCCGGTCGTGTGCATCGGTCCCAGCACGGAGTCTGTGTCCCGGGAGCTGGGGCTGGACGTGCTCGCGGTGGCGGACCCTCACACGGCGGAGGGGCTCGCGGCGGCGACGCTCAAGGTGCTCGGGGTCTGAGGGATTGGGGCGCAACCCGGGGTGGATGCACCACTTGGCGGCGCAACCCGGGGTGAGTGCACCACGTTGGGGTGCAACCCGGGGTGAATGCACCACGTTGGGGCGTAACCCGGGGTGAATGCACCACTTGGCGGCGCAACCTGGGGTGAATGCACCACAAAGCCCACGCTTGGCGTCCAAATCCGCGGCTTTTGGTGCACTCGGCAGGGGTTGAGCGGCGGGCCGGTGCACTCAGCCGGGGTTGAGCGGCGGGCCGGTGCACTCAGCCGGGGTTGAGCGCAGATCGCCCGCAGGCTCAGCGTGCGATCTTGCGGGTCAGATCCTTGGTGATGTTCTTCTGGTGGGACTCCAGGGTCCCGCCGCCGATCTCCAGGAGCTTGGCGTCGCGCAGCAGGCGCTCGATGGGGTACTCGCGGCAGTAGCCCTGGCCGCCCATGACCTGCATGGCGTTGTCCGCGACCTCCTTGCCGACGGGCGCGGCGAAGAGCTTGGCGGCGTCGGAGCCCAGGCGGTTCTCGATGTTGGGGCCCACGTTCATCGCGACGCTGTAGACCAGGGCGCGGGTGGCCTCGGTCTTGGCGTAGGAGTCGCCGATGTAGCGCTGGATCTGGCCGAAGCGGTTGATGGGCTGGCCGAAGGCGAGGCGCTCCTGGCCGTGCTGCACCATCATCTCCAGGCAGCGGTCGGCGATGCCCAGGGACATGGCGGCCAGGGTCAGGCGCTCGATCTCCAGGTTGCGCATCATGTGGAGCAGACCGCCGCCCTCCTGGCCGAGCAGGTCGGCGTCGGGGACGAAGCAGTCGTCGAAGCTCAGCTCGGACATGGAGCTGGCGCGCATGCCCATCTTGGGGATGTGCTGGCTGCTGGAGTAGCCGTCGGCCTTGGCGTGGACCAAAAACGCGGTGATCTTGCCGTCGAGCTTGGCGTAGACCAGCACCACGTCGGCTTCGGGGCCGTTGGTGATGTAGGTCTTGGAGCCCTTGAGGCGGTAGCCACCCTCGACGCGGGTGGCGGTGGTGCCCATCCCGAGCACGTCGGTGCCGGCGCCGGGCTCGGTCATGGCCATCGCGCCGATCCACTCGCCGCTGATGACCTTGGCGAGCACCCGGTCCTTCTGGTCCTGGTTGGAGCAGTAGAAGAAGTTGTTCACGAAGAGCATCGAGTGCGCCAGGTAGGCCAGCGCAAACCCGGGATCCGACTTGGAGAGCTCGTGATGGACGATGACCGCCGCGGTGGTGTCCATGCCCGCGCCGCCGTGTTCTTCGGGGACGGTGATGCCCAGCAGACCGAGCTCGCCGGCCTCCCGCAGCAGGGGGATGTTGAGCTTCTCCAGGCGATCGTGCTCCTCGGCCTGGGGTTCCACCCGCTGGCGGGTGAAGTCCGCGACCATGTCACGGAGCATCCGGTGCTCGTCGGTGGGGTTGTACAGGTCGAAGGGCGGGTTGGGCATGCGGACCTCGGCTGGGTTAGGTGGCCTAACACCTGGCCAGGGCTACGCCCCCGTAGCCGCGCCGGGCTTGACCGACTGGGGGGCCGGCGTCCGGTCCAGGGAGCCTGAGCGATGGGGATGAAGCTGCAGAAGGGGCCCTGGCCGGTGGAGCAGGACCCTGACCTGGAGCCGGTCGGGCTGGGTTTGACCTGGCTTCGCGGGCGGCAGTTCGTCTTCTTGTCGCTCTTCTTCTCCTTCCTGCTGTCGGTGCTGATGCTGGAGCTCCTCCCGCGCAGCGTCTACCTGCAGGTCCAGGGCCAGATGGGCCTGTTGATCCTGGCCTTGCTGCCGGTGGCTGCGATGCTGACCTTCGTCACGCAGCTCCTGCTGATGCGCGCCGGAGTGTCCTCGCTTGAGCGGCCGATGCTGCTGACCGCTGATGGACAGCGTGCGGGGCTCTGGGGTGTGGTCGAGCGCGCTGCAGTGGCCACCGTCTGCCTCTTCTTCCCGCCTCTGCTGCTGCTGCGTCCCCAGGGGAGGTGGCTGTGGGATGCGGTGTCCGAGACACGGCTGGTCCACCGCTGTCGGATCCGGGATGATGAGCTCGATGCGGCGATCGCAGGCATCGACGAGGACATCTGACCCATGAGCCAGAACCCTTACGCAGCGCCGGTCAGCGCGGCCCTGGAGCCGGAGAGCGCCCAGGACATCTCCACGATCCCGGCCCCCGCGGCGTGGCGGCGTTGGGTCGCGGCGCTGATCGACCGGATCCTGGTCGGCATCCTCCAGGTGGTGCCGCTGGGGATCGCGATCAACCTGTTCGGGGATGAGGCCTGGGTGGGGCTCGTCAACCTGCTGACCATGTTCGGGGTGCCCTGGGTCTACTACGCGGTCCTGGAGTCCAGCGGCCTGCAGGCCACCTTTGGCAAGCTCGCGGTGGGGCTTCGGGTGGTGGACGTTCACGGGGAGCGGATCACCTTGGGGCAGGGCATCACCCGGGGCGCGATGCGCAGCCTGCTCCTGAACATCCTGGCCCTGCTGGCCCTGGTCATCCTCCTGGACAAGCAGGGCCGCGGGCTCTGGGACATGCTCGCCAAGACCCGGGTGGTGGAGCGGAAGGTGCTGGAGTGGCTGGAGGTGTGAGGGGAACGGCGTGAAATGCTGCGAAATTTAGCTTTGTTCGGTAGTTGTTACGGGGACCTTGTCAGGAAAGCGCAATCCAAAAGAACGAGGGGGCCCATGCGTACCCGACTGATTTCCACCGCTACCCTTTTTGCCTTCATGAGCCTTGCTTGTACTGGAGGTGGAGCTGGCGGGAATGGCAGCGGAAATGGCGGTAGCGGGCTTGGGGTGGCGCCGGAGTGCACCGAGCATCTGGACTGCGAATGGAACGAGATCTGCCACGCCGATGAGTGTGAGGAGATTTTTGGACGTAGCTTCGGAATCGTGATCGAGTCTGCGGAAACCGAGACCGATGCAGGGCTCGACTCTTTGGGGGGAGCCCCCGACCTGTTCGTTGTCGTTGAGGCCAACGGAGATCGCTGTCGGACGTCAGTTGTTGATGATGACTTCTTCCCTGAGTGGGATGAGGTCTGCGACATGGTGCTCTCGTCGGGAGGGGATTTGATCATCGAGCTCTATGACGAGGATGTCAGCACGGATGAGCTTGTGCTCGTGTTTGAGGCGCAAGGGAATGATGAAATCGCTGAGCTGGTTCAAACCGAGTACTTGGTGTTTTCCAACAGCATTTCGACTGTGAACATTCAAATACGGCCTGATTTCTAGGGCTTCGGTTCTGAGTGCGGGGTCGGTTAGGGGTGGTCTCCAATCCAAGGTCCCGTCCCGTGCCCGAGAAGCTCTACCTGATCGACGGAAGCAACCACGCCTTCCGCGTCTTCCACGCCATGCCCCGCAACATGTTCGCCGACGGCTTCCCGACCGGGGCGCTGCTGGGCTTCGCCAACATGCTGCGCAAGCTGGAGCGCGACCACGAGCCGTCCAGCATCGTGGTGGTGTTCGACAAGGGCCCCAGCTTCCGCGTGGACCTGTACCCGGACTACAAGGGCCACCGGCCGTCGATGCCGGACGAGCTGCGCGAGCAGTGGCCCCACTTCCAGGAGCTGGTCGAGGCCTGGGGCTGCCCCTACCTGGCGATCGAGGGCATCGAGGCCGACGACATCATGGGCACCCTGGCGACCCGCCTGGCCAGCGATGAGCGAGAGGTCGTGCTGGTCACCGGCGACAAGGACTTCTACCAGCTCGTTGGGCCCAACGTGCGCGTCTACGACGTGATGAAGGACAAGTGGATCGACCGCGCCGAGGTCATCGAGCGCATGGGCGTGCCGCCGGAGCGCATCATCGATCTCAAGGGCCTGGCCGGCGACTCCAGCGACAACATCCCGGGCGTGCCTGGGGTGGGGGAGAAGACCGCCGCCAAGTACCTGCAGAAGTACGGCACCATCGAGGAGGTCATCGCGAACGCCAAGGACATCGGCGGCAAGCGCGGGGCCGCGGTCGAGGAGTTCGCCGAGCAAGCGCGGTTGAGCGCGAAGCTGGCCACGATCCTGCTGGACGCGGAGCAGGTGACCCTCGGGGTGGACGACCTGCAGCGCCACGAGCGCGACGTGAAGACGCTGCGCCAGCTCTTCATGAAGTGGCAGTTCCGCACGCACCTCAAGGAGCTGCAGGAGGTCGAGGTCGCCGCGCAGTCCGAGATCAACGCGGAGGCCTGGACCAGCGTGTCCTCGCTGGCGGAGCTGGGTGTCGTGGTGTCCGCGATTCAGGAGGCCGGGGAGGTGAGCACCCCGGTGTCGCTGGACCTGCAGTTCACCTCCGCTGACCTGAACACCTGCGAGATCCAGGCAGCGGGCCTGTCCTGGGGCGAGGACAAGGCGGCGTGGGTTCAGGGCATCCCCAGCGCCGAGCTCCTCGACGCGCTGCGGGGCGTGCTGGAGGACGCGCGCATCCCCAAGACGGGGCACAACCTCAAGGACGCGGTGCGCGTGCTGGCGCGGCTGGGGGTGACGCTGCGGGGCATCGCGGGCGACACGATGCTGGCGGACTACCTGCTGGAGCCGGGCCGCAACAAGCACGGGCTGGAGGACCTGTCCCTGCGCTATCTGGGGCACACCTTGGGGTCCGCTGCGCGTCCCCCGGAGGCTGGCGAGTCACAGGGGGAGCTGTTCGGTGGCGCAAGCGAGGACACCTCGGCCAAGGCGGAGTCGGCGCAGCTTAGCTGGCTGTTGGACCGGGACCTGGCGCGCCGGATGGAGGAGCGCTGTGTGGCCGGGATGCTGCACGACATCGAGCTCCCTCTTGTGCCCATCCTGGCGGAGATGGAGGCGCTGGGGGTGCGCGTGGACGTGGACGTGCTGCGGTCCATGAGCGCGGAGTACAGCGAGCGGGCCAAGGTGGTTGAGCAGCAGGCCTACGACGCCGTGGGGCACAGCTTCAACCTGGGGTCGACCAAGGACCTGCGCCAGGTGCTGTTCGAGGAGCTGGACCTTCCGGTCATCAAGAAGACGCCCAAGGGCGCGCCGAGCACGGACCACAGCGTGCTGGAGCAGCTCGCGGGGGACCATGAGCTGCCGCGGCTGATCGTCGAGCACCGCTCGCTGGTGAAGCTGCAGAACACCTACCTGGACGCGCTGCCGCTGGCGGTGCATGCCGACACGGGGCGGATCCACACGACCCTGCATCAGGAGGTCGCGGAGACCGGGCGTCTGAGCTCGGCCAACCCGAACCTGCAGAACATCCCCATCCGGAGCGCGGAAGGGCGCCGCATCCGCGCCGCCTTCATCCCGGCCGATGGGTACAGCTTCCTGAGCTGCGACTACTCGCAGGTGGAGCTGCGGCTGCTGGCGCACTTTGCGGGGCCTGGGGCGCTGCGGGATGCCTTCGGCAAGGGCCAGGACATCCACGCGCGCACGGCGAGCGAGATCTTTGGGGTCGAGCTGGACGCGGTGGAGAAGGACCAGCGCAGCGCGGCGAAGGCCATCAACTTTGGCCTGATCTACGGCATGGCGCCGCCCCGCCTGGCGCGGGAGTTGGGCATCGAGCGCAAGGAGGCCGAGGCCTACATCGAGCGCTACTTCGAGCGCATGCCCGAGGTGCTGGCGTTCAAGGATGGGGCCATCGAGTCGGCCAAGGAGCTGGGCTACGCGCGGACCCTGTGGGGGCGGCGGCGCACCTTGTCTGAGCTGGGCTCCCGGAACTGGGGCGCGCGGGCCGCGGCGGAGCGCCTGGCGGTGAACACGCCGATCCAGGGCTCGGCGGCGGACCTGATCAAGCTGGCGATGGTGGCCGTCCACAAGCGCCTACAGCGCGACGCCCCGGAGGTGCGCATGCTGCTGCAGATCCACGATGAGCTGCTCTTTGAGGTGCCCATTGGGCAGGAGGAGCAGGTCGCCGCCCTGGTGCGTGAGGAGATGGAGGGCGCCGCGCCGCTGGCGGTGCCCCTGCACGTCGACGCCGGCTGGGGTGCGGATTGGAATGCGGCGCACTGAGTTTGCGGAGCAAACTCAGTGTTGTTTTGTGGGGGCG
>JAZAMN010000040.1:0-71682 GCA_036229005.1 Myxococcota bacterium
GGGGCGCGGGCGCCCCCGCCGCCGCGGCGGGGCGGGGGGGGGGGGGGGGCGGGGGGGCGCGCTGGGGGGGGTAGGGCTCGGGCGGCGGGGGCGGCGCGGGCTCCTCGGCGCGGGCGCGGCGCGGGCGGCGGCTCTGGCTCACCCGGGGGTTGGGGCTGTCCACGCTGCGACGGGGGCTGCGCGGGGCTCCGGGGGGCGACCAGGCCTCGCGCTGACCGGCATCGATTGCGTCATCGCGCAGTGCGGCCAGATCCTCGCGGGAGATCTGCTGGGTCTTGCCGTCGTCCAGGGCCTGCCCGGTGCTGCGCCGCAGGCCGCGGCGCGCCATGGTCTCCATCACCTCCATCAGGGAGGGACCCTCGGCGTGGGCCAGGGTGGTGCGGACGGCCCGCAGGAAGTCCTCGCCGTCCAGGAAGCGGTCCTCGCTGCGGCCCTTGAGGCAGGTGCCCAGCAGCTCGCGCACCCTAGGCTGGAGCTGGTCCTTGTAGGCGTAGAGGCGGCGGGAGCCCTCCGCCCGCGAGGCCTGGCGGCGGATCTCGGTGACCAGCCCGTCGTAGACCGGCTTGCCGGTGATCAGCTCGAAGGCGACCAGGGCCAGGGAGAAGAGGTCGGTGGACAGGCCCTCCTCCAGGCCCTCCAGCCGCTCCGGCGGGCAGTAGCGGAAGCTGTCCTCGGTCGGGACCTGGCCGCTGTCGTCCAGGAACTGCATCACCTCGACCTGGGGCAGCGCGTAGCCCAGGATCTCGACCTGCCCGTCCGACTTGAGCATCACCCGCCAGGGGTTCAGGCCGCCGTGGGCGTAGACCCCGTGCTGGGCGCCAGCGTCGGAGGCCTCGACCAGGATCTGGCCGGCCGCGTAGAGCAGCTCCAGGCCCGCGCGTGTCCCGCCGACTTCGCCCGTGTCGGCCAGGCCGCGCACGACCTCGGCCAGGGACCAGGCCTGCCCGGTCTGGTAGACGAAGGCGCCGCCCGCGCGGTCGCTGGCCGCGAGCTCCAGCAGGCCGGTGACGTAGGGGGCCTCCAAGAAGCCCAGGATCACGTCCAGCGCCGGCCCGATGGCGGGGTGGCTGCGGTACTCGGGGTGGAACACGACGGCGGTGTGGCGGTAGCCCCGGCCGTCATCCAGCTCCACAAGGTCTGCCCCCGGCCCCAGCGTCTTGCGGCCGGTGGTCTGGAAGCCCGCGATCTCTTGCATCCAGGTCCTCAGGTGGAGGCCCATCGTACACTCTCCGCGCGCCCAAGACACCCAGGGGTCTCCCGGGGGTGCGCGCGCGCTCCCAACCGCCCCCCGCAGGACTCCGATGGCCGGCCGCTACGACCAGCAGAAGCGCCCAGGCGCCAAGGCCGTCAAGCAGCCGGAGAACGCGGCCCAGGGGCCCGAGGAGCAGGCCCCGGAGCTGGAGCTCGACAGGGAGCTCGCCAGCCAGGAGCAGGCCCAGCAGGTGGGCAGCGCGGTGGGCAACGCCGACCTGCAGAAGATGCTCAACGAGAGCGGTCAGGTCGGGCGGGAGAGCGAACTGCAGACCGGCTTGGAGCAGGACGCCGGCAACCTGGAGGCTGAAGAGGGGCTGGCCGAGTACCTGGAGGGCGTCGGGGGCCCCCTGCACCTCTCCGCCGGGGTGGGCACCAGCGCCATGGAGCGCCTGCTGGGCGGCGATCCCGAGGACGAGGGCCCGCCTCTGCCACCGCGGGTCCACTTCTCCCGCCGCAACCGCATCCCCCGCGCCCGCGCCAACGACCAGGAGGACACGCCGATCCAGGAGATCGAGGATCTGCTGGAGGAGGAGCTGCCGCCACTGGGCGAGGCGGGGGTCCCCCAGGGCGATGAGCGCCTGGACGCGCTGTGGTCCTGGATGCAGAAGCCCAGCGCCTTCGCCGCTCCCCAGCTCCCCCCCGAGACCCTGGCCGCGCGCCCCGGAGTCCACGAGCGCCCCCCGGCCATGGGCGCCTTCCTGCGCCGCCACGCCGCCTCCCCCCTGGCCCGCTGGCTCGCCCGCCTGGCCCGTCCCCTCCCCGGCCCCGCCCAGGGCGCCTCCCTGCTGGCCCGCGCCGCCCTGATGGCCGAGCTCGCCGCCCACGCCGAGGCCCGCCTGCGCCCCCTGGACGTGGTCAACCGGGCCTGCGCAATGGCCCTGGAGTCCGACGTCGGGCCCCGCTCCCGCCGCGCCGCCCGCCTCTGCCTGGAGAAGCGCCAGCTCCGAGGGCCCCTGGTGCTGGAGGTCGCGCTGCACGGCGCCCCCCTCCCCGCCGGCACCGCGCTGGCCAGCCCCGGCCCCGGCGGCCTGGCCCTGCTGCAGTCCGCCCTGGAGTTCTGCGCCCAGCCCTTGCCCATCGTGCCCCCCGGCCGGCACGCCCAACCCCTGGAGGCCGACGCCTCCGCCGACGACAGCACCGAGGCCATCGACGCCCTGATGGCCCATCTGCTGGGTGGAGAGGCCGCCCCCACCATGAGCGAGGAGCGCCTGGCCCCCGTCCTGGACGGCGCGGACGACCTGCTGCTGATCGCGGGCCGCGCCCAGATCGAGCTCGCCGCCGCCGCCATCGCCGTCCGACGCGCCGCCGGGTCCCTGGTCGCCACCCGCGTCTCCGCCCTGCTCAAGGCCACCGACCGCGAGCTCCGCACCTGCGCCAAGGAGGTCTCCGCCGTCGCCGAGGCCGTCGACAACCTGGTCAACGTCCCCTACGCCCGCGCCCAGGCCCCCGTCCAGGCCGCCGAGACCCTGCTCGAGGCCCTCGCAGCCCGCATCCAGCGCCTCCGCGACGCGGCCCTCGGGACACTGGCTTGGGCGTCCACGGGGCGGGTGGACTCCTCCAGTCCCGTGGCCCACCTCTCCCTGCCGCTGGGCGCCCCCGGACCCTTCACGGAGCTGCTGACCGCAGTCGAGGACACCCCGCTGCTGGGCCGCGGCCTGGAGCAGGCCCGGCGCCTGGAGGCCCAGGCCTTCGCGAGCCTGCTGCCCAGCACCCCCCAGGCCGAGAAGGGCCGCCTGCTGCTGCGTCAGGGCCAGCGCCTGCTTGCCCAGGGCCACCCCGCCGCCCCCGAGCGCCTGGCCAACGCCACCGCCGCCCTGGAGCGCGCCGGCTCCCCCCTGGCCCAGTGCGCCCGGATCGAGGTCGTGCGCGCCATGGCGCAGCGCGGCCGGCTCGCCGACGCCCGCGCGCTCTTCGCCCGCTGCGCGCCCCAGGCCGCCCCCCTGCACCACGCCCTGGCGGCCCTCGCCCTGGGCGAGGACCTCGCCCTCTCCCGCGTCCGCGAGCACCTCCACACCGGCCCGGTGGAGCTCCAGGCCGCCGCACACAGCGCCCTGGCCGAGGCCCTGGCGGACACCGGCCGCCACGACGACGCCCAGCGGCACCTGCTGGCCCTGCGCGCTCTGGCCCAGGAACACGGGGATCCCGCGCACCAGGCGGTCGCCAGCCTGGGCCTGCTCGCCAACGCGCTGCTGGGGGCCCGGCCGCTTCAGCCGCACCTCGGGGATGCCATGCAGTGCAGAGATCGGCTGGTGGCCATGGCGGCTCTGGCGGTGTGCCCCCCGACTCCGTGGACCACGGGCCTGCTCGCCTCCCACGCGCTGCAGCACCGCAACTGGACGGCCTGGCAGCTCGCCGTGATCGACGCGCACCGGGCCCTCAGCGCGCGGGACCCCCAGCTCGCCAAGAGCCTGCTTGTAGGTGGACTCTCCCTGCTCCGGGAGCGTGGCGAGCCGGGCGCGCTGCTGCAGGCCCGGGTGCTGGAGGTCTACGCCTTGGCGTCGGCGTAGATCGCGTAGGGGCAGACCATCTCGGCCTGGGCGAGCACGTGGCCCTCCATGGCCTGACGCACCTGCTCCAGGGTGAAGGCGCCGTCCACGGGCAGCCGGTCCACGTCCAGGGCGAACACGGCCAGGTGGTAGTGGTGCAGGCGCGTGTCGTTCCAGGGGGGACAGGGCCCGTCGTAGCCCATGTAGGAGCCGGCCATGTCGGGGTCGCCGGCGAACCAGCCCGTGTAGTCGTTCTGACCGCAGCGGCCGTTGGGGGCGCTCTCCGCGGTCTTGCCGCCGCCGACGATGCCCTCGCCGTGGGTGCCCTCGGCGAGCTCCTGCAGGGCGGGGGGCAGGTCCACCAGGATCCAGTGGGAGAAGTCCGCGCGCGGCAGGTCGTAGGGGACCGTCTTGCCGTCCTGGTTGACGTCCTCGCCGCTGGTCGGCACGTCCACGTCCCACATCAGCAGCACGTAGCTGCGGGTCCCGGTGGGCGCGCCCGACCAGGCCACGTGGGGGCTGACGTTCTCGCTGGGGGCAAAGCGACCGTCCTCCCCGCGCTTTCCAAAGGCGAAGCGCTCGGGGACGCGCTCTCCGTCCACCAAGCTGTTCGAGCGGATCTGCATGCGGCTCTCCTGTTCTGTGCCGGCAGGATAGCCAAGGCCCGTGCTGCTCTGGACCGCGACGACCCTGTGGCTGGACCGCCCGCGTCCTGCTCCCCCCGGCCCCTTCGACCTGATCGTTGTGCTGGGCTGCCGCGTGCTGCCCGACGGCGCGCTCTCCCCCACCCTGGCCCGGCGCGTCGCCTGCGGTGCGGCGGCCTACCACCAGGGGCTGGGTCCCAAGGTGCTGGTGACCGGTGGGGCAGTCAAGGGTGCACCGCAAGAGGCCGCCGCGATGGCCTACACACTGCAGCGGGAGCACGGCGTCCCCAGCGAGGACATCCTGCTGGAGACCCAGGCCCAGAACACCTGGGACAACGCCCACTACACCCTGCAGACGGCCCCTGACGCCCGCATGCTGGTGGTGAGCTGCAACTGGCACCTGCCCCGCGCGCTGCTCCACTTCCGCAACCTGGGTGCCGATGCGGAGGGCCTGGGCGCCCGTGGCCCCCTCCCCGACCGGCTCCAGGCCGCCGCCCGCGAAGCCCCCGCCTACTGGCTGGCCCGCTGGCGCGGCTCCGGGCCCCTCTGAACCCCCTGTCCGCTGGCATACTGAGCCCTCGGAGACCCGATGATCCCCCTGCTGCTGAGCACCCTGGCGCTGGCCGGCCCCAGCGTCGAGGCCCCCGCCAAGAACGCCTCGCTGGAGACCGGCGGCGTACTCCAGGCCATCCGCCCCGGCGTCCACGTGGCCGTCGACAGCGACCTCTTGGTCTCCCCCCGCGACCGCCTCTTCACCGACGAGGAGCTGATCCGCACCCTCTCCGGCTCGGTGGGCGTGATGGGCTGGTGGCACCCCCGCAACCAGACCCCCCTGTTCGTCCAGGGCGAGCTCTCGCTGCGCCGCACGGGCACCTGGCTGGGCTTCCAGAAGGAGCTCTCGGTGGGCCTGGGCCTGGGCTACGCCATCAACGGCGGCTGGACCTACCGCTACTCGGACTCCGGCGAGCTCTGGGGCACCCCCGTGGGCGGCCGCCCCTTCATCGCCCCCAGCGTCGGCATCGGCCTGGGCCAGGACCTCAGCCAGGTCAAGCCCAAGGTCCAGGTCACCTGGTACACCCGCGCGCGCATGCACTACCAGTGGCCCTACAACGTGGCCGGCGCCCCCGTGTTCACCGCAGAAGCGGGCATCCGCCGCCCCATCCAGCTTCCCAGGAGCCGCAAGTGACCCCTCTGCTCTCCCTGCTGCTCCCGGGCCTGCTGGCCTGCGCCGAAGACCCCTCGGACATGAGCGATTACTGGTACTTCCGCACCGACCACGTGGACATCCCCGTCCGGGTGGAGGGCAACCTGGAGTCCGGCGTCATCCTGCTCATGCTCCACGGCGGCCCCGGCGGCACGGGCGTGGACTACAACTACGGCTACGACACCGAGCTCATCGAGGACGCCTTCGCGGTGGCCTACTTCGACCAGCGCTCCCAGGGCGGCACCCACGGCCGCTACGGCATGGAGCTGCTGACCATCCAGCAGGTGGCCACCGACACCGCCAACCTGGTGGACGCCCTCCGCGACCGCTACGGCCAGGACAAGCAGGTCTGGCTCTACGGCCACTCCTGGGGCGGCATGCTGGGTACCGCCACCCTGCTGGACACCGACGCCGACGTGGACGGCTGGATCGAGGCCGCCGGCAGCCACGACTACCCCCTCAACGACGTCTACACCGCCGAGATGTACGTCCGCGTCTCCACCGAGAAGCTGGCCGAGGACATCTCCGACGACGACCGCATCTTCTGGCAGGAGGTCAACGACTTCTCCACCGGCCTGGACCTGGAGAACATCAGCGCCAGCGAGTCCCTGCGCCTGAACCAGTACGGCTTCGAGGCCGAGGGCTACATGGACCTCAACGAAGGCCAGATGGGCACCGAGGGCCTGCTCGAGTACCTCTTCCTGAACCCCACCGTGCGCTCCACGAGCTGGTTCTCGGGCCTCTTCGGCGGCTCGGCCCTAAACGACGACGCCTCGGACACCAGCTACACCGACCGGCTGGACGAGATCACGGTGCCCTCGCTGTTCATCTACGGCGACTCCGACTTCGTCTGCCCCAAGGAGCTGGGCCGCGACGCCTACGAGCGCGTGAGCACCGACAAGACCGACTACATCGTGCTCGAGGCCAGCGGCCACAGCCTGATGGTCAACCAGCCCATCGAGTTCGCAAACAGCCTGATCGACTTCGTGGACGAGCACGGGCAGCCCCGGTGAAGCTCTTCTCCCAGCAGGCGCTCCTGGGCCCGGACCTGGAGCTGGCCTCCGCGTGCGTGCACGTGGACGGCCACCAGATCACCCGCGTCGAGCGCCGCCCGGACGCCCCCGATGGCGCCCTGGATCTGGGCCGCAAGGTCCTCGCCCCCGCCTGGGTCAACGCCCACACCCACGTCGCGCTGGTGGCCCTGCGTGGCTTCGCGGGGCTGGCCGCCCAGGGCGGCAACATGGTCGAGGAGCTCTACTTCCGGGTCGAGCGCAACATGGAGCCCGCCGACGTCAAGGCCCTGGCCCGCGTCGGCGCGGTGGACTGCCTGCTCTCGGGAACCGGCGCGGTCTGGGACCACTACTACCACGGCGTGGCACTCGCCGAAGCGCTCGTTGAATGCGGACTCGCCGCCGCCCTCGCCCCCGCCCTCCAGGACCTCGATGGGCCCGGGGTGCCCCTGCTGGAGGACAGCTTCCAGCAGCTCCAGGAGTTGGGAAAGCCCGCCTGGGAGGCCCAGGGCATCCTCCCCGTCATCGGCCCCCACGCCACCGACACCGTCTCCCCCGCGCTCTGGGCCCGCTGCCGCGATCTGGCCGTCCAGACCGGCTGGCCCGTGCACTTCCACGTGGCCCAGTCGGCCGAAGAGTGGGAGCGCATCCACGCCCGCCACGGCTGCAGCCCCGTCCAGCTCCTCCAGCGCCAGGGCCTGCTCGAGGCCGGCGTCCCCCTGCTCATGGTCCACGGGCTCTACGTGAGCGAGGCGGATCTGGATCTGCTGGACCCCGATCTGCACCGCCTGGGCCACTGCCCCGCCGCCCAGTCCCAGTTCGACTTCCCCGCAGACGAGGTCACCTGGAGGCAGCGCGGCCTCAAGGTGGCCCTGGGCACCGACGCAGGCTCCTGCAACGACACGATGGACCCCCAGGCCGAGCTGCGCATGATGGCCGCGGCCAGCTCCTGGGCCATCACGCAGGGGCCGGAGGCGGTGGACTTCAGACGCAGTTCCTCGCCGATGGCCCTGCAGGCGATCCGGGCGCGCAGGGCCAGGCATCTGGGCGATAGGGAGAGCGCCCGTGAGCTGCTCCAGCGCATCACCTCGCTCCCTGGAGACCTGCACCCGCAGATGCCCGTCGGCCGCATCCAGGCGGGCTACTGGGCCAACCTGCAGGTCATCGACCCCGACAGCCCCGGCATGTGGCCGGCCCACGACGTCTACCAGGCGCTGGCCTTCTCCCAGGTCCAACCAGCCATCTGGGGGCTGATGGTGCGCGGACGCTGGATCGGCGAGCCCGGGAACCTGCGCGGCGCGCTGCTGGGGAGCGACTGGTGGCGGCAGGCCCAGCAGGAGGCCCGGGGACGCCTGGAGGCTCTGCTGCGCCGCAGCGGGCTCTGAAGGACAGGGCGCCGCAGATCTGACGCAGACCTTGACGCGGCTTGGGGCTGCGGGCGGATCAGGCTACCTTTGCCCTCCTGCCAGAGGTCCCCATGTTCGACGTTCTCTCCCGCGACTCCAAGACGAAGGGCTCCAAGAAGGGCGGCGGCCGCGGGAGGAAACGAAAGGACCACCTGGAGGACCCGCTCACGGCCAAAGCCACGGTCGTCGGCGCCGCCGAGGACAGCGAGTACGCGTTCGACGACAGCTTCACGCCGGCGCTGCTCTCCAAGATGAACGACGAGGGCAAGAGCCTGGACGACGCCCTGGGCGAGCTGGGCGACTCCCCCCTGCTGCTCAACGAAGACTCCGCCGACAACGACGAGGGCCTGCACCACCCGACCATCGTCAGCTACGGCAAGGAGCGCGCCGCCAAGGGCAAGCGCAAGGCCCAGAAGCGCGCCGTGCTGGTCGCCAACCAGAAGTACAAGCACATCAGCGAGCTGAGCACCCCCGCCGCCGAGACCGCCAGCCTGGCGGGCACCCTCAAGGGCCAGGGCTACAAGGCCAAGGTCTGGAACAACCGCACGGCCAAGTCCATGAAGTCCCAGTACGACGACATGGTGTCCAAGGCCAAGGAAGGCGACCAGCTCGTGGCCTACTTCTCGGGCCACGGCGCCGAGGACGGGCTGGTCGGCATCAAGTACAACTTTGACGAGAACAACGACATGATGCCCTACAGCGAGGTCAGCTCCGTCGTGAGCGCGGCCACCGCCAAGGGCGCGAACATCCGCTTCATCATGGACGCCTGCCACTCGGGCACCGGCGCCCAGCTCGTCCGCAGCCAGCAGATCGGCAAGCTGGCCGAAGAGGGCGAGACCATGACCGGCAAGGTCGTCTCCCTGGCCCTGGGCGCGCTCCAGGACAACCGCGGCGAGCTGCTCAAGCACACCCAGGACCGCACCGCCGCCATCGACGAGGCCGAGCAGGCCATCGCCGACCACCAGGAGCTGGCCCCCGCCGACGACGCCCCCGACGCCGAGTGGGACGCCTGGGAGGCCAAGGACGACAAGCTGCGCGCCAAGGTCGACAAGATCGCCGCGCGCTTTGACCGCAAGGCCAAGACCTTGTGGAAGCGCATGTTCGACGGGATGGCCTACGTGGCCCAGTTCACCGGCCTGGACGAGCCCCCCAAGGCCGTCGCCGACCCCCGCACCATGGGCGCCCAGCTCCAGGCCATCGACAAGATGTCCAACAACCTGCTCAAGTGGGGCCAGGACGCTGAGGCCGAGGCCCGCGAGGCCGCCAAGTGAGCTGGCTGCTGGGGCTCCTGGCCTGCGGGAGCCCCGCCGCAGCTCCGCCCCCAGCCACTCCCGGAGCCCCCGTGCCCACCCACACCCTCAAGACCGTCACCGGCCTGCAGCGCCCCGGCGCCGACGGCTACGCGCGCGTCCAGCCCCCCACCGACCGCCCCCTCACCCTGATGGCGGGCGACCGGCTCTGGGTGCAGGCCTTCGCCCCCGACAGCCACTGGGTCTACGGCGTCGCCGCCTCCGGCCAGGAGCGCTTCTGGTCGCTGTTCGTCTCCGAGCCGGGCAGCCAGGTCGCCGCCGGTGAGCGCTTCCCCCTGCCCCAGGGCCAGGACATCGACGCCGCCGGCGCGGGCATGGACACCCTCTACGTCCTGAGCGCGCCCGAGCCCATCGCCTGGCTCCAGGGCTTCGAGTCCCAGGACTGCGAGGGGCTCTCTGGGCAGCCCAAGCCCCAGAACCCCACCACTCTCTGCGAGCAGCTCCACGCCCTCATCTGGCAGGCACCCGCCCGCATCCGAGGACAGGCGCGGCAGACCCCCGCGGAGCTGATCCGCAAGCGCGGGGTGGTCACCGTCTTTGGCAGCGTGGCCGAGCACAGCGGCGAGGGCGTGGTGGTCGTCCAGACCCCCTTCCTGCAGCCCTGAGCGCCCTAGCCAAAGATCTCTTCGACCCGGCGCAGCTCTCCGTAGACGATGAGCTTGTCGCCCCACTTGAACTCCATGTCCGGGTGGGGCACCGGGTTGACGCCGTCGCGGCCCTCGACGCTGAGCACCGTGAGCTGCCGGTCCCGCAGGCCCGACTCGCGCAGGGTCTTGCCGGCCAGCCTGGAGCGCTCGTTCACCGCGACCTTGCTCACGCCGTAGCCCGGCGCGATGGTGAGCAGGTCGTCGTGGGGCAGCGGGTTGCTGGGGAAGCGGCGAGCCACCCAGCGCCGCACCGGCTGGTCCAGGAAGCGCAGCACGCCGCGGCGGATCAGGAAGAAGATCGCCAGCGTGACCACCGCCAGCACCGCCAGGTTCAGCACCGTCTGGCCGAAGGAGTCCACGTCCACCGAGCGCACCAGGGTCGCCACCACGGTCGCGGTCCCGGCGTAGCCGAACACGATCAGGATGGTCGTGATCTGCCGCCGCAGCGGGTGGCGCAGCACGCGCTCGGACTCGCGGGTGGTGAAGCCCGTGCCCGTGAACGCGCTCAGGGCCTGGAAGTGCGCGGTCTCGCGGTCCAGCCCGGTGAGCTCATACGCGGTGCCGCCCGCCAGAACGATCACGTACGCGATGAAGCACATGACGATGAGGGCGACGACTGAACCCATGGATGTTGGCGCACTCCAGACCGCGTGGCGGCCAAGCATAACCAAAGACGGCGATCGCCGAAGCGTGTCCTCGCCTGCAACCTTGCTTGTCATTCAATTGTGCACAAGCTATTGTCTCCAAGTTGAACCCAGGAGTCTCCCCATGACCAAGCTCGACCTCTCCACCCCCGTGACCACTCTGGGTGGCCAGGACACCGACCTGAGCGCCTACCAGGGCAAGGTGCTGCTCATCGTCAACACCGCCTCCAAGTGCGGCCTCACCCCCCAGTACGAGGGCCTGGAGGCGCTCTACAAGGAGTACGCCGACCAGGGCCTGGAGATCCTGGGCTTCCCCTGCAACCAGTTCGGCAAGCAGGAGCCCGGCAGCGCCGAGGACATCCAGGAGTTCTGCCAGCTCAACTACGGCGTGAGCTTCCCCATGCACGCCAAGATCAACGTCAACGGCCCCGAGACCCACCCCCTCTACACCCAGCTCAAGACCGCGGCCCCCGGCCTGCTGGGCTCCAAGGGCATCAAGTGGAACTTCACCAAGTTCCTGATCGACCGCGACGGGAACATCGTGAAGCGCTTCGCGCCGCAGACCAAGCCCGAAGACCTGGTCGGGGACATCAAGAAGCTGCTCTGAGGCTACGGGGCGCTGGGCTCCAGCTTGATGTCGTCAAAGAGCAGGTACCAGATGTCGCTGCCGTAGCCGCCGGTGGCCAAGGAGACGTAGACCTCGTCGGGGAACTCCGTCTCCGGGACGCTGTAGTCCAGCCGGGCGGTCTGCCACGGGGTCTCTCGCCAGCCGTTGTCGACCATGTCCGCGCAGATCTGTGACCAGCTCAGGTGGAGCAGGCTCTCCCGCTCTTCGATGGTGTCGTGGCGGGCGATCAGGTATTGCGGGTTCGACGCGGAGCAGCTTCCAGCCTCCCGGGTGACGGCGCGCCAACTGAAGCTGAGGGTGACGTCCTCTCCCGGGTAGAGGCAGACGGGGTTGCGCATGGACGCGTAGGTCTTGGTCTCACCGTCCTTGAGGTAGAGCACGCCCATCTTGCTCCCGGACTGGGCCACGTACCCCAGCACGCCCGAGGTCACACTGAGCGGGTCCCCTGCCCCGCCGATCCAAGGCGAGACGCCGTCCTCGAAGCCACCGTTCTCCAGGGCGGACGAAGCCATGCGGGTGGGGCTTCCGAATCCCACGGGGCTGGCGTCCTTCTGGGTCCACATGTCCTGCACGGCCTGGCCGGCCTGCTCGCTGTCCTGCCACTCGAAGATGGCCTCCCAGAAGGCGATGCCCGAGCTGAGCGACTGGTCAAAGCGGATGGAGCGCTTCACGCCCCGCACACCACCGGCGCCCGCAAAGAGCAGGCTGGCGGCCGGCTCCCGCGTGGTCCCGGTGTTGCAGGCGTCCAGGACGACGATGGAGTTGGGCAGGAAGGCGTTGGTCTGGATGGACAGCGCCTGGACCCAAGGCCCGGACCAGGCCAGCCAGTTGGCGCGCTTCCAACGGAAGACCGCCAGGGTGCCGCCCAGGTATTCGCGGGCGCTGCGGTTGATGTTCTCCAGGGTGGCGGGCTCCCGAGAGACGACCACGCCCTGGCCCCTCCGGCTGATCTCCACGCCCTCGATGGCCGCCCCCCGTCGCCGGGGACGCAAGCGCAGCAGGGTGCCGTGGCTGTTGACGTGGACGAGTCCGGCGCCGAACAAGGCCTGCGCCGTGGTGAGCAGATCGGCGCTGCTGTTGGAGGGGTTGCTGGCGTTGCCGACCTGGGGGCAGGTGGCCTGGCCGGCCATCTCCATCAGCTCGGGGCCGGACTCGAAGGCGTTGAACTCATCGGCCCAAGGCGAGACCACGACCAGGTCGTTGTTCTCGGTGGCCAGCGCGCCGGTCCCGCTGAGCTGCGCACGCTCCGTCCCCAGCGTGAGGGCGCCGTCGTAGTTGAGGCCGGAGCCCCCGCCGCCCTTGTACTCGGCCTCGGGCGCGAGCAGGCCAAAGTGCACGCCGTTCTCGAAGATGGCCTCCACGGCGCTCTCAGGGGTCAACAGGGTCCCCAGCACGCGGGGATCCGCGGCCAACACACGCTGCGCGGCGAGCAGCCCGGCCTGGGGATCCGACTCCGCGAGCTGCGCGGTCTCAGCGGCATCGAGCAGCGCGTTGATGGCCTCCAGGCTGTCCTGGACGGTGTTTTCGACGACCGCCAGTTCAACGGGCGGGGTCCCGTGCTCAGCCCCCCCGACCCGCGCCACGGCGCGCACGGAGTAGGTCTCGGGGAGGTCAAGGGTGAGCTCAGCCTCTCCTCGCCAGCGCCCATCGCCTTGATCGCTCAGGGTGACCCAGGTCTCCAACAGTGTGCCCGACTCGTCCGCGGGCCCAACGACCACCTCGTCCGCGTCCCCGGACAGCCACACCTGGGCCGCCAGCGTCGAGGGCTCGCCGGCGAGCAGCAGCGGCGCGCTCAGCACCAGGTGCCCGTCCAGCGGAGAGCCCTCGGAGAAGCTGACCAGCAGGGTGTCGCTGTCCTCCTGCCCATCACCATCCACCGCGACCACCCGCAGCGTGTTGTCCCCCTCGGAGAGCGGGACATCCGCCACGGTCCACGGCGACCCCACCGGGATGCTGCCGCTCTGATCGCCGCTCTCCCAGGTCAGCGAGACCACGCTGTCATCGGCCACCCCGACCAGCGTCACGCTCGAAGCTCCGGTGGCCAGCGCCTCTCCGTAGTTGGGGCCGGTGATCTCGACCAGGGGGGCCAGAGGCTCCTCCAGGATCCCGGGCAGCGCGCCGGTGTCCTGGGTGTCCGCCGTGTCATCGCTGCTGTCGACCGGGTCCTCCTGCGTCGAGGGCCGGTTGGATGGGCAGGCGAGAAGCAGAGCGAGCAGGAACATGAAAGGCCTCCGGCGCGCAGACTATCCCAGCGCTGCACCTAGGCACTTTCGCGGCATTTCAGGCGGGAGATCGAGGGCCAGGCGCTCTGAGTGAGCGGTCCTGGGAGGCTACGGGGACTCGGTGAGCGATCCGGCCACCGATCGGCTGGAAACTGCACCGTTCAGAGGGCCAGGCGGGCCCTTTACGGCGATTCGGGACGCAATAGCGCCTCTGGGAGCGGCAAGAGCGCTCACCGGTCGGGGGTAGCCTCAGGGAAGCGCTCACTGACGGGGCGTAGCCTGGGGGTGGCGCTCATTCAGTAGGCGTAGCCAGGGGCGGGTGCTCACTCAGACGGCGTAGCCGCTGATTTGACCTCGCTGGTGGGGGGCCTCAAGTCGGGTGGGGCCCCAGAGGCAAAAGAGGTGGACCCCAAATCGGAGCCCACCTCTTCACCTCGACTCCCCCGCTGGCCGCCGAGTCACACCCGACCGCCAGCGAGGAAAGACTGGGATCAGCCTTCCCGTTCGAAGACCGCAGCCGCGCCCATGCCGCCGCCGATGCACATGGACACCACGCCGTAGCGGGAGCCGCGGCGCTTCATCTCGTGCAGCAGGGTGGCGGTCAGCTTGGCGCCGGTGCAGCCCAGGGGGTGGCCCAGGGCGATGGCGCCGCCGTTGACGTTGACCTTGTCCATGTCCAGACCCAGCTCGCGGGTGCAGTACACGGCCTGGCTGGCGAAGGCCTCGTTGATCTCGAAGAGATCGACGTCCTCGATCTTGATGCCGGCCTTCTCCACGGCGGCCGGGATGGCCTCCTTGGGGCCGATGCCCATGATCTCGGGGTCCACGCCCACGACCTGGTAGCTGCGCAGGACGCCCAGGATGGGCATGCCCAGCTCCTCGGCCTTCTCGCGCGCCATGATCAGGGTGACGGACGCGCCGTCGCTGGTCTGGCTGGCGTTGCCGGCGGTGGTGGTGCCGTTCACGGCGAACACGGGGCGCAGCTTGGCCAGGCCCTCGACGCTGGTGTCGGGACGGACGCCCTCGTCGGTGTCGACGGTGACCTCCTGCCAGGCGCCGTCGCGGTAGACGCGGGTCGTCACGGGGATGATCTCCTCCTTGAACTTGCCCGACTCGATGGCCGCAGCGGCCTTCTTGTGGGAGCTCACGGCGAAGGCATCCTGCTCTTCCCGGGTCACGTTGAACTGCTTGGCCACGTTCTCGGACGTGATCCCCATCGGGGCGTAGATGCCGGGACGGGTCTCCATCAGCGAGGGGTTGGGGCTGGGCCGGTCACCGCCCATCTTGAGCTGGGACATGGACTCGACGCCGCCGGTGAGGGCGACATCCTGCCAGCCAGCCAGGATGGCCGAGGCACCCTGCGCCAGGGACTGGAGTCCGCTGGAACAGAAGCGGTTGATGGTCATGGCGGGGACGGAGTCCGGCAGACCGGCGCCCAGGGCGGCGTTGCGGGCCACGTTCAGACCCTGCTCGCCTTCCGGGGTCGCGGTCCCGATGATCACGTCGCCGATGAGCGAGGTGTCGAACTCGGGGACCTTCTCCAGCATGCCCTTGATGGCAGCCATCAAGAGGTCGTCGGGGCGGGTGTCCTTGAAGGAGCCGCGCTTGCCAGACTTGCCAACGGCGGTGCGCACAGCGGCGACCACCACCACATCACGGGGGTTCTTGCTCATGGTGCTGCTCCTTAGTTGCGCAGGGGCTTGCCCTTCTGCAGCATGTGCTGAATCCGGGCTTGGGTCTTGGGTTCACCGCAGAGGCTGATGAAGGCCTCGCGCTCCAGGTCCAGGATGTGCTGCTCGGTCACCACGGCGTTGGTGGGGACGTCGCCGCCAGTCAGGACGCGGGCGAGCTGCTTGCTCACGGTCACGTCGTGGGGGGTGGCGTAGCCGCCGTCGGCCATCTGGTTCAGGAAGAGCTCGATGGCTGCGCGCCCGCTGGGGCCGGGCACCTTGAAGGTGTTGGCGCGGGGGGGCTGGTAGCCGGCCTTGACCAGGCCCAGGGCCAGGTTCTTGGCGTCCTGGATCAGGGCATCGGGATCCATGGTCACCCGGTCCTGGGGACGCAGGTAGCCCATGCCGCGGGCCTCCTCGGAGGAGGTGGCGACAGCGGCCAGGCCGATGTTCTTGAAGATCTGCTGGACGTAGGGGTTGGGGTCGTAGTCGACGCCGTCGGGGATGTTGCCCAGGGTGCGGGACAGCATCTCCTTGCAGCCGCCGCCAGCGGGGATGACACCCACGCCGACCTCGACCAGGCCAGCGTAGAGCTCACCACCGGCCTGGGTGGCCGAGGAGTGCATCATCACCTCGACGCCGCCACCCAGGGTCAGGCCCCAGGGCGCGGTCACGACGGGGCGCTCGCTGTACTTGGCGCGCTGCAGGCCCTGCTGCATGCCGTTGATCATGGCGTCGAGCTGGTCCCACTGCTGCTGCATGGCCATCATCAGGACGACGAAGATGTTCGCGCCCGCGCAGAAGGCCTGACCGCCCTGGTTGCCGACGACGAGGGCTTCCCACTTGCCCTCTTCGAGCTGGTCCATGCCCTTGGAGTACATCTTGAAGATGTCGTCATCCAGGGCGTTCATCTTGGAGTGGAAGCGCAGCCCCAGGACGCCGTCGCCCAGGTCGTAGAGGCTGGCGGAGGCGTTCTTGTCCACCACCTTGTTCTGCACCTTGAGCTCGTCCAGGATG
This sequence comes from Myxococcota bacterium, assembly GCA_036229005.1. GTDB lineage: Bacteria > Myxococcota_A > UBA796 > UBA796 > CAJQPC01 > CAJQPC01. The sequence goes on from JAZAMN010000040.1 coordinate 16,143, forward strand.
AGCCAGGTGTCGGGGGTGGGGACGGCCTTGGCGGCGCCGGTGGCCACGTCCCAGAAGGTCATCTGGCCCGCGTCGTTCCGCTTGTAGAAGGCATCGCGACCGCTCTCGAGCATGTCGACGATCCACTGGGGGACGGCCATGCCCTCGGACTGCATGCGGGCCACGACGTCGCCCACGCCCAGGTCATCCCAGGTCTCGAAGGGACCGCGGTCCCAGCCGAAGCCCCAGCGCATGCCGCGGTCGATGTTGACGATGTCGTCCGCGATCTCGGGGATGCGGTTGGCGGCGTAGATCAGGGTGTCCGCGGTGGCGAGCCAGGCCAGCTTGGCGGCCTTGTCGCTGCCGGCCAGCAGGGCCTTGATGCCCCCCTTCTTGGCGGCGCCGACGGAGTCGAAGCGGGGACGGCCCTGGTTCTCGTACTCGCCGGTCTCCAGGTTGCGGGCCAGGATGAGCTTCTTGCCGTTCTCATCCTTGGTCTTGAGGTAGAAGCCCTTGCCGGCCTTGCCGCCCAGAGCGCCCTCGTCCAGCATCTTCTGCAAGAAGGCGGGGACCTCGAAGTAGCTGTGCTTCTCGTCGTCGGTGCACAGGTCCTTCATGGTGTTGATGACGTGGGCCAGGGTGTCCAGCCCCACCAGGTCGCCGGTGCGGAACACGGCGCTGCCGGGGCGGCCCATGGCCTTGCCGAAGATGGCGTCCACCTCGGCCACGTTGGCGCCGACATCCATCATGTGCTTGAAAACACTGAGGATACCGAAGGTGCCGATGCGGTTGGCGATGAAGTTGGGGGTGTCCTTGGCGTAGACGATGCCCTTGCCCAGCTTGCGCTCACCGAAGGTGGCGACGGCCTCCAGGACCTCGGGCTTGGTCTGCTCGCCGCCGACCAGCTCCAGCAGGCGCATGTAGCGGACGGGGTTGAAGAAGTGCATCACCAGGAAGTGCTGCTTCATCTCGTCCGACATGGGCTCGGCCATGGAGGCGAGGGACAGGCCCGAGGTGTTGGACGCGACGATGGAGCCCTCGGCCCGGTTGTCGGCGACCCAGGAGAACACCTTGTGCTTGATGTCCAGGCGCTCGACGACGACCTCGATGATCAGGTCGCACTCGGCGAGCAGCTTGCCGCCGGCCTCGTCGTAGGTGGCGGCGGAGATCAGGTCCACGTCCTTCTTGGAGTAGAAGAGCGAGGTGTTCGCGCCCGCGGGCTTGAGCTTGACAGCGCTCTGCAGCCCCTTCTGGGCGGTCTCGAGGTTGATGTCGTACAGCACACTGGGGACACGTGCGTTGGCCAGGTGGGCAGCGATGCCCTGGCCCATCACACCCGCGCCCAGGACTGCGACCTTCTTGATCGTCGGAGCCACTAAGACCTCCACCGGCCACGCCGGATTGAGTGAATGCTCATTCAGTTTCGGATCAGAACCTTAGCCGCCTTGAGGCGCTTGGCAAGCGCGCGGCGAACAAAGTCCTCAACCCTGCCCTCTGCGCTACCGATGACCGGAACATGCCGCTACGACTCCCTGGCCCTCTGCAGCGCTGGCTGCTCCCCGAGGACCCCACCCAAAGCCGCACCCCGCGCTCCCAGGCCCTGGCCTGGCACAGCGTCCTGGTGGGCCTCATCAGCCTGGGGGCGGGCGGCTGGTTGGCGGTCCAGGGGACGATCCTCACCACGATCCCTGGGGTGGCCCTCTCTGCCTCCATCGCCGCTCTGGCGCTCAACCGAGGTCATCGGGTGCGCGCCGGCGAGCGGACCCTGGTGCTGGGCAGCGTGGTGCCGCTGATCGTCGCGGCCGCCTCCGGCCATTGGCCTGTGCCCATGGCCGCGCTGCTCCCGGGTGTCCTCGCTGTGGGCGCTCAGCTCCTGCACCGTCCGGAGGCCCAGCCGGCCGAGGTGGTGACCCCCAGAGCTCCGGCGGCCACGATCCCTCCCCAGGACCGCCGCCTGCGCGTGCTGGTGGTCGACGACATCCCCATGAACCGGCAGGTCGTGGTCTCCATGCTGGAGGGCCGCGGGCTGGAGCTGGTGCAGGCGGAGTCGGGCGAGCAGGCGCTCAAGCTGCTGCTCACCATGCCCATCGATCTGGTGTTCCTGGACGTGCACATGCCTGAGATGGACGGCATCGAGGTGGCCCGGCGGCTGCGCGAGCGCGGGGATCACGTGCCCGTGGTGGCCCTGACGGCCGACTCGATCGCCGGCACCCGGGAGCGCTGCCTGGCGGCCGGGATGGACGCCTTCGTGAACAAGCCGGCGCCGCCCCAGGAGCTCTTTGGGCTGGTCGAGGGGCTGGCCGGCGCGCGGCTGAACTGAGCGCTACTCCCCCTGGAGCTCGGCGAGCAGGGCCTCGGTCTGGGTGACGTAGCGGTGGCTGCGTACCTGGAGCTCGGGATCGGGGCGCTCAAAGCTGCCCAGCTCGGTCTCCAGCACGGCGATGGCGGCCTCGCGGTCCCCGGCCCCGTCCATGAGGCGGGCCAGGCGCATCGCGGCGCGCAGGCGCTGGTCCCCGTAGCTCAAGGCCAGGGCGGCGTGGGCATAGGGCAGCCCCTCGTCGTAGCGCTCCTGACGGAGCAGCAGCCCGGCGGCGGCGTGGAAGAAGGTGAGCTCGTGGGGGTACTCGCCGCAGGCCTCCTGGAGCAGGCTGAGGGCGCGCTCGGGCTGACCGGCGTCCTCGTAGAGCCCGGCCAGGGCGGTCCAGTGGGCGCGGTCCAGCTCGGGGTCACCGACCAGCGCAGACTCCAGGGTGGCGGCGGCGGCGGCGTTCAGGGCCTGGGTGACGGCGGGGTCCCCGGCGAACTGGGCCTGGAGGTGCAGCAGGAAGGCGGTGTCGACCACGCTGTCGCTGGCGAGGATGGCCTTGGAGGCGGCGGCGAAGAAGGCCCCGTTGTCCTCGCTGGTGCGCTCCAGTGACAAGAGGCCCCAGCCCCACTCCAGGATGCGGGTCGGTGCGGACTCAGCCAGCCAGCGGGCGTCCTCCACCTCTCCCAAGAGATCGAAGCGGGCGATGCGGGCGTCGGCGTGGTCGAGCACGCCCGGGAGCTCCAGCAGATCCAGGGCCTCCTGATCTTGCTTGAGGCCCGCGAGTCGAAGGGCCAGCGCGGCCTGCTGCTGGGGGGTGGTGGCCTGGGCGCGCTGCTCGTCCAGGGAGAGGAGCTGGCCTTGGGCGGCCTCGGCGAGCCAGCCCTCGAAGTCCTCGCGGCTCTCGTAGCCGACGCGGCGGTCCACCTCGCTCCCGTCGGCGCGGGCCAGGACGACGGTGGGGTAGCCGCCCACCTGGTAGCGGTCCTTCCAGGCCCAGCTCGCGGGGGTGTCGGCGTCGAGCAGGACCACGTGGAAGTCGTCCAGCACGGGGCGATCGGCGTGGAGGACCTCGGCGGCCAGGGCGTTGCAGGGCGGGCACCAGACTGCGGAGAAGTCCAGCAGGACCAGCTTGTCGTCGGCGAGCGCGGCCTGGAAGGCGTCCTCGGGGGAGAAGGCGGGGGGCTCGGGCTGGTCCTCACCCAGGTTCTCGGGGATGACGGGGTGGACGGCCAGCCAGGTCTGGCCCTTGCGGCCGTCGATCTGGCCGATGAAGCCCATGGAGACGGGTCGGCAGGCGGTGCCGCCGTTCTCGCAGAGGCTGAGGGAGAGCTCGCCCTGGACGGTGTGGGGGCCGTCGCCGGGGAGGGTCAGGCCCACGCCCTGCGCGAAGCTCTGGCCGCTGCCTTCGACGCTCAGGTGGCGGCCGTCGACCTCCAGCCAGCCGCCCATGGGGGCCTCGGGGGCCAGATGCTCGCCGGCGGGCGGGTCGATGACGAGCTGCCCCAGGTCCTTCTTCCACGCGATGTAGAGCGTGGGGAGCTGGCCGGTGTCCTCGGCCTGGGCGAAGGGGACGAGCAGGGTGAGCCAGTTCATGGGGACCTCCGAGCGGGATCTATCCGGTAGGACGCCCGGCGTAGACCTCGGCTTCCAGGCCCAGCGCGCGGACGGCGGCGGCGATGCGCTCCAGTTCAGGGGTCGGCAGCATCTGGAGGGCGGGGCGCGCGGGCACGCGGGCGATGCTGTAGACCTGCACCAGCTCGATCTCCCCTCCCCCCTCGATCACGCGCTGGAGGCGGCCCAGCCAGGCCTGGATCTCGGCCTCCGCGGGGCCCAGCTCGTGGAAGCGCAGGAACATGGACTGGATGACCAGCGGGCGGGCGCGCGCGGCGGCGAGCAGGTTGTCCAGCACCCGCTTGAAGGGCAGCGTGGTGCCGTTGACGAACTGGAAGTAGGACTCGGTGCCGGCGTCCAGCTTGAACCAGACGCGGCCGCCCAGGCGGTCCAGGACGCTCAGGGCGCGCTGCGATTCGGGCCGGTGGAGGAGGGTGCCGTTGCTCAGCACGATGGGCTGCACACCGCTCAGGCCGTGGTCCTCCAGCAGCCCCCCGACGGCCTCCAGGGCATCGGCGAGGCCCCTGTACGAGAAGGGCTCGGCGTCCCCGGCGAACGCGACGTCGTTGACCCGGCGCAGGTGGGGGGCCACGGTGTCGAAGGGGGCGTGCGCCCAGATCTCGCCCGAGGCGGCGAGGGCCAGCAGGCCGTCCAGCTCCTGCACCAGCCCGGGCAGGTCCACCGCCTTGAGGGCCGAGGGCTCCCGGCGGTCCACCTGGCAGTAGGGACAGTCGAAGTTGCAGGCCTTGTCGGGGTTGACGTTCACGCCGACGCTGAGGCCCTTCGAGCGCCTGGAGACCACGGGGTAGACGTAGCGGTTGTCCCAGAGGACGCGGCGGTGGTCGCTGAAGTCGAGGGTGCGTGCCATGGGTGGCCTTGTATCCGTGATTCCGATAGGACGCGGCCCCAGTGCTATTTCGGCCCACAGATCCGGGCTGTGACTTTTGGAGCTCCCATGTCCCTGCTGCTGTCCCTCGCCCTCGCCTGCACCCAGCCCCACGTGCCCGGTGAGCTCCCCCGCACCGGCGAGGTCCTGGAGACCGTCAACGGCAAGGCCGTGACCCAGGACATGATGGACGCGCTGCTGGAGACCATGCCGGACGAGTACCGCGCGCAGCTCGAGGAGCAGGGCCAGATGGGCGTGGTCCAGGAGCAGCTCGTCACCCAGGACATGCTCTACCAGGAGGCCATGAACCGCGGCCTGCACAACGACGCGGTCGTGAAGAACATGATCGCCGTGGCCGAGCGGGAGGCTCTGATCGAGGCGCTGCTGCGCCAGGTGGCCGAGGAGAAGACCACCGACGAGGCCCTCAAGAAGTACTACGACGAGCACGCGGTGCAGTTCCGCAAGTCCGAGGTCAACCTGGCCCAGATCGTGGTCGACTCCGAGGAGGAGGCCGCCGCCCTCAAGGCTGGCGTCGAGGCCGGCGCGGACTTCGCCACCCTGGCCTCCGAGAAGAGCCTGGACCCCATGACCAAGGCCAAGGGCGGCGAGCTGGGCTGGATCGACGCCCGTCAGCTCCCCCCCAACATCTCCATGGCCGCCGAGGGCACCCTGCTGGAGCCCATGAACCAGGGCGGCAAGTGGTACGTCATCAAGATCGCCGGCAAGCGCGATGAGGTCACCCCCTTCGAGGACGTGAAGGACCAGATCAAGTCCCAGGTCCAGAAGGAGTCCGTGACCACCTACGTGGATGAGCTCCGCGCCTCCATGACCAGCGGCGAGGGCGAGGCCACCGTGACCCCGCCCGTCCCCGGCGCCCCCGCGGCCCCCACCGCTCCGACCGCGCCCACCGCTCCCGCCGCCCCCGCCCCGGCTCACTGAGCCCATGCGCGCGCTCATCCTGGGAGCCTCCTCGGGCTTCGGTGCGGCCGCCGCGGTGGCCTTCGCCGAGGCCGGCTGGGACGTGGCCGGCGTTCACCTGGATCGCCGGGCCACCCTGCCCCAGGCGGAGGCCGTGGTCGCCAAGATCGAGGCGGCGGGTCAGCGCGCGGAGTTCTTCAACGTCAACGCGGCGGACGACGGCAAGCGCGCCGAGGTTTTGGAGGCCCTGGCGGCCTCCGGCGGCGGCGTCGACGTGCTGATGCACAGCCTGGCCTTTGGCAGCCTGCGCCCCTTCGTGGACCTGGAGGGCGGGCGCGAGCTCTCCTCCAAGCAGCTCACCATGACCATGGAGGTCATGGCCCACAGCCTGCTCTGGTGGTCCCGCGACCTGGTGCACAAGGGCCTGATGGGCCGCGGCGGGCGCATCTTCGCCATGAGCTCCAGCGGCTCGCTCGCGGCCATGCCCCACTATGGCGCGGTCAGCGCCGCCAAGTGCGCCCTGGAGTCCCACATCCGGCAGCTCGCCGTGGAGCTGGCCCCCGCCGGCATCTGCGCGAACACCCTGATGGCCGGCGTCACGGACACCCCCGCCCTGCGCAAGATCCCCGGCCACGAGCAGCTCATGGAGCACGCCCTGGCCCGCAACCCCCAGGGCCGCCTGACCACGGTGGACGACCTGGCGGGGGCCATCGTCGCCCTCTCCTCCCCTGCCCTGGGCTGGATGACCGGAAACGTGCTCCGCATCGACGGCGGGGAGACCATCTCTGGCTGAGGCGCTCCAGCCCTCGGTGCGCAGCCTCCGCTGGCTGCTGCTCCCCCTGGGCCTGTGGGTGGGCCTGGACCTGTTCAGCTACACGCTGCCCCTGCTCTCCGCTCTCGTCGGGCCCGGGGCCGCCTGGCTGTGGGTCGCCCTGCTCGCGCTGATGGGCCCGCTCTGGTCGCTGCTCCTGCTGCGCACCGGCCACCACCTGCGCGCCTGGATGCCCGCCCACGCCCGCGCCCTGCAGGCCATCGCCGGGCTCTTCCTGGTGGGCTGCGTGGTCGCCGCGGCCCAGAGCTGGGGGGACATGGACGCGCTGATCCACAACCGGATCTTCCAGCTCGGACGCCAGCTCCAGGCCGCCGCCTCCTTCGGCGTGCTGGGTCTCATGCTGCGGCGAATCTCCCCGAGCGCGCCCCCCTGGCTGCCCCTGAGCAACGCGGTCCTCAACCTGCCCGGCGTGCTGCTGGTGCTGCTCCTGGGGGGCACCGGCGGCGCGGAGAAGTGGGCCTTTCTGGCAGGTATCTTCTGGGTGATCGGCCCGTCATTCGCGGGCGCGCTGAGCACCCTGGCCTTCCTCAAGGTGCTCTGGCCCTCCCCCGCCGAGCGCACGCTGCGGAGGGCCGCCGAGAAGACCAGCGCGCTGCAGCTCCGGGAGGACTGCCTGCCCGTCCGCATCCGCCACCGCGTCCCGTGCAAGGTGCCCTATGGACTGCGGGTGACCTCGCTGGAGGAGGGGGTGCCGTTGGGGAATCCCATCCTGGACCACCTCTTGGGGTTGGCCACGGTGTCTGTAGCAGACTCAGCCCGCTTGCTCTCCGCAAACGAGGACACCGTGTTGGGCTTGCTCCACCGCTTCCCGGAATCGCACCTGGAGCCTGACGCCGTGGTGTTCGAGGCCACCGCCGATCAGCTCATCAGCGAGAACGGCGAGGACTCCGTGCTGGACATGGTGGACCAGGGCATGCAGGCTGCGGAGCGCCTGGCCAGGGTGCTGGAGGACGGGTGACACGCTGGGGACCGGTCAGGCGAACGCGGTGGGCCCACATGGCGCTCACGCTGTTCTGGTGCCTGAGCAACGTCTTCCTGCTGGGTCAACTCGCGAGCGCCACGGAGCACCCCGCCCCCACGGTCGGCTGGTTCCTGGCCCTGTCGCTCCCTTGGCTGTCCTGGCTCTTCTTGCTCCTGGCCGGGCTGCTGCCCTGGAGCCTGCTCCACCAGCCCCGCATGGCGCGGGCCTACGGAGGGCTCGCCGCTCTGAGCGTGGTGGGGATGGGCGCGCTCCTGGTGGCGAGTCCGTCGCTGCTGGTGGGCGTCGGCCTGAGCGCCTGGCTGAGCGTCGTGATCGCGGGGCTGAGCTTCTTCGTGTTCGGCCTCAAGGCGGCGGAGCTCCGCGGGCGCGCGTGGGTGCTTCCTTCGGCGCTTGCGCTGCTGCTCTCGCTGGCGTCGGCCGCAGTCGGCGCGATGACATGGATGCCGGAGTGGCTCCCGGATTGGGCGCTGCACTCTCCCCTGTACAGCCCCTACATGCCTGTGTCCCTGGGCCTTCTGGGCAGCCTCGCCGCCGGGTTGCTCCACTCAGGCGCGGTGATGGCCGCGCTCTTCCCCACCCGCGCAGAGGTGGCCCTGCGGAAGGCGGTCGAGCAGAACAGCGCGCTGGAGCTCCTGGAAGACCAGGTCCCGGTGCGGGTGCGTCTCCGCGTCCCGTGCAAGGTGCCCTACGGACTGCGGGTGACCTCGCTGGAGGAGGGGGTGCCGTTGGGGAATCCCATCCTGGACCACCTCTTGGGGTTGGCCACGGTGTCTCCAGCAGACTCAGCCCGCTTGCTCTCCGCAAACGAGGACACCGTGTTGGGCTTGCTCCACCGCTTCCCGGAATCGCACCTGGAGCCGGACGCGGTGGTGTTCGAGGCCACCGCCGACCGGCTTCTGTCTGAGGCGGGGCGGGGCTCCGTGCAGGAAGTGGTGGACCAGGGATGCCAAGCAGCGGAGCGCCTGGCCAGGCTGCTGGCGGAGGAGGAGCCTTGAACCAGGGACTGCGACGACTGCGGAGGGTGGTCCGGGGCGCTGCGCTTGCACGCCTCGGCCTGCTGAGTCTCGGGTTGCTGTTGGTGCTGGTCCGGGCGCTGCCCGAACTCTCCGAGACCGCGCTCGCGGCGGCGCCAGCGGTGCTCTGGCCTGTGCTCACCCTGGCAGGCGCGGCCGCGCTGTGGCGAGACCAGCGATGGCCTGCTGCGCTGGGGGGCGCTCTGGGGCTGGCGGGAGTGGCGTTGACGGCGAAGGCCTACACCAGCGGAAGCGTTCCCCTGCTGGTCAGCGCCCAGCTCGCCTACCTGACCCCTGTGCTCTACGCCGGCAGCGCCTTTGTCCTGCAGCTCGCCGCGAGGCGCTTCATCCCCCGCGTCAACGCCTGGTCGGCGCTGGGCGTGGCGCTCTACCCAGTGGCCTCGCTGGTGTTGTTCGGAGGCCTGATCTTCAACGAGCTGCGCCCGGTCCCCACGCCCGCCGTGACCGCCCTGAGCCTCCTCGCCGTGGCGGTCTGTGACGCCCTGGTCTACCTCCCCTTGGTCAAGGCGCTGCTGCCTGGCTGGGCCGAGCGCAGCCTACGAGAGGCCACCCTGCCCCCTGGCGTCGAGCTCCTGGAAGACCAGGTCCCGGTGCGAGTGCGCCACCGCGTCCCGTGCAAGGTGCCCTACGGACTGCGGGTGACCTCGCTGGAGGAGGGGGTGCCGTTGGGGAACCCCATCCTGGACCACCTCTTGGGGTTGGCCACGGTGTCTGTAGCAGACTCAGCCCGCTTGCTCTCCGCAAACGAGGACAGCGTGTTGGGCTTGCTCCACCGCTTCCCGGAATCGCACCTGGAGCCGGACGCGGTGGTGTTCGAGGCCACCGCGGAGCAGCTCGTGTGCGAAGGGGGGACCCAGCGGGCGCTGGAGGAGGGCGTGGCAGCCGCGGAGGCGCTCGCGGAGCTGTTTCGGAGGTCGGAGGCGGAGGAAGCCGGAGCATCGGCGCCTGAATGCCCGCCAGCAGGGGGCATCGAGACTTGAACGCCCGCCGGCAGGGAGCATCGGGACTTGAACGCCCGCAGGAAGGGGGCATTGGGACCTGAACGCCCGATTCTGAGCCCTGTGTGAGCAGAAGAGGGTCGATCTGGAGCCAAACGCGGGCGTTCGACCCTGGATGCCCCCGAGAGGCGGGCGTTCGACCCTGGATGCCCCCGAGAAGCGGGCGTTCGACCTTGGATGCCCCGGAGTGACGCGCGTTCGACCCTGGATGCCTCCGAATGAGGGCCTCCTTCGCGCGCCCACAGGGCACGTTAGCCTTCCCGCGGAGGCCACGTTGCTCCAGGTCCTGCCCCTCTCCGTCGCGCTCGCAGCGGATGCAATGGCCGTCACCGCCAGCATCTCGGGAGCTGAGTCCGGGCGCGCGCTCGTTTGGCGAGCGGCGCTGGTGTTCGGCGTCTTTCAGGCCGGCATGGCGGCGCTGGGGGCGGTGGGCGGCGTCTGGCTCTCCACCTTGGTGGGCGCCGGCCTGTCCTGGGTGGCCTGCGTGGTGCTCGTAGCCCTGGGGCTGCGCATGATCGTGGGCGCAGACGACGAAGACACCGACGCCGAGTTGTCCTGGACCGCCCTGCTCGCGCTGGGGGTCGCGACCAGCGTGGACGCCCTGGCGGCCGGGGTGAGCCTGCCGGCCTTCTCCACGCCGATCTGGGTCTCCGTGCTGAGCATCGGCGGGGTGACGACGGCGCTGTCTGCAGGCGCCGGGCTGGGCGGCCACCTGCTGGGAGAGCGCTTTGGGCTGGTGGTTCAGCGACTGGGGGGCGCTGTGCTGATCCTCCTCGGCGTCTCGGCAGTCTGGGGGTTGGAGTGAGCACACCGCTTGAGCACACCCGCGCACAGCACCTCCGCCGAGCGCTGCTTCCCCTGGGCATCCTGGGCTTCGGTCATGGCGTGCTGGGCCTCTGCGGGCTGAACGTGAAGTGGTTCCCGGAGTCGGTGGCGCTGTTGATGGCGCTGCTCCCCGTGAGCAGCCTGCTGCTGGTCTGGGCGGGACGCTGGGCCGAGCCGGGCTCCCCCAAGCACGGCCGCCAGCTCTGGAGGGTGACCCTCCCCTGGGTCTTCGCCGCCGTCGGGGCGAGCTTCATCAGCGGAGACGGTGTTCCCTCGGCCAGCTTCGCCATCTGCGTGATGGGCGTTGCCTCCGGCTCGTTGGCAATGTGCGGCTATGCCGTCGCCGATGCGGTAGGTCGGGGCTGGCTCCCCCTGGCGGTCCTCTACTTCGTCACCGCCGCCCTGGGGCTGCTCGGGGCCGTGGTCCTGCCCGTCGATCCCCACCTGCGAGAGCGCCTGTTCTTCGCCGCCCTCAACGTGCCCGTGGCGCTGTTCGTCCTGGCCGCCGCCTTCATGCTCCGGCGTCGCCCCGGTGAGCGCGCACTCCTGGAGACCGCCAGGCCCGAAGGCGCCGAACTGCTGGGCGACGCCCTCCCCCTGCGAGTCCGCTACCGCGTTCCCTGCCAGGTGCCCTATGGACTGCGGGTGACCTCGCTGGAGGAGGGGGTACCACTGGGCAATCCCATCCTGGACCACCTCTTGGGGCTCTCCACGGTGTCTCCAGCAGAGTCAGCCCGCTTGCTCTCCGACAGTGAGGACACCGTCCTGGGTCTGCTGCACCGCTTCCCGGACTCCCACCTGGAGGCGGACGCGGTGGTGTTCGAGGCGACGGCTGCGCAGCTAGCTGAGGCGGGGGACACGCAGCGGGCGCTGGAGGAGGGGGTGGCTTCGGCTGAAGCGCTGGCGGCTCTGCTCAAACAGGCCGATGGGGAGTGAGAGGGTCCCGGTGCAGCACCTCCGGCAGGCGATCGCGGTGCTGGGGTTCGCTTCGGTGCTGCATGTGGGGCTGGGGGTCTGGAGCCTCGTGCCGGGGAGTCTGGGGCCGGCGCGCGCGCTGCTGATCTCGACCCAGCCATTCTCTTCTCTCCTTGCCCTCTGGGCCGGATCCCGGCTGGTTGAGGGCTTCAAGCGCCACGGCCTGGCCCTCGGCAGGATGGCAGTACTCCACCTGTTCTGCGCACTGGCGCTCCTGAACCGACCTCCAGAGCAAGCCTTCTGGGGCCTGCTCATCGGGGGTGCTCTGCTGGCGGCGTGGACCATCGGGGTGCTCGGCAGCGCCCTTGGAGCGCTCCGAGGCCCAAGGTGGCTCTGGAGCATGGTCTCCTTCCCGGTGTTCTGGGCGACGGGACTCGGCGTGCTCGCCTTTGGGTCACTGCAAGCTGGAGCTGAGGCCGACCGCTGGCTGTACGCGCTCCCACCGGCTGCCCTGCTGGCCTCCTGGGGGCTCCTCTACGTCGGCGCCCGCCAGCAGCCAGGTGAACTGGCACTCCTGGCGGCAACACTCCCCGAAGGCGCCGACCTCTTGGGCGACGCCCTCCCCCTGCGGGTCCGCTACCGCGTTCCCTGCCAGGTGCCCTATGGACTGCGGGTGACCTCGCTGGAGGAGGGGGTGCCTTTGGGCAATCCCATCCTGGACCACCTCTTGGGGCTCTCCACGGTGTCTCCAGCAGAGTCAGCCCGCTTGCTCTCCGACAGCGAGGACACCGTCCTGGGACTGCTGCACCGCTTCCCGGACTCCCACCTGGAGGCGGACGCAGTGGTGTTCGAGGCGACGGCTGCGCAGCTAGCTGAGGCGGGGGACACGCAGCGGGCGCTGGAGGAGGGGGTGGGTGCAGCGCAGGCGCTGGCGGAGCTGTTGGCGCAGGTTGGGAACACGCCAGACCAGGGCATCGACACCTGAACGCCCGCGGCGGCGGAGCATCGACACCTGAACGCCCGCGGCGGCGGAGCATCGGCACCTGAACGCCCGCGGCGGCGGAGCATCGGCACCCCAACGCCCGCCGACGGAGCGCATCGGCACCTCAACGCCCGGAAATCGGCCCGAGCCCACCCCAGAGCGCCTGCCTCCCGGCCACAAGCCGGGCGTTCGACCCCGGATGCCCCCACAAGCCGGGCGTTCGCCCCCGGATGCCCCGGCAACCCGGGCCTATATGCCCCCGGAGACCCTCAGCCCTCGGTCGGAGGCGCCGGGTAGCTCTGGGGGTGCCAGTTGAAGGGGTAGATGCGGATGTGGCCGGCGAAGTGCCAGAGGTCCGCGCCCACGTCGGGCAGAACGAAGATGCCGGGCTTGTACTCCAGCACGATGTCGATGGGCACGGGCTGGATGTTGAACTCCAGGCCGAGCGTGCCGTGGATGGCGACGGCCAAATCGTTGTTGCCGACACCCAGGCTGGGGCCGAAGCCGATGTTCCAGCCGATCTCCAGGGGACCGTCCGACATCAGCGCCGGCATCTCGTAGAGGTAGTCGCCAGTGAAGCCCAGCCCACCGTTGAAGCCGTAGGCGCCGACGACACCCTGCAGCGAGTGGGAGGGCGCGGCGAAGTACTTGATGGACAGGCCGTTGTGCCAGTACCCGCCTCCAACTCCGAGTCCAAGGTTGCCCCCGCTCCGGACCGGGGTCGCCGCCTCCGCAGCGCCAGGCGCCAGGAAGAGTGCGGTAGTGAGGGCGAAAAGGGAGACTCGGGCTGGGTTCATCAACACCTCGATGTGGGGTCTGGCGACGCTCGCGGGGCTTCTCCCCGGAGGTACAAACTTTGTATAGAGCGAGCCTGACAAAGTTGCACCCGAGCTGACAGACTTACAACGCCAGCTCCCGGGCGATGCGCTCCGGCACAAAGAAGTGATTCACCGAGATCGCGGGGTTGTGTCCCCCCGCCGGCGTGTAGGGGTAGATGGTGCGGCTGCGCACGCAGTAGCGCTCGACGCGGCGGTACCCGGCCTGCTCGGCGCACTCGGTCCAGCTCGCGGACAGAGGCATCGCCAGCGCGCTGGGGGGCACCGGGGTCGCCGGGCGCAGGCCCTGACCGGAGCGCTCGTGCACGTACTTGAAGCCCGCGTGGTAGGTGTTGAAGGCCGTGTGCAGCAGGTCGTCGACCGCCAGGGCGGACTCCTCGGTGAACAGCAGGATCAACCCGGCTTCCTGATAGGCCTTCATGGCGGCGATCAGCAGGGAGTCGCCGGCGCCGCGCACCTCGTGGAAGCCGTTGCCGACCACCATCACGGCGCCCTCCAGGTCCAGGTCCGCCAGGGGCGCAAGGAGCTGCTGGGGATTGCCGATGTCCGCCTGCACGAAGCGCATGTCGGCGGGCAGGTGCCCCTGGGCCTGCTGGGCGCGCGCGGCGTCCAGGCTGGCGTCCTCCAGGTCCGCGCCCACGAACACCAGGCCCTCGGGGCCGGCTTCCCAGCGCTGGCGGGTGGCCTCTCCGCGGCCCAGGGCGTGCTCGATGTGCACCCCGTAGCGGTGTCCGGTGTCCTGGCAGAAGCGGTCCAGGGCGGCGCTCATGCGCTCGAAGCTCTTGCGGTTGGCCACCTGGGAGGCCGCTACGTTTGCGCTGCGCTCGACATGGACGCTCCCGCGCCCGCCGTCCAGGATCTGCGAGAGCTGAGCCATATAGGGGTGGTAGGCCTGGATGATGCCGAAGGGCCCCGGTCCGCGCCGCAGCACGCGCTGGCGCAGGGGGCCGCCGCTCAGGCCACACTGGGCGAGCAGCGCTTCGGCTTGAGGGGTCAGGGGCTGCTCCTGCAGGCCCTCGGCGTGGACGGCCAGGACCAGGGGGACCAGGCGGAAGCCGAGCTGGATCTCGTGGGCGGTCGCGAACCACAGCCCGGGCTCGCGGGCCTGGGGCAGCAGCGGACCGTGCTCCGGCGCGGGCCCCTCCCCCCGCAGGTGGGCGCGCCAGACCGGCACCAGGTCCCCCAGAGCGGGCAGCTCGGGCAGCTCCAACAGGCCCTGGGCGTGGCTGTGCTCGGCCAGCCGGAAGCTGTCGCCCTGCCGGGTCAGGTAGCCACGGGAGAGCAGGAAGGAGAGGTCGATGGCCAGCTCGCGGTCGGGCTTGACGCAGGCGGTGGCGAGCGCCTGCAGAGTTCCTCGCTGGCGCAGGGTGTCCAGGACCTGACGGAGCAGCCAGAGGTCAGGAGGTGCAGTGACCGCGGCCGTATTCACCACCTGCCTCACCACCCGGACCGCCTGCTGCACGGACGCATCCTGCTCCAGGGCGCAGTCGAGGTCCCCAAGGAGCGTGGCGCCATCGGAGAAGAGCAGAGGCACCCAGTCGCGCAGGCGCACGAACGCGGGCTCCTGGAGGTAGGGGTAGCCGGCGGTGGAGGTGAAGGTGGGGCTACGCAGGATGGGCCACAGCTCGGTGAGTTCGGGCATCAGCTCAGATCTTGGGTGGGAGGGTTCAGCTCGAGAGTCTCGAGATCTGTAGTGTCATCCGCGTCTCCCATCATGTGATCCCGCGCGCCGCCGAGCTCCAAGAGGCGCGGATATTCCAGCAGGCGCTTGACCTCGCGGGAGATGAGGGCGCCGTGGTAGCCGTCCACGATGCGGTGATCGAAGGTGGCGTTGAGGGTGAGCACCTTGCGGACCACGACGGCCCCGTCCTCGGCGACCGGGGTGTCCTCCGCGGCGCCGACGAGCACGATGATCGGGGTGCGGGCCGGCGGGAAGAAGGGCGCGTAGGCGACCTTGACGCCGAACATTCCCAGCGAGGTGACCATGGCCGAGCCGAAGGGGTCGTCCGGGGCGCCCAGCCAGCGGGTCGAGATGCCCAGCTCGTACTGCAGGAACTGGACGAAGTTCAAGACCTTGCGGAAGATGAACGCCGGGAAGCCCGCCTGCTTCTTGGTGCGCTCGAAGTCGGCGTCCTTGCCCGCCCGCAGCTTGTCCACGGAGGCCTGCACCTCCTGGGCGATGCCGACGATGTCCTTCTGGTCGGCGCCCCGAACGCAAGTCCCCGACAGGTCCACCTGGCCCTCGCTGCCTCCCTCCTTGGGGAGCGCGACCTGCAGGAACACGTCCACGTCCTGGCGCAGCCGGATGCCCCGCCAGTTCACGATGGCGTTCATGTCCGGGTGCTTGGCGATGGCCAGGGCCACGGCGCGGGCCACCGCGTGGGTGATGGTGATGCGCTCCCCGGTCTCCCGCCGGCGCAGGTCGATCCACTCCAGCAGCCGGTCGGCGCGGACCTCCATGGAGCCGTAGATCGTGGGGTCTCGGGGGGCGTCCCAGGCCACCGCGGCGATGCGGCGGAAGGAGCTGGCGTGCTTGAAGGGCTTGAGCTTGAGGGGCGGCATGGCGCAACGCTACATGAAGTTTCGGGTGTGCAGGGCCGACAGCGCAGCGGCCTGCTCCCGGTCAAAGCCCAGGCGCTGCAGCCGGGCCCGTCGCCCGCGGTCCATGTCCACGCTGAGCTGCACCACGGCGGCGTGTCCAGCCGCGATCCGCTCCGGCTCCCAGCCCCCGGCGGCGAGCAGGGTCAGGGCGTCAAAGACCTCGGCGTTCAGGCCGGCGGTGTGCTGGAGGGCGGCGTGGCGCTGGTGCACCGCGGCGGCCAGGCGGGGGCGCAGGTCCGGATCGGCCTCCAGGTGGGCCTCCAGGTGGGCGAGCCCAAATGCCACATGGCGCGCCTCGTCCTGGGCGCTCAGCCGCACCACGGCGGCGGTGATGGCATCCGGCGCGTGGGTGTGCAGGAAGCGCAGCAGCTCCAAGAAGCTCCCCTCCCCCAGCACGGACAGCAGGAAGCTGGCCAGGGCGAAATCCGGCTCCTCCAGCAGCGTGCGCAGGCTGGCCTGTCCCCCCGCGGTCGAGCGGCCCAGGCGCTCCCGCCTCAAGCCCGCCCGACGGGAGAAGACCTCGATGTGCCGGGCCTCATCGGCCACCTGGATGGCGAGCACCTGCAGGATCTCCCGAAAGTGCGGGTGCACCTGGGCCAGGAAGCGCGCCGGCACCAGCAGGGCCACCGTCTCGTTCTCGATGAGGTAGGTCATCACCTGCACCACGGCGTCCTCGACCTCCTCCGGGTGGGAGATGGGTGCGTCCCAGGGGATGGCGGTCTCCGGGTCCCACTGCGCCGCGGCGGCCTGGGCGTACATGCGCGGGGCCTGGGGGCTCCACACCTGCTGGCGCTGGCTCAGGGCGAAGGGGAGCGGGGGCAAGCCGGCTTCGACCTGCGCACCCCGCGCGGCCACACCCCACTGGGCCTGTGCGTAGTCCACCACCCCATCCACCCCCGCGGTGCCAGCGAGGTGCGCCTGGGCCCAACGCGACCGCTCCGCGTCCCCCTTGCGCAGGGTGGCGGGCTCCTGGAAGCCGTGGCCCTGAGCGCGGGCCCAGGCGCGAAGGTGCAGGGAGAGCTCGGGGTCCTCGCCCTGCACCGTGATGACCTCGCCGATGGGCAGGGCCTGCAGAGCCCGCTTGACCAGGAGGTGGCCCCCTTGGTGCAGTCGGAGGCTCCGCAGGTCCACGATCATCGCGCGATCTCCCCCTGGATGAACTCCCGCACCTGCTGGGCGCCGGCGTACTCCAAGCCATCCACGGCGGCCTGGAGCTGCTCAAAGCCGCTCAGACGTCCGGGGCGCCACTGCTTGAGGCCCTCCAGATCCAGCAGGTGCCGCACGCTGGGGTCCGCGTAGTCCTGGGCCAGCAGCAGCTCGGTGAAGCGGGCCAGGGTGGCGGGCTCCACGTCGTCCAGGGCGGTGAAGATGCAGTGGTCGTAGAGCGCGGTCGAGGCCAGCACCCGGGTCCCGCCCGCGGGCAGGGTCCCCTCTCGCGAGAAGAGCAGGTGGTTGCCGTCGATCATGCAGGCGGCGTCGATCTCACCGCGCATCAGGGCCTTGGCGGCGTCCCGCTCCCCGCCGATGTGGTCGCCGTGCTTGCCATAGAGCACGTCGTGCTCGACGACCTGGGCCTCCACGCCGGCTGCGGCCAGGTGCTGCAGGGGGATCAGGGTGGCCTGGGGGGAGTCCGCGGCGCCCACGCCCACGCGCTTGCCAGCCAGGTCCTGGAGCGACTGGATGCCGCTGTCGGCCCGGACGACGATGAGGCTGCGCAGGTCCTGGTCGCTGTCGCGCATGCAGAATCCGGAGACCTGACGGCCCCGCCCGGCGGCGATGGCCTGGGACTGAATCCACGCCAGCGGCGAGTTCCAGGCCACGTCGAAGTGCCCGCGGAAGTGCGCGGAGACCTGCGCTTCGTAGTTGGAGTAGAGGACAAAGTCGAAGTCCACGCCCTGGGTGGCGAACCAGGCGCGGAAGCCCTCCCAGATGGTGACGACCTTGGGGTCATAGGCGACGGCGCCCAGCAGGATCTTGTGGTCCATTGGGGGGCTCCTAGAAGAGGGGCATGCCGCAGAGGGCCTTGCCGATGAAGTCGTAGAGGACGTCGGAGGTGGGGGCCATCACGCCGGCGGCCTGGGCGTCGCGGAAGTTGCGCTCGACGCCGACCTCCTTGCGGAAGGCGGCGCCCCCGCAGATGCGCATGCAGGTGGCGGTGACCTCCTGGCTGGTCTCGGAGGCGGCGGCCTTGGCCTGGAGCACCCGGAGCATGGCGTCGGCCCGGCCGCTGTCCACGGCCTGCAGGGCGTCCTCCCACAGCGCGGCGGTGCTGTCGGCCTGGATCTGGGCCTTGGCCAGGTAGGCGCGGATGGTGGGCAGCTCGCAGAGGCGGCTGTCCAGGTGGCCGAAGCGCACCCCGGCGACGTGCTCGGTGGCGGCCTTGAGGGCGGCGCGGGTGGCCCCGATGCTGGCCGCGGCGTTCATGAGCTGGAAGGCGGGCAGCACGATGCCCATCATGTGGTCGAAGCCGGCGCCGTCCTCACCGAGCTGGTGGGCAGCGGGGACACGCACGCCCTCCGCCTTGACGGGCACGGAGTCGTTGCCGCGCAGCCCCAGGCCCTCGAAGCGCTCACCGAGCTGGAGGCCAGCGGACTCGCGGGGGACCAACCACAGGGTGCTGGCGCCCTCGGCCCCCAGGGGCTGCGAGGACCAGACGTAGGCGGTGGCGTGGTGTGCGCTGGTGACCCAGGACTTGCGGGCGTCCAGGACCACCTGCTCGCCGTCGACCGTGGCGGTGGACAGGGGCGCCCAGAAGTGGGAGCGCGAGCCGGCCTCGGAGAAGGCCAGCGTGGAGATGTGGCGACCCTCGGCGATGTCGCGGTTGATCTCCGCGGGGCCGAGCTTGGCCAGCACCAAGGCCCCTGCGTAGTGCATGCAGGTGACCATGGCGGAGCTGCCACAGACGCGGCCGATGGCCTCGACCACGCGGGCGGCGTCGCTCAGCGTACCCCCCTGCCCCCCATGCTCGGTGGGGGTGACCAGGCCCAGCAGGCCGGCCTCGCGCAGGGCGTCGAGGGTGTGGGTGGGGAAGGCGCCGGTCGCGTCGACGTGGCTGGCGTGCGCGGCGATGCCGTCGAGGAGGTCCTCGACGGTGGACGAAAGTGTGGACACAGTGACTCCAGGGGCCAGCCCCGGAGGTGGAGCTAGCCTCTCAGCGGGGGCCCGAGAACCTCAGGCCGGATTTGCGTTCAAAGGCAGAACAAGGCTCACTCCTGCAAGCTGCGCGCAGTATGCCTCAGCGACGCTTGCGCTGCGGTCGGTCCTGGGCGTCCTGGGCGGTGGGCTGCTCGGGCCAGGCGTGCTTGGGGTAGCGGCCGCGGAGCTGCTTGCGGACCTCGGCGTAGGAGCCCGTCCAGAAACCTGCCAGGTCGTCGGTGACCTGCTGGGGGCGGTTGTTCGGGGCCAACAGGTGGACGCGCAGGGCGACCCCACCTTTGCAGATCCGCGGCGTGTCCATGCCAAAGAGCTGCTGGATCCTGGCGGCGAGGACAGGCCGCTCCCCCCGGGCGTAGGTCACCTTGAGGTTCGAGCCGCTGGAGACCCGGATGCGCTCGGGCGCGTGCTCCCGAAGCGCCTGCTGCTGTTCCCAGGGCAAGGTGGCGAGCAGCTCCTGGGCCCAATCCAGCGCGCGCAGCTCGGCCAACGAGCTCCGGCCCACGCAGAGGCGGTCCACCATGCCCAGGGGGTCCAGGTCGGGCAGCTCCAGCTCCGGGCAGTGCTCGCGGAGCAGGTCGACACGGGCCAGCAGGGCCTCGAGCTCGGGGCTGTGGCGCAGGACCTGGGCGGGGTCCTTGCGCACCCGCTCGGCCAGGGCGTGGGCGATCTCACCGGGATCCGCCTTCGCGGGGCGGCTCTTGAGGACCAGGGCCCCCAGCCGCTCCTGCTCGCTGCACACCAGGCGCTCCCCCTCCCAGCGCAGGGCCCGGTGGGTGCGCGTGGGCAGGGTCTGGGGGTCCAGCGGCGAGGCGATGCGGATCCAGTGTTCGCTGCGCTCCCCCTTCCGGCCGCCATCGAGGGCCACCGCCAGAACCACGGCGGCCTCCTCCACCAGCGAGGCGCTGTCCAGCACTGCCCCCTGTCCGCTCGCGAGCAGAAAGCGCGGACTCCCGGGGGCGCGGCGTTGGGCCACCCGGTCGGAGAAGCCGGCGAGCAGACAGGCGCTGAGCTCCGCCGGGGACGGGACGGTCTTGGGGCTCCCCCCGCCCGGGCCCAGGGTGCGGCTGGCCAGGGACTGGAGCTGCTTGACGACGCGGTCCAGCTCCGCCTTGGCCTTGCGGTGCCCCGGAAGCCCCCGGGCCATGGCCTGGACCCGGGCGTGCAGGTCGTCCTCCCGCGCGCCGGGGAAGGTGGCCTGCTCCCAGGGGTCGCGCTCGCTGACCAGGGCGGCGGCCACGCAGGCGGCCCACAGGTGACCTCGCTTGTGGCCTTCAATGATGACGGCGCCCAAGCGGGGGTGGGTTGGGAGTTGGGCCAGGGTGTGCCCGACATCACTGAGACCACCTCCTCCCCGCAGAGCCCCCAGGGACTCCAAGGTGCTCTGGGCCCGCCCGAGGACAGACTGGGCCGGGGCCTGGAACCACCCGAAGTCCTGGGGCTGACTCCCCCACTCCAGCACGGCCAGCAGGGCGCTGGAGAGATCCACGCGCTCGATCTCGGGGGCCTGGAATGGACGCAGCCCGCGACCGGGCTCCCACAAGCGGATGGCGATGCCAGGGCCGGTACGCCCCGCTCGGCCGGCGCGCTGATCGGCGGAGGCCTGGGAGATCAGGCCCAACTCCAGGCGGGACAGGCCCAGCGCGGGGTCGAAGTGGGGCACGCGGCTCAGGCCGGTGTCGATGACGCAGCGCACGCCGGGGAGGGTGACGGAGGTCTCGGCGATGTTGGTGGCGAGCACGACCTTGGGCTGGTCGCTGGGGGCCAGGGCGGCCTCCTGCTGCTCGGGCTTTAGGCCTCCGTGCAGCGGGAAGATGGGCCAGGGGGCGTCCTGCAGGGCCTCCTGGGCGCGGCGGATCTCGCCCTTTCCGGGGAGGAAGACCAGGGTGTGGCCCTGGCCGGCGTGGCGGTGGACGGCGCGGGCGACCTGCTGGTCCAGGTAGCCGTGGTCGGGGGCGTAGCGGATGTCCACGGGGAAGGTGCGGCCGGGGGCCTCCAGGACGGGGGCGTCCCCCAGAAAGCGCGCGACCGGCGCGGGATCGAGGGTGGCCGACATGACGACCAGCTTGAGCTCGGGGCGGGCGTCGGCCTGCAGCTCGCGCAGCATGGCCAGGCAGAGATCCAGGTCCAGGCTGCGCTCGTGGAACTCGTCCAGCACGACCGCGCCGACGCCCTCCAAGAAGGGGTCCGCCAGCAGGCGGCGGGTGAGCAGGCCCTCCGTGAGGACCTCCAGGCGGGTGTGGGGCCCCACCTTGCGGTCGAAGCGCACGCTGTAGCCAACCTCGCCGCCCAGGGGACTGCCGCGCTCGTGGGCGATGCGGCGGGCGGCCAGTCGGGCGGCCACTCGGCGAGGTTGAAGCAGGAGGATCCGCCCCTCCACGCTCTCCAGGAGGGCGGGCGCGAGGCGGGTGGTCTTGCCGGATCCCGGAGGGGCGATCACCACCAGCCCGCCGTGCTCTGCGAGCAGTCGCCGGGCCTGGGGGAGCAGGGGGTCGATGGGGAGGGCTGTGGTCATGGCTTGACCTGCCGTTGACAGCAGTGCAGGGTGATCGGGCAGCACACTGTTACTTGTGAGTTGACAACAACCACCCGAGGGAGATGAGCGATGTCTGTGGGTAGCACCCTGAGCGCCTTGGGGAACGCCGGGCGGGCGTTTGGGGAGTGGAACAAGCGGGTGGGTCGGGCGGCTTTCAGCCCGGCGGCCTGCACCGCGGCGGCCATGGGGCTCAACCACCACTCAGCACAGCTTGCCATGCTGTCCAAGACCGCCAGCCAGGGGCTCGCCGACGAGGCCGAGACCATCAAGCGCCTGGAGGTCAGCGTCCAGGAGGCCCTGGAGGGGCACCGCTCCGGCAAGCTGGACTTCCACTCACCCTACACGGCCGGTCCGGTGCGTGATCTGGCACGCAAGGGCGTGCCCTTCAAGGTCCGCCGTCTGGCGATGGACTGGCTGAGCCGCCCCTACGACGTGGCCTGCCCCGATCTGGCCCCGCTGCACATCGAGCTGGAGGCGCTGGCGGTGGACGCCGCGCGCACCCAGGAGACCGCCTCCAGGCTGTTCACCGCGGCGGTGGGCGGCGAGACGGTGGAACTGGAGCCCCTGAACGTGTGCCGCGCCGAGCTCTCGGAGCTCTCCGAGTCGGCCCTGGAGTTCGTGGAGGCCCACCACAAGGACGTGCTGGCCGCGAGCTGGCGCCGCGAGTGGCTGGAGTACCTGGAGTACCGCCTGCTTCCCGCGACCACCGACCCCAAGCCGCGGCCCGTCCCGCGCGAGCCCCCCGACGCGATCCGGCGCCTGAGCCGCAAGCACGTGCCCGAGAACTTGCGCCACGCCCTGCGCGACTGGGCGATTCCTTAGGGGTCCGAGGGGAGCCCCCCGGAGAACTATACGGCGGTGAGCTCTTCCTGGATGATCGCCACGAGCCGGGCGCGCTCGGCGTCCCAGGTCTCCGGCTTGTCGGGCTCGGACTGGGCGCGCTGGATGGCGGACTCGGCGGGGACGCCGGCCATCTCCAGCAGTCCGGCCAGGGTGCGGACGCGGCGCTCCTCCTCCACCACGGAGGCGGGCAACAGCTCGGCCTCCATGCGGGCCAGGGCGTCTTCAAGCTTGAGGAGCTCCTCCTCTCCAGTGACGGAGAGCAGGCGGCGCATGCGGCGCTCCAGGTCGGCGCGCTGGCCGTCGGACTCCTGCAGCACCAGCCGCAGCTCCATGCCCAGCGCGTGCGCGACACGGGCCAGGGTCCCCACGGTGGGGTTGCCGATGGCCTTCTCGAGCTTGTGCACGTTCTGCCGGCTGCAGCCCGCGCCAGCGCCCACGTCGGCCAGGCTCATGCCCAGCCGCTCACGATGCTGCCGAACCTTGCGGCCAAAGTCCTCGAGATCCACGACGCTCCTCTCTGTCGCCTGTCCCGTTACTTAGCACGACCCAGGCCGGGGTGACTGTCCCCTGACAGGTGCCACGTCCTCGCTGGCACCCAGAGGGCGAAGGTGTCAGCCCATATCGCTGGGAGAAACGGTGCGATCCAGGTTCTCCAGCACTTCCAGAGCCCCCTGCCCCTCCAGCGCCAGCTTGAGGTCCCGCTCGATGCGGCGCTGCGCAAAGGGCGCGGTGACCTCGTCCAGCTTGGTGGTCAGGTCCTGCACGCGCTTTCGATCGCTGCCGGCCATGGCCTCTCGCAGGGCGTCGCTGACGTGGGAGATGACCTCGGCCTCGTTGCCCTGGAGCAGCGCCGCGTCGGCCTTCATGGACTTGGCCACCACGGAGAGGACCTGCTCGGCCTCGACCCGGGCCTCGATGAGCAGGCGCTCGTCCACGTCGGTCTCGGCGTGGTCGATGGCCTCCTCCAGCATGGTCTCGATCTCCTCGTCGGTCAGGCCGTAGCTGGGCTGGACCTCGATCTCGGCGTGGGTCTTTGTGTACTGCTCGGTGGCGGTGACCGACAGGATGCCGTCGGCGTCGACCGAGAAGGTGACCTTGACCCGGGGCAGGCCGGCGGGCATGTCGGGGATGCCGCGCAGCTTGAAGCGCGCCAGGGAGCGGCAGTCCTTGGCCAGCTCGCGCTCGCCCTGCAGGACGTGCAGATCCACGGCGCTCTGGCCGTCCACCTGGGTGGTGAAGGTCTCCGACGCGGTCACGGGGATGGGGCTGCTGCGCCAGATGAGGCGCTCGACGACGCCGCCCATGGTCTCGACGCCCAGGGACAGCGGGACCACATCCATGAGCAGCAGGTCTTCCGCGAGCTCGCTGGTGCCGGTGAGGATGTCGGCCTGGATGGCGGCGCCGAGGGCGACGACCTGGTCGGGGTCCAGATCGCAGTAGGGCGCCTGGCCAAAGAACTCCTCGACCACCTGCCGCACATAGGGCACGCGGGTGGAGCCGCCGACGAGCACCACGCCGTCCAGGTCACCAGGCTCGAGCTCGGCGTCGGCCAGGGCCTGCTTGCAGGAGTCCAGGGTGCGCCGGACGATGGCGTCGATGTCGGCCTGGAACTGGGCGCGGGTGTAGGTGAAGTCGACGGGGCGGCCGTCCACATCCATCGCGATGCGGGTGTTCTGGGCGTCGGTCAGTGCCCGCTTGGCCTGCTCGGCGCGCTCCATGACCCCGAGCAGTGTGCCACCGGTGGCCTGCTGCACCCCGGCCTCCTCCAGGATCCGCTGGGCGATGGCCCGGTCGAAGTCGTCCCCGCCCAGGCGGGTGTCGCCGGCCGTGGAGAGCACCTGGAAGACGCCCTCGCTGAGCTCCAGGATGGAGACGTCGAAGGTGCCGCCGCCCAGGTCGTAGACGGCGTAGGTGCCCTGCTTGTTGTCCTGGAGGCCGTAGGCGAGCGCCGCGGCGGTGGGCTCGTTGAGCAGGCGCAGGACGTTCATGCCGGCCAGGCGCCCGGCGTCGCGGGTGGCCTGACGCTGGGCGTCGTCGAAGTAGGCGGGCACGGTGATGACGACGCCGCTGGGCTCGGCCATCAGGCACTCGTTGGCGCGCATGTAGAGCAGGCGCAGGATCCAGGCGCTGACCTCGACCGGAGTGGTGACCTTCTCGCCCACCTGGACGCGCACGGCGCTGTGCTCGTCGCCCTCGGCCAGGGTGTAGTGCAGCTCCTGGGCGACCTGGCGGGCCTCGGCCTGGGAGCGGCCCATGAAGCGCTTGATGCTGGTCAGGGTGGTGTCGGCGTGGTCCGCGGCGTCCACCAGAGCGTCCCATCCGATGGTGGGGGGCACCTGGGTGCCGGGCTTCTGGGACTCGGGGGTGAAGCGGACGGCGCTGGGGGTGAGCGCGCGGCCGTCGTCGTCCAGGAGCACGCGGGGCTTGTCGCCCATCACGACGGCGACCAGCGAGTGCGTGGTGCCGAGATCGATGCCGATGTTGGCCATCAGGGGAATCCTTGTTCCGGGCGGCTCAGTCGTGGCCACCGTCGATGAGGGTGCGCAGGTACTTGAGGCGGCCCAGGATGGCCGGCACCTGCTCCAGGTCGTTGTCCGCGAAGGCCTGCTCCAGCCGGGCGCTCTCCTGCACGCGCAGGGCCTGCCCCTTCTCCACCGCCGCGGCGGGGTCTTCGGCCCGGAGCATGTTCAGCTCGAACACGGTCTCCAGGAAGCTGGGGTCGGGCTGCCCGCCCTTCTCGGGGGGACGCTCCGAGCCGGTGGCCAGGTACCAGGCGCGCTGGGTGTCATCGCGCAGCACCTTGCGGGCGCGGTTGAGGTGCGCGGTCCACTGCAGAGCCATGCGGCGCTGCACCGCAGAGGCCCCGGCGAAGCGGTCGGGGTGCACCTTGCGGGAGGCCGCACGCCAGGCGCGGTCCAGGGCCTTCCGGTCCACGACATAGCCGCGCTCCACCCCCAGGATCCCGAAGAGATCGGGGTGCGGGGGGGGCGGCTGGATGGCGCCACAAGAGGCGCACACGGGCCCCTGTACGGGCTCCTTGCACTGCCAGCAATGCTGCACGGCGGCGCTCCGTCAGCTCAAAGGGTGAAGGACTCGCCGCAGGAGCAGGAGGAACCGGACAGCGGGTTGTTGAACACAAAGCCGGTCTTCATCAGGGACTTCTGGAAGTCGATCTCCGTCCCATTGAGGAAGAGGTAGCTCTTGCGGTCCACGGCCACGGTGATGTCCCCATCCTTGAAGGTGAAGACCTTGTCCCGCTCCTGAGGGGCCTCGACGATGTCGAGGAAGTAGCTGAGCCCAGAGCAGCCACCACCCCGAACGCCCACACGCAGGATGTGGTCGGGGGTCTGGCGCATCATGCGCAGCTTCTCGAAGCGGTCGATGGCGGCTTGTGTGATCTGGATGGCCATGGTGGCCCCCTTCTACTCGGTCGCGGCCTTCTTGGCCGCCTGCTTGGCCCGGTAGTCGGCCAGAGCCGCCTTGATGGCGTCCTCAGCCAGCACCGAGCAGTGGATCTTGACGGGGGGCAGCGCGAGCTCTTCGGCGATGGCGCCGTTCTCGAGGTTCTGCGCGTACTCCACGCTCTTGCCCTTGACCATCTCGGTCACCAGCGAAGAGCTGGCGATGGCGCTGCCGCAGCCGAAGGTCTTGAACTTGGCGTCCTCGATGATGCCGTCGTCGCTGATCTTGAGCTGGAGCTTCATCACGTCGCCGCAGGCAGGGGCGCCCACGAGACCGGTGCCGACCTCGTCGGAGTCCTTGTCCAGGCTGCCCATGTTGCGGGGGTTCTCGAAGTGGTCAATCAGCTTGTCGGAGTAGGCCATGGTGCTGGTCCTCGCGTTCAAAGAGAGAAGGAAGAAGGGAGGGGGCGGGCGCTCAGTGCGCTTCCCACTGGATGCTCTTGATGTCGATGCCCGACTGGACCATCTCCCACAGGGGGCTCATGTCGCGCAGCTTGGTCGCGGCCTCGACCACGGCCTTGGTGGCGTAGTCGATCTCCTCGTCCGTGGTGAAGCGGCCCAGGCCAAAGCGGATGGAGGTGTGGGCGAGCTCGACATCGACGCCCAACGCCCGCAGAACGTAGCTGGGCTCCAGGCTCGCGGAGGTGCAGGCCGAACCCGAGGACACCGCGATCTCCTTGATGGCCATCATCATGGCCTCGCCCTCGACGTAGGCGAAGCTGACGTTCAGGTTGTTGGGCAGGCGCTGGTCCCAGGAGCCGTTGAGGTAGACCTCGTCCAGGCCCTCCTGGATCCCCACCCACAGGCGATCCCGGAGCGCGCGCACCCGATCGATCTCGCCGTTGACGAGGTCCTCCGCAGCCAGCTCGGCGGCCTTGCCCAGGCCAACGATCTGGTGGACCGGCAGGGTGCCGGAGCGCAGGCCGCGCTCGTGGCCGCCGCCGTGGATGATGGGCTCGATGCGGATCCTGGGGCGACCGCGGCGCACGTAGAGGGCGCCGATGCCCTTGGGGCCGTACATCTTGTGGCCGCTCAGGGAGAGCAGGTCCACGTTGAGCTCGGCGACGTCCACGGGGATCTTGCCGGTGGCCTGCACGGCGTCGCAGTGGAAGATCACGCCGGCCTCGCGGCAGACGGCGCCGATCTCGGAGATGGGCTGCACGACGCCGATCTCGTTGTTGGCGTACATCACGGACACCAGCACGGTGTCCTCGCGGATGGCGTCCTTGACCTGCTGTGCGCTGACCAGGCCCTGCTCATCGACCTCCAGGAAGGTGACCTCGAAGCCCTCCTTCTCGAGCTGGTGGGCGGAGTCCAGGGTGGCCTTGTGCTCGGTCAGCACGGTGATGACGTGCTTGCCCTTCTTGCGGCTGTTGAAGCGCGCGCCGCCGATGATGGCCAGGTTGTTCGACTCGGTGGCGCCGGAGGTGAAGATGACCTCCTTGGCGCTGGCGCCGATCAGCTTGGCGACCTGACCGCGGGCGTTCTCCACCGCCTCGTTCGCGGCCCAGCCAAAGGCGTGGTTCCGGCTCGCGGCGTTGCCGAACACGTCGGTCAGGAAGGGCATCATCGCCTCCAGGACGCGGGGGTCCAGGGGCGTGGTGGCGTGGTTGTCCAGG
The DNA here is from genome assembly GCA_036229005.1 of Myxococcota bacterium. GTDB lineage: Bacteria > Myxococcota_A > UBA796 > UBA796 > CAJQPC01 > CAJQPC01. The sequence continues at coordinate 43,462 of JAZAMN010000040.1, forward strand.
TAGATGGGGAACTTGAGGGCCATGTTCCGGCGGTGCTCCAGGGTTCAGGCGGTGGGTGCCTGGGTGACAGCAGCGACCAGGTCGGGGACCTGTCCGTCGCTGGGGTGCTGCTCACAGGCGCTGCAGTCCCCTCGGTGAGTGAGGGGCTCGCAGCTCCTGCAGCCGTCGAGATAGTCGATCGAGTTGCCCAGGTCGCGCTCCAGGGCCTGAAGACGGTCCAGCGCGAGCTGGGTCTCCTTGCGCTTGGCGACGTAGAAGTCCCGGAGCTGCCCCATGGCGGCGGGTCCGGTCTCGGCCTCGGTGAGCTGGGCCAGGAAGTCCTGGATCTCGGCCAGGGAGAAGCCCAGCTCCTGCAGGCGCTCGATCCAGCGGATCCGCGTCAGCGCGCGCTCGTCATAGAGCCGGAAGCCACCCTTGGTGCGGCCGCTGGGACGCAGCAGGCCGCGCTCCTCATAGAAGTGGAGCGTCCGGGCTGTCTTTCCGCTGGCCTTGACAAGCTGGCCGATTCGCATGGGCTTGCTCACTGCGCGGGACTCTCCAAGGGGCTGCGCAAAACTCTCACGTGGGGGTGAGGTTTTAGCTCCAAGGATGTTGCGCGTCAAACCCTTACGTGCAGGTGAGAGTTTGCAGAGAGGACTGTCCAGAGGCGCGTCAGGTCAGGGATCTGAGCCAGGCGTCGAAGAAGAAGAGGGTCCACAGCTTGGGGCCGTGATCGGCGTCTCCAGCGGCGTGCTCCCGGGCCAGCTTCCGGATGGCGTCCGCCCGGAAGAGCCGGTGCGGGTCTTCGCAGAGCAGAGAGACCCGCTCCCACAGGAAGCTCTCCCCGTCCCCACGCAGCCAGCGGTTCTGGGGGGCAGGCATGCGGCGCTTGGGACGCCAGTTGAGCCGCGGCGGGAGCTGCTTGGCGGTGAGCTGCTTGAGGGGCCACTTGGAGTGCCAGCGGCCCATGCGGCGCTTGACCTTGGCCCGCCCAGGGAGCTGGTCCAGGAAGTCCAGCAGCTCGGGGTCCAGCAGCGGAAAGCGCATGGAGATGCCCAACGCAGCGGCCGGCTGCTCGGCCCGTGGCAGGGAGTTGTGGGTGAGCCAGCCGCGCTGGTAGACGTGGAGAACCTCGTTGATGGGGTCGGAGATGACCTCTCGGTAGAGGGGCTCGAGCATCTGCCGGCGGATGCCGGAGCGAACCAGGCTGGGGTCGCGCAGCAGGGCCTTGCGGCCCACCGTGCCGAAGATGTTGGAGCCGCCCACGTGGCGCTCCAGCCCGAAGCCCTCGGGGCCCACCAGGAACTTGGAGCCCCGGGGCCCCATCACGCGCCCCAGGCTGCCCCGGAGCCCGGTGGGGAGGTTGGCGACCACGCCAGCGGCGCGCAGCTCCCGCATCAGCTCTTCGACCCGGCTGCCGCCGAAGAGTTCGTCCGCGCCGTCCCCCGAGAGCACCGTGCTGCACACGCTGGAGGCCTGCTCCATCAGCAGCCACTGGACGATGGCGGCCGGGGTCTGCAGCGGGGTGTTCGAGGCCGCGATGGCCGGCTCCAAGGCCCGGAGGAAGTCGTGGCGGGTGAGCCGGATGAGGTTGTGCTCGGAGCCGTGGATGCGCGCGATGCGCCCCGCGAAGCTGGCCTCGTCCTGGCCCCCATCAGCGAACGCCACGTTGAAGCTGCGGACGGGGCCGCTCTGGACCGCGAGGCCCAGGATGCAGGAGCTGGCGCCGCCCCCAGAGAGCAGCAGGCCCGGGCTGTCGTTGCCGAGCCTCCGAGCGACCGCGCGCTCCAGCAAGCTCTCCAGGCGGGCCTGGACCTCCTTCTCGGGGGGCTCCTCGGCGTCGGGCGCGGACATGCGGGCCACGTGCCAGCGGCGCAGGCGCACGCCCCCTTGGTCCACGCGCGCCACGGCGCCAGCGGGGAGCTGGCGGATGTCCCGGAGCAGGGTGCGCGGCGCGTGGACGTAGCGGAAGGCGAGCTGCTCGGCGAGGTGCTCCCGGGCGAGCTCCGCGCTGACCCAAGGCAGGGCCAGCAGGCCCCGAAGATCCGAGGCGAACGCCAGCTTTCCCCCGAGCCGGCAATAGTAGAGCGGCCGCGCCCCGGAGCGGTCCCGGGCCAGGTGGAGCACCTGCTCCCGCGGGTTCCAGATCGCGAGCGCGAAGTCCGCGTTCAGGCGCTGCAGCAGCCCGTCGCCCCAGGTGTGCCAGCCCGCCGCCAGCAAGCCCAGGTGCCCCTGCCGGGGGTCGGTGGACACCCCGGCCTTCTGGAGTCGAGCGCCCAGGGCGTCCGCTTCGAAGAGGGAGAGATCGCCCTGCATCAGCAGGTCCTCGCCGATGCGCATGGGTCCCTTGAGCGCGACAGGGCCGACGCGGTGGGTCGGTGCACCCGGATCCACGCGGCCCCCCTGAGCCGTCTCCATCGCCTGGAGCCAAGCCCGCTCAGGACGCCCACCGCGGAAGTCAACGATGCCTGCGATGCCGCTCAACAGCGCCTCCAGTGGCTCGCCTAACCCGCAGGCGCTACCCTCGGTCCATGTTCCCCCTGCTGCTGGCAACCGTGAGCGCTCTGAGCGCGTGCACCAAGGACCCCGAGCCCCTGATGGTGCTGGTGATCGTGGACACCCTGCGGGCCGACGCGCTCTCCTTCTCCGGAGCGCCGGTCAAGGACGCCAGCCCGGCGATCCAGGCCCTCAAGGACGAGAGCGTCTGGTTCTCGCGCGCTCAGGCCTCCAGCTCGTGGACGCTGCCCAGCACGACCTCGCTGCTCACCGGGCTCCCCCCCTGGCAGCACCGGGTGGTCCGCGAGGCCGAGAACCCCGCCTGCTTCGGGCGCCTGCGGGAGGACATCCCCACCCTGGCCTCGGTCGCGAAGCAGCGCGGGGACCGGAGCGCGGCGTTCATCAACAACGCCTTCCTGGCTCCGGAGTTCAACCTCCACCTGAGCTTTGACGTCTACGACTTCCACGGCGCAGAGGCCACTGGGCACCGCACCGCGCTGGAGACGGTCAAGCTGGCCCTGGACTGGGTGGACCAGGCCCCCGAAGAGGGCGGCGTGCTGGTGGTCCACATCATGGAGCCGCACACCGACTACGACCCCGGCCCCACCTGGAAAGGGCACTACACGGACGGGATGCCCACCAGCCTGACCCTCCCCATCGGGAGCTGGAAGCACAGCCTGTGGATGACCGGTCAGGAGGTCCCCTCCCTCGAAGACCAGGCCTTCGTGCGCGCGGCCTATCAGGAAGAGGTGCGGGCGACGGACGAGGCGGTGGGCACCCTGGTCCAGGGGCTCAAGGACCGGGGCCTGTGGGACCGCACCACCCTGGTGCTCACCTCGGACCACGGCGAGGCCTTCTGGGACCGGGGCTCCTACGAGCACGGCCACACCTTGATGGACGAGGTCACCCACGTCCCTCTGCTGGTGCGCGCCCCCGGCCTCGAGCCCGGCGAGAACCAGACCCTGGTGGACAGCACCTTCCCCTTCATGCTGCTGGTGGATCCCACCCGCGAGAACGGCGCCTGGGCGCTCACCAAGAGCGGCGAGACCGACCCCCAGCGCCTGACCCTGAGCCAGGGCATCCTCTATGGGAACCAGAAGGCCTCCATCCTGACCAGCGAGCACCGTCTGGTCGCGGACCTGCAGCCCCGCAGCGACGGCGCGCGCTACCTGCGGCTCTACGAGGTCCACGACGGCGTGACGGCAAAGGTCCCCCTGCAGCCCGAGCACCCCGCCCAGCAGACGGTCACGCCGCAGCTCCGCAACTTGCTGGAGCAGGCCCGCGGGACCCTCGATCCCACCCCGCCCACCAACGCTCAGGGCATCGAGACCGCAACGGTCTTCCAGCAGCTCCGCGCCCAGGGCTACCTGGACGGCAACGACTGCCAGCGCTGAACAGCCCCCGGCTCAGGGGGCCTCCGCGCTGTGGGAGGGCCGGAGCCTCAGCCCACGAACGCGCGCTCGACGACGTACTGGGCGGGCCGGGAGTTGGTGCCGGACTTCATGCCCAGCTCCTTGAGGATGTTGGCCGTGTCCTTGGTCATGGCCAGCGAGCCGCAGATCATGGCGCGATCCGTCTCGGGGTCCATGGGCTCGATGCCCAGGTCCGTGAAGAGCTTGCCGTTGGTGAGCAGGTCCGTGATGCGGCCCTGGTACGGGAAGTCCTCGCGGGTGACGCTGTTGTAGAGCGTGAGCTGGCTCTGGGCCTCTTCTCCGACCAGGGGGTCCTGCTTGGTGAGCTCCACCAGCTCCTGACCGTACTTGAGCTCCGCGACCTCGCGGCAGGTGTGGGTCAGGTAGACGTGGTCGAAGGTCTCGTAGGTGCCCGGATCCCGGATGATGCTGGCGAAGGGCGCGATCCCGGTGCCCGTGGAGAACAGGAAGAGGCGCCGGCCCTTGGTCAGGGAGTTGAGCACCAGGGTGCCCACCGGCTTGGCGGAGAGCAGGATCTCATCGCCCACCTGGATGTGCTGCAGGCGGGAGGTCAGGGGTCCGTTGGGGACCTTGATGGAGTAGAACTCCAGCTCCTCGGCCCAGGCCGGGCAGGCGATGGAGTAGGCCCGCATCAGCGGCTCGCCATCCACCATGATGCCGATCATGATGAACTGGCCAGAGCGGAAACGCAGGCCCTGGGGGCGCGTGGTCCGGAAGTGGAAGAGACGGTCCGTGTAGTGCTGGACCGAGGTGACCTTCACGCTGTAGGCAGGCGTCGCCATTTGGGGGCTCCATCAGGGGTGCTGGCAAGGGTTGTCCGCGAGCGCGCAGGGTTTGCGCCCGGACGATTTCCCGGCCCTTATTCGATCCCAGCGGGGGTGGCATCGCGTAGGGCATTGTGCCGCACCGTCGCCGGCCCACCACGGGTTACGGCCCGGCCAGAACACCGCTCGACCTAGCCGCCGAGCCCATCCGGAGGTCCACGTGACCCGCCTTCTCCCCTTGCTGGGCGTCTCCATGCTCAGCGCCCTCGCGGCCTGCTCCAGCAGCGTCCAGCTCCCCACCCCCCAGGCCACCTTGAGCCCGGAGGACCCCAGCACCCTGGACGCCCTGGAGCTCGAGGTCTCGGAGCCCACCGCGGCCGAGCTGGCCGAGACCACGGGTGGCGGCGGGCTGCGCGGGGACAGCGACGCGGAGCTTGGCACGGAGATCCGCTGGGAGCTGGACGGTGAGCCCCAGCCGGAGCTGGACGACAGCCTGAGCGTCCCCGCCGACGCGACCGTCAAGGGGCAGGTCTGGACGGCAAAGGTCAGCTTCGTGGGGGACGACACTCAGGGGCCCACCACCGAGCTCAGCGTGACCATCCTCAACACCCCACCAGAAGCCGTGGTCACCGTCGAGGACACCGTCCCGGCGACCGACCAGGACATCGTGGCGACCGCCTCCGCGACCGACGTGGACGGAGACGAGGCGACCCTGAGCTACACCTGGACGGTGGACGGCGCAGAGACCGCCTGGGACACCGACACCATCCCCGCCAGCGAGACCGCCAAGGGCCAGGTCTGGGAGGTCACCGTCGTGGCCAATGACGGGGAGGCCGACAGCGCCCCCGTGACCGCGACCGCCTCGGTGGCCAACGTGGCTCCCGATGTCCTCGCCGTCACCCTGACGCCCGCTGAGGTGTTCGAGACCAGCACGGTGCAGGCCGAGGTGGTGTGGGAGGATCTGGACGGGGATCCGGTCTCCCTCTCCTATGCCTGGAGCGTGAACGGCGCCGTGGTCCTGGAGGGCGGCGACGCCTGGATCGACGGGGCGCTCTTCGACAAGGGGGACACCCTGTCCGTGACCGTCACGCCCAACGACGGCTTCGTGGACGGCGCCCCGGTCAGCTCCGAGACCCTGACCGTCCAGAACAGCCTGCCCCTGCTCGCCGCGGCGACCATCGACCCCAGCACCCTGGTGGAGTCCAGCACCGCCTCCTGCCTGGCGACCGGCTGGGCGGATGACGACGGCGACAGCGAGGCCTACGACACCCGCTGGCTGGTCGACGGGGTCGAGGTGAGCAGCGCGGCCACCGCAGATGGCGCCCTCTTCTCCTACGGCCAGGAGGTCGTCTGCGAGCTGACCCCCTTTGACGGAGAGGCCTCCGGGGCCCCGGTCCAGTCCGCCGCCGTCACCGTCAGCAACACGCCCCCGGTGCTGGCCAGCGTGACCCTCTCCAACACGGCCCCCGCCGAGGGAGAGACCCTCTCCGTGACCCTGGGCGCGACCAGCGACGACGACGGGCACAGCGTGTCGGTGTCCTACGCCTGGTACGTGGACGGGGCCCTGGCCGGGAGCGACGCCACCCTGAGCAGCGCCAGCTTCGGCAAGGGCGAGGGCGTCTACGTGGTCGTGACCCCCAACGACGGCATCGAGGACGGCACCCCCGTGACCTCGGCCACCGCGACCGTGGTGAACACCGCGCCGACCCTGAGCGGCCTGAGCCTCAGCCCCAGCGCGCCCCAGACCGACGACACCCTCAGCGCCAGCCAGACCACCGCGGATGCGGACGGCGACGCCGTGAGCGTGACCTACGCCTGGACCGTGGACGGCGTGCTGCAGAGCGAGACCGGCGCGACCCTGGACCCCAGCCTGAGCGCCAAGGGACAGGTCGTCCAGGTCACCGCCACGCCCAACGACGGGGACACCGACGGCACCGCCTCTTCGGCCAGCGTGACCATCCTCAACACGCCGCCCTCGATCACCTCCGCGGATCTGGACAGCAGCAGCGTGGACGAGTCCAGCACCCTGACCTGCTCCGCGAGCGGCTGGTCCGACGCGGACGGCGACGCCGAAGGCTACAGCTACTCCTGGACCGCCGACGGGACCGAGGTCAGCACCAGCGCGACCATCACCGGGGCCGACTTCTCCAAGGGCCAGTCCCTGGTCTGCACCGTCACCCCGGACGACGGCGAGGACACCGGCACCGCGCTCAGCACCGCAGCGGTCGTGGTCGACAACAGCGCCCCCGTGCTCAGCGGCGTGACCCTGAGCGACACGAGCCCCGGCGAGGCCGACACCTTGACCTTCACCCTGGGGTCCTCCACCGACGCCGATGGGGACGCCGTCAGCTACACCTGGCGCTGGTTGGTCAACGGGGTCGAGGTCAGCACGGCCACCACCCTGACCGGCAGCGACTTCGACAAGGGCGACAGCATCGTCGTGGAGGTCACCCCCAACGACGGGACGGACGACGGCGCGACGGTGTACTCCGCGACCGCCACGGTCCAGAACACCCCGCCCAGCCTCATCTCCGTGAGCCTGGACAACAGCGCGCCCGCCACCAACGACACCGTGTCCGCGGTGGTGTCCAGCAGCGACGCGGACGGCGACACCGTCACCTACACCTACGTGTGGACCGTGGACGGCAGCGTGGTCGCCGAGACGGGCGCGTCGCTGTCCGGGGCGACCTATTTCGACAAGGACCAGGTCATCGCGGTCACCGTCACCCCCAACGACGGGACCGACGACGGCACCACCGTGAGCAGCACCACCGCCACGGTCGTGAACACGCCCCCGACCGCCCCCACCCTGGTCATCACCCCCAGCGATCCCGACGACAGCGATGCGCTGAGCTGCGAGATCGACAGCGCCAGCAGCGACGCGGACGGCGACACGGTCACCTACACGGCCACCTGGACCCAGAACGGCAGCGCGTTCTCCAGCGCGAGCACCACCACCTTCAGCGGCGACACCGTGGCGTCTACCCACACCGTCGACGGCGACGAGTGGATCTGCACCGTGGTCCCCAACGACGGCGACGACGACGGCAGCTCCGCCACCGCGTCTGTGGACATCGTCAACTGGGAGGGCGCCCGGGAGTTCACCACCTGTGGCGCCACCGGCTACGCCGGCCCCAGCCAGAGCGACTGCGACACCGACTACAGCGGCCTGACCCTCGAGGGCGAGGTCACCGTCTCCAGCGGCATCCAGTCCTGGACCGTGCCCACCACCGGCACCTACCTGATCGAGGCCTACGGCGCGCAGGGCGCCTCGGGTGACAGCAGCTACGTGGGCGGCCTGGGCGCGTACATGAGCGGCGAGTTCTCCCTCACCGCCGGTGACGTGCTCTACATCCTGGTCGGCCAGGAGGGCAGCGGCCAGAGCTCCGGCTCCAACGGCGGCGGCGGCGGCGGCTCCTTCGTCGTGACCAGCGCCGGCACGCCCCTGCTGGTCGCCGGTGGCGGCGGCGGAACGCGGACCTCGGTCTCCGACAACGGCTGCGACGCCTTGACCGGCGAATACGGCGGCGAGGGCTCCGCCAGCGGCATGACCGGCCTGTGCACCGCGACCGGCACGGTGGGCGACGGCGGCGCGGTCTCCGGCGGCTCCTGGGGCTCCGGCGGCGGCGGCTTCGACGGCGACGGTGACGCCGACTACACCCTGGGCGGCGGGTACGCCTACGTCAACGGCGGGCTCGGTGGCTACAACGCCTCCGGCTGCGGCGACACCGCTGTGGGCGGCTTCGGCGGCGGCGGCTCCGGCCAGGGCTGCTACGGCGGCGGCGGTGGCGGCGGCTACTCCGGCGGCGAGGGCGGCCGGGTCGCTGGCGGCGGCGGCTCCTACAACGCAGGCAGCAACCAGTCCAACACAGCGGGCGTGCAGTCCGGCGACGGCGAGGTCGTGATCGACCTGCAGTGATCCCCAGCGCTGATCTGGCGGGCCCCCTGGATCTCAGGATCCAGGGGGCTCGTGCTTTGGGGCTCCGAGATCCGTCCCACCAGCGGCCCAAAGGCGCAGCGGTGCAAGCAAAACGACCGATCTTGCACTCAAGTTTTCCGTGCCGCGGACGGGGGGGGCGCGGTATGGTCGCGGCCATCCCAGCCATTCCCCACGCCCGGTGCCCCCATGACCCTGCTTCTGGCCCTCTCGCTCACCCTTGGTTGCAAGGATGGCGACACGACCACGGACACGAGCCCCATTGACGTCGACGCTGATGGGGATGGGATTCCAGCGTCGGAAGATTGCAACGACGAGGATGTCTCCGTCTTCCCGGGGTCCGCTGAAGTTTGTGATGGCATCGACAACGACTGCGATGGCGTCATCGACAACGGGGTGACCACCACCTTCTACGCCGACACCGATGGGGATGGGTTCGGCGACGCGGGCAGCACCTACGAGGCCTGCGAGAAGCCCGAGGGCTACGTGCCCAACGACCAGGACTGCGACGACACCAACGCAGAGGTCCTGCCTGGCGGGCTGGAGTACTGCGACGGCATCGACAACAACTGTGACGGCCAGATCGACGAGGACAGCGCCCTGGACGCCAGCGCCTGGTACCAGGACACCGACGGCGACGGCTACGGCACCACCGACTCCCTGGTCGAGTCCTGCTACCCCGGCAGCGGCTGGGTGGAGTACGACGGCGACTGCGACGACGCGGACACCGCCTACCACCCCGGCGCCCCGGAGGAGGACTGCACCGACCCCGCCGACTACAACTGCGACGGCTCCGTCCAGTACGCGGACGAGGACGGCGATGGCTTCCCCGCCTGCACCGAGTGTGACGACCACAACGCGGCCGTCAACCCCGACGCCACCGAGATGTGCGACGGCATCGACAACGACTGCAACGGCGAGATCGACGAGGACGCCGCAGCCGACGTCAAGACCTGGTACGCCGACGCGGACTCCGACAGCTACGGCGATGTCAGCGTGACCGACATCGACTGCAACCAGCCCTCCGGCTTCGTGGCCGACAGCAGCGACTGCGACGACACCGACGGGGCCGAGTACCCCGGCGCCGACGAGTACTGCGACGGCGACGACGACGACTGCGACGGCATCATCGACGAGGACGACTCCGTCGATGTCTCCACCTGGTACGCGGACACCGACTCGGACAGCTACGGCGACCCCTCCGTCTCCGACATCGACTGCTACCAGCCCTCCGGCGACGTCGCCGACAACACCGACTGCGACGACACCGACGGCGCCGAGTACCCCGGGGCCACCGAGTACTGCGACGGTGACGACGACGACTGCGACGGCGACATCGACGAGGACGACGCCGCGGACGTCTCCACCTGGTACGCCGACACCGACTCCGACAGCTACGGCGACCCCGCCATCTCGGACATCGACTGCTACCAGCCCTCCGGCTACGTCGCCGACAACACCGACTGCGACGACTCCGACAGCAGCGCGTACCCGACCAACAGCGAGTACTGCGACGGCATCGACAACGACTGCAACGGCGTGGTCGACGACGAGGGCGCCGTGGTCGACGGCAGCTACCTCTACGACGATGTCGACGGCGACGGCTTCGGCGACCTGAGCACCTACGCCCTCCAGTGCGACGGCGTGGACAACGGCTACGACTGCGACGACGCCGACAGCACCGAGCCCCTGGCCGTGGACGCCACCCTGGGCTCCAGCTCCGGCGACGGCAGCCTGACCTCGCCGTACGACACGATCCAAGCGGGTATCGACGCTGCGCTGGAGTGCGTGGTGGTCTACCAGGGCACGTACACCGAGGCCATCGACTTCTCCGGAAAGGACCTGCTGGTGACCGGCGTCGAGGGCGCGGACCTCACCGTGATCGACGCGACCGGCCTGGGCACCCCCGCGGTGACCTTCGAGAACGGCGAGACCTCGGCGGCCGAGCTCAGCGGCTTCACCCTGACCGGCGGTGAGGGCTACTACTACAGCTACACTGAGAGCCGCTCCTGCTCCTCCGTGACCACCTGCACGGACACCTACTACACCTACTGGGGCGGCGGCATCTACGTCGAGAGCTCCGACCCCACGCTCTACGAGCTGGTCATCACGGGCAACGACCTGGAGGACTACGACTTCGTCGACGGCGCCTCCACCAGCTCCTCCGGTGACACCTACACCTTCTCCTACGGCGGCGGCGTGGCCTTCATCGGCAGCAACTCGATGGTCTACGACGTCGAGATCTCCGCCAACGACGCCACCGAGGGCGGCGCGGTCTACGTGGACAGCAGCTCCATCATCGACCTCTCCGAGGCCTTCGTCATCGACAACACCGCCCTGGACGGCGGCGGCTACGAGGTCGACGGCGGCACCCTCACCGAGACCAACGTGGTCGTCGCGGACAACACCGCGGACGAGGACGGCGGCGGCGCCAACGTCCTGAGCGGCACCCTGAACACCGAGAACGTGAGCTACGCGGACAACGCGGCGGCGACCTACGGCTCGGGCGTGTTCTACGCGGGCACCGCCAGCGGCACCATGGAGAACACCATCGTCTCCGGCTCCAGCGCCACCAACGTGGTCCAGGGCGAAGCCACCGCGAGCTTCTCCGGCAGCTACAACAACGTCTACAACTCCGGCAGCGGCAGCGCCTACGGGGGCATCACCGACCCCACCGGCACCAGCGGCAACCTGAGCAGCGACCCCCTGTTCGTGGACGCCGCGAGCGACGACTGGACGCTGGACACCGGCTCCTCCTCCATCGACGCGGGCACCGGCACCGACGCCGACGGCAGCACTGCAGACCAGGGCGCATTTGGTGGAGCCAACAGCGACTGGAACGACTGAGTCGGCCGCCCCGCGGGGCGCCACCGAGCGCAGCAAGTCCCCCTGGCTCCTCTGGGCCGGGGGGCTCCCGCTCTGGGCCGTGGGCTTTGTGCGGCAGCTCCCCGCACGCCATCACTGGCACGTGGACGACGACGTCAACAACCTGCGCTGGGCCATCGTGCACCGGCACGAGCCCTGGGTCGCGTTCACTGAGCTGACCCCCATGCACGGCCACGTGCGCCCGATGACCCTCTTCTCCCAGTGGGTCGGGGCCTGGCTGGGGAACGGCTCGTGGGAGGGGATCCACGCCGTCCACACCGCCCTGGGTGCCCTGGCCCTCCCCCTGCTGGCCGGCATCGCCTTCCATCGACGAGGTGCGGCGGTGGCCCTCCTCACTGCGCTGCTCTTTGTGCTCCAGCCCCCCCTGGGCGAGCTGCCCTGGTGGAACGCCTGGATGTGCACCGCCGGGGAGCTCGCCGCCGGACTGGGCGCCCTGCTGTGGCTGCAGCGGGACCTGGAGCGCTCCCGCTGGCCCATCGGCCCTGCCCTGCTGCTGGTGGTCTCGGGCGCGTTCAAGGAGCCCGGCTGGGTCGTGTATCCGCTGGTGGGCGCCGCCCTCGCCGCCAGCGCCCTGGCCAAGGCCCGCAGCCCCCAGCGCTGGGCCGCGCTCGCCCTCCCCCTGCTCGGCGCCGGCGGCCTCGCGCTGACCTACAGCCCGGAGAACGTCGCCCGCCTGGACCAGGGCAAGGGAGACTTCCTGCACGCCGTGGGGGACTGGCTCGCCCCCATCGTGGCTCCCGCCCCCGACCCCGTCGCCGGCCTGGCCCTGCCCGTGCCCCTGGTCGCCTTGGCGCTGCTCACCCGCATCGGCCTGCGGCCCCTTCACGCGGCGCTGGCCAGCCTCGCCATCTGGGGCGCCAGCCTGCACCATGAGGCGCGGGGTGCGCTGCTGCTCGTTCTCCTCGCTGGGGCCGGGATCTCAGAGATCTGGCGGCGCCAGGCGAGCCCGGGGGTGTGGCTGGCCATCCTGGGCATCGCGGTCATGCTCCCCTTCCCCTACCCCCACCCCGTTCAGGTCGCGGCTGGGCTCGCGGGCCTCTCCCTGCTGGTCGCCGAGTCGCTCTGGGGTCTGGCGGGGCGCCTGACGGTCCCCTGGCGCGCCGGGCTGGGGGCCTTCTGCCTGCTCACCCTGGTGGGCGCCGGCCTGCGGCAGCCCGAGCCCCTGGACGGTCCCTGGCCCCACCCCCAGGCCGCCCGCAGCCGCCAGAACTTCCTGGGCGCCCTGGCGACCGCGCAGGCCACGGGCGCGAGCGCGCTCTACGCCGAGGACGCCGCCGACCTCTGGGAGCTGGCCATCCTGGGGGGGATCCGCCGCAGCGCGCGCTCCGATGGGGGCAGCTTGTGGCTGGACGAGGTCATCCTGATCGACGCCCAGCCCCCCAGCGCCCCCGACCTGCTGGAGGGGCTCCAGTTCCCCCGTGAGCGCCTGGGCCGTCCGCGCCCCCCCGGCAGCGTGCCGCCCAAGGCCCCCGAGCTCGACCTGGCCCCCGGGACCTACCTGCTCGCCCTGGAGACCCCGGACGTGGCCAGCGCCGACGCCCTGGGGCTGGAGGCCACCGGCGACTGCGGACTCTGGCAGCTCCGCACCCGCAGCGAGGCCGGCGCCATCGGGACCCTGATGCTGCTCGACGCCCCCTGCACGGTCACGGTGCGCCGCGACCCCGGCGTGCCCGGCGTCCCGCACCTCTACACGCTCCAGCCCGCCCGACTGGACTTCCGGGGCCTGCCCGCGGCCTCGCCCAGCCCCCAACCGCCCCCGCCCAGGTAGGCTTGCCCTCCAGTGAAGCGCACTCCCCCCCTGCAGATCCTCCTGGCCGTGGCCCTCCCTCTGGCCTGCGCCCTGGGCCTGTTCGCCGAGGTCATCCCCAACATCGGCAGCCGCTTCGCCGGCATCGAGTACGTGGACCACTACGGCACCCAGTGGTTCTACTGGTTCGCCGAGCAGACGCTCCTGGGCGACGAGTCCGCCGTCCACACCGACCTGATGTTCTACCCCTTCGGCAAGGACATCTACGGCCACACCGGCGCCAACATCCTGGACGCCTACGTCGCCATCCCCTTCCGGCTGCTGCTGGGCAACGTCGCCGGCTACAACCTCTTCCTCATCCTCGGCATGCTCGCGGGCGGGGTGGCTGCGGGCCGCTTTGCCTGGGATCTCACCGGCGACTGGAAGGCCACCACCCTGGCCGGCCTGCTGCTGGTGCTCTCGCCCTGGGCCCTCTACGAGGCCGCTGAGGGCCGCCCCACCCAGGCCCTGCTCGCCCTGCCCATCCTCTTCCTGCACGCCGCCTGGGCCACCGGCACCCGCAGGGACTGGCGGGCCGCCGCGCTCGCCGGCATGTACCTGGCGCTCACCGGCTACCAGTACTGGTTCTACGCCTTCTTCCTGGGCATGGCCGCGCTCATCCTGGGGATCTGGGCCACCTGGCGGCGCACCCGCGGCGCGGGCACCTGGTGGGAGATCCTGTCGCGCTACGCCTTGGCCGGCGGACTGGCCATCGTCATGGCCGCCCCGGGCGCGCTCCCCATGCTCCTGGCCACCAGCGGCACCGAGGCCGAGATCCCCGGTCTGCTGCACGTGGAGATCTGGGACTGGCGGGCCACCCCGCCCCTGACAGACGAAGGCCAGCTCATCGGCATCTTCAACTGGCAGCCCCTGCGGCGGGCCGCCGGCTTCTACGTCACGGACATGAAGGGCACCGAGCGCTTCCTGACCCGCACCACCCTCACCCCCTGGCTCACCCTGGTCTTCCTGGGATTGTGGGCCTGGAAGCCCGGCAAGCTGGAGCGCGCCCCCATCCTGGCCATCCTGGCGCTGTGCGTCGTGCTCGCCACCGGCCCCTTGATCCTGGCCGGCCGCAGCCTGATCCCCAACCCCATCTACATCTTCCTGGCCAAGCACATCGGCTTCTTCCAGCGCCTGTGGTGGCCGGGCCGCGCCTACGTACTGCTCACGCTGCTGGTGCCCTTCATCGGCGCGGTCGCCCTGACCTCGCTCCCGCAGAGGTTCCGCACGGTGGCGTGGGCCATCGCGTGTCTGGGGTGGACCGGGGAGCTCGCGCTCCAGAAGCACTACCCCTTCGAGACCTGGAACGCGTACATCCCCGCCGGCTACCGCTGCCTGGCCGGTGGCTCCGAGGGCGCCGTGCTGGAGCTGCCCTACAACTTCACCCAGGCGCACCTCTACTACCAGACCGCCCACGGGCGCCCCATCTTTGGCGGCATGCTGGAGAACAACAAGGTCTTCACGCCCAAGGGCACCGCCGATCTGCTCAAGAACAACACCGTGCTGATCGGCCTGCGGGACCCCAGCGCGTTCTACGACGCCGACTTCGAGCTGCTGCCCGAAGACCTGGTCGAGATGGAGCGGCTGGGCTTCTCCTACGTGCTCCTGCAGAAGGACGCCTTCCTCCAGCCCGAGCTCCGCGAGGTCGACCCCCGGGCCGCCGCCGCCGTGCGCTCCCGCTCCCGCAACAACGAGCGCAGCCTGCGCTCCACCCTGGGCCTGCCCGTCTACTCCGACGCCCGCGTCTCGCTCTACACCCTGGGCGACGCGCTGCCCCCCTGCGACCAGAAGGCCTGGGAGACCGACTCCGAGGTCACCGGCAAGACCGAGGTCGACCCCATCCCCAAGGAGGTCGCCGACCTGGAGTCCCAGATCGTCAGCCGCCCCTTCCCGCCCCTGGAGAAGCTCAAGCTCATGAAGCTCTCCGTGCAGCTCGGCATCGAGGCGGGCCTGTCCCCCGACGACGTCGAGATCGCCGACACCGCCGACACCGGCGGGGAAGAGGAGGAGGAGTGAGGGAGCGGGCCGAGTGGCTGGCTGCCGTCCTCACCCCTCTGGCGGCCTTTGTGTTCCTCACCCGCGCAGTGCTGGGTCGCATCGGCGAGGAGTTCGTTGGCGTGGAGCACGTGGACCACTACGGCACGCAGTGGTTCTACTGGTACGCCAAGGAGGTCCTGGCCGGCCGCCAGGACATCGACCACGCCACCCTGCTGTTCGCGCCCTACGGCAAGGACATCTACGGGCACACCGGCGCCAACCTGCTGGACGCCTTCCTGTCCGTGCCCTTCACGGCGCTGTTTGGGCAGGTGCTGGGCTACAACCTCTTCGTGCTGGGCGGCATGCTCGCCACCGCCGCGCTGGGGGGCTGGCTCTTCTTCCGACTCCAGGGCGACCGCCTGGGCGCCGGAGTGGTCGCCACCCTGACCCTGCTGGGCCCCTGGCCCCTGACCGAGCTGGCCGAGGGCCGCCCCACCCAGGCCATCCTGCTGCTGCCCCTGGGCTTTCTGGGCGCGTTGATGGCGCTGACCCAGCAGGCCCGCCAGGGCAGCTCGCGGAAGGGCTGGATGCTGGCGGTGGCGGCGGGGGTGCTGCTCGCCCTCACCGGCTATCAATACTGGTACTACGCCCTCTTCTGCGGACTGGCCGCCTTCGCGTTCGGGCTGGGGGCGCTCGCACAGGGTCCCCACCGACTCCGCCTGCTGGGCCAGCTCGCCCTGGCCGCCGGAGTGGCCCTGGTCCTGGCCCTGCCCGCCGCCATCCCCATGCTGCAGGCCACCGACACCGGGCAGGTCGCCGGGCTGCTGCACACCCAGGTCTGGAGCAACCGCTACACCCCGCTGATCACCAACGAGGGCACGCTGATCGGCCTCTACACCTGGCAGCCCCTGGCCCGGACCGCCGGCTTCTTCTTCTCCAACTCCGAGGGCCAGGACATGTTCCTGGCGCGCACGCCGCTGATGCCCCTGGTGACCCTGCCCGTGGTGGGGCTGGCCCTGTGGCGCCCCGGCAAGCTGCCGCGCTGGGCGCTGCTGGCCTCCTGCCTGGTACTGGTGCCCATCGCCATCGGCCCCAGCCTGCTCTACGACGGCGCGGTGCTCCCCAACCCGCCCTACATCTGGCTCGCCAAGCAGCTCGGGCTGGTCCAGCGCCTGTGGTGGCCGGTGCGCTCCACCGCCTGGTTCGCCCTGGTGCTCCCGATGGCCGGCGGGCTGGCCGTGGCCGCGAGCACCTGGCGCTGGTGGGCCCGCTGGGTGGCCGCCGCGCTGATCCCCCTGGCCTGGATCGGGGAGCTGCACGCGCTGGGACTCACCAGCCTGACCTCGTGGGCGCCAGACGTCCCCGCTGGGTATGTCTGCCTGGCCGAGGGTCCGAGCGGTGGGGTCGCTGAGCTCCCCTACCATCAAGCCCGCGTCCACATCTTCTACCAGACCCGGCACGGCCGCCCGATGCTGGGGGGCATGCTCGAGGACCAGTGGGTGTTCACGCCCCAGGGCACCCGGGACCTGCTGCGGGACAACCTGGCCGCCAGGGCGCTGGCCGAGCCGCCGCTGTGGGGTCAGACGCCGGCGGGGGGCTTCGCGCCTGACCTGCAGGAGCTGCAGGCGCTGGGCTTCCGCTACTTTGTGCTCCAGAAGGACCAGATCGCCCAGGACATGGAGCCGCGGCTGGCGGAGATGCGCCTGCGCAAGCTGGAGTCGCAGCTCAGCGTGCACCTGGGCAGCCCGGTGTACTCGGACGCCCGCGTGGCCATCTTCGCGCCCTACGGCGACCCCGCCCCCTGTGACGTGAGCGCGCTGGAGCGGGACCGGGAGCGCCGCGGCCGCCGCGAGGTCGACCCCATCCGGGACAAGAGCAACGAGGTCCGGGGCCTGCAGACGGTCGTGCGGATCTGGGTCATCCCCAACAACAAGGAGGGGACCTCCCGCCTGATCAAGGACCTGCGCCGCAAGGCCGGTCTGCCGGCGAATGTCGAATGAGTCTGCCGGGTCGCTGGCGCACGCTGTCCGCGCTCGCGGTGGTGTTCACGCTGCTGCTGCACATGCGCTTTCTGAGCATGGACACGCGGCTGCCGGCGGACCTGGGGCAGTACTTCGTGGCCCTGCCGGAGCTCTACCGGGCGCTCTTTGACGGCGCGCCCCTGGGCCCCGCCCTGAGCGACACCTTCACGCGCCCCGGCGGCTGGTGGAACCTGGTCCTGGCCCTCTGGCTGGGGCTCACGGGCAAGACCTCGATGGCGTGGCAGCTCCTGGACCTGAGCGCCCTGGGCGTGCTGCTGGCTCTGTCCGGGAGCGTCGGCGACAAGGTGGGCCGGGGCCCCGGCCGCCTGGCCTTCACCCTGCTGGTCGCCGGCAACCCCATGGTGCTCTTCGGCGCCCGCGCGACCTGGGTGCACCTGCACGAGGCCGTGCTGCTCATGGCCATGCTCCACCTCTGGCTGGACGACCTGCGCCTGGAGCGCCCGCGCAGCCTGTGGAGTCTGGGCCTCCTCGGCGCCCTGGCCATCGGACTGCGCCCCTCCGCGCTGCCCTGGCTGGGCACCCTGGGCCTGGGCATCGCCGTGGGCCGAGACGGCCAGCGCCCCTCCATCAAGCGCCTGGCCCTGCTCGCCGGCATCTGGCTGCTCGCCTGCGTCCAGCTCGCCCCCTACCTGCAGCGCTACCTGGAGGCCAAGGCCGCCGCCCGCGACCGCTACGAGGCCCGCGTCCCCCAGCTCAGCCACCAGGCCGTCACCGCGCTGGGCCGCATGGCCTTCCCCCTCGCCCTGGGCGCGCTGGGCCTCAGCCTGCCCCTGGGCGGCCCCTTCGCCCCCCGCCGCGTCGACGGCCCCCGCCTGGTCGCCTACGCCTGGGTCCTGCTCCCCATCGGCCTCACCATCAGCTCCAAGGCCGGCCTGGACAACTTCTTCCCCCTGGCCCTGGGCCTGGGCTGGATGGCCGCCGACATCGCCGGGCGCTGGCGCTGGACCGTCCCCATCTGGGCCGCGCCCTACCTGCTCATGAGCCTGCCCCAGCTCCTGCCGCCCATGCCCAAGGACGGCCCCGTCGGCCAGTTCCTGGGCCGCAACGGCATCCCCATGGACTCGGGCCCCAACAGCCTCTACCGCCCCTACCGCGCCTTCTCCGCCCAAGAGACCCTGGAGCTCATCCAGGCGAGCTGCCCGGACCCCGGCCAGCCCTGCGATCTCGTCGTCGACCAGGGCCTCTTCTCCGCCTTCGGCGAGAGCTCCGGCGCCCTCCCCCTCTTCCTGGCCACCGACCAGCCCCTGCGCCTGGTCGAGCTCCGCAGCCCCGAGCTCCCCCCCGACCTGCAGCCCGCCGCGCTCGTGCACTGGCGCTGCGGCGCCGAAGACCCCCGCGAGCAGATGTGGCGGCAGCGCTGGCCCCACTCCCTCCGCGCCCTCACCGAGATGGGCCGGGAACACCAACTGGCCCTGGCGTGGAAGCGGGAGCTGGGGGACTGCGAGCTGCAGTGGTACACCCCCCAGGGCCTGGTGATGGACCCCATGCTGTTGCCACACCCCGGCCCCGTCGAGGACAGGCTGAAGGTGGCCCCGGGTGCGGGCATGCAGGGCGTGAACCAGGACGGCCGACCGCGGCCCCGCCCCCGCGTGCCGGGGCAACAGAGGTAGGCTGCACGCCCTGGAGGGGTCGATGCTCCCGCTGCACTGGATCCTGGCTGCCTTCCCCGGCTTTGACGGCCTCCGATGAACCAGCTCCCCCCCTTGGACAGCTTCGCGGACGAGGTCAAGGCCCTGGGGGCCCGGATCCGCGCCTCCATGGGCCCCCGGGACGCCGCCCACCTGCTGCGCCTCTACCGCATCGAGCGCAGCCTCAAGTGGATAGGCCGGGCCGTCGCGGCCTTCGTGCCCGGGCCCGGCGGGATCCTGCTGGGGGGCCTGCTGCTGGCCATCCAGAAGCAGCTCGCCATCGGCCCGCTGGGGCACGACATCTACCACGGCGCCTGGGAGGGCGTTCCGGGGGCGGAGCGCTTCGCCAAGGAGCACTGGCGCTGGGACGCGCCGGTGGAGCCCGACATCTGGCGGGAGATGCACAACCGCCGCCACCACGCCCACACCGGGGTCGCCCACCGCGACTACGACGCCCAGTTCGCCCTGCTCCGGGTCAACCCCCACCTGCCGCGCTTCCGCGGCGGCCGCTTCCAGGGCTGGTGGGGCCTGGCCTCCCTCCCCCTGTTCACCCACATCGGCCACCTGCAGTACCTGGGCGCCTTCGACGGCCTCGCCCACCGCATGGGCCAGCGCACCGCCCAGCCCCAGCCCGTCGCCGCCCGACAGGCCCTTCGCCGCTGGGCCCGCTGGATGGGCCGCTACGTGCTGGACCACTACCTGATCGGCCCCCTGATCTTCGGCCCCTTCGCCCTGCGGGTGGTCCTGGCCGAGCTCCTGGCCGGCCGGCTCCGCGACCTGGCGCTCTTCTACTTCGCCTTCGCCACCCACGCCGGCCCTGAGACCGCCTGGCTCCCCGAAGACCACCGCTCCAGCGGCCGCGACGGCTGGCTGCGCGACCGCATCGCCGTGTCGTACAACAGCCGCCTGCCGCGCTGGGCCAGCCTCATCCTGGACGCCGTCGACCAGCACATCGAACACCACGTGTTCCCCATGCTCCCCTCCCACCGCCTGGCCGAGGCCGGCCTGGGCCTGCGCGAGATCTGCCGCCGCCACGGCGTCCCCTACCGGGTCGAGTCCATCCCCGCGCGGATCTGGACCACCCTCCGCGAGTTCTTCCGCCTCGCCGGGTAGCGGCCCGGCCAACAGCGGCTGCCTGCAGAGCGCGCCGGATGCCCGCTGCACCTTGACTCCCCTCCCCCAACGCACCACATTGGCCTCCCACCCCGGAGCCCCCAATGGCCGCCCGCTTTGAGCTGCACGTCCACGCCACCGACAGCGGGCACAGCGCCCAGCTCTTCTCGGGCGGGCAGGCGCTGACCGAGGCCGCTCCGGTCGACCTGGCCCCGTCCAACGTCACCGAAGCCATCCTGCGCCAGCTCCAGCTCGAGCCCGCCAAGCGGCGGCTGCTCCCGGCTGCCCACGTCCAGGGCGCCGGTGAACGCCTCTGGCAGGCCCTGGGCGCCGTCGGGGACAAGCTGGCCGAGGCCCTGGACCAAGGCCCCGTCGACCTGGCCATCGTGAGCCACGACGCCCAGGCCCTGCGCCTCCCGTGGGAGGTGCTGCGCGCGCCCGACAGTGCCTCGCCGGTGCGCTCCGGTGCCCTTGAGATCCTGCGCAGCCACGAGCCCCTGGCGGTGGACCAAGAGGCCCAGGGCACCCTCCGCCTCTCCCTCTCCTCCCAGGTCGAGGATGTGGACGACTGGCAGCTCCCTCTGCTCCAGGCCATCGAGCCCCTGGTGCGCCGCGGCAAGGCCCAGCTCTCCCTGAGCCAGGGCGGCGGCCTGAGCGTGGCCCCCCGCGAAGACGAGCTCGAAGGCGACCTGCGCCTGCTCCGCGAACCCCAGCACGCGTTCACCGCCGGGATGCCTCGCACCCTGGGCCTGCAGGCGCCCCTGGACGCTGTCGACGAGACCACCTGGCTGGAGTCCACCCTCCGCGCGCTGGCCGATGGCGCCGACCTCTTCCAGACCCTCCGCGCCGCCCGCGCCGCCCTCTCCGAGGCCGGGGCCTTCGCTTGGATGCAGCCCATCGCCGTCGTGGACGCGCAGGTCGGTCCGGTGCGCTCTCCCCAGGATCCGCCGGAGGAGGGAGGGCTGCGTCTGGCGCAGATCCAATCCATCCGCACCGCCCTGACCCTGGGACAGTCCGTCAGCGTGCAGGGACCCCCGCCCGCCGCCGAGGAGCTGCTGGCCACCGCGCTGCGCGGCATGCCCCACCACCGCCTGGAGCCCTGGCCCGAGGGCCTCATCGACCAGGCCGCCATGGCGCTGGGAGTGCGCCGCGGAGTGGGTCCCGGCGCCGACCGCGCCTACCGCCAGGATCTGCGCGCCGCGCTGGAGCCCAAGCCCATCCTGGCCGTCGCCCCCGCGCCGGACTCCCTGGTGCCCGAGCTTGGCGCCCTCGCCGCCCTGGGCGGGCTGGTGGCCGTCGCCGCGGAGCACCCCTGCGAGGGCGTCGAGGCCGAGCGCGTGGTCCTGGGGCCCCTGAACCCCACCGAGCTGCTGCGCTGCAAGCTGCAGACCCCCGCGTTCGCGACCATGGCGCCCGAGCTGTGGCAGGCCATCGTCCAGGTCACCGACGCCGACCACGCCAGCCTGCGCCTGCTGCCGGCCTGGCTGCAGGACCACCCCGAGCGCGTCTCCGAGCTGCAGCCCGGCGCGGAGCTGCTCCCCATGGTCGTCCAGGATCTGCCCCAAGCGCTCGCGGTCGCCTGGGCCAGCGCGGGCGGGCTGGATCTGCCGGAGGCCGCCTGGGTGACCTCGCCGTTGCCCTTCCAGGCCCTGCGCGATGCCGGGCTGCTGCGCCGCAGCCTCAAGGGGTGGGCCCCGGTGGACGAGCGCCCTGTGTCCCCTCCCTTCCTCCCCCTGCTGCCCCCGGCCGACCGCGCCCTGGCCCTGCTGGAGCTCAGTCGGGGTCCCGAGGCCCTCCAGGCCGCCACCCAGGCCTGCGCCGACATGGTCGCCAAGAGCGGCGCGCAGGGGGCGATCGCGTTCGCCCAGCGCCTGCTCCGGCAGATCCCCCTGGGCAGCGACACCGAGCGCGAGGCCGCCGCCGGGCTGATGGAGATCCTCAGCGACGCGCACACCCAGCTCGGCGAGCACCAGATGGCCCTGGCGGCCCTGGAGAACGCGAACGCCTGGGCCGCTGCCTCCCCCGATCTGCAGCGCAAGCTGGGGGCCGCGCGGGTGCGAATGGGGCAGCTCGACGCCGGCCGGGCGCTGCTGGAGCCCCTGGTCCCCGAGCCCGAGGCCCTGCTGGAGCTCGCCCTGTCCTACGAGTCCCCCGAGCAGCGCCGCCCCCTGCTGGAGCGCGCCCTGGAGCAGTCCCCCGCGCCCGCCCTGGAGGCCGAGATCCTGGGCCAGCTCGTGCCCCTGCAGGACAGCGTCTCCGAGCGGGTCGAGGTGGCGCGTCGGCGCTTGGAGATCGATCCCTCACCGCAGGCCCTGGCCGCCCTGGCCGCACAGCTCATCGCATCGGGTGCCAGCGAGGAAGCCCGGGCGCTGCACCAGAAGCGCCTGAGCGTGGCCGACCCCGTGGAGCGCAGCGGCGCGCACCTGGATCTGGCGCGCATGGACCTGGAGGCCGGCGAGCACGGCCCCGCCCTGGCCCACCTGGAGAGCGCCTGGGAGCTCGCGCTGGGTCGGCACCGCCTGGACGCCATCGCCAGCGTCGGTGGGTTGCTCGGTCAGCTCCTGGCCGGCCACGACAAGGCCCGTGCGGTCGAGGTCCTGGGGCGCGCGCAGGACGCATACCAGTCCCTGGGGCAGTCCGAGCAGGCCGCCCAGATCGCCGCCATGGTCGAGCAGGTCAACCAGGGCGCGAGCAGCGCCACCGACGCCCAGACCGCGCTGGCGCAAGCCCGCACCTCGGGCGACCTGCCGCGGGTGGCGGGCCTGCAGTTCCAGATGGCCCAACAGGACCTGCAGCAGGGTGACCTGGACAGCGCGATGCAGCGTCTGGACGAGAGCTGGGGCATCGTGCACCGCGCCGAGCAGGACGAGGGCCGCAGCGTCGTGGGCCTGCTCTACGCCCAGCTCCTGGAGCGGGCGGGCAAGGCGGACCAGGCCCGGGCGGTGTCCCAGGCCGCTCTGCTCGCCGCCGAGCGCCTGCAGCAGGCCGAGCAGATCCAGCGCCTGAACGCAGTGCTCAACCGCCTGGGCCAGGATCCCCACGACATGCTCAGCGCGGCCCGCGAGCGCGGAGACAAGCCCGCGATGGCCGCCCTGCTCTTCCAGCTCGGCAGCCAGGAGCTGCAGAGCGGCGAGCACGCCCAGGCCAGCCTGCGCATCGCCGAGTCCTTCCGCCTGAACCTGGAGCTGAACAACCCCCGCGGGGTCGGCGTCGTCGGCGCGCTCCACGGCCAGCTCCTGATGATGCAGGGCCAGCGCAGCGAGGCCCGCCGCGTGCTCGAAGAGGCCCTCCACGCCGCCCGCCAGCTCGGCGAGCCCGGGCTGATGGAGCACCTGCGCGGCCTGCTCTCACAGCTCGGCTGAGGCCATCGGCTCCGGAGCCCTCACATGGCCGGATCCAGGTAGTCCATGAGGTTCATGCCTCCGGAGCGCACGGCGGCGGGGGCGCTCATGCCCAGCTTCTGGTCGCGGCGCTGCTGCTTGTTGGCCTTGCGGGCGGCCCTGGCCTGACGCTTGTCGGCCTTGCGTGCGGCCTTGGCCTGGCGCTTCTCCGCCTTGGCGTCCGCCTTGTCCCGCTTCTTCCGGCGCTTCTTGTCGCCCGAGAAGGTCTTGATGCCGCCGGCCTTCTTGAGCTTGCGGTTGTCCCCCTGGGCGCCAAAGTGCTCGGCGGCCTCCTGGTTGTAGCGCAGGTAGCTGCTGTCGTACTCGCCGTGCTGCATGGCCTCGGCGTAGGTGTCCGCGTTCCACTCCTCGACGATCTGGCCCTCGCCCTCCCCGTCGCGGATGGCCTGGATGTGCAGCTTGAGGTCCTGCATGCGCTCGTAGGCCTGGATCGCCTCCTCGGGGTCGAGCTGCTGGCGGTCGGTGGACTTTCCCAGGAGCATGTCCAGGTAGGCGTCATCGTCCAGGCCCATGACGGCGTCGGCCGTGCCGGCGTCGATCATGTGGGGCAGCGCGCGGATGTGCTTGCTGTTGTCCATGAACTTGCCCTTGGGCTGCCCGATGGTCTCGTTGAACTGGTCACCGAAGGCCAGGTCGTTGTCGATGCCGCGCACCCGGCCGGTCTCGTCGTCGTAGAAGATGTTCCCGCCGTGGCGGTCCACCTGGCCGCTCAGGAAGTCGTTGAGCTGCAGGTCCCACATGGACTGCTGGTAGTTGGCGTCCCGGCCGTCCAGGGCGGAGAAAGCCATCTTCGCGCCTTCGTCCTTGTCCGTTCGGAGGGCCTCGCCCTTCGCGAGGCTGCTCACGGTCCCGCTCTGCCCGCCGTGCTCGGCGTAGGCCTCGTCGGTGAGCACGTCGGTGCCCAGGAGCTTGTCGATCTTGGAGCTGAGCACCGCACGGACGCCCAGGTGGCTCTCCTGCTCGCTGAGCTCCCTGGGCTTGCTGCTGACCGCGAGCATCGGGTCGGCCCACTCACCCTCACCCTTGAAGAAGCCCTTGTTGGTCCCCGAGCTGCCGATCTCGCTGCGGTACTTGACCTTGTCGATGCCGCCGTTCGCGGTGCCGGTCTGCAGATGCTCGCGCTTGCGCAGCTCCCCGTCCCCATAGAGGTGATCCCCGCCCAGGTGATCGGCCCCCAGGTGGTCCTCTGCCGGCCGCCGATCGCGACGCCGCGCGGACTTGTTGCGCTTCTTGAACAGCGATGAGATGCCCATGTGTCACTCCCTTGTCCCCTGAAACGACAAGGGGGAGCAGAGGGGGAAACCCGCGCGCAGATCGTCGCCCACCCTGCCCCTGCGGGCATATGCTCTGCAGACGGAAGGCTGGGAGAGGCGTTGGGCTCGACCGAGGACTACTACGAGCGGCTCTACCAGGAGCTCCGCGGGCTGGCCCAGAAGAGGGTGATGGCCGGCGGAAACCTGGAGCCCACCGAGCTGGTCGCCGAGGTGTACGTCAAGCTCCAGGGGCGCGCCTGGGCCGACACGGAGCACTTCTGGGCCACGGCCGCCAAGGCGATGCGCCAGGTGCTGGTGGATCGGGCCCGATACCGCGCTCGCGACAAGCGCCCCGATCCAGCTCTGCAGGTCACGCTGAACCCGGAGCTGCACGGCGCGGAGCCCGCCGGCCCCAACGCACTGCTGGAGATCGACCAGGCCCTCTCGGAGCTGGAGGCGTCCATGCCGCGGGCCGCCCAGGTGGCGGAGATGCGGGTGTTCGCGGGCATGACCCACGAAGAGATCGCGCGGGTTCTCGGGGTGAGTGACCGCACCGTCAAGACCGACTGGCGGGCGGCGCGGGCCTTCCTCAAGGTGCGCCTGCAGTGAGCAACACCCAAGCGCTGGCCCTGTTCTCGGAGCTCTGCACCCAGCCACCTGGCGCCTGGAGTGCGCGCCTGCAGGGTGTCCCCCAGGCCGTCGCCGAGCTGGCGCTGCAGCTCCTCGAGGCCGACCGGACGGGGCTGACCCAGGGCTTCGAGGCCGCCGTGCTGCAGGAGCTCGAGCCCCCGGAGCGCCTGGGGGACTTCGAGCTTGGGGAGGAGCTGGGCCGAGGCGGCATGGGCCAGGTCTACGCAGCCACGCAACAGAGCCTGGGGCGCCCAGCCGTCGTCAAGGTGCTGCACCCATGGCTGCTGAATCAGCGCGGGCGGGGGCTCTTCCGCCACGAAGCCCGCGTGCTGGCGGGCCTCTGCCACCCGGCCATCCCCAAGCTGCTGGCCTCCGGGCAGGCGGGCGGGCTGGTGTGGATGGCCATGCAGCGGGTCCCAGGCCGGCCGCCGACCCGGCTGGATCGCCCCGCATTCCTGCGCATCGTCGAGGCGGTCGCCTACGCGCACAGCCGCGGGGTGCTGCACCTGGACCTCAAGCCGGGGAACCTGCTGGTGGGCCCGGAGGGCGAGTTCGTCGTGGACTTCGGGCTGGCCGCCGCGGTGGGCAGCCAGGTGCTGCGGGCGGGCACCGAGGGGTGGCAGGCGCCCGAGCAGCAGAGCCAGACGCCCTGTCCTCGTATGGACGTGCATGCCCTCGGAAAGTTGGGGATGGCCCTGCTGGCCCAAGGCGGTGAAGACCCGGTGCTCCAGCGGGCGGCGCACCTCGACCCCCAGGAGCGATATGCGGACGCCGGCGCCCTCCTGGAGGCCCTGGGCGGCACCCTGCATCCCCTCCCCGAGCTGCCCCCCACCTCCGCTGCGGCCCTGCTGGAGGCCCGGATCACCGCCCTGGAGGAGATGGATGCGGTGCCCCAACGGGCCGGCCTCGCCGCGCTGGATGCCGAGCTCGGCGAGCGCCTGAACGGGAGCACCCTGCCGGAAGAGAGCGCCCTGCGTGGCCGCCTGATGGCGCTGCGGGAGATCCAGGGAGCGGCCCGGCGGATGGAGGTCCAGTCCCGGCACGCGCTGTCCGCAGCGACCCACGCCCCCTCACCGCAGCAGGAGGCGCTCGCCCACCTGGTGCAGGCCGAGTTCCACACCCAGCGCGGGGACACCGAGGACAGCGTCTTCCATCGGGTCGCGGCGGAGCGGCTGGCGGCGGAGGGCTCCGTCGAGGCGGGGCGGCTGCTGGGCCTGGAAGGCCTCGATCTCATGCAGCACGGCGACTCTGTGGGGGCGGCCAGCAAGCTCCAACAGGCGGCCAGCCTGGGGTATTGGCGGGCCTCGGTGCTGCTGGCGCAGACCCTGGCGTTCCAGAAGAGGATCGACGAGGCGCTGGAGGTCCTCCACGCCCACCTGCAGGGGCTGCCCCCCAACCAACACGCCGCCCAGGCGGTCGGGCTCCTGTCCATCGGGCAGACGCTCCACTGGGCCCGCGACTACCCCGCTGCGCTGGAGAGCCTGGAGGCCGGGCTCCGACTCCGCGTTCCGGGCGCCCCCGCAGAGGACCCCCAAGAGGAGGCGCTGCTGCGACGCTGGCAAGCCTCCACCCTGCTGCGCCTGTCTCGCGAAGACGAGGCCGTGGAGGCCGCAACCCGCGGCCTCTCCCTGGCCCGAGGAGGGCCCCACGAGGCCAGCCTCTCTCGACAGCTCGGCGCGGCCCTGGGCAAGGCGGGGCGCTGGGAGGAGGCCGTGGCCGTGGTCGAAGACGCCGTCGCCTACAGGCGCGCCCACCCCGGTAGGCCCTGGATGCTGCTGGAGGCCGTCCGCACCCTCGCCGAGGCCCACATCGAGCTGGGGCGCTTCCCCGAAGCACGCGCCGCGCTGGACGAAGCCTGGGCACTCTGCGACGCGGTCCAGGCGCCCCCCGAAGACAACACCCGCCGCTTCCTGCGCGGGCTGGAGGAGCGCCTCCCGTGAGCGACTTCACCCCCCTCTGGACCCTCCAGGAGCTGCCCACGGGGCGCGTGCTCATGGGCGAACAGGACCGCCCTCTGCGCCGCGTCCTGATCCTGGAAGGCCAGGTGCAAGGAGCACTCTCAAGTTGGGCAAACCTCCGCGGCGCCGGCCTCCCCTACCTGCTGGACGGCGGCCCCGGTCGGCTGATCTGGGAGCACAGCGAGCGCCTGCTCTTCCCTCCAAAGTGGGCTCTGCCCAGCCTCGCAGCGGGACTGCGCTCCCTCCACGCCGCCGGGCTCGCGCACGGTGCCCTGCTGGAGCTCGGCGTCGGAGTCGGCTCGGACGGGCGCGCGCGGCTCTGGTGTCCCGGGCTGGGAGAGGGGGATCTCAAGGCCCGTCAGCAGCGCGATCTGCACCACTTGGACCAGTGGGTCGCACCCCACCGCCTGACCCTCGGCCTCACCAGCGAGGACAGGCTGCAGACGCTCCACACCCTCGCGGGGCGCGCCTGAGGGCTGCACCGCAAGGCGCATTTCCGGGGGTGTCAGGGGTCAGGCGTCAGGTATCGGTCATCACGCCGCTCCACGCCGAAGCGCCGTCTCCAAGCCGGACCGGAACGCCATCCGGGGACCGGAGCTCCCGTGGCCCGCACGCAGTGCCGGGCCCTCCCCGAGGCGCCTACACAAGTCGGCTGCCACCAGCGCCTCGAGCCGGCCCAGCGTCATCGGCGGTTGCCGGTCCCCGGTCGCCTGGGCCCGCGAGGCTCAGGGGGCGGGGGGGCAGGTATCGGGCATCAGGCGTCGGGTATCGGTCATCACGCCGCTCCACGCCGAAGCGCCGTCTCCAAGCCGGACCGGAACGCCATCCGAGGACCGGCGCTCCCGTGGCCCGCACGCAGTGCCGGGCCCTCCCCGAGGCGCCTACACAAGTCGGCTGCCACCAGCGCCTCGAGCCGGCCCAGCGTCATCGGCGGTTGC
>JAZAMN010000041.1:0-30451 GCA_036229005.1 Myxococcota bacterium
ACTCAGCACGAGCCGGGGCTCCCTCGGGGAGCCCCGCTGAGGGGGTGTGGGGGCCTGGCCCCCACAAGACAAGTGAGTTCGCTCCGCGAACTCACCCCACGAAGGCCTTGACCTCGTCGACCTTGTCCAAG
Source organism: Myxococcota bacterium (assembly GCA_036229005.1). Classification (GTDB taxonomy): domain Bacteria; phylum Myxococcota_A; class UBA796; order UBA796; family CAJQPC01; genus CAJQPC01. The sequence goes on from JAZAMN010000041.1 coordinate 132, forward strand.
CGCTCCCAAGGCAGACCGTCGCGACCAAAGTGGCCGTAGGCCGCGGTGTTGCGGTAGATCGGCGCCTTGAGGCCCAGGTGGGCGATGAGCTCGGCGGGCTTGGTGGGGAACACGGCGCGGACGCACTCGGCCAGGCGCTCGTCGGGGATGACGCCGGTGCCGTAGGTGTCGACCATGACGGACACAGGCGCGGCGACGCCGATGGCGTAGGCGAGCTGGACCAGGCAGCGCTCAGCGGCGCCGGCGGCGACGATGTTCTTGGCGATGTAGCGGCCCAGGTAGGCGGCGGAGCGGTCCACCTTGGAGGGGTCCTTGCCGGAGAAGGCGCCGCCACCGTGGGCACCGTGGCCGCCGTAGGTGTCGACGATGATCTTGCGGCCGGTCAGGCCAGCATCGCCCATGGGACCGCCCACCACGAAGCGCCCGGTGGGGTTGACGTGGTAGATGGTGTGCTCGTCCAGCAGGTCGGCGGGGATGACCGCGGGGACCAGGTCCTTGACCACGTAGCGCTCGATCTCCTCGCTGGAGACCTCCTCCGAGTGCTGGGTGGACACGACCACGGTGTGGATGCGCACGGGCTTGCCGCCCTTGTACTCCACGGTCACCTGCGACTTGGAGTCGGGACGCAGCCAGTCGATCCCGCCCTTGCGGTCAGCCGCCATCTTCTCGACCAGGCGGTGCGAGAAGTGGATGCTCATGGGCATCAGCTCTTCGGTCTCGGTGCAGGCGTAGCCGAACATCATGCCCTGGTCACCAGCGCCCTGCTCCGCGTGCTTGCCGTCGTTCTCGTTGACGCCCTGGGCGATGTCCGGGGACTGCTGCTCGACCGCGACCATGATGGCGCAGGTGCTGCCGTCGAAGCCCTTGCCCGAGTGGTCGTAGCCGATCTCGTTGACCACCTTGCGGACCAGGGGGGGGATGTCCACCACGCCCTTGGAGGTGATCTCGCCAGCGACGCACACAAAGCCCGTCTTCACCATGGTCTCGCAGGCCACCCGGCTGTTGGGGTCCTGGGCCAGGAAGGCGTCCAGGATGGCGTCGGAGATCTGGTCGCACATCTTGTCGGGGTGCCCCTCGGAGACGGACTCAGAGGTGAAGAGGAAGTTCTCGAGCGCCATGATTTCTCTCTTTGAAGTGCTGCTGCGTCGGGCTGGTGTTCAGATTGACGCTTCGCCGTATTCGATTCAGGCGATGCGCGTCAATAGACCGTCACAGTGGCCGGGTTGCGCCCTTGGGCGAAGAAGCTGCCATTCGCCCTATTCGGGCAGTGTGTCCTCGCTGGCGGCCTTCCGGTCGCGCCAGGTGTTGAAGACCGCGATGATCAAGGTGATCCCTCCAATCCCGAGCAACACAAGCACCGTCTTCTCCCCCTGGGCCGCCAGGTCCCCAGCGGTGGCCGGGAAGAGCTTGTCCATCATGGGGAAGAGGATGACGCGATCGGCACGCGTGGTGTTCAGATAGTGAACCAGGCCAGCGGTGCCGAAGAAGACGATGGGGGGCAGGAATCTCACCGCCGCAGGGTACCAAGCCTTGCCCCTTGGGGTCTGGGAGCTAAGCGTTGCCATGTTCCGAGACGACCTGCTCATGCGCCAGATCCGCCAGCTCGCCGAGGCCATCGCGAAGGCTCTGGGGGTGGTCGCCGAGGGCAGAGCCGCCCAAGCCGAGGGCGAGTTCGACGCGCTCTGCGGGCAACACACCGGGCTTGGCCTGCGCACCCTGGCCGCGATGCCCCTGCCGCAGCTCCGCTTGATGGCCACCACCAGCGAGGGCCTGGATCCCGTCAAGGCCCTGACCCTGGCGACGCTGCTGGACGGGGCCGCCGAGCTCTACGGCCGCCCGGAGCTGACGGAGCGGGCCGCAGCGCTGCGGGCACTCAGCCTGCAGTCAGACCCCAGCCTGTCCGAAGGTTAAGCCTGTCAGACAGCAGCACGGAGAGCAGATGCGCGTCGCCATGATCGGCCCCGACCTGGAGGCCCAGGGGGGTATCGCCACCCTGGCCCGCACCTTCATCGAGGCCAAGGCCATGGAGGGCGTGGAGATCCGCTACTTCCCCAGCGTGGGCGAGGGCTCCAAGCTGCGCAAGGTCGCCCAGATGGCCAAGGGCCAGGCGGCCTTCCTCAAGGGGGTGCTGGGGGACTGGAAGCCCGATCTGGTGCACATCCACGTGGCCGACGGCGTCAGCTTCTACCGCAAGCTCGTGTACTTCAACCAGGCCCGCGCGATGGGCCTGCCGGTCATCCTGCACAACAACTTCGCCTTCCTGGAGGACCTGGTCGCCAAGAGCCCGGTCCACGAGTCCCTGGTGCGCCGCGCGTACTCCGAGGCCACCCAGGTGCACGTGGTCAGCCACGACATGGCCAACAACATCCGCGAGTGGACGGACGGGCAGGCCAACATCCGCGTGCTCTTCAACCCCGTCCCCGCCGACGGCATCCCCTACCCCGGGCCCCGCGGCCCCAAGGAGTCGCCGGTCATCCTGTTCATGGGCCGGGTGGGTGAGCGCAAGGGCATCTTCGACCTTATCCGCGCGATGCCGGAGATCAGCGCCCGGGTGCCCAAGGTCCGGCTCAAGGTGGGAGGAGACGGCGAGCTGGTGCGCCTCAATCAGGAGATCGCCACCAACAACCTGGAGCCCCATGTCGACGTGTTGGGCTGGATCTCCGGCGAGGACAGGCTGGCGGCTTACGCGGACGCGGACCTGTACTGCCTGCCCTCCTACGCCGAGGGCCTGCCCGTCTCCGTGCTGGAGGCGATGGCCGCCGGACTCCCCGTGGTGAGCACCACCGCGGACGGCATCCCCGACGCGGTGATGGACGGCGAGACCGGCCTGCTCTTCGAGGCCGGAGACATCGGCGCGCTGGCCGAGAAGGTGGTCACGCTGCTGCAGGACCCCGAGCGCCGGGACGCCATGGGCACCGCTGGCCGCAAGCGCGTGCTGGAGGTCTTTGACGGGGAGATCCTGGCCGGGACCCTGCGGGGCTACTGGGAGGAGTGCCTGAGCTGACCCCCCTGGGTCCTATTGGCAGTAGTCCACCTGCGCGACCCCGTGCATCGCACCAGAGATCAGGATCTCATCGGAGTACTCATCTGGTGTGAAGCCAGCGAACGCGACGCTCGGGATGACGCCCTCGGGGACCGCATCCGCATCGCAGCCCTGGTAGCGCCCCGAGCCAAACACCGCGTCGATGGGCCACTGGGGGTCGAAGTCGGAGAGCCACACGCTCAGCTGGTGCCGGCGGTCGTTGGGCACCATGCCGGCGCCGCAGGCAACGAAGCTCTGCTGGTCGAGCGCCGCGTCCTCCAGGGCGGCCTCGATGCCACCGCAGCTATTGTCGTAGGAGGACGGGAAGGTGTTGCCGTAGTCGTCTTCGATCTCGTCCGTGGAGCAGTCCGGGCCTGCCGTCGAGGTGTAGGCGTGCACATAGAGCCACTCGACCCCATCGGCGTCGGTGCACTGAAAGCCCAGCACCTTGGAGGCCCGGAAGGAGAAGTCTGGCGCCAACGCGTCGCCGTATTCGAAGTGCCCGATGGGGTCACTGGGGTCGGACAGCGACGAGAACAGCCCCTCGGCGCAGCCCAGGGCGAGCAGCAGCATCTCAGCCCCCCACGCAGAGGTGATCGATGAACAGCGGGACATGGTCCGAGCCGCTGGAGCGCGCCCAGTGGTCCTGGCCCTCGGGGTCACCGAACTCCAGGTCCCAGGTCATGGTCGTGTACCACTCCGCGAAGGGGTCGCAGGGGTCGTCATCCAGCAGGGTGTCCCCGATCTCAAGGGTCCCCGAGGTCAACCCAGCGGAGAGGGTGCAGCCCTCTGTCGAGAGGTAGCAGGTAGCGGCCGACAGGGTCCCGTCTTCAGCGGAGAGGACCGTCCCCTCTCGGAGCTGGTCGGCCGCGAAGCCGCCCCGGATCTCCCACGGCCACACGTCGTTTCCGACCTCGGCGTCCAGCCACAGGTAGATGGTCGCGCCGTCGTCGCTCTGACTCGCCCAGCTCCCCAGGCTGGGGCCGCACTCCTCGCCGCCCGAGGCGCTGAGCTCACCCGCGTTGTTGTACTCCGTGGAGCCGCAGCGGCAGCCCAGAACGACCAACAAGAACACAGCGCAAACCTCCATTCCCCGGCAAGATAGCCCCAAGTCCCCCGCGGGGCTCGCGGAGGGCTGGCAGAGGAATCGGGCCCCTCAGAAGCAGTACTCCACCTCCGCGACCCCGTGGACACTCCCGCTCACCAGCAGCTCGTCCGAATAGAGGTCGGGCGTGAAGAAGGCGTCCGTGATGCTGGGGTTGAGCCCGGCGGGGACCGCGTCGTCGTCGCAGCTCTTGTAGGTGCCGCTGACATAGGCGGCGTCCATGGGCCAGCGCCGGTCGAAGCCAGAGAACCACAGCCCGATCTGGTGACGGCCGTTGTTGGGGACCATGCCCTCCCCGCAGGTGAGCGGGCCGGTGCTCAGGCCCTCGACCTGGGCGAAGGCGTCGCTGACCTGGCCGCAGCGGATGTTGTAGTTGTCCTGCAGCTCTCCTCGCTGGGGGCCGGTGTCCCAGGTGTCTGAGGGGCCGGTGTCCCGGGCGGTGTCCCAAGACGTGTCGAAGCCCCCGAAGAGGCCCGTCTCCCCCTCCTCGAAGAGAGAGAAGCCGTCGTCGCAGTCCCCGCCGGTGGTCGTGGTCGCCGCGTGGACGTAGAGCCACTTGACGCCCTGGGGGTCTGTGCACTCCACGCCCACGACGTCCCAGGCCCAGAAGCTGTAGTCCGGGGCCTCGCTGTCGCCGTACTCGAAGCGCGAGAGGCCATCGCGGCCGTCGACCCAGGCGGAGACGCGCTGGCAGGCCAGCAGGGTGAGCAGCAGGGTCACGGGGCCACGCAGAGGGCGGAGATGCTCAGGGAGAGGGCGTCATCGCCGGTGGAGCGCGCCCAGGGCTGCTCGGAGCCGGGCTCGCCGAACTCCAGCGCCCACTCCAGGGTGGTGAGCCAGTCGGCGCCCAGGTCGCAGGGGTCCTCCCGCAGCTCGGTGTCCCCGACGCTGAGGGTCCCGCCGCTGAGGGCCGCGCTGTGCTCGCAGGTCTCGCCCTGCAGGTAGCAGGTGCGTCCGCTGAGGGTGCCCGCGTCCACGGAGAGCTCGGCGCCCTCCCGCAGAGCGCTGCGCTCGGTCTCCAGCTCGATCCGCCAGGCGCGCGCGGCATAGCCGACGTCCGCGTTCAGGGTCAGGTGCACGCGGTTCTGGTCGTCGATGCGGCCCGAGCTGCCCTGGGCGTGGCCGCACTGCTCGCTGCCCTTGGCGGCCTGCGCGCCCCCGAACTCGGTCTCACCACAGGAGCAGGAGATCAGGGCGAGCAGCAGCAAAGGTCAGTCCTTGGGGTAGCGTCCGGTGGCCTCGTAGTAGGCCTGCTTGGCCAACATACCCAGGAACTTGGAGTCTTCGACCAGATAGCGCTTGTACATGCGCTTGGGCTCCTGCCACAGGCGGTAGGTCCACTCGATCCCGGCCTTGGCCATCCACTGGGGTGCGCGGTCGTAGACCCCCGCGGCGATGTCGAAGCTGCCGCCCACGCCGAGCACAAAACCGACCTTGGCCAGGGCCTCGCGGTTGCGGTCCACGAACTCCTCCTTCTTGGGGGAGGAGATGGCGATGAAGAGGAGCTGGGCGCCGCTCTCCTGGATCTGGCGGGCGATCTCGGGCTCGTCGGCGCGGTCGTAGTAGCCGTGGTGGTGGCCGACGATCTGGAGGCCGGGGTGGCGCTCCAGGTAGACCTCGCGGGCCTTCTCCAGGATCTCCGGCTTGGTGCCCAGCAGGAAGACCTTGTAGCCCTTCTGCGCGGCCACAGGGAGCAGAGCCTCAAAGAGGTCGATGCCGGCCACGCGCTCGGGGAGCTTCTTGCCAAAGAGCTTGGAGGCCCACACCACGGGGGTGCCGTCGGCGGTGACCAGATCGCAGATCCCGACGATCTCCTTGAAGTAGGGCTCGTCCTTCATCTTGACGAGCTGGTCGACGTTCACGCCGATGCCCTGGTGCATGCGCCCGCTGGCGATGAACTGCTCGACCCGGGCCACGGCCGAGTCCATGTCCACCACGTCGAAGCGGCAACCAAAGAGGTCGACCTGCTCGGGGGCGGTGCCGGGGATCTGCTCTTCACGCATGTCCAAACTCCAGTCTCAAGCTCGCTTTGGTGGCGGCACCGAGCACCCGGCGCCGCCCAGACGAATCAGCCGCAGTCCACATCGGAGGCCTTGGCCTCCTTGTCCTTGTCGAAGGCGCGGACGGCAGAGGAGGCGCCGGGCTCGAAGCCGTTGTAGGCCTCGATGCGCTCCCAGTTCTCCTTCATCCAGGCGATCTGCTCCATCAGGCCCTCGCGGAAGTCCTTGTCCGGGTTGTAGCCCAGCAGGCGGCCGGCCTTGGAGACATCGGCGCGCAGGCGCTTCTTGGTGTCCCACTTGCGGACGTTGGCCCACTTGATGCCGGTGGGGTTCTCGGTGGCCTCGTTGATCATCTCGGCCAGGTCCTTGATGGTGGTCTCCCGGCCGCTGGCCAGGTTGAACTCCTCACCGATGGCCTTGGGGTTCGTGCCGGCGCGCAGCAGACCGTCCACGATGTCGCCCACGTAGGTGAAGTCGCGGGTCTCTTCCCCCGTGCCGGTGATCGGCAGGGCCTGCCCCTTCATCGCCCAGTAGGTGAAGTTGGGGATGACGTTCCGGTACTGCCCGGGGATCTCGCCAGGACCGTAGCTGTTGAAGAAGCGGGCCTTGACGATGGGCAGGTCGAAGTGGTGCCAGAAGAAGTTGCCGTAGAGCTCGCCCAGCATCTTGGTGATCTGGTAGGGCGTGGTCAGGTGCATGCTCATGAACTCCTCGGTCAGGGGCAGCGGGGCCGAGGAGCCGTAGATGCTGCAGCCGGACGAGGCGTACACGAAGCGGTCGACGCCGCGGAGCACCGAGTACTCCATCAGGCGCAGGGTCCCCATGCCGTTGACCATCAGGTCGTGCTCGGGGTGGTCGACGGAGTTCTGGTTGGCGAAGAAGGCGGCCAGGTGGAACACGATGTCCGGCTTCTCGAGGAAGATGCGCTTGAGCATCACCTCGTCCTGGATGTCACCTTCGACAAAGATGACGTTGGGCAGGCTGGGGATGTTCCAGCGGGCCGAGGCCACCAGGTTGTCGAGGATCAGGACCTTCTTGCAGAGGGGCGCGACGGCCTTGACCAGGTTCGAGCCGATGGCACCGGCGCCGCCGGTGATGAACACGGTCTTGTCCTTGTAGGCGCTGATGTGGTCGAAGCCTTCGTGCAACTCAGCCATGGGGAACCTCACTCTGTATTCGGGATGACCCTTCTTGTAACCTCAGGGTAGACGACGGCAACGCGGGGTCGCAGCCTGAGGGTTTTTGGGGCGGAATGTCGCAGCCGCGTAACGCTCCCGGCCGCTGCTTCGTGAAGGGGCCAGCACAAAGGAGCTGCCATGCCCCCCACGGTGATCGTCGGGGCCGGAATCGCCGGCCTCACCGCTGCCCTGACACTGGTCCGCGCAGGCACCCCGGTGCGCATCCTGGACCGCGCCACCCCAGGCGGCCGCGCCCGCAGTCGAGTCCACAAGGATCGCATCCTCAACCTGGGGCCCCACGCGCTCTACCGCCAAGGCTCCCTGGCCCAGTGGCTGCGCGCTCAAGGCATCCCCGTCTCCGGCGCCGACCCCACACGGAAGCCCCAGCAGGCCTGGGTGGACGGCCGACTGCAGACCTTGCCGACGACTCCGGGGGCGCTGCTGACCACGCCGCTCCTCGCTGGTGGACGGGTGGCTGGACTGGCGCGGCTGCTGAGGCGGCCCAAGGGGTGTGGATCGGTGTCCGAGTGGCTGGCTCCCCTCCCCTCCCGCCCCCGCTCCCTGCTGGAGGGCTTCGTCCGCCTGAGCACCTACTGCCCGGATCTGGACGCCCTGGACGCACAGGCGGCCTGGGACCAACTGCAGCTCTCTACCCGCGGTGTGCGCTACCTGGATGGCGGCTGGCAGAGCCTGGTGGATGCCCTGCTCAGGGCCCTGGGAGAGGAGGGGGTCCGGGTGGAGAAGGCATCCGTCCACAACGTCCAGGCTGGGGCGGTGCACTCCGATCTCGGCACCCTCCCCGCCAGCGAGGTGATCCTGGCCCTGCCCCCAAGAGCCGCTGGCAAGCTGCTCGGCACCGCCTTCGAGGCCCACCCGGCGGAGGCGGCCTGCCTCTGCCTTGGGCTCTCTGAGCGCCCCAACGGACCCGGCTTCGTGCTGGATCTGGACGCGCCCCGCTATGCAGCGCTGCACTCGGACTCCGCAGCGCTGGGACCTGGCGCGGTGCTCCACTTGATGCACTACGCGCCGGGACCGGAGCGGCGGGCGGAGCTGGAGGCCTGGGCGGACCAGCTCTACCCGGGGTGGCGGGCGGTGGTGGAGACCCAGCGCTACAGCCCGCGACTGCTGGCCTGTGCGGGGACTCCAGCGGCCGGGCGGCCGCGACAGAGCGTGCGCTATGCGCCGGGGATCCTGCTGGCCGGAGACTGGGTGGGGGCCCGCGGGATGCTGGCGGATGCGGCCTGCGCGAGCGGGCAGGAGGCGGCCAGCTTGGCGCTGCAGGCGCGCGCCGGGGCATCCTTGTCCCAGGAGCGTGGATGAACGCTGAGCTGCTGGAGGCTGCCGAGGCCCACCGCCCCGCACTGCTGGCCTTGGGGATGCGCATGCTGGGCGCGCCCCAGGCCGCCGAAGACCTGGCCCAGGACACGCTGCTGCGCCTGGCGGAGCGCCCCCCTACCGACCTGGAGTCGCCCCTGCGGCCCTGGCTGCTGCGGGTCGCCGGCAACCTGGCCATGGACCGCCTGCGGGCGCGCAAGCTGCACTACGGCAAACGCGCGTTCGTGCCGGCGCCGCTCCCGCTGCCCGACCCCGAGGACGCACTGGAGACCCGCCAGAGCGCGACCCTTGCGTGGCTGCTCGCAGCGGAGGCGCTGACGCCCCAGCAGCGCCTGGTCTGGGTGCTGCGCGAGGTGCTGGAGTGCAGCGCCGTCGAGGTCGCGGCGTGGACGGACAGCACCCCGGGGGCGGTGCGGGGGACGCTGCATCGGGCGCGAAAGGCGCTACAGGAGCAGCCTGTGCCCACCCTGGACGGGGCCGGTCAGCGACAGCACCAGATGGCCCTGCTGGCCTTTGGGGCGGCGCTGCAGAGCGGGGATCTGGAGGCGGCCGCCGCGCTGCTCGCGCCTGGGGTGCGCTTCCACTCGGACGGCGGCGGGGTCTATCCAGCAGCCGGCATGCCGATCGAGGGGGCCAAGCGTGTCCTCGCCGCCATCAAGGGGCTGTCGGGGCGTGGCGGGGACGTGCAGTTCCAGGTGGTGTGGGCGGGTGTGACTCCGGCCGTGCTCCTCTCCTTCCCCTCTCCCCTGCCCCGGCACGCACCGCGGGCGCTCTGGAGCCTGGTGCTGGACCCTCAGGGGCGCATCGCGGCCTTCACGGCGCTGCTGGATCCCGCGCGGATCGACGCCTGCCTTGGGGCGGCTACTCCAGGGGACCCCAGTTCGTCTCGATGAGGCGGTCGCCGTCGCTGACCTGGCCGTCGCGGTCCAGATCGCGCCAGAGCTCGGGCAGCAGCTCCAGCTCCATGGCCAGAGCCTCGGCCTCCGGGTCGCCCGGGCGGATCACCAGCTCCTGCAGGCCCGTGGCGTGCAGCGCGTCCACATCCACGACCCGGTCGAGGGGGAAGCGGAGCAGCAGCGCATCGTCCTCCACCACGCCGAAATCCCCCTCCACACACAGCCGGCTGGGCTGCACCTCGATGTCGACGAGGACACCCTGGTCCGAGTGGCCGACCAGCGTCAGGCGGTCGATGTAGAGGTAGAGGCCCTCGTAGCGGCCCGGCGAGAGCTGCATCATGGGGTTGAGCTCCCCCAGCAGGTCCATCTCGCTGCCCAGGAAGAGCCCGGCCTTCTCCCCCCGCTGCTCGGCGACGGCGGCCTTGGCGCGCACGCTGCCCCAGTGCCAGTCCATGCGGCCCCCCTCGTCGGAGCCGACCATGCCGGCGTCTCCGGGGTTTCCGACGGCGGTCCCGTCGCGGGGCCCGAGGCAGGCCAGGGACAGCAGCAGGATCATGCGACACCTCGGGACAGGGGGACGAGCTGGAGGTTGAGCTGGCAGACGCGCTCGGCGGCGGGGGCCCCGTCCTGGACGGCGGCGTCATCACAGAGGTGCAGCAGGCGCTGCTGCATGGCGTCCAGCTCGGCCTTGAGGGCGGGGAGCAGGGACTCGGGGACCGCGACGGTGACGCCGAGCAGGTGGCGCTCGCTGGCGGGCACGCGCTCCAGGGACTCGCTGGCGCGGCCCAACATCTGGCGGTGGTAGTTGGCGGCGACCAGCCAGGCGACCTCGCGGGGGGTGGCCAGGGAGGTGTCCGCGGTGACCACGCTGCCGTCGTCCTGACGGACGAGCAGGCCGAGCTCCAGCAGGGTCTCCAGAGCCTCGCGGGCCTGGGCGGGGGTGATGCGGGGCATCAGGCGGTCGGCGATCCAGGCGGGGTCGGCCTGGAAGTCGCGGCAGAGGGCGAGCTCGCGGATGGCCGGGTAGTACCAGGTGGACAGGTAGCGGAAGAAGTCGACCTCGGCGGAGCGGGCCTCCCGGAAGCGGCGGCAGGCGGCGACCTGCTCCCAGGCACGGTTCTTGTCCTCGTGGGTCTCGGCCTGGTCCAGCTCGACCAGGGCGCGGAAGAACTCGGCGTCCTCTCCCTCCAGGCGCAGGGCCTTGATGAAGCCGGCCAGGGTGGTGGGGGTCAGGTTGCGGCGGCCGGCGATGACCTCCTTGAGCAGCGAGGGGCTGCGGACGCCGGCCCGGCGGGCGAAGAGGCGGTGCGAGTAGCGGCTGTCGGCGGCCTTCTGGGCGTCGAACCAGTCGCCCAGGAAGCGCCGGAAGTCCAGGTAGGCGATGACATCCAGATCGGGGCCGCGTTTCATGGGACAAAGCTACCGCATCGTGAGTACACCCGAAAGTGCGATCCTGGTGTCGCGGGTCGTGATTCCAGGCACTTGGAGCCAAGCCGTATTCTGGACGGGTACACATTGCCGGGGCCCCATGAGTACAGCTCGGCCTCCGGGGAGCGGTGCCCCACAGTTTTTTCCGGGACGGGCTGTAAGCGCCCCGGGATCCCCTCCGTTGTCCCCAGGCCAAGCCCCACATCGGAGGTCCCATGTCCCGCATCCACCCCAGCCTTCCCCTGCTCATGCTCCTCGCCGCCGGCTGCACCCAGCGCGAGCCTGCGATGGAGACCATGGACTACGAGCTGACCGAGGCCGATGACGGGGAGCGCTACGACGACGATGGCCGCGCCGACAAGGACGCCAACGCCCCTCAGCCCGCCCCGGAGGCCGTCGCCGAAGCGGAGCCCATGGAGGAGGTCAGCGTCGACGAGGTCCAGCAGCTCAGCGCTCTGGGCTACACGGAGGGCGTCGCGGCACCGGCCAGCACCAGCCGACGCGCGCCCCCCCGCGCCCAGCGCAAGGCCGAGGCCCCCATGGCGGTCGGAGGCGCCCTGGCCGACGCGAGCATCGCCCCTCCGCCCGCTGGCAGGCCCGCCCCCGTGACCACCACCGGGACCACCACGGCCACCCCCGAGCCCCAGAGCAACACCGAGGCCTACGCCCACTACGGCGTCAACGACATGACCCTGGTGGACAAGGACCGCTTCTCCACCTTCTCCGTGGATGTGGACACCGCGTCCTACGCCATCTCGCGCCGCAAGCTCAACGAGGGCATGCTGCCCCCCACCAGCGCCGTCCGCGTGGAGGAGTTCGTCAACGCCTTCCACTACGACTACGCCGCCCCCAGCTACGGCTCCAACGACGGCGCGCCCTTCGCCATCCACATGGAGGCCGCCCCCTCCCCCTTCGACTCCAGCCACCACATCCTGCGGGTGGGCGTGAAGGGCATGGAGATCCCCCAGGATGACCGGGAGCCCATGCACCTGACCTTCCTGGTCGACACCTCGGGCTCCATGTCCAGCGCGGACAAGCTGGGGCTGGCCAAGAACAGCCTGCACACCCTGGTCGAGAACCTGCAGCCCCACGATACCGTCGCCCTGGTCACCTACGCCGGCAGCACCCAGATCCTCCTGCAGCCCACCCAGGTCAGCCAGCAGCGCGCCATCCACGCCGCCATCGACGGCCTGAGCTCCGGCGGCGGCACCCACATGTCCACCGGCATGGAGCTGGCCTACCAGGTCGCCAGCGAGACCGCCGTGCAGGGCCACGAGAACCGCGTGGTCGTGCTCTCCGACGGCGACGCCAACATCGGGCGCACCAGCCACGAGGAGATCCTGCGCGTGGTCGGCCAGTACGCCGAGGAGGGCATCACCCTGTCCACCATCGGCTTCGGCATGGGCAACTACAAGGACGTGATGATGGAGCAGCTCGCCAACAAGGGCGACGGCAACTACGCGTACATCGACTCCCAGGCCGAGGCCAACAAGGTCTTCGGCGAGGACCTGGCCGGCACCACCCTGACCATCGCCAAGGACGTCAAGCTCCAGGTCGAGTTCAACCCCCAGGCCGTCATCGCCTACCGCCTGATCGGCTACGAGAACCGCGACATCGCCGACCGCGACTTCCGCAACGACCGCGTGGACGCCGGTGAGATCGGCGCCGGCCACAACGTCACCGCGCTCTACGAGGTGGTCCTCCGCGACGACGCCGCCAGCCAGGAGCTCGCCACCGTCCGCGTCCGCGCCAAGAAGCCCGGCCCCGACAGCCCCGCCCGCGAGTGGGCCACCGTGTTCGACGGCGATCTGCTCCACAGCGAGTTCGACAGCGCCTCCAAGGACTTCCGCCTGGCCTTCGCCGCCGCCACCTTCGCCGAGCTGCTGCGCGGGAGCCCCTACGTGGTCGAGGTCTCCTACCAGGACGTCGCCGCCATCGCGAACCGGGCCAGCCGGGGGAAGGAGGAGGACAGCGAGCTGCTCAAGCTCATCAGCACCGCGGCCCAACTCTCCGGGGAGCGCAGCCCCATGGTCCGCCTGTGAGCTGAGGGGCGCCAGCGAGGACAGGCTGGCGCCCTCAAGCGAAAGGCAAGCAGAACGAAAGCCAGCCTTTCAACTTGACTTCGACCGGCTTGCACAGCCCGCAAAGCCTCTGCTATCAAGGGTCACATCCGCAGGGGGCCCCATGCTCAAGCAGACGACTCAAGGCAAGGATAGCTGGACCCAGGGGCCCGCCTCTGGCGCGCCAGCAGACCACCTGAGCGACCCCCTCCAGGGCAGCGGCTCGGTGGAGGCCATCGCCAGCGAGGGGGTCTCCGGCCAGGGCGGAGCCCTCCCCCACCTGGACCGCATCCAGCAGAGCTTCGGCGCGCACGATGTCTCCTCGGTGAGGGCGCACACAGACGGCGCAGCCCAGTCTGCGAACGCAGCGCTGGGGAGTCGGGGCTTCGCGACCGGAGACCGCGTGGCCCTGGCCGCGACCGACCTGCACACGGTGGCCCATGAGGCGGCCCACACCGTCCAGCAGCGGGCAGGCGTGCACGCCAAGTCCGACCACGGCCTGAGCACCGACCCCTTGGAGCGGCACGCCGACGCCGTCGCCGACAAGGTGGTCGCGGGAGAGAGCGCGGAGGGGCTGCTCAATCAGATGTCTGGCAGCAGCTCGGCGGCCATGGTGCAGCCAAAGCTGAACCGCGACTGGGGGTGGACCCAGGGCATTACGTTCGCCTGGAAGGAGGGCGCCCAGGACCTCTGGCGGGATGTAGACGCAGGCTTCAACGGCACCTTCCTGCCGCTGATGGGCCGCGTCGATGAGCTCAAGCCGCTGCCTGAGAGGTTCCAGAAGCCCTACGACGCCTTGGCCGTGTACCGCCAGTACGACAACACCAACATCTCCATGGAACAGGGTCGTACCCTCAAGTCCGACCTCCTGCCGCTGCTGGACGGGCCTCCCCTGGACCAGACCATCCAGGAGTTCAAGGCGGGCTACGTCCAGCGCCTCGCCCAGCTCAAGGGGACGCTGGACAACTACCGGATCGGCGCCAAGAGCGAGCCCTACAAACAGATCAAGGCCGAGCTCTCCGAGCTCCAGAAGCGCGTCCGCGCCGAACACCAGGCACCGACCTTCGACGAGGACCTCCAGCAGTTCGAGCAGGAGCTGCAGGGCATCAAGGACAAGCGGAAGTGGATCCAGGATCAGCAGGAAGCCCAGCAACAAGCGGACCGGGCTGAGCGGGAGCAGCAGAAGGCTCTGGAGGCCCAGCAGGCCGAGCAGGCCCGGGTGGAGAGTGAGCGGCGCGCCGAGCTGAGCGCCCGCCTGCGCACCTGGCGTGGGTCCAACATCGGCCCCCAGATGTTGAGCTGGCTGGGCAGCGACACCGAGCAGGAGCCCTTCATCGCTGCGGTCCCCAAGAGCGACGTGGGCCGTCTCGCTCAGCTCGGCGGCCTGGGCAGCAACGCAGAGCTGCTGTCCGCCATCCAGACCGCCGGGGGGGTGAAGCCTGTGCTCGCGCTCAAGGACAAGCCCGGGGCCAGCGCTGCCCGGATCGACGCACTCCTGGGGCTCAGCAACATCGGCCGAGAGGCCGAGCTCATGGATCGCTGTGGGTCCATGGAGCACGCGATCAACCTGCTGGGCCGCTGCAGCGTTGTTCAGGCCATCTCGCTGATGGCGCTGGCTGGCGACCAGAAGGAGCAGGCGGTGCACGGCCTGCTGGCCCTCAAGAACGACGATGTCGCCGCCGTCCAGGCGCTGCTTGACACCAAGAGCGGACGCGGTCGCGCCGACGAGGTCCTGACCGCACTGACCGGCGACGACGCCCTGAACGAACAGCAGAGCGCTGCCTTGCTGGCCACCCCCGGGATGGCCGGAACGCCCGCCGAGACCAAGCAGCTCATGACCAACGCCAAGGTCCTGGCCGCCGACGGCCTCACGACAGCGACCGAGCTGCTCAGCGAGAAGGCCAACGCCGACGACGTGCTCAAGCTGCTCACCAAGGTGAGCGTGGCGGACGCCAAGACGCTGAGCAAGGGCCTGAATATCCACGGCACCGGGGCCGAGGTCCTGTGGATGCTGAACCAGAGCGTCAGCGTCCCCGAGACCAAGCGGCTGCTCGACCACGAGTCGGGGACCTGGGGCAAGAAGGCACTGCAGGCGCACGGACACCCGCAGCACAACATCGTCCACATCAACGACAGCCTGGACAACGGCAAGCCTGTGTGGACCGGCGAGGTCTGCGGGACCCCCACCTTCAAGGATGCGAACGACAAGTCCGTGACCGAAGCACACGTGACCGGAAATGTCGGGCACATGGACCCGGCGGGCGGCAACTACCACAGCCGGATCTTCGGCAACACGCCCAACGACAACAAGACCATGCTGCTGCCACGGCACGGCGAGCAATACCGGGAGTACGACCTCAAGCCCTGGGTCGACAACAACCGCGGGACGCAGCGGATCGTGCTGGGCAGCAAGAAGTTCTACACCGGCGACCACTACGCCAGCTTCCGGAAGTACGGCTGAACCGGGGCCTCTCCGGCCCCTCCACAGCGCGCTACTCGCTGCCCACCAGCTCCTCCACCCGCGCCTGCAGCCGCGCGCGCATCTCGGGCGGGACGCTGTGTTTCACCCCCGGCCAGAGCTGGCTCTCGACGGGGTAGCCGGCCTCCTTGAAGCGCAGCTCGGCCTGGACGGCGCCCGCTGCGGGGACGATGTCGTCGGCCTCCCCATGGAGGATGAGCACGGAGGGCTTGCGCTCGCCGGCCATTGGGGGGCGAGGGTCCGGCCACATGCCGCCCATGGCCACCACGCCCACGACCCGCTCGGGGTGGTAGGCGGCCAGCGCCATGCTCAGCATGCCGCCCTGCGAGAAGCCGAACACCACGGCCTGGCCGGTGGGCGACTCCTGGGCGATCCAGGCGGCGACCTGATCGGCGGCCCGGGCGATGTCCATGGCCAGCAGGTCCGGGGTGTTGTCCCGGGTGCTGACGGTGAACCAGGTGCCGCCGTCCCCGTAGGGCGTGGGCGCCAGGGGGAAGAGCGCGCGGTAGCTGCCGGTGGCCCCGTCCAGCAGGTGCTGGAAGCGCTGGGGGTGCGCGCCGCGCCCGTGCAGGCCCACGACCAGGTGCTCCTGACCGGTGGGCTGACCCAGGGTGACCTCGACGGTGGTCGGGAATGTCGGGGTGTTGGTGGGGGCAGCGTTGGCAGACGGTGGGCCGAGCTGTGCGGGGGCCGGGAGCCCCTCCTCGACCGAAGCTCCGCAGGCCAGCGCCAACAGCAGGGAGAGCATCACCCGGCCTTGGAGCGGCCGTCCAGGCGGCCCTTGAGCTTCTCGTACATGTCCGCGACCACGTAGCGGTCCTTGCGGGTCATACGCTCGATGCCGCTGCGGGGGTGGATGTTGAAGAAGCCGGTCATGGCGTAGGGCAGGTGGTAGCCCCAGCGCAGGTCGTCGCGCAGGTTGGCGAACTGGTCGACCAGCTCCAGCACGGGCTGGACGTCGTAGCGGGGGTTGTCCAGGTAGAAGAGCAGCAGCTCCAGGGGGCAGTTGCCGGCCCCGCGGCCCATGCCGTGGATGGTGGCGTCGACAAAGTCCACGCCCTCGTCGATGGCGGCGATGGTGTTGGCGAAGGCCTGCTGCTGGTTGTTGTGCAGGTGCACGCCGACCTTGATGCCCTCCCCCAGGTAGTTCATGTACTTGGAGACCAGGTAGCGCACGTGGAAGGGGTAGAGCGCGCCGAAGCTGTCGACCAGGGCCACGTTGTCCACGCCGGAGACGGCCAGGCGCAGCAGGAAGGCGTCGACCTCCTGGGGCTGGAGGGTGGAGACCGCCATGACGTTGCAGAAGGTCTCGTAGCCCTGGGCCTTGGCGTGATCGAGCAGGGCCAGAGCCTCGTCGAGCTGGTGCGCGTAGCAGGCGACCCGGATCACGTCGATGGCGGACTCGGAGGCCGGTCCGATCTCCTGGGGGGTGATGCGGCCGATGTCGCACATGGCGCTCAGCTTCATCTTGCCCTTGCGGTCGACCACCTTGGCCAGGTCGTCCTCGGAGCAGAAGCGCCAGGGGCCGACCTTGTCCCGGGAGAAGATCCCCTCGGAGGTCTTGTAGCCGATCTCCATGTAGTCGATGCCGCTGCGCTCGAGCGCCGAGAAGGTGCGTTGCACCAGCTCGTTGGAGAACTGCCAGTCGTTGCAGATGCCGCCATCGCGGATCGTGCAGTCCAGCACCTTGATGCGGCGACGGCGGTCGGTGACCAGCCCGTCCGGGCAGCAGCTCACTCGGTAGTCCAGACCCAAAACAGGCTCCTTGCAGGCCAAGAAGCCTAACGCCACGCCGAGGGTCCCGCTCCAAGTGCCCCGCGGCGCCGTCCCCCAGGGACAAGTCCCTCAAGGCCAAGGTCGGGTGTCCGATGCACGGTCCGAGGAGGCCCTTGTCATGAAGCGGAGCCTGGCGACCCTGCAGCGACTGAGGAAGATCCGTGAGGACCGCGCCGCGTCCAAGCTCCGCGCCGCCAAGGCCGAGCTGGAGCGACAGCAGCAGACCCTGGAGTCCTTGCGGGATGCCCAGGATCTGGCGGCCCGGGCGAAGCTGGCGACCGCCGCGAACGCCCAGGAGATCAGCCGGCACATCCTGCAGCTCGAGGCCAAGGCGCGCCGTCAGAGCGAGTCCGTGGAGCGCGCCGAGAGGGCCTGCTCCGCCCGCCGATCCATCCTGCAGCTCCGCTCGCGCGAGCTCTCCAGCCTGGAGAAGGTGCAGGAGGCGATGGCCGAGGCCGAGGCCGAGGAGACCCGGCGCAAGGAGGCCAAGGAGCTCTCCGAGCTGGCGATCCAGACCTGGCTCAAGGAGGCCGCGTGATCCCACTGGGGCTGCCGATCTGGGGGGCCTTGCTGGCCGCCCTCCTGGGCTGCGGAGGCGAGGCGCTGGGCCAGTCTTCGGGCGTGCCCGGCGGTGGGCCCCGGGCCAGAGGGACCGCCGAGGTGCTCCTGGGTGAGCTGGACAGCCGTGAGCGCGCCCTGGACCGCCGCGAGGCCAGCCTGGAGGCCCGCGAAGAGGAGCTGCGCAGCGTCGAGGCCGAGCTGGAGGAGCGCCTGACCGAACTGGAGGCCATCCGCGCTGAGGTCCAGGAGCTGCTGGCCGAGGCCGACGCCGAGCGCGCCGAGAAGGTCACCAACCTGGTCAAGATGGTCGAGGCCATGCGCTCCGCCCAGGCCGCCGCCGTGATCGAGGCCCTGGAGCCCGCGCTGGCCGTCGAGGTCCTGGACCAGATGAACCGCACCAAGGCCGGCAAGGCCCTGGCCGCGATGCCCCCCGCGACCGCCGCCTCCCTGGCCGAGCGAATGACCCGCCGTCCCCTGGAGTCTTCCCCATGAAGCTCTTCTCCCTCACCCCCTCCCTTCCCCCCACGCTCCCTGGCGCACCCCAAGCGCCCGGCGCGCCGACCAGCGACTTCCGGGCGCACCTGGACCAGGCCAACAGCGCGCTGGCACCGGAGCCCACCCAGCAGTCCGCTCCGGCTCAGACCGACCCAGAGCCTGCGGAATCGGCCCCCCAGCGGGCAGAGCACGCCCTCCCTGTGCCGGCGCCGGAGCCCGCGCCGGAGGAGAGCCCCGCCCAGAGCCTGAGCCTCCAGGCCCCCGAGTCGGCCTGGGTGAGCTCTGTAGGCGCTCCCGTGCCCGACTTCCCGGCGCCCAGCCCGTCGCTGCCACAGGTCGCAGACCTCAGCACGCCGCCCGCGCCTGCCAGCGACGCTCCGGCGCCGCCCTTGGCTGAGCCCGTTCAGGCCGCGGCCGCGCTGGTGTCCGCTGCACCTGAGCGCTCCTCTGAGCCGGCGCCCGTGGCCCAGGCCCTCTCCATTGAGACTCTGCCCTCCCGCCCCGAGGCGAGTCCCCGGGTTGAGGCGGCCCCCGGCTGGGAGCTCCCCTCGGAGACGGCGCCTCAGCGCCGACCTGCAGCAGAGGTACACGCGACGCTCCCTGAGGGGCCGACTCCCAGCCCCACGCAGGCTCCGCTCCCGGCGGCTCCCCAGCCTGTGGCCATTGACCAGGCCCTTGACCCGTTGGCGGGGCTCCCCAGCGGCTTGGACCGGGTGGCCCCAGCGGGAGGGCCCACTGCGCCAGTGAAGACGGCTTCTGAGCGCGCCTCTTCTGCTCCGGCCGGCCCCGAGGCCCGAATGGAGGCACCCGCCGATCCCCTGGGCGAGCCCAAGCTCCGGGAGCGAGCCGCCCCCGCCTGGAGCGCTGCCCCCCAGCCCATCTCTGAGAGCACGCCGGTCCCGTCAGCAGTGGTCACGGAGGCAGTCCAGCAACCTGCGGCGCAGCATCAAACGGTGGCCCCCGAGCTCGCATCCTCAGGCGAATCACCGGAGCTGCCCAGTCAGCCGGCGGTTCTGTACACGGAGGATCTCCGCACCGGGGATCTCCCAGCCCCAGCGACGGCCCCCACCTTGGGGGAAGTGGCGCTCACACACGACGCCCCTGCCGGGCCTGCGCCCGCTCCTGCCCTCGCCCCGGACGCTGCGCTTGGCGCAGCGCCTCAGCCCCCCACCTCGAGCGCAACACTCTCTTCCGAGGCCCCTTCCAGCGCCCCCTGGAGCGCGCTCACGCAGCCCCCCGCAGGCTCGGAGCAGCCTCCCTCCTCGGCGGCCACCGAGGCCCTCCCGGAGGCTCCCGAGCTGCCCCCCCGGCCCATCTCCGAGGGCCCGGCTGCTGCCCCCGCGAGCGCAGCGCCCGCAACTCTCCACATCCCGGCTGCGGGACACCAGCAATCGCAGACCGAAGCTCGGCAGCCCGAAGCCCAGACGGGCCTGCAGGAGGATCCGTCCTGGCGCCAGCCGGCCCCGGACACCGACACGGACCAGGAGGAGCCCCCGCTCACCACCCCACAGCGACGCCCGGCCGCGGCCCTGCCGGAAGCGGCGGTGGCGCTCGCCACGCCCGATGGGGACCCGAGTCCCGCAGCCGCCGGACGGCGCTCAGCGGCCGGCCCAGACCGAGCACCGGTCACCGCAGTCTCCCCCTCGGCCCTTGAGCCTGAGGAGGGCGCGGCTGCGGCGTTCGGGGATCCCGATCCAGGGCGGGCCGAGCTCTCCTCGACCTCCACCGAGCAGCAGCCGCGGCGCGAGCAGGAGGGCGACCAGACTCAAGACGGCCAAGGCGCATGGAGCCTGTTGGCCGGGGTGGGCGCCCCCCTGGCCACCGCCCCCCTGCCTGCTCCCCCGACAGCCGAGCAGAGCACCGGCATCACGCGCGAGGTCGCCCCACCCGACACAAGCGCCGCAGCAGCGAGCATTGCAGCCGCCCCGAGCCCCGCGGTTGGCCCCGAGCGCGCCGTCCAGACCGCCAAGGCCTCCGGTCCCGCGAGCAGCTCCCCAGCTCAACCCGCTCCCTCTCGACCTGCTCCCGCTCAGCGGACGCCTGCACTCTCCCCGAGTGTGGAGCTCGCGGAGCCCGATGCACACGCCGCTCCCACCCGCGTTCAGGTCCCGGTCGACGCCCCCTCCCTGCAGGCAGCGCCGAGCCAGAGCACGCCCGCACCACCAACCGCGACTGTGGCGGCAGCGGACTCGATTCGCGCGCCCCAACCAGCAGCCGCAGCGGCCTCCGCAGTCCAGCCTGACACTCCAGATCAGCCCTCGGCGTCGGCAACCCAGCCTGACACTCCAGATCAGCCCCAGGCGTCGGCTGGCCCAGACCTCGCGCCGGTGAGCCCCCAGGAGGCCTCGGGTGCACAGGAGCCCGCTCAGCCCCGCGAAGCGACAGCGGAGCGGCCGACCACCGAGCCTGCGCCGCCCCAGACGACGCCCTCCAGTGACGCCCCTCAGGACTGGAGCGAGGCCTGGGCCGCGGCGCCTCCCGTGCCGCTGCAGGCCGCGGGGGAGGCAGCGCCCAGCCTGTCCTCGTCGATGCCCACGGTGGCAGGGTTTGTGGGGTCCGCACCGGAGGGCCAGGCGGTGAGCCAGGGGCTCTTCCAACCAGCACCCGCCCCTTCTCCTTCCTGGGAGATCTCGTCGGCGGCACCAGCCCTGGAGGTCCCCCCTTCGCTGTGGACCACGCCGGAGCTGGAGTCCCCTGATGTGGTGCCCTCCCCAGTGGCGCCCGCTGCCATCGTGGACGCAGCCGAGCTGCCCGCCGAGCGGATCGACCTGACGACGGAGACGGCCCCGAGCGCTCTCAGCCAGCCCAGCGTCACGCCCCCCCCGCTCTCAGCGGCCCCGGTGGAGCCCCCCGCTGCTCAGGCCCCCGCTGTGGCTCCCGATGCCACCACCGCAGACGAGCTCCCGGCCCAGGTCCCCGCCTGGCTCGCGCGCCTTCGACAGAGCGCACCGAAGAGGTCCTCGGCGCCCAAGCCCTCGGAGACCAGCCCCGAGGAGGCCGGGTCTTCGGAGGCCGGGTCTTCGGGGGTCGGGTTCGGCGAGCTCAAGCCTGCAGCGCGTGAGGCCACCGTGTCTCCCGCGCTCTCTCAGCCGCGCAGCCCCCAGGCCTTTCTGGACCGGCTCCGCGACGCCGACTCGCGGCCGTCCCAGTCGACCTCCGCAGCCCCTCCGCCCTTCTCCCAGCTCCTGCGCAGTCAGGGGCGCCAGAGCCCCGCCATGTTGGAGCTGTCCCGCAGCCTCTCCCAGCACATGGCGACCCTGGAGACGCCGCAGGCTCGACCCTCCGCTCCCTCCAAGCGCAGGGCTGACCTCAGCGAGCACGAGAGCGAGAGCGAGGCTCGGGTCTTTGGAGGCACCGCCGCCGAGCCCTTCGACCTGCGTCAGGAGCAGCGGGTACAGCCCAGCGCCCCGTCCGAGGCCTCGTCGATGGATGCCCGGCCCTCCCCGGCCCAGCTCGAGCAGGCGACTTCTCTCCCCGACGAGCTTGAGGTGGTCCTGGATCCCGAGCTGAGCGTGCGCATGAGCTCCCAGGATCAGCGCATGGACGTGCACCTTCAGGGGAGCGGCCAGGCCCTGGAGCCGATGGTCGATCTCGAGGGCAGCCTGCAGGACGTCCTGTCCGAGCAGGGCTGGTCCCTGGGCGAGTTCAGCACCGAGCGCCGGGACTCTGGCCAGCGCCAGCAGCAGCAGGACCCCAACGCCCCCCGCGCCCCGCAGAAGCGCGCCGAGACCGCCCCAGCCAAGCGCGCCCCCGTGCCGCGCGGTGAACACATCAACCGCCTGATCTGATCCCCCCTCAAGTCTCCCGCCCGTCGATCCGAGGGGCAACAGACAGACCCCAGGAGCTCCCATGTCCATCACCGGAATCGCAGGCGTCGCCGACGCGAGCGCCCTCGAGGCAGCCAACGCCGTCACGCAGGGCGGCGCGGAGCTGGACCGCAACTCCTTCCTGAACCTGCTCACCACGCAGATGCAGTACCAGGACCCGCTGGACCCCATGAAGAACGAAGAGATGGTCGCCCAGCTCGCGACCTTCTCCAGCCTCGAGCAGCTCATGGACATCAGCTCGGCGACGGAGACCAACACGGCGACGGTCGCCAACCTGACCAACATCACCATGGCCAGCCTGGTCGGGACCGAGGTCCTGGCGGTCGGCGACACCCTGCCCTACGACGGCGAGGGGGGTGACCTGGACCTGCACTTCGTCTCCAGCGGCAAGGCCACCGCCACCGTCAACGTCTACGACGAGACGGGCAAGCTGGTCCACTCCGCGGAGATCGCCGTCGAAGAGGGAGACGGCAGCTACACCTGGGACGGTGAGGACCTCTCCGGACAGACCGCCGAAGAGGGCGACTACACCTTCGAGGTCAAGACCAACGACGGCAGCGACGTCACCATCGACGAGCGGATCAAGGGCATGGTGGACTCCATGGACTACAGCACCGGCACCCCGCTCCCCACCGTGGATGGCGTCCCCGTCAGCCTGAGCGACCTGATCCGCCTGACCGTGCCCGACGGCGAGGGGGCCTGAGATGGATCTGGACAGCCTCTATACCCAGCTCGTCCGGGGCCCCGGACAGGCCAGACCGGCCGATCCCCTCGCCCGGCCGCCCAGCAGCGACGCCTTCGCCGGTGAGTTGGACCGCCTGCTCCAGGGTGAGTCCGAAGCCGCCAAGGCGCCCCAGACCGAGCCCGTCAAGCTCTCTCGCCACGCCGCGGCCCGCCTGGAGTCCCGAGGCATCGAGCTGGGCGAAGAGGACCTGGAGCGTGTCGGCAAGGCCATCGATCAGCTCGCCGGCAAGGGCGCCCGCGAGTCCCTGGTGCTGCTGGACGACACCGCGCTGATCGTCGGCGTGCCCAAGCGCACCGTGATCACCGCGATGCCCCGCGACGAGGCCGTCGGGAACCTCTTCACGGGGATCGACTCGGCGGTGGTCGCGGCCTGAGGGCCTCCCCCTCAAGCCCCAACCACTGCAGGCCCTACCACTGCAGAATGGTGCGGCCCTCGACGATGTCCTCGCAGGTGTCGCCCGTGCGGCAGTACTGAACGACCTCGCCCTGACCGGGCTGACCGTCCGGGAGGATGGCCGCCGTCATGCGCCGGAAGCAGCCGCAGGAGTAGTCGTCCACGGGGACCTCCATGTCGGCCTGCAGGTAGGACAGCTCCTCGGAGTGCAGCAGGTGGCCCTCAAAGACGCCAGCGCCCATGGTGAGGGAGTCCAGCGTGGCCACGGTCTCCCAGCTCCAGGCCGGCGAGCACTCATCGCCCACCAGAGTGAGCCCCACAGCCGACACGCTCTCGCTGTCCGTCTCCAAGGTGAGCAGGGAGTCGTCCTCGATCAGCACGTAGCGGTCACCCAGCGACGCCAGCGCCGCATCCGGCTGACCGAGCGCCGCGACCGAGGTGTCGTAGTCGCCCTGACACAGTCCCAGGACCTCGCCTCCAGCCTGCGCGGTGTCCAGCTCGACCGGGGTCCCGAAAGAACACCCGAAGATCGCCCAAAGAATCATCTCGCCCTCCGATTTTGAGCCTCACCCTGCAGGCTCAGAGGGGGGGTCCGCATGAATTTGTCTGAAATATGTCAGATGCCCCTGCAGAACTCCACCAAGGCGCCCTGCACCTCCTGGGTGCGGGAGGGAGAGAGGATCGCGCCCGCCAGCACATGCCCGTTCTCACCGCTTGTGTAGGGCACCACCACCACATCCCCCTGCGGGAGCCCCTCCGCAAACGAGGTCACCGCGGCCTGATCCACCACGTGGTCAGCGTCCGATCGCAGCACCAGGGTGGGCAGCTCCAGGGTGGCGGGATCGACCTCTCGGGCGGCCTGCACGATCAGCATCATCTCGACGACGGCCTGGATCTCGTAGGTGGTGGTCCAGTGCTGGGCCTGCGCGGGGCTGCTGGGCTCCCAGGAGTAGGGCGCCAGCAAGCGCGTGAGCAGCAGCTCGCCCCAGGGGAGCAGCCCGAGCTCGGTCGCGCGGTTCTGGGGGCCAAAGTTCGGATTGATGAGCACCAGGCCCGCGAGCTCGGTGGACGGGGCCTCGATCACCGCGAGGGTGCCCCCGGTGGAGGTCCCCACGACCACGACCCGCTCCCCCAGGAGCTGCCCGACCTGGATGGCGCGGCGGGTCTCCGCGACCCACTGCTCAGCGCGGGCGCCGCCCATCGCGTCGCTGCCCCGACCGTGCCCTGCCAGCAGGGGCATGTAGAGGTTGGCCCCCAGCTCGGCGGCGGCCTGGGTCATGACCGGCTCGATCTCCATGGGGCTGGCGGAGAAGCCGTGCAGGTAGACCAGGGCCAGGGGGGTGCGCCGGCCCGGCTCCGCACCCCAGTGGAGCTGGCTGTGGTTGCCCGGCAGGACGGTGTCCTCGCTGGTGTCCTGATCCTGTACCCATTGGGGTAGGCCTGAGAGGGAGGTCGGTGGGGGCGTGAGCTCTGGGGGGCTCCCCATCTTCGCCCTCGGCCCCAGCAGAGCGAGCAGCGAGATGCCCAGACCGAGGCCAGAGAAGGTCAGGAGAATGCGGCGTTTGCGGGGGCTCATCCGGCCCAGACTACACCCGCGGGAGAAAAAAAGGATCCGGGGGCTAAACGGCTTCGGCGAGAGATCCGAGGGGTGATTCACGGGAGGCATCAGACGGATGCCAACCACTTCCGGGCCGGACCAAGGAACTCCCAAGGAGGCCCGGGAAGCGACACCCGACGCGTGCCGCTTCACACCCCTTGTCTGGAGATCCAACATGTCCCTGATCGGCACTCTGAACACTGGCGCCTCTGGTCTCACCGCGAGCGGCACCCGCCTCTCCGTGATCGGCGGGAACATCGCGAACATCGGCACCACTGGCTACAAGGCCATGCGGGCCAACTTCTCGGACCTGCTGCCTTCGAGCATCGGCGGTCAGAGCGGGTCCAACCAGCTCGGCAACGGCACCATGGTGTCGACCACCATGGGGCTCTTCGGCCAGGGCAGCCTCAAGGATTCGTCCAGCGCCCTGGACTTCGCCATCTCGGGAGACGGCTTCTTCCCTGTTCGCGACGGCGACGAGACCTTCTACACCCGCGACGGCTCCTTCTTCATGGACGAAGAGGGCTTCATCACGACCGGCGGCGGGATGCCCCTGCAGGGCTACCTGGCCAGCTCCGAAGGCGAGATCACCGGCCTGCAAGGTGACCTCCAGGTCAGCCGCACCGCGGTGAGCCCCCAGGCGACGACCACCATCAGCACCGACCTGCTGCTGTCCGCCGAGACCGAGGTCTCCACCACCGACTTCCTGAACACCGCGACCTTCGACGGAACCACGACCACGGGCACCAGCCTGGAGGCCATCTCGACCACGCTCGAGGACCCCGCCAACACCACGGGGTTCACCTCCTCGGTCACCATCTACGACGACCTGGGCGTGGGGCACGAGGTCCTGATGGCCTACGAGCGCGTCTCCAACACCGACTGGACCTTCAAGGCCTTTGTCGACGGCGCCGAGCTGGACAACGCCGCCTACGAGTCCGGGGCTGCGGTCGAGGTCGCCAGCGGGACCCTCTCGTTCGCCGACGGCGTGCTGGACACGGCAGCCTCCACGGCGCCCACCCTGACCCTGGCCGACGTGTTCCCCGGAACCACCGGCGTGTGGAGCCCTGAGTTCGACTTCGGGGTGGACTTCACCACGGGAGACGCCACCGGCGACGGCAACATCTCCATGGGCGGCACCGAGAACTCCATCGCCTCGATGTCCCAGGACGGCTTCGCCCCTGGCGAGCTCACCGCGATCTCCCTGAACGACGAGGGCGTGCTGGTCGGGACCTACACCAACGGCGAGGAGCGTAGCCTCGGGCAGCTCGCGCTCGCGGTGTTCGACACCAACACCGGCCTGGACCGGGTCGGCGGCAACCTCTACCAGGAGACCACCGGCAGCGGCGAGGCCGTGCTGGGTGCACCGGGGGTCGGACGCCGCGGCGACGTGGTCGGCTACACCCTGGAGCAGTCCAACGTCGAGCTGGAAGACCAGTTCGTGGAGATGATCGCCGGACAGCGCGCCTACCAGGCCAACTCCTCGGTGATCTCCACCGCCAACGACACCCTCCAGGAGCTGGTCAACCTGGTGTAGTCCCGGACCTGGCTCCCTGTTTCCCTACTCTTGGGGGGCAGGTCCGTCCCCTGCCCCTCCCTGTCCAACCTCCTGATTGTTCATCTGTGTGCTGCACGCCGGGCCCTGGACGGGGGCCCGGTGTTGCTGCTCTGGGCCCTGCGGTCTAAAACAGCAGCCATGCCTCGCCTGCACCCGATGTTCCTGCTCCCTGTTCTGGCGGTCGCGGGGTGCATTGATGACCCCGTCCACCTGAACCCACCAGACACCTCCCTCCCCGAGACAGACGACACGGGGACGCAGGACACAGGCACGGCGGTCGACGACTCGGAGCTGTTCGCGGGCCGCTGGGAGCTGGTGTTCGTGGACGACACGGACAGCGACGACACCTACCCCTTCGTGGAGGAGGTCTCCGGCTGCCTGGAGTACCGGGGCTGGTACCTGAACGTGGAACCGGACTTCTCGGGGACCTTCCAGAACTACCTGAACACGCAGTGTCCGGGGCAGGACCTGGAGGAGGAGATCCTGGAGACCACGGAGATGAAGGGCGCGCACATCAGCGGGCGCGAGTGGACCATCCGCATCAACGTCTGGGCGCTGGCGCTGACCTGCACCATGGGCGACGACAGCGACAAGGTCTCCTGCTGGGGAGAGGACGACAGCGGCCCCCTGGTGCTGGAGTTCGAGCGCCGGGCGGATTGAGCGCTCATCTGTGGGGTGGATGATCCGTTGAGCCTCCCGGGAGCACCCCGGAGGACCCCATGGATCTCGCAACCGTCGGCGGCATGGTCGTAGCCAACGGCCTGATCCTGACCGCAATCCTGCTCGGCGGCGTCGGCATCATGGCCTACGTCGACGTCCCCTCCATCCTGGTCGTGTTCGGCGGCAGCGCCGGCGTGCTGGCGGTGGCTTTCCCGGGCGGGATGCTCAAGGACGGCATGATGGCCGGAAAGGCCGCTGTGTTCGGCAAGGCGCCAGATACAGGAGAGACGATCAAGCTGCTCTCAGAGCTGAGCAACACCGCCAGACGAGAGGGGCTCTTGGCACTGGAGGGGGCCGCTGCTGCAGCCGAGGACGACTTCCTCAAGCGCGGCCTGCTGATGCTGGTGGATGGTCACGAGGCCGAGGCCATCGAGTCGGTGCTCTTTGAGGAGCTCTCCAAGATCGAGGCCCGCCACAAGGGCAACGCAGAGGTCTGGGACGCGATGGGCGCATACGGCCCGGCGATGGGCATGATCGGTACGCTGATCGGTCTCGTGGCCATGCTCAAGAACATGTCCGACCCCGCGGCCATCGGCCCCGCGATGGCGGTCGCGCTGCTGACGACCTTCTACGGCTCGTACCTGGCGAACCTGATCGGCATCCCCATCGCGGCCAAGCTCAAGATCCGCTCGGCCGAGGAGATCGCGGCGAAGGCGATCATCGCCAACGGGCTGCTGAGCATCCTCAACGGCGAGAACCCCCGCTTCATGGTGGACCGCCTCAACGCCGCGCTGCCGCCCAGCCAGCGCCTCAACCTGGACGAGGCCGCGTAGCCCATGTCCGGAAAAGACGAGTGCAAGTGCGAGGAGGTGCCAGCAGGAGCCCCGCTGTGGATGGCGACCTTCTCCGACCTGGTGACCCTGCTGCTGACCTTCTTCGTGCTCCTGCTGTCGATGGCGAGCTTCGAGGAGCCCGCCAAGGTGGCCACGGTCATCCAGTCCATCCAGACGGCGCTGTCGTCGGCCGGGCTCTCGCACAGCGCGCTGGGTGTGGCCGAGAACGTGCTGCAGGAGCCCACGGAGTTCAAGCTCAAGCAGGAGACCGTGACCCCCCAGGAGGCCCGCTTGCGGGAGGCCTTGGCCAAGCACGTGAGCGACCAGCTCGTGCGCATGGTGTCCAACGAGAAGGAGCTGCGGATCCGGCTGGACGATCGGGTGCTCTTCAAGCCTGGGAGCACCGAGCTGCACCCCGCGGCCTACGCCCTGGTCAGCGACGTGGCGCTGGTCCTCAAGGACGAGGACGTGCACATCCGGGTCGAAGGCCACACCGACGCAACGGGCGACGAGTGGCAGAACTGGGAGATCTCGGCGCAGCGCTCGATGTCGGTGGTCAAGGCGCTGCGGGAGCGCGGACCGATCCCCGGAGAGCGGCTCGAAGCGGACGCGTTTGGGCAGTTTCAACCTGCATCAACCATCGGCGAGGCCCCGCAGTGGAACAGAAGGGTTGAGCTCGTGCTCAAGTCCGACACCCCCGGGGCCGTAGGGGCAGTGGAGGCCCTCCAGGGCCGCTGAATGGAGGTCCCGCCATGGCGGATGAGAACGAAGAGGTCGAGGAGGAGATCGAGACTCCAAAGCCCTCCAAGCTGCCCCTGATCCTGGCGGCGGTGGCTGCCTTCATCCTGGGCGGGGGTGCCGGATTCGGCGCCTCCATGATGCTGGGGAGCGATGACGCCGAGGCCGCCGAAGAGGGCGAGGCCGGCGAAGAAGAGGGTGAGCCAAGCGAAGAGGAGATCGCGGCAACACGGGTCGTGCTCCCTGTGGGCGCCTTCACGATGAACCTGCGCGGCAGCGGCGGCGGGCGGGTGCTCCGCATGGAGATCCAGGTCGAGACCACGACCGAGGACCAGCCCATCATCGAGGAGTCCATCCCCATGCTGCGCGACGCGGTGATCACCGTGGTCTCCGACTACTCCTACGCCGACGTCGAGGGCCTGGATGGCAAGACCCGCCTGCGGGACGAGCTGCTGGGTCGCATGAACTCCCTGTTGCCCGGTGATGAGCGCATCCAGCGCGTGTACCTCACCGAGTTCGTGGTGCAGTGATGGCTGCAGCCGATCCGGAGAGCCAGAGCTCGGTCCTGATCCAGCCGGATCGGGAGACCGCGAGCATCCTGCCGGCGCTGGAGGACCTCTTTCGGGAGGCCGCCCGCGACGTGCGCACCCGCCTGGTCAACCGCGCCGGCTCGGACATCCCCGTCCGGCTGGGCCTGGCCCAGGTGACCACCCTCTCCGGCGTCCTGGACGACACCGATGCCCGCGATGGCGGCGTTTTCGGGCTGTTTCGCTTCATGCCCATGGGCCTCCCTGGGATCTTCGTGGTCCAGGGCCGGCTGCTCAGCCGCATCGTTGGGGTCCTGCTGGGCGAGAACCCCGGCGCGGATCCTGCCCCATACCGCATCCGCCCGGTGACCCGTGTAGAGCTCCGTTTCGCCCGGCGCATCGTCGAGGACGTGCTGGGCTCACTCGCGGACGCGTGGCCTCAGACGCCGCGACCGACCCTGGAGCTTGAGAGCATCGGCCCAGGCCCTCGCCTGGCCGACTCCCTCACGCCCACCACTCCGGTGATCGCCGGCAGCCTGGACTTCGGCAGCCCCGAGTCCCCCTACGGCCTGCTCACCGTGGCCATCCCCGGCCAGGCAGCCCGCGACCTGCGTGTTCCCAAGACCAGCACCATCCCCAAGAGCCTGCGCACCCGGCGCTACAAGCCCGAGCGCGTGCTCCCCATCAACGTCGACGCCGTCGCCGAGCTTGGTCGCATCCGCATGACCATGCGCGAGCTGGAGGCCCTGCGCGTCGGCCAGGAGCTGGACATCGGCTCCGACCGTGAGGCTCGCCTGCGGGTGGGCGAGAAGGTGCTCTACATCGGTGATCCCGGCAGGCACAAGGGGCGTCACAGCCTGAAGATTGTGCGGAAGGCGGGGGAAGAGGACGAGTGAGGGGGGAGGAGTTCGCAAGCGAACTCCCCTGTGACCCTCCCCCCAAAGACTGGACCACCTGGGTAAACCACAAACACCCAGGAGCCAAAGATGGCGAAGCGACGGCAGTACAGCGTCGAGTTCAAGAGAGAGGCCGTGCGCCTCGTGCAGGAAGAGAACCTCTCGTACACCCAGGTGGGGCGGGACCTTGGGGTTGACCGAAGCGTCATCC
>JAZAMN010000042.1:0-9624 GCA_036229005.1 Myxococcota bacterium
GGAGGGCCTCGCTCGCTTGCGCTCGCTCGGCCCGACTCTCCTGGAGACCTCCATGGTGAGGGTCAGGAGACGTTCCTGGCCCTGGTGGAGGTCATACAAGCTTCAGCAGAGCTCGGGGAACTGCAGGCAGGTGTCGAACACGTCGCCATCGACCTCGTCGGCCTTGGCCTCCTCATTCAGCTCGTCCGCCTTCTTGGCCGCCTTCTTCTTGGTGGACTTCTTGTCCTTGCCCTCGACGATGACGCCCATGTGCTTGTCGTTCGCGACGATGGTCTTGCAGCCGCCGCCGGAGCACCGGACCTCCCCGCGGGGCTTGTAGGTCGGGTCCTTCGCGCGCTCGTCCAGGTTGTTGCTCTCCGCGAACGCCACGCCCGAGAAGAGGAATCCGAGGGCCAACAGCAGGGGGGTGTTCTTCGGCATCTTGAGTCTCCGTGAGGGTTGAGCCGCCATCCAGCGGCCCAATCACCATCACCTGCGCCCGCAGAGACAATGGTCTCAAAGGGGTCACAGTCCCCGCGCAGTCCCAGACTCAGTCCACGCAGGCCGCGCCCACCAGCTCTCCGCTGCAGGTCACGTGGGCGACCACGGCGTCGGGGTCTTCGCTGGTGGCGGGGTCCTCGAAGCTCAGCTCACAGGCGTCGACCTCCAGCGAGAAGCCCGCGTCCAGCTCGGCCGCGAACAGACACAGCATCTCGCAGGGCAGCTCCTCGCGGTCTCGATCGGAGCTCACCTCCAGGGCGGCCATGGTCTCCTCGTCCACGTCGTAGGTGGCCTCGGGCAGGTCCTCGGTCACGCACTCCTCTGCGCAGGCGCTCAAACAGAGGAGGGTCAGGGTGGCCGCCATCAGCTTCTTCATCATCGAGCATCTCCAGTCTTCGGCCCCCATTAGCAGCCCGCGTGCCAGCGAGGACATGCGGGGTTGTGACCAGTTGTTTCAAGCACTTCCAGACCACGCTGCCCAGCCCGGTTCCGACGCGCCGCGACATCCACGTCGCGCCCCCGAAATTATTTTCCGCCCCACCTTTGCGCGATCCTCAGGTCGTGGTAGAACGCCCCTGTTGACAGGTCAAGAGCCTGTCCCCATCTCAGGTTGCGTAGATGTTGGAGTGGATGCTGTTGCTGGAGCCGGTCCGCCGGCCTGACATCGCTGAAGCGGACGCTCTCCGTCCGGGTGCGGGTGTGCCCAGGAGTGCGAAGTTGTTGCTGAACGCCCCGCGCGACCTTTCCCCTGTGGACCTGGGGCGGTGAAAGCCGCCGCCCCAGGTCCCTCTCTCCCCGACAGCCCCCGCGGCGGCTTGAGCCTGCAGCTCAAGCGCCAGTGGATGCGAGGAACGGTGGACGCCGCCCTGAGCATGGCCTTCCGCGGCCTCCAGCCAGACAACCCCCAGCGCTTCTCCCAGGCGCCGGAGCGGAACCTGCTGCCTCGCCTGTACGCAGAGTCCCACGATGGCTGGCGCTGCCCCCTGTTCAGGGTTGAGCCACCCCCTGGGAGCACCGGTGAGCCCCTCCTCCTCCTCCACGGACTGGGCCTGTCCCGACACAGCCTGGACTTCGACCAGGAGCGCTCCCTGGCCCGGGGATTGGCCGCCGCCGGCTACCAGGTCTACATGGCCGAGAACCGCGCCGACCGCAGCGCGCTGCCCCCCGCGCAGACCCAGCCCTTCGACTTTGACGACATCGCCACCGCGGACCTCCCCGCTGCCCTCCAGGCCGTCCGGGAGCACTCCGGCTACGAGCGCGTGGTGGTGGTCGGTCACGGCCTGGGGGGCCAGCTCCTCTACGCCTACCTGGCCCACTTTGGAGACGCCGGGATCGCCGCGGCCATCACCCTGGGCGCCGCCGTCCGCTTCCAGCGCCCCCGCTCCGGTCGGGCCGCCTTGACCCTGGCCCGCACCCTGCTGCCCGCCTCCCTGCGCGTCCCCACGTCTGCGGGCGCCAGCCTGTTGTCCCCTGCGGCCGGTGGCCTGGGCAGCGTCGAGGGCGAGCGCACCCGCGGTCTGCTGCTCCACGGCACCGAGGACCTCTCCGGCGGCATGCTCCGACAGGCCCTGCGCTGGGTGGAGTCCGGCTCCCTGGTCGACCGCGACGACCGGCTGGACTACGCCCACGCCCTCGCCGGCGTGTCCATCCCCCTGATGCTCGTGTGCGCCCACGGCGACCGCATGTGCCCCCCCGCCCACGCCGTGCCCGTGCAGGACACCTGGAGCGGCCCCGTGGAACTGCTGCAGCTCGACCGCGAGTGGGGCCACCTGGACCTGGTGATGGGCCCCCGCGCCGGCAGCGAGCTGCACCCCCGGCTGCTCGACTGGTTGGAGCCGCACCGCCGCGCCTGCTGGTAGCCCACACTCTGCAATGGACGCGCGCCGCTTCGCGTTTAGGTGGAGGCAGCGCGCGCCGTTGGTAGGCTGAGCGCGGGAGGTTCAGTGGCAGAGCAAGAGCAGTCGGAAGCGCAGGGCAAGGGCCTGAACAAGAGCACCCGCGTGTTGGTGTGGACCATCGGCCTGGGCGGCGGGCTGCTGCTCGCTGGCGGCGTCGGCGCGTTCATGCTCGCGGCGGACGGCTTCGACCTCCCCTCGGCCCAGAGCGCGGGCGAGTCCGGCGGTTGGTACAAGCTGGAGCTGGCCGGGGCCCTGCCCGATGGCCCCCAACCCGGTGGATTCGTCGTTGACCCCGCCGAGATGCCCGCCACCGTCCACTCCCTGAGCGCGAGCCTGCTGGCCGCCGCCGAGGACCCCGAGGTCAACGGCGTCCTGCTCGAGCTCGACGGCCCCGCACTCGGCTACGCAGGCGCCCTGGAGCTGCACAACGCCCTGGCGGCCCTCCAGGAGGCCGGCAAGCCCTGCCGCGCCTGGTCCAAGACCTACGACAACATCAGTTGGCTGGTCGCGAGCGCCTGCG
The DNA here is from genome assembly GCA_036229005.1 of Myxococcota bacterium. Taxonomy (GTDB): domain Bacteria; phylum Myxococcota_A; class UBA796; order UBA796; family CAJQPC01; genus CAJQPC01. The sequence goes on from JAZAMN010000042.1 coordinate 2,899, forward strand.
AAGAGGTGCACCTGCACCCGGAAGGCGTCCCCATGGTCATCGGCCTGAGCGTCAACACGACCTACTACGCGGGCCTCTTCGAAGAGCTCGGCGTCTCCCCCGACTTCGAGCGCGTGGGCACCTACAAGTCCGCCATCGAGACCTACGAGAACACCGGCCCCTCCGAGCCCACCGTCGAGATGTACGACGCCCTGCTGGACTCGCTGTTCGCCACCTACACCCAGACCGTCGCCGACAGCCGCGGGGTCGGGGTCGAAGCGGTCGCTGGGCTCATCCAGGATCCGCCCATCACCGCCAAGGCCGCCCAGGCGCGCGGCCTGGTGGATCAGCTCACCTACCGGGATGACTGGCTGGAGTCCATCGGCGAGGACCTCGAGCCCGCCGACTTCTCCGAGTACATGAAGGCCCAGCGCACCGAGTGGTCCAAGGGCAAGAAGAAAGTCGCCGTCCTGCACCTCCAGGGCAGCATCATCGACGGAGAGAGCAACCCGCCGGGCCTGTTCTCCTCTGGGTCCAACATCGGGGACGCCACGGTGGTCCCCATCCTGGAGGAGCTCGCCGAAGACGAGGACATCGTGGCCGTCGTGCTCCGCATCGACTCCCCCGGCGGCTCCGCGCTGGCCAGCGACGTGATGTGGCACGCCATCGAGGAGCTCGATGAGAAGAAGCCCGTCGTGGCCTCCATGGGCGGCTACGCGGCCAGCGGCGGCTACTACATCGCCATGGGCACCCGCCACATCGTGGCCCAGCCCGGCACCTTGACCGGCTCCATCGGCGTGTTCGGCGGCAAGTTCGCCCTGGGCGGGCTCTACGAGAAGGTGGGCATCACCACCTGGAGCTCCAAGCGCGGCGATCTCGCCGGCCTCTACAACATCACCGAGCCCTTCACCGACGCGGAGCGCGCCAAGATCCGCACCCGCATCGAGGCCTTCTACGACACCTTCGTCACCAAGGCCGCGGACTCCCGCGGCATGACCTGGGACGAGCTGGACGCCGTCGCTGGGGGCCGGGTCTGGACCGGCGCGCAGGCCGTGGAGATCGGCCTGGTCGACGAGCTCGGCGGCCTGGACCGCGCCATTGAGGTCGCCCTGGAGGAGGCCGGTGTCTCCGAAGACGAGGTGATCGGCCGCAAGATCCTCCCCCGCCAGCAGACCCTGATGGAGGCCCTGCTCGAGGGCCTGAGCACCGGGCAGGTCAGCGCCGGCGAGGAGTTCGCGCGGCAGGACGCGGAGGCCCTCAAGACCCTGCTGGGCCCCCAGCTCGCCGCCGCGATGGCCCAGGCCGAGCTGCTCACCCACATCAGCGAGCACGGCGGCGGCCTGGTCGCCATGGACCCCGTGCTGCTCAGCATCGAGTAGTCCCCGGTCCCCAGAGAACAGAAGGCCAGCCCCATCGGAGCTGGCCTTCTTCGATCTTGGCCCAAAGGGCCGCGCCCTCAGTTCTCGAAGGGCATCGTGCTGACGGGCTGGAACACAAGCTGGCCGGCCTGCAGGCTGGACAGGGCCGTGTTCATGCTGGAGAAGGACGAAGAGTCGCCCTTGACCATGCCCGCGATGCCCACCGCGTAGATGGACTCACCGGGGAAGGCCTCGGCGCCGGGGATGACCACGCTGTCGCCCGCGCCCTCGGCGGTGGAGTACTCGTAGAGCTCCGCGATGTCCTTGGGCTCGTTGGAGTAGGTGATCTCCTGGGTGCTCAGGTCGAACACCACCACCAGCACCTGGTCGTAGGACTGCTCGGACAGGTCCACGGTCAGATCACTGCCGTCGTGCTGCGGAGGCAGGAGCACGTCCACGGCGGGGGGCAGGGTCACCTGCGCGCCCGAGGCCCCATCGCCCACGGCGAACGACAGCTCGCCCAGCGCGCCAGCGACGTACTCCAGGCCGTCACCCACGGCCTTGTAGGCGCCAGGGGCCGCACCGGCCTCCAGGGTCACGGCGGCCTGCTGGCCAATCTTGAAGCTGGCGTCGGCGCCGGTGACGGGTGCGTTCTCGATCTCGCTCACGCTGGCCGCGTCGGCCGCGAAGATGGTGACCGCGGTGCCCTGGGCAAAGTCGGTGCCGGAGAGATCGATCTGATCGGACTCGGGCTCAGCGACGCCGAGGACGATCCCCTGCACCACCAGCGGGTTGGTCAGGCCGTCCAGGGTGTCCTGGACGTCGTTGGGATCGGGCAAGTACTCGCAGCCGATCAGGGTGAACAGAAGCAGCATGTCTCCTCCAATGCTTGGTCTGCAGCTTAGTCGCTCCACCCTGGGCCCGGCCACGCCACCGATGACTTCTGTATGACAGGCCGCACAATGGTCTCCTCGTGCTTGACAGCGGGGCTCCCCCGCCATAATTCCCGGGCCGCTTCCATCTTCCTCGGAGACCCACGATGGCCTCGTACACCAAGACCACCAAGCACAAGCGCAAGATCCGCAACAAGAAGCTGGGCCGCGCTGCCGCCAACCGCCGCGAGAAGTACGGGACCACCCCGGTCTTCCCGATCCACACCCCCGAGGCCGACGCCAACGCGCCTCAGGAGGCCAAGAAGTCCAGCAACTGAGCTGAGCTTCTTTGCATGGAGGCCGCTCCCAGCGATGGGGGCGGCCTCTTGTGTTTTTTGGGCCCGCACCAAAGCCCCCAATAAGGAGCCCCCAAAGAAGGGAGCCCAGATGAGCAGCCCCGAAGCGCTCTCCGGCATCAGCGAGCAGCGCGTCCAGGAGGCCACCGGAAAGAGCTGGGAGCAGTGGCTCAGCGCCCTGGACGCCCTCGGAGCGCAAGAGCTCAGCCACCGAGACATCGCCGCCCAGGTGCGCGAGCGCTGGCCTGAGATCGGCCCCTGGTGGGCCCAGACCGTCACCGTTTCCTACGAGCGCATCCGGGGGCTGCGGGAGAAGGGGCAGCTCTGCACCGGAGAGTTCGCCGCCTCCAAGTCCAAGACCTTCGCGTGCAGCGTCACGGACCTGTGGCCCCACCTGGCGACCCCCGAGCAGCGCGCCCAGTGGATGGGCCACCCAACCCGGCTGCGCACCGCGACCGAGCCCAAGTCCATGCGCCTGGACTGGCCAGATGGGACACGGGTCGCGCTCTACCTGTGGGAGAAGGGCCCCGGCAAGTGCAGCCTCTCGCTGCAGCACGAGAAGCTGCCCAGCGCCGAGCGGAGGGAGGCCGAGAAGCAGGCCTGGGCGGAGCGCCTGAGAGCCCTGGCGGCGCTGCTCCGGCCAGGTTGAATCTGCCGGCGGGCCGGGTCTCGATCAGGCGGGCAGACCAAAGAAGCGCGAGGCATTGTCCCAGCTCGTCTGGGCCACCTGGGCGCTGCTCTCTCCCCGCAGACCGGCGATGAACTCCACGGTGAGCGCCACGTGCGCCGGCTCGTTCTTGCGGCCACGCAGGGGCTCGGGGGTCAGGAAGGGCGCGTCGGTCTCCACCAGGAAGCGGTCCGCGGGGACCCGCCGGGCGACCTCCTGCAGCTCGGTGGACTTGTTGAAGGTCACGGTGCCCGGGATGCTCAGGATGGCGCCGCGCTCCAGCAGAGGCTCGAGCTCGGCCAGCCCACCCGCGTAGCAGTGGTAGAGCACGCCGCGGCCCTGCCAGGCGGACTCCTCGTCCAGAACACGCATGACCTCGCCGGCGGAGTCCCGGTCGTGGATGATGATGGGCAGCTCCAGCTCCAGAGCGGTGCGGATCTGGCGCCTGAACGCCTCACGCTGCACCTCCCTGGGGGAGTTGTCGTAGTAGAAGTCCAGCCCGATCTCGCCCCAGGCGAGGACCTTGGGGTGCGAAGCGAGCTCCACCAGCTCGGCCAGGACGGCGTCGGAGAGCTCGGAGGCGTCGTGGGGGTGCATGCCGACGCTGGCCCAGACGCCCTCGTGGGCATCGGCGACCTGGACGGCCCGGGCGGCGCTGCCGTTGCCGTAGCCGGCCCCCACCGTGAGCATGCGCTCGACACCGGCGGCGCGGGCGGTCTCGATCACGGCGAGCACGCCCTCCGCGCCCCCGTAGGTCTCGGGGTCGATGTGGCAGTGGGAGTCGAAGACGCGGAAGCTCAATTCAGGCCCTTCTGCGAGGCGGGGCCCAGCTCCCGGAGCGTGCTGGCCAGCAGGGACTCCAGGAGCAGGCGGGTGTTGACGTTGACCAGCATGCGCTGGCGGGTCTGGTCGATCTGCTGCTGCAGGCGGGCGATGCCCCCGGGCCAGAGCACACCGGACCAGGCAGCGACCAGCTCGGGCTGATCGGAGTGGATCAGGGCGTCCGGGCGCCCGCAGGCGTGCTGCACGCAGTCCCGGAGAAGGGTCTCAAGCACGCCCATCAGCGCCACCGCGCCGCCCTTGGCGTCCTTGGACTTGGAGATCTGCTCGGCGGCGTCGATCACCGCGGGGATGCCGCCCTGGAGTACGCTGACCAGCTCGCTCCGGGCCGCGTCGAGGGCCTCCAGACCGCCCTGCCCCATGGCCAAGGCCGCGCCGGGACAGCCCATGGAGAGCCGCGCGATCCGCTGGGACTCAGCGACGCCTTGCTGGTCCAGGAAGGGGGCCAGCTCACCCTCTGACACCGCGGCAAAGCGCACGCGCTGGGAGCGCGAGAGCACCGTCGGCAACAGCGAGGACACCCTGGACGTGACCAGCACGAAGCCCGTGTCGGGGGGCGGCTCTTCCAAGGTCTTGAGCAGGGCGTTGGCGGCCTGGGGCATCAGGGCGTCGACCGGGTCGATGATCACGGTGCGCCAGGAGGCGTTGTAGGGGCGCAGGCGCACCTGGCGGATCAGCTCGCGCACCTGGGCCACGCTGATCGTGCCGCTCTTGCGGGAGGCGTCCGGGGCCAGGGTGATGAGATCCGGGTGGATGCCCTTGGCCATCTGCTTGCAGGTCAGGCACTCCCCGCAGGGGAAGGGGCCGGTCTCCGCCGTGCAGGCCGCGGTCCGGGCCAGCAGCAGGGCGGCGGTGTGCTTGCCCACCTGGGGCGGCCCCTCGAAGAGGTAGCAGTGGTGCAGACTGCCCGCCCGCGCCCGCTCCAGCAGCGGCGCGATGCGGTCCATCTGGCCCAGAAGCTCGACGGTGTCACTCACCCGGAGGCCCTAACGCGTCCTCTGGGCTATGGGGGGCGTCTCAGAAGGCCCCCCGCCCACAAGGCCCCCGTGTCCACCACCTACATCACCCCCGCTGGCTTCAAGGTCCTGGTCGCCGAGTACGAGCACCTGATGAAGGTGGAGCGGCCCAAGATGACCCGCGAGGTCGCCTACGCCGCATCGCTGGGAGACCGCAGCGAGAACGCTGAGTACAAGTACGGCAAGCAGCGGCTGCGGGAGATCGATCGGCGCCTGCACTACCTGCAGAAGCGCCTGGGCAACGTCGAGGTCGTCGAGCCCGACTCGGTGGCCGGCGACATCGTGCGCTTTGGCGCCTACGTCAGCTTCGAGGACGAGGACGGCGGGCCCGAACAGACCATCCAGATCGTCGGCATGGACGAGATCGACACCCCCCAGGGCAAGGTCTCCTACCGCTCCCCCATCGGCCAGGCCTTCATCGGCAAGGAAGAGGGCGACCTGGTCACCATCAAGACCCCCCAAGGCCCCCGCAAGGTGGTCATCCTCGAGCTTTGGTTCGAGGGACAGGAACGCGAATGAACCTCCTGGAAGCCCTCGCAGAGAAGGGCCTGACCGGCGCCGCCCGCCGCAAGGCCCTGCAGACCGGAAAGGTCCACGTGCGCGGCGTGCCCACCGGCTACGGCAAGCGCGCAGTCACCCTGGACGAGGTGGAGATCCGCGAGAACGCACCTCGCCTGCACCCCGGACGCGACTTCGCCGTGCTGTACCGGGACGAGCACCTGGTGGTGGTCTTCAAGCCCTCCGGGCTGCTCTCCGTCGCGGCCCCCTCCCGCGGCCAGGACCCCAACCTGGTCAGCATGATGGCCCGCCTCTACGGGCAGGCCCACCCCGTGCACCGCCTGGACGAGCCCACCTCGGGCCTGATGATGGTGGCTCTGACCCCCATCGCCCAGAAGGCCCTCAAGAAGCTGCTGGAGGACCACCAGGTCGAGCGCCGCTACCTGGCGATCACCCACAACCAGGTGCAGGCCGAGCCCTTCTCGGTCACGTCCTTCCTGGGCCGGAACCCGCACACGGGCCTCCGCGCCTCGGTGCGCGCCGGCGACCCCGACGCCAAGCAGGCGACCACCCACTTCGAGCTGGTCGAGCACCTCCCCCGCTCCCTGTCCCTGGTCCAGGCGACCCTGGAGTCCGGCCGCACCCACCAGGTGCGCATCCACCTCTCCGAGCGCAAGCACCCCGTGCTGGGCGACCCGCTCTACGGCCGCAAGCGCGATCCCTTCCCCCGCCTGGCGCTCCACGCCGCGGTGCTGGGCTTCCGCCACCCCATGACCGACCAGGACCTGCGCTTCGACACGGGCCTGCCCGACGACATGTGCCGCTTCCGCCACGAGCTGCTCAACCCCAGGCCCGCCCCCGAGGGCGGCAAGCGCAGCAAGGGCCGCCGCAAGAAGAAGAAGAACCTCCGCAAGCGCTGAGGGCGCGCAAGTCCCGCCGAACGCAACACGGCGGCGCGGAAGCCCTGCCGAACGCAACACGGCGGCACGCATGTCCCGCCGAACGCAACATGGCGGCGCGCAAGTCCCGCCGAACGCAACATGGCGGCGCGCAAGTCCCGCCGAACGCAACCGAGTCGCCCCAACGCCCGCCCAACGGGGCCCCCGGGGTTGCATTGACCCCCACATGCGCGGCCCGCCG